>CAUPJC010000014.1:0-110684 GCA_963511475.1 uncultured Flavobacterium sp.
AAGTGAGTTCAAAATAGTCAACTATGATTTCAGGTAATAATAATTTGAGTAGATCGATAAAAGAGGCTTTCATTTTTGAATATTTAGAAATACAAAAATCTGATTTTTAATATTTCTCCACAACTTTTCGTATTGATCCCTTTTGTCTGGCAACGAAAACTGCCACAGAACCCGAACTAAACCCTTATATATAAAGGGGTTAAAAAGATTAACGACTTGTTTATTTGATACTATAATTCTACATTTATTAATCTAAAAAGTTGAATTATGTTAGAGAGCAGTTTTGGGTTAGTTTTCTTTATGGAAATAACCAGTAATGACAGAAAAATTAGAACCTTGTACTTTAGAATTACCTTAGACGGAATTCCAAAGGAAGCTTCCTCCAAACGCAAATGGGGATATTCCAGATGGAATAAAAAAACAGAAAGGTCAGTCGGATCCAAATAAGATGCAAAGTCATTAAACTTCTTTTGGATTCACTTACTTTAAAGATTAATAAAATAAAAACTGGAATGATGTACAGCGGTAAAACCATTACCGTCGAAAAAATCATGGATCATGTTTTGGGCAAAGTGCAACCAAGAGTTAAACTACTTGAAGAATTCCAAAAGCACAATGATGAAATGAAAGCACTTCTTGAAAATGGATATGCTGAAGGAACTCTTGGTTGCTTTACTATTACAAAAAATCATTTAACCGATTTAACTTCAAGGGAGAACCAAACTATTGTAAGGTATTTGGATTATGACAACAATCAATTGGTTGGAGGGCAAAATATTTGGACTTTGAACACCACAGCCGATTATTCGCTAAGTAAAAATTTAACAATCATCATTTATTACAATCATTCTTTTTCTAAACCAATTATTTCAACTTCGTACCCGCTTACCAATATTAAATCAGGAATTACTTTACGATATACTTTTGGAAATTAATGACTAGAAATCTCAACTTTTTTTAAAGAGACTATAAAATTCTCATCGATAAAATCCACATCATTATATACAAAATCATAGCAGACTTCTACTTCTTTATTTTATCATTGGCTTTAGTCATTCCTTTGGACTATAAAATTCAAAGAAATGAAAAAAATAATCATAGTAATGTTACTGCTTTTCCACGTAGGTTTCATTACGGCACAGGAAGAAAAACCAAAAATATGGAGTTTAGAAGATTGCATTTCTTACGCAATCAAAAATAACATTACGGTAAAACAAGCTCAGCTTACTGAGAACAGCACCGAAATTAATTACAAACAATCCAAATATGAACGCTTGCCAAGCATATCTGCAAATGCCTCACAAAGTATGAACAACGGGAGCAGTATTGACCCCATTACAAGCAGTTACGTTACCCAATTAGTACATTCAACAAGTGCTGGAGTCAATGTCTCGCTGACTTTGTTCAAAGGCAATTACATCAATAATACGATTAAACAGAACGAACTTTTAGTCAAACAAAACGAGTTTTTTGTTTCCGAAGCAAAAAACAATGTCCTTTTGAGCGTGGCACAAGCCTATCTGCAAGCACTCTATTATAAAGAAGGTATTGAAGTTTCCAAAAATATCATTGCTTCTTCCAAAGAACAATTGAATCAAATGAACACCAAATACAAAGCAGGTTCTGTTGCCGGAATAGACGCTGCCAATTTGGAGACCCAGCTCAAAAATGACGAAGTAACTCTGATTACAGTACAAAACAGCTACCGTCAACAACTTATCTCTTTAAAACAACTATTAGAATTAGATCCTAAAGATTCTTTTGATATTGCAGCAACAAAATTAGCTGCTGAACAATTTGCAATTCCCGAATTAAAAAAAGTTTACAGTTATGCTTCCGAAAATCTTCCTGAAATTAAAAGTGCTGCTATTCAAACTTCTATTAAAGAGCTGGAATTATCCAAAGCAAAATCGGGTTATTTACCAACGTTAAGCTTAAACGCTGGGTTAAATTCGGGTTATACAAATACACAACCTTATAATTTCTTTAATCAGTTTGATGGAAATTTTTACCAAAGCGTTGGACTATCGCTAAGTATTCCAATTTTTAGCAAATACCAAAACAAAGCAAAAGTCGAAAACGCCAAAATTGAAATCGAAAGCTCAAAACTTTCAGTTCAATCTGCAAATAAACAATTGTATCTAAAAATTGAAAGTGCCTGGCAGAATGCAATTTCTAGCCAAAGTCAGATGGAAGCTGCTATTGCTTTGAAAAATTCCTCAAAATTAGCATACGATATGTCACTAAAAAAATCAGAATTGGGAGCATTAAGTTCAACCGATTTACTGGTGAGTAAAAACACTTACCTCAATGCAGAACAAACGTATTTACAAGCCAAATTATCGCTGGCATTATACTATCAGCTACTTCAATTTTATCAAGGAAATCAAATTCAAATTTAAATCAAACAGTCATGAATAAAAAAACAAAAATAATTCTAGCTTCTGCTTTAATAGCTATAGCCATTGGCACAGCCATCTTTGCTTTTACAAACAAAGAAACGGTATTTCAAATCGAAACGGTTCAGGTCAAAAAAGGAAATATCAGCAATGTAATCACTGCAACAGGAACTATTGAAGCTACAAAACAAGTAGAAGTTGGAACACAAGTTTCTGGAGTAGTTCAAAAAATATATGTAGATTACAATTCTACTGTAAAAGCAGGTCAGCTTATTGCCGAACTAGACAAAGAAAACCTTCTGGAAATATTGCAACAGGCAAAATCAGCTTATACTGTTGCTTTGCAGGATCAAAATTACAAGCAAATCATTTACGACAGACAAAATTCGCTTTTCAAAGCCAATGTCATCAGCAAAGCCGATTATCAAGAAGCACTTTTTAACTTAAATACCGCAAAAGGAACAGCTCAACAACAAAATTCTAACTTACGAAAAGCACAGACAAATTTGGGTTATGCCAATATTTATTCACCAATTGACGGCGTTGTCCTTTCCAAAGCTGTTGACGAAGGACAAACCGTTGCTGCGAGTTACAGCACTCCTACCCTTTTTACCATCGCAAAAGATTTAAAGCAAATGCAGGTCGAAGCCAATGTTGATGAAGCCGATATTGGCAGCGTAAAAGAAGGACAGAGAGTAACGTTCATGGTAGATGCTTATCCTGATGAAGAATTTTCAGGTTCCGTAACTCAAGTTCGTTTGAATTCAACCGTAACTTCAAATGTGGTGACGTATACCGTGATTATAAAAGCCGATAATCCAGAAGAGAAATTAAAACCGGGACTTACAGCAACAGTATCCATATTTACAATGGAATTAAAAGATGTCCTGACTCTGGAAGCAAAAGCGTTTGCTTTTGAACCCGATATGAAATTAGTAACCGAATACAATACAAATAAAAACGGAACTGTATCAGAACAAAAATTAGCTCTAACACCTACAAAAGATAAAAGCTCTAAAAACATTTGGATAAAAGACAACAACGGAATCCACCAGCAAAAAATTACCGTAGGCAAGAACGATGGAATTAATTACGAAATAATAGACGGTTTGACAAAAGGAAGTGAAGTGGTAACTGCGTTGAAAAATGAACAAGTTGCAACGGGATCATCTGAAAGTTCTTCCAGTCCATTTATGCCAAAACCACCCGGAAAAAAGTAAACTATGAAAAATACAATTATAAATATTCAGGATTTAAAACGAGAGTTTAAAATGGGCGACGAGATTGTACGAGCCATAAAAGGAATTTCGTTTTCTATTGAAGAAGGAGAATTCGTGACTATCATGGGCTCTTCGGGTTCTGGAAAATCAACTTTACTAAATATTTTGGGCTGTCTGGATCAGCCCACGTCAGGCCTATATGAAATTGACAATACTTCTGTTCGAAACTTAGACAAAAATCAATTAGCAAAAATCAGAAACGAAAAAATTGGTTTTATTTTCCAGTCTTATAATCTTTTGCCCAGAACAACAGCCATTGAAAATGCAGAACTGCCTTTGCTTTACAACCGAAAAATTCAAGCAGAAGAAAGACGCCAAAAAGCGATTGCTTCGTTGGATCTTGTTGGACTCTCGGAACGTTTGCACCATACTCCAAGTCAGCTTTCGGGCGGACAGCAGCAACGTGTCGCCATTGCTAGATCATTGGTCAACGACCCCGTAGTAATTCTTGCCGATGAAGCCACAGGGAATTTGGACACCCGAACTTCGTATGAAATTATGGTTCTATTTCAAAAATTAAACGCTGAAGGAAAAACAATTGTCTTTGTAACCCACGAACCAGATATTGCTATGTTCAGCGGTCGGACAATTGTTTTAAAAGACGGACACATTATCAAAGATTACAAAAACGAAAACATTATGAATGCCTCAGAAGCATTGAAAAACATGGGAAATGACAACGATTAACCGCATTAAAATACATAAATTATGAATCTTTCCAGTTTATTAAAAATAGCACTCAAAGCACTTCAAATTAACAAAATGAGGGCTTTCCTGACAATGCTCGGAATTATTATCGGTGTTGCCTCGGTCATAGCCATGCTCGCTATTGGCGAAGGTTCCAAAGAAAGCATCAAATCGCAAATTTCAAGTATGGGTTCCAATATGCTCACTATCCGCCCTGGAGCGGGAATGCAGGGTGGAGTCAGAATGGATGTGAGTTCCATGCAGACACTAACAATCAAAGATCTAAAAGCGATTCAAAAAAACGGAACTTTAGTAGAAAACACCACGCCTGTGGTAAACGGTAACGGTCA
Source organism: uncultured Flavobacterium sp. (assembly GCA_963511475.1). GTDB lineage: Bacteria > Bacteroidota > Bacteroidia > Flavobacteriales > Flavobacteriaceae > Flavobacterium. The sequence continues at coordinate 4,717 of CAUPJC010000014.1, forward strand.
CGCTATAAAAGGTTCCAAAAACTGGCCTACATCTATTTATGGCGTAACTCCAGACTATTTGAAGGTAAGAGTTTTGGATGTTCAAGACGGTACAATGTTTACAGATGAAGATGTAAAAGCATCTGCAAAAGTGGCAGTTATTGGAAAAACAATTGTCGAAAATTTATTTAGTGCTGGTGAAAACCCAATTGGCGCTACCATTCGTTTCAATAAAATTCCGTTCAAAGTTATAGGTGTCCTTTCAGAAAAAGGAGAAAATACTTTTGGGCAAGATCAGGACGATGTGATTTTGGCACCCTATACTGCCGTTCAAAAAAGAGTGCTCGCCATAACTTATTTGCAATCCATCGCTACTTCATCAAAAAGCGAGGACAAAGCTACTGAAGCTGTCGAAGAAGTTTCAAAAATTTTGAGAGAAAACCATAAACTAGTAAACACTGATGATGATTTTAATGTATTTTCGCAACAAGAGTTAATCTCCATGTTCAGCTCTACAAGCGAGATGATGACGGTACTTTTGGTCGCAATTGCAGGGATTTCCCTATTGATTGGCGGAATCGGGATTATGAATATCATGTATGTTTCGGTAAAGGAAAGAACCCGTGAAATTGGTTTAAGAATGGCGGTGGGAGGTACTGGAAAAGACATTTTAATGCAATTTTTAACCGAAGCCATCATTATCAGTATTACAGGTGGAATAATTGGAGTAACTTTAGGCTTGGTTTCGACTGTTTTTATTGCAAAAGTCTTAAATTGGCCCACAAGTGTTACTTTGTTTTCCATATTGATATCATTTGCCGTCTGTGCCATCACCGGAATCTTTTTCGGGTGGTATCCTGCGAGAAAAGCAGCGGCCCTAGATCCAATAAACGCTTTACGTTATGAATAATTTTATAAAAAACAATCGCCTCTTCGCTATCATTAGCCATGTTTCTGTATGGGCGGTTTTATTTAGCCTGCCCTATCTTTTATCCTCTGGACAATCCTCTGATTTGCAGCGAATCGTCGAACATTCTTGGATTCCGTTAGCGTTTTATGCGGTTATTTTTTATCTGAATTATTTTTTTTTCATAGATGGATTTCTTTTCAAAAAGAAAGTAATTCTTTATTTCATTATCAATTCGTTGTTAATTGCTTTTTTTATTTGGTTAAACTTTCAACTTCGTGATTATTTTGGAGAAAGATATGCTCCTAATAATCAAAAAATTGATTTTCCGCCAAAAAAATTCTTTGTTTATATTGACACACTTTCTCTTATTATTCCACTTATTTTTTCAATCACTTTGCGTATTTATGAACGCTGGGTCAAAACCGAAGCCGAAAAAAAGGAATCAAAGAATACCCAATTGGAATCCGAATTACAGCATTTGAAATACCAATTACAGCCTCATTTTTTCTTTAATTCACTGAACAACATTTATTCATTGGTTGATATTTCACCCGAAAAAGCAAAAGAAACCATCCACAGCTTGAGTATTTTGATGCGATATCTTTTATATGAATCCAATGTTGAAAAAGTAAGCCTCAAAAAAGAAATTGAGTTTATGAAACAATTCATTGAATTGATGGATTTGAGAACATCAGAAAAAACGATTGTCAAAGCCAATTTCCCTGTTCTTACCGAAGATTTGCAAGTTGCTCCTCTACTATTCATTTCATTAATAGAAAATGCTTTCAAACATGGCGTATCAGCAGTTAAATGCTCAAATATTTATTTTTCAATGCAAATTGACGGGCAAAAAATAAGGTTTGAAACCAAAAATAATAATTTTAAAAAAAATGATTTAGACAAAAGCGGTTCTGGTATTGGACTAAAAAATATTCAAAAAAGATTAGCATTATTATATCCTGAAAAACATCTTTTTAAAATACAGGAATCCGATGAACTCTTTACCGCACAATTAGAAATTAATACGCAGAAATAATGGCTATACAAGAAAACAAAATCAGCTGTATTATTGTAGATGACGAACCATTAGCCTTGGAGCTTATTCAAAATTACGTTTCCAAAACGCCCTTTCTTGAATTAAAGGGAAAATGCAGCAATGCCTTTGATGCATTAGAATTATTAAATACCGAAAAAATTGATTTGGTTTTCCTGGACATCCAAATGCCCGAATTAACCGGACTGGAACTTTCTAAAACTATTTCAAAAGAAACCAAAATCATTTTTACTACAGCATTCAGTGAATATGCGCTTGATGGTTTCAAAGCCGATGCTTTGGATTATTTGATGAAACCATTCAACTTTGAAGAGTTTTATAATGCTGCAGCAAAAGCCAAAGAATGGTTTGCCTTGAAAAGAAAAGAAGCTCCGGAAAATCCCCAAAATGTCGATTTTATTTTTGTAAAATCGGAATACAAACAATTGAAAATTAATTTTGATGAAGTATTGTATTTTGAAGGATTGAAAGATTACATCAAAATCTGGCTCGTAAATCAGCCCAAAGCTATACTAACGTTAATGAGTTTAAAATCATTGGAAGAGGAATTACCCGAATCCAAATTCATGAGAATCCACCGTTCTTTCATTGTAGCCTTGGACAAGATTGAAGAAATAGAACGAAACCAAGTTATTATCAACAAACAGCGAATTACTGTCGCGGAGCAATACAAAAACAAATTTCAGCAATTTATAAGTCAAAATTCTATAAATTAGATTTCTTTATAGATGTAATATTAATTCCAACTAAATACAAAAAAACTAATAACCTATCTCTGTGAAATCTTTAAGAAATAAAAAATATTCCTTTATTATTTTGAAGCATAAAAAACCTGCAAAATCTGCCCCCAAAACCTGAATAAATAACACTGCAGGGCATTTATAGAAACTCTGCTAGAATTGACCACTCCCGAAAAAAGCAAAGGAGGCAATTTCTTGCCTCCTTTAAAAACTAAACTAACTCAAAACACTTTATTTTCAATAATTAATATCCTGGATTTTTGCTTCAAATTACTGTTCTTATCCATTTCGACTGTGGTATTGGCAATAGGCTTCTAAAAGCACCATTAGGCGAATGAGAAAACCAAGATTTTGTTGTAAATACTCCAGAATCATAAGTACCGTATTTATAAACGATTCCTACTAAAAGTTTTGCTCCAGTAACACCATTTATACTTTGAATTTACTGTAATAATCATTATAATTGGCTTATGCTAAAAAAGATAAAAATAGTTAAAACAATAGAATTCTTGAGAAATGAGTACCTCAAAGCAAAAGGAGAACTTAAAAAGGATTGCTTAAAAATTTTGATTTATGTTAAAGAAGGAAAATATCATTTCCAAAGTGATATAGCAAAAAAGTTAGGTAGAAATGAGAAAACGGTGCGTCAATGGATGCAGGAATATGCTCAGTCAGGGCTTCCATCTCTTCTTAAAGTAAGTAGCGGAGGTAATAATACTAGAAAATTTCAGAAAAGGCATTTGAGCTTATAGCGAATAAAATTGTAGATGTAGAAACAACTATAATGTATAGTGCTAAAATTCAATTAATTAAAAAGGAAGAGTTAGGTGAAAAAATACCATATGGTGCATTATATTCTCATTGTCGACTAAGTGGTAGTATCCCATAAAAAAAGGTCGTATTCAATCTAAAAACCTTTAATATAATTCGATTATTCACAAGCTATTGTACTACATTTTGCATTAAGATCTTTACTCCAGCTAAGCTTATAGGTATTGAAGATTAAATACGTTCTAAAATTGAATTACCTTAATTTATTTTATCCTGACTGATAAAATATAGCGGTCGCGGATCATTTGCGATTGCCATCAGAGCATTATAAATATATTGAGATACCAAAGCCCCCCCTTGGCTATTTATTAAATCAATATCATCTTCTGGCGTATGATATTGCGGATGGCCTCCTGTATGAAATCCCACAGCAGCTATAGAAGATTTATAAAATGACACATGATCTGATCCTCCAACATCACCAGCGTGTATAACTGGATTCAGGTTAGTGCTTTCTCCTAATTTTTTCATCATTTCTACTCCATCTGGAAATGTTCCTGCACCTCCCATATAAATTTGCTTCTTCTCATTTAGCCTTCCAACCATATCCATATTCAACATTACTTTTACAGCGTCTTTTTCAACCGGCAAATGAGAGACAAAATATTTAGAGCCTAACAACCCCTCCTCTTCACCGCTAAAAGAAATAAAAATGATACTTCTTTTTGGTTTCACTGTAGCTCTTGATAATTCCTGCAGGATACACAGTAGTGCCGAAACTCCGGAAGCATTGTCATCTGCTCCGTTATGAATAGCGAAAGCTTCTTTCTTTTTACTGCCTGAATTTTGTCCTCCCCATCCCCAATGATCATAATGAGCTCCAATTACTATAAATTCATTTTTAAGTTTCTCATCAGATCCTTCCATATATCCCACAACATTTTGTGTTATAACACTATCTGATTTTACTTTATTTATTCCTTCTTTTACAAATACCTTAAAAGGTTGATAATAACTTTTATTGAATTCTTTCAGACCGTGCTTTTTAAAATATTTTTTAATGTAAGAAGCAGCATCATTATTACCTTTTGCACCAGGAAAACGACCTTCCATCTTATCAGAAGAAAGATATTTATCGTGCTTGTAGAATGTCCCAGCATTAATACTATTTTGAGCATTACTGCTGATAGTAAAAAATAGTACGCTTATAAAAAAGATTTTAATTTTTGAAATTTGAACAGATTTCATGACCTATGATTTTTGTTTTAATAACTTGTTTGCTAAAATAGAAATTATTCAAATTTATTTATTCAACTCGAATACTACATGCTTAATATACTTTCTATTGTACGTATAAAGCACATGAATTTTATTGTCTAAAGTTTGAATAATTGCCGGATAACTGAACTCGCCTTCCTTTTGATTTTCGAGATCGAATATTTTTTTCCAATTTATACCATCTTTTGAATATTCTACATCCAATACATTCCGGCCATTGAACCAATCCTTTCCTTGTTTGAGTGGATTATTAACTAAGAGAAACGATTTTTTAGAAATCGTCAATGCATCAATTCCTGAATTAGAATTTACAACATGGATGCTGTCTGTATCTTTCCAATTTTGTCCATTGTCCTCAGACCAGCTTGAAATTATTTTATTATGTTTGCTTCTGGACAGCATCTGAATCTCATTTGGAGAATGAACAAGAAACGTTGGCTGGATAATTTCAAATTCCTTCTTATTATCAATGGGTATTTTCTCCCAGGAATCAGTTGCTTCGGTGTACTTTTCAACGTGAACTCTCCACTTATTATCTCCAATACTTTCTGTACTGCTTCCGCATAAGATAACGCCAGAAGTTGTTTCAATAGCTTTGTTTTTGATAGGACCAAGAATACCATCCGGCAAATATTTGGGAGCGCTCCAGGTGATTCCATTATCATTTGAAATGATCATGGCGCCAAACCATTCTCTTGGGTTTTTTCCAATTTTATAGAATAAATATAAATTTTCACTTTTACTTTTAAACAAAACGGGATTCCAGCAAGGCAATGTATCTCTTTCTTTTTTCAGAGGCTGGACAAAATTTTTTGGCACTGTCCACTTTTTATTTTCATAATTAGAAAAATAAATCCCTACATCTTTAGCACCTTCATATTTTCCTCCAAACCAAGCTGCCAAAATTTTATTAGGTTCAAGCTCCACTAATGTGGCAGCGTGGCTGTTATTGGTTATTGGGTGATTCGTTATGAAGCTATTCGTTATATTGTTTACTTTTAATTTCTTTACTGAAGTGCAGGAAAGACTAACTAAAACTAATAATAGTATTAAAGAATTAAATTTTAAATTCATTGTTTATTGTAAATTAAAGCTTTATAAACTGTCTTGACAGTATTATTGTATATGGTATGATTTACAGCAACTAAATGGGGAATCAATAATGCTGTTTATGAAAAGTACTCTTTTATTTACCAATTAATTATTCAATTGACCAACAAGAACTCCTGAAACATTCCAATGATTTGTACTGGGACCTTCGTTTGGTCCTTGATCTATAACTACCTCTATCACATGATTTCCTTTTAGCAACTTAGTGAGCGGAATAATATAAGGAGGGGTTAATGTTCCCGGACACCAATTTGAACGACTCAAATCACTGGAAGATAATCCATCAGAGAAATTCCCTGAAGCCGGATTAGATAATCGATATGTTGCACAATCAGTTCGCCAGGGAATAATTTTAAAAACCTCTTCACCATCAACAAAAATTTTATTCATTCTTGGTACAAACTCATCCCCATTTTCCCAGCCACCATGACCTGTTGTAGTATACAAAAGTTGTAAGTTTTGTATATCTTCTTTAATTTCAAAATTGACTTTTAAAGTATCATTAGCAAAAAGTCCTCCATAATTTTGACCTGACATTTCCATAGTATTAACTGTTGAAAATAAAGGTGCTATGTACTTTTTCTTATTTGGTTTGCCTTCGTTATTGTTCATTAATGGATAAGCATCGAGTTCGAGACTTATAGTATGACCGCCAGCATCATAATTACCAATAAAAACGCCAATCCAAATTTCATCTTCATCGGTAGGAACAAGCGAGCTGACTTCTTCTTTATAAACGACTTCTTTTGCCCAGTTATAATTATTTATTTTTCGTTTATCATTAAAATGATTAACTCCAAATGGCGTAAAAAACCTAAGTATTTCAATTGCTGGCAGATATCCTTTTTCTTTTATAATTCCTTGATAGTTATTTTTTTTATTATCTGTATAAATTGGTAATCGATCCAATCCATATAAATAAGCATCTAATAATGACGTTATGTCTCCCTCTTTTTTAGCTGGAATAATAAATACTGAACCAGTCCTGTCATACGCATCTCCATTAGACTTACAGGTTAGTTTTGCAAAAATGGCACTACTGTTTTTTAATTCTGGAGTAATTTTTATTTTTTTCAGAACTACGCTACCGTTTGAAAAATGATAAACCTTGCCTGAAATAAGGTCTTTCTCTTCTGGAATTATTGACTTAGGGTCAAAGTTTATATTTTCATTATCAAAAATAGGCAATTTAGTATATCTGGAATTAATGAGAATTTCTTCAAATTCTGACTTATCAACTACTACTGTCTTTTCATCATAATTGAGAATTGGTTCATAATTTTTAACTTTAGTAATAGCATTAGCTTTCAAAGTCTGATTTCCATTATAAACCATTTCCAGTACAAGTGCATTTTTATTTGGCAGATAATTACTGTTAGGAGTTCCCTTTACTATAGCCTTTTCGGTATACCAAACATCAATTCTATTTGAAAAATAAGAAAAAGAAACATGCTGACAATCATACCCCAGTATGACACGGGTATCATTTTCTTTTTTAGGAACAGGCAAGCTGTCAAATGGAATTATTTTTTTGAAAACAGTATTTTTAAATTTAATAGTACTGATATTCAAGTTATTTTTCAGATCAATATATTGTTGAACTTTATCTGTTTTTTTAGTCAAAAAAACAATTTGATTTTGAAAAAATATCTCTGTACTTCCATTTGTTTTTTTTCCATTTTCATATTGATAATAACTCACTTTATAAATATCAGGTTTATTTTGAGCTATTAAAATAAAAGGAAAAAACAACACTATTATTAATTTATAAAATCTAATCATTTAATATTAATTTTAAATATTTTCCATTTTAGGGTTTGAAAAAAATAGTTGTTATAATAAATAGAGGTAAGATCTAAATCTTACCTCTATCCAAAATCAAAAGAAATAATTTATATTAATTATCCCAAAAAAGTTTAGTTGCTAAGTTATCTGAAGCTTTTACAGCTTGATAATTTGTAGCATTTCCAGTTACTTCACTATTAGGATAAAACCATCTGTTAGGAGGTAACTTTTGATTGTTTGCATTATCGACTTTAAAAGATAGATTTGGCAAATTTAACCTTCTAATTTCGGCCCAACTTTGATCTAATTGAACCACACTATAATGTATCCATTTTTGAATCGCTATTAATTCTAATTTTTGGAGTTTTGTAGTTGCATTTTCCCATTTTACTCCAGAACTAGCAATATAATCTGAAATTTCATTAGCCGCTAAAGGAACCAAAACTGGAGCAGTACCTACTTGATTAGACAAGATATTTAAGTTGTAATAAAATTTAATAGAATTTGTAATGGCGGCTTCATAGCTAGCTTTGGCCATAGCATCATTTGAACTATTTAAATAAGCTTCGGCTTTAAGCAAATCGACCTCGGCTGCATTGATTAATACTCCAGGAAAAAACTGATTGCGACTTAAAGTTCTTGTATTATATTTAGAAACAACCCCCGCAGCAACCAATGTTGTTTGGTCATTATTAAGCCCTAAAGGGTCGATACCTAGGTAAGCATTTACAGGGGCATTCACTCCAGGCTCAAAAACAACTCTTAATCTAGGATCTGCATTTGTTCCCATGTAATCAATCATTGGTTTACTAGCCAAATTACCATTATCATCTTCTAAACCCGATTGAAAACCTTTTGAATTAATATCGCTACCCAAATCATAAACATTCATTTGTATGTTTTGAGAATTATCAGAAATTACAGGATATATGGCAGGATTTGCCAAAATAGCTGCTATTTCCGACTGCGCTCTTGATTGAAAATCGGCAGTTCCAGAAACCCTAGTAAGCATTCTTAATCGTAAAGAATTACAATAGATTTTCCATTTATTTAGATCTCCGTTATTAACAAAATCTTGCTTTTTCAAAGCAGTTATAATACCCGATGGAACGCTTATTGAATTTAATTCGTCGGAAAATATTTTTAAATCATCTAGCATTTTAGTATAAATGCTTTTTTGAGAATCATATTTTGGTAAAGAGGCTATATAATCACCTCCATTTTGACCCAATTTACTAGCTTCAGAAAATGGAATATCACCGTGCAAATCGACCTCTTTTTGTAAATTGTCATACAAATAAATAGTTCCAGCAATCATAAATATTCTATAATTACTTTGCTCTACTGCCGAAAGGGATGTGTTAATTTTTTCCATTTCACGGTATTGAGCCAATAAGGCATAGAAATTATCCCAACGAGCCTTAGAAGCTGGTTCGCCAGGCACATATTGATTATCTTGATTTACCCATCCCACTGCTTGTGTGTAATGTGCCATTGTAGTTCTCATTGCCACATAATAGTTCCAATAAGCTGGAAGTACATATTCTCTATTGGTGTACAACAATCCCGCAAATTGCTTGTCTAAAGTGGTAGTAGCTACTTTAGATGGATTGGTATAATTCTCGCTAAAATCATCCTTGGTACAAGCGTTGAACGCTAGAACCGTAAGTAACATGGTAAGGATTAATAATAATTTTTTCATAAATATATTTTTAAATTCGTATTAGTTTTATTTATATACTTGCTCTCAACATTAAACCGTAAGTTCTGGAAGATGGATTAGTTCCTGTATTATTCACGTTTTGAAACCATCTTGAACCTGCTGTAGTTGCCTCTGCATCCATATCTTTTATCGTTCTATAGATATAGAAAAGGTTTCTTCCATAAGCTGAAAGTTGTAATTTAGAAAATCCTATTTTCTTTAAAATTGTTTTAGAAAAATTATAGCCAATAGAAAGTTCTCTTAATTTCACATAGCTATTTTCCTTAATATACAAATCGTAACGGGTGTTTGGGCTGTATTGCGGACCTCCCCAGTTATAGACCGTAAAGTAATATTCTGATTGAGAAACAATATGATTATTTGGCGAACCATCTGCTTGTACACCATCTAATAGCATTCCATTATGATAAACCGTTTCTCCACCTGGTCCGACTGTTGCCCCTGAAGGAAGTTGTACATTATAATTTCCATTATTATAATAAGTGAGTCCTCCGTGTTCTGTATCCATATATTTTGTACTTTCTTCAGTAAGACCGCGGCTAGTCATCCAGTTGATTCCTGTTGGCATAACAGCTCCTCCGTATCTATAATCCATAGTAACATCCAAGGTTAAGTTTTTATACGAAAATGAGTTTATAAATCCACCAATGAATTTAGGCATTACGTTTCCATATTTTTCCATTTTATCAGGATCTACTTTGTACATTCCATTTGGATCAACTATTTTGTTTCCATTTGCATCTGTTGCTACGGGATGTGCATAAAGATCTCCCATAGATTGCCCTACTGTTGATTTTAATACTGCCGCATTTCCGTCATAATCTTGGTGAACGATTTCATTTAGACCATTTGCCAATTTCTCAACTTTATTTTTGTTTTTTGAAATATTCAATGTAACATCCCAAACAAAATCGGCTGTTTTTATTGGTGTTACATTAATTCCTATTTCGATACCTGTATTTCTTAAAGTTCCTACATTGGCAAGTATCACACTGGCTCCAGAAGAATTAGGCAATGTTAAATCTAATATTTGATCGACAATTTGTGCGTTATAATAAGAGATATCTAAACCAAATCTATTATCAAACATTTTGGTTTCTAAACCAAATTCGTATTCGTGTTTCTTTTCTGGCTCAATACCATCATTCCCATATTTAACAGTCTCTACAGTTGTATATACTGGTTGAGAAACGCCTTGAGAGCCTAAACCTTGTTGATTATAAGCCACATTAGCACGATAAGGATCTGGATAGTTCCCTACTATCCCCCAAGAAGCTCTTAATTTTCCATAATTAATAACCTCAGGAAGTTTAAATGCATCAGTAAAGACAAAACTTGAATTTACAGATGGGTATGTAAAAGTATTTTGATCTGGATGCATTGTTGAAGTTCTATCTCTCCTAATGGTTCCTTCAAGAAATAAATAGTTTTTATAATCAAAGCCTACAGTTCCTAGTAAAGCATCTTTGGTTATAGCTCGTCTTGAATTGTTTGCATTAGGAGTAAGCACAGAGGCCTTAATATCGAACCAATTTTCTGAAGATAAACCGCCATTTGTATCAATACTCGATTGGGTAGAAGTTTCTTTTGAGCCATTATAACCTCCCAAAATAGTAACATTCAAATCGGGAGTAATCGCTTTATTGTATGTCATTAATACGTCGCCATATACTATATTTGCATTATAACTTTCTACACCAAATCTTCCAGAATTTCCAAATGCCAATGGTACCTCAGTAGAATTTTTAGTTTCGGCTGTGCGTGATGTAAAGTCAGTGGAAACTCTTCCTCTTAGCGTTAATCCTTTTGTAATATCCCAAGTATTAGTAATAACCCCTATAACTCTATTACTTAATTCCTTATAGTTGTTTTCTTTAACTCTCCACACATAATCCATTATATCGCCTCTCATACCATTGTATTTAATGTTTTCCAATGGTGTTAAACTTTGATTTGTTCCTGTAACAAAACGATACCCTAAACTGGTTTTATATTTGTCTAGGTACCAATCTCCATTATCAAACCTTCCCATCATTCCCGAAAAATTATTAATCATTCTATCTATAGAATAAGGCCTATTATTAACCGATTGATTAATATAATTTATTGTAATATCCGTAGTTATTTTTTCGGATGTTTTGAAAGAAGTATTTAGGTTTAAAATATTTTTTTTGTCTTTGGTTCCTAAACTTTGTCCTTCATTATCTTGATGTGTATAAGATAAACGGGTGTTTGACTTCTCAGTTACATTAGCAATAGATATATGTTGACTGGCATTATTAGCCGTTTGAAATAAATTCTTATAGTTATCCTTTTGTGCAGAATAAGGTCTTACAACACCGTCCCAAGACATAATGGGTTTTCCGTCAAACTTAGGCCCAAAATTTACTGAGGATTGTATAAGACCTCTTGTTTCTTTAACACCATCTCCATCAGTATCATAATATATAAATCCTTCTGAATCCTGTCCAGCATCAGCAAAATCCAACGGATATCCTGCTCCTCTTACATTTTGAAACCTTGGCAAATAAGCAACCTCATCGATACTAGTAGTCGTTGAGAAATCAACACTCATACCCGACCCTTTTCCTTTTTTGGTCGTAACCAACACTACTCCATTAACTGCTTCGGAACCATATAAAGCAGCAGCTGAAGCTCCTTTTAAGATAGAAATACTCTCAATATCTTCCGGATTTAAATCTAAAAGACCATTTCCTCGTATCCGTTGATCATTCCAATAATCATTATTAGATACTTCTCCATCACGAATAGGCACACCATCCATAACAATTAAGGGTTGATTTTTACCTGTAATAGATTTCACTCCCCTGATGGTAATATTAGCGGCACTGGTAGAACCTCCTGATGTAGAAGCAATTTGAACCCCAGTAGCTTTACCATATAATGCCGTTGCAAAATTGGTTGGGGCAGTTTTAACAATGTCATCTGATTTAATTGTGGTAGAAGCATACCCTAACGATCTTTTCTGCTTATTAATACCTAAAGCAGTTACAACAACTTCATTAAGATTTTGAGAAGATGATATCAATATTACATTAAGAGTAGCAGAACCTTTAAGTGTAATTTCTTTTGTCACATATCCTACATAAGAAACTACTAATACCGCAGACAAACTTGGCACCTTAAGACTATAGACTCCATCAAAATCTGCAGAAGCGCCTGTTGGCGATCCTTTAACAACAATAGTGGCTCCTGGCAAAGACATACCAGCGGCATCTGTAATTTTACCTGTAACTGTAATATTTTGTGATTTAGCATGCTGAAAACTAAATAAGCAAAACACGAGCAGTAGTTTTAATACTTTTTGAATCATAATTAGGGTTTTTTGTTAATATTTTATTCAATTAATTAACCGTAGGTTAATAGTTTGTTAAATTTAAAACTATAATTCGTTATGTTTATATAATTTCGACCAATAACAAATTTGAAAAGGTGTTAGTCTGTTTTTACTGTTTTTTTTTAAAACAAAAAGCTTTATTTAACAACTTATTACTAATGATAAACACAACATGATAATTATTCACTAACGATTTGGCATATCTATTAAATAAAAAACATTGACCCTAAAGTGAAAGTTAATGTTTTTGTTGTAGAATAAGGATAGTTTTATATTTTCCTTTGCTGACTACTATATAAATTACTGATTTTAGGTTTCAACAAATTGATGCTATATTCAGAAAACACTTTGCGTCTCTATACCTTTGCGTAAAATTGGGCTCGCAAAGGCGTAGAGACGCAGAGTATGCAAATGTCATAAAGGTTTGTACCATTATGTACGATTGGTTCCTTAATTACAAATGGAACTATTTACGCTTAGTCAAATAAAAGATTAATTAATTATTTACAACCTTAAAATTTACTTTTAACAAATCTGCAGAATTCCCTCCAACCATAACTTCAAAGTCACCTGGTTCTACCACTCTTTTCATCTCTCTGTTCCAAATCGATAATTCATCAGATGTTAATGTAAATTCAACCTTTTTTGTTTCGCCTTTTTCGATGAATAACCTTTTAAAACCTTTTAATGTTTTTCTTGGAGTTGTTACGCTGCTGTAAACATCATTGATGTACAATTGTACAACCTCATCTCCACCATAATTTCCAATATTTTTAACATTTACACTAACTTTCAATTCGCCGTCAGCTTTGATTTCTTTGGCAGTAATAGCAAAATTTGAATATTCGAACTTGGTATAGCTTAAACCATAACCAAATGTATAAAGCGGGTTTTCACTTTCAGAGACATACCTATGAATCGCAGATGGTTTTTGGTTGTAATATATAGGTAGCTGTCCAACAGATTTTGGAACAGTAATGGGCAACCTCCCACCAGGATTATAATCTCCAAACAAAACATCGGCAACAGCCTTTCCTCCTGCTTGTCCAGGAAACCAAGCTTCTACAAGAGCAGGAATATTTTCGCTAATCCAATTTGTCGAAAGCGGACGCCCATTTAATAAAACACAAACTACCGGAGTTCCTGTTTTTTGGATTGCTTCGATCAATTCCTGTTGCATTCCGTGTAAATCTAATGAAGCAACATCTCTATTTTCTTCGACCAATTCGTTTGATTCTCCTAGAACCACAATCGCTACATCAGCTTTTTTAGCAATGTCAATTGCTGGCTGAAAGTTTACTTTTTCGAGATTCCAGCGTAAGTGTGCTCTGGCTCCCCAGCCGCCTTCCCACATTTCGATGCGGACTTTGTATTTTTTACCTGCTTCAATATTTTTTGGAGTTGTAACGATACTTGTCGCCCCTTTTGTCCAATTGTCAATAACCAATTGATCGTCAATCCACATTCTAATTCCATCATCAGAACTTAAACCTAGCCATCCATCAAAGGCTTTATCAGATTTTATGTAACCCGTCCAGCGAATAGAGAAATCGTCATCTGTAACACCTGTTCCTGGAGACCAGGGCCAGTCAAATTCTAATTGGTTATCGATGCGAGTTAATACAGGAGTTCCTTCTACATTTCTATTGTTGAAATATTCACCTTTCAATCCGTTTTGACCTTCGTCTGGAGTAAATAAATATTTTGATGGAATAATTTGTCCTTTTACGATTAAAGGGACACCTTCTTCGTAAAGAACATTAGTTTTGGCACCAGCAACTTGTTTAATACCTTCCAGCACTGTAGTACCTACTTTATTTTTTACCGCATATCCTCCCAATCTTGAAGCATCAGCATTTGGTCCGATAACGGCAATAGTTTGAATATCCTTTTTTAAAGGCAAAACATTGTTTTCGTTTTTTAATAAAACAATGGATTTATGTGCTGCTTCCAGGGCGATATCCTGATTTTCTTTGGTATGAAAACGCTCTTTAATTAAGTTTTTATCTGTGTACGGATTTTCAAATAATCCTAATAAGAATTTCAATCTTAAAACTCCTCCGGCAGCACGATCAATCTGCTCCATTGTCAATTTTTTTTCATTTACCAATTCTATAAGGCTTGTCTGCCAAAACTCATTTGTAAAATCATAAAACTGCATATCAACGCCAGCAGCAATAGCTGTTCTGATACTTTCTTTTGGAGAATCTGTAACATAATGTGTGGTTTGAAGGTATTTAATAGCACCCAAATCTGAGACTACAATTCCTTTAAAACCCCATTCTTTTCTCAGAACATCAGTCAGCAGCCAATGATTTGCTGCACAAGGAATTCCATCTAATTCAGAATACGCACACATAGTTCCCAATGCTCCACCTTTTCTAAATGCTTTTTCAAAAGAAGGAAGATGGTCCTCTCTAGCCGAACGCTCTCCTACTAAAATTGGAGAAGAATTCCCCCCTGCCTGTGGAATACCGTGAACGGCAAAGTGTTTTGGTTCTGCAATAATAGTACGATCCGATTTTAAATCATCACCCTGCATTCCTTTGATCATGGCCAAACCAATTTCGCTGTTTAAATAGGCATCTTCCCCAAAAGTTTCTGCAACTCTTCCCCAGCGTGGTTCACGACCCAAATCTAAATTTGGACCTAAACCAAAATGAACGCCATGCGCTCTTGCCTCCATAGCAATTACTTTTCCAACTTTGTCCATTATATTAATATCCCAAGTTGCTCCTAAACCAATATTCATTGGAAAAGCCGTACTTCCGTCATCTAAATAACCATGGAGCATCTCGCACATAATAAGTGCAGGAATCCCCCAACGGTTTCCTTTTATTACTTCAGTTTGAAGTTCATTGATCATTTTTGCCGAACGAGGATAAACATCATGAATCGCTCCAATTCCTAATTTTCCAATTTTAGCTGTTGATTTTGACTTCGAAAAATTCTCTTCATCTTTAAAAAATTCGCCTTTGTACATATCCATTTGGCGCACCTTTTCCTCTAGGCTCATTCGGCTTAACAAATCTTTTACTCTATCTTCTACAGGCATTTTAGCATCCTGATAGGGATATTTTTTCTGCGCTGAACTTTGGATGAAAAAACCTAAAACCATTACTAAAATAATGGTCGTCTTTTTTGTTCTTAATCGTAACATAGTTCTGATTTTAATTTTGAATCACTTTAAGCTTTTTCCCATTCACAAATTCTTCATGAGAGATAAAAAAACTATTATGCACTTTTCCGTTTAATTGAATCTCCTTGATTTTTCCATCATTGTTGGTTTCCCGTTCAATTACAATGCTTTCTTTTTTATAATATTTTGCATCTAATTTGATTGTTACTTTATCAAACATTGGCGTTGTGATTGTATAAACTGGGTCACCTGGCGAGATTGGATAAATTCCCATCATTGAATACACCAACCAAGCCGACATTGTTCCTGTATCATCGTTTCCGGGTAATCCTTTGGGCTTATTCTGGAAATATTCTCTAACCAGTTTTTTTACATTTTCCTGAGCTTTCCATTCTTGGCCTTTTACATAATTAAACAAATAAGGATAAGCAATATCTGGCTCGTTTGCCATATCAAATTGTTTGCTATCAAAAACTTTTTGTAGCTGATCTGAGAACGCTTTATCTCCTCCCATTAATTTTTTAAGTCCGACAATATCATGCGGAATCATAAAAGCATATTGCCATGCGTTTCCTTCGATAAAACCAACATTTTCTTCAAAATTTGCACCAGATACAGGATTAAACGGTTCGTACCAATTTCCGTTTGCAATTATTGGACGCAGTAGTTTTAAATTTTTATCGAATAATTTTCGGTATGACAATGAACGATTTTTGAAACGTTCTGCATCGGCTGTTTTCCCTAAGGCTTTAGCCAAAAGTGAAATGGAATAATCCGAAGCATTGTATTCCTGAGTTGTCGAAACCGGTCCGCGATTATCTGTTGTCAAATATCCTTTCTCGATATAATCCTTAAGTCCTGGACGAAGCGGATTATTTTCAATTTGGTCAGCTCCTTTCAGCATTGCTTTGTAGGCTTTTTGCACATCAAAATCCTGAATCCCTTTCAGGTAAGTATCTGCAATAACAATACTTGCAGGATCGCCAACCATGGTAAATGTTTCAGTTGAATTTAGTTCCCATTTTGGTAACCAGCCATTTTCATCATACATTTCCAGCATACTTTTAACCATATTTGATTGCTGTTGTGGATAGACCAATGACATTAGCGAATGTAAATTTCTATAAGTATCCCATAAAGAAAAAACCGTATAACGCGTTCCGTCAGTTTTGCCAATTTTACCTCTTTTTATTTCTGGATATTCTCCGTTAACATCATTTAAAGTATTTGGATGAATTAAAGTGTGGTATAAAGCCGTGTAAAAAATAGTCTTATCGTCTTTCGAACTGCCTTCTACCAAAATTTTAGAAAGTGCCGCGTTCCATTCGTCATAGGTTTCTTTATAAACAGCGTCAAAAGATTTGTTTCCGGTTTCTTTTTCTAAGTTTTCGCGTGCGTTGGCAATGCTTACGTATGAAACCCCAATTTTAACTTCAACCGTTTCTTCTTTATCAAATTTATAAGAAAAATACGTTC
Source organism: uncultured Flavobacterium sp. (assembly GCA_963511475.1). Taxonomy (GTDB): domain Bacteria; phylum Bacteroidota; class Bacteroidia; order Flavobacteriales; family Flavobacteriaceae; genus Flavobacterium. Next base: position 22,040 of record CAUPJC010000014.1, read on the forward strand.
CGATACTGTCACCAACCACTGTTTTAATGGTATTGTCCATCAATCGGGTTTTTCCGTTATACGTCATCCATTGCGCTTCAACGCCTTCATATTTTGATGGCTTTTTCCAAACTCCAAATTTATCTGCAGGCTTAGAAAATTTTGCCACAAAATAAACTGGGTAAGCCTCTTCGGGACTATTATAGCAAAAAGAACCAACAGAACGCATTCCTTCAATTTCAGTTGGCGACACCACTTTTACCATAGCACCTTCTTCATTTGTCAAACCTAAACCCAGATTTAATAAAATATTAGATTCCCCTTTCGGGAAAGTAAATTTGCTTACACCGACTCTTTTAGATGCAGTAAATTCTGCTTTAATAGTATACTTATCAATGTTTAGCCCGTAATAAGCTGTTTTGGCTACTTCGTTTGAATAAGCTGAACCATATTTTAAATGATTCGTTTCTACAGTTCCAGTAGTTGGCATCAATACAATAACACCCAATTCAGGACAGCCAACACCACTTAAATTCACCTGACTAAAACCTGTTAAAAATGTATTTTCGTTCACATACGGATTTGATAACCAGCGGCTGTCTTTTTCTAAGGGCAAGTTTTGAGGACCAGCAACATTAAACGGACTGATACTAGCCATCCCTCTTGGAGCAATAGGTCCGGGAAAGGCCGCTCCATAATTAGAAGTTCCAATAAACGGATTCACATAATCTGCTGGTTGTTGTGCAAAAATAGTCACGCTAAAAAACAGCATGAAAAAGATACATGCTGTTTTTGATATTATTTTTTTTATTGAAAACATATTTTTATCTGTTAATAGCTTCAATTTTTAAAGTCCAAGCTTCTTTACATGGTAAATTATTTCGTAAACTTTCCGGAATTACAACCTTAAATCCTTCTGCTTCTTTTGTCCATTTAAGAGCAGTTTTAAAACCTAACATGGTGATTTTTGTTCCTTTTTTAGGGTTGATCGATTTTACAACAACTTCAGCAGGAATCTTAGTTTCTCCTTCTTTAGCCAAATAAAACAAGAAAACATTTCCTTCTTTGTTTTGAGTCATACAGATGTTATTCTCTTTGTAAGGAGCAATTGGTTTTGTATTATAAATTGCTGTGCTGTTTACTTTCATCCAGTCTCCGTAGGCTGTCAATAAATCATAAGCGCCTTGCTGCCATTCACCTTCTGGACTTGGTGCTACATTTAATAATAAATTCCCGCCTTTTGCTACAACATCAACCAACATATGAATACCTTGTCTTCCGGTTAAATAGGCTGCATCCGGGGTATAAGACCAGCCTCCGCCTGATGTAATACAGGATTCCCAAGGATAAGGCAAGGTTTTTTCAGGAACTCTATTTTCTGGAGTTAAGTAGTTTTGGTTTTTGCCGTGAACAGCTCTGTCAACTACAATTAAACCGGGTTGTTTCTGGCGTGCTTCTGTAACCAATTCGTCCATTTTAACGTCTTGTTCAACCACTCTGTGTTTGATAAATCCGTTTTTTGATTCATTTTCTGTAAATTTTTCTTCGTAGTTTTCTTTAATGTTTTGCTGATCTCTTTTTCTCACCCATCCGCCATCAAGCCATAGAATGTCAATTTTACCGTAATCAGTAAGTAACTCTAAGATTTGGTTATGAGTAAAATCAACATATTTTTTCCATTTTTCAGGATATAATGTCGGGTCATAATTTACGTTTCTGTCAAAAGGAGGAAAATAAGGATCCCAGTAATTTTCGTTGTGCCAGTCAGGTTTAGAGAAATAGGCTCCAGTTGAAATATTTTCAGTTCTAAAAGCATTAAAGACTTCTTTAGCAATATTTGATTTAGGACTACTGCTGAAAGGACAATCTTTGTCAGTAACTTTATAATCTGAATATTTTGTATCAAACATATTAAAACCATCATGGTGTTTTGTGGTGAAAACCATGTATTTCATTCCGGCATATTTAGCTGCTTTTGCCCATTTTGCAGGATCAAATTTTGTTGGGTTAAAAGTCTTTTTTAAACCTTCGTAATCTGATACATATTGATTATAATTAGCAGGATTACTTCCTTTTTTTCGTTCACACCATCCATAATCTTCTGGGCAAATTGACCAAGATTCTACAATACCCCATTGACTGTAAGTTCCCCAGTGCATTAACAATCCGAACTTTTTCCCCTGCCATTCCTCTAAATTTTTCAACACTGCCGGATCTGTTTCGGGTACATATCTTTCGTCTTCATAGATAGCCTGTGAGAACAATTGTGCCGAAAATAATAAGGCTATTATTGCTATTCTTTTTTTCATTTTCCCTTTATTAATTTTAAATTACTATTTTTTCGTTACTTTTTTAGAATAGATTTGTTGGTACAAAACTGCCGCTTTTTAATTTTCTGGTTTTCTTAATTCTTCTAATATCGGCTCATTAGTAAAAGTGATGTGAGTTTGTGGTTTTTCATTGAGTTGATCATAAATAACAATACTATTTTGACCCGATTTCAACCAACAACCTGGCACATAAAGCGTTTGCTGTGGTCCCACTTTCCAATATCTTCCAAGATGATGTCCATTGACAAATACAATTCCCTTTCCCCAATCTGTCATATCAAGAAATGTATCGGCTGGTTTGTCTATAGTTACTGTAGATTCATACAAAACAGGTCGTCCAGGCTTAACCGATTCATTTTTAACCACGGGAACTTCATTCATTGGCATTTTATACATTTCCCATCCACCACTAATTTCATAATCATTTATGAAAATTGGAGAAATAATCCCTTTGGTGTTATGTACTATTTCGGCTCCGTAATTGATACGCCCCATATTTTCGACTAGGATTTCCAAAATACCATTAAAAGGAATAGAAACAGCCAATTCATATTTATTAAAAACTCTGTTTAATTCACCAACATTTACCCCATTAACATAAACTACAGCAAAGTCTCTCAATCCTTCAACTTTTAAAGTACCAACGATGGGTTGAGTGAATCGTTTTCGATACAAAACATACCCATTTCCCTGACCCAATTTTTCAAATGTTAAAGGTTGATCACTAACGACCGCCTTTTGTTTTTTAATCCAATTCAAAACATCCATACTGGCTTTTACAGCTTGATCAGGATATTTAACAGATGGAATTTTTTCAGGAATAGGAGCTAATTTTGTTTTGGAGAACTGTTGCATCACTTCGCGGATGGCCATGAATTTTGGTGTTGCCCAACCTGCTTCACTAATGGGGGCATCATAATCATAACTCGTAAGATCTGGCTGAATATTACTTTCTTCATTATAATTAGCTCCAGAAGTAAATCCAAAATTAGTACCTCCGTGCACCATGTAATAATTAAAAGATACCCCGGCATCTATATACTTTTTGGTTTGGCTTGCAATCTCATCGCTTCCAATTTTAACAAATGGTTCTGCCCAATGATCCAACCAACCCGTATAAAACTCTGCAACCATATACGGTCCTTGAGCCTTGTTATACTTATTAACCTGTTTTTTTAAATTATCAAGATTGGTTTCTCCATTTGCCGTTGGCAAAACACCTTCAACCGCACCACCTTCAAACAACCAAGTCCCATCCGAAGTAAAAAATGGCCCCTGAAAACCAGTTTCTTTAAGCAAATTATAAACAGCCATTTTATAATCCTTATGATCGCTGGCTTTAATATCTGTTCTTTGCGAAACATAAGACCCAAATTCGTTTTCAACTTGAACCATAATAATTGGCCCACCCTGACTAGCAAAAAGTCCTTTAACCTCTGCATACAAATGCTCAAGATAAGTTTTACAAGCCTCCAAAAAGGCTTTGTTGTTTGTACGAATCACTAAATCCGGATTGTTTTGCAACCACCAAGGGTATCCACCAAATTCCCACTCACCGCATGCATATGGTCCTGGTCTAAGAATTACAAACAATCCTTCACTTTTTGCAATACGAATAAACTCGGCCAAATCTTTATTGCCAGTCTCAAAATCCCATACTCCTGGCTCTATTTCGTGATAATTCCAAAACACATAAGTAGCCACAGTATTCATACCCATAGCTTTTAGCATTTGTAACCTATGCCTCCAATATTCCCTTGGAATACGTTCGTAGTGCATTTCTCCAGAATGTATTTTTATAATTTTACCGTCTTGACGAAATTCTCCATCAGAAATAGTAAATGCTTTTGATTGCCCTAGAATACTAAAGGGCAATAAAAAAAATACTAAAATTCCTAACCTAAATAAAATCTGCTTCATTTTTTCTTTTTTAAAATACTGCTTCATCATATTAAATTATACCTATGATTTATGTTTACGCTAATTAATTTTCAATTCATTATTACTTAAAGAATAAGGAACGTTTTCATTTTTACTTCCCCAATCTTTATTTGGTTTTTTATCTAAATTGAATTCTAATCTTCCTCCTTTTTGAATTGCATCAAAATTTATGAAACTATTAAAATAGGCATCCCCATTTAAAGTAGCAGACTGTATATAGAAATTATCTTTAGAATTGTTTTTAGCATCAATTTGAAACTTCTTTCCGTTCTCTAAGTAAAGCGTTGCTTTTTTAAATAAAGGACTTCCTATTACATACTGATCAACTCCTGGAGTAACAGGATAAAATCCAAGAGCACTAAAGACATACCAAGCAGAGGTTTGTCCATTGTCCTCATCACCGCAATAACCATCAGGTGTGGGAGCATATAATTTAGTGAGAACTTCTCTTATTTTTTCTTGTGCTTTATAGGATTGATTGGCATAATTATATAGATAAATCATGTGTTGAATGGGTTGATTCCCATGAGCATAATTCCCCATATTCACGACTTGCATTTCACGAATTTCATGAATTGTTTGTCCATAATAAGAATCGTCAAAAGAAGGTGGCATCTGAAAAACTTCATCAAGTTTTGAGGCAAATTTCTCTTTTCCTCCCATCAAATCCATTAACCCTTTAATATCATGAAATACCGACCATGTGTAGTGCAAACTATTTCCTTCGGTAAACGCATCTCCCCATTTTAAAGGATTAAAAGGAGTTTGAAAATCACCTTCTTTGTTTTTACCTCTCATTAAGTTTACTGAAGTATCAAATACATTTTTATAATTTAAAGATTTCTTGAAATAGGCATCAGCAATGTTTGTCTTGCCTAACTTTTGTGCCATTTTAGCAATGGTAAAATCTGCAAAAGCATATTCTAGTGTTCGAGCGACATTTTCGTTTATACCAACGTTGTAAGGAACATAACCCAAAGTATTATAATATCCTAAACCTTCACGACCAACAGATTTGACAGGTCTGCCGTCTTCAATTGTGGCGTTTTTTAGCATTGCCTCAAATAGCAGTTCTGTATCCTTATTTTGAACCCCTTTTAAAAAAGCATCGGCTATAATTGGTGCAGAATTGGATCCGACCATACAATCTCTATGTCCTGGGCTTGCCCATTCTGGTAACCAACCTGACTCTTTATAAGTATTAGCGAGTCCTTCCAAAATATGACTATTCAAATCAGGATACATCATATTAAAAAAAGGAAAAACAGCTCTAAAAGTGTCCCAAAAGCCATTATCTGTAAACATATAACCTGAATTTACTTTGCCATTGTAAGGGCTGTAATGTACTACTGCATTATTTTTATCAAACTCATAAAACTTTCTAGGGAATAACAACACACGGTATAAACTTGAATAAAATGTTCTGATATGATCTATATTGTCGTCTTCCACTTGAATTCTACTTAATTCTTTTTCCCAAGCTTGTTTTGCCTTCTCTTTAGTTTCTTCAAAAGTATCCTGACCTATTTCTTTACTCAAGTTAAGTTGAGCCTGATCTAAACTTATAAAGGATGAAGCTACTTTCACATGCACAGCTTCACCTTTTTTAGTTTTAAAACCAATGATCGCTCCTACATGCTCACCTTTACTATCCGTAGCATTAGGAAGTAATTTCCATCCATCTGTCCAAGTATGGTTTATCTCAAAATCTTTATCAAACTCGGCCACAAAATAATTATGGAAATTTTCTGGAACACCTCCACTATTATTGCGACAATACCCTATTATTTTGCGCTCACTCGGAATAATTTTGACCATAGAGCCTTTTAAAAAGGCATCCAGCATAATATAAGATGTATTAGATTCTGGAAAAGTAAATTTAAAATGAGACGCTCTTTCTGTTGGAGAAACCTCCACAGTCACATCATAATCAGCCAAATATGCCGAATAGTAATACGGTTTAGCCGTTTCTGCTTTATGCGAAAACCAAGATTCCCGATCATCTTCTTGAAATTTCAATTTTCCAGTTACAGCCATCAGCGAGAAAGCGGCATAATCATTAATCCATGGACTTGGTTGGTGTGTTTGCTTGATGCCTCTAATTTTTTTATCATGGTATTTATAAGTCCAGCCATCTCCCATCTTGGCGGTCATTGGAGACCAAAAATTCATTGCCCAAGGTGTAGCAATTACAGGATAAGTATTACCATTTGATAAACTATAATCAGAATCAGTACCCATCAATGGATTTACAAAATCTACAAGATTTACAGGTTTTTCATTTGTTTTTAGTAGTTCAATATTTTTATTAGAACACGACAAACATAACAAACAAACCAAAATTTTTAAATACCTCATTTTTAATTAATTAATATTTCATCGAAAAACATAAATGAACTATCTCCTTTGGGGCTTTTCCTTAAATTAGCAGCAACCACTTTTACATATCTGGCAGTGATAGTATTAAAATTAACGGCAAAGTCTTTTAATTCGGATTTAGAATTGATTGCAAACGGTCGAGTTACTTTTCCAACTTCATTGTATACCACTCCATCTTCAGAAACAAAGACTTTTACTTCGGTTGGAAAATAAATCCCTGAGCCTTGGTTTTCTAATGAACCCAAAATTACTTGATGAATGTTTTGTGTTTCATCTAAATCTATTACCGTTTCCATATCATCGACCAGCCAAGCCTGCCATTGCCCATCATGGAAATTTTTGCTCCCTCTTACTACGTTTACCAAACTTAAGAATCCATCTCCTTCATAATTCTTATTAAAAAGCTTTTTAAAATTCAACTTACTACCTACTGCTTTATGAAATTGAATGGTATCTGTAAAAACTTTACCAACTGGTTTATCATTTTGAAATAAAGAAGCTTTTAAGATTGTTGTTTCTTTAAACGGAATTGGATTTGTATATTTTATGGCATTGTGATCGATATTTTTATTACCCAAAACATAACGAATATCAGGATTTGGGAATTCATTTTTCAGCACCACATTGATTTGCTTTTTTTCTAAATCTGCCGTTGAAGAAGCTGTTACCAAATAAGCGCTTTTTGCATAATTGATTCCTAAATAATCATAACGACTCAATAAGGGTTTCAATCTCATTGTAAAATCATTCCAGTTACGGTTCTCTTTCGAACTCCATAAAACTTCGGACATAGCTGCCAATCTTGGAAAAATCATATATTCCGAATCTTTAGGGGCTGCAAGATATTCTGCCCATAAATTGGCTTGACCGCCTAATACATGCGCAGCTTCCTGAGGTGTCATCTCCGGCACAACAGGCTCAAATTCGTAAACTTTATTTAAAGGATTATAAGCGTCAAAAGCCAGCGGTTCTTCGTTTTGTGGTCCTTGATAAAAATTAAAATAACAGGGTGACTCCGGAGTCATAATAACATCATGACCTTGGTCTGCTGCTTCGATACCGCCTTTTGTACCTCTCCAGCTCATTACTGTAGCTTCTGGAGCCAAACCACCTTCTATAATTTCATCCCATCCAATTATTTTTTTGCCTTTAGAATTGATGTATTTCTCCATTCTTTTGACAAAATAGCTCTGCAGTTCATTGACATCTTTCAGGTGTTCATCTTTAATTCTTTTTTGACAATTCGGACATTTTTCCCAATTGGTTTTGGTTGCTTCATCTCCGCCTATATGAATGTATTTTGACGGAAAAATAGCAATAACCTCATCAATTACATTCTGCAAAAACTCAAAAGTTGATTCTTTTCCAGCGCAATAAATATCGGTAATTGGCCATAGTCCACCTGATGGAACTCCAATTCTCTGATTAAAACAGGCCAATTCAGGATAAGAAGCAATGGCAGAACTCACGTGTGCGGGCATTTCGATTTCTGGAATAATTTCGATATTTTTTGCTGCAGCGTATTTTACAATTTCTTTTAATTCTTCCTGCGTTAAAAAACCTCCGTAAGTTCCTTTTTCATCAGGATTTGTGGTCAATCTCGCATTCCATGATACATTTTCCTGATTGACTCTCCAAGCACCAATTTCTGTTAATTTTGGATATTTTTTAATTTCAATTCTCCAGCCTTGATCATCAACTAAATGCAAATGCAAAACGTTCATTTTGTGCATAGCCAAACGATCAATTGTAGCCAGAATGTAATTTTTATCAAAGAAATGCCGCGACAAATCCAGCATTAATCCTCTCCATTGAAAACGAGGTTCATCACTAATCGTTACATTCGGAATCTGCCATTTTTCAGATCTAATGACATATTTACTTTCTATAGCTGCTGGAAGCAATTGCCTGATAGTCTCTAATCCGTAAATAAAACCTGCATTTCCGTTAGCAGAAATCGTAATCGTATTATTGAATACTTCAACTTTATACGCTTCTTTATGAAGATCAGGATTTACTTTAAACTGAATAAAATTACTTTGCGGTGCTTTTGAACCCAAAACAGGACGCCAGCCAGCAGCCATTTCAAACTTACTGATTAAAGCATTTGAAATCTCTTTTTGAAAATCTGTATTGGCAACAAAAACGGTATTTTTAGAAAATTTAAAAGTCCCTAACTGAATAAGTAATTGATTTGGTTTCGGAATAATCTGAATGTCCTTTTCTTTATATATTTTTTGACTGTAACCAGAACTTAAAACAGTTAGGAGGATTACAACAAATAATGATTTTAATACCCTCATAATAAATTATTTTATAGATGGTGTAATTTTAAATTGATATTATTAGGTTTTGTCTCTTAGCAAATATTTTCCCATTGGCCATGCCTGCTACTCTCAATTCCACCAACGCCCATTTGTTTAGAATCGTTTTTTTATTCTCTATGGCTTTTCTTTTTTATACACAAAAAAACTACCTTTCTATGTGCTTAATCCAAATCAGACAAAGTTCAATCATTGCTATTTTTCCCAAGCCATTTTAAATTTTGCATCTTCCATTCTGTGTCCTTTTTCGTCATCGGAAACGGCGTAGTTAAAACCAGATCTTAGGCTGTAACCTGCATGTTCGCCATTTTTATTTAAGGCAATAAAACCAACTTGCAGATACTCCATGTCTTTGTGGTTTTTATGTTTGTTATAAATGCGTTCTGTAATTTCTTTACAGGCATCATAAGGCGATTTTCCCTGACGCATTAATTCAACCACCATGGCACTTCCTGCAGTTCTTATAACTGCTTCGCCTAAACCGGTTGCAGCTGCTGCTCCCACTTCGTTATCCAGAAAAAGACCCGCTCCAATAATTGGGGAGTCGCCTACACGACCGTGCATCTTCCAGGCAGCGCCACTTGTGGTACAGCCTCCTGCAAGATTGCCGTCTTGATCTAACATTAGCATGCTTATGGTATCGTGATTTTCTATATTTATCACGGGCTTGTATTTTGAATCTGCCAGCCATTTTTTCCAGTCCTTTTCAGATTCCGGAGTTAATAGATTTTCTTCTTTGAATCCTTCAGCTAAAGCAAACTGCAATGCTCCCTGCCCCGCTAACATAACATGAGGCGTATTTTGCAGCACTCTTTTTGCTACTGAAATTGGATGCATAATACCTTGAAGAAAACAGACAGAACCGCAATTGCTGTTATGATCCATAATACAAGCATCCAAAGTCACTTTTCCCTCGCGATCCGGGTATCCTCCATAACCAACACTGCGGACATTGGGATCCGCTTCGGGAATTTTCATGCCGGCCTCGATAGCATCTAAGGCTGGTTTTCCAGCTTTTAATTGTTTCCAGCTTTCTTCATTGGCGGGAAGACCATGATTCCAAGTCGAAATAATAACCGGTTTTTTTTGCTTTTTTTCTAAGTCTTCGATTGAAAAAACTTTTTCATCTTCTGAACCCTTAGCAAATCCGCTAAATCCTACAACAGAACTTACGGCCAAAGACCCTAAAGCTGCTTTTTTTATAAAATCTCTTCTATTTGACATATCCTTATTTTTTTAATGAAACATTTCCGAAGATAATGCCATGTTATTCTTATCTTTTTTTGGGAATTTACCCATTGTAAAAACTAAGGTTCCTCCTTGCGTAATTTCTTTATGTGTGATGTAATTTCTGTTTATTTTTTCTCCATTCAGTGTAATAGATTGGATATACATATTCTCATTACTGTTGTTTTCTGTTTTGATAACAAATATTTTATTGTTTTCTAAGTTAATTGTGGCTGTGTCAAAAAGAGGTGACCCAAAACTATAGATTCCCTGGGCTGGATTAACAGGATAAAAACCTAATGAACTCAATATATACCAAGACGACATTTGTCCACAATCTTCATTTCCGCAATGCCCATTGGGAGTATTTTTATACTGACTTTCTAAAATCTCCCTGACTAATTTTTCCGTTTTCCAAGGTTCATTAATATAGTTGTATAAATAAGCCACATGATGGCTTGGCTCATTACCATGTGCATATTGCCCAATCATGCCTGTGCTAAATATAGGTAATTTGTCTTCAGGCAGCGGATTTAAGGTAAACATAGTATCCAATTTTTTTTCAAAAGCCAAATTTCCGCCAACTACTTTTATTAAGCCTTCAATATTTTGTGGTACTGACCAAAAATATTGCCACGCATTGCTTTCGCAGAAATAAGCCGTATATTCTTTTGGAATAAATTCTTTTATAAATTCACCGTTTTTCAATTTTGGACGCATAAAGGTACTTTTAGAATCGTACAAATTTCTCCAATTCTCAGAACGTTTTAAGAAATATTCATAATCATTTAATTTATGCAGTGCTTTTGCAAACTGGGCCAAACACCAATCATCATAAGCATACTCCAGCGTTTTTGAAACCGACCAGTTTTCATTAGCTGCATCAGCAGGCACATAGCCTAATGTTTTATAAATATCTAATTGTCTTGAATCCGCCATGGAGCTTTCTACACAGGCTTTATATGCTAATGCTGTATCAAAATGCTCAATTCCTTTAAAATAAGCATCGACAATAACGGGTATTGCGTGGTTGCCTATCATCATATTGGTCTCATTTCCCTGCATAGACCAAACGGGCAATAAACCTGTTTCTTTATAATGTGCCAGTAAAGAATTAATCATACTGGAAACACGTTTTGGATGCAAAATAGTGTACAATGGATGTGCCGCTCTGTAGGTATCCCATAATGAAAACGTATCATACCTGTCAAATCCTTTTGCATTTTCAATTCTGCCATTAGCACCTTTATAATCTCCGTTGCAATCACTTAACAATGTAGGAGCCAACATAGACTGATACATCATGGTGTAAAATATTTTCTTTTTGTTATCGTCTGATGTTGTGATCTGAATTTTCTGTAATTCTTGTTCCCAAAGTGCAGAAACTTTAGCTTTATAATTTTCAAAATTAAAATCAGGAGCTTCTTCATCTAAGGATTTATAAGCTCCTTTAACTGAAGCTGTGGAAAGTCCTGTTTTTAAAATTATTTCATCTTTATCAACGGTATTATAATTTAAAACGATTTTGGTCTTAACTGCTTTTGACGGATTAACTGTAAGGGAATCGTTTTTAAAAATCTGATATGATTTATAAGGTTTTGAAAATTTCATAACAAAATATACCCGTTGGTCTTTGGCCCAGCCTGTTGATTTTCTATACCCTTCAATAGTGGTCTGATCCACGACATTAATATAAGTTTCTACAGGAGCATCCCAATTTAAGGCATACCCTAAATCGATATGAATCTGCGATGCCTCATCTTTAGGAAAAGTATATTTATGAATGCCAGTACGTGCAGTTGCAGTGAGTTCTGCCTTAATACCGAAATCTAATAAATTGACAGTATAATAACCCGGAGCTGCTGTTTCCTGATTATGCGAAAATCTAGAAAACGGTATGAAATTATTGTCCTTAATCCGTTTTGTAAATCTGCTGTTCGTAGGCATCACTAAAATATCATATAAATCGCCAGCGCCAGTACCTGATAAATGCATGTGAGAAAATCCAGAAATAATAGAATCTTTGTAATAATATCCCGAAATTCTATCCCAGCCGGGTATTCCAATATCCGGACTTAGCTGTACCATCCCAAAAGGCACTGTTGCTCCAGGATATGTATTTCCGGGACCAGCTGTACCAATGAATGGGTTTACATAATCAGTTAATTGAATATCTCTTTTTTGCAACCCACAATTAGATAACAACAATACAAATAGTACATATATCAGATACTGTTTCTTCATTATTTATTTAAACTTGCTTTTGTTTCTTTGATAGTTTTTAAATTATTTTCAGTCAAAGCATTTCCGTCGAAGAAAGTAACGCCAACAGCTCCATTTTCTTTTGCCAGCAAAATAGCTTCTTTCAATTCTTCATCGTTTTTTAATCCCGGAATATAAATTCCTGTGTTGATTTTCGTTTTCTTATTTTCCAAGTCTGCAACACCTTGTTTTGTTGCGTAACCCACCCAGTCAATTTCTTCATCATAAAAACTATGATAAATCATTGGATAAACTTCGTCTATATTCCATTTGTCCCAACGCTGGCGTACCATGTGGTCTGCCATTTCCGGATAAGGAAATACGGCTGCAGTCAATTGTTTGTTGTGTTTGTGAGCAATTTTATACGCATCATCAACAACAGCTTTTATAGCATTTAATCTGAAATTTTTCCACTCCATATCAATGGAAGTGTTATGACTTTCTTTTGGGTTTTTATGATGGATTTTTTCAAATGCTTTAACACATTCATCACAATAACAAAAATCAAATTGAGGTAATTCTACATCCTGCACCAAATTATATTTTGGCAATAAACTGATTGGTAAAAAGATGTCCGGAAAACGAATATAATCCAAATGAACACTTTCGATTCCTTCTACTTTTGCCAGTTCTTCGACTAAATGCAAAACGTGATTTCTAGACTCTTTTCTGGTTGGACATAGCCATTGGTAATAATCTACATAAGGACGATTATCAAAGCAGGATTTTCCGTCTTTACTAACTTGATACCAGTCTGGATGCTGTAATGCAACAGAATCACCGGGTCTGTTCATGGCCATAATCCAAGCGTGCACTTTTAAACCTTCTTTTTTAGCTAAAGGCACTATCCTTCTTAAGAGTTTTGGATCTGCTCCAGTATTAATTAATATTTCATCAATTCCGGCCTCTTTGTATTTTTTGAACTCTATCTTATAGTCTGTATCTGATTTTTTGGCATCTGCGGATGTCCAGACTCCAAATTTAAATACTGTTTTTGCAGTTGTGTTTTTAACTTTTTCCGCAGTATTTTTTTGGACATCTCTGGCATTGAAGGATATAAAAAAATATCCTAAAATCAATAGCGTGATGTATTTCATATTTAATTTATTTTGTTTTATCTGCACTTAGATAGAGCTTGTTTAATAACTCTTGGTTATTGTCTAAGCTATATTCCCAAAACATAGCACCGCCTAATTTTTTTTGTTTAATAAATGCTGTCTTTAAAGCAATTTCTTTTGGAGTTTCATAAGAAATAAAAATATTATCCTGAGCATTCCATAAATAAGATGCTTTAGCAGCATCATCATATAATTCCTGAAATTTTCCTGATTTTAAAGCTGCTACAATTTCCCAGGATGCCATAATAGCACTTCCCGTTAAAGCTGATTGGTATAAGCCATTATTCACTGCTGTTACTTTTTCCCACTTTCTTCCATAAAAAGGGAGTCCTAAAATAAGCTTGTTAGCAGGAACACCTTCTTTTAAAAATTTATCTACTGACTCACTAATACTGTTTCCTCCAAATTTTTCTTCTTTTGAAGGATATAAATTAGCGTGATGTCCTGTTTGATAAAACCAACCATTATAAAAATCATAACACATTAGATTTATAAAATCAAGATATTGATGTGCTTTTTTTAAATCGGTATGATTGAGATATTCCTGATCTGATCCTGCTGCAATACTGAGTAAATAATGTTTATTATCCGTTTTAGTTTCAATTTCTAATTGTTTACGCAATTCGCCTAACAATAAGGTGAAATTTTCTTTGTCTGAAGGTCTAAAAGCATTGTCCTCTGCACGTTGTCCGGGAAATTCCCAATCGATATCAATCCCGTCAAAACCATAAGCTTTCATTAGTTTAACAGCACTTTTAGCAAATTTTTCTCTTGATTCGGCATAAGCAGCTATATTTGAAAATTGATCTGACCAAACCCAGCCACCAATAGAATACAATACTTTTAAATCAGGATTTTGCTTTTTAAGCGACATTATACTTTCTATTTTAGCCTTATCTGTAGCGAGCTCAAACTGAACATTACCATCCACAATATTAGCAAAGGCATAATTAAGATGAGTTAACTTGTCCGCATCAATTTTTGACGGATCAAAATTCTCGTAGCCGGCAACATATCCAATTATTTTAAAATTCTCTTTGGATTGATTTTGTTTTTTTTCTAATGAAGAACAAGCAAAAAAAATACCGATAATCAGGATTATAAAAACTGATTTTATTGCCATATTATGTTGTTTAAAATGAATCATCAATGATAATTTGTCTGTTTTTTTTACTTTAAAAACTTACCATCTTCTTTTATAATAAAAGTTTGATTTGAGAAAGGGCTTTTTACTGAAATATTATATCCTGAAGAATGATTTTCAAAAATAGGTTTTAAAATTTTATTATCCACGCTGATCGTTTCTTTTGTAAGAGCAGTTAGTGATTTTGCCCAAACTTTATTCTTTTGAAAATATTCTTTCTGGGCTCTGTATAAATTGTAAAGTTCCCATTTCACTTTTTCGTCCTGCGGAATTGTAAAGCTGTCTTTTCCTTCTTTTGAAGAAAAATAAACATACCCCCATTTTTCCGGTTCATGCATATTAACGACTCCCATTGGCGACCAAACCCAATTGTATTCGGGCAAAAATTTCCCATCAGCATCTTTTTTGCGTTCATAACTATTGTTTATTGCTGTGTGCTGCCAATTTACCCTTGAGAAATTGACACGCCAGAACTTATCTACAGGAACAACTTTGTCAAAGTAAGACGTTTTATAAGATGCCCAGGGAATCGCCATTTCTAGAATCCAACCTTCATCTGCATCGTTTGGATTATTAAGCGTTCCGTTGATTTTTACCGCTGATTTGAGCCCCGGAATATTCCAGTCATTTAATACAACATTATCATTTTCTCTATATGGTTTTGACAGAAACAGATCCCAAGCTGTATTTAAAGCATTAATTTCTAATTCATAATAGTTAAAAGTGTCACTATCAGGATCTATGAAAACTTCAAAATCGTTGTTGTAAAAAATAATGGTGTCACGTTGTTTTAAATTTGCCCAAACATGCGGTTCATCAATTTTAGCCAATATATAAAAATTGGTTTCATCCCAGAGCATTTTAACTTTTGTTGCATATTTTGGTTTTTCGCTATTGGATATATCTTCAAAAAGATCTGTCCAACCTGCTTTACTCCATGAAATATCAGATTCATCTCCGTCAATTACAATCGGATTTGAAGTTTTAGCGGCCAAGTAGGTTTTAGGTATAATCGTATTTTTCGATTGTGAATACCCACTAATCGAAAGAAAACCTAAAACAACTGTTAACCATTTGAATTTTAAACGCATACTTTTTCTATAAACTGTTCTCTTTTGTAAACTGAATTACTTCGCTTAATTTACCAAATGCCATAGCGACAACGGTATCTGCAGCACCATAATATACAGCCAATTTATCTTCTTCTATACTATGCAAAGCGGCACATGGAAAAACTACATTTGGCACATCTCCAACCATTTCATAAATTTCTGCAGGTCCTAATAAATAAGGCTGTGTTCTGTATTTTACTTTTTCCGGTGCATCGACATCTAAAAGCGCTGCTCCCATTGCGTAACGGAAACCGTTGCAGGTATTAATAACGCCGTGATAGATCATTAACCAGCCTTCTGCCGTAAGAATTGGGATTGGTCCAGCTCCAACTTTGGTACACTGCCAAGCACTATCTTCAAAAGGAGTTGGTTTCATCACGAGTCTGTGCTCACCCCAATATTTCATATCCGGACTGTAACTGATCCAGATATCTCCAAAAGGTGTGTGACCGTTATCACTTGGACGGCTTAGCATGGCATATTTTCCGTTTATTTTTTGTGGAAACAAAACGCCATTTCTGTTGAATGGTAAAAAGGCATTTTCGCATTGAAAAAATTCTTTAAAATCAAATGTATACCCAATACCAATTGTTGGTCCGTTGTAACCATTACACCAGGTTATCCAATAGCGGTCTTCGATGAAAACCACACGGGGATCATATTTATAAGCTGATTCAATCATTTCAGTATTACCTGACTGCATCACA
Source organism: uncultured Flavobacterium sp. (assembly GCA_963511475.1). Classification (GTDB taxonomy): domain Bacteria; phylum Bacteroidota; class Bacteroidia; order Flavobacteriales; family Flavobacteriaceae; genus Flavobacterium. Next base: position 38,563 of record CAUPJC010000014.1, read on the forward strand.
ATTGGTTCGTGGTTAATATCCCAATCGATTCCATTTTTACTAAAACCGGCAAAAATATTCATTTGAACCGCTTTATTATCACATCTGAAAACACCTGCAAATCCGTCTCCAAAAGGAACCACAGCACTATTAAAAATACTGTTAGATGATGGAATAGCGTATCTGTCAATAATTGGATTTTCAGAATATCTCCACATTACGTCATTGCTGTTTTCGGGTTTGTCTTGCCAAGGAATTGTACTCATGATCTATTTCGTTTTATTATAATTCGTTTTTTTTGTTTTTTATTTACTCAATCTTATCATCCTGACGGAGGAAGGATCTCCGTAAGTTGCTCCGCCTGGAAATTCTTCAATCTTTGTAGAGTTACGTTTGGAGAATCCTCGTTCCTCGGAATGACAAATCGCGACGTAAAACTTTGACAAAGTTGCTTAATCTTCTATTTTTCTAACTTTATCCAACCAAGTGAATTTTAAAATCGTTGTTGTCACTAAAAAGACGATGAAAGCTGTAATTGCTTTTGGATAATCTCTGATAATGAAAAATATCGGAAGCAAGATCATACTGGACTGCCATACAATTCCGATAGCGCAATTCAGCATATCTTTCCAGAAATCATTGTTTTTTTCAAAAGTCTGATCTTCCGTTTTTAATGTTTTGTAAACCGGATTCCACCAGCCCCAAGGTCTTACATTGGTGTAAAAAGATTGCAGCACTTCCATATCTGTAGGTTTACTTAGAAAAGTTCCTAAAAGGCACCCCAAAATAGAGAAGCCAAAAATTAATGGAAACAAGTAAATGGCTTGTACTTGTGATAAATCATATAAAAATGATCCTTCTGTTAAACTACCTTTGGCCTGACCTAGAGCAAATTGTAAAGAAGCTACAATTAATCCAGCAAACATTCCCCAGAAATAACCCCAGCCGTTAAAACGCCACCAAATCCATTTTAAAAAATTAGCTGCTACATAACCTCCGTATAATGCACTTGTAATCCATAAGGTTAGTGAATTAATAGAGTCTGCAAAGAATCCCATGAAAACGCCTAAACCAACAACCAGAAAAGAAGAAATCTGACTTACTTTTATATAATGTGCATTTGTAGCTACGGGCTTGAAGTATTTTTTATAAATATCATTTACAATATAAGCCGGTCCTGCATTTACAAATGCTGAAAATCCGGACATAAACGCCGCTAATAAACCAGCCAATAAAATTCCTTTAATTCCAACCGGAATATATAAATTGACCACTTTTGGCATTAATAATTCTAAATCAGCTCCTGTTAATCCTTTATTCGCATTCAGTTCCGGTGCCAAATTTATCAAAGCAATTACTACGATTCCAGTAATTAATAAATATCTTGGAATGAATAAAATTAAGTTCGTAAAACCACTCATATAAGCCGCTTCTTTTACCGATTTGGTAGAAAGTACTCTTTGTAAATCATAACTTGGGGTTGGACCTGCGATACTGGCGAAGAAACCTTTAAACAAAGTCATTCCGATAAATGCGCCAAACATTTTGTAACCTTCCGAATCAATCAAATTATTAAAAGTCTGAAACTTATCACTCCACTGGGTTTCAAACTGCCATCCGAAGAAAACATTTTTCCACTCTTCGGTAATAACCGAATTTATCTGAATATCTGTATAGTTAATAAAAGCGTAACCCGCAATTAAAACACTAGCAACAATCATAATTAAATATTGTACAACCTCTGTTGCTACTACAGAGAACATACCGCCTTTAACCGTATAAATTGTAGTTAAAAAAATGATTAACAAGGCATAAGAACGCTCGGAGGTCAATAAAATTAAATCGCCATAATGAAGCGTTAAATCCCAAGGAAGAATAATAGTTACAAATTTTCCGATTCCTTCAAAGAAATAAGCAATAAAACCAATGGTAGAAATAATGGCAAAAATAGCCACAATAATGTGCGATGCTTTTCCGGCTCTGTCGCTCCCGAAACGGGTTAAAATCCATTCGGATCCTGTCATTACTTTCGATCTTCTGATCCACACCGCAAGGAACATCATCACGAAAATCTGATTCCATATCGGCCAAAGCCACATAAACATGAAACTTTTTACTCCATATAGAAACAGAACTCCAATCATCCAGGAAGTCCCTGAAACATCAAACATTCCTGATCCGTTGCTTAGCCCTAAAAGGTACCATTTTATTGTTTTTCCGCCAAGGAAATAGTCATCTAATCCTTTTGATGCTTTTCTTGAAATCCAAATTCCTATACCCACTGTGAGGAAAATATAAGCTACGATGATTGATACGTCAATGATATCCATTAATTTTATTTATTAGTTAGTTATGCGATTTATTATTATTTTAATCCCCAACTTTTATTTGGCTGTGCCCCCATTACAAAATGAAGAACTCCGCCTTGCAATATTTGCTGATGTGTGATTACTGTTTTATTAAATGGAGCACCATTAAGCGTTGCTGATTGTATGTAAAAGTTTTTGTCCGAAACATTTTCTGCTTCGATCACAAACGATTTTCCACCTTCAAGATTGATTTTCGTTTTTTCGAAAATAGGACTTCCAATTTCGTATTCTCCCGAAGCTGGGTTCATAGGATACAGTCCCATAGAACTGAAAACATACCAGGCCGACATTTGTCCGCAGTCTTCATTACCGCTCAATCCATTTGGCGTTGTGTTGTATTGTGTGTCTAAAATATGACGTACCCAATATTGCGTTCTCCAAGGCTGTTCTGCATGATTGAACATGTAAGCAATATGATGACTTGGCTCATTTCCGTGTGCGTATTGCCCAATTAATCCTGAAATATCTGCCGAAACATTATTTCCTGTAATTTCTGAACTCTCGGTAAATAGCTGTTCTAAACGTTTTGCAAAAACTTCATTACTTCCGTGAAGCGAAATTAAATTGTCTACATTCTGAGGTACGAACCAGCTGTGCTGCCAAGCATTTCCTTCGGTATAATCTGTATGTTCTCTGTGGTTAGAATGTTTCGGATCGAAAGGCTCGTTCCATGATTTTCCGTCTTCCGATTTACCTCTCATAAATCCAGTTTTCGGATCAAATAAATGTTGGTAAGCTTGAGATCTCTTTAAGAAGAATTGGTAATCATCATTTTTGCCTAAAGCTTTAGCCATTTGTGCCACACACCAATCGTCATAAGCATACTCTAAAGTAATTGTTACTGATTCATCAAGTAAATTATAAGGGATATAACCATACTTTTTGTAAAAATTTAATCCACGTTCATCCTGCATCATGGTTGTTTTCATTGCTTCATATGCCTTTTCAGCATCAAAACCTTTGACGCCTTTTTGGTACGCATCTACAATTACAGGAATCGAATGATACCCTGTCATTGTATTGGTTTCGTTAGCATATAAAGTCCAAACCGGTAATATCTTTTTGGTATCATAATAGGCTAACATTGAGTTCACAATATCTGATACTTTGTCTGGAGCTAGTATAGTAAGTAAGGGATTTTCAGCTCTAAAAGTATCCCATAGTGACAAAGTGGAATAGGCCTTATAATCAGTTGCTGTAACAATCTGATCATCCTCTTTTCTAAACTGACCATTTTTATCACTATAAGTTACAGGTGCTAATTGTGCGTGATACATCGCCGTATAAAACATCGTTTTTAATGAATCAACGGGTGATTCTACTGTAATTTTACTCAAAGCAGCATTCCATATTGTGGATGACTGAGATTTTATTTTTTCGAAAGTTGATTTTTCTTCGTCCAGATTGTCTTTGGCATTAGCCACACTTACGGATGACAAGGCTACTTTTACAAATAATTCATCTGTATTATTTGTATTGAAAAATAATTGTGCTGCAGTATTCTCTCCATCTGCTTTATTTCCTGTAACAATTTGTTTATTAGCTAATAAAACGGATTCTGAAATTGGTTTTGAAAATTTTGCAACAAAAAATACTTTCTGATTTTTTGCCCACCCCATACTATAGCGATACCCGCTTATGGTATATTCATCTTCAATTGTAATTCCTGTTTTCAGGGTTTTGTCCCAGTTAATAGCAAATCCAAGATCGATTACGACCGATTGTTTGCCATTTTCTACAAATGTATATTTATGGAAAGCCGTTCTTTGTGATGAAGTTAATTCTACATTGATTTTTGGGTCTTCAAGAAAAACTTGATAATAGCCCGGTGCTGCTTTTTCGTTAACATGACTATAGGATGATTTATAAGGTAATTGATCGCGTGAAGTTGTTTTTGCTGTTAAATCGACTTTTTTATTTGTCGGCATGAATAAGATATCTGCTAAATCTCCAATTCCCGTTCCGCTTAAATGCAGATGGCTGAAACCTGCAACAATAGAATCAGAATGATGATAACCCGAACACCAATCCCAGCTTGAAATACCATTGTCTGGACTCACCTGCAGCATCCCGAATGGCACAGTAGCTCCCGGATAAGTATGCCCGTGACCTCCAGTACCAATAAAAGGATCAACATAATTGACAAAAAGTGTTTTGTGATTGTGATTTTTGTTTACATTTATTTTGCAACTTGCAGCTAAAATAACAAGCAAAACTAGCAGGGTAAAATTCTTCATATATAACAATCTTAATTTAACTTTAAAATTAAACAAATTCAACTTTTATTTAATAGTAATTTAGACGGACAACATATAAACTAAGATAAACATCAAAAAATTCACAAAAGCATATCATTATTATGAATTTAAATTCCAGCAAATTATATCGATTACCTTTGCATTATCACATCTTTTTTTGGCTTACTTACTTTTTATTTAACACATTTCGTTGGGGAAGCTATTTTAATGATTACATGTATTCATTAAAAACAAACTTATTAGGCTTTCCTATTCACATGACATTATGTTATCTGAATATTTTAATATTTATGCCTTATTTGGTTTATCGAAAGAAATATCTTCTATATATAGTTGCAATTTTATCCTCCATATTTATAATGGTATTTATAAAATTTAACCTCACATACTTATTAATAACGCATAACGTCTGGCCCGAGGGACCTGAAACTATAGATAAATTAACCCTAAATTATACTATAGACATGATGATGGGAGAACTCTATGTAATAACCTTTGTAACAGCTATTAGGATTACATTCGATTTTTTGAATGAACAAAGAAGGGTAACCGATCTTGAAAAATCTCAATTAGAAACAGAATTACTTTTCCTAAAATCTCAAATTTCCCCGCATTTTTTCTTCAATACACTCAACAATATTTATTCTTTATCGGTAGAAAAATCAAATAAAACTCCAAAAATTGTTCTCAAACTTTCTGAATTAATGCGCTACATGCTTTACGAAACAAAAGGTAAGAAACAAACTTTAGAAAACGAAATACTTTGCATTCAAAACTATCTGGACTTAGAAAAAATTAGAAATGATGACCGATTAGAAGTTAATATGTATATTTCAGGAGAGATTCATGATAAAGAAATTAGTCCTATCATACTGCTAACCTTTATTGAAAATGCTTTTAAACACGGTGTTAACAAGAACACAGGAGCAGTTGTAATCGACATTAATTTTAAGATTAAAGGTGATTTCTTGCATTTCACAATTACTAATCCAATGCCCGAAATTACTTTACATAAAGATATTTTTAACAAGTCTAGTGGTATAGGTTTAGAAAATGTTAAAAAAAGGCTTGAATTAGGTTATAATAAAAGCGATTATAAGCTTTCATTTAAAAATAAAAAGGATATTTTTGTTGCAAAGCTTGTAATTAAAGTATCTTAATTACAATTTTTCTCTCTTTTTACAACTACTAAATTTATTTCTCTCAAAAAAAAACATATAGTAATGAAAATAAATTGTTTAATCATAGATGATGAACCTTTAGCAATTAATGTTATTAAAAATTATCTGGAGCCTGTTGAAAATTTTGAGGTAATAAACACTTTTAGCAATCCAATTGAAGGTTTAAATTTTTTAAAAAACAATAAAGTTGATGTAATTTTTCTTGATATCAATATGCCGGTTCTAGATGGTATAAATTTCATAAAAAGTCTAGAAAACCCTCCAATACTTATTATTACAAGTGCGTACAGCCAGTTTGCTATAGAAACTTATGAATTAGATGTTCTAGACTATCTGGTAAAGCCAATCGAATTTCCAAGGTTAATGAAAACCCTAAACAAGATTAGCAAAAGACTTAACAATAACAGTAATACCCCGCAGGAAAATAATCCTGAGAGCCCTTTTATTTTTGTTAAGATCGACAAGAAGAGAATGAAAAAAATATTTTTTAATGAAATTTTAGTTATTGAAAGCTTGAAAGACTATCTAAAAATTAATACTTTAAGCGGTAAATACATAATACACAGTACATTATCCGACTTTACAGATTTATTACCCGAAAGAAATTTTTTGAGAATACACCGGTCATATACTATCGCTATTGATAAGATCGATGCTGTTGAGGGAAACAGTATTGAAATTGAGGGACTTCGATACGTAATTGGAAGATCTTATATTGATCTTGTAAAACAAAGAATTTTAAATTCGTCTATTTAATACCTGAGCAAAGCCGAAAGGATTATGTAATGCAAAAGATCTAAAACTTTGCTTTATACAATATTTTGAATTTTCATTATCAATTATACCCGTTTTAGGTATAATTTAGATAGGTGTCAAGATGCGCGGAGTCCAAGCCTTTTGGAAATAAAAAGCACTTTACTCAAAGTTATTATTTGTACCAAAATAAGTTTCAATAATAAAAAAAAAATGCAACCATTACGGTTGCATTTCCAACATACAGGTAACTAACTAACCAAAAATAAATTATAGAAATAATTTATTTGTACTTATTAAACAAACTAAAAATGATATCGTTTAAATGCTTCAATAGCAGAATAATCAGCTAGTCCTAAAGCATTATATTTTTCTGCTGTCAATCTATTTCTATCTTCAACTCTTACCCAAAATTCTCTACTGTCATCTCCCTGAAACATAACTCCATCTTTTTGAGATTGGTGATAGAAAATCGCATGACGCTTTTTAAGAACCTGATCAGGACTCATTGGAACCGCCATTTCAATTTGGAATGATTCCCACTCATGCCACGCTCCTCTATATAACCAGACCCAGCAATCATCCATAAATTCTTTATGCTTTAATCTTTTTAAAGCCTCAAACAAACTATCCAGACAAACCTTGTGAGTTCCATGCGGGTCTGCTAAATCTCCTGCTGCATAAATTTGATGCGGTTTTATTCTTTCAATAATATCACACATAATTTCTACATCGGCTTCACCCAGATTATTTTTTTTAACTGTGCCAGTTTCATAAAAAGGCAAATCCAGAAAGTTAACATTGGAATCCTGCAAACCTAAATACCTCGTAGCTGCCAAAGATTCGCTTCTTCTAATTAATCCTTTTAGTTTTCTAACTTCTAATGAATCAATATCATTCGCTTTTTTATCCTTCAACAAGTTGATGATATTTTCAGATTCGCTGGAATTTTTGTTTAATGCCATCGAAATTTCAGCAAATTTTAAAGCCTCTTCATTAGAAACAGCAATATTTCCAGATGTCTGGTATGCTACATGCACATCATGTCCTTGTTCTACCAATCTGTCAAAAGTTCCTCCCATCGAGATAACATCATCATCAGGGTGCGGGCTGAAAATGATAATTCTCTTTCTTTCCGGAGTAGCTCGTTCCGGTCTGTAAGTATCATCTGCATTTGGTTTTCCTCCAGGCCAGCCAGTAATAGTCTGCTGCATTTTATTAAACATTTTAATATTTAAATCATAAGCAGTTCCTTCGTCAGTCAACAAACTGGACATACCGTGTTCATTGTAATCTTTATCAGTAAGTTTAAGAAAAGGTTTTTGAGTCAATTCACTTAACCAGGCAACTGCTTTAAGCTTTAATTCCTCTGTCCAGATAATTGATTTTACTAACCAAGGTGTTTTTACTCTCGTTAATTCTGATGAAGCCTCGGTATCTAAAACAAATGTTGTGTTGCTGTGCTGCTGCAAATATGTTGCCGGCACTCGTGAAGAAATTTCTCCTTCTATAGTTTGTTTTATGATTTCGGCTTTACTGATTCCCCATCCCAGAAGTACAATTCTTTTGGCAGTTTTTACCGTACCAATTCCCATTGTAATGGCTTTTCGGGGTACATTATCAATACCTAAAAATGAAGATGCTGCATCGATACGTGTCAAATGATCAAGTGTAATGCTTCTTGTCCCCGAATTAACGTGAGATCCCGGCTCATTAAACCCGATATGACCTGTTCTTCCAATTCCTAAAAGCTGGAAATCTAAACCACCGTATGATTTAATTTTCATTTCATAATCGATACAATATTGCTGTAAATCTTCATTACTGATATTTCCGTCAGGAATATTAATGTTCTCCGAAAGAATATCAACATGATCAAAAAGATGCTCATGCATGAAATACCAGTAACTCTGAATGTTATTTTTATCCATTGGATAATATTCATCCAAATTGAAGGTTACAACATTGGCAAAACTTAAACCTTCTTCTTTATGCAACCTTACAAGTTCTTCGTAAACTTTTACCGGTGAGGATCCTGTTGCTAATCCTAAAACGCAAGGTTCATTTAATTCTTCTTTTCTCTGAATTATATTTGCTATTTCTTGTGCAACTAATAAAGAAGCTTCTTTAGATGATCCAAAAATCACGTTATGAATCTTCTCAAAACGTGTTTCTTCAAATTTTCCAGCTTCTTTAAAATTTATACCTTCTTTAATCATTTGCCCATTTCCTTTAATAATTATAGTATAAAATTAAGAAATAGTCCATCTGCAAAATTAAAAATTCGACTAATAACCTATTAACTTCGGCAAAAGACAAAAGCAGAAACTTTAAAAAAAATCGACATCAAGTTAAGAATTATTTACATTTACTTTTCGACCGCATTTATTTCGCCTATAGAAAACGTCTGACCTTTTCCATCAGCTGATTTAGCAACAAATTGCAGGTATCTTGCTTTAGTTTCAGGAAATGTCTTTACTTGTTCAATGGGATTATTTTTAATATTAGAAAATTCTCCCTTAGATTGTATAGACCATTTTATATTATCTAAGCTTGTATAGAATTCATATTTGGATATTAAATTAAGGTTGTTCCCAACTTGTTGCGGAACATAAGTAAACCCTTTTATTTTGAGAATAGCTCCCATGTCAATTACTACTTCTTGCGATAGGTTATTGCTGTCGTTTCTAAAACTCCAGTCTGTACCTGGATTTCCGTCTATAATTCTATTTACCGAAGTCATGTCGCCGTTTGAAGCAGCAATAACTTTCCATTTTTCTTTAGAAATGCCATAATTTGCTACTGTAACTGCACTGTTGCTATTTTCATTTTTATTAATCGCTATCGCTTTTATCTGAACTGCTTTATTATATTTAAAAACACCTTTATAAAATGTGCTTTTTACAGATGGCTTAGAACCATCAGTAGTGTAATAAATACTATTTTCTTCTTCAGATTTTAAAGTGACATTTCCATTTTTATCACGATGAATTTGTGGAGCTTTTACAAAAGTTGGTGCATTATAAGCCTGAATATTCGAAATTACAATACTTGCTTTTGAGTCGGTAATATTTATTTTCAGTGCAGAAACCGTAACGCGGTCTATTCTTAAAATTCTTTTATAGCCGATAGTAGTTTCGCTGGCAATAGTTTTCCATTGTCCGTCAATTTTAGCTTCAACAGTAAAAGCCTTGACGCGCTGTCCTAATTTTATATATTCCTGAAGCAGAATCCGATTGACAGCTGTAGGCTTTTCAAAATCAAATACAATTGAAGCCGTTTTTACATTATCATCAGTAGCCCAATAAGTATCTTTATTTCCGTCAACTGCATTTTTGGCCGCAAATTCATTACTGTTGCCTCTGGTATTAGCAGCTGTTACTTTGCTTGATGCTAATAATTCGGTTTTAAAATCTTTTTTTATGACTGCAACCAATTCTTTTAGTCTGATTTCGTCATTTTCATGTACCAATCCCCTTCTGTCTACAGGCAGATTAAGTAACAAATTAGCATTACGACCAATTGACTCATAATAAATATCGACCATTTCATCAAGTGAGCGAACTTTATCATCTTCAACAGCATGATAAAACCATCCTGGTCTTATCGATACATCTGCTTCACCCGGAACCCATTTTTCGCCATCTTCATGTCCGGCCATGAATTCGGTATAATGTACTTTTCCTGCCAACTCGTCTTTCTGACGTAAAAGACTCCAATTTGTTTTACCGGCGCGGCCTTCTTCATTACCAATCCATCTTGCTTCTGAAGGACCAACTCCCCATACCAACGTTTTTGGTGCTGTTTTGTAAATTAATTTATAAGTTTCATCCCAATTGTAATACTCAAGGGTATTTATTTTTCGGATTTCATTTGCTCCGCCATAATAACCATCACCACCATTGGCCCCATCAAACCACATTTCGAAAACATCCCCATAATTAGTAAGCAATTCTTTCAGCTGATTTCTGAAATACGTAATATATTCCGGTTTGCCATATGCAGCATGATTTCTATCCCATGGAGAAAGATATAGTCCTAATTTTAAATCGTACTCTTTGCAGGCTGCCGCTAATTCTTTAACCAAATCTCCTTTGCCTTTTTTCCAAGGAGAATTTTTCACAGATCGTTCGGTATAAGCTGATGGCCATAAACAAAACCCATCATGGTGTTTTGCTACTAATATAATTCCTTTCATGCCTGCTTCCTTAGCAATCCGAGCCCATTGACGAACATCAAGATTATTCGGATTGAACAATTGCGGAGACTCATCTCCATAACCCCACTCTTTATTTGTAAATGTATTCAATGAGAAGTGCACAAAAGCATAAAATTCCATTTCATGCCAATCAACTTGCTTTTGTGTTGGTAGTGGACCAAACGGTTCAGGAGGTTTTACCAATTCCTGAGAACAAATTGGTGTTATTATTAAAAAAAAACTAAGCAACAAAAAAATGTTTTTCATTAGGTAAAATTTAATGTTTTGCCAGTAAGACTAATTAAAATAATAAATTTAAAGTAAATCAACATTCTACTTCATACTATTTCGACCAACAACGTTTTTTTTACCACATTGGTTTATTTTTCATCAGGAATTAATATATCTAAATAGATTTTGATAACTGTGTTCATAATAACTTATTTTTTGCCATTATAAATACCGCCAGTGTCCAATTATTTTTTGTTGATTATGAAATGGGAACACTTAGGTAAAAATCACAGTGTTTTTTTTATCACTTTGTTTCAACTATTGGATTAATGTGTTCTTAAAAATAAAGAATTACAACGAAGTAAAACTGTCATTCATTTTAAAAATACGTGAAGTTTTGTTTGTCTTATTTTGTGATATTTTTTTCAAATCAGTACTTTATTGATATCTCAATACCTACAATCCTTACTAAAAACTGAGTTACTAATTTCTGCATTAAATATTTATTGAGTTTGAATATTTATTCTTTAACATTTACATTCAATAAAATACTTTGAAATTGTCCCTATTGGTGCCCCTATTCTTAAATAGCATATAGGAAACCTTTAATTACAGTGACTATTACAAAGGTGTCGGAGCCTCTTTGTGTGGAACCTTATACAGGGTAAAGTGTACTTTATGTTGTTCATCTGCTTTTGAAAATTTTAAATAAACTTACTATGTTCCAACATATGGTACCCCATGGTTATCGCCGCTTACCCACGACTGACCTATGGTGCGCTATCAGGGCCTTAGCTGCGTCCTCTCCAGATAGTAGCGCAGCATTTAGGGAACCGTTGGCCAGCATATCGCCTGCAAGGAAAATCCCGTCGGAGACTATTACATTCTTTGGCCTGTACGATACATCTTTTATATCGGGTAACGCCTTGGGGATATGATATAGCCTTACAAACCTAAGGCCGGTAAATCCACAGTGCTCCTGCAGTTCCCCTTGTACTTTTTCAATTAGTTCCTTATCTTCCAAAGCATGCTCCTTTACGATGGTTACCGAAAGCATAACCTCTTTATCCTTGTGGGTATCGACCCTTGGGGCGTAGGAGAGGGTATTGATAATTGCGTCAGAATCCGAAATCAGCCCGATCAGTTGACGATTACTTGCGGGCTGCGCTGCCTTGAAGTACAATGTTGTGCATTTTTTCCACGGGATCACTTCTGTGTGGTATCCGGTAAGCACTTTGTCTGAATTCGTAGCAAGGATAATGTAATCGGCCTTAATAACCTCGCCACTTTCGAGGTGTATACGCCTGTTATCCCGTTCGATTTTCACCACCGTTGTGCTGGCCCTGATTGCCGATCTTTTCAAGGGTCTGGCAAGCGCTTGTGCAACGTCGTGTATGCCATTTGCAGGTAAGGATGCTTTCCCCTGACTAAACATCTTAAAAATGAATTCGAACATCCTCGAAGAAGTGGAGAGCTTGTCTTCCAGATAAATGCCTGTGAAGAACGGCATGAAAAAATTCTCAATTACCACAGGGCTGAATCCATACGCTTTAAGGTAATCAAGGGTTGAAATTTCGGGGGTGTCGAATATTGCATTGATTGTCTTTGCCTTAAGATGCCTTGTAAGGCGGTATACCAGAAATTTATCCTTTACGGAAGCAGCAGGCGACAGTAAGGTTTTTAGCAGCATTGACGGCTGTCGTAAAGGGTCTCCAAGTACAGATTGCCTGCCGCCGCTGAAAATCACAGCCCCTGGCTGGAAATAGGAAAGATTCAGGCTGGCAAGATCCACATACTTGTTTACAGCGGGATAAGCGGTCAAAAGTACCTGGAACCCATGATCAAGAGCATACCCTTCGATGATGTCGGTCTGCAGTCGTCCCCCAATTTTTTTATCAGCTTCCACCAATGTGGAAGAATAGCCATTATCTTCAAGTACCCTTGCAGCAGCCAAGCCGCCTGCCCCGGCTCCTATGATATATACAGATGGATTTTTCAGCATATTTTGTTTAATTTAAATCGGTTAGAGTAAAACAAAATTACACTTTTAAAACGTATAATTGCCATTAAATAATTTAATAGATAGTGTGCTCTATTATGGCGGTCAGAATGCAGTGCAGGTAGGACAAAAGACAAATTTTATATTGATTTTTACAATTGAAAAAGTTACCAGAGGAAAAATTACTACTCGCACTAGAGTATAAATTAAGAATAAGTTAATTTTTATATGTGCAGTCAAATGATTTGCTCAATAAATTGAAAATAGTGATTTTAGGATTTCTTTATAACTAAAGCCTCAAAATCCAAATGAGTATGATGGTTTTTTAATTGTATAGCAATATTTTAAGGTTTCAAATCCGTTAATAAGATAAAAATGATTATTTTTGTTTAATTTTTTTTAAAAATAGTTAAACAAAAATAACAAAGTCAATTAGTGCAAAAAACGATAACTCTGCCTTGAACGAAGTACAGATCAACAAAGTTATAGAAATGGCATGGGAAGACCGCACATCGTTTGATGCTATACATTTTCAGTTTCGTCTGGCTGAATCCGATGTAAAAGCTTTGCTGCAAAAGCAATTAAAATGCAGTATTTACAAATTATGGCGCGAGTGGGTCGCGAATTGCAAGACTAAAGTTAATACAAGAAGACCAGAAACAATAGATTGATTTAAATAGAACAGGCAAAGAGCCATTTCAAATAGTAAGTTATCTAAGAGATAAAAAATAGTTGCAAATAATGAAAAAAGACAAACCGGACAATATTGTATTTTCTGAAGAGCATGGCTACAATGCAAGCCTTTTGCCGTATGCAACGAGCGTTGGTGCGCCGGTGATAAAAGCAGATGATTTGGCAGGCTGGAAAAGCATGGGTATCAATAAGGTAAATAAAGAATTCGAAAGTAAATTCAACGAATTAAAAGCGCAGTATCAAAATTTAATTGAAGAATTTGAGTGGAATGAACTGCTGTATAATTCCAGATTTTCTTTTGAACCCATTGTCGGGGAAATCTATCATTTGTATAAAGATAATGATAGTAATAATTTTCTCTCGCTAATTGCACCAGAAGAATGGAATAAAGAACATGTGGGTACTTTTAGACTCAACAGTGATAAAAAATGGATCCTGATAAATCATCGAAGTGCTGCTTTTTAATACAAATTCAAAAAGATGAACAATAAACTAAGTTTTAAAACCAGTGATCTGGAGAAAATGGAAAAACAGACTGTAGTGCATCTAATCAACAGTCTAGGAGGTTTTAAAAGTGTGGCATTGGTAGGAACTTCTGATACGCAGGAAAAAACAAACTTGTCTGTTTTTAGTTCTTTCTTTCATATTGGTGCCAATCCCCCGCTTATAGGCATGATTTTTCGTCCGAGTCCGCCCGAGCGCGATACTATGAGAAATATTCTTAGTACCGGTTTTTATACCCTAAATCATATTAACGAAGATATTTACAGGCAAGCACATCAAACATCGGCGCGATATGATAAAGAAATTTCTGAATTTGATGCTACGGGTCTAAGCCAAGAATATAAAAATGATTTTTTAGCTCCTTTTGTACTGGAAAGCAACGTACAGCTGGGTATTGAATTTAAAGACAAAATAGATATTGCCATCAACAATACCACTTTGATTATTGGTGAAATCGTTCAGGTCTTTCTTCCCGAAGACTGTTTGAGCGATGATGGTTTTGTGAATTTAGAAAAAGCGAACACCATTACCTGCTCCGGTCTGGATAGCTATCATAAAACCGTACAGCTGGATAGGTTGAGTTATGCAAAACCCAATAAGGAAGTGACGTCACTGCTTGACAATTGAACAGAAAAAAAATAAATATCATATGGTTCAAACGGGATTTGCGTTTTACCGATCACGAACCTCTTTTTATGGCGCAGCAGGAAAATATTCCTGTGCTTTTGGTTTATTTTTTTGAGCCGTCAGTAATGGCTTACGATGATTCAGATGTGCGTCACTGGCGGTTTGTTTATGAATCCCTGCAGGAAATGCAGTCCAGATTAAAAGCAATCGGAGCCCAGATGTATTATTTTTATAACGAAGTACCAACTGTTTTTGAGCAGTTATGCAGTATGTATGACATTAAAACAGTGTTTTCGCATCAGGAAACAGGCAATAAAGTTACCTTTGACCGGGATATTGCCATGCAGTCTTTTTTTGATGATCATAACATTCAATGGAAACAATCGCAGCTTCATGGTGTCATCAGAAAGCTGAAATCAAGAAAGGACTGGGAAAAACGCTGGGAGCTACTAATGCGTGCAGCTCCGCGAATGATTGATCTGAATGCCTTTGCATTTGAAAATTTAGATCCTGATTTTTATACGAAGCTAAAAGGAAAATCACTTTCAAAAGATATTACAGAACATAATAAGAACTTTCAGCACGGCGGCGAGTACTGGGCCTGGCGGTATTTGGAAAGTTTTGCAAAAGAGCGGCATGTAAACTACAGCCGGCATATTTCGAAACCGGGTTTAAGCCGCAAGGGATGCAGTCGATTATCCCCTTATTTAGCCTACGGAAACATTAGCATGAGAATGGTATTTCAATATATCAATCGTTTTTATGACACATCCCCAAATAAAAAAGCCCTGCTTAATTTTGTATCCCGGCTGCACTGGCACTGTCATTTTATACAGAAATTTGAAAGTGACTGCCACATTGAGTTTGAAAATATAGACCGAAGTTTTGATGTGCTGATAAAACCTAAAAATGAGGCTTACATTAAAGCCTGGCAGGAAGGAAAAACAGGTGTGCCCCTTGTAGATGCCTGCATGCGCTGCCTTGTTCAAACCGGCTTTATTAACTTTAGGATGCGCGCTCTGGTAGTCTCCTTTTTTGTATTTAATCTTTGGCAGGATTGGCGCGATTTGCATTTTTTAGCACGGCAGTTTCTAGATTATGAACCCGGTATTCACTATCCGCAAGTGCAGATGCAGTCCGGCGTAACGGGTACGGGGACAATTCGAATTTATAATCCCGTCAAAAACTCAGAAGAACACGACACTGAAGGTCTTTTTATAAAACAATGGCTTCCTGTATTGGCCGCTATTCCCGCACATTTAATTCACGAGCCCTGGAAACTAAGCCTAATAGAGCAGCAGTTGTATAACTGCGAGTTAGGCACCGATTATCCCTTTCCAATCGTTGCTCTTGATGCGACCCGTAAGCACGCCAGTGACGCGATCTGGAATGCCCGAAAAAAAGTAGAGAATAAATCGGAGTAGTATAACAGTATTACAAATCAGGCAGCATGCGAACAGTTAAAAAACAAAATCTGCCCAGTAAAATCTGTCCCGTATGCAACCGGCCTTTCTCTTGGAGAAAGAAATGGGAAAAAGTTTGGGATGAAGTAAAATACTGCAGTGACAAATGCAGAAATAATAAATAGTATGGCAAACAAAACGTTAAGACTCATTCTTGGAGATCAGTTAAATTGTAAGCATTCCTGGTTTGATAAAACAGACGATTCGATAACCTATGTGATGATGGAAGTTCGGACAGAAACCGATTATGCCACACATCACATTCAAAAAACAGCAGGCTTTTTTGCTGCAATGCGCCAGTTTTCTAATTTCCTGGAATCCAAAAAATACCAATGCATTTATTTGAACATAAACGACAAGGACAATTTACAGTCTCTTGAAGCCAATCTGTCCTTTCTAATACAAAGAGATTATTACACAAGATTCGAATACCAGCTGCCCGATGAATATCGTGTCGATTTGATATTGAAAAATTTCACTTCGCAGCTTGGTATTGAATGTAAAGTTTATGATACCCAGCATTTTTTCACCACCCGTGATGAACTTGGAAAATTCTTTGAAGGCAAAAAAAGTTTTTTGATGGAAGCTTTTTATCGTGCCATGCGAAAAAAACATCAGGTGCTGATGTCAGGAAATGATCCGATGACTGGTCAATGGAATTATGATGAAGAAAACAGAAAAAAACTCCCCAAAAATCATAAACCGGCTGCCCCTTTGATTTTTAATAATAACGTTTCAGACATCGTGGATGCTGTCCTGCAAACCGATATTAAAACGATAGGTGCGATTGATAAAAGCAATTTTATCTGGCCGATAAACCGGGATCAGTCACTTGAATTGCTTTCGTATTTTACAACAGAATGTCTCCCCCTGTTCGGTTCTTATCAAGACGCTATGGTTCCTCATGAATGGTCACTATATCATTCCAGATTATCCTTTTCATTAAACACCAAAATGATTTCTCCCGCTGAAGTTATACAGGCCGCATTTGAAGCATGGCAGAAACAGCCTGAAGTTATTGCTTACAATCAATTAGAAGGTTTTGTGCGCCAGATTATTGGCTGGCGAGAATATATGAGGGGTATTTACTGGCTCAAGATGCCCGAATATGCCACATTAAATTTTTTCAACCATACCGAAAAATTGCCCCATTGGTACTGGACAGGTAAGACTAAAATGAACTGCCTTAAAGATGCTATAACACAATCCCTAACATTTGCTTACGCACATCATATCCAGCGTTTAATGATTACAGGAAATTTTGCTCTTTTGGCTGGAACTGATCCTGATGAAGTTGATAAATGGTATCTGGGCATCTATATTGATGCGCTGGACTGGGTTGAAATTACCAATACCCGTGGTATGAGCCAATTCGCAGACGGAGGTATTGTCGGCTCAAAGCCTTATGTAAGTTCAGCTGCCTACATTGATAAAATGAGCCATTACTGCAGTACCTGCTTTTATAATAAATCCAAAAAAACAGGAGATAAAGCCTGCCCTTTTAACAGCATGTACTGGAATTTTTACGATAGACATGAAGATAAACTGTCTAAAAATCCGAGAATTGCAATGATGTATAAAGTATGGCAGAAAATGAAGCCCGAAGACAAAGCCGCATTATTAAAACAAGCCGATTATTATTTAAAAAATATAAATAGCCTATGAAAACAGCGATAGTTTGGTTTAAAACAGATTTACGAATAACGGATAATGAGACACTATTAAAAGCAATTTCACAAAATGACAGTGTTATTCCGATTTATTGTTTCGACGATTCACATTTTACAACTACAGCATATGGATTTAAAAAAACAGGTGATTTCAGAGGCCAGTTTCTTATGGAATCCCTGATTGATCTGGATGCTAATTTAAGAGCAATAGGATCAGGCCTGATCATTTTAAAAGGAAAGCCTGAAATTGAAATTCCAAAAATTGTCAAGCAAAACAAAGTGGCTAAAGTGTATGCCAAACGGGAAGTTGCATTTGAAGAAAAGCGAACTGAAACCCTGGTACAGTCTGAGCTTTGGAAACTTCATTGCGAATTTATAACCTTTAGCACCAGTACATTATACCATGCCGAAGATTTACCTTTTTCTATAAAAAATATACCTGATGTATTTACTGATTTCAGAAAAAAAGTGGAAAAAGATGCAGTAATAAGAATAGCATTTGAAAAACCGGCCAATATGATGTCACCTGAAATTCCTGAGCTTGATTTGCCAAACCTGGAGCAACTTGGGTTGCAGAAAATAAGCATAGACCCCAGAGCTGCAATCCGGTTTATTGGAGGAGAATCGCAGGCTTTAAAGAGACTGAATTATTATTTTTTTGAATCTCTTTCGATTTCAACTTACAAGCAGACCCGAAACGGAATGACTGGTTCTGATTATTCGTCCAAGTTTTCTTCCTGGCTTGCCCTGGGATGTATCTCGCCGAGGTTTATTTACCAGGAACTTAAAAAATATGAATCTCTTTACACTGCCAATGAATCTACCTACTGGCTTGTATTTGAATTACTGTGGCGTGATTACTTTAGGTTTATGATGAAAAAATATCGCAACAGTTTTTTTCAGCAAAACGGAATTAAAAGCACCGGTTTCACAACAAAACTGGTCGATTTTGAAAAGCTCCAGAACTGGATTGATGGAAAAACAGGGGTAGATTTTATTGATGCTAACATGATTGAACTCAAATTGACAGGCTTTATGAGTAACCGTGGCCGCCAGAATGCAGCAAGCTACTTATGCAGCGACCTGGTACTGGACTGGCGCTACGGCGCAGCTTACTTCGAGCAGCAGCTCATAGATTATGATGTATGCAGCAACTGGGGTAATTGGGCTTATTTAGCAGGCGTAGGGAATGATCCTAGAGGCAGTCGCTATTTTAATATTGAAAAACAGGCCTCAGATTATGATAAAAATAAAATCTTTAGAAATTTATGGTTATAATTCGATTTTTGATGAAGCTGAATTCAGCAACAATCTCAATGTGGTTTCCTGCCTATCTTAACGATATCATAGAACTATCGGATGACCAAATCGCCTCTGCAAAAATTTCTATAGACAGACCTTGTCTCTCCCCACCTCTATTGCGCCCATTCCAGGAATGATTCCCTTTCTACATCAAATGATTTTATGTTTCCATTCCTTATAATGCACAACTATTTTAATTCTCAAATACTGCTGAAATAAAAAAATCTGCATCGAAAGAAGCAGATTTTTATACTAATTTAAAGAAATTAATTTTAATTATTCGTCACCAAAAGCTTAACTTCAATATTAGATCTTGTCGCATTTGAATAAGGACAAATCTGATGCGCTTTTTCTGTCAATTGCTGCGCTTCAGCAATAGCAACTCCCGGAATATTAACATCCAATTCTACTGCCAGACCAAAACCACCGTCTTCATTCTGCCCGATGCTTACTTTTGCAGCCACCGAAGTTTCACCTGTCTGAGTTTTTGATAAACTAATAACACGATTCAGCGCACTGTCAAAGCACGCTGAATACCCTGCTGCGAAAAGCATTTCCGGATTGGCAAAATCATCATTGGCTCCGCCTAACGCTTTGGGCATTTTTACCTCAAGGTTCAAAATTCCATTTTCGCTTTTTACTTGTCCGTTTCTTCCGCCTTTTGCAGTAACGCTGGTTGTATATAATGTTTTCATTTTATTTTTGAATTTTATTTAAAATTTTCTGAACAGTTTCTTTAAGCTCGAATAAATCTTCTGTTGTTAGGTTTAATTTTTCCTGCATTTTCGCCGGAATTTCACACGCTTTTTGCTGTAAATTTCTTCCTTCATCTGCTAAAAAAACTTCCACCACTCTTTCATCTTCTTTTTTTCTTTTTCTAATAACAAACCCGTTAACTTCAAGTCTTTTTAGAAGAGGAGTTAAGGTCCCACTGTCGAGATACAGTTTTTGACCAATTTGATTAACCGTCAAGCCATCCTCCTCCCAAAGAACCATCATTACAAGATACTGTGAATACGTAATATCAAGCTCATCGAGAAATGGCCGGTACAAACCGATAATTTCCTTACTAATGACATAAAGCGGAAAACAAAGTTGGTTTCCCAATTGGAGCGGTTGGTGATTTTCCATAATCTAATAACAAAAAGCTGAGTGAAAATATTATTTTCTGATGATAAATTCCTCCATGGGAATTCTTACTTTCTTCATATGAGAGAGGTAGTCATTTTCGATATCCCTGTAACCGAGGTATAAAAGTGTAACACTTTTTAAACCTAATTCGCTAAGAGACAAAATATCATCTACCACTTCATTGCTGAAACCTTCAGCCGGAGTAGAATCAATCTTCAGTTCGGCGGCCTGAGCCATTGCCAGACCCAATGCAATATAGGTTTGTCTTGCTGTGTGTGCAAAATGTTGTTCAGGAGTTTGAGCTCCGTAGAGTTTCTTGATCTGATCCGTATAACTGCTGAAACGGCCTCTTGGTAATTCTCTTACATCAGTGTGATGATCATAAACTTTATCTATTTTCTCATTAGAGTAGCTGTCCCATGCTGCAAAAACCAATACATGAGAACAATCTCTCATAACTTCCGGATTTAATGCACCTTTTACCATCCTCTCTTTTAATTCCTGATTCTCTACCACAATCACACGGAAAGGCTGTAAACCAGATGAAGTTGGAGCTAATCTTGCAGCTTCTAAAATTTTATTTAAATCCTCTTCTGAAACTTTTTTTGTTGAGTCATATGCTTTTACGGCATGTCTCCAGTTTAAATCTTCTATTAACGACATTGTTTCTTATTTTAAAAATTAAAAATCTGATTCTTAAATTTTTTTGAACCCAAATAATAGTGCAAGGTACAGAATAATTAAATTGTATACAATTTAATTTTATAAAATATGATTAAAATAAATTCTCTACTATTTATATTAAAAATTTATAACTGTAAAGTTTGAGGTTATGTAGCATCTGTTAGAATCAAATATAAGAATTTAAGTAATTTAAAAGTTTTCCCGCCAATTTACACAATGATATAAATATAGATATCTCTGGTCTAACCATCTGATTCTTTCGCAACATATTACCAATCTCAATACCGCTTAGAGATCTCTTTGCAGATTCAAAATTTTTAAAACCTAAACCATTTAAAATCCTACACTTTATAAAACGATGGTCCTATTATACAATATTGTTTAGATAGACACTAATGCAACTAAATTTTTCAATTAAATATTATATTTTCAAATAAAACACGTCTCTAAAATTACAAGTGTAAACAGATATTCTTTATCGTTACATTGCAATAATTAAAAAAACCGAAAGTTAAGTGAGCCCATAGGTGAGCCTAGCTTATATAATATATCGTAATCCCTAGTATTTACTGGGTTTTCATAAAGTCATCGGATTCTTTTTCCCCACTAAAAAGCTTCAAGAAATTGAAGTTTCTTTTTGCTTTAGTCACAAAAAAAACCATCTCATTTTACAGTGAGATGGGATTTTAATTTTCTAATATTTTTAAAACTTACTCCAATTTAAAACTCACATTCACATTAGCGGTAATCTCAATCTCCCCGGCTGCCATTGTTTGTCTTGGAGACACACTGTCAGCTTCCATCGCAGTAGATTTCATCGCATATACAGGCTGAGGATAATAGATTTGTGTATTATCTGTAATAGTTATAGCTGCACCCGCTTTTTGTCCTAAGACTGATACATAATCCTCTGCTTTCATTTTTGCATCTTTCATCGCCAGTTTGCGGGCATCCGCTTGATACTGGGCTAGTTTTGACGATTGAAAAGTAACATTATCTATTCTATTAATTCCCTGATCAACTAATCCTTCCATCAGCTCATCATATTTAGACAAATCTCTCAATAAGATTTCTATAGTCTGTACAGCATTATAAGTATGTTTCTTTTTTTCATAATCATACTGCGGATTTAGTGAAACTCTTTTTGTTTTATAATCTGCTGATGGCAAATTCATGTTTTTGATTAATTTCAAAACAGCCTCCATTTGCTGGTCATTTTGTTTTTTTACATCTTTGGCATTGTTACCTTTCGTTTCCACCGCTGTTATTATTGTAACCTGATCAGGAACAACTTTGATTTTTCCCTCACCCGAAACATTTATTTGAGGAATTGGTTTTACTTCTTGGCTATACGTCAGTACAGTAAAAAAACAGGCTAAGATTGCAATCGACTTTTTCATAATTATTAAATTTAAATTTTTTATAGTTTACCCATTTTTGCCATTCCAAATAAAATAACAATTGGTATTGCTAATAAAACGGTCATTAATGTATGTTCTTGTATTAGTTCAGGATTTCTTAACAGTGTAATCAGATATCCACCTATTGCTCCTCCAAAGTGAGCCGTATGACCTATGTTATCATTCTTAGCTCTCATACCATATATTGAATACAATAAATATAAAATTCCGAACAAATAAGCAGGAATAGGAATTATAAAATAAAGACCTAACATCATATCCGGCTGTAGCAAAATAGCTGAATACAATACTCCTGTTACCGCACCCGAAGCACCAACCGCTCTATAACCATAATCATCTTTATGGAATAGCATTGTCAATAAACTGCCAAAGATTAAACTGCCAAAGTATACCAAAATGAATGAAAAGCTTCCCAAAAAACTAAAAACCACTGGCGCGAAAAAATAAAGTGTCAGCATGTTGAAAAATAAATGCCCCATATCCGCATGCAGAAATCCGGATGAAAGCATTCTGATTTGTTCTCCTGCACGGATACTGCCCACATGAAATTCATACTTTCTAAAAAAAGAAAGGTCATTAAATCCTTTGTAACTGATTAATACATTTGCAACAATAATTGCAATCAAAATGATATTCATAAATAAATACGTTTTTAAAAATTTACTGTAAATCTAACCATTATTTAATTTACAAATGCTAGAGTCTGTAATGAATTAAAGGTAATTCTTATTTTTAAAAAAATTTAACATCATTACATAAAGTAAATGATTAAATATCCCAAAAAGTATTTTTAAACGTAAATTTATAAACTATATTTGACCAAATTAAAAGAATGAAATATCTTGCTTATCTAATTGTTTACCCTTTTTTATGGTGTATTTCAATGCTTCCCTTTCCAATATTATATTTATTTTCGGATTTTGTATATATTATTTTATACCGAATCATTGGTTACAGAAAAAAAACAGTACGTGCAAATATCGCTTTGGCTTTGCCTCATTTATCGGATAAAGAACGATTAATTATTGAGAAGGAATTTTATCATCATTTATGTGATATGTTTCTGGAAATGATAAAAACGATGTCAATTTCTAAAGAAGAAATATGTAAAAGATATGTCTTTAAAAATTTTGATTTATACGCCGAGCTAGAAAAACAAGATAAAAGTGTAGCTATCATGTGTGCACATTATGCCAGTTACGAATGGGTTGTATCCATGAACTATTATACAAAATTTAAAGGATATGGAATTTACAAAAAAATTAAAAATCCCTATTTTGATAAATTGGTGCATTCTATTCGTTCCAAGTATAATGCAACTTTAATTACAACAAAGGAAACCATCCCGACAATAGCAAATAACTACAGAAATAAAGTCTTTTCAACCTATGGATTTGCAAGTGACCAGTCTCCAAAAGAGAATGCTTCCAACCATTTTTCAAAGTTCATGGGTATTGAAGTACCTGTATATACTGGAGCCGAGATGTTATCAAAAAAATACGATATGAACGTAATTTTTTTAAAAACAAAAAAAATAAAGCGTGGTTATTATGAAGCAACTATGGAAATTATAACTGAAAATGCAAAAGAAGTACCTAATTATGAAATTACTGACCAGTTCTTAAAACTCGTGGAACAACAAATTCATGAAGCTCCAGAATATTATTTGTGGACTCATAAAAGATGGAAACATAAGAAATAGTATTTTAAACCATTTCATTGATTCTAAATATGATACAATTCTAAGTTTTAAAGAATAGAGAATACTATTTATTTAGGCTTATATAAATTTTTAATGCATGCAATACTTCGTATACTTACTAGTCTATCCTCTCATTTGGGGAATATCAATTCTTCCTTTTAGGATGCTATATCTTTTTTCAGATTTTGTTTATACAATTATTTACCTAATTATTGGTTACAGAAAAAAAACAGTACGTGCTAATATCGCTTTGGCTTTGCCTCATTTATCGAATAAAGAACGATTAATTATTGAGAAGAAATTTTACCACCATTTATGTGATATGTTTCTGGAAATGGTAAAAACAATGAGTATTTCTAAAGAAGAAATCTGTAAAAGATATGTTTTTAAGAACTTTGAAGTTTATGCAGATTTAGAAAAAAAAGGAAAAAGCATTGCCATAATGTGCGCTCATTATGCCAGCTATGAATGGGTTATATCAATGAATTATTATACAGAATTTCAAAGTTTTGGAATTTACAAACAAATTAAGAATCCTTATTTTGACAAATTAATTCATACTATCCGTTCAAAGTTTAATGCACATTTGATAACTACAAAAGAAACAATTCCTACTATCGAAAAGAATTGCCAAAACAAAACATTGTCGGTTTATGGATTTGCAAGTGATCAATCACCAAAAGAAAATTGCGCCTACCATTGGGCAAAATTTATGGGAATTGATGTGCCTGTTCATACCGGAGCAGAAATGCTGGCGAAAAAATATGATATGAATGTAGTTTTTCTTAAAACAAAAAAGTTAAAACGCGGTTATTACGAAGCTACTATGGAAGTTCTTGCCGAAAATACTAAAGACATCCCAGACTATGAAATTACAGACCAGTTCTTAAAACTGGTTGAACAGCAAATTTATGAAGCTCCTGAATACTATTTATGGACACATAAAAGATGGAAACATAAACGATAGCATTTCAAATCAAATTGAACTATATAAAGAATTCTAAATCTGAAAGAATATAAAGAAAATATTATTATTTATCTTTGTATAAATTTTGATTAGATGCAGTACCTTATATATTTACTTGCCTACCCTTTGATATGGGGTATTTCGATGCTTCCATTTAGATTACTATATTTATTCTCTGATATTGTTTATTTCTTTGTATACAGAATTATTAAATACCGTAAAAAAACTGTTCGTGAGAATCTAATTTTGGCACTGCCAAAATTAACAGATAAAGAACGCTTAGTTATAGAAAAAAAATTCTATCACCACATGTGTGATATGTTCCTGGAAACGATAAAAACAATGAATATTTCTAAAAAGGAAATATGCAAAAGATTTGTTTTCAAAAACATAGATATATATAAAGAGATTGAAAAGCAAGGAAAAAGTGTTGCTATCATATGTTCTCATTATGCCAGCTACGAATGGATTATCTCCATGAATTATTATTCAGATTTTGTTGCGTACGGAATTTACAAACAATTAAAAAACCCTTATTTTGATAAATTGGTGCATAAAATTCGTTCTAGATTCAATGCAAGATTGATTACCACAAAACAGACTGTACCTACAATAATCAATAATAATAAAAACAATGTTTTGGCTTTATATGGTTTTGCCAGTGATCAGTCTCCTAAAGCAAAAGGCGCATTGCATTGGTCAAATTTTATGGGAATTGATGTACCAGTTCACGTCGGTGCAGAAATGCTATCCAAAAGATACAATATGAATTTGGTATATCTCAATACCAAAAAAGTAAAGCGTGGTCATTATGAAGCAACTCTAGAACTTCTTTCTGACAATCCAAAAGAAGTTCCAAACTTCGAACTCACTGATCAATATTTGCATCTTCTGGAAAAACAAATCTACGAAGCTCCAGAATTTTATTTGTGGACACATAAAAGATGGAAATACAGAAGATAAGATTTTAGATATTAGATTGCAGTTTTCAGAATTCAGAATTTTGAACTATAAAAAAATCACTTAATCAAAGCAATATGTCTTGAATAAGTGATTTTTTATTTCTTATGTCTAGAATCTAAGCTGCTTATAAAGAAAACCAATTCTGCACTAATGTGTCTTCTAAAACATTTGCGCTTTTATGAACAAACTCATTAGTCTCTTTATTATAATCATAATCTAATGACCAGATTTTATGATTTTCTGTTAAGGATTTAATGCTGCTGCACACATATTCAATTTCGGCAGTTGTTGTAGTTGGGTGTATAGACATTCTGATCCATCCCGGTTTTCTCATTAAATCTCCTAAACTAATTTCATCAATTAATTTATTCGAAGCTTCTTGATCAACATGCAATAAAAAATGACCGTATGTTCCGGCACAGCTGCATCCGCCACGAGTTTGGATTCCAAATTTATCGTTCAATAATTTTACGCCCAAATTAAAGTGTAAATCTTCGATAAAAAATGAAATAACCCCCAATCGATCATGATGCTGTCCAGCAAGAATTTTAATATTTGGAATATTTCCTAATGAGTCAAAGACAAATTCAACAATTTCGTGTTCACGTTTAAGAATATTTTCAATTCCCATTTGCTCTTTCAGCTGAATTGCCAAAGCTGTTTTAATAACCTGCAAAAAGCCTGGAGTTCCACCATCTTCCCTATCTTCAATATTATCAATGTATTTATGTTCGCCCCATGGATTTGTCCAAGAAACGGTTCCTCCGCCCGGACAATCTGGAATCATATTATGGTATAATTTTTTATTAAAAACCAAAACTCCAGAAGTTCCAGGACCTCCCAAAAATTTATGCGGAGAAAAGAAAATCGCATCCAAATACGATTCTTGATCTTCAGGATGCATATCAATTTTTACATAAGGACCAGAGCAGGCAAAATCCACAAAACAGACGCCATTGTGCTGATGCATAAGTTTTGCTGCTTCATGGTACGGCGTTTTAATCCCTGTTACATTCGAACAGGAAGTTATCGAAGCAATTTTATAAGCTCTATTCTTGTATTCTTCTAATAAAGCAGTAAGATTGTCAAGACTAAAAAGCCCTTCTTCACAAGATGGAATCACTTCCACATCGGCAATAGTTTCCAGCCATGAGGTTTGATTAGAATGATGTTCCATGTGCGAAATAAAAACAATTGGTTTTTTTTCGCCTGGAATATTGAAATATTCAGTTAGGTTTTCGGGAACTTTCAATCCTAATATACGCTGAAATTTATTTACAACACCAGTCATTCCAGTTCCGTCAGTTATTAAAACATCATCTGAATTGGCATTCACATGATGTTTAATAATATGACGGGCATGATGATAAGACTTGGTCATTGCTGTTCCAGAAACAGTTGTTTCAGTATGTGTATTGGCAACAAAAGGTCCGAAATCGTTCATTAGTTTTTCTTCAATCGGGCGATACAAACGGCCGCTTGCTGTCCAATCCGTATAGATGATTTTTTGCTGGCCATAAGGAGATTCAAACTCTTGTTCAATTCCGATAATATTATCTCTAAATTGCTGAAAATATTGTTCTAATGATGTAGGGACTTTTGTTGTGGACATTTGCATTTAAATTTGTCCTCAAATATATTGATTTTTGATCAAATTTAAATTTCATTATTTATGTTTTTACAAATCTTATCACCGTAAAAGGTAATTATTCTCAAATTATCATTCGATGCTTTCAAATTTTTAACAAATATTCATAAAATTAGCTAATAAACAAATTATCTATTTTCCCTATTTAGTCTATAGATTATAAAAAAAATAGATTTAAAATTCAATTATAAAATACAAAAAAAGAAGTACAATATTTCCGTTTTAGCCTCAATTAAGCATAAAAAAAACCGACTATTGTGTCGGTTTTTCAGTTTTAGATTCCAGCAACAGCTTTTATTTCATCTATAATCCGTAAAGCTAAATCATCAGCCAATTTCTGGCTTGAAGCTTCTGTATAAATACGAATAATCGGTTCAGTGTTCGATTTTCTCAAATGCACCCAATTATCGGCAAAGTCAATTTTCACACCATCGATTGTAGTGATATCTTCATTTTTATATTTCTCAGTCATTGCAACAAGAATCGCATCAACATCAATTTGCGGCGTCAATTCAATTTTATTTTTGCTCATATAATATTCAGGATACGAAGCTCTCAAAGCCGAAACCGACATTTTTTTGTTGGCCAAATGAGTTAAAAACAAAGCCACACCAACCATACTGTCACGGCCGTAATGCGATTCAGGATAAATAATCCCTCCATTACCTTCTCCGCCAATGATAGCATTGTTTTTCTTCATCAATTCCACCACGTTTACCTCACCTACTGCACTCGCTTCGTAACTTCCGTTGTGTAAGTTAGTCACATCGCGCAAAGCACGGGAAGATGACATATTCGAAACCGTATTTCCTGGAGTTTTGCTCAGAACATAATCGGCACAAGCTACCAAAGTATATTCTTCGCCAAACATTTCACCATCTTCGCAAATAAAAGCCAAACGATCCACATCCGGATCAACAACAACTCCCAAATGCGCTTTTTCTTTAACCACCAACTCTGAAATATCCGTTAAATGCTCTTTCAAAGGTTCAGGATTGTGAGGAAAATGGCCGTTTGGTTCGCAGTATAATTTAACAACTTCAACACCCATCAATTCTAATAATCTCGGAATAATAATTCCTCCAGATGAATTTACGCCATCAACAACAACTTTAAATTTAGCCGCTTTTACCGCTTCAACATCTACCAATGCCAAGTTCAACACTTCATCGATATGAATGTCCATATAAGCATCATTTATGGTGATTTCGCCTAAACTATCCACATCTGCAAAATCAAAAGCTTCTGCTTCGGCAATCTCAAGGATTTTTTCTCCTGCTGCACCGCTTAAAAATTCGCCTTTTTCATTCAATAATTTTAATGCATTCCATTGTTTTGGATTATGAGAAGCTGTTAAAATGATTCCTCCATCAGCTTTTTCCAATGGAACGGCAATTTCTACAGTTGGCGTTGTCGAAAGACCTAAATCTATCACATCAATTCCTAATCCAATAAGCGTATTGATAACCAAATTGTGAATCATAGGCCCAGAAATACGTGCATCACGACCTACTACAACTGTAAGTTTCTCTTTTTTTGAATAGTTTTTCAGCCAAGTTCCATAAGCCGAAGCAAATTTTACAGCATCAACAGGAGTTAAATTATCTCCTACTTTCCCTCCTATCGTTCCTCGAATTCCGGATATTGATTTTATTAAAGTCATTTTATATTGTTAAATGGTTATTTTATTACAAATATAAAAAAGTTGCTGAGTTTCTGAGTTTCTGAGAAGCTAAGTTTTTCTAAAATTAGATTCAAAAAAAAACTATAATTATCAAGAATCCAAAAGATGAAATAATTGTTTGACGTTTTTTATTTTTGAAATAATCAATGAAAAAGTTTATACATTTACGAGAATAAACTTAGAATCTTAGTACTTAGAATCTCAGCAACTCAAAAAAAATGAACTTCCTAGCCCACATCTATCTATCCGGAGACAATGATTTGTTAAAAATCGGAAACTTTATGGCTGATGGCATTAGAGGAAAGCAGTTCGAAACGTATCCCTTGGAAATACAAAAAGGAATTATTCTGCACCGTTTCATTGACACTTATACAGATGCTCATCCCATTTTCAGAAAAAGCACAAAACGTTTACACAACAACTACCATCATTATGCAGGCGTAATTGTAGATGTGTTTTACGATCATTTTTTGGCTAAAAATTGGAGTAATTATTCAAATGATAGTTTGGTCGAGTTTACAAATCGTTTTTACCAGTCATTACGTAATAATCATGATTTTTTATCGGAGAGAACCAAAGGACTGATGCCTTATATGATTGAACATAATTGGCTGATGAGTTATGAAACAGTTGAAGGAATAAGCAGAATACTTACCCAGATGGACAGCCGGACAAAAAACGAATCAAAAATGCGGTTTTCACCCAACGAGCTTAATGAATATTACAGCGAATTCGAACAAGAATTCACTTCTTTTTTTGAAGACATTCGAATTGAATCCCGCCAAAAATTAAAATTATTATGAAAAAAATCACATTTTTATTTCTTGTTTTAAATGTATATTGTTTTGGACAAACCAATGCTGTCACTGGTTTTATTGCAAACAAAGCTATGGTAGTTTCGGCTCGTGAAGAAGCGTCTAAAATTGGAGCTGAAATTATGCAAAAAGGAGGAAATGCATTTGATGCCATGGTTGCCACTGAATTGGCTTTGGCGGTAGCCTATCCCTATGCTGGAAACATTGGTGGTGGCGGATTTATGGTTTTTCGCAAAGCAAATGGAGAAGTTGGCTCATTAGATTATAGAGAGAAAGCACCTATGGCAGCTTCCAAAAATATGTTCCTCGACAAAGACGGAAAAGTGATTAAGGGAAAAAGTACCGAAAGTCCCCTCGCTATTGGAATTCCCGGAACTATAGCCGGTGTTTTTGCAGTTCATAAAAAATATGGATCAATTCCAATGTCCGAAATTTTGAAACCTGTTATTGCATTAGCCGAAAAAGGAGTTATTGTTACCAAAAAACAAGAACGAACATTGATTAATTATAGAGAAGCTATCATCAAAGCCAACGGAGAAAACATAAAATTTTCGACTATTAGTAAAGAAAATGATACAGTCAAATATCCTGCATTGGCTGAAACTTTTAAACGAATTGCCAAAAATGGAAGAGATGAATTTTACAAAGGACAAACAGCCAAAACTTTGGTAAAATACCTTCAAGAAAAAGGTGGCATTATCACCATGAAAGATTTGGCTAAATATGAAGCCAAATGGAGAACTCCACTATCTTTTAAATATAAAAATCTGAAAGTCATTTCGATGTCGCCTCCCAGTAGCGGCGGTATTTGTCTGGCACAAATTTTAAAAATGATTGAGCCATACGACTTATCGATAATGGGGCATAATTCGGCTGAATCGATACAAATAATTGTGGAAGCCGAGCGTCGGGCATATGCAGACAGAAGTTATTTCCTGGGTGATCCCGATTTTGTAAAAATACCCTTAAAAGCTTTAATGGCTAATGATTATTTGAAAAATAGAATGTCAAGTTTTAATTTAGATAAAGCCACTTTATCCTCTGAAATTAAAGAAGGAAAAGTAACTTATAATGAAAGTACCGAAACTACGCATTACTCTATTGTTGACCAATTTGGAAATGCGATAGCGGCGACTACAACCATAAATGATGCTTTTGGGTCGAAGTATTATTGTGATGAATTAGGTTTTTTTCTAAACAATGAAATGGATGATTTTAGTGCCAAACCTGGTGAACCTAACATGTTCGGATTGATTGGAAATGAAGCGAACAGCATAGAGTCGCAAAAAAGAATGCTGAGTTCCATGACGCCCACAATTGTCGAGAAAGACGGAAAACTTTTCATAGTTGTTGGCTCACCAGGGGGCTCAACTATTATTACTTCGGTTTTGCAAACGATTCTGAATGTTCATGAATACAATTTCGGCATGCAGGAAGCGGTAAATGCGCCAAGATTTCATCATCAATGGCTACCGGATGTAATTACATTCGAGCCTAATACTTTTGATGAAAACACTTTTGAAAAATTAAAAAACAAAGCATACATCATCAATGAAAAAACAACCCCTGTTATCGGAAAAGTTGATGCCATATTAGTACTTCCTGACGGGAAATTAGAAGGCGGAGCCGATTTTAGAGGCGATGATAGAGCGGTAGGGTTTTAGAATTCAGACTACAGATTGCAGAATTTTGACTTTTTTTTCAATTCATATTGATATTGT
This sequence comes from uncultured Flavobacterium sp., assembly GCA_963511475.1. Lineage (GTDB taxonomy): Bacteria > Bacteroidota > Bacteroidia > Flavobacteriales > Flavobacteriaceae > Flavobacterium. The sequence goes on from CAUPJC010000014.1 coordinate 70,526, forward strand.
CATTGTTATTGATTTTTTATTATCATGACTTTTATTTCCACTTTAGAAAAAGCATTTAAAGAAAATGGCAATGCTGAAAATGCAATTGCCATGTCAAAATACATGAAAAATAATTTTCAGTTTTTTGGAATTAAAACAGATGAGAGGCGGAGAATTTTCAAAGCTGTTTGGGCAGAAAGCCGAAAAGAAGTTTTCGAAAATACTCGAGAAATCACGTTATTATTATACTCAAAAAATGAGCGGGAACTTCATTATTGTGCTTTAGAAATTCTGATGAAAAACCTTAAAAACAATTATCAGATAGACGACATTCAGCTTATAGAAACACTCATAAACATAAACTCTTGGTGAGACAGTGTTGATGTTGTTGCTAAATTTATCTTGGGAGGATACCTGCAGCAATTCCCTTTAGAAACTGACAATATCATTTCCCGTTTCTCTAACTCAGAAAATATGTGGCTTAATAGAAGCGCCATTCTTTTTCAGTTGGGTTATAAAGAGAAAACAAATTTTGACTTATTGAAATTGGTGTGCGAGAAACACAAAACGTCGAGTGAATTTTTTATCCAAAAAGCAATTGGATGGTCATTGCGGGAATATGCTAAAATAAATCCCGAAGCCGTAAAGAATTTTGTAACCGCCACTAATTTAAAAAAATTAAGCGAAAAAGAAGCCTTGAAAAATTTACAATGATATAACTTTTTTAGGGTATTTTTTTTGTTAATAATATTTTCAATTAAAATTGAATTACTATTATTTAGTGTGTTTTGTTTTACTAAATTTGTTTCCAAAAAAACAATAAAAATGCAAGATAACCAGACTTCTGAAGGAACAAACGATGCAAGTAAATTGCAAAACAATAACAAATCCAAAAATAAAAAAATTGCATTAATCGTTGGCGTGTTAATTGTAGTCGGAATAATCATTATTCCACGTGTTTGGGCTAAATTCAATAAAAAAGAAGTGGTTTGTCTCAATAATCAAACTCAGATTTATGAAAAATACAAAGATGCTGTAGTTCTTGTCAAACACACTTATGCATTACAAATTTCGATCAAAGGGTCTGAACCATTCCAAATAACTGTTGACGACAATTCATTTGAAAGCAAAACAATTTCTGGAACAGGATTTTTCGTTTCAGAAGATGGAAAAATAGTTACCAATCATCACGTTGCCGAACCTTGGAAATATAACGAAACCAAAAATGATGATTTTAGCGAATTAAAAAATCATATCGCAGCAGTTTTCCCCGATTCTATTGACAAAAAAGATTACAAAAGTTATCTAGAATCTCATTGGAATGATTATTATGGAGATGAAGAAGAGGGAGATTATTCTGAAGGTGAAGAAGAAGAAATTCCCGCTGTAGAAGCGACAGTGGCAAATGTAGATTCTTCAAGTGTAAATAATGAAGTAAATGATTTGATTTCCGAAAATCAGTCAGAAGAAAAAGAGGTAACAAGCCAAATTATCTACACCAAATTAGAAGATATTGAAATCGTTCCTAAAACTGTTGAAGTGAGCGTAGCTTTGCACGGGTCAAAAGATGATTGGCTACAATGCAAAGTCATTAAAATAGCTGACAGTGAAGAAGTTGATGTAGCTGTTTTACAACTTACAAGTGAAAAATTACCGGATTCCGTGTCTGATATTGTTGATTTGGATAATGCAGTGCAGGATGACTCTAGTATAAAACCGGGAACCAATGCAATTTTAATAGGCTATCCAATGGGAATGCAGCTGGCAAATACACGCAGAGGAATAAAAGTACAAGTTTATGAAGGTCAAATAAATAAAGAATCAGACGGTGTAAGTGTACAATATAATGTGACTTCTACTCATGGCGCCAGTGGTTCGCCTGTATTTAATGAATGCGGACAGCTTATCGCCGTTAATTATGCTGGTTATGATGAAGCGCAAGGGTATAATTTTGGGATTGTTGCAAAACACGCCATGTCATTGGTGGAATAATTCAGCTTTTTAAAGCAAAAAACCTTATTTTTGTGATAAACCAACTTTAGAGTAACAATGTTTAAAAAGTTTTTTTCAAAAATAGAACTGTTGCTTGCCTTATCGCAATCGGTTTTGACACCCAAGCAGTTTATCTTTTTATCAAGTGTTTTAGTTGGAATTTCATCTGCTATTGCGGTAATCATACTAAAAACATTTGCGCATTGGGTTTTTAGATTTGCGACGTATGTAACCGTACATACGAACTTTCTCAAAGTAGGACTACTTAAAATAATGCTGCCAGTTATTGGTATTATGCTTACTGTATTTGTTATCAAGCGATTTTTAGGAGGAGCTATTGAAAAAGGCACATCACAAATCTTATACGCTGTAGCAAAAAAAGCGAGTATTATTCCCAGAAAGCAAATGTACGCACAGATTGTTACCAGCTCACTTACAGTAGGTTTAGGAGGTTCTGCTGGTCTTGAAAGCCCAATTGTAATTACAGGCGCAGCTTTTGGTTCCAATTATGCCCAAAAATATAAGTTACATTACAAAGACAGAACATTACTCATAGGCTGTGGTGTTGCGGCCGGAGTAGCCGCTGCATTTAATGCCCCAATAGCAGGAGTTTTGTTTGCCATTGAAGTGTTGTTGGTTGACGTCAGTATTTCTGCTTTTACTCCAATAATGATTGCAGCAGCTACGGGAGCTTTGGTTTCAGCAATTGCATTAGACGAAACTATCTTATTAAATTTCCCTACACGAGAAACTTTTGATTACCATAATATACCTTACTATGTTTTTCTTGGTGTTTTTACGGGATTAGTGGCTGTATTTTATGCTCGAAATTTTCAAAAAACCGAGCACTTTTTTAGTCATATTCGTTATTCCGCCTATAAAAAAGCCTTTTTTGGAGCCTCCATTTTAGCATTTATGATATTTGTTTTTCCAACGCTTTTTGGGGAAGGATACGAAAGTATCCGAACTTTATCCGGTAATGATCCTGGAGAGCTGTTAGAAAACACACTTTTTAGGGGATTTAGAAACAATAATTGGGCATTGTTAGCTTTTGTGGCTTGTTCTTTTATGCTAAAAGCCTTTGCGACCGGAATAACTTTGGGCAGTGGCGGAAATGGAGGTAATTTCGCTCCTTCCCTATTTTTGGGTTCTTATGTTGGATTTTTCTTTTCAAAATTATTAAATCTGACCGGTTTGACAAATTTACCTGTTAGTAATTTTACCATGGTGGGAATGGCAGGTATTTTGAGCGGGTTATTTCATGCACCACTGACAGCAATATTCTTAATAGCCGAAATTACTGGCGGTTATGGCTTAATGATTCCTCTTATGATAGTTGCATCGATTAGTTTTGCTATTTCTAAAAGGTTTGAAAAACACTCTTTGGATGTTAAAAGTCTTGCCAAAAAGGGACACGTTTTTACCAGTAATAAAGACTCCAACGTACTTTCAACGCTAAACACAAATTCCATCATTCAAACCGATTATTTAACCATTTCACCAGATGAGAATCTCGAAAAACTAGTTGATTTGATTTCTCATTCCAATCAGGTTATTTTTCCAGTAGTTTCTATAGAAAAAAAACTATTAGGAATTGTTCATTTCAATGATATTCGGGAAATTATTTTTAATCCATACAGAGTAAAATATACTTTAGTAAAAGAAATAATGGTTCAGCCAGTGGCTATTGTAAATCCATCTAATAGTATGGAAATTGTCATGAATAAATTTGAATCGTCCAAAAAAGCATTTCTTCCTGTAATTAGCGACGATAAATATTATGGTTTTATATCCAAATCCGAAGCTCTTGAAGCCTATAGAACCAAGTTGAAATCAATGACTATAGAATAATTTGGGCGTGACCCTGTTGTGTAAATGGGCCTATTTACAGTGCCACTTACAGGCCCATTTACACAACAGGGTCGTGCTATCCGCGCTACTTCGGTAGCCAGCTTCTATCACTCACGCATGCTCAAGAAGTTTACAAAAAATGAAGTCTTTTCATTATTCAAGAACTTTTAAATTTTTCAAATCTTAAATATAAAATCGTTAATCTTAAATCATAAATCCCTTCTTTTTTTAACACAATCTTCCATACTGTTCTATCAAAAGTAGCAATCAAAATGGTAACTTTGCTTTTTTGCAAAAATTATGTTAGATAAAGACAATACGATTGAAGTTCAAGGTGCCCGCGTTCACAATCTAAAAAATATAGATGTTTCCATTCCCCGTGAAAAACTGGTAGTAATTACCGGTCTTTCGGGTTCAGGAAAATCCTCTTTGGCATTTGATACTATTTATGCCGAAGGGCAGCGCCGTTATGTAGAAACGTTTTCGGCTTATGCGAGGCAATTTCTTGGCGGTTTGGAACGTCCCGATGTCGATAAAATTGACGGACTCTCCCCTGTTATTGCGATAGAACAAAAAACCACCAGTAAAAGCCCTCGCTCAACCGTAGGAACAATAACTGAAATTTACGATTTCCTGCGTTTGCTTTATGCGCGTGGTGCGGATGCTTACAGTTACAATACGGGAGAAAAAATGGTTTCATACTCTGATGACCAAATAAAAGATTTGATCATTCAGGATTTTACCGGAAAACGAATCAATATTCTCGCGCCGGTTATTAGAGCAAGAAAAGGACATTATGCGGAACTTTTTCAGCAAATTACCAAACAGGGATTTTTGAAAGTCCGAGTTAACGGAGATATACTGGATATAGTTTCAGGAATGAAATTAGACCGTTACAAAACCCATGATATCGAGATTGTTGTTGACAGAATGGTAATCGAAGATACACCTGACAACGAAAAACGATTGTCCGAAAGTATCAACACTGCCATGCATCACGGCGAAAATGTATTGATGGTTTTAGACCAAGACACCAATGAGGTACGTTATTTCAGTCGAAATTTAATGTGTCCAACAACAGGTATTTCGTATCAAAATCCGGAACCGAATTTGTTTTCTTTCAACTCTCCGAAAGGAGCTTGCGATAATTGCAACGGATTAGGAACTGTTAATCAAATTAATGTTCAAAAAATTATCCCAAATCCAAAATTATCAATTAAAGCGGGAGGCTTTGCGCCTTTGGGCGAATACAAATCGTCTTGGATTTTCAAGCAATTGGAAATTATTGGTGAAAAATATGGTTTTAAACTAACCGATGCCATCGAAAAAATTCCTGTAGAAGCTATGGAAATGATTTTGAATGGCGGAAAAGAAAAATTTACTATCAATTCTGAAGTTTTAGGAGTTGCTCGTGACTACAAAATTGATTTTGAAGGAATCTCTCATTTCATAAAAAACCAGCACGACGAAAGTGGTTCAACAACTATTAAACGTTGGGCGGCGGCATTTATGGACGAAGTAAAATGTCCCGTTTGCGAAGGTTCCCGTTTAAAAAAAGAAGCGAATTACTTTAGAATTTACGAAAAAAGTATATCCGAATTGTGTGATATGGATATCTCGGATTTGACGGCTTGGTTTCGAGATTTAGATCAACATTTATCAAACAAACAAAAAAGAATTGCTACCGAAGTCATTAAAGAAATCAAAGACCGTTTGGCTTTCTTGATGAATGTAGGTTTGGATTATTTGGCTTTAAGCCGAAGTTCCAAATCACTTTCGGGTGGTGAAGCGCAGCGCATTCGATTAGCAACACAAATTGGATCACAATTGGTGGGTGTTTTATATATTTTGGACGAACCAAGTATTGGTTTACACCAAAGAGACAACGCAAAATTGATTCATTCTTTGGAACAATTACGAGACATTGGCAACTCGGTAATCGTGGTTGAACATGATAAAGACATGATTGAACAAGCCGATTATGTGATTGATATTGGTCCAAAAGCGGGGAAATATGGTGGTGAAATTATCAGCATCGGAACACCTGCAGAGACTTTGGCTTCCAATACTATTACGGCTCAGTATTTGAATGGAAAAATGAAGCTGGAAATACCGTCAAAACGTCGTGAAGGAAATGGCAAATTTCTAAAACTCACAGGCGCAACGGGAAATAACTTAAAAAATGTAACAATTGATTTGCCTTTGGGTAAAATGATATGCGTTACGGGCGTTTCGGGAAGTGGGAAATCGACATTGATTAATGAAACCCTCTACCCTATTTTGAACGCTTTTTATTTTAATGGTGTCAAAATTCCGAAGCCTTATAAAAAAATTGAAGGTTTAGAGCATATTGACAAAGTGATTGATATAGACCAAAGCCCGATTGGAAGAACTCCTCGTTCCAATCCTGCAACCTACACCGAAGTTTTTAGCGAAATACGAAACTTATTTACGATGACTTCCGAAAGTATGATTCGCGGTTATAAAGCGGGACGTTTTAGTTTTAATGTCAAAGGCGGACGCTGTGAAACCTGTGAAGGTTCTGGAGTTCGTACCATTGAAATGAATTTTTTACCTGATGTGTATGTAGAATGTGAAACCTGCCAAGGAAAACGCTTTAATAGAGAAACATTAGAAATTCGCTATAAAGGAAAATCCATTTCGGATGTGCTGAATATGACGGTGGATGAAGCGGTGCCCTTTTTTGAAATGATTCCGAAGATTTATAGAAAAGTAAAAACCATTCAGGATGTTGGTTTGGGCTATATTACGCTTGGTCAACAAAGCACAACGCTCTCAGGCGGTGAAGCGCAACGCATAAAACTGGCAGGAGAATTATCAAAAAAAGATACTGGAAATACATTCTATATTCTTGACGAACCTACAACAGGTTTGCATTTTGAAGACATTAGAGTATTAATGGATGTGATTAATAAACTAGTTGACAAAGGAAATACCATCCTGATTATCGAGCACAATATGGATGTCATTAAACTTGCCGATTACATTATTGATATAGGCCCTGAAGGCGGAAAAGGCGGTGGACAACTAATAGCCAAAGGAACTCCTGAAGAAATCGTAAAAAATAAAAAAAGCTATACAGCGCAGTTTTTGAAAAAAGAGTTGAAATATTAAATTTAAAAAATTACTTTTAAAAAAAACATAGAATTAGATGAAAATAATAGCAAAAAAAATTAGACAGTTTATTGGTCATAGAAATGGACTAATAAAGCCACTATTTCGAATAGATGATAACCAAAATATAACACCAATTTCTTTAGACGAATATCCAAACAGTGGACATATTTTTTTTAGCGATTATGAATTATTAGATAATGATATAAAAGACGAAATGTTTTTAATGGATAATTGTTTTTTTATATCTGATGATAATAACTACGAAGATAAACAAACAGAAAGTGGGGCTTGTAAGAAAAGAATCAATTATAATGCTAGAATAAGTAGTTTTTTCAAAAATGTTGAGCCCACAAAATTCATCCCAATTTATACTAATAGTTTTTCAATACAAAATAATGAAGTAGAGTTTCCTGAAAATATAAAAAGTAAAATATTCTTTCTTAAAAATAAGACCACATTATTTGGTCCCTTTGAAAGAAATGGTAAAGAGCTAAAAGCTACAAATTTTAAAGATTTTGAAGAGAATTTCAATGATGAATTATTTCTAAACTTCATAGAAGACTACGAAAGGAGATATGATTTTTCAACAATATTTGAAATAGCACTTGAAAAAGCATCAAACTTTATTTTTTCAGATAATGAAAATTTTGAATATTTAGAGGATTTTAAACTTTTTATAGACAATCAAATTGGCAATCCAATTGACTTTACTCCAATTGCTTCACTTCATAAATGGGCTTTAGATAAATTAACACAAAGTTCCCCTAGTATTTCTCCCTTTGTAAAAGAGATTAAAAACATATCATCAGTAGTCACCTCCTCATCTGAAAAACTCAAATGGAAAAAGTATATCGATTATATTGAAACTATTGAAAATGAAGAAGTAGAAATTGAAAATTTAGTAAAATTATTGTTTAACAAAAAATTCATTTCAGAAACGATAGATACTTCAGAAATAGAGAAATTAAATAAAAAAATAGAAAATATTGAAAATGAGTTAAAAGTAAAAGACAATGCAAATTTAACATTAATTGAAGGTAACAGAATTTTAAAAGAAGAGAGGGACGAGTTAAAAGAGGAGTTAAAAGAAGAGAAAAGAAATACCAGTAAAACAGTTGATTCTTTAAAATTTCCAAAATTATCAGAAGCCTTAAATTCCGAGGAAAAAATTATTGAAACTGAAAACATTTTAAAGGAAAATATTACATACACCATATTAAATAATGAAAATAACATTCTTGAAGGTGAAAAAAGAGTTCTAGAGCGAGATATCAAGAAGAAAGAAGAAGAGCTCAGAGGTATCAAAGATTCTGTAAAAAAGATTAAAGACGCATTTGATAGAAGTGCATCTGAACATACTGCAAAACTTCAGGAGGCAAAAATGTATACTGATTTATTGAATGGTATTGAAATTTTACCAAATAAATCGAAAAATGAAGATTCAGAAAAAACAAAAGCTAATGTAATTCCTCTAGGTCAAGATTTTAACGCAGAGAACTATATACTTGAAATCAAAGAAAGGCTTACGAATCAAGGTAGAGATATTTCCTTTAATGATGTTGCGAATTTGGCTATTACTATCAATCAAACATTTATTACCATTATAGCTGGAGTTCCTGGGGTTGGAAAAACTTCATTGGTCGAAAAATTATCTAAAAGTTATGGACTAAATGAAGATTTTGGCTATTTAGAAATTGCATGTGCAAAAGGTTGGACTTCTTCAAAAGATTTGATTGGTTTTTTCAATCCTCTAACTAATAAATTTCAACCTGCTAAAACAAAATTGAGAGAAGCTTTAAAAAAATCAGAAGATAATCCAAATGCTCCATATATTGTTCTACTTGACGAAGCCAACTTGAGTCCTATTGAGCATTATTGGTCAGATTTTATCAAACTCGCGGATACTAATTATTCTCGAAAAATCAAAATTTCAGATACTGAAGAAATTCAATTTGGAGATGGATTTAGATTTGTAGCAACTATAAATCACGATCATACTACAGAAGCACTTTCAAACAGATTAATCGATAGAGCTGCAATAATACAATTAGATAAAACAAAAGAAATCAAAGACAATAAAACAATCAATATAGATACTATTTTTGATTTTACAGAATTGCAAAATCTTTTTATAGAAACACAAAAATGGAAAACAGAAGAAGCATTAATTAGAGATACTTTTAATAAAATAAAAGAGCGATTAGAATCCAATCATACTATTATAATAAGTCCAAGAAAAGAAATTGCAGTTTATAAATATTGTAAAGTTGCTACTGGTTTATTAAAAGGGAATAGTTATGTTGCGCTTGATTATGCAATAGCTCAGCATATACTTCCATCAATTAACGGAAGAGGTGAATCTTTTCAAAAGTTATTAGAAGGTTTAAAAAGCGATTTGAATGATAAAGGAATGAGCAAGTCAGAGAAATTATTAACCAAAATAATAGAACGTGGTAAAGAATTAAAACACTTCCGATACATTTACTATTAATCGATAATTTTATGATGAATTGTATATTACATTGCTTCAAAAACAATCAAAATCAAACTTTTGAGTTAAATCAAGGCGACTACATCGATGAAACTGATAATTTTTCTTTCTACTTAGAGAGTGATTCCGATTGTGGTAATGTAAGAATTGACATTACTGATATACCACTAAAACTTACTAGGCTTACTGAAATTAAGCATAAATATATTTATATAATTGACTACGATTCGCTTCAAGATTATTTTCGAAGCCAAAAATTTAGGATTGATCATTACAGCAAAGAATTTTATTGTAGCAATTTGCATCAAAAAATCTTGTTTTATAAACTATTTGTTAATTACCCTATAGGTCGTTGCGATATTCTGTTAATTGACAATACAACCGAAAAAACAATACAATCCTTTGGTTTAAATATTATTTCATCAAAAATTAATGAGACTGAATTCGATTCGCTGGTAAAATACATAGAATCAAAAAGCACCAAAATATGGACAAAACATTCTTTATTAAAACATACTGCTAATCCATCAAATACGGATGATAAAATAGAATGGTTACTTACTTTTTGTGAAAATTTCATTAATGATTTAAAAGAAGAACATCTTCACTCATTTAGTTTTGACAAAATTAAAATTATCAAACAAAAAAATGAAATTGTAAACTATTCATCAGAGGTAAGTACATCTGATGATTCATTATTTTGGTTAATAAATAATTTAGATACTCTACATCCGACTACATCATATGATCATAATAAAATAGTATTAAACAATAGACTTTTCGCCCCTTTAGAAATTCTTTCAAATGAATTTGAAGAAAGTACAGACACGATTGAAAATCAAATAATACACGGTTTTCTAACTGAATTAAAACGTTTTTTAAATCAGATTAAAGACTCTTTTAAAGTAAATATTAAAAATAGTTCCAAAATTACTTTCGAGGGTCGATTAAATTATTACTCATTTAAAAGAAGTCTGAAACGTTTGAATGATATAAATGAAAACATCATTGAAATTAAATTTTACTTAGACCAGTACATACCCGTAACTACCGAAACTTTAGATTTCCTGAATACCAACAAAATAGAATCGAAAGAGCATTACAATTTCGTGTTTGACAAATTAATAGAATGGTTACTTAATAAAAATGCTACTTATTCAAAAGACAAGAAACTATTTAAAGGAATAAACAGAATGGATCAATTATTTGAAAAAGCGTGTTTTTATAAATTAATTGACTCTTTTAAGAAATTAGAATATGAAGTCGAAGAGATTACTAACAACAAAGTAAAACTCACAAAAAAAGGAGCTGTTCACTATCTATATTCACAAATTCTTCCTGAAAAACTCATCTCTGTAAGAGCCAAAAACGAATATGGCAATAATAGTGGGGAGCTGCAACCAGATTTTACAATTGAATTAGAAAATGGAAAATTTATCATTATTGATGCAAAATATAAACAAAAGAAAAACATAATAAAATACGATTACCCTGATCTGACATTAAAATACTTGCATGGAATTGGGCTTAAAGAAGGAGGTTTTTTTAATCCCATAGGATTGTTTGTATTGTTTCCCGAAATTGAAAATTTTATCGATTTTTATCAAAAAAAGGAATATGACTTACATAGTAATAATCCCACTTATCCATCAATTGGTAGCATTGGACTGAATTTTGAAGAAGAAAGTAAGTTATTAAATAATAGTATTCAGAAATTAGTGGAAGTAAACTTATAGTCAGTAAGTTAAATCACATTTTATTCTTAAAGAAGTTGAAAAAGTAAAAAAAGCTATACCGCACAGTTTTTAAAGAAAGAGTTGGTTTAATTTCTATCCAAAAGAAGGAATTACAAATTGGAAATTTATATCGAAAGTAAATTCATATAAAATTACAAAAACTGCAAGAGCAGTATGTTGCAGTTTTAAAAAAAGAATTACTTTAGCAGGCTCGATTTTTAGCCCCGATAGCAGTGGAAATCCTTTTTATTTTTTCTTTAAAAATAAAAAGATTGCAACGAATAGCGGGAAATAGCTTCAAAAAAAATAATACGAAATACATATGAGATTAGAAGATTTTGACAACGACGAAGACAAAGTAATTCAAGATAGTCTTAAGCAAAAAACCTGGAACGAAATTAGATCCAATGACAGTTGGGGAATTTTTAAAATCATGTCCGAGTTTGTGAATGGATATGATGCTATGGGTCGTATTGGTCCTTGTGTAACTATTTTTGGTTCGGCTAGGATAAAACCAGAAGATCATTACTATTTACTAGCCGAGAAAATCGCTTACAAAATTAGTAAAGCAGGTTATGGCGTGATAACCGGAGGTGGTCCCGGAATTATGGAAGCGGGTAATAAAGGAGCGCATTTGGGTGGTGGAACTTCGGTGGGATTGAATATCGAATTACCTTTTGAACAACATTTTAACCCTTATATTGACAGAGATAAAAATTTAAATTTTGATTATTTCTTTGTTCGAAAAGTAATGTTTGTAAAATATTCGCAAGGATTTGTGGTAATGCCAGGTGGATTTGGAACTTTGGACGAATTATTTGAAGCAATTACATTGATTCAAACCAAAAAAATAGGTAAATTCCCAATCATATTAGTGGGAAGCACATTTTGGTCGGGTTTAATGAGTTGGATTAAAGAAGTTTTGGTAGAAAGAGAGCATACAATAAGCCCCGATGATTTGAACTTATTTAAAATAGTAGATACAGAAGATGAAGTTGTTGATGTGCTCAATAAATTCTACAAGAAATACGATTTAAGTCCTAATTTTTAATACCAAAAGCCGTTTTATAAGCGGCTTTTTTATTTTAACGCCTTTTGGTGCATTTCACCCATTTAATAGTGAACTTTTCTTAAATATTTGTAAATTGTATTAGTTTTATACCCTTAGTAAACATATACTGTCCCAAATTGAAAACTTACCCTAAAATTATCCTCTTTTTTATTGTTTTGCTGGTTACCCAAAAACAATATGCACAGCATCAATCCAAGATGACTGCTGTTGTGAATATGGAGCATAAAACGATAACAATAGATCAGGAAATTACTTTTTACAATCAAACTGATGACACTTTCACTTCGATAGTGCTGAATGATTGGAATAATGCTTTTTCGGATAAGGAAAGCCCGTTGGGTAAACGCTTTTCGGATGAGTTTTATAATAAATTTCATTTGGCTCCAATAAAAGAACTTGGCGGAACAAACAATTTGATAATCGAAGATACTGACCGAAAAGCTTTTATTTGGGAAAGAACACAAAAAAATCCTGATTACATTACAGTTATATTACATAAAGCCTTACTGCCTAACCAAAAAATAAAACTGCATCTTACTTATATAGAAAAAATTCCCAGCCATAGATTTACCGAATATGGTTATTTTGAAAAATACGGCATACATCTCAAAAATTGGTTTCTGACGCCTGCTCGTTATGAAAATAAAGAATTTGTCAAATACAGTAATGAAAATCTTGATGACATTGCCAATGCTGTTTCTGATTTTGATATTGATTTAAAAATTAATGGCAAAAATGCTGTGACAACTGATTTGACAATTGATCAGCTGACGCAGACTGATCAGGAAACCAACATCAGATTGACAGGAAAAAACAGAAATGATATTGACCTTATTATAGAAAAGGAATCCAGTTATACTAACTTTAAAGTTAATGATTTAGAAGTCTTTACTAATATTAAATCTGGAAGATTCAGTGACTCCCTAAAGAGAAAAATTATTGAGAGAATAGCGGATTACTGCAATAGTCACATTGGAAAATATCCATTTGATAAAATAGTTATATCTCAGGCAGATTATCAAAAAAATCCTTTTTACGGATTGAATCAGTTACCGAAGTTCATGCGTCCTTTCCACGAAGATTTTTTATTTGAAATAAAATTTTTAAAAACTTACTTGAATAATTATCTAAAAACCAGCATGAGATTGGATTCCAGAAAAGACAATTGGATATATGATGGAATTCAAATCTATGCCATGATGAATTATATCGATGAATATCATCCGGAAAGCAAAATGATGGGATCGGCTTCAAAATTCTTTTTACTCAGAAGTTTTAAGATGGCGCAGACTGATTTTAATGAACAGTACAGTTATTATTATATGCTGATGGCCAGAAAAAATCTTGATCAGCCACTTAACGCCCCTAAAAATGCACTGATAAAATACAATGTCCAAATTGCAAATAAATACAAAGCCGGACTGAGTATGCAGTATCTTGATGATTATCTTGCTGGTGAGATAGTTTCTACAGGAATTCAGCAGTTTTACAGTCTTAATACTCAAAAGCAAACCAGCAGAAGTGATTTTGAAGAACAGTTGAAATCAAAGGCTCAGAAAAATATTGATTGGTTTTTTGATTACATTATTGACAGCAGGGAAGCTATTGATTATAAATTTGATGCCGTTTCTAAGACCAAAGACAGTGTAACATTTACAGTGAAAAACAAAGGAGTTCCATTGGTTCCAATGCCTGTATTTGGCATTAGAGACAAACAGGTTATTTTTAAAAAATGGCTGGAAGCAAGTGAAATTGACAAGGAACTAACTTTCGAAAGAAAAAGTATTGATAAATTAGTACTGAATTATAAAAATGAAGTTCCCGAATTTAATTTGAGAAACAACTGGAAATCACTAAGGGCATTTTCATTAAACCGTCCCTTAAAAATGACTTTTTTTGAGGACTTAGAAGATCCACACTCCTCACAATTATTTTATGTTCCTACCCTGTTTTACAATCTTTATGACGGTTTTTCACCAGGCGTAAGTTTATACAATTACAGCTTATATGACAAGCCATTTATGTTTGTTATAAATCCTATGTATTCCATTAATACTAAATCTATTATTGGAAGTTATACTTTTGCATACAATCAATATTTGAGGGAAGGCAGTCTATACAACATTCGATATTCTCTAAATGGTTCCTATTATCACTATGCTCCAGATGCGGCTTATCTAAAATTATACCCAAGTTTATCCTTGTATATAAGAGAGCCAAACTATCGCGACAACAGGAAGCAGGTGATAACCTTAAAAAACAATATCATTTTCAAAGAACCATCAACAACAGTAATAGACAGTACTGATAACTACTCTATTTTTAATATCAAATATTTCAACATAAAAACCGAGGTTACCAGCCATGTTAAATTCCTGACAGATGTTCAATTATCGGGGTATTTTGGTAAGATATCTGCTGAGATGGAGTATCGCAAGCTATTTAATGACAACCGTTATTTCAACGCCAGAGTTTATGCGGGAACTTTTTTATATAACACTACCAAAAATGAAAATTACAATTTTGGTGTTTCAAAAGTAAACGATTATATGTTTGATTATGCTGTTTATGCACGGTCTGAAACAACTGGAATTTTAAGCCAGCAATATATCCAAGGTCAAGGAGGTTTTAAATCATTTTTGAAACCAGCCCAAGCTAATCAATGGATTACAACAGCTAATTTGAGTTATTCTATACTATGGAACTGGGTAGATGCCTATGCTGATTTTGGTTTAATAAAAAATAGAGGAGCTTCAAATAATTTTCTTTATGACAGCGGTATTCGGCTAAATTTAGTGCAGGATTACTTCGAATTATACTTTCCTGTCTATTCATCAAACGGATTTGAACTGTCAGAAAAAAATTATGGAGAAAAAATACGTTTTATCTTCATTTTTAACCCAAAATCATTAATTAATCTTTTTACCCGAAAATGGTTTTAATTCAAAATAAAAACTTTAAAATATTAAGTTATTGTTACTAAATATTATACAAAATTATTTATTTGATAAAAATACATTGATTTTACTAAAAATTATTTGATAAAAAATTATAAAAATACAGAATTGTATAATGCTATGTAGATAGTTTTAATTAAATTTGCCACATTAAAGTTATACTTTTAAATTATGATTCAAGAAAAAGTCAATACTAGTTTAACATTTGAAGATTTCAAAACTGAAGTATTAAATGATTATAAAATTGCCATAATAAGCAGGGAATGCAGTTTATTAGGGCGTAAAGAAGTATTAACTGGAAAAGCCAAATTTGGTATTTTTGGGGATGGTAAAGAAGTCCCTCAGCTTGCCATGGCAAAATGCTTTAAAAACGGTGATTTCCGTTCGGGCTATTACCGCGATCAGACTTTTATGATGGCTATTGGCGAATTGACTATCAAGCAATTTTTTGCTGGTTTATATGGCAATACTAATATTGATTTAGAACCAATGTCTGCAGGAAGACAAATGGGCGGTCACTTTGTAACCCATAGCTTAAATGAAGACGGATCTTGGAAAAACTTAACACAGCAAAAGAATTCTAGTGCCGATATTTCCCCAACTGCGGGACAAATGCCAAGATTACTTGGATTGGCACAAGCTTCAAAAATTTACAGAAACGTTTCTGGTATTCCAAATGCAGATCAATTTTCAATCAATGGAAATGAAATTGCTTGGGGAACTATTGGAAATGCCAGCACCTCTGAAGGATTATTTTTTGAAACTATAAACGCCGCTGGAGTACTGCAAGTGCCGATGGTAATGAGTGTTTGGGATGATGAATACGGTATCTCGGTACATGCAAGACATCAGACTACTAAAGAAAATATTTCGGAAATATTAAAAGGATACCAAAAGGAAGAAGGTACTAACGGTTTTGAAATATTCACCGTAAAGGGTTGGGATTATGTCGATTTGATTGCAACTTATGAAAAAGCTGCCGAGATAGCTCGCAAAAATCATGTTCCAGTTTTAATCCACGTAAATCAGTTAACACAGCCTCAAGGACACTCAAGTTCCGGTTCACACGAAAGATATAAAAATGCGGCCCGATTAGCATGGGAAAAAGAATTTGACTGTATCCGTCAAATGAAATTATGGATGATTGCAATCAATATTGCTTCTCCGGAGGAACTTGATTCAATTGATCTGGATGCAAAAAAGGAAGTTTTTGAAGGTAAAAAAGCGGCTTGGAATGCATTTATCAATCCAATAATTGAAGAACAAAACGAATTAATCGCCATTTTAGAAAGAGTTTCTGCTACTAGCGCTAAAAAAGAAGAAATTCTAAAAAATATTTCTAGTCTAAAAAATATTAAGTCTCCTTTGAAAAAGGAAATAATGATAACAGCCAGAAAGTCTCTTCGTTTAATTATAAATGAAAGTGACAAAGCTGAGTTGTCTGATTGGATTACCAATTACATCAAGAAAACACAGCCAAAGTTCAGCAGTAATTTATTTTCTGAATCAGACAAAAATGTGTTTTCAGTAAAAGAAGTTTTACCCGAATATCCTAGTAATGCTATTGCGGATACTGATGGCAGAATGATTTTAAGAGATAATTTTGATGCTATTTTTTCAAAATATCCTGAGACCCTAATTTTTGGTGAAGATGCCGGAAATATTGGTGACGTAAACCAAGGTCTTGAGGGAATGCAGGAAAAATACGGAGAACTTCGTGTTGCCGATGTCGGAATTCGTGAAGCTACAATATTAGGACAAGGAATTGGAATGGCGTTAAGAGGACTGCGTCCAATTGCCGAAATACAATATTTGGATTACCTATTGTATGCAATCCAAATCATGAGTGATGATTTAGCCACATTGCAGTACAGAACTGTTGGAAAACAAAAAGCACCTCTGATTATCCGTACACGCGGACATCGTTTAGAAGGAATTTGGCATTCAGGCTCTCCAATGGGAATGATTATCAACGCTCTTAGAGGAATTCATGTATTAGTTCCTAGGAACATGACACAGGCAGCCGGTTTTTACAATTCTTTATTAGAATGTGACGAGCCTGCTTTAGTTATCGAATGTTTAAACGGTTACCGTCTAAAAGAAAAAATGCCTTTAAATTATGGCGAATTCAAAACGCCTATTGGTGTTGTTGAAACCTTGAGAAAAGGAACTGACATAACACTTGTTTCTTATGGTTCAACTTTAAGACTTGTAGAACAAGCTGCTAAAGAATTGTTTGAAACGGGTATTGACTGTGAAATTATTGATTTACAATCCTTGCTTCCATTTGATATCAATCATGATATTGTAAAAAGTATAGCCAAAACCAATCGATTATTAATCATCGACGAAGATGTTCCTGGAGGAGCTGCTGCATATATTTTGCAACAAATAGTTGAAGAGCAAAATGCTTATATTCACTTGGACAGTAAACCACAGACTTTGACTGCCAAAGCTCATAGACCAGCTTATGGAACAGATGGTGACTATTTTTCAAAACCATCAGCCGAAGATATTTATGAAAAAATATACGAAATGATGAATGAAGTCAATCCTTCAAAATTCCCTTCTTTATATTAAACAAAAAAACAATATTTATAATCCCAATCTTGACGGTTGGGATTTTTTTTTATCTTTATTCTAACTTATTATACTTCTCCATGAAATCCCTAGAAACTTTATTTTTAGATTTAAAAGACATTAAAGTAATTGACAATGCTATTCCCTACTCTCAATATACTCCTTTGGACTTATCGTCTTCTAATCTGGAATTAAGCCATCTAAACATTTCTGACGCGGCAGAATTTGAAACTTATATTGAAAATCTTTTAGCAAAAAATAAGGCTTCGGTTGCTTACGGAGGTTATAACGAAGTCCGCGATTTATACAAAAGAAGTACTGTTTTTAATAACTCGAATACAGAGGAGCGCAATATTCATATTGGTTTGGATTTGTGGATAAAAGCTGAAACTCCTGTATTAGCAGCATTGGACGGAAAAGTACATAGTTTTCAAAACAATAACAATTTAGGGGATTATGGTCCGACAATTATTCTGGAGCATCAGTTAGAAAATCATTTTTTTTATACTCTATATGGGCATTTGGCTATAGACAGTATTGAATCAATTAAAGCAGGTGATTTTTTTGCAAAAGGACAGCAATTGGCTTTATTAGGAAATTCTTCGGTAAATGGAGATTATGCACCGCATTTGCATTTTCAAATTATAAAACATACTGATGGGAATTTTGGTGATTATCCAGGAGTCAGCAGTAAAAATAAATTAGCTTATTATCTAGAAAACTGTCCTGATCCAAACCTGCTATTGAAGATTTACTAAAAATCTTATAGGATTGAAATTGCCAAAATTAAAGGTTACTACAGCTAAAGACAGATATTAAAAAGTTCTGCTTTTTTTTAGCAAAAAATCACTATTTTTACTTTTTAACTTTACTAAAATGAACTCAAACGAACAATTAATTCACAAATTTTATACTGCTTTTGCAAAAGCTGATGCTAAAACAATGTGTGAATGCTATCACACTGACATTCAATTTCAAGACCCAGCCTTTGGAACATTAAAAGGGAATGACGCTTGCCAAATGTGGAAAATGCTAATAGAAAAAAGTAAAGGAAACATTAAAATTGAATTTTCAGATATTAAGGCTGATGAATATTCTGGTACCGCTAAATGGATTGCTACTTATAATTTCAGCAAAACAAATCGAAAAGTAGTCAATGAAATTCAGGCGCAATTTAAATTTCGTGATGGTTTAATTGTAAAGCACTCTGATTATTTTGATATATGGAAATGGTCTAATCAGGCTTTTGGATTTAAAGGATTACTATTAGGATGGACAGGCTTCATGCAGAAACAAATTCAGAAACAAGCCATTGCTTCATTAAAAAACTATGCAAAAGTTCAATCGTAATGACTTCAGAAATTTTAAAGACCTTATTTAATCGGGATCTAAACAGATTAAAATCAGAAATTGATTCCTATCAGGATGAAAATAAAATTTGGCACATAGAAAAATCAATATCAAATTCAGCAGGAAATCTTTGTCTGCATTTAATAGGTAATCTGAACACTTATATAGGAGCACAAATTGGAAACACAAATTACATCAGAAATCGAGAATTGGAGTTTTCTGATAAATTTATCCCAAAAACTACACTTATTGCTCAAATAGATACTACAATAATTGTGATAAATAACACACTTAATCAGCTTACCGATGAAGATTTAGAACAAGAACACCCATATTTGGTTTTTGACAGTAAAACTTCTGCTTCCTTTTTATTACTGCATCTCACAACTCATCTTAGTTATCATTTGGGTCAGATAAATTATCATAGACGGTTATTGGATAGATAGTGCCTCATATACTTATAGGATTGTTTTTATTTTAATAACTTTTGGTTTAAAATGATATGGAAAATTTCGCAGATTAATACAGTTATTATTTGATATGTTCTACCTCTTATACCACAGCTACTGGTGTGTCTAATTTGTTAAATATAAAGCACGATAGGGTTAACCAAAAGAAATTATGACAGTAAATTTTTATGCAACGGGTAAAGCCAAACGTTCAAGAACTCACACAATCAAAAGATATTATCACATTAAGTTTTGATGATTCGATTCAAGAAAAATTATATACAGATGATAGTGAACTCAATTGTTGGCATTATGACCATAACTTTGGCAGATCGGTAAAAGGAGTTAATTTTTTAATAGTTTTAGTTGAAGTTGGAACAATGAAATTGCCAGTTGGAGTTAAATTTGTTATGAAAGATAGTTGGGAAGCTGATTCTAAAACAGGAAAAAAAAGCGCAAAGCAGGCGTTACAAAAAATGAACTTTTCAGAAAAATGCTCAAAAAATGCAATGGTGAATTTCATTTTGATTATGTTTTAGCCGACAGTGGTATTCATCGGCAGCGAACATGATTTGCTGTAAAGAAATCTTGAACAGACATTTTATTATGGCTTTAAAAAACAATAGAAAAGTAGCACTATCAAAAAAAAATAAAGACAATAAGCAATAAATAAGTATTAAAACACTAAAGCCAAGAAAGCAGAACTTGGAAATTTGGCTCAAAGAATTAAATTTTCCGCTGTTGCTCACAAAGCAAGTTTTCAAAAACTAGAATGATACTGTGAGCGAGTTTTAATTGGTTTGTACTGATTTAAACTTATCGTATGACCAAATAACTACAATCTACAAAAAACGGTGGGGAGTAGAAGAATATCATAAATCAATAAAAAGAAACAATGGCTTTGCCAAATCGCCAACAAAAACAATCAAAATACAAACTAACCATTATGCTTTAACCATTTTATCCTACGTAAAGATGGAATTGCTAAAACAAAGGACAAACAAAAATCATTTTGGAATGAAAGCTCAAATCTATTTAGTGGCTAAACAAGCTGCTTATGCTGAAATTCAAAAGTTATCAACACCTAGAGCCGCGTAATGCCGTTTTGATGTTTTTTTTTTGCGTAACATGAGTTACTCATAATAAATCTATAGATAACGTAATATTCCTGGATACATATGGAATTGTTTTAAATTTTCGTTTTGAAAAGGGTTTTGAGAGATAAGTTTTACAGCGTTTTAGACCCTCACTTTAGTTTGTGTTTTAATAAATAAAATTATGTTAATTAACTTTGCTTCATTAATGCTTTATTGCAAATTTGCAGTTAAATTACCGAAACAAATACTAAAAAAAACAACCACAACAAAATTGCTGAAAAATACATTTAAAAGATCACTTCATTTTTCACTAGGGATTATTGTTTTCTCTATGATTTTTTTTGTGTCTCTTGGACAATCGGTCAATGTGTTTAAAAGAGATGTCATTTCAACCAAAAACAGTAGTTTTGTCCCAAATTTTGTTTTTCAGAAAAATACAGACACACCGCCAGCCATATCCAATCACAAACACAATAATAACAAGAGAAGTTCTCGAAACAAGTCCCACGTTAATAATTTTCTTAAAAAAAAGGATATAAAAATTCAGCATGCAAATCTTTTTGCTGGTTTAATTATTTTTGCTAATCAGCAAAACAGGACTCTTTCTGAAAACAATTATTATTATTTCAACTTTATTTCTTCAATTTTTCGTCCTCCAAATTTTTAATTTAATTATCCGCTAAATCTTTAATTCAAAACCAAAGTACAAATCAAAATAGATTTATATGGAAGTAAGCTTCTGTTTAAATTATTTTTTGAATGTTCTTTCTATTGGTTTTTTAAAGAAAATATCCCAAAACAATAATTAAATAAAAATACACAGCCTTAAAAGATGAAAACATATATCAAACAAATAAGTATTGCATTAATGGTAACAGTAATGTTCGTTTCTTGTAATAAAGATGAAGCGATTGAAACGAATACAGAATTTACAGATGGAATAGTAAGTTATAATTATCCTCTTGGAACAACCAATATTCAGGGACAATCACCTATTAGCATCAACACAAGTACTACCGAAAAAATGAATACTACAGATCCTGTTATTCATTATAATGCAATAACACTAAGCAGCGTAGAAAACACAAGCGAAAACTTAAAAGTAAGTTTGTCAACTACTGATAAAGCAAACAATTACATTACTATTAAAGGAATGAAATATGAATTACAGCAATTTCACTTTCACCGTCATAGCGAACATAATGTAAACGGAGAGTATGGTACTATGGAAATTCACTTTGTAAACAAATCACAAACAGGCGCTTATGCTGTTTTGGGTGTAGTTGTCAAAACAGGATCTGTTAATAGTGCTTTGCAAACGCTTATCGAAGGATCTCCAAAAGATAAAGGTATAAATGCAATGACTAATACTTTTTACCTAAGTTCTATCATGCCTTCAGATACTGGAAAATATTATAGCTACAGTGGTTCATTGACAACTCCAAATTTGGATTCAACTCCAAATCAGGGACCGGTAACCTGGATTGTGTTCAAGAATAATATTCAAATGACAGATGACCAATTAGAGGATTATGCGAATATATATGAAGATGAAAACTTCCGTGCAATACAATCACTCAACAGCAGAACTGTTTACGAAAACATCAGATAAATTGTTGCTTAAAAAAAAGCAACTTTAATAATTAGAATTTTAAAATCTACTAAATCTGCGCCAGCTATTCAGCGCAGATTTGGCAGATTTATCTAGACATTTTATCCGAAAATATTATGGAAATTAATTTGCAATAATGTTCTTAATCAACTAATCCGTTTTCAACCACATATTTTACAAGCCCGGCAGTATTTTTAGCATTTGGTTTTGATAATAAATTCCTGCGATGCGTATTTACTGTATTTAAGCTAATAAAAGTTTTTTCGTCAATTTCTGCCGTGTTGTATTCATGGGCAATTAAAACCAGAATTTCTTTTTCACGTGAACTTAATTCTGTCAGATTAGAAATTTGTTTTTCAATTTTTTGATTATTGTTCAGATATTGATCTTCCACACCTTTTGAGAAATAATTTTTTCCATCAGCTACCTAATAAATTGCTTCTAATAGTTATGCTTTTTTTGCATTTTTAAGTAGATAACCATTTACACCAATACGAATTAACATCGAAATTATTTTCGCATTGCTGTGTGTACTAACAATTATAACTTTTGAGGTCGGTATTTAATTTCATATCTTTAAAGTCATACAAAACATAGGAAAAATGGAAATATTCAAAGATCAAAACCACATAGAGTTTGCTGAACACTTTACAAGCGATCAAGATTGTAGAGAATATCTGTCAAATATTAAATAGTCGGAGCGATATGTTTGCCGAAAATGCGGTCATACCAAAAGTCAAATTCGTAAAGATTATGCAAGAACATGCAATATTTGTAGTGATACCGAATTGGTTATGGCTAATACTCTATTCCATAAAGTAAAATTTGGATTAAGAAAAGCATTTTTCTTTTGTTTTGAAATGACTACAACTACAAAAAGTCTTTCTGCCTAGCAAATGGCAGTCCGTTTTCGAGTTCAATAATAAACAGCAAGAATGTTTATGCAAAAAGTTCGTGAAGCATGAAATTGAATGAAGATTTTTCTACAAAAGGAATTGTAAATATTAACAGTATGTTATTGGCGGTTACGAAGAAGGCAATCCAGTTAGGAGTATATGACAGTTCAAAGAAAAAAGCTGTATGTGCTGTAGAACTTAATGATGATTGGAAAGTGAAGCGTTTTATACTTTTAAAATTCCAGATTATTCAGCTAAATCACTGCGAAAAATGTTCGACAAACACATTGATAAAGACAAAAAAATAACTACTGATAAATGGAAAGGTTATATCTAATTGCTAAAGGTTATGATTTGACACAAATCTTAAGAGACAAAGGCGCAAACTTCAAAGCACTCCTCGTAATGATTCATCAGGTAAAATCCTGGATTAGAACAACCTAATTTTTGGGTAAGTGAGAGTAATATTAACAGAGCTTTTTATGAATTTTGTTGCCTAATTAACCGTTCTCAAAGCAAAGACAGAATATTTAACAACTTAATCAAAAGGATGGTAAAGGGAGATAATATTTCCCATAGAGAAATAATATGTGGTTAAATACCGACCTCAATATTTTTATTGTACAAATAAACTGCCATGGCTAATATGAACAATATTTGTGCATAAAGCGAAGCAGGTTTAGAACAGTCCAGACCAATTAATAAAAATTTAACAAAATTAAACTTATTAAAAAATTAACTATAAGTTTTCTCTATATCGTAATAGCCATAATGAATAATCATCAAAATAAGGGAAAATATAAACAAAAAACTGCTTAGTTATACATACTTTAATTATTATTTAAAAATAAACATCAGGGTTAATCTAGTCCAAAAAATCCTTAAATTTACTACTATAAAACAAGTTTTTATAAATCAATACAAGTAATTAAATAATTTCTATAAAATGAAAAGTACGACTGAAACAATAAATTTTAAAACAGGGAATTGGAATAATGCAATTGATGTTTATGATTTTGTATTGCAGAATATTTCACCTTATGAAGGCGATCAAAGTTTCTTAGTAGGTCCATCAGAAAAGACAAATAAACTATGGAATGTTTGTAAAGAAAATTTACTGGAAGAAAGAAAGAAAAATGGCTGCTTAGCTATTGATACTAATATTATCTCAAATCTTACATCATTTGGACCAGGTTATATTGATAAGCAAAATGAAGTAATTGTAGGACTTCAAACGGATCAGCTCTTAAAAAGAGCAATGAAACCATTTGGCGGCATTAAATTAGTTGAATCTGCAGTTGCTGAAAGAGGATTGAAAGTTTCTGATGAAGTGGTTAAAATTTTCAACTATGCTAAAGATCATAACCAAGCCGTTTTTAGTGCATATGACAGCGAAATTAGAGCGTATCGTTCTAAACACTTATTAACAGGTTTACCAGACAATTATGCAAGAGGAAGAATTATTGGTGATTTTAGAAGAGTTGCTCTTTATGGTGTAGATCGTCTTATTGAAGCCAAAAAAGAGGATTTTGCCTCTATTTCCGGTGAAATGACCGACCACAAAGTACGTCTTAGAGAAGAAATCTCAGAACAGATCAAAGCTTTACAGGATATGAAAATCATGGCCAATTCTTATGGTATTGATATTTCTGTTCCTGCTGTTAATGCAAAAGAAGCTGTTCAATTTACCTATTTGGCCTATTTGAGTGCTGTAAAAGAACAAGACGGAGCTGCAATGTCTCTAGGTAATGTTTCTTCATTTTTGGATATTTATATTGAAAATGATTTGAAATCAGGTCTAATAAATGAGGAAGAGGCTCAGGAATTTGTCGATCAGTTTGTTATGAAACTGCGTTTGGTACGTCACTTGCGTCCAGGTGCTTATGACGAAATTTTTGGAGGTGATCCAACGTGGGTTACAGAAGCTATTGGAGGCCAGCTAAACGATGGAAGAACAAAAGTGACTAAAACTTCATTTAGATTCTTGCAGACATTATATAACTTGGGAGCTTCTCCTGAACCAAATTTGACTATTCTTTGGTCACAAAGCTTACCAAAAGGATTTAAAGATTTTTGCGCACAAGTTTCTATCGACACATCATCTCTTCAATATGAAAATGATGATTTAATGCGTACTAACAGAGGATCTGATGATTATGGGATTGCTTGTTGTGTTTCTTACCAAAAAATCGGAAAAACAATTCAGCACTTTGGAGCTCGTGCCAATTTGCCAAAAGCGTTACTTATGGCTTTAAATGGTGGCCGTGAAGAAGATAAAGGATCTGTTGTCATTAGAAACATTCCTCAAATGGCTGATGGTGTTCTTGAGTATGATGCTGTTCTAAATATCTTCAAAACTACTTTAGCCGAAGTCGCAAGAGTGTATGCAAAATCAATGTACATTATTCATTATATGCATGACAAATACTATTATGAAAGAGCACAAATGTCTTTGATTGACAGTGATCCAAATATTGATATTGCTTATGGCGCTGCCGGAATCTCAATTATTGCCGATTCATTATCTGCTATTAAATATGCAAAAGTGACTCCAGTTAGAAATGACATCGGATTGACTGTAGATTTCAATATCGAAGGGGATTTCCCGAAATTCGGAAATGACGATGACAGAGTTGACAGTATTGCCCAAGAAATTACTACAATCTTTATTGATGAATTAAGAAAACATGTAGCTTACAAAAACGCTACTCCTACGCTGTCTTTATTGACTATTACTTCAAATGTGATGTACGGCTCTAATACAGGCTCAACACCTGACGGACGTAAAGGTGGTGAAGCTTTTGCTCCAGGAGCAAATCCAATGCACGGCAGAGATACAAATGGAGCTATCGCTTCTTTAAACTCTGTGAGTAAATTGAAATATGAAGATGCCCAAGATGGAATTTCTTATACATTTACAATGGTTCCAAAATCTTTAGGATCTGATAAAGAAGAGCAAATTGATAATTTAACAACTATATTAAACAGTTACTTTGGTCAAAATGCACATCACTTAAACGTAAATGTTTTAGATAAAGAAACCCTAATGGATGCTTATAATCATCCTGAAAATTATCCCCAATTAACAATAAGAGTTTCTGGATATGCAGTAAACTTCGTACGATTATCTAAAGCACATCAACTAGAAGTAATCAACAGAACTTTTCACAATACCTTGTAAATTAACACTAACTATAATTTTTGAATTAAACCACATTAACCTGTCTAAAAAAACAAACAACGTTTCGTTTAGACAGTTTTTTTTTAATCTTTTTATTGAATGTATTTTCCGCAACAACACATTGACGATTCATTAGACATTCACAATCCAGACTTACTTCGAGTTCATTCTATTGAAACATTTGGAACTCATGACGGCCCAGGGATCAGAATGGTCGTTTTTGTTCAGGGATGCCAGTTTAGATGTTTGTATTGTCAAAATCCTGATACTTTGGATATTCATGGCGGTACTTTTATACCTATTGAAGAACTGATCGAAAAAGCTTTACATCAAAAATCCTATTTTGGAAAAAATGGAGGTGTAACGGTTTCTGGAGGTGAACCTCTATTACAAAGAGATAAATTAATTCATTTTTTTGACCGTTTACACGAAAATGGAATTCATACTTGTTTGGATTCTAATGGCAGAGTATTAGATTCTAAAACAGAACAGCTCTTAGAAAGAACTGATTTATTGTTATTGGATGTCAAACATATCAATAAAGAATGGCATAAAAAGCTGACTGGTGTAAAAAACAAAACAACTATTCGATTGGCTGAATATAGAGAAAGTACTGGGAAACCAATGTGGCTGCGCTATGTATTAGTACCCGGGTGGAGCGATCAGGAAGAATATCTTCATGAATGGGGGAAACATTTTACCTCATACAAAACAATAGAAAAAGTTGAAATCATACCTTTCCATCAAATGGGAAAAAGCAAATGGGAACTGTTAGGTTTGGAATATCAATTAGCTGATACTGTTCCGCACACAGCAGAAGAAGTAAATAAAGCAGCCGAAATATTTAAGCTTTACTTCAAAAATGTAAAAATTAAATAAAATCAAGAATATTTTTTTACGATAAAAACGAAACAATTATGTCAAAAAATAAATATTTGATAGTATTGGCAGGAATGGTTATGCAATTGTCAATAGGATCAATTTACGCTTACAGTAAATGGATAGAACCATTATCCAAAGAGTTAAACTGGGATGCCCACGATACCAAAACAGGATTTAGCTTAGCCATCTGCTTCTTAGGGCTAACAGCTGCTTTTATGGGTAAATTTGCTCAAAAAATTGGTCCAAAAAAGGCAGGATTATTAGCAGCTATATTTTTAACTTTAGGATTATTGGGTACAGCTTTGGCTATAAAAATAAATTCAATCTACTTTTTTTACATAACATTTGGAGTTTTACAAGGTATTGGTTTAGGATTTGGTTACGTCGTTCCCGTTTATACCGTAGTCAAATGGTTTCCTGACCGTCCAGGATTAGCTTCTGGAATTATTATCATGTCATTTGCATTGGGTTCATTACTTGCTTCATTTTTAATTGGTCCATTGTATACTTCAGTTGGATTATCCGGAGCATTTGGAGTTTTAGGAATTGTTTACGGAGTTTGTATGCTAGGAAGCGCTTTATATTTAGCTAACCCAACAAGTATGACCAATAACCAGCATCTGCATGAAGATTTAACTG
The DNA here is from genome assembly GCA_963511475.1 of uncultured Flavobacterium sp. GTDB lineage: Bacteria > Bacteroidota > Bacteroidia > Flavobacteriales > Flavobacteriaceae > Flavobacterium. Next base: position 98,428 of record CAUPJC010000014.1, read on the forward strand.
CGAAACAAATAATTACTGACAAACGTTTTATTGCGTTATGGCTATTATTATTTTTAAATGTATGCGGAGGCATTGCCATTATCTCAAAAGTGGCAATTTTAGGAGAAGAAGTAGTTGGAATGAGTGCTTCTCAGGCAACGATGTTCGTCGCCATCATAGGTTTATTTAATGGTATCGGACGTTTATTTTGGTCTAGTATTTCAGATAAAATTGGCTGTTGGACCACTTTTATGATTTTCATCGGAATCAACGCAGTCTGTTTTGCTTTAATACCTACTTTTTCAACAAATCAAATCTCATTTCAAACTTTAACCTTTATTATTATTGCAGGTTATGGTGCTGGATTTGCTACAATGCCGTCATTTGTAAAAGATATTTTTGGAGCTGATAAATACGGTCCCGTACTTGGTTATATTTTAACGGCATGGTCTGCAGCCGCTTTTGCCGGGCCTTTGCTTTTAGGCTTAACAGCAGATATTTCTATTTTCTATTTATTTGCAGTGTTACTGCTGATAGCTTTGCTTGTTGGCTTATGGCTCAAGACATTATTACTAAAGCCAATTACACTATAACATAAAAAAAAAGCTCAAACTAAAATTAGGTTTGAGCTTTTTAAATTTAAAAAAATTTGATTATTTTTTAATAATCTTTTGTAAATATTCTTGACCGTCCATAAAATGAATCTTAACAAAATAAAGACCAGATGGTAAACTATTTACATCTATAGAATTATTATTTACCTTTCCTGTTTGGACTGCTGTTCCGTTGTTAGACAGAATTTGATAATCCAAAGCAGTTACATCAGAATTAATCTGCAGTAAATTATTAACTGGATTTGGATATAATGCTACTGATGTACTTTTGGTGGCTGCTTCCTCTTTTTTTGTTCCAAGTTTAGAAGTACTTGCTCCCCAAATATATGAATACCCGTCGGCTTTATTCAATAAATCTGCTGTTTGATTAGCAGCTCCTGAGGAGCCATTATTAAAAATCAAATTAATTGATGTTGGTCCAGTTATGGTATATTTATAAAAACCATTTGCATCTGCCGTCATAGCTACACCCGGCCAAGCAGAATTAGCCGCACTTCCAGCTGGTACGGGATTCCAATAATGTACTTTTGGCGTTCCTGTCCATGTTGTTGGAGGTTTAAAATAAACCGTTAAAGTTGGGACAGTAACGAAAGTATACACAGCAGTTTTTATAGTAGATAAAGTGCCAGCTGTATTTTTAGCCAATGCTTTTACGGTTGTGTTAGCTGTAATAGAAAGTGTTTTTGTTCCAACTGATGCTGCTGAAGCGGTGGTTGGTGTTGTGCCATCCAATGTATAATAAATCGTTGATGTATTTACATTGGCAGTCAATACCACATTTACTGTTGTTCCAGAGGAAAAAGTTCCTCCGGGCTGTGATATTGTCAAATCGGGAGTAACTACGGGACATCTATTAGTTGGCTCTGTGCTTAACCAAGCCGAATCATAATATTTAATTCCAGCGGTAGCCGTTAAATCAGCAGTTTTCAAAGTACCATCAGTAAAAATGATATTGGATGCAGTAACTGTTGATGGAAATGTAAATGCATACCAATCGCCACAATCCTGAGTCATTGCAACTCCCGGCCAAGTAACAGCTACTACAGTTCCAGTAGTTCCCCAATAATAAATTTTTACAGCAGAAGCCCACGCCGACGGTTTTTTGAAATAAACAGTAAAAGTTGTTGGAGTAACAAAATTATAAACCTCAGTTTTTATTGCTGATAAAGCGCCTGCCGTGTTTTTAGTAAAAGCTTTTACTGTAGTGTTAGCAGTAATAGAAAGTGTTTTTGTTCCAACTGCTGATGCTGAAGCCGTGGTTGGTGTTGTGCCATCCAATGTATAATAAATCGTTGATGTATTTACATTGGCAGTCAATACCACATTTACTGTTGTTCCAGAGGAAAAAGTTCCTCCCAGCTGTGATATTGTCAAATCGGGAGTAACTACGGGACATCTGTTAGTTGGCTCTGTGCTTAACCAAGCAGAATCATAATATTTAATTCCAGCGGTAGCTGTTAAATCAGCAGTTTTCAAAGTACCATCAGTAAAAATGATATTGGATGCAGTAACTGTTGATGGAAATGTAAATGCATACCAATCGCCACAATCCTTAGTCATAGCAGTTCCCGGCCAAGTTACAGCTGGTGCAGTTCCTGTAGTTCCCCAATAATAAATTTTTACAGCAGAAGCCCACGCCGAAGGTTTTTTAAAATAAACTGTAAATGTTGGCACGGCAGCAAAAGTATAGTTTTCTGTATAGACAGCAGAACTAACATTAGCAGCATTCTTTACAAAAGCTTTCAAAGTAGTATTTGCAGTTATGGAAAGTGTTTTTGTCCCAATAGCTGAAGCTGACGCTGTACTTGGAGTCGTTCCGTCTAATGTATAATAAATAGTGGAAGAAGAATTATTAGCTGTTAAAACCACATTTAGAGTGGTTCCTGTAGAAAACGTTCCTCCTGCTTGTGAATTAGTCAAACTAGGCACATCCGTAACTGTTCCTTTATCCCAAATAGCAAAACCTGATCCGGATAACTTCAAAGTCCAGCCCGTTCCTGATGGAGACCAATTATCTGAACCTAATTTCAGAGCCACTTTATCATCAATAATTGCAGCATATAAGTTATTTGTAGCAGCAACGATATTTAAGTTTGAGGTACTGCTTAGCCCATTATCTTTTCTGATTTTAATCATTGCATCAATTTCATTTTTGATGCCCCAATTAAAATAGTGCGGCCACCAAACCATAGGTGTACCAGGATGAGTTAATAAATATGCATATCCTTTTAGCACTTGATCACCAGGGAAAATCCATAAGTCTTGTCCGTAAGGTTTCGGTCCCGTATCATGATTATCTAACATCGTTACAGCATTTGAAGGCCACACCCCTATCAATCCCGATGCTTTTCCGGAAATATCTTTTAAATAACTCAGATTATTATCTCTAAAAGCATTTTGCAAAGCACTTTTCGTCGAGAAATCAAAAGCGGTAGAAGATGCTGTTGCCGTTCCAGCTTTTGTATAATCCATCCATTTTACTATTCTGCTTCTATCCCCTTCCAACAATTCGCCTACTGAAAAATAAGGATTTGTCGCATCATTATACTCCTTGATGTATTTACCATCATATCCATGTACAAAATCATAGCGCCATCCATCAAAACCAATATCATTTTTCAGCCAGTTCATCCACGTTTTAATACCGTCTCTAACTGATGCATTAGAATGATCTAAATCTCTTGCAGCAGAAAATGAACCTGATTCTCCAACCGATTTCAAACCTGCGGCAACTGGATCATAATCAGGATTACCCGTTCCTTTTTGTCCACTTGCACTTATATTTGAGTTATTGCAGATAGACCACGTTTCGGCTGGTGTATTCCATGAAGGTGTAGAGAAATCATACCATCCTAATGTCCCACCTCGATGATTGATTACAATATCAGCAATTACTTTAATGTTTTTTGAATGCAAGTCAGTAATTAAAGACATCAATTGTGCCTGATTACCTTGCGCATTATTCAAATCATACCACACAGTAGGAATGTAGCCCATCCCTCCAGTTGATTTACTTGGCGGCGGTAGCCAAATTGCATCAAAACCAGCAGTCTGCAAAGCTGAAGAGTTACTTTTGATTACTTCGTACCATTTCGTAGCTGATACATCGGTGGTCCAATGAAAACCTTGGATCATTACTTCTTTTCCAGTCGCTTTTGTTTGTGAAAAAACAAATGACTGCAGAAGAAAAAAAAAGAATAATAAAAAATAGTTTTTAAATTTCATAAGGTTAGTTTTTAATTTATATTTGGTTAATATTATGTGAAATTATTAATAAATATTATCAGTTTTTACATATTTAATTTTACTTACTTAAAATTTTGAGAATAATTAACACTCTAACGTTGTAGTTATAATTCTTGTTAACAAAAAGTCAAAAATATAAAACAACCAAATGAATATCAATCAATTAAAAATACATCTATCACAAACAATACAGCATAAAAAAGGCTCAAAACTACAATCAGTTTTGAACCTTTTATTCTATAGCATTTAGATTATTAAACTTAAATACAATTTTTTTTGAAAAAATTATTTGAGATGTTTTCCTAATTGAAAAATTTTATGCAGCCATTTTTCACGCTGTTTTTTATCAGAAGTTTTTATTACTCCGACATAGGTAACTTTAACTGGCTTTACACCGCAAAATTCTAATGTTGCCTTTTTTAGCTGATTAACACTCGGTTTTGAATAAAACAAAAAATAGTACCAGCTTGGCTGATCTAATGTAGTAATAATACGAGCCGTTTTTCCTTTTAATAATTTGTCCCACCAAACCGAATTTTCCCGATAATGAAAAGCCATACCAGGCAAAAAAAGTCTGTCGATAAATCCTTTTGTGATTGCTGGCAGACCGCCCCACCAAACTGGATGAATCCACACTAAATGATCTGCCTTTTTAATTTTTTCCCACGCATCAAGCAAATCAGGTTCTAAATCTATTCTTTTCTGATAGCCGTATGCTAAATTGGGATTAAATTTCAAGTCAGCAATTACAATAGTTTCGACATTTGCTTTAGCTTCCAAAGCTCCTTTTTTATAGGATTCAGCTAAGGCAAAATTAAAACTTGAAGAATTAGGATGACCATTTATTATTAAGATATTTTTCATTAGGCAGATACTTATTGTTTTAAATTATTTTTAACAAAAATATCCTATGCTTGCTTTTTAAAACAGGACAAATGTCTTAAAATACAACAGCTTGCCTAATGCGGCTTAAATGTCTTGTAGAAACTCCCAAATAGGAAGCTAAATAAATCAAAGCAATAAATTGTATATATTTTTGATGATTAACAAACAGCGTTTCGTATCGTTCTGCCGAAGATTTTTTTTGCAGAGATGCGATGCGGTTATGCAGATTGACAACTTCATTTTCGGCAATTTTTCTGCCGATATCAACCCATCTGAAACTGGAACTGAAAAGTTTTTCGACTGCCTCTTTATCAATTACTTCCAGTTCACAATCAGTGATTGCCTGAATATTTTCATCTGTTGGACTTTGTGTAATAAAACTCGAAAAAGCGGTCATGAACTCATTTTCAAAAGTAAAGCAATTGGTTATTTCATCTTCTCTTGAATTAATAAAAAAAGAGCGTAAGATTCCCGATTTCACAAATACAATTTCATTACATACTTGATTCTCAGAAATCAAATAGTCTCCTTTTTTAAGTTTTCTATGAGTGATTAAACTGCTTAAAAGCTGACATTCTTCTTGATCTAATTGGAATAAATATTGAAAAGTTTCTACCATCTTTGAATAATTCTACTCAATTTTTATCTGCAAAATTAAATTTTACCATAATACATCGCTTTTACAATACCATCTGAAAGTCCAATTTTTGGAACATAAATCTGTCTGGCTCCACTCCATTTCATCGCATTCAGATAAATGCGGGTTGCGGGTACAATAACGTCTGCCCTATCAGGATTCAACCCTAATTGAGAGATTCTTTGTTCATATGTCAAGGAATTCAAATAAGCATATTGAGAATTTATATAAATATAAGACAAAGGCTTTTCTTGGAGTTTACCTGACATTTTAAATAACTTATTGATATTTCCGCCTGAACCTATCAGAGTAACTTCATCATAATCGGCAGTATTCTGCTTAATCCATTTTTCTATTTCTTCCCAAACAACATCACAGACCATTTCATTTAACAACCTAACTGTTCCTGCTTTAAACGATCTTGAATTCACCATTTTTCCATTAGAGAACAATGTAAATTCGGTACTTCCACCTCCAACATCAACAAACAGGTAAGTTTCATCTGTTTTTAATAAATGATGCAAATCTGTTGAAGCAATTATTGCCGCTTCTTTTTTACCGTCAATAATTTCAATTTTAATATCCGCTTTCTTTCTTATTAAAGCCACAACCTCTTTAGCATTATAAGCTTCACGCATGGCCGATGTTGCAAATGCCATATAGCGCTCCACTTTATGGACTTTCATTAACAGATTGAAAGCTTTCATCGCATCAACCATACGGTCAATATTTTCAGGTGAAATTTCACCAACAGTAAACGCATCCTGTCCTAAACGGATAGGAACACGCACCAATGAACTTTTATTAAATTGGGGTTCTTTATCATCTTCTTCTACAATATTGGTTATCAGCAAACGCATGGCATTCGAACCAATATCAATAGCAGCATATTTTTTAATTTTAATCATATTCTCAAGGATGCAATTTATGTTTTAGAATTTAATTCTATAAGTTATCTTTATTTCAATCTTCTTTCAGTTCTTCCTTTAACTCTTCAATAGCTTCCGCTTTTCGCTGGTAATATTTATAGGTTTCCCATTGTGCCCTGAAAATTGGATTATCACCTCTTACTCTGTATTTATTATCCAGTTTAAAAGAATGATATCTGGCTTTTACATTTCCCTGCCAGCCAATATCAAAATTATCAATCAATTCATCTTTTATTTCCTGATTATAAATAGGACAGGTTACTTCAACTCTTGCGTCAATATTTCGGGTCATTATATCGGCAGAAGATATATATACTTCGGTAAATCCGGCATTGCCAAAAATATAAAGTCTTGAATGCTCTAAGTAGTTATCAACAATGCTAATAGCTTCAATATTCTCACTTAACCCTTTAACTCCTGGGATTAATGAACAAATACCTCTTACTTCTAATTGAATTTTTACTCCCGCATTGCTTGCTTCATATAATTTATCAATCATCGGTAAGTCAGAAAGACTATTCATTTTTAATTTCATGTAAGTCTTTCTGCCAGCCAAGGCATGAGCAATTTCTCTGTCAATCAATTTTGTAAAACGGTTTCTGGTATACTGCGGCGAAACGATAAGATGTTTATAACGCTGCACTTTGTAATTCGTATCAAAAAAATCAAATATTTTAGAAATGTCTTTCAAAATTTGTGGATGACATGTAAAAAGTGTCACATCTGTATAAATTTTGGCTGTAGATTCATTAAAATTTCCAGTCGAAATAAAACCATATCTCTTGATTTTATTTTTTTCATGCCTTTCAATTACACAAACTTTACTATGAACTTTCAATCCTTTTATACCAAATATAAGTTCTATTCCTTCAGTCTGCATTTGCTCTGCATAAGAAATATTTGAGGCTTCATCAAAACGCGCCTGCAATTCGATTTGGACAATTACCTTTTTTCCATTCTTAGCTGCATTAATTAATGAGCTAATAATTTGAGAATTTTTGGCCAATCTATATAATGTAATTTTAATGGAGCTCACTTTGGGATCTAAAGCAGCTTCACGCAAAAATTTAATTAAATAGGAAAACGACTGATAAGGAGCATTCAACAAATAATCTTTCTCGGCAATTTTCCCCAGAATACTTCCTTCCAGACTTAATCCGGGTATTGGAAGCGGATCATTTTTTTTATAGAGTAAATCAAATCTGCCAAGATTAGGAAAATCCATGTAATCTCTCCTGTTGTGATATCTTCCTCCGGGAATAATACTATCGGTAGAATCAATATTCATTTTGTCAAGAAAAAACTTCAGAGTGTCCTTGCTAATCTCCTGATCATAAATAAAACGCACTGGTTCCCCTATTCTTCTATCTTTGACACTGGTAGATATTTTTTCGAGCATACTTTTACTCAAGTCACTGTCAATATCTAATTGAGCATCTCTGGTTATTTTTATCATGTGGGCAGAAATGCTTTCATAATTAAAAATATTAAAAATACTGCTCAAATGCATTCTGACAACATCATCAATCAAGATAACATATTGCTTTTCATTACTTGAAGGCAATACAACAAAACGATTAATCATTTTTGGCATTTCAATGATAGCGTAACGCACTTCCTGATTTTTATTCATCACGAGTTTTACGGCCAAATACCCCAGAGAATCTTTTAAAACAGGGAATTCCGCTAAATCATTTAAAATAATTGTTACCAGTTCCGGGCTTAACTTTTGTATAAAAAAATCTTTTAAAAAAGCTTCTTGCTCCTTATTAATATCATTTTCATGAATGATAAAAATGTTTTCGGTTTCCAGTCTTTCTTCAATATTATTAAGTATCCTTAAACTTTCAGACTGCTGCTGTATAACAATCTTTGTAATATCTTTAATTAATTGCTGAGCTGTTACACCTCCAAAATATTTTTCACCCGAAATACCACTCAAACTTAATCGTCTGATAGCTGCAAATCTGACTCTAAAAAATTCATCCAGATTATTTGAAAATATTCCTAAAAACCTTAATCTGTCGAGTAATGGAACGCTGTCATCTGCCGCTTCTTGTAATACTCTGGCATTAAAAGCCAACCAGCTTTTTTCTCTGTCTATATATTTTTGTTCAAACACTTTTATTTATTTTAAATCTCTGGGGAATACTGTTTTTTTTGTTTTGCCATTACTAATAATGTCCCATTTTTCATTATCAAATTCGATATGAACAAATCCTGAAGTGGGTACATTATCAATGTAAACATCCCCAAATTTATTAACAAAATTTGTAATAGCCTCGTTATGCCCGAATATTATTATGTTATCATTACCATTACTTTCAAATTTAATGATCTTTTCTAATTTTCTTTCGTCAAAAGTATAGAGGTCATCTTTGTAAATAATACTCTCTAAAGGGAAATTTATATTCTGTGCAAAAATCATTGCAGTTTCTACCGCCCTTTCGGCTGTACTGCTCCATATAGTATATGTTTTTGGCAAAACGTTACTAATATGTGAAGAAACTAAATGGGCATTTTGCATTCCTTGTGAAGTTAATGGCCTGTCCTTATCATGTAAAGGAGCCTCCCAGCTGGACTTTGCGTGCCGAATTAAGATTAAGTTTTTCATACATTAAATATTTTTTTAATACAATAACAGTGTTAAAATATAGAGCCGGCTTTGTGAAAATGAATTTTTTAGAAATCAAATTATTTCGATTCAACTAAATAATTTATGATTAAAACACTTAGCAAAATCATTAGGGACTTACAATTTACAAAAAAGTTTAGAATATCGGACTTAATTTTTTAGCTGAAGTTACAGTCTTTTGAATATTGTCTTAATTAGCCTAGTACAAAAATGCAATATCTCGTTTACAATCTTCTAAAAACATTAGCTTGAATGCGTTTAGTACAATTAAAAAAGGTTATTATTAAAACCCATATCAGCAAGGTTCTGCCTGATTTCTCAGACAAATATACACTCAATATCTACTATTGTATTTTTATTTGAAATAATAAAAAATTTAAAATGATTTAGTTAAAATAATAAACATATCCTAAAAATAAAAAAATCGAAGCGATTTACTTATAACAACAACTCTTCAACGAGTATTTAGGTTTTTCAAAGAGATTGACATTGTTTAATAAACATTCTTATTAAATTTGAGATAAGATTAATAAGATTAATACATTCATTTTCAAGCCCCAAATGAAAATATATGAATTTCACCACTTAACCTGCCACAATTTATTTTTGAATTTAATTTTGATTATCCCCAAATTTTAATCAAAAGAAAAACACAAAAACCTACTTCAAATAACTGTTAACTATCATCTGTTAACATTTTTTTTGATTGCATTCCCAAATCCAATCAAGAATATCATTAAACATACTGGATTAAAATTGACAAGAAAACAGCAGTTTTTAATTTGATCTCTTCCCAAATGAGTTCAAATTAAAAATAGTACCCTACCTACAAAAGTATTCACATTTGTTTGCCTTTTTAAGATTGTAAAAAGCTAAGATAATTTTTCAACTCTATAATTAACAATATTTTCAATTAAAAAAACTAAGAATATGAAATCTAAAACTACGCTAAACTTATTGACAGATTCTTTTATAATTGAAATTAAAAACCAAGTTTTGCTGTTTTTTACATTTACAAATAAAAAAATACTACCAAGTACATTTTTATTTCTTTTTACTTCTGTTTTATTATTAAGCAGCTCTATTATTTATTCTCAATCAAGTTCCTGTAATGCAACACTTCAAGCAGATAAAAACAGATTTACAAAAAGTGCCCCTCCCGAAGGTGTCTCATATTTACTTCATATATCCAATACTGGTACTACAAATTCTGTTTATTCTTTAAGTGCTGCTAATATAAACAGCAGTTGTTCAAATAATGATGGCACCAGCACTTCAAGCAATGTAAATCTGAACGTCACATTTACAGATATAAATTCAATTCCAATAAATCAAATTGCTTTAAACCCTGGGGAGACAATTACATTTTTTGTACAAGTCAAAGTTCCTATTGGTACAGCTGTAAACAAATGGAATTGCTCAGAAATTAAAGCTTCAGCTGCTGAATGTCCATCATATACTGTAAGTACTGTTTTACACACTATGGTAAGCGACCCCTCTTCAGAATGATACTCTTGTAATTTTTTTGGTTATTTCACCCTAATTTTTTTTAAATGAAGAAAACATTACACTCCAGCAATACTTTTAAAAATATAAAAAGTGGATTATTGTTAATTCTATTTATATTTTCAAGTTCACTAAATTTCTCACAAAACATAACACCCACTAAAACAGTTATATTAAGACCTGGTGTTTGTGGAAAAATTGATGTAGAGTTAAAAATCGAAGGAGCTAATCCAGCTTCAAAACCTCTTGAAGTAGTTTTAGTCATTGACGTATCGGGCAGTATGGATGATAATATTCATAATGACCCTGAAAATTCTTTAGAACACGCCCAAGATGCCGCAATTGATTTTATCAACAGAGTTTTTCTAGATGAAAATAATGCAACAGGAAAAAATAAAATTGCCATTGTCACATACGCCAATAGCGGCACTATTGTAAAACATTTACTTCCCTCAAAAAATAAGCAGGAATTAATAGATGCAATTAATAATTTAAATGCAAATGGACACACAAATATTGAAGACGGGATTTTAAAAGCCAGTAAAGAATTGAATGAGAACGGCACATTTGATTGTATTACCTCTAGAAGTATAATACTATTAACAGATGGTGTAGCTAACAGAAATGTTACAAATGGCAATAACTGCACAGATACTCAAAATGGAACTTGTATTCAAAATGCGATTACAGCAGCCAAAAATGCAAAAACAACTAGCGTGTATGGTGTAACTTATAATAATCAAATATTTTCTGTTGGTCTTTTTGGTGCAATATCTGGTATGTCACAAACATATGCCGAATTTACATTAGACGAAATTCAAACGGCTGGAAAGTACTTTACAGAAAATGCAGCAGATTTGAATGGAATATACACGAATATATTCGCTAAACTTTCTTGGGTTGCCCAACAAATTACTGGCACTCCATTTGGTAAAGAAACAGTAAGTTCCGATTTTACGATTGGTACTGTAACTCCCTCAAAAGGGACAGCAACAGTTTCCGGACAAGTTATTTTTTGGAATATTGACTTCCTAAATGTTGAAACTATTACCTTAAAATATGAATTGACTCCAAAATTCAATGTCTGTGGAAACAAAACAGTAAGCTCTTCAAGACTTGATTTTAAAAATTCTGCATGTACAAATACATTCTTAGAGCATGGATCATGCTCCACTAATATCCCTTGCCCTTCAGTTACTTTGGCTTCACAGACTAATGTGAATTGTTTTGGTTGTCATTCAGGTGCTATAACATTAAATTATGCTACAGGCGGAACAGGTTCATACTCTTACGCATGGAAAAAAAATGGATACGATTATTCAATTAATAAAAATTTAACTGGATTGGAAGCTGGAATTTATACTGTCATAACTACAGATGCTAACGGTTGTGCTTCTAACGAATTATCGGTAACCATCACCCAACCGGCTGTAATAAATGCCACTATGTCCAAAACAAACATAAATTGCAACGGAGATAACAACGGTACAATTACAGTAACCAACCCAACAGGCGGATCCGGAACTTATGAGTATCGTCTCGACACAGGAACTTGGCAGGCAAGCGGTAACTTTACCGCTCTTGCCCCAGCAACCTACAGTGTACAGGTTCGCGACATGGCAAATCCAGCCTGTGTGATTACATTGTGCAACCAGATCATCACCCAGCCAGCTGTAACAGTTTCAGTAAGCGGTATTGCGACAAATGTTAGCTGTCATGGAGAAAAAAATGGTTCTATTGCCATAACTAACAGCACAGGTTCAACAGTCGTAATTACCAATAGTGCCAATGAGGCTGTTTCAAGCACAGGACTACCAGCTGGAACC
>CAUPJC010000015.1:0-108688 GCA_963511475.1 uncultured Flavobacterium sp.
GAAAAAGTTCCAGAGTATTGATCGATTGCGATTTAAATATTACTTTAGCCATTGCTCGTTTTTTGTGCAACTCTAAGATAATATTTTAGATTAAAAACAGCAAAAAAAAGGCTGTCCTTACTTTTCGGACAGCCTCTTTTTATTTGGAATTTAGTTTTAATCTAGATTGAATGAAGCACCTATACTAAAAGTAACTTGATTGTTTAAATGATCAAATACTTCTTTTTCCTTGCTGTATTTTGCAATCGGGAAGCCAAGTTCAGTAAAAATACCAAAACCTTCAGTGAAAAAGTAACGGCCTCCAAGATGACCGCCAAAATTGCGTAATCCTAAGCTCAAACCAGGATAGATATCCAATTGGTCTACACCAATTACGCTGCTTAAGTTTGCATTAATTCTAAATTTTGCATCAAAACGGTCTTGAAATTCTGGTTTTTCATTGATATAGGGGTTTCCGCCATAGATACCGGAAAACTCATCTACTCCTAATAAATAAGAAGCCACAAATCCATAAGAGAAATTTTCACCAAGACCAAAATCAGCAGATCCTTGAATTCCAGTACCTCCGTCTTGAATGTTGGCTCCAATATTAATTTTTGAATCACCTTTACCTTTAAAGGCCTGTTGTGCATTTGTTATTCCAAAAGAAACTAAAAATAAAACTGTAATAATTTTTTTCATTGTTAAAAATATAAATAGATAATTAATTTTCGGCAAATATAATATTTAGATTCTATTTCGCCCTTTTTCTGTAGGATATAAACTAGGCAAAAGTTCGCTTTGCCAAAACTGTTTCGTATCAACGTCCATTATTGTCAGCGGTCCTTTGAAAGCGGCACTAGTATCTATATTCCAGATATTCTCTTTTTGTACAGGAGTTGTTTCTCCAATGCGGGAAACTGGGGTATGTCCAATGTACACTTCGTTATATAATGTAAACCGTTTTGGATAATACGGATGATCTGATTTTATTTTTGGATCTAATGCCAAAGCCGTTTCCCAGAGGGTTCTATCCCAATAAAATAATTTTGGAAAATATTCATAATTTACGCCATTCATGTTAGTAAATCCTGCGTGTATAAACATTCTGTTCTGATCATCTAGGTAATAATCTTTTAGGGATTCTAAGAATTTTACGTGCTCTTTTTTGGTTTCTCCATCTACGTTTTCATAGGCCAAAACGGTAGCTTCTCCTCCATACTGATGCCACTGCTCATTGTCTTTGTTGTCTTGAAGCCACTCTCTTAGCAGTTCATCATGATTACCGCGAATACATATTACTTCTTGGTCTTTTTGCAGTTCAATCAAAAAATCAATTACTTGTGGGGATTGGCTCCAGCCATCAACATAATCGCCCAAAAAAATGAGTTTGTCTTTTGTGCTTACGTTTGCTCTTTCCAGAACTTGATGAAGGGCTCTCAAACCGCCATGTATGTCCCCTATAACTAATGTTCTCATATTCTGTATTTGTTCTTTTGCAAAAATAGCAGAAAAGTGGTGCCGATTGATTTTTTTTGAAGAGATCGAGAAATTTTCTAACAAAAAGAAAATAGAATATGAAGCGCTTGAATTTCAGGACTAAAGGTTTTTAAAAAGTAATGTAAGAATTAGGGCTATAAGAAATTTTAAGTTTTTATTAAGAATAAATCGGCTGAAGTGCACTTATAGTCGTTGAATTTCAATAAGATAATTAAAGTTAGTATAGTAATTTTCAGTATTTTTGAATTTCAAATATCATTGTTTTTAGAGATTGTTTTATATAATGAATCATTATAATTTTACTTAAAATTTTTTAAAATGAATGCACTTCTTACCTTATTGCTTTTAATGACTAATTTTATTTGCCAGGTTATTATTGATTTGGTTACTTGGGTAGCCGGATTGTTTAGTTAATTAAAAAAGCAATGATGCAATAAATAAGTTTATTGAACATCATATTTCATTTTTCTCAAAATCCGCAACGCTTCTTTAAACGAAAGATACACTTGCGCAAATGGCTTCAGTAGTTCTTTGGAGTCAATAAGTTTTTGCTTAGCATCTTCAAAACCGTTTAGGTAGCAAATCATGAAGGTAGAAGGCAAATGATTCAAATCTTTTTTTTCCCGCTCCGTCAATTGAATATTTTTTCCGAGTTTATTCAGTAAAGCAATATTCGAATTGTAAATATGGAATAACATTTTCTTATTGTATTCCGGAGGTTCAAAAAGTATTTTTCGATCAATTCTATAGTACCCGTTATCATGAAAATGAATTGTTTGCTGTTCCAATGGATAGTAACTGGTCTTGTCGTTCAATCCTAGCGGAACATATTCAATAATTGTAAAACTGTCTTCGTCGTAGTTAATTTCAACCACATCTTGAGCCGAATAAAATAATTTGATCTGCTCATTAATCAGTTCAATATCAACTCGGGACAAATAAGTTATGTTTTTGGATTTTTTGACAATTCCTGCCCAGCAGATTACAAATAATTCTTTGAAGACATAATATTTTGGAGCCATGTCCTTATGGCGGTAATTCATAAAATCAATCACGCCATCCAGCGTATATTTGATGCTGTTTCTTGAGTTATTTTCAATACCAATTACCGTTTCAGTATTTTGATGGTTTTTCTCCACTTCGTCCTCAATCGGCATTGTGTTGCTTCCCCGCCGGACAAAAACACTATTGGCAGGAATTGTATGTATTCCTTTTTTGAAGAAAGAAGTTTTGCTGTTGGGTTTTATAGTAACAAGTCCAATTACTTTGTCTTTTGGCAAATTAGGAAAAGGGACGTTTTCATATTGAATTCTGGGCGGATTTTCAAGAAAAGCATTTACTAAATTCTGAATTCGGCTATCGTCAAAAAAATCATCGCCAACAATTTCATTGTTTTCATCTTCGACACCAACTACTATGTAGGAATTATTAGTCGGGTTAGAATTGGATAAAGCGCAAATGTGTTTCAAAAATTTTGCTTTACCCTCTCTGGTGTGCAGATTTAACTGTCTTTTTTTATCATAAAAACTGCTTTCATCATTGTGAGCAAGAAGATTTTTGATAAGAAGCCGTTTGTTGATCATTTGATTTATGATTTGAGAAAGAGGAGCACGAAAGTTATTTAAAATTTTCATTAACTATTTAAAATTAACGATTTATATCCGTTAAACTAAAACAGAAATCGTTACCTTAGCCTGAAAGGCGAACAGGCGAAGCAATCTGAAATCAAAATTCCTTTAAGCTACATCTTTTCCAGTACTTGCAACCCAAAGAGAAAACCAATCTTCCAATTCCATTTCAATAGTGGTCGCCTGCATCAGTTTGGAAAGTCTGTTTTTGTCTGCAGTACCGCAGACAGGCAAAATTCCGGCAGGATGTTTCAATATCCAAGACAGCAGAATAACGTCATTGGAAACCTCATATTTGGATGCTAATTCATTTGCCGTTTTTTGAATACGCTGTGACTGCTCGTCATCTTTTCTAAAAACAGTTCCAAGAGGTGACCAGCACATTGGTGTAATTCGGTTGGTTTGCATGTGATCCAAACTTCCGTCAAGCATTGGTTCTAGATTAGTAATGGAAAACTCGATTTGATTGTAATTTATTTTGGTTTTTGTCTGGATTAAATCGCATTGGCTGGGAGTAAAATTAGATACGCCAAAATCCAAAATCTTTCCGGTTATTTTTAACTTTTCAACAGCTTCGGCAATTTCATCTGCCTGCATTAACGGACTTGGTCTATGCAATAATAAAAGGTCTAAATAATCGGTCTGCAAATGTTTCAGTGACTGCTCTGCCGAAGCTATAATGTAGTCTTTGGAATAGGAATAATGCTTGATTGTGTTATTTCTGTTTTCAGATATCATTTGGATACCGCACTTCGAAATTAACTGAATATCACTGCGGTTTATTTTGCTTTCGCTGAAAGCTTTTCCAAAATCTTTTTCGGTAGTGTAACCTCCATAAATATCCGCATGATCGAAAGTAGAGATACCGCTTTCGAGGCATAAATGTATGAGAGCTGTCATTTCTTCGGTGGAGCAGTTTCTGCCCCAAATTCCCCAAGTCATGGTGCCGGCAATAATTTTTGAAAATGGAATTTTGCTCATGGTTTATTTTTTAATGTTCCCCCTTGATTATGTGGTTAATTTAACGAATTTGAAGTTTATTTTTTTTTGTTCTTAAAAATAGATAAATACAATCATAATTCGTCCTTAAAATTGGGGGATCTGTAGAAGTTTTAACCATTTTTTAACATCTTACTTCTAAAAAAAAATTCAATTTGCACCATCAAATAAAAGATACCAAAAACAAGAGGTTTAAATATAATAATATGGAACAAAATACAGCGACTTTAGACATTAGAGCAATCAATGAAAAAATCGAAAGAGAAAGTGCTTTTATAGACCTTCTCACAATGGAGATGAACAAAGTTATTGTGGGACAAAAACATATGGTCGAAAGATTGTTAATCGGACTTCTTGGACAAGGACATATTTTATTGGAAGGTGTTCCTGGATTAGCAAAAACATTAGCCATAAATACACTTTCACAAGCCATTCAAGGTTCATTTAGCAGAATCCAGTTTACGCCTGATTTATTGCCTGCCGATGTTATTGGAACTATGATTTACAATATTAAAGCGAACGAGTTTTCTATTAAAAAAGGACCAATTTTTGCTAATTTCGTTCTTGCCGATGAGATTAACCGTGCTCCAGCCAAAGTACAATCTGCTTTATTAGAGGCGATGCAGGAAAAACAAGTTACTATTGGTGATACTACTTTCAAATTAGACAAGCCATTTTTAGTTTTGGCGACTCAAAACCCTATTGAGCAGGAAGGAACGTATCAATTGCCTGAAGCGCAGGTTGACCGTTTTATGCTGAAAACAGTTATTGATTATCCAAAGATGGAAGACGAGCGTTTGGTAATTCGTCAAAATCTTAAAGGAAGTTATGAAAAAGTAAATCCTGTCGTTTCTGTTGAACAGATTTTGAGAGCTCAAGAAGCTGTACGTGAGGTTTACATGGACGAAAAAATAGAGAAATACATACTGGATATTATTTTTGCTACTCGTTATCCAGAGAAATATAAATTGGCTGATTTGAAACCTTTAATCAGTTTTGGAGCTTCTCCTCGTGGAAGTATCAATCTTGCTACCGCTGCCAAATGTTATGCTTTTATCAAACGCCGTGGCTATGTAATTCCTGAGGATGTCCGTGCTGTAGTACATGATATTTTACGTCATAGAATAGGAGTTACTTATGAGGCAGAAGCCGAAAATGTTACTTCGGTAGACATTATCAATAAGATTATAAACGAAATTGAAGTACCCTAATCAGTAGGCAGTTGAAAGTATTCAGTTAGCAGTTCTAAACCAACTTCTAAATCTGAAATCTGAAATCTAAAATCTGCAATCTAAAAGAATGGATACAAAAGAGCTTTTAAAAAAAGTACGTAAAATAGAAATCAAAACCCGAAGGCTGAGCGATCATATCTTTTCGGGCGAGTACCATACATCTTTCAAAGGCCGAGGAATGACTTTTAGTGAAGTCCGTCAATACCAATTTGGCGATGATATCCGTGCTATTGATTGGAATGTAACTGCCCGTTACAATGAAGCTCACGTCAAAGTTTTTGAAGAAGAAAGAGAATTAACCATGATGTTAATGGTTGATATTTCTGGTTCGGAAAGCTTTGGTTCTAAAAATCAATTTAAAAAAGAAATTGTTACCGAGATTGCAGCAACAATGGCATTTTCGGCTACTCAAAACAATGATAAAATTGGCCTCATTTTATTTTCAGATCAAATCGAATTGTATATTCCGCCAAAAAAAGGTAGATCTCACGTGCTAAGAATCATCCGTGAATTGATAGAATTTGAACCTAAAAGCTACAAAACGGATATTGCACAAGCCTTGAAATTTTTATCGGGTACTCAAAAAAAGAAAGCGATTGTATTCGTTATTTCCGATTTCATGTCAGGAGATTATGAACAAACCCTAAAGATTGCTTCCAAAAAGCACGATATTACAGGTATTCGAGTGTATGACATTCGTGAAGAGAAAATGCCAAATCTAGGAATGGTTTCCATGATTGATGCTGAGACTGGCGAAACGAGATTGATTAATACAGGATCAAAATCGGTGCGAATGAATTATGAAAAGCACTATCATGATAATGTGAATTATTTTAAGGAAACTTTCAGTAAATCGGGTTCAGGAGTTGTAAATACTAGAGTGGATGAAAGTTATGTCACTAAATTGTTAGGCTATTTTAAATCGAGGTAGAGATTGTTAATCTTCAATCTAAAATCAAAATTTTCCAAAATCGATGTTTAAAAAATTAATAATATTCTTACTGCTGTTTTCTACTTCACTTTTTGCACAGCAAAAAGTAGAGACAAGTATCGATACCACAAAAAATAAAATTGGAGCGGAGTTTAAACTGACTTTAAAAACATCAGTAGATACGTTGTCTAAAGTTGTTTTTCCAAAACTAAAAAACATTGGAGCGCTTGAGGTAATTCAGTCCTATCCAATTGACACTATCAAAAAAGACGACCGTTACGAATTAATTAAAAAGTACGGTTTGACACAATTTGATTCGGGCAGATATACTATTCCGAGTATAAAAATTCTGATAAATAATAAAGCATTTATGAGCGACTCAATCAAAGTTGAGGTTGCCAATGTGCAGGTCGATACATTGAGGCAAAAAATGTATGACATTAAGGAGATCGTGAAAGTCCAAGATTCTTCAGACTGGTGGAAATATCTTTTGGGAATACTATTGATTTTAGGAATTGGAGCTTTTGTTTATTGGTGGCTAAAAATTCGCCAAAAGAAAAAAATTGAAGAACAAGTCTATAAAACGCCAATTGAAAAAGCGACAAGTCTGCTTAATATATTAGAAAAGAAAGAGCTTTGGCAGCATGGTGAAGTCAAAGAATATTATAGTGAATTGACAGATATTGCCAGAAACTATATTGAAGAAGCGATAGAAATTCCTGCAATGGAAAGCACAACTTCCGAATTGATTGAAGGACTGAAAACAGCTTCGCTAAAAAAGAAAATGAAACTTTCTCAGGAAACAATAGAGAATTTGTTTACCGTTTTGAAACAGGCCGATTTAGTAAAGTTTGCGAAATCGAAACCGCTGGAATTTGAAATTACCGAGGATAGAAACAGAATTCAAAAAGCGATTTTGACACTCGATGAAGCGATTCCAGTTGAGGTGCCGATTGAGGAAGATACTATTTTGAATGAAGCGCAAAAGCAAAAACAAATCAAAATTTTGCTTAGAAAAAAGAGAAACCACCGTATTGCAATATCGGTTGGATCTGTTCTTTTTCTGCTTTTTGCAACGACAGCTTTTTTCATAGCTACAAAAGGTTTTGATTACGTAAAAGATAATGTGCTGGGACATCCAACCAAAGAATTATTAGAAGGTGAATGGGTTAAAAGCGAGTATGGAAATCCTGGAGTGATAATTGAGACTCCAAAGGTTTTGAAAAGGATCGATTTGACAAAATCATTGCCAAAAGACGGAATGGCACTCATCAAAGAGATGCAGTCTTTTGGATATGGAAGTCTACTGGACAATTTTTATATTATGGTATCCACTATAAAATATAAGCAAGAAGGTGCTTTAGATTTATCGAAAGCTATAGAAAGTTCATTGAAAGTATTGGAAACTCAAGGCGCACAAAACATGATTGTGAAAGAAGAGGATTTTCAGACCAATAATGGAATTACAGGAAAAAAAGGATACGGAACATTTTCTAGAATTGACAGCAATACTCAAACGAGTTCAAAATTATATTATGAAATAGTTCTTTTTGGACAAGCGGGAGGATTACAGCAAATAATGATTCTTCACGAAGAAGGAGATAAGTATGCTATAGAATTATCAGAGCGTATTTTGAATTCGGTAGAACTTAAAACGACAAGTAACTAATGGAAAAAATAACCTTTTTAAATCCAGAATTTTTTTGGTTGTTTCTTCTAATGCCTGTCGCAATTGCTTGGCTATTTTGGAAAAGAAACGAACAGACGGCGACTTTGAAAATGAGTTCACTTCAAGGATTCAAAGGAACAGAATCTTTATTGGCAAAATTAAAACCTGGATTAGACGTTTTGAGGATATTGGCATTGTCATTATTAATCGTTGCATTGGCCAGACCAAGAACGGTAGACATTAGCAATAAAACCAAAACAACAAAGGGAATTGATATTGTGGTAGCTGTCGATGTATCTGGAAGTATGCTTGCCAAGGATTTTAAGCCAAACAGAATGGAAGCCTTAAAAAGAGTAGCTTCTGTTTTTGTTGACGAAAGACCTAATGACAGAATCGGATTGGTAGTTTACGCTTCTGAAGCGTATACAAAATCACCGGTAACAAGTGACAAAGCAGTTATTCAAGAAGCCATTGCAAGTATTAAATACGATAATGTTTTGCAAGATGGTACTGGAATTGGGATGGGATTGGCTACAGCCGTAAACCGTCTTAAAGACAGCAAAGCCAAAAGCAAAGTGGTTATTTTGTTGACTGATGGTGTTAATAATGCTGGGTTTATCGAACCGGAAACTGCATCCGACATTGCACAGCAATACGGCATAAAAGTATATACTATTGGTATTGGTACAAATGGAATGGCCGAATCTCCTTATGCAATTGGATCAAACGGACAGCTGCTTTTTCAAATGATGAAAGTTGAAATCGATGAGCAATTAATGAAAAGTATTGCTCTGAAAACCGGAGGTAAATATTTTAGAGCAACCAGCAATGATAAATTAGCAGCAATCTATAACGAAATTAATAAGCTTGAAACTACCGAAATCGAAGAACTGAAATTCTACGATTATGATGAAAAATTCAGATTTTTTGCATTGCTGGCAGGATTTTTATTGCTGTTGGAAATAGGTTTACGAAATACAGTATACAGGAGTTTTATATAATAAAAAGTTTTCAGTTTCAGTCAGCAGTTTTAATCTGAAAACTATGGCTGAAAACTGTGATTAAGAGAAATCAAATGGAATTAGACGAACGCAACTATTTATACTTACTTTTTATACTGCCAGTTGTGGCGGTACTTTTTCTAATTAATTTATATTGGAAAAGAAAAAAACAGCGTGAGTTTGGTGACTTAGAAGTAATCAAAAGATTAAGTCCAGAACGTTCTGTTTTCAAGCCTTTTTTAAAATTAGGCGTAATGCTTTTGGCTTTGGCTATGTTAATTTTTGGGTTGGTAAATCCAAAAATTGGAACCAAAGTAGAAACCGTAAAAAGAGAAGGAATAGATATTGTTTTTGCAATGGATGTTTCCAAAAGTATGCTTTGTGAGGATGTAGCTCCAAGCCGTTTGGAAAAAAGCAAGCAGATTGTTTCTCAGATTATCAATCAGTTAGGAAGTGATAGAATTGGAATTGTTGCCTACGCAGGAAGCGCTTTTCCAGTCCTGCCTATAACTACTGATTATAGTGTGGCTAAAATGTTTCTGCAGAGTATGGGACCTGGAATGGTTTCTTCGCAAGGGACATCGCTTGACGAAGCTATAAAATTGGCAGGAACTTATTTTGATAATAAAAGTAAAACCAGCAAATTACTTATTATGATTTCTGATGGTGAAGATCATTCTGAAGGAGCCGAAGCTGCAGCAGAAGAAGCCAAGAAATTAGGAATGAAAATTGTAACTATTGGACTTGGTACCGAAAAAGGAGGAACGATTCCATTGAAAAAAAATGGAAGAGTTGAAAGTTACCAAAGAGATAACAATGGCGAAGTGGTAATTACCAAATTAAATCCAAACAGTTTAGCCACTATTGCAAAAATTACTGACGGCGGTTATGTAAACGGAAATAATACCAAAGAGGTTTTGGATTACATAAAAGCAACTCTGGATAAAATTCAAAAAACCGAATTTGAATCCACACAAATGGCAGATTTCCAATCGCAGTTTCAATGGTTTTTAGGGATTGGGTTTGTGTTACTGTTTTTGGATGTTTTCTTTTTAGAAAGAAAAACGAGCTGGGTAAATAAATTGAATTTATTTAACGAAAATAAATAAAGTATAAAAATCAAAGTGAATTGAGTTAATCACAACTACTTTGTAAGGAACATTTAATAAAAATGAAAAATAGAATTATATACTTACTGTTACTGTTTTTAACTTTTGCGGCTAATGCCCAAGAGAAAGACAAAGTTTTGCCTGAAGCGAATGAGGAATATACTGCCAAAAAATTTGTTGATGCCGAAGCTAATTACAGAATATCACACTCTAAATTTCCAAATAGAACGGTGGCTTCCTATAATTTGGGGAATTCAATTTACAGACAAAATCAGTTTTCGGAATCTAAATTTGCGTATGCTAATGCGTTGAAAAATCTAAAAACGAGATCACAAAAACACAAAGCTTTCCATAATTTAGGAAATGTTTTCATGAAAGAAAAGAATTATACTCAAGCAGTAGAAGCCTATAAAAATGCGTTGAGAAACAATCCTGAAGATGAAGAAACCCGTTATAATTATGCTTTGGCCAAAAAAATGCTAAAAGACAATCCTCCTCCAAAAGACGATAAAAATAAAGACAAGAATAAGGATAAAGACAAAGACAAGGATAAAGATAAAAAGGACGATAAAAAAGACCAAGACAAGAAAGATCAAGATAAAAAGGACGACAAGAAAGACGGCGATAAAGATAAAAAGGATGATGGCAAACCTACAGATGATCAAGGGCAGCCAAAACCAAAACCAGGCGGGATTCCAAAACAGCGAATAGAAAATCTTTTGGATGCCGTAAACAATGAAGAAAAGAAAATTCAGGATAAAGTAAATGCCAATAAAGTAAAAGGATCTCCTGTAAAAACAGAAAAAGACTGGTAAAATTCAAGTTGATTTGTTTAATCGTTTATTTGGAACACTTAAACGATTAAATAGTTAAACAAATAAACGATTTAAGACAAGTAATGAAGCGATATTTAATTTTATTTCTATTATGTTTTCAAGGACTTTTGGCTCAAGTACAATTTGAGGCAAGGGTGAGCAAAACGACGCTTGGACTCAATGAGAGACTGCGTATCGATTTTGTAATGAATATTGACGGCGATAATTTTGTGCAGCCTTCTTTTGAAGGTTTTAGAATTATTGCGGGGCCAAGTCAGCAGGTGAGTCAATCTTGGATTAACGGAAAAACATCTTTCGAGAAAAGTTATTCTTATTATTTACTACCTACTCAAAAAGGCACTTTGACAATCAGACAAGCCGTTATCGAATTTAATGGGCAGATTTACAAAACACAGCCTATAAAAATTAATGTAACTGCCGCTACGGAACAGCCGAGAGATCCTAATGATTCTCAAATTTCTGCAGATGATAATCTTTATTTAGTTGCCGACATTACAAATACAAATCCTTATATCAATCAGCCGATTACGGTTGTTTATAAATTGTATTTCAGCTACAATATCGGACTTGACGGCAATTTTAAAGAACTTAGCAAACCCAAATACAACGACTTTTGGAGCCAAAACATAGAAATCAAGCGATTGGTTGCTGAAGAAGGAATGTTTAAAGGCGAAAAATACCGTTATATCGTTTTAAAGAAAGTAATTCTATATCCGCAAAAATCAGGAAAGTTAACGATTGAGCCTTTGGCAATGGATATTGCTGTTCAATTACCTACCAATCGTAGAGATATGTTTGGACGCGTATTGTACACCGAAGGAAATAAACAGGTATCGGCAGGAGCCAAGACAATCAATGTAAGACCGTTACCAGAAGCAGGAAAACCAGCTGATTTTACAGGAGCTGTAGGTAAATTTGATTTCCAAGCAATTCCTTCAAAAACGACTTTGAAAAGCGGGGAAAGCTTAGATCTTGTTTTGAGTGTTGTCGGAAAAGGAAATCTGAAATTATTTACACTGCCAAAACCAGAAGTGCCTAACGCATTAGAAATGTATGATGCCGTACACACAGAAAAAGTAAACACGCCATTATCTGGAATGAATGGTAAAATATCCGATTCGTACACTATTGTACCGCAATACAAAGGGGATTATGTTATTAAGCCAATGCATTTTTCGTATTTTGATTTAGGAACGGGTACTTATAAAACAGTAAGTTCTTCGGAGATAAAAATTAGTGTTTTGGATGGCCCGTCGCAAACAACAGAATCACAAGACACAGCAAGTGCTGGCAAAAATAAAATTGAGTCAGTTGAGCAATTCAGATATATTGATTTAAGAACAGATCTTGTGTCAAGTAAAGAACCAGCTTTTTTCGGATCTAATAAATTCTATGCTTTATTGTTTTTGCCATTCTTATTGCTTCCGATAATTGTATTATTTAGAAAGAAAAAAGAAGCTATCGACAGTGACGTTTTTGGAAACCGAATCAAAATGAACAATAAATTGGCCAAGAAATATCTGTCTGAAGCCAAAAAACAAATCAACAATAAAGAGCCATTTTATGTCGCGCTGGAAAAAGCGATGCATAATTTCTTGAAAGCAAAATTACATATCGAAACCTCTGAAATGAGCAAGGATAATATTCAAGAATTATTATTGTCCAGAAAAGCAAATCCTCAGGCAGTAAATGATTTTATTGCGCTGACCGAAAATTGCGAGATTGCGAGATATGCACCATCATCAAGCGCAACAATACAGCACGATTTTGATAAAGCAGTAGACATCATTTCTGAATTAGAAAAACAAATCTAAGTTACTAAGCTATTAAGCTTCTAAGAGACTTAGATAAAGCTGATGATTTTAAAAAAGAATATAGTTTTCTAAAATTCTTTAGATACAAACAAAACTTAGAATCTTAGTCACTTAGATTCTTAGAAACTTAAAAAAGAAAAATGAAAAATATTTTTTACATATTATTATTGATTTCGCAGGTTTTCTTTGCCCAAACAGGCTTTGAAAAAGGGAATGATTTATATAAAAGCGGGAAGTACGAACTTGCAGTTAAAGAGTATGAATCCGTTTTGGAAACAAACAAAGAATCATCTCAATTGTATTTTAATTTAGGGAACTGCTATTATAAACTGCAGCAAACAGCTCCGTCAATTTATAATTACGAGAAAGCTTTAGTATTAGATCCAACAAACAAGGAGACATTAAACAATATAAAATTTGCTCAAAAACGTACAATCGACGAAATCAAAGTAATCCCTAAAGTAGGCTTTGCAAAGCTCCTTCGTGATTTTACGGGAATTTACCCATTCGATACTTGGGCGTATATTTCCATTGGTTTTGCATTTTTGTTTCTGGCTTTTTTTATAGGTTATTATTTCTCTCAAACCGGAGTGATTAAAAGAGTTTTTTTCGCTGGAATGTTTATTGTTTTACTTTTTGTATTAATGAGTGTTGCGGCAGCTTTTTTTGAAAAAAGTTATTTTGACCACGAAAGACCAGCTATCGTTTTTGCTGAATCTGCTGATGTACGAAGCGAACCTCAAAACGCAAGCAACTCGATTTTTATGCTACACGAAGGCACTAAAGTATATGTAGAAGAAACATTAGACAGCTGGAAAAAAATTCAGTTGACTGATGGAACTGAAGGCTGGATCGACAGTAAAGCAATAAAAGAAGTGAAGGATTAGTTTTCAGATTCCAGTTAGCAGATTTTAGTTGGCAGTTTTTTCTGCTTTCTGTAGCCTGAAATCTGCCATCTTAAAAAATTACTTCCTTGCCTTGTCATACCATTTTTCAATAGACGGAAATATAAATCCTGATATCTTTTGAATAGGGTTAAAGAAAATTGATTTGTCCAGCGTTTCTTTTTTGGCTAAATAATTATGGTAATTTATTTTTTCGAAAACCGTCAAAAAGATGCTGATGATTAAAATGGTTTTTAAAACTCTGAAAAAACCGCCTCCAAGGCTGTTGATCCAGCCCAAAAAAGCAAAATCAGCTATATTGGTAAGGAACTTTCCAAGCATATAAATTCCAATAACCACGATAATGAAAGTTAGGATAAAAGCAAAAACCTGAATGGTATATGGATTCCAATGCAGCCAGCCTGACAGAATATTTTTCATTACATCTGAAAATTTTATGGCAATGTAAATTCCTAAAATAAGGGAAAAGAACGAAGCCATTTCGACAAAAAGCCCATTTCGGATTCCTTTATACAATGAAAAACACAATAGTCCGCCTATAACAATATCAAAAAAGCTCATTTTTTTATTTTAAAATTGAAAGCGCAAAGATAAAAGAATTGGTCGGTAACCATTGTCAATTTTCAAGTTCTTATCTTTGCTAAAATAATTTTAGATTTTAGAGCCCAGATTAAACAATTTAAACTCTAAACCATAAACTCTAAACCATAAACTTAAGATGTCAAGAGACACACAACTAAAAGAACGCTGGGAACGGCTTGTTGATATACTTTCCAATCAATTTTCA
Source organism: uncultured Flavobacterium sp. (assembly GCA_963511475.1). Taxonomy (GTDB): domain Bacteria; phylum Bacteroidota; class Bacteroidia; order Flavobacteriales; family Flavobacteriaceae; genus Flavobacterium. The sequence goes on from CAUPJC010000015.1 coordinate 14,391, forward strand.
CAAGGAGAAGATTTAGATTTGGATGCCATAATTTATTTGATCGGCGTGCAGGAATTAGGAAAAGTACACCGTGAATACAAGAAAGATGAAAAATTAAATTTGATGCATATCGCCATTTGCCGATTGTTGGAACCTTACGGATTCTACGAATTCGACTATTTTGACGAAGACGGCTGGCCTCATTATACAGTAAAAGAACAATTACCGCCTCTAAAAGCTGGCGAACAATCTGTTTTGATGAAAGAAGCAATCGTTAATTATTTTCTGGAAAGAGAAGTTATAGATTAGTAATCAGCTGTAGGTAACTAGCGATTAGCTTTATTGCTAACTTTTTTTAGACTAATCATTAATTACTTTTCACTAATCACCAAAAAAAGCTAAATTTGCACTCTCAATTACGGAATGAAAATGATAGATAAGATAAAAGAATATATTGGCGAAGCACAGGCGTTCTCCACACAAAATACAGCAGAGCTAGAAGCATTTAGAATAAAATTCTTGGGAACCAAAGGCTTGTTGAAAGATCTTTTTGCTGAATTCAAAAACGTGCCCAACGATCAAAAAAAGGAATTTGGACAAGTAATCAATTTATTGAAAACTTCTGCCGAAGAGAAAGTAAAATCCATTCAGGAATCTTTGGCAAGCAAAGAAGAAGTAAAAGGTTTTTATGGAGATTTAACCCGTACGGGAGAGCCAGCAATTATTGGTTCCCGTCACCCAATTTCATTGGTGAAAAACCAAATCATCGATGTCTTTTCAAACATCGGATTCAACGTTTCCGAAGGTCCGGAAATTGAGGACGATTGGCACAATTTTACCGCATTAAATTTGCCGGAATACCATCCGGCGCGTGATATGCAGGATACCTTTTTCATACAGACGAATCCCGATATTTTGTTGCGTACCCACACTTCATCCGTGCAGGTTCGCTATATGGAGAACAACAAACCGCCTATCCGTACTATTTCTCCAGGGAGAGTTTTTCGTAATGAGGCTGTTTCTTCGCGTTCACACTGTATTTTCCATCAGGTAGAAGGATTATATATTGACAAAGACGTATCGTTTGCCGACTTGAAACAAACCCTTTTGTATTTCACAAAAGAAATGTTCGGGAAATCAAAAATCCGTTTGAGACCATCTTATTTTCCGTTTACTGAGCCTAGCGCCGAGGTTGATATTTATTGGGGTTTAAAAACCGAAACCGATTATCGTATCACCAAAGGAACCGGTTGGCTTGAAATCATGGGGTGCGGAATGGTAGATCCTAATGTTCTTACGAACTGCGGAATAGATCCTAACGAATACAATGGTTTTGCATTTGGAATGGGAATTGAGCGTATTGCAATGCTGTTATACCAAATTGGCGATATCCGTATGTTTTATGAAAATGACGTGCGTTTCCTAGAGCAATTCAAATCTAGTATATAATATTTTAAGGAGCTATTTCCAGCTGTCCACTGTATCTTTTCCTTTTTAAAGAAAAAAGGAAAAGGATGCCGTTTCCATCTGGGCTAGGGTATCCCGTATTTAACATATTTAGTTTAGTACAACAATCACAATAATATTCCTAAAGAATGAAATCCGACATCACCATTCCCAAAGTAGAAAACGTATTCCTTGCTGCCGTTCAAGAATGGAGCGATGATTTTATGGAAAAAGTATGGTATGCTTACTTAATAAATGACAGCGATTTTCAGCTCGACAGCGTTATGGTGGTTTCCAAAGCTTTTGGAACGATCGACGGAGAAATGAAAAAAACTTCTCTTTTGCGTCACGCATTTATGGAAGTTCCAGCTGTTTCGGTTGTCAAAATTGAAATGATGGAAAAAAGCGTTTTGGCACTTAACAATGAGTTTATGGTAACCTATTTCATAGGAAACACTTTATACGACAAAAAATTTATTTTCAAAGCCAACAGCATCAATGAAAGTGCGGTTGAAGAAGTGCCGATTTTGTTCGTAGATGGAGTGATGGTAAAATAATTTAAAAGCAAAAATAAAAAACGTACTGTCTAATTTAAAAGATAGTGCGTTTTTTTTTGGATGATATTAAAAAATCCAAATCTCTTCCTTTAGCCCCGATTGCAGTGAAAATCCTTATAAGCTGGGGTTTGGCTTATAAGATTACTTCATTTTACTTTTATTTTCAGCGGAGTTCAGTGAACTTCGTTTGTAACGGAAAGCGGGACGATACTTGCTGAAATGCCTAATCTTTCTGCTCCAGAAATTAATAATCGTATTCTGGTTATTATGTAAAAAAGGCATTTTCTAATTTAAGAAAATGCCTTTTTATTATAATTGAAAATCTGCAGTCTGAAATTTAATCAAGTTCCTCAGTCAGTTTTTTAAACACGGCTTTGGCTTCTTTTCCTTCATATAGAATACTGTAAACAGCATCAATAATAGGAGTTTTGGCTCCATAGCCTTGGTTGAGTTTGTAAGCACTTTTTACGGCATAATAACCCTCGGCAACCATGCTCATTTCCATTTGTGCGGACTTTACCGTATAACCTTTCCCAATCATATTCCCGAACATTCTGTTTCTTGAAAAAACCGAATATCCCGTAACCAATAAATCGCCCAAATAGGCAGAATCATTGATGTTTCGCTTCATTTTATGCACTTTCTTGATGAATTTTTTCATCTCGCGAATTGCGTTGCTCATAATAACCGATTGGAAATTATCGCCATAACCTAATCCGTGTGCAATTCCTGCAGCAATAGAATAAATATTTTTTAGCATCGCTGCATATTCAGTACCTATTATATCATCTGAAATTTTGGCTTTGATATAATTTCCTGATAAATTTTTGGCAACAATAGTTGCTTTGTCAGGATCTCCACATGCAATGGTTAAATAAGAAAGTCTTTCTAATGCAACTTCTTCAGCATGGCAAGGACCAGTAATTACGCCAATATTGTAATATGGGATATCGTATTTGTAATGAAAATGCTCACCAACAATCAAACTAGTTTCAGGAACAATTCCTTTTATAGCAGAAAAAATTATTTTGTCTTTCAGGGAAACTGTTAGTTTTTCTAACTCGCTGTTTAAAAAAGCAGAAGGAATTGCAAATATGATATAATCAGCATAAGCAACAGCTTCGTTGATATCGTTGGTAAGTTTTAGTTTTGAATTATCAAACTCTACAGAACTTAAATAATTGGGATTGTGCTTGTGATTTTTAATGTGTTCTATGGCAGCATCATTACGCATATACCATGAAATCTCGGGAAGATTTACACATAACATTTTAGCGATAGCAGTAGCCCAGCTTCCGCCACCAATCACTGCAAATTTTAAATTATCGGCCATTTTTTTATTAAATTTCATCAAAAGTACTTAAAAATATACCAATAACACAAATTAATTTTAATGATAAGCCTTGAATTTGTGGGGCTTTATAATGTTTTTGCTAAAAAAATAAATTATTTATATAATTTTTTGATTTTACACAATATATCTACAACACTTACGTTGTAAGTCATTATAAATAAATTGTTTAGAATTTAAATGTGAATTTTGAGTTAGTTAGTTTTGTTTTAGTATTTTAATAAGGCGTACATTGTGGTTAAATGAACGCCTTTTTTTTATGTATTGATGAAAGGTATGATTAGTAACTCGCTAAAACAATCTCTTTCACTTTTTCTAAAGTAATATTTTGTTTCTCTCCCAAAGCTTTCCAGCCTCTTTTTTCAAAACGATCGACAATGAAATCGGCAGTTTTTTCAAAGTTTTCTGCATTTTCTGAAAGCAGGGTTTTCATTCCCATAGTGTGAAAGAAGGTAACTGTTTTTTCAATGGCAGCTGTGGCAATTTCGTCCTCAGTTCCTGTTAATTGAAACACGCGTTTTCCGTATTGAGCCAATTTCCCTTTTTTGGTTTCAAACATTACTTTATACAGGTTTGGACCTATTATAGCCAATGTTCTGGCATGATCAATTCCGTAAAGAGCTGTAAGTTCGTGGCCAATCATGTGAGTAGCCCAATCACTTGGAACTCCTTTTTGAATTAATCCGTTCAAAGCCATGGTACAGCTCCACATAAAGTTGGAGGCCAAAGCATAATCATTCGGTTTTTCTACAACATCCGGGCCTATTTCAATTAAGGTCTGCAAAATGCTTTCCGCAATTCGGTCTTGTAAAAAACCTTCGTGCACATACGTCAAGTATTGCTCCAGTACATGTGTGTAGGCATCAACTACACCGTTTTGCAATTGTCTTTTTGGTAAAGATTGAATAACGGTTGGATCGCATATTGAAAATTGTGGAAATAATGCTGAGCCTCCAAAAGCCAATTTTTCTTGAGTAGCAGCAATTGTCACGACAGAACCAGAGTTCATTTCACTTCCAGTAGCAGGCAATGTTAAAATTGTTCCAAAAGGCATTGTATTTTCTTTAATCATAATGTGTTTTTGAAGAATATCAATTGGATTTCCATCAAAATGCACTGCAGCCGAAATAAATTTCACTCCGTCAATTACTGAACCGCCGCCTACAGCCAGAATAAAATCGATATTTTCCTCCTTGATAATCGCAACTGCTTTCATCAACGTTTCGAAATGCGGATTGGCTTCAATTCCACCAAATTCTACAATTTCAAATCCTTTAAGATTGTCAATCGCTTGTTGGTGAATTCCGTTTTTAAAAATGCTTCCACCGCCATAAGCTAATAATATTTTAGCACCTGCAGGAATTAATGTTTCTAGTTTTTCTATTTGTCCTTTTCCAAAAATTAATTTGGTAGGATTGTATAATTCGAAATTTAACATAGTGAGTTTTTTAAAATTAGATGATGAGACACAAAGTTACTAAGTAGCTAAGTTTTTGAAAATTTATCTTCAAATTTATCTTGCTTAAATCTTAGTAACTTAGTGTCTCAGAATCTTAGAGACTTCTTATTATTTTTTTGAATTTAATTGTGCTAATAGTTTTTCGGCAACTAATTTTGAGGAAGCTGGGTTTTGACCCGTAATTAATAAACCATCTTCTACAGCATACGGATGCCAATCGGCTCCTTTGCTATAAATTGCTCCTTCTTTTTGCAGCACATCTTCCAATAAAAAAGGAACAATTTTGGTTAACCCAACGGCTTCTTCTTCAGTATTGGCGAAACCAGTTACTTTTTTTCCTTTTACCAAAAATTCGCCATTGACTTTTACATTTTTCAAAACTCCAGGAGCATGACATACAAACGCTACTGGTTTTTTATGATTGTAAAAATCTTCAATTAATGCAGCTGAGGTTTTGTCTTCGGCTAAATCCCAAAGCGGACCATGACCGCCAGGATAAAAGACAGCATCGTAATCTGCTTGGTTTACATCGTCTAATTTTTTGGTGTTTTTTAGTTTTGCCAATAAAACTGTATCGGAATCAAATCGTTTTGTGTCCTCGGTTGCTGATGCTGGATCGGCACTTTTTGGGTCAATTGGCGGCTGTCCTCCCTTTGGCGTAGCGATGTCAATGATCACGCCTTGATCAAGTAAAGCATAATAAGGCGCTGCTAATTCTTCTGTCCAAAATCCTGTTTTTTCACCTGTGTTACCCAACTCATCGTGGCTGGTAACTACGAATAATACTTTTTTCATCTTTTTATTATTTTGTTTTTGTGCAGTTGCCATAAAGCAACTCACGGTTAATGCTAGAATAGTTAATACTGTAAATTTTTTCATTTGTTAGTTTTATTGATTTTTATTGGTCAAATGTAATTCGCATATCATCATAGCTTTTTGGACAAAATTCTGAGTTATGCTCATTTCATGACTTATTTTTTTTTGATACAGCAAATTTATGACGAATATGATATTAGTAAAAATAATTTAAATTATGTTTGTGATAAATATATTTATATCATGGTCAATCTAGAATGGTACCGGACATTCAAATCGGTGTATAAAAATGGAAATTTTTCTTTGGCTGCAAAAGAATTATTCATCAGTCAGCCCGCTGTAAGCCAGCAAATCGTGATGTTGGAGGCGCATGTAGGTTACAAGCTTTTTAATCGAAAGTCCAAAGGGGTTGAACCGACAGAATATGCTAAGTTACTCAATAATTTAATCATTGATGCCTTAGATCGACTGGAAAATGTAGAAAATGGTTTTCGCGCCAAAGCTTTTAACGCCAATAGATTATTGTCTGTTGGTATTTCCAGACATTTAATGAGCAGTATCGGGAGTGTGCTGCTTGCTAAATTTGATTTTATCGATTTTACCTTTAATAATAATGATGCGTTGTTTGATTTGGTAAATTCTAAAAAATTGGATTTTGCTATTGTCACCAAAAAATTTGACACATTTGATACCATTCAGAAAAAGGCGGGAGAAATCAAACAAGTAATAGTTGGCTCTGCCGATATTGATGTTTCAGCATTTAAATCAAATATAAAAACTAAAGATTATACAGCTATTGAAAACTGGCTCAATGAACAAAAATGGTACAGTCATGATGCAGGAATTCCGCATGTTAAATTATTTTGGTTGCATGTTTTTGCTAAAAAAAGACCTTCAATAGTAGCCAATTATATCATTCCATCTGAATATGAAATGCTGGAAATTCTTAGTAAAAATAGTGGAATAGCAGTTACTTGGGATATTAATGCTAAAAATTTGATTCAAGAAAAAAAACTGCAGCTGCTATGGAATAGCGATGAAATGCCAAGTACGGAAGTGTTTTTGTTATCGGGTAAAAATGATAATTTAAGTTCTTTTTTTGAGGATATAATGACAGAATTGAAAATGGTTTTGGAATAGTTATTTTTTATAAAAATTATTATGATCAATATAATCCCAAACTTTATGGGGTAAAAGAGGCTGAACATTTTTTCCTTTTTTGATGGTATCCCGAATAATGGTCGAAGATATTTCTACAATCGGAGCATCAATCAAATGTATTTTTGGATGGTTTTTTAATTCCAAATTTTCGGCTTCTGAGGAAATACGAGGATAAACATAAATGTCATGGTGCTGCAGAATCGTTTCATAATTTTTCCATTTATGAAGCGTTTTCAGATTGTCTTCGCCCATGATAAGTGAAAATTCATAATCAGGATACTTTTCATGTAAATGAATCAAAGTATTCACAGTATAATTGGGTTGCGGAAGTTTAAACTCAATATCCGATGGTTTTATTTTTGGAAAATCTTCTGTTGCCAGATAAACCATCTGTAAACGATGATGGTCCTCTAGTAAGGTGGCTTTCTTTTTTAACGGATTGTGAGGCGTTACAACCATCCAAACCTGATCTAAATCGGCATGCTCTGCCATGTGATTGGCAATAATCAAGTGTCCCACATGAATGGGATTATAAGTTCCGAAATAAAGTCCGATTTTCATATAATATTGTTTCGCAAAGATTCACAAAGAAATCGCGAAGATTCACAAAGGGTTTTGTAAAATTTTGCGTAGCTCTGTCTTTTACTCTTTGTGAATCCTTGCGTAATAGTTTTACTCTTTCACAAAATTCTTTACCAATTGATACGCTTCTTCAAGTGCAACAGGCAAATCATAGTTTTTGATAATTACGTCAAATTGCGGTGCAGTTGCCAGTTCTACAGAAGCTTTTGCAATTCGCATATTGATTTTGTCTTCGCTTTCGGTGGAGCGTTCTTTAAGTCTTCTTTTGAGTTCATCTACACTTGGAGGTTTTACAAAAACAGCCAAAGTTTCGTCAGGAAATTTATGTTTGATACGCAAACCGCCGGCAACGTCAATGTCAAAAATTACGTTTTTGCCCAGCGCCCAAATGCGTTCTACTTCGCTTTTTAGTGTTCCGTAGAAATTATCACGATAAACTTCTTCCCACTCCACAAAATCTTCTGCTTTGATGTGGTTTTTAAAATCTTTCAAGGACATAAAATAATAATCCTTTCCGCTTACTTCTTCACCACGCGCTTCACGTGTAGCTGCGGATATGGAAAATTCCAGATTCAAATCTTCTTTTCCTAATAAATGCCTGACTATAGTTGTTTTCCCAGATCCCGATGGTGCCGAGAATACGATTAATTTTCCTTTTTTCATTGTATTGCACTATTTTATAAGTCTTATAGATTCAGTATCAATTGTGATGGTTTTACTAATTTCTTTATCATCACTTGAATCTGTAATTTTATATTGGAGTATTTTTTTATTGTTTTCTTGTAAATTTTCTGAATTAATAAATCCTCTACAATTTTCTATTTCTATTTCTTCAAATTGAATTAACTCATTTTTATTATTAATGACTAAAATTATATAACCGAAATCTGTTGCCCCCCCGCACATCCCTTGAATATTTGGATTTCCAGATTGTTCATATTTTAATAATAACCGTGTTTCTGAACTAGATATTTTCTTTGAAATAATTTCTAAGTCCTTGTAATCTAAGTGATAATTTGAAAGATTAATTATAGAACTGCCTATTTTTAAAAATTTAAAATCTTCGAAAACATAGATGTCTTCTAATTCATTATTAATAGTTATTTTTAGATTTTTGGTGTTGTTTGACCATGTATTATTCTCTTTTGGATTATTTGAAATGAAGATTTTTTCATTATAATTTTTGAAAGTTTCAATCTCACTTAATTTGTCCCAAACAACTCCTGAAAAATCAAAATTTAATATTTTTTTTTCAAAAATTTTATCTGTAGTATTAAACAATGTCAACCCAGTCATTGGGTTAAAAACACCAACTAGAGGAATGTTTTTTTTTACTTTATTATAGTAATACCAACCTTTAACTGAAAATACATATAAATGATCCTCTGAAAAATTTTGAACTTTTAAATAAATAGTTATATCATATTTATCATCAATCGAACCGTAAAAAATTCTATCATTTGTTCTGAAGCTTTCAATTGAAATGTTTTTTTGTTGGGAAAAACAAGTTAGTGTTGTTAGAAAAAAGAATAGTAAAATATTTTTTTTCATCCCAATAAATTTTAAACTACAAAACATTCAATACCTGTTCCTTAATTTTTTCTAATTCGTCTTTCATCTGAACCACTAATTTTTGCATTTGTGCGTGATTTGATTTGGATCCCATAGTGTTGATTTCGCGTCCCATTTCCTGAGTTATGAAACCTAGTTTTCTGCCGTTAGCCTCTGTTCCGTTGATGGTTTCCAAGAAATAATCCAAGTGATTAGTTAAACGTACTTTCTCTTCGGTGATGTCTAATTTTTCTAGGTAATATATTAATTCCTGTTCAAAACGGTTTTCATCTACGTTTACTTTCAATTCTGAAATCGCAGTTTGTAAACGGTCTTTTATCGCCTGAACACGCTCTGGATCTAGTGCCAACGCTTCATTCATATACTGGCGAATATTACCGATACGCAGTTGAAATTCATTTTCTAATGACTGACCTTCATCTTTTCTAAAAGTCAAAATGTTTTGTAACGCTTCTTCGATCACGGTTTGGATCTGAACCCAATCATTTTCGTCGATTTCGTCGCGTTCTATTTTCATGGTGTCCGGCATACGCACGGCCATTTTCATTAATTCGGTTTCATCGGCATCAGCATACACTTCTCTTAATTGATTTATGTAGGCTTTTACGATAGGCACATTCACTTTGGTAGATGTCTGTTCTGCGGTACTTTCGATAAAAATAGAAAAATCTACTTTGCCTCTTTCTAGTTTCAAAGCGATTTGGTTGCGTAAACCTAGTTCCATTTCGCGATAAAGAGAAGGCATTCGTACATTTAAATCTAAACCTTTACTGTTTAAAGATTTTACTTCTACGGTAATTTTTTTGGTTGGTAATTGCAAAGTAGCTTTACCAAATCCAGTCATCGATTGTATCATATATTTTTCTAAAAGTGTTCAAAGATAAGAAAAGTTCGGAGTAATTAGTAATTAGTGATTTGTGCTACTAAAAATGAAATCACTAACTATAATCCACTGATTATTTTTTTTGTGTTACCAAATATACGCCGATGAATATCAAAACTGCCGAAACGATTTTGACTAAAGTAAGTTCGTCCTTTCCTAAGCTAATCGCAAAAATGGTTGCAAATAAAGGTTGGAGGTAAACAAAAACAGCTATCGTAGTAGGCTTTAGTTCTCTCATCGTAAGTAAATTGAGTAAATAGGTCAGAAAGGTGGAGAAAACGACAACGAAACCTATTTTCAAATAAATATCTGTTGGCATTAAAACCCAATCAATGGCTTGAAATTCGCTCCAGCCAAAAGGTAAAACCATGATAAAACCAATCAGATAAATCCATTTGGCAAAGTTAAAAGCATTGTATTTGTCCATCAATTTTTTAACGATTACCAAGTACAATCCATAAGAAGTGGCATTGACAAAAACTAGAAAATTTCCCAACGTAGCATTTGTGGCATTGCCAACGGATTTTCCGTAAAGGATAAGGAATGCGGTACCAATTAGCCCCAAAATGATTCCGAGGATCATCCGTTTTTGCATTCGTTCTTTGAGTATAATTGCCGAAAGTATAAGCACAATCATTGGCGTGGAAACCATAAGTACCGATGCCGAAATAGGAGAGGTAAGGCTTAGTCCTTTGAAAAAGGAAAGCATATTTAAAGCGACACCAAAAAAACCTGCAAAAATGATTCGCATATAATCTTTGGGTTCGATTTTCTCTTCCCGAATTGCTTTAGATTTTCTGCTGAAAAGCCAAAATAGCCAAAATAGTATAGTTGCTCCGCCCACACGCATGATGATAAATCCAGATGCCTCAACGTATTTTGGCATTACATCTTTGGCAATCGTAAAAGTCATTCCATATATTATCGAAACAATTGTGGCAAGAATGAGTGCAAGTATTCTTTTAGACATTGGCTAATGCTAAATGTACTTGATGGATATTTTGTTGAGAGTTTCCAATGTATATTTTGTCATTTATGATAAAAACAGGACGGCTCAAGAAAGTATAATGTTCCAGGATGTAATTTTTATAATCATCTTCAGTAAGGGATTTATTTTTTAAATCCAACGATTTATACAATTGCGCTTTTTTGCTGAATAAAGCTTCATAACTTCCTGCAAGACGATGCATTTCTTCTAATTCTTCTAAAGTAATTGGATTTTGTTTGATGTCATGAAAAGCTAAATTATGATTTTGCGGAAGTGCTTTTATAATTTTTCGACAAGTGTCACAAGAAGCTAGGTAGTATATTTTATTCATTATTTTTTCTATTTTCTAAATGCAAAGGAAATCATTTGACATTTAAAATGTTTAATTTTATGCAAAAATTAAAAACATGAAAGATACATTTGAAGTTAACATCACCAGCCGAAAAATGCTAAATGCTTATTTTGAAAATTATACATTAGAACAATTGAATAAAATTCCTGAAGGATTTACTAATAATCTTATTTGGAATATTGGGCATGTTGTTGTGACACAGCAAATTTTAGTTTATAAATTATCAGGATTACCAATGATGGTTTCGGATGAAATGGTGGAGAAGTACCGAAAAGGAACAAAACCTGAACAAGATGTAACCCAAGAAGAAGCAGACGAAATAAAAGGATTATTGTTTGATACGTTGCATAAATTGGAAGTAGATTACCACAATGGTATTTTTGTAAATTACCAAGAATACCCAACTTCTACTGGATATGTTTTGAAAAGCGCTGTAGGTGCTATAGAGTTCAATAATTTTCACGAAGGTCTTCATGTCGGAATAATGATGAGCATAAGAAAGTTTGTATAATTCTGATTATTAGTTCAATAAAATCAAAAAGAATCTAAAAAAGATAAAATGAAATTTAATACCAAAGTCATTCATGGAGGTCAGCATCATGATCCGAGTACAGGAGCAGTAATGCCTCCAGTTTACCAAACTTCTACATTTGTGCAGACAAGTCCGGGAAAACCTTTAAACCCAGATTATGAATACAGCAGAGCGGCAAATCCAACACGTACTGCTCTAGAAAATGCATTGGCCAGTATCGAGAATGGAACACGAGGATTAGCTTTTTCATCAGGACTTGCAGCTACCGATTGTATTTTGAGATCATTTAAAGCAGGTGACGAAATCATAGCGATGGATGATTTGTATGGCGGAACCTATCGCATGTTTACCCGTATTTATAAAGACAGCGGAATCGTATTTCATTTTGTAGACATGAATGATTTGGATAAATTCAAGTCGTTGATAAATAGCAATACGAAATTGGTTTGGGTAGAAACGCCAACCAATCCTTTGATGAAATTGGCCGATATTCAGGAAATTGGCAAAATTACTAAAGCCAATAATATTCTTTTTGCTGTCGATAACACATTCGCTACACCATATTTACAAAAACCGCTGGATTTAGGAGCAGATATTGTCATGCATTCGGCGACCAAATATTTAGGAGGGCACTCGGATGTAATTGCGGGAGCTTTAATTGTAAAAGACGAAACTCTTGGAGATCAATTGCATTTTCAGCAATTTGCTACGGGAGCAACTCTCGGGCCAATGGACAGTTTCTTGGTGCTTAGAGGTATTAAAACGCTGCATTTGAGGGTGCAAAGACATTGTGAAAATGGAACCAAAGTAGTGGAGTACTTAAACAGTCATCCAAAAATTAAAACCGTTTATTATCCAGGATTGCCGAGTCATCCATATCATGAAATTGCCAAAAAACAAATGAGCGGTTTTGGCGGAATGGTATCTTTTACTTTTGTGTCTGGTAAAAAAGAAGAGGCGATAGATTTTCTTGAAAAGCTAAAAGTTTTTACGTTGGCAGAATCTCTTGGCGGTGTAGAATCATTAGCTAATCATCCCGCTTTAATGACTCATGCATCCATTCCGGAGGAGAAACGAAAAGAAGTGGGAATCACTGATGATCTTGTCCGTTTGAGTGTAGGTATAGAAGATGCAGAGGACTTGATTGCTGATTTGAATCAAGCATTAGCATAAAAAAAGAAAATCCCAACTTTACAATAAATAAAAGTTGGGATTTTTTTAATATATATTCTTTGTTAATGGTCAAAATAATAAATGTAACCAAGACCTACAAAAGTTAGCCAATCGTTGTTTTTATTTTCTTTAAACAAATCTTCATTGGGATTAAGTCCGTCAACCCAGTCCGAACCGAAATATTGAGCTCTAATATCGAACATAAGATCAGACATAGAAGAAAGCTTATAACGGGTTCCAAGATTTAGAGCTACAGAAAAAACAGCTTTACTTTCATTAGAATATCCGTGAGGACGACCGTCAGATGGGACTAAATATTTGGGATACGTAGTAGTTATATTTCCAAGCTCTCCTAATTCAGAAGTAGCTGTAGCTTTGTAATAGCTGACTTGTGGCCCCAAACTGATGTAAGGATTAAAACTTCCAACTGTTTTCTCGAAATCGTGAATATGCAGAAAGCTATATTCAAGTTGGAAACCTAAATTAATTAATTGAGTTGTACCCCGCATTGCCTGCAGCTGTTTTGATGGGATAGTGTTTTTTTCAACCCAAACACCATAATGCTGTAAATTAGCTTTAATGTATGAAAACTCATTTCTCACTTTGAAATGTTCAGCAAAATAGTCGTTTGTAAAATCAGTATAGGAGAAATTTAAATAGTCAACAAAGGAAATTCCAAATCCCATATTGTTCAAATTGGTCTTGGTGTCATGTCGCTGTCCATAGTCGGATCTAAACTCAACTCGACCTGCGACTACACCAATTTCATGCGTAATTCCAAATTGGGAAAACGAAGTGTGTGGTAAGCAGATTAATAGAAAGAATGCAAATAGTTTAAGTTTTATCATAGCTATGGGGTATATACAAGATGGGGTAAAGATATAAAAACTACTAAAAAAGATAATAATAATATCAAAAAATATAAATAAAGAGCATATCTTTATAATCATTGTCAATACTATATCGATTTCGTAAAAATACTATCTCATGTGATGAATTTTTTATAAATGATTAATAAAAAGATAATTTTACTCATATATGGTGTAAAAAAAGTTAAAATATTTGAATAAGATGTATATTTGCAGAACTAACGGAAGCGTTTATTAAACGTTTATAATTTAATAATCATGTCACAAATCATCACAGATTTTATAGAATTGGTTGCCAAAAAAAATCCGAACGAGCCGGAATTTATGCAAGCTGTTACAGAAGTTGCTGAAACAGTTATACCTTTTATCGAAGAAAATAAAAAATATCAAAACAAAATGCTTTTGGAAAGAATGGTCGAGTCCGATCGTATCATTATGTTTCGGGTAGTTTGGACAGACGATAAAGGTGACACACAAGTAAATAGAGGATACCGTATTCAGATGAATTCGGCTATCGGACCCTATAAAGGAGGAATTCGTTTTCATCCATCTGTTAATTTAAGTATTTTGAAGTTTTTGGCTTTCGAGCAGACTTTCAAAAACAGTTTGACTACGCTTCCAATGGGCGGTGGAAAAGGAGGAGCAGATTTTGATCCAAAAGGAAAATCAGATAACGAAGTAATGCGTTTTTGCCAAGCTTTCATGACCGAATTATCAAAACATATCGGTGCAGATACCGATGTACCTGCTGGAGATATTGGAGTAGGCGGAAGAGAAGTTGGATATATGTTTGGTCAATACAAAAGATTAAGAAACGAATTTACAGGAGTTTTAACCGGTAAAGGAATTTCTTTTGGAGGATCATTAATCCGTCCGGAAGCAACTGGATATGGAGATGTGTATTTTGCACAAAGTATGCTGGCTACCAAAGGCGAAAGCTTTGCAGGTAAAACAGTAGTAATTTCTGGTTCTGGAAACGTAGCACAATATGCAGCCGAAAAAGCAACTCAATTAGGAGGTAAAGTAGTTACTATGTCAGATTCTGCGGGGTATATTTACGATGCAGACGGAATTGATGCTGAGAAATTAGCTCACGTAATGCAGATTAAAAATGAGTTAAGAGGAAGAATCAGCGATTACACTGCCAAATATCCAAATGCAAAATATGTTGCTGGCAAACGTCCTTGGGAAGTAAAATGTGATGTAGCCCTGCCTTGTGCGACTCAAAATGAGCTGAACGAAGACGAAGCTAAAACACTTGTTGCCAACGGATGTATCTGCGTTGCCGAAGGAGCAAACATGCCTTCAACGCCAGAAGCAGTTCACGTTTTCCAAAAAGCTAAAATTTTATTCGCACCAGGAAAAGCTTCCAATGCGGGTGGAGTAGCAACTTCAGGACTTGAAATGTCACAAAACTCATTGCGTTTAAGCTGGACTTCCGAAGAGGTGGACGAAAAACTAAAAACAATCATGAAAGACATCCACGCATCCTGTGTAAAATACGGCACCGACGCTACAGGTTTTACAGACTACGTGAGAGGAGCCAACATCGCAGGATTCGTAAAAGTAGCTGATGCAATGCTTGCTCAAGGAGTGGTTTAACGATTTTAGAATTCAGACTGCTGAATTTAAATATAGTAAGAATGCCTTTTTTCTGTAAAGATTAAAGGCATTTTTTTTGTGCTTATAAATTCAGTTTTAAAGGCATTTGCTTCGTCAGTTCGCAAAAACTCGTTTGGGCGTGCCACCATCCCGATAAAAAGGGCTATTCTCTATATGGTTATACGCCCTTTTATCGGGATGCTGTCGGGCTATCCGCGCTACTTTGGTAGCTAGCTTCTATCCCTCACGCATTCGCAAGAAAATTTGTGATGTTCGAGAAGTATTGTTTTTACGATTGAAATCTAAAATAATAATGGGTACACAATCTACCGACTGTTTTCTAGCTTATTCCTAAAAAGAGGTACGTCGCACCAATACTATTGGTAGGACAAACCAATAAAAGAGGTACGACCTACCAATACTATTACTACATCGTACAAATAATAAAGGTAGGTCGAGCCAATTATATTAGTAGGACAAACCAATTTTATTGGTTTGTCCTACTAATTCTATTAGCACGTCGTACTAATAGAATTGGTAGGTCGTACTAATACTGTTAGTACGTCGTACCACTTTTTGGCATAAAAAACTACATTTATAGGATAAAACACAGAAAACATTACAAATAACAACAATAAATACAAGAAAGCCATCCGGGAAAAGCACTCCTGGAACAACAGGCTGAAAAGATGCCATCATACTAAAAATGGAAATCCAGCTGGAGACGATCAAGGAAACAATCCTGAAGCAAAAAACTATTATAGAACTGATTTGAAATCCATTCCATTTAAAAAATAAACGGTATGTTTGTCAGACAAAGCTACCCAGATTGGGGTGGGTATGTGTGATAAAATCACACATACATACTAGTTAGCGTGCATACTATGAAAATACTATACTTACCATTATTACTCCTTTTTACTCTGACAGTAAATGCTACTGCACAGGTTACAGATATTTTGATTTGGAAAGAAGAAACTTTATCCCTTTTTTCAAATCCCCTTGAATTACGTTCTGATTGGAAAGAGATTTCTAAAATTATTAACCTTGAATTAGAAAACGAAGACAAGCGATTATATCCTGAAAAATATAAATCGGAAGAAGTTGAAGCAATGTTTTCAACTGCGTGTGGGAGAGGTTATGTTGCTGAATGGATTATTATTAATGATAAAATATATTTAAATAATATTTACGCTTGCCACGACAACAAAGTAAAAGTTGATTTGAAGAAAATATTCGGTAAAGAACTAAAAAATAATTTACTATTTGCAGATTGGATAACTGATAAATTGAATGTGCCGAAAGGAAAATGTATTGAATATGTACATTTAGGTTATAATTCAATTTATGAAACAGAAACAGCACTCAATTTTAATAAAGGTGTATTGGTTGGATTTAAAACTTATAACAATTATGTAGCTAAGAAATCTAAATTCAGCATAGACCCAAATCCCAATAATTATTTAGATTTTATTTATACCCACGTAAATTGGAAAAAAATTCCTGATTTAAAGAACAATCACATTCAAGTATTTATTGGGATTCAACCAAATAAAGATGGTAAAATAGAAAGCATATTGAGTAATTATACATATATGTTAGATTCTAATGGAGTAATTACTGATCAAAATAATGCTTTTATTAAAGAGGCTATACGAATCGCTGAATTAGTTCCAGATTGGAGCGTTATCTATCAAAGAGGATTAATTGTCAGTAGTGGTTTTTCGATTGTATTTAACGAAAACAACAAAAAAAAATACGCACGCTAACAGGTACAACGGATTTGGGCAATAGGCTTAATAATTAGCTGATTTTTTGGAAGGTAATTGTTAGTGGCTTATTTGTCAAAAAATAAAAAAAACAGAAAAAATAAAGATTATGACTGCATTGTACATAAACTGGGATTTTGACTCAGAAATAATTAATATTTTCGGATTCCCATTAAAATATTACGGACTGTTATTTGCATGTGGTTTACTTTTATGTATGTACATTCTTAAAGGAATTTTTAAAGAAGAAAACTTAAAAGACAGCGCACACGAAGCATTATTTGTTTACGGAATAATTGGAATTTTTGTCGGAGCCAGATTAGGGCATTGTTTATTTTATGACTTTGATTATTACTCAAAAAATCTATTGGAAATTATTTTACCCATTAAGAAAACTTTAAATGGGGATTACAAATTTATCGGATTTGCAGGTTTAGCGAGTCACGGCGGAACAGTTGGTTTGATTATTTCACTTTATCTATATTCGAAAAAACACAAAATAAAGTATCTTAAAATTCTTGATTTAATTGCAATTGTTGCGCCGCTTGGAGCCACATTTATAAGACTTGCGAATTTAATGAACTCAGAAATGATTGGTAATCCAACAACAATGCCCTGGGCATTTGTTTTTAAACGTATTGACAATATACCAAGACATCCAGCCCAGCTTTATGAAGCGGTCTCCTATTTTATAATTTTTATAATAATTTTCAGCATATACAAAACTAAAAACATAAAATTTGGAAATGGTTTTTACTTTGGTTTAGCAATAACTTTAATTTTCACAATGAGAATTTTAATTGAGTTTGTAAAAATAAATCAAGTAGAGTTTGAAGAAGGAATGAAATTAAATATGGGACAAATATTGAGTATTCCTTTTATAATAATTGGAATGTATTTTGTCTCAAAAAATCTAATAAAAAAGGAAGAAAACTAATAAAATGAAAATAATAACAAATTTTATATTTTTCTTACTTTGTTTTTGTGCTGCTGCACAAAATTTTAATCCCAAAATAGTAACGTTATCTGAAAATCCAAATCCAGAAAATTTTTCTTTTTTGAAAGAAGAATTGAAAGGCGTCCAAGTAGTTATGCTTGGAGAAAAGTCTCATTTTGACGGAAATGTATTTGAAATGAAAACCAAAATAGTGAAGTATCTTCATCAAGAAATGGGATTTAATACAATTGCATTTGAATCTGGAGTTTACGATGTTTGGAAAGCTCAAGAGGATATAAATAATGGTAAAAGCACTAAGGAAGCATTGGGAAAATCATTATTCCAAATTTGGAGTAAAACAAAAGAATTTCAAAGTTTTATTGATTTTTATGAAGTGAATAAAAGTAGTTTGAAACTATTTGGCTTTGATAATCAAATTACTGGAAAATATGGCGAAGAAAAACTTATTAAAGATTTATACGAGTACTGCAATAAAAATCAGATTGAAATAACTTTAAATCAAGAAGATTTAGAATTACAGATGGAGTCAATATATTATGGTGTTTTTGATGAAAAAGACATTGGTTATAGTGAATTTAAAAACGCACTTTCTAAAACACTAGAAATGGTGTCTAAAAAGCAAAAAAATGAAGAACAGTTTTATTGGATGCAAATTATTGAAAACCTGCTTTCAATGGGAGAAAGCAGTTATAAAAAATTATCTATTTTAAGTACATTCAACACAACAGCCGAAGATAATATTCGTGACAAACAAATGGCTAATAATCTTCTTGCTTATATTAAAAATCACCCTAATGAAAAAATAATCTGCTGGGGGGCAAATCAGCATTTTGCTAACGATATGTCTTCAATAAATGCACCAATTATTCAAGAATTTGTTCCAATGGGTTCTTATGTCAAGAAAGCACTCAAAGAGAAAATGTATAGTTTAGCAGCAGTAACGGCTTGCGATTCGATTTATATAAATGGTAAATGGGAAAAGACAATTGTTGCTCAGAATTCATTTGAATATTATCTAAAAAACAAAAAAAGCACTCATTTGTTTATTTCATCTAATCAAGATGAAATGAAGCAAAAACAATCCACTAGATTTTTTAGCCCTGAGACTTTTATTGATTTAAGATTGGATTTAGTTCATGATGGTTATCTATTTTTCGACAATACGAGTCCATCAACGTTTATAGAAAGTGAAAATGTTTTAACTTCAAAAACAGATGAAAATATAGTTAATGAAGAAAATAAGTTTGATATTGATAATTTTAAAAAAGCAAACAGAACGGGAGATAAAAAGCCCATCCTCCTTAAGGAAGTTAAAATTGTAAACAATAAAAAAGAGAACATAAAAATTATAAAAAAAGTAATTGATAATATTAAAACGAATTATCCAGCTTTTGCTTTTAACTCCAAAATGTATTCAAATATTTTAGTGAATGTTGAAGGTGAAGTAAAATTAAATTTGGATTTAATTTTCAAGCAATATGATTTTGGTTACAGCCAAAACAGCAATAGAAACACAAAATTATTAGAAGAAATAAAATGGAATACCAAAAATGGTTTTGAGCCTACAAATATTAGAAATTTTAGAAATCTAACTTATAATAATCCAATAATGTATTCTCGTTTTTTAGAAACCAGAAAATTCAAAAAGTTTGGATTCACGCAAAATGAAAATGAGGTTTATGAAAATAAGCTGGTTTATGTCATAGAATTCAATATAGACAGAGACCATTATAATTATACGAATAGATCTCTGCGTACCAATTATTCAGGTACAGTATATGTTAACAAAGAAGATTTTGCGATTGTGAAAATTATCGAAAATTGGGAAACAAAAGAAAACCAAGAGGAAATAAATCAAGAATTTGAATTGTACGGCTGGGACAAAAAATATATAAAAAAGGAACTATTAAAAGAGTCTATTACTACTTATTACAGCAAAATAAATGATTTGTATTATCTTATAAAAACCGAAATAATTCAATCTGGGAAAATAGCAGATAATGAAAATAATTTAAAGCCTTTTGAAATAGAATTAAATTCATTTTGGAGTGGGTTTAATAGTTTAAATCCAACTTCAATCCAATTCAAAGAAGAACAAAACACATTCCAATCGAAAAGTTACAATAACCAATTTTGGGATGCATATTCGATGCCAAAATAAAATAGTTTGTCTTTAGAAATGATTCTAAACCCGAGTCCGATTATTTTTTTTGTATAATGAAAAGAAAGTAAAACCTTCCCATTTAGCCCCGATTACTTCACTGTACTTTTATTTTCATAGGAGTTCAGTGAACTTCGTTAGCAGTGAAAATCCTTATGGTCCGGGGTTTGGTACATAAGATTGCAACGAAAAGCGGGAAGATGCTTGCAGAAAATCCTATTCTTTCTGCTCCAAAAATTAATAATACAGTTTAGTTTTTGAACCGGTTTTAATTCCTTTATCCTGAGAATTCCCATTCAAGAATCCTTAATTCTTTCCTTTGTGCTATATTTGTGAACCAATTTGTTGTTCAATGCAAAAAAGACTTTTATACCTGCTTTTTTTATTCGTGGTTCAAATCACTTTTGCCCAAAGCAATTTGTTGTGGCAGGGATATTTTTCTTATACCCAAATCAAAGCTGTTTCCGAATCACCAAAAGCAATTTATGCTGCTTCTGAAAACGCCTTGTTCTCCAAAGATAACAGCACCAACATTATAAAAAACACTACAACAGTCGATGGACTTGCCGGCGAAACCATTACGGCACTGTATTACAGTCCAACTTTCAACAAAACAATTATTGGATATCAAAATGGGTTGTTAACCGTAATCAACGAAGCCGATGGTTCGATGCTTAGAGTTGTGGATATTATCAATAAAAGTTTGCCAGCTAGTATAAAACGAATCAATAATTTCATGGAGTACAACGGAATTGTTTATGTCTCCACCGATTTTGGAATTGTACAATTCAATTTAACTACATCACAATTTGGCGACACCTATTTTATTGGTGACAACGGAGCTGAAATCAAAGTTTCTCAAACTGCTATTTACAACGGATTTATTTATGCAACCACATCCAGTGGTATTCGAAAAGGAAATATAACCAATCCAAATTTAATTGATTACAAGCAATGGCAAGTAGCGGCAGCAGGTAATTGGGTTGGAATTGCCTCTCTTGGAACTGATTTGTATGCTGTAAATGCAAGCGGTTATGTTCATAAATACGATTCGGCTTCCAATGCTTTTAATGGGTTTTTGTCATTACCTGAGGCTACGACCAATTTTCGATCAACCTCCGATTATTTGATTGTGACAACACCCAATTCTGTTTTGATTTACAACAAACAACTGGTATTGGAGCGTCAAATAAATAAAGATCAGATTCTGGAGATGAATTCAGCGTTTAGCTGTGCCACCATAATTGATGCTGTTGTTTATATAGGCACCACCGAAAACGGATTGATTACGACAACTCTTTCAGTGGCTTCAGTATTTGATAATATAACTCCGATTGGACCTTCCCGAAACAATATTTTTGCTCTTCAAGCATCACAAAATCAGCTTTGGACAGTTTATGGTGATTATGATATTGATTATAATCCTTATGATTTGGATGATTTTGGAATTAGCAAATATTCAACATCTGGATGGTTAAATATTCCTTTTGCTGAGGTACTTGGTGCGAAATCTATGACCCGAATTGCAATCAATCCAGCCAACGAAAACGATGTGTATGCGAGTTCTTATTTTTCAGGTTTATTAAAAATACAAAGTGATATTCCAACAATTTTATACAATCAAACTAACAGCAGTTTACAATCTTTAACTCTTAGTCCGCCGAATCCTAATTATATCGATATTAGAATCGGAGGGACGGTCTTTGATAAATCGGGGAATTTATGGATTAATAATTCTAGAGTAGTCAATGGTTTGAAAATGCTAAGTTCTGGCGGGGAATGGAAAAGTTATGCTATGGATAAAATTATAAGCACACCTGGCAGCAATGATTTTGGCACTATGGTTATTGATAAATATGGAACAAAATGGATGCCAACCAATATAAATGGTGTAATAGGATTTAACGAAAGCAGCAATACCTTCAAAAAAATGACTTTTGGCGCAGATCAGGGAAATTTACCAATAAAGGATGTTCGTGCTCTTGCTGTAGACACCAAAAATCAGCTTTGGATTGGAACCACAAAAGGATTGAGAGTTTTGTATAATGTGAACAACTTTACAACCGAAAGCCAGTTAACAGCCGAAAGCATTATTATTATGGAAGATGGTCTTGCTCAAGAACTGCTGTACGAACAGTTTATAACAGATATCGAAGTAAATGGTGCTAATGAAAAATGGATTGCTACAGCTGATGCCGGCGTATTTTTGGTCTCTTCAAATGGTCAGGAAACCAAATATCATTTCACCACGGATAATTCGCCATTGCCAAGTAATATAATAAACGACATTAGTATTAATAGCAGCACAGGTGAAGTCTTTATAGCTACTTCCAAAGGTTTGATTTCTTTTAAAGGGATTGCGACATCTGCTAGCGAAAATCTAAATAATGTTTATGTATATCCCAATCCCGTTCGGCCAGAATATGAAGGGACAGTAAAAATAAACGGACTGCTTAACAAAGCCAATGTAAAAATTACAGATGTTGCAGGCAACCTAGTATTCGAAGCTACTACTGAGGGCGGAACTTTAGAATGGGACACTACTGCTTTCGGGAAATACAAAGTAGCATCTGGGGTGTATATGATTTTTATATCGGCTCAAGACGGAGGAGAAACAAAGGTTAAGAAAGTGATGATTATTAGGTAGTCGAAAGTCTGAAAGTCAAAAGTTCAAAAGCCTAAAATCTTAGATTCTAAGAAGTCTAATAATCTAACAATCCAATTTTGCAAGTCAAAACCAAAGCCATAGTAATATCAGCCTTAAAATTTCAGGAGAAAAGCTTGATTGTTAAATGTTTTACCTTATCCAGCGGACTGAAATCTTATATTGTGCGTGATGCTTTTTCCTCTAGAAAAGGGAGTTCTAAAATGGCTTATTTTCAGCCTTTGACTATTATTGACATTGAAGCCGTTCATAAAAACAAAGGAACTCTTGAAAATTTCAAAGAAGTAAAAATCTCATCCCCTTTTCATTCGATACATTCGGATATTTTCAAGAGCACTATGGTTTTGTTTCTCTCCGAAATTTTGCACCATTCGATACATGAAGAAGAAAAGAACGAATCCTTGTTCACTTTTCTCGAAGCGGCTTTAAATTGGTTAGATCAGCACGATGAAATCTCTAATTTCCATTTGATTTTAATGCTGGAAACTACAAAATATCTTGGGTTTTATCCTGATACTTCGGATATGGATATGCCTTTTTTCGAAATGATAGAAGGTGTTTTTACACCTTTTCATGCAATAAGCTCTCTTACTGAACATGAAACCCAATTGTTCAAAAAACTAATTCAGCTGAAATTTGATAATGATCAGAAAACATTTCATGTTATCGAAAGACAATTACTTTTAAAGATTTTAATCGATTATTACAGTTTCCATCTTGACGGATTCAAAAGACCAAAATCTTTGGATGTCTTGAAAGAAGTTTTTTCTTGAAATCCATAGCAAGAACATAAATCCAGTTTATTGAACACTTTTTCTTGATTTATTCCGGTTATTAGTTCTATTTTTTCTGTTCTTTTCTTTGATTTGCTCAAAATTCCTTACTTTCGCACCTCGATTTAGAAAAGGATAAAATGAGCACAAAATTTACTGAATACAAAGGACTTGACTTGCCTACAGTGGCATCAGAAGTGCTGGATTTTTGGAAGAAAGAAAACATCTTCGAGAAAAGTGTAACCACTCGTGAAGGAAATGAACCTTTCGTGTTTTTTGAAGGACCACCTTCGGCAAATGGATTACCTGGAATTCACCACGTGATGGCGCGTGCGATTAAAGATATTTTTTGCAGATATAAAACACAAAAAGGATTCCAAGTAAAGCGTAAAGCGGGTTGGGATACTCACGGATTGCCTGTGGAATTGGGTACAGAAAAAGAATTAGGGATTACCAAAGAAGATATTGGAAAAAAAATAACCGTTGAAGAGTATAACGAAGCTTGTAAAAAAACCGTTATGCGTTATACCGATGTGTGGAATGACCTGACTGAAAAAATGGGTTATTGGGTAGATATGGAAGATCCGTATGTGACTTATAAATCCAAATACATGGAATCGGTTTGGTGGCTGTTAAAGCAAATTTATAATAAGGATTTGATGTACAAAGGCTATACGATTCAGCCGTATTCTCCAAAAGCAGGAACAGGATTGTCTTCACATGAAGTAAATCAGCCGGGAAGTTATAGAGATGTAACTGACACTACAGTTGTGGCTCAATTCAAAGTATTAGAAGATCAAAAGGAATTGGTTTTTAATACTTTTTATAATTACATTAGTTCGAATAACTTAAAACATTATAAGTTCGAAAGATTGGATTTGGATGAAATTCATTTCCTTGCTTGGACAACGACACCTTGGACTTTACCAAGTAATACTGCATTGACCGTTGGACCTAGAATTGATTATGTTTTGGTAAAAACTTTTAATCAATATACTTTCCGTCCATCAAACGTTATTTTGGCGAAGAATTTGGTTGGGAAACAATTTAGTAAAGGATTTTTTGAAAGTACTGAACATGCTGATTTTGAAAATTTCAAAGAAGGTGACAAAAAAATACCATTTCATATTCTTGCTGAATGTAAAGGAGCCGATTTAGTTGGAATTCGTTACGAGCAATTAATGCAATTTGTATTGCCATACCAAAATCCAGAAAATGCTTTTAGAGTAATTTCAGGAGATTTTGTAACAACTGAAGACGGAACAGGAATTGTACATACCGCCCCAACATTTGGTGCAGATGATGCCAAAGTAGCCAAGGAGGCGAATCCCGAAGTACCGCCAATGTTAGTTTTAGACGAAAATGGTACTCCAGTTCCATTAGTAAATCTTCAAGGAAAATTCATTGATGGTTTAGGAAATTTTTCTGGTAAATATGTTAAGAATGAATATTATACAGCTATAGATGGTGATGCTCCAGAGCGTTCTATAGATGTAGAAATTGCTATTCAGTTAAAAGAAGAAAATAAAGCGTTCAAAGTAGAGAAATACGTGCACAGTTACCCGCATTGCTGGAGAACTGATACGCCAATTTTATATTATCCTTTGGATTCCTGGTTTATAAAAATTACTGAGGTCAGAGATAGAATGTTCGATTTGAACGAAACGATCAACTGGAAGCCAAAAGCAACTGGTGAAGGACGTTTCGGTAATTGGCTGAAAAATGCCAACGACTGGAATTTATCGCGCTCTCGTTTTTGGGGAATTCCATTGCCAATTTGGAGAAACGAAGAAGGTACAGAAGAAATGCTTATTGGTTCTGTTGAAGAATTATACAACGAAATTGAAAAATCAATCGCAGCAGGTTTCCAAAAAGAAAATCCTTTCAAAGGTTTTGTAATTGGAAATATGGACGAAACAAACTATGATTTGATTGATTTGCATAAAAATGTAGTGGATCAAATAACTTTAGTTTCGGCTTCTGGAAAACCAATGAAGCGTGAATCTGATTTGATCGACGTTTGGTTTGACTCAGGCGCAATGCCTTATGCACAGTGGCATTATCCATTTGAAAACAAAGACAAAATAGACGATAACAAAGACTTTCCAGCAAATTTCATTGCCGAAGGAGTAGATCAAACTCGTGGTTGGTTTTATACTTTGCACGCAATCGGGACTTTAGTTTTTGATAAAATAGCATATAAAAATGTAGTTTCAAACGGTTTGGTTCTAGACAAAAACGGGCAAAAAATGTCCAAGCGTCTAGGAAATGCAGCCGATCCTTTTGAAACTTTAAAAGAATATGGTCCAGATGCTACACGTTGGTACATGATTTCGAATGCGAATCTTTGGGACAACTTAAAATTTGATTTAGAAGGAATTGCTGAGGTGCGACGCAAGTTCTTCGGAACGTTGTATAATACGTATTCGTTTTTTAGTTTATATGCCAATATTGATGGATTCAAATATGCAGAAGCTGAAATTCCGTTAAACGAAAGACCAGAAATTGATCAATGGATTATTTCGGAATTGAATACTTTAGTTGCCGATGTAGATGGTTTTTATGATGATTATGAACCTACAAAAGCGGCTCGTGCCATATCTGAGTTTGTTCAAGAAAATTTAAGTAACTGGTACGTTCGTTTATGTCGTCGTCGTTTCTGGAAAGGTGAATATGCACAAGATAAAATTGCAGCTTACCAAACACTTTATACTTGTTTGTTAACCATAAGTAAACTGGGCGCGCCTATTGCTCCCTTCTTTATGGATAAACTTTACAAAGATTTAACAGGAGCAACACAGACCGAAAATTTTGAGTCAGTACATTTGGCACAGTTTCCGGGTTCAGTTGAAAAGTATGTTAATAAAATGTTAGAGAGCAAAATGCAGAAAGCGCAGACCATTTCTTCTCTTGTTTTATCACTAAGAAAGAAGGAGATGATTAAGGTACGTCAGCCACTGAAAAAGGTAATGATTCCAGTACTTGACGAGAATCAAAGACTTGAAATTGAAGCCGTTTCTGACCTTATAAAAGCAGAGGTAAACGTTAAAGAAATCGTACTTTTGGACGATGCTTCGGGTATTTTGATTAAGCAGATTAAGCCTAATTTCAAGGCTTTAGGGCCTCGTTTCGGGAAAGATATGGGATTGATTTCCAAAGAGATACAAAATTTGTCTGCAGAACAAATCTCACAATTTGATAAGGAAGGCTCGCTAGCCATTGTAATTGCTGGAAATAGCGTACTTTTATCACTAGAAGACGTAGAGATATCGTCACAAGATATCGAAGGATGGCTCGTTGCAAATTCAAATGGAATAACGGTTGCGTTGGATATTACAATCTCTCCTGAATTAAAACAAGAAGGAATCGCGAGAGAGTTAGTAAATAGAATTCAAAACATCCGTAAAGATGCTGGATTTGAGGTGACAGATAAAATTAAAGTTCATTTGCAAAATAATGATGCTTTGGAAATAGCAGTAAAGGCCAATGAAGACTATATAAAATCAGAAACTCTGACAGAAATGCTTGTTTTTGAAGAAATTATAGAGAATGGCACGGAAATTGATTTTGATGGAATAACAACAAGTATAATAATTACAAAAAATTAGTATTATGGTAGATGAAGTTGCAAGATACTCTGACGCTGATTTAGCAGAGTTCAAGGAAATCATTCAGAACAAAATCGTAAAGGCTCAAGCCGATTTAGATTTGATTAAAAGCGCCTACATGAATGACCTTAACAATGGTACGGATGACACATCTCCCACGTTTAAAGCATTTGAAGAAGGCAGTGAAATCATGTCAAAAGAAGCTAACTCACAGCTAGCAATTCGTCAGGAAAAGTTTATACGGGATTTGAAGAGTGCTTTATTTAGAGTAGAAAACAAAACGTACGGTGTTTGTAGAATCACCGGAAAATTAATTGGAAAAGAAAGACTAAAAATTGTTCCTCATGCAACAATGAGCATCGAGGCAAAAAATCTTCAGAGATAAAAAGTCTTTATACCACAATAATTAACGCTCCTTTAGGAGCGTTTTTTTTTCTTAATTTATTACTTTTACGCCGTTAAAAAATTTATAGATGTCATTAGTCAAAGCATATTTCCTTATTGTTCTTATATTGTTGGTAGATCAGGTATCTAAAATTTATGTAAAAACAAATTTCATTTTAGGAGAAGAGGTTCCTGTATTCAATTGGTTCCAGATTCATTTTATCGAAAATGAAGGTATGGCTTGGGGAACAAAAATACCAGGAGAATACGGAAAATTAATCTTAACAGTTTTTAGACTTTTTGCTGTAACAGGAATTGGATACTGGCTGTGGGATGCTGTAGAGAGAAAGAAAAGTTCCAATTACCTTATTGTTGCTATTGCCCTGATATTTGCAGGCGCATTAGGAAATATAATCGATTCCGTATTTTACGGAGTAATATTCGATGACAGCCATCAGCAGTTAGCTACATTATTTGCAGACAAACCTTATGGAACATGGTTAAATGGGCAGGTAGTAGATATGTTTTATTTTCCTTTTATAAAAGATTACCCAATGCCGGAATGGATTCCTTATTTTGGCGGACGTAATTTTACTTTTTTCAATGCCATTTTCAATGTTGCCGATATGGCTATTTCAACAGGAGTTGGAATTTTAATCGTATTCAACAAAAAAGCATTTCATAAGGATCTTTAGTATTTTGTTTCCATTTCATTTAAGAATGATTTGGGCAAGACCACAATAAAAAATGGGGCTTCTCGGTATCGCTTAGTTGCCCCATTTTTTATTGCGGTCGGGCTATTGCCATTACTTCGGTAATTTGGCGCTATCCCTCTTGCGGTCGTAACTCAAGATAATTTGTAGTCAGTAATTGTTTGAAAGATTTTTTTAATTTTCTAAGTTTTGATAAATCTGAAACTTATTTTGTCTTCTCCATAAAACAAAAAAGCGGAACTTTTATAGACAGCCTCTCAGTATTAATTATTTATTATGTCCAGGAGCATAATTTTTGGCGCTTTTTGCTCCAGCAACTTTCTTTGCTTGCCCAGGAGGAACTTTTTTTGTTTTAGTAGTAGTTTTATGTGTTCCTGTCTGAATACTGCAGTTTGTTAATGAAATAGCTAACAGCATAGTAAGGATTTGGGTTGTAAATTTTGGGATTTTAAACATTTTCATAATTTAAGTTGTATAAAGACAAAGGTACTGCTTATAAACTAAAATTCAGAAACACTGCTTGGCATAACACAATAATCCAATAATATATCACTCTCAAAAACATCCAATATGAGTTCTTCGGGTTCAAAGAAAGACAGACCGATTTTAATGGTTTGGGATTTGCATTCGGCTAGGAATTTGTCATAAAACCCTTTACCATAACCCACGCGGTTTCCTTTTTTGTCAAAAGCCAAAAGAGGAACAAAAACCACATCAATTTTTGTCGCAGGAACTTCGAGTCCGTCAATAGGTTCTGGGATATTGTATTCGTTTTTCTTTATTTTGGTATTATCGGTCAAAAGAAAATGAGTCATGTTTCGGGTTGCGAAATCACTTTTCGAAATCACAATTTCTTTATCTTTTCCAGACAGCAGATGCAGTATAAATTCGGTATTGACTTCCTTTTGTTCTTCGATAGGCAGAAAAACATGAAAATAGGTTTTATCCCAAATAGGAAGTTTCAGGATTTCATTGGCAATAGCCAGACTCTTTTCTTCAATTTCAATTTCCGAGAGGCCGTTTCGTAACGCTTTATACTTCTGTCTTAATTCCTTTTTCAGCATACAGTGATTCCTTTTTTAGATCGGTTATAAAAGTACTCAAATGATCTACTTCTACATGATCCATAATCACAATTTTATACCATGAATTATCACCATTGTGTTTTTGGGGCACCAAATCATATTTTTTAACCAAATATTTTTTTATGAATTGCGACTGAATTGCGACAATATTCATAAACGGTTCTCTATAATAGGCAATTTTTAATTCGTCCAATTGATCGCATAACCACTGCGTTCTCATTTGCAGTACACGAACTTTTTCGCACCAGCCAAATGGCCCATAGGTGAACAAAATCATCCAGACAGCTACAGCATTAGATCCAGACCGGCTGCCGCAAAGGGTCAGATCCATTCCTTCAATATATTCGGCTTCTTTAGTCAAAACATTTTCGATTAATCCTTTTCGGCACAGAAAAATACCCGTGCCATACGGAGCCTGCAGCATTTTGTGAGCATCAATTGTTATTGAACTGATTTTTGGGTTCTCAAAATTCAGTTCACTTTCCTTATCACTAAAAGGATAAATAAAACCTCCGTAGGCAGCATCAAGATGAATTTTATAAATTAGATGATGTTTTTCTAAGACCTGAATATAGTCATTAGGATTGTCAATACTCCCAAACATGGTAGTTCCCATATTCGAGATTACAATGAAATATTTTTTTCCTCTCTTTTTGGCTTTAATAATGATGTTTTCCAACTGAAAAGTATCAATTTCTCTTGTTTGGAAATCTACAGGAACTTTTAGCAAATCCAGCATCAGTATGTTAGCTGCTTTTGGGATAGAATAATGAGTGTCTTCGGATGCTAAAATGGCTATTTCATAAGGATTAGCACCAAGTTGATAGCTAAAATAATTGCGGTACATCCAAATGGCCTGAATATTAGCTTCGGTACCGCCAGGAGAAATGTATCCGTCATACGATTTAGGCTGTGCTTTAAAAACGTCTACTGCGAGTACATCTAGAACTTCGCGCTCCATTTCCTGAGTTCCCTTGAATGCTTTTTCTGAAGTCCCCAGTGTATGACACCCAATATGGTTTGGATTGGCAACATACGTCTTTAAAGTAGGTGCGTCTGCCAAGAATGATGCTTCTTCATAATATACTTTACTGTCCAGTTTGGAGGCAGGATAGCCCAGCGAAGTGTCAAGGGTAAAATTGACATTTTCCTCTAATGCTTTTTCAATTCGGGCTTGTCTTTCTTTTTGGGATAACTTTTTCCAATACAGCATAATCTCATTATTTTTATTCAAAAATAAGAGTATTGACTAGAAAAAAATATGATATTTGTTAGGTTTTACTCGCTGTCTTCTTCAGCAGTATTCGAAAGATGATAGATAGCATCTCCTTGATATACAATAGGTGAGTGGTTGGCATTGAGAATATAACCATCATTTGGAGCTTTGATTTTTCGTTCAAATTTTCCAAAAGGATCGGTTATCATTCCTAATACTGTTCCTTTTTTTACGAACTGTCCAACCAGGTTATTGTCTATTAATAAACCGGA
Source organism: uncultured Flavobacterium sp. (assembly GCA_963511475.1). Lineage (GTDB taxonomy): Bacteria > Bacteroidota > Bacteroidia > Flavobacteriales > Flavobacteriaceae > Flavobacterium. The sequence continues at coordinate 45,317 of CAUPJC010000015.1, forward strand.
ACATTTGGCGCGTAACCAACCTGATTTTTCAATATAAATTGTTGGCTTTTTTTGTGGAGGAGCATAATGTTTTAGATCCAGCATGTCCAAATGTTTTAAAAGGCGTTTGACTCCATTAATGCCTTCCTGAGCCACTTCGTGATTAATATCTAATGACTTTCCGCCCTCGAACAGCAGCATTTTTATGTTTAATTTTTCACTGGAACTTCTGAAAGAGCCAGCTATATTTTTTGAGTACAAAGTAAAAGGTGCATTAAAAGCATCGGCAAGCAGTTTTGTATTGGGGTTATTTGGCGTAAGCCTGATCTGCGGGGCGTTAAATCTACTGGCACCTCCAGCGTGAAAATCGACGGCATAATCGATAAGCGGCATGATTTCGGTTATGATATGATACGCAAAACGGCTGGCCAGTGATCCTTTTCTGCTTCCTGGAAATACTCTATTCAAATCTCTTCCATCCGGGAAATCTCGGGATTTATTAATAAATCCATAAATGTTTATGATAGGAATGCAAATGATCGTGCCTTTTTTTGGTTTGTTTATTTTTTTACTAATGAGCTGTCTTACGATTTCGATGCCGTTAAATTCATCACCGTGAATCCCTCCCGAAAAAAGCACGACAGGACCTTCAGTTTTTGAACGTCTTATAATAATCGGAATTGTCAGTTTGGTAGTGGTGTGCAATCGGGCAATTTCCAGCTGAATCGTTTTACTTTCTCCAGGCAAAACGCTTTCGCCAAAAATGACTAACGGTTTTGAGTTTTTCATGTTTTAAAATAAAATCTAAATATAGAAATTATTTATTTGGTATTGAAAAGATAGCAACTTATCGACTTAAATTAAATCAACGCATTGTCCTAAAAATTACTTATTATTTCAAACTCTTTAGTTCTATCTTTTTTCTCATTTACTGATTTTAAAAACTCCTCCAGCTCTTTAGTCAACGGCAATTGATTTTGATTGTTCCAAAACTGTTGGGAATAAGGGAATTTTGCTCTGAAAACATCTTTGCTGGTTGAAAAATTGGCATTTATTTTTTCGTTTGATGGAGTGTTTGTTACAAAAAAATCCATTGTAAAATCAAAATTAAAAGGATTTTCGGAGATTTTGTACACTATTACATCTACTTGATTATCAAGTTTTAAATTGCTTTGATAATATTTGTTTGACTTTGTATCTTTGGTATATTGAACAAATTTATCCAATTTTGTGGTTCTGTATTTTCCTCTCGAAAGGTTTTTATAAGGAACTTTTTCGGGATCATCAATGAATGATTGAGTATATTCCACTACAGCATAATCTTTACGGTTAATAATGAAATAGCCCTTCTGGATTTGTCCCGATTGGTCTTTTTCATTGGACTCAAATACTATTTTCTTAAACTCGCTGTCATTAAAAGGTATTTCGGTAAAACTGCATTTGTCAATTTGGGGAAGCACATTGGAAAAGAGGTCATCAAAATTTGGAAATCCAAAACTTATATTGTCTTTTTTATCAAAGACACTCGTTTTTCTCATATTCAAAATCTCAACAGATAAATCTTTTTTCCAGGTTTTGTTTTGATTTTCCCGAGCATAGATATCCTGTAAAAGAATGTTGACCTTGTCTTTCTTAAATACGTTTCTTAAAAAAAAGTCTACGGTATAATTTTGAAGGAGATTATCTTGAAATTTGTCGTACACCTTTTTCATATATGGGCCAGCGTTACTCACAATAACTTCTTGTAATTGTGTGGCTTTAGTTTCCATAAAAATGGTATCATTGTTGCTCTTTAGTTTGTCAAAAGTTGTTTTTATCGAATTATAGCCGAATAAATTCAAATTGATTTCGTTTTTTTGAGAAACAAAAGCAAATTTTCCTTCTGTATTTGTGGTTGAGTAGTCATTTTCATTAAACACGCTTACATTCTCTAACGGAGTTTTGGTGTTTTTATCAACTATTATTTTGCTAATTTGAAAGTCTTGTGCGTATGTGAATCCGCAGATAAAAAATAAATGTAATGCTATTATATGTTTCATATTTATTTTATCAGTGTGGGAACAAATTGTGTTATTTTGTAAATATATCATTTTTAATTTAAACAAGGAATTTACTTACTCAAAGAGCATTTGAAAATACCAAAAAATGGAAAGTAACTCATTATTTTTTTAAAAGACTTTTTTGTTTATAAAGGCATGAATAAAAACGGTTTGTGTTGAATTGATAGGAATTATTTATTTGGCATTAGAAAAATGATATTGGTTTACTTGATTGTTATTTGTAATTTTGAAAAAATGGAAAATTGGGATTTCTTTACTTCAAAGAATTAATTCCCAGAAGCTTTTTAAAAAATGACCAATCCAACTTTAGCCCTGCAAATACAAACCCTGCCCGATGGTCCCGGCGTATACCAGTATTATGATAAGGAAGGGAAAATTTTATATGTGGGCAAAGCCAAGAATTTAAAAAAAAGAGTTTCCTCTTATTTTAACAAAATCCACGATACGGCTAAAACCAATGTGCTGGTTAAGAAAATTGTAACCATCAAGCACATCGTTGTTCCTACAGAAACTGATGCACTTTTATTAGAAAACAATCTGATAAAAACACTCATGCCCCGATACAATGTTTTGTTGCGGGATGATAAAACTTACCCTTGGATTTGTATTAAGAAAGAACCCTTTTCACGAATATTTTCTACCAGAAGAATGGTCAAAGACGGATCGGAATATTTTGGTCCTTACACGAATTTCAAGACCGTTCATACAATTCTGGAGTTAATAAAAGAACTTTATCCGTTGCGAACCTGCAATTTCGATTTGAGTAAAAGTAACATAGACAGCGGAAAATTTAAAGTGTGTTTGGAATTTCATATCGGCAATTGTAAAGGGCCGTGTGAGGGCTATGAAACATTAGATAATTACCAAAAGCAAGTCGATGCCATTCGTGAAATTCTTAAAGGGAATTTCAAAGAGAGCATGAAAGATTTCAAGCGCCTTATGACTAGTTTGGCGCAAGACATGAAGTATGAAGAGGCGCAAAAAATAAAAGAAAAGATTCAAATTCTCGAAAATTACCAATCGCGTTCTACCATTGTAAATCCAAAGATTACCAATATTGATGTCTTTTCTATAGTTTCGGACGAAAGTGTGGCTTTTGTCAATTTTCTGCAGATTTCGCACGGTTCAATCATTCGATCTCATACGATGGAAATCAAGAAAAAACTGGAGGAAACGGATGAAGAATTACTGGAATTGGCAATAATAGAATTGCGGGAGCGTTTTCAGTTATTGTCCAAGGAAGTTATCGTTCCGTTTGAAGTAGATTTGGGCGAACAGATAAAAATTACCGTACCGCAATTAGGAGACAAAAAACAGATATTGGATTTATCGATCCGCAATGCTAAGTTTTACAGAATCGAACAGCTAAAACAATTGCAGATAGTGGATCCAGACCGCCATACCAATAGGATTATGGCGCAAATGAAAAGCGATTTGCGTCTGCCTGTAGAACCCAGACATATTGAATGTTTTGACAACTCGAACATACAAGGGACAAATCCTGTTGCTGCCTGCGTAGTATTTAAAGATGGAAAAGCCAGTAAAAAAGATTATCGCCATTTTAATGTCAAAACCGTGGTTGGTCCAGACGATTTTGCTTCGATGGAAGAAATTGTTTATCGCCGTTATAAAAGATTATTGGATGAAAACGAACCGTTGCCTAATCTGATTATTATTGATGGAGGAAAAGGACAGCTGTCATCAGCTTTAAAAAGCATAGATGCTTTGGGATTACGCGGTAAAATAGCTATTATAGGAATTGCCAAAAGGCTGGAAGAGTTATTTTATCCAGAAGATTCTGTTCCTTTGTATTTGGATAAAAGGTCGGAAACGCTTAAAGTCATTCAGCAATTACGAAACGAAGCGCACCGTTTTGGAATTACGTTTCATCGGGACAAAAGAAGCAAATCAGCATTGAATTCTTCTATAGAAAGTATCCCCGGAATTGGCGAAAAAACAATGCTCACATTAATCCAGCATTTTAAAAGTGTTAAAAGATTAAAATTAGCTACTGAAAAAGAGATTTCCGATGTTGTAGGTGTATCAAAAGCCAAAAAAATTACCGACTTTTACAAAACTAAGTAATGTGCCCCTTATGTATAGAATACTGATTATTATTCTCTTGTTTTTTACTGGTTTCAATTCATTTTCACAAGACGCACTCAAAAGACCTAAAATTGGCTTGGTGCTAAGTGGAGGAGGAGCTAAAGGATTTGCGCATATAGGAGTTTTAAATGTATTGGAAGATGCCGGAATAAAAATTGACTACATTGGCGGAACCAGTATGGGAGCAGTCATAGGAGGGCTTTATGCTATAGGGTACAACGCAAAACAAATCGATTCGATTATTGGTACTACTAATTTTAGTAATGTTATTAATGACTTTATTCCCCGATCTTCTAAAAATTTTTATGAAAAACGAAATGATGAGCTGTACGCTTTGTTACTTCCGTTCAATAAATTCAGTATTGGTACACCCGAAGCATTGTCTAAAGGGATGTATAATTTCAATTTGTTGAGCCGTTTGACATTACCTGTTAGGCATGTTCGGGATTTTAACGAACTGCCTATTCCTTTTTTATGTGTTGGTACCAATATTGCTCTGGGTGAACAAGTCGTTTTTAATAAAGGAATATTGGCGCAGGCCATAACAGGAAGCTCCTCTTTGCCTTCCATCTTTGCACCTGTAATTATTGATAATAATCTTATTATTGATGGTGGCGTAATTAATAATTATCCCATAGACGAAGTTCGAAATATGGGTGCTGATATAATAATAGGAGTCGATGTGCAGTCGGGTCTGCTTAATAAAGACGAGTTAAGAAGTGCCTCAAAAGTTTTCTTTCAAATTACCAATCTGCAGATGATTGAACGGATGAAAACAAATGCAAACCTGACTGAAATTTACATAAAACCTGATGTGAAAAGCTACGGAGTAGTGTCTTTTGAAAAAGCCGCCGAAATTATCAAAAAGGGAGAAGACGCCACTTTTTCGATATATGAAAAAATAGATCTTTTGGCAGATAAGTCAAATCCATATCATAAACCCAGATTGAAAGTTGAAACCGACAGCTTGAGTATTGCAGATATTAAAGTAAATGAACTCAAAAATTATTCAAGGGATTATATCATTGGTAAATTAAATTTTAAACCCAAGTCTAAAATAAGTTTCCGAGATTTGGAAACAGGAATAAATAACCTTAATGCTACACAGAATTTTAGTAATGTAAGTTATTATTTTGATAAAAATGGAGAAGATGATGATTTGGTTCTCACATTGGCTGAAAGTTCTGTAAAAACAAATTTAAAATTTGCGTTGCATTATGACGGTTTGTATAAGAGTGGAGTTTTGGCTAATATTACCAATAAAAAAACATTTTTTAAAAATGACTTTTTATCTGCCGATTTGGTTTTGGGAGATAATTTAAGGTATTATTTTGACTACTATATTGATAATGGATTTCAGCTGAGTTATGGTTTCAAATCACAGCTTAGCCAATTCAACAAGAATGTCCCTGTTAGTGTAATAACGTATAATATTAATGGAATAAATTCTATAAATATCGATTATTTAAACTTGTCAAATCAACTATACATTCAATCTGTATTTGCACATAAATTCCTTATTGGTGTTGGTGCCGAGTTTGAATATCTGGACATTTCCTCAGAGACGCTCGATTTAGATTCAAATATTACAAAAAGTACTTATGGCAGTGCTTTCGGATATATTAAATATGATTCCTACGACGATAAATATTTCCCAAAAAAAGGGTGGTATTTCTCTGGTAACCCAAAGTTTTATATGTTTTCTTCAGAGAGGGATGAAATTTTTTCTCCTTTTTTTATAATAAGCAGTGAAGCCGGAATTGCCAAGACTGTTTTTAAAAACGCAACCATTAAGCTTCAAGCCGAGGCAGGAATAACCATTGGAGAAAAAGGCATGCCTTATTTTGATTTTCTTTTAGGCGGATATGGATTTAGCAGTCCAAATAATTTAAAGTATTTCTATGGATATGATTTTTTAAGCATTTCTGGAAACAGTTATCTGGAAACAACTGTCACATTTGACTATGAAGTTTTTAAAAAGAATCATATTAATTTTTCGGCCAATTATGCAAATCTCGAAGACAATCTTTACCAGTCAATCAATTGGATTTCACTGCCCAAATATTCAGGTTATGCTTTAGGCTATGGATTAGAAACCGTAATTGGACCAATCGAAGTAAAATATTCCTGGTCACCGGAAATCTCAAATTCTTATCTTTGGTTTTCTGTTGGATTTATTTTTTAATTTGTATTTTTTATTAAATTAAATTACGACATTTGTAATTATGAAAACAAATTGGACGGGTTTATTAGAGTATCTTCAATTCTTAATCAAAAGAAATCCAGAGTGATTTTATAAGGATTTATAATCCTTTGTGTATTGTCAAAGAATTGAATACTTGATTGTGTTTATCAAAGTTTTGTTTTAAAAATGACAAAACTATTTGACGCTTCGGATTTTAACGAATTGTACTATTATCTAATTTAAATTGTTATGCCAATATATCATAAACTAGGAAATATTCCTCCAAAAAGACACACCCAGTTTGAAAAACCAAATGGAGGTTTGTATTACGAACAACTCTTTGGAACAGAGGGTTTTCATGGGAATTCTTCGCTGTCTTATCACATTCACAGACCCACTCAGGTCAAAGAAATACTAAAATCATATTCTGTTGAACCCAAAATAGCCATTGGGAAAAACATAAAATCGTTATTACTGAAAGGCTTTGAATTAAAAGCTGAAGATGATTTTTTAGACAGCCGCAAAGCCATGTTACTCAATAAAGACTGCATCATAGGACTGGCTGCGCCCAGAAAATCATTGACTTCCTATTTCTATAAAAATGCCGATGCAGACGAAATGATTTTCATTCACAAAGGCAAAGGAAAACTCCGTACGATGCTGGGAAATATCCCTTTCGAATATGGTGATTATCTGATTATTCCGAGGGGCATTATTTATCAAATCGAATTTGATTCAGAAGAAAACCGTCTGTTTTATGTAGAATCGCATTCTCCGTTTTACACCCCAAAGAGATATAAAAACGCATCTGGACAGCATTTGGAACATTCGCCGTTCTGCGAGCGTGATTTTATTTTGCCAAACGAATTAGAATCGCATGACGAAAAAGGCGATTTTGTCATCAAAATGAAAAAAGAAGGAATGATTCACGAAGTGGTTTACGCCACGCATCCTTTTGACGTGGTGGGTTGGGACGGTTACAATTTTCCGTACGGTTTCAGTATTCACAATTTTGAACCTATAACGGGGCGTGTGCATCAGCCGCCACCGGTTCATCAAACTTTCGAAACGGGAACTTTCGTGGTTTGTTCATTCGTACCAAGACTTTACGATTACCACCCAAAAGCAATTCCGGCGCCCTACAATCATAGCAATATTGACAGTGACGAGGTACTGTATTATGTAGATGGCGATTTCATGAGCCGTAACAATATTGAGCAGGGACACATTACACTGCATCCAAAAGGAATTCCCCACGGGCCTGCTCCAGGTGCAATGGAACGCAGTATCGGACACAAAGAAACGCAGGAATTGGCTGTAATGGTCGATACTTTCCGTCCTCTTATGGTAACCGAAGAAGCTATGGGAATAGACGATGGACAATACTATAAATCTTGGGTAGAATAGTCATTGCGAGGAGCGAAGCACCCGAGCGAAGCGAACGGAGCGTTAGCTAATCTCACTTAGTATATCACGTTCTTTATATCAATTTAAAAATATTTCATATTAATTAGGAGCTATTTCCTGCTATTCGTTGCAATCTTTTATTTTTTAAAGAAAAAAATAAAAGGATTTTCACTTCTATCAGGGCTAGGGCTTTAGAGTAATCAACAACATTTCGGTTAATCAAATTAACCGATTAAACAAATAAACATCATGTCAAAAGAAATAAAATCAGTAGAATACGGATTAGAGAAAATATTCGAAGGGGCGCAGGATTTCCTTCCGCTTTTGGGAACCGATTATGTAGAATTCTACGTAGGTAACGCAAAACAATCGGCACATTATTATAAAACCGCTTTTGGTTATCAGTCATTGGCCTATGCTGGGCTGGAAACAGGAGTAAAAGACAGAACTTCTTATGTGCTGAAACAAGACAAAATCCGAATTGTCTTGACCACTCCTTTAACGCAGGATTCGCCTATTCATGACCATCTGAAAAAACACGGAGACGGGGTAAAAGTTGCTGCACTTTGGGTAGAAGATGCCCGAAGCGCTTATGAAGAAACAATGAAGCGTGGTGCCCGTTCTTTTATGGAGCCAACAGTGGAGCAGGATGAATTTGGTGAAGTAATTCGTTCAGGAATCTATACATATGGTGAAACGGTTCATATTTTTGTAGAACGAAAAAATTACAACGGTGTTTTCCTGCCAGGATACAGAGAATGGAAATCTGATTACAATCCGGAACCGACAGGGTTAAAATATATAGATCACATGGTTGGAAATGTGGGCTGGAACGAAATGAACACTTGGGTAAAATTCTATGAAGATGTAATGGGTTTTGTAAATTTCCTTTCTTTTGATGATAAACAAATCAACACAGAATATTCAGCTTTGATGAGTAAAGTAATGTCAAACGGAAACGGCAGAATCAAATTTCCAATAAACGAACCAGCTGAAGGAAAGAAAAAATCACAAATCGAAGAATACTTGGATTTCTATGGTGGTCCTGGGATTCAGCACATCGCCATCGCTACAGATGATATTATAAAAACAGTTTCGGAGTTAAAAGCGAGAGGAGTAGAGTTTTTATCACCTCCTCCTCACGCTTATTATGAGGCTATACCTGAAAGATTGGGTGTGCACATGGATGTCATGAAAGAAGATTTGAACGAAATAGAAAAACTGGCCATAATGGTTGATGCTGATGAAGACGGTTATTTACTGCAGATTTTTACAAAACCTGTTCAGGATCGTCCCACTTTATTTTTTGAAATAATTCAGCGAATGGGGGCCAAAGGTTTTGGTGCGGGGAACTTTAAAGCGCTTTTTGAGTCAATAGAGCGCGAACAGGAATTGCGAGGAACTTTGTAAAATTGAATTATTTTTGCATTATCAAAAAAAATAATAGTTAAGTAACCCTTAAAATTGCAAATGTTGTGTTAAACTTGACTTTTTGATAAAAAAACGTTGATTGATAGCATATCTTTGCACTCGCAAATCAGGAAGGGGTGGTTTCCTTCTTAGTTTCATATAAATTTTCATAATTTATAGTTTTTTGGTTAGTTAATAGCATAAAAACTCAGTCATTAATTTGACTGAGTTTTTTTGTTTTAATACATTTGGTACTATTTTTGCAATATATCGAATCCAATGAAAAAAATTATAATTTTCTTGCTAGTGATTACCACTCTAGGTTTCGATACACAAAAAGAGGAAGCCTTTGCTAGTGGAGAATTCTTTAAGTTTAGAGTGCATTATGGACTTTTGAATGCGGGTTATGCAACGCTCGAAGTCAAGGATGAAACGCTAAGCGGTCAGCCTGTTTTTCATGTTGTAGGAAAAGGCTTTTCTACAGGTATGACCAAATTCTTTTTTGAAGTTGAAGATGTTTACGAGAGCTATATAGATAAGGACACCCGAAATCCATATCGGTATGTCCGAAAAATAAATGAAGGTGGTTATACCAAAAATCAGGAGGGATTCTTTAATCAGCGTACCAATAGAATATTGGTAAAAGATTATAAGCACAAAACAGAAAAGGCCTTCGACTTCCCTAAAAACGCACAGGATATTCTCTCGTCATTTTATTATCTGCGCAATTATCCCAATATCAATAAAATTAAAGCAGGCGAATCTGTTATTATCGATATGTTTTTTGATGGTGAGATTACAAAATTTAAGTTAAAATTCATAGGTAGAGAAGATATTAAAACTAAATTTGGAATCGTTTCTACCATGATTTTTAGACCTTTGGTGCAGTCTGGCCGTATATTTAAAGAAGAGGAAAGTTTAACAATTTGGATTTCAGACGACTATAATAAGATACCGCTTAGGATAAAAGCGAGTCTTTTGGTAGGGGCTCTCAAAGCCGATTTGGAAGAATACAAAGGATTGAATAATCCGTTTAAAGTAAAATCAAAATGACAATAAATGATACCACAGCATCAATTTTGGATGAAATTGATCAAAAATTTATAGCTATAAACCAAAAAACAGAGACGCACCTCGAAGGACTGCTTTGGTCAAAACCAATAACATATTGGGATTATATTCAAACAGATGCGTTATTGAATCTGCAGATTCAGAGAACAACGCTTCCGGATGAAATGGTTTTTATCATGTATCATCAGGTCAATGAACTGCTCTTTAAAATGATACTTTGGGAAATGCATCAGATTTCCTATGCTGAAAAATTGACAACAGCTTTTTTTGCCGAAAGATTAATGAGAATCAGCCGTTACTTCGATATGCTTACTACTTCTTTTGATATTATGGGTGACGGAATGGAAGTTGAGCAATACATGAAGTTTAGAAATACGCTGACACCTGCAAGCGGTTTTCAAAGTGCGCAGTACCGAATGATAGAGATTGCTTCAACTGACTTAATTAATCTTATTGATTACCGTTTTCGTGCCACTATTGACAGGAATACACCTTATGAACACGCCTTGGATCATATGTATTGGCAAGCCGCAGGAAAAGATCATCAAACTGGTGAGAAGTCTTATTTGCTGTTAGAATTTGAACGAAAATATAAAGCCTCATTTATAACGCAGATGAAGGAATACAACACGATTAACCTTTGGCAGAAATTCAAGCAGCTACCCGATGCTGACCGTGAAAATCCCGAATTAGTAAAGGCTATGCGCCATTATGATCATACAGTAAACGTTACTTGGGTTATGGGGCATTTAAATGCTGCCAGAAAATATATTGATAACGGTAAAGGAGATGGAGAGGCTACCGGCGGAAGTGATTGGAAAAAATATATGCATCCCAGATACCAAAGAAGGATTTTCTTTCCTGAGTTGTGGAGTGACGAAGAATTGGCTAATTGGGGTGTAGAAAACTAAAAGATAAAAAGAGATAACTTGAAAAAGATAATTGTAGTTGTAGCAGTGCTTTTTTCCTTGCTTTCTTGTAATAAAGAAAAGGAAGTTATAGAAAATCAAGTGATTCCTAAATCTAAGAAAAGTGATTTTGGATTTAAATTTTCAGATTTTAATGTGGTTCAGGATTCTGTAAAGCCTGGAGATACATTTGGAAGTATTCTGGAAAATCAAAATATTGGTGATAAAAAAGTGTTCGATATTGTAGCTCAGGTAAAAGATACATTTGATGTACGCATCATTAGAATCAATAAAAAGTACACATTACTCCGTTCCAAAAACAAGACAAACTCTCTAAATGTTTTTATCTATCAGCCAGATGCGCTTCATTATTATGTGGTGGATTTGAGGGATTCTATTGCAAAGGCTTCCAAAAAGACAAAACCGTTAACATTAAAACGCCGGACTATTGGTGGTGTATTAAAAGGCTCATTATCCGAAACATTGGAAAATGCAAAAGTTGAAGGAGCATTGGCCAGTAAAATTTCTAAGATTTTTGCTTGGTCTATCGATTTCTTTAAAGTTAAAAAAGGTGATCGTTTTGGCTTGACTTTTACCGAACGTTATATCAATGATTCTATTTATGATGGTGTTGATAGTCTGCAGGCAGCTTTTTTTGAGTATAAAGGTAAAATTATTTATGCTTTCCCATTTGAGCAAAATCAAGGCTCTGGCAGTATGGATTATTATGATGAAGACGGAAAAACACTGAAGAATTTCTTTCTCAAAACGCCAATCAAGTTTAGCCACATTACCTCTCATTTTAGTTCTAATCGTTTTCATCCTGTGCAGCAGATCTGGAAAGCGCACAAAGGAACTGATTATGCTGCGCCTTATGGAACGCCTATTTCATCAACTGCTGCAGGAACTGTAGAGCAGACTGGTTATACAGCGGGTAATGGAAATTTTGTAAAAGTGAAACATAATAAGGTCTACTCGACTCAATATTTACACATGTCACGAATATTAGTAAGACGCGGACAGCATGTAAATCAAGGGCAGACTATCGGTTTGGTGGGAAGTACGGGACTGGCAAGCGGACCGCACGTATGTTACCGTTTTTGGAAAAACGGAGTTCAAGTCGATGCTTTGAGACTAAAATTACCTAATGGTGAACCTATGAACCCGAAAAACAAAGAAAGATTCTTGAAGAAAATAGAGCCTTTGAAATTTGAGCTGGACAGTGTTTCTAATTTGTAGTAAAACAAGATTTTTTTTTGTTTTTTTTGCTTTAGCTTTAAATAATGGCAAATAAGCCTAATCTTTCCTTTTTGCCCTTATCGAAGCGATATCCTTTTGTCTCCTCTTTTTTTTGGGACGAGATAAAAAGATAAAGCGTAGAGCAGGTTCCATATGTCCTAAAAATGCCCAATCTTTCTGCTCCTTAATATTATTGGCAAATCCCATTTTTTGGATTGTATGACTATGTTAATTTATTTTTATTTTTTGACATTATAGTGTGATATAATTGCCTGATTTTAGTCCATTCAAACTTATTTCAGTAAATTTGCACAACATAAAAAAATAAGAATAAAATGGCTTTAAATACAATAAACCCAACCGATACTTCTGCTTGGAAAAAATTGCAGGCACACTATACTGAAATACAAAATGCTTCGATGGCAGCTATGTTTAATGCTGACGAATCGAGAACAGAAAAGTTTCATTTGAAATGGAACGATTTTTTAGTTGATTATTCTAAAAACAGAATTAGCCAAGAGACAATTGATTTGTTACTTGAACTGGCAAACGAAACAGGTTTGAAGAATGCTATTGCTGATTATTTTGGCGGAGCAATTATTAACCAAACAGAGAACAGAGCAGTTTTGCATACTGCTTTGCGTGCCAAAGAATCGGCTGTGATCAATGTGGATGGTGTGAATGTAGTGCCGGAAGTTTATGCTGTAAAAAACAAAGTAAAATCATTTACAGAAGAAGTAACTTCAGGAAAAAGAACAGGATATACAGGAAAACCATTTACTGACATTGTTAATATTGGTATTGGCGGTTCAGATCTAGGACCGGTAATGGCAGTTGAAGCATTACAGTATTATAAAAATCATTTGAATGTACATTTTGCATCGAATGTTGATGGAGATCACGTAAATGAAATCATCAAAAAACTAAATCCGGAAACTACCTTATTTGTAATTGTTTCTAAAACTTTTACCACGCAGGAAACTTTAACTAATTCTGAAACTATCAAAGCTTGGTTTTTAAAATCGGCTAAACAGGAAGATGTTGCAAAACATTTCGTGGCAGTTTCTACTAATATTCAAAAAGTAACTGAGTTTGGAATTAATCCAGAAAACGTATTTCCAATGTGGGACTGGGTTGGAGGACGTTTTTCTTTATGGAGTGCTGTTGGGCTTTCTATAAGTCTGGCAGTTGGTTTTGAAAATTTTAATGATTTGTTAAGTGGTGCGAATGAAATGGATGAGCATTTCAAAACAGCCGATTTTGACAAAAATATCCCAGTAACATTAGCATTGTTAAGTGTTTGGTACAATAATTTCTTTGGTGCCGAAAGTGAAGCTTTGATTCCTTACACCCAATATCTGCAAAAATTGGCTCCTTATTTACAGCAGGGAACAATGGAAAGTAATGGGAAGAGTGTAGGCCGTGATGGAAAACCGGTTAATTATGAAACGGGTACTATTATTTGGGGAGAGCCAGGTACGAATGCACAGCATGCTTTTTTTCAATTAATTCATCAAGGTACTAAAGTAATTCCTACTGATTTCATTGGATTCGTAAAACCATTATATGGAGATGACAATCATCACGATAAATTGATGTCAAACTTTTTTGCACAGACAGAAGCTTTGATGAACGGAAAATCGCAGGAACAGGTTCAGGCAGAATTTGATAAGCAAGGATTAAGTGTTGCCAAAGCAAGTGTTCTTTTACCTTTTAAAGTGTTTTCTGGTAACAAGCCTACTAATACAATTTTGATTCAGAAATTGACGCCAAAATCTTTAGGTTCTTTGATCGCAATGTATGAGCATAAAATTTTCGTGCAGGGGATTATTTGGAACATCTTTAGTTTTGACCAATGGGGAGTTGAACTTGGAAAACAATTAGCTAATTCGATATTAGATGAAATTAATTCTAAGGAAGTTAAAAACCACGATAGTTCAACACAATTTTTGTTGAATCATTTTTTAGAAAACAAATAAATTACTTTTTATAGCCCTAAATAATTAAAAACTCTGATTATCAAATCAGAGTTTTTTTTGAAATATAAGAAATGGATTAATATGTAAAGAAATCGAAAATTTAAAGGTTTGATTAAAGATATTAAATTCTTATTTTTTTGAATTAAAAATAATCATATCCTTAAAAGATTAACGATATAATTGGAATGTATTTTTTATGCGCAGATAACTGGTAAAAATGTAATTAATTAAAGTTTTATTAACATTAGTTCGTTTAAATGTTATAATTTTGCCAAAAATATTTAAACTAACAAGAATGAAAACAATGAAAAATTGGTTATTTTCAGGATTACTTTTTTTGATGGTATCGACTGTATTTTCTCAAGGGAAAATTTCAGGAACTATTACAGATGGACAAAATCCGTTACCTGGAGCAAATGTTGCTATTAAAGGTACATCAGCTAGTGCTTCAACTGGTTTTGATGGTAAATTTACCGTTGATTCTAATGAGAACTCTGGGCAATTGATTATTTCTTACATTGGTTTTGCAAACCAAACTGTTAATTTTACAATTTCAAACGGAGTTGCTAATTTAGGTAACATCTCTTTGGTGTCTAATTCTAACGAATTGAGTGAAATTGTTGTTAAATCATCTGTTGTAGACGTTGCAAAGGATAGAAAAACTCCGGTTGCTGTTTCTACAATTAGAGCAGCTGAAATTCAGGAAAAATTAGGTACTCAGGAATTTCCTGAAATCTTAAAAAGCACACCATCAGTTTATGCGACTAAATCTGGTGGAGGTTTTGGAGATTCAAGAATTACTATTCGTGGATTTGCTCAGGAAAATATTGCTGTTATGATCAACGGTATGCCTGTAAATGACATGGAGAACAGTGCTGTATATTGGAGTAACTGGGCGGGTTTGTCTGATGTAACTTCTGCGATGCAGGTACAAAGAGGTTTAGGTTCTTCAAAGCTGGCAATATCTTCTGTTGGAGGAACAATCAATATACTTACAAAAGCTTCAGACCGTAAAGAAGGAGGTTCTGTTGGATCTTCTTTTGGAAACGCAAATTATCTTAAAACTCAGGCGTCTTATTCAACTGGAAAATTAGAAAATGGTCTTTCTGCGTCTGTATTGTACAGTCACACTATGGGAGATGGTTATATTGATGGTACTAAATTTGTAGGTGATAATTATTTCATTGCATTAGGATATGCGACTAAAGATAATAAGCATGACTTTCAATTTACTTTCACTGGAGCGCCGCAATGGCACAACCAAAGAAGTTCTAACATTACAATTGAAACGTATCAAAAATATGGAACTAAAGAAGATCCAAATACAAGATACAATTCTGATTGGGGTTATTTGAATGGTGAAGAGTTTAACATGAGAAGAAACTTTTTTCACAAACCAGTTGGTTCTATTAACTGGGATTACAAAATCAATGAGACTTCAAAAATATCTACTGTAATTTATGGCTCTTGGGGTCGTGGAGGAGGAGCTAGAGGAGCAGGTGGTATCAGAGGATTGAATTATTTGAATGCTGCTTTCAGAACTCCTGACGGTTTAGTTGATTTTGAAAAAATTCAAGCTTACAACTCTGGTCAGACAGTTATGATTAATGGTGTGGCTAGAACTAGAACACAAGTAGGCGGTGATTATCAAAACAGTGCTTATGATGGATATACACCATCTGCTACTAGACCACTTCCTGCAGGATCACCAGCTGGAACAGGACCATCATCTTCAGGTATATCAAGAATTTCTTCTATCAATTCTCATGACTGGTACGGTGGGGTAGTAAATTTCAACAAAAAATTTACAGATAACTTAAGTTGGGATATCGGAGTGGATGCAAGAACTTATACAGGAATACATTATCAAAACATCAATAGCTTGCTAGGAGGAGATGTGTTTTTTGACAATACTGATATCAATAATCCATCCAGAGTTTTAACTAATACTTATACTGTGAGCCCGTCTGGAAACCCTTTTTCAAATGCTAAAAATGGTGACAAAATTAATTTCAACAATGACGGTAATGTTAACTGGTATGGTGCTTTTACTCAATTAGAATATTCTAAAGATAATTTAACAGCATTTATTCAAGGATCTGTTTCTCAGCAAGGTTTCCAAAGAGTAGATTATTTTAAATATTTGAGTACTGATGAACTTTCTGTTTCAGAATTTGAAAATATTCTTGGAGGTAATGTAAAAGGAGGTGTTAACTACAACATCAATGAGCAGCATAATGTTTTTGCAAATGCAGGATATTATTCAAAACAGCCATTTTTTAATGCAGTTTACCCAAACAATGCATCTAAAGTAAATGGAAATTTAACAAACGAAAAGATCACTGGTTTTGAAGCTGGATATGGTTTCCGTTCATCAATTTTTACTGCAAATGTGAATTTATATTACACAAATTGGGCTGACAGATACCAAAGGCAAAATGATGGTGATATTACGAATCCTGGAGGTTATTATGATTTCGCAGGCATTACACAAAATCATATTGGTGTAGAATTTGAAGGAAATGTGCGAATTACAGATAAATTCAAAATGAATGCAATGTTTTCTTTTGGAAATTGGGAATATAAAGGAAATAGTAGTAGTGCTCGATATGATAATGCAAATAATCCTATTGGTGGAGGTAAGCCATCTACACTTTATTTAGATGGTGTAAAAGTGGGAGATGCTGCTCAAATGACAGCGGCATTAGGTGCCTCTTATGAAGTTTTGACAAGGGTGTTTCTAGATGCTAATTACAATTATTTTGATAATTTATATGCAGCAATTTCTCCAGGAAGCTTTACAAATGTTGATAATAAAGGATCTTTAGAATTGCCTTCTTACGGATTAATGGATGCTGGTTTCTCTTACAAAATGCTTGTAGGAGCTAAAAAAGACAAATCTGTAAATTTCAGAATAAATGTAAACAACGTATTAGATGAAACTTATATCGCGGAGTCGAGAACAAACATCTTTGCTGATGATTTGGTTTCTCCTGGTAATGGTTCCACGATTCCAGCAGATCCAAGTAAAGGGACATACGCTTCAAACAATTTACTTTACAATGGTGTAGCAATTAAAAATGAAGTTTACTTCGGATTTGGAAGAACTTGGAACTTTAGTTTGCGTTACGATTTCTAATATAGAATCAATATAATGTATTGAAAACCCCAATCGCTTTTTAGTGAGTTGGGGTTTTTTTATGACTTTTTTGCTTATATTTGTTTAAATTAAAAAACTATTTATGTACACTATTTTACAAAAATTTCACTCAGGATGGGCTTATATTGCATTGTTAGTTCTTGTTATTGCAGTTATTAATGCCATATTAGGAATTTCTTCCAAAAAAGAATTCACTTCAACAGACAGAAAAATAGCTTTGTTTGGATTAATTGGAATACACGTTCAGTTGCTGATTGGTTTAATTTTGTATTTTGTGTCTCCGCTAGGGTTAGCTTCTTTTGGGCAAATGGCAGATAAAGCATTGCGTTTAACTTCATTAGAACATCCATTAATCAATCTGATCGCTATTGTTTTAATTACGATTGGCTGGTCAAAACATAAAAAATTAGTAACAAGCGAATCAAAATTCAAAACTTTCACAATATTTTACGGATTAGGATTAGTGCTTATTTTGAGCAGAATTCCTTGGTCCTTGTGGTTTTAAACCATTTTTAAAAATCCTGAAAAGGATTTTTTTTTACCCATAATTTTTTTGCCTTTCAAAGTTTCACCTAATAAACTATAAATGAAAAAAATAATCATGCTTTTATTTTTACTGGCCAATATTGGTATAGTAAGCAGTCAAAGTTCTATTATTAACAGCAAAAAATTTTCCATCAATAAAGACACTCTAAAAAAAACTGCTAAAGTTGAAAAAGTTGTTGAACCAGTTGCTATCGCTCCAGATACTGTAATTGTTGAAACTGGAAAATATGTATTGTTCAAGAAAAATGCCCACGCCTCCTATTATCATGATAAATTTAATGGTAAAAAAACGGCTAGTGGAAAAAG
The DNA here is from genome assembly GCA_963511475.1 of uncultured Flavobacterium sp. Lineage (GTDB taxonomy): Bacteria > Bacteroidota > Bacteroidia > Flavobacteriales > Flavobacteriaceae > Flavobacterium. The sequence goes on from CAUPJC010000015.1 coordinate 63,673, forward strand.
ATTTGACAACAGCAAATTAACAGCTGCACATAGAAAACTGCCATTTGGCACTAAACTCAAAATCACTAACGAAGCCAACGGCAAATTTGTAATCGTAGAGGTAATCGACCGAGGACCATTTGCAAGAGGAAGAGAAATCGATTTAAGCAAGAAAGCTTTTATGGATATTACTTCTAATAAAAGAGGAGGAGCTGTAATAGTAAAAATTGAGGAGTTACGAAAGTGATAGCTTTTTAGTGAAGAGTGATTAGATTTTGGCTGTTGATAAATTTAGTATGATTTCTTTTAACTCATAAACATTTAAGCAAAGTTAAATTCTATTTTTTCTAGGCTACATTTCGCTAATTACTAATTACTCACGACTAGTTACTCAAACTATTACCAGCTCTTAAAAGGATTGCTGCTCAAATAAGCATTATAATATTTTTTATCATTGGTTACTTCTGTACCAAGCCAAGCGGGTTTTTCGAAAGATTCTGTCTCCGACTGCAGTTCTATTTCAGCCATAATCAGTCCTTCGTTTTCGCCATAAAATTCATCAATTTCCACAATATGACTACCCGATTTTACCTCAAATCGGGTTTTGTCTATTACCCCAGCTTCGCATAAAAGCAATAATTTTTCGGCTTCGTCTATAGCAATTTCTTTTTCCCATTCAAAACGGGATAAACCGGATTCGCTCGAAATTCCTTTTATAGTCAAAAAACCTTTGCTGCCTTTTATGCGCACTCTTACAGTTCTTTCGGGTACTGAACTCAAGTATCCTTGTTTTATTCTGTTTTGAGCAAAAGCTTCGGTTTTGAATGCATCCGAAGTAACCAAAAATTTCCTTTCTATTTCTGTCATCATATGTATTTTTTGGAGCTATTTCCAGCTGTACACTATATTCCCGATTAACAAAAACTACGACAAAAAAGTCTAGTTTTTTTAAATCGGGAGATACCGTTTCCATCTGGGCTAGTCAGTGCATCAAAGATATTCATTTATTTTTTAACAGTTTCGAGCTTCCATTTTTTTTCAAAACGGTTTAAATTTGTAATATGTCCGAACCGTTTCCAAATAGAAAAATTATACACATCGACATGGATGCTTTCTATGCTTCGGTGGAGCAGATGGACAATCCTGAACTGCGTGGAAAACCCATTGCAGTTGGTGGTGCAGAAAATAGAGGAGTGGTTTCGGCCGCCAGTTATGAAGCTCGGAAATTTGGAGTCCGTTCTGCGATAAGCGGTTTTTTAGCCAAAAAAAATTGTCCTGAACTTATCTTTGTAAAACCACGTTTTGACCGTTACAAAGAAATTTCAAAAAAAATCCACAAAATATTCCGTGATTATACCGATTTGGTAGAGCCTTTATCCCTAGATGAAGCCTATCTGGACGTTACCAAAAACAAAAAAGGCAATCCCAGCGCCAGTTTATTAGCAGAGGAAATCAGGGCTAGAATTTTTAATGAAGTTGGGTTAACGGCTTCGGCGGGAATTTCGATCAATAAATTTGTGGCCAAAATTGCTAGCGATTATAATAAGCCTAATGGGCAAAAAACGGTAAATCCAGATGAAGTCATTGCTTTTTTAGAACAATTACCCATTCAAAAATTTTATGGAGTGGGGAAAGTCACAGCCGAAAAAATGTTTCAGCTTGGAATTTTTACAGGCATGGATTTGAAATTGAAATCCGTTGAATTTTTAGAGAAACATTTCGGAAAGTCGGGTGGTTTCTATTATGATGTAGTTCGAGGAATTCACAACAGTGAGGTGAAATCCAACCGGATTACTAAATCAGTCGCTGCGGAACATACTTTTGATATCAATCTTTCTTCCGAAGTATTTATGATTGAAAAGCTTGAAAAAATAGCTCAGGAATTGGAACGCCGTTTAAAAAAACACCAAATTTCGGGTAAAACCATTACGCTGAAAATAAAGTACAGCGATTTTATGCAACAAACCCGCAGTAAAACAATGCCTTATTTTATTGCCGATAAATCATTAATTTTAGAAACAGTCAAAGAGTTATTGTATCAAGAAAGGATGAAAGACTCGGTGCGTCTTCTTGGTATCTCGTTGAGTAATTTAAATACTGAAATAAAAAAAACGGTAGTGGTACAACTTAAATTTGACTTCTAATTTTGTAAATATCTGGTTCAACAATAGTTAAACTTTTACGTATAGTGCTGCTTTCTTTTGATTATTTTTATCTTTGAGTTCTAAATCAAAAATGATGGCAACCCTAAATGATAGTAACAATCCTAAAGAAAAATATTTGCGTTCTTTAAAGTGGAATTCCATCCCATTGATTTCTTGGGGGTTTAGTGCTGGTTTTTATGCAGAAATAAAAAATATTGTTTTAGATACGCATAAAATATCGAATCTTGCCCTTGATAAAAAATGGAAAAATACAGACTGGAATTTTAAAAACAAGTTGGAAGAAAAGGTAATTCTTATTACAGATGCCAAATTGAATATTGTTTTTGCTTCTCATAACATGTATAAAATGAACGGTTATGTTGAGGAAGAAGTTCTAGGACAAAGCCCAAAAATGTTTCAAGGTAAGGAAACTGTAATGGAAACTTCTAACGAAATTAGAGAAGCCATTACATTGCAACAGCCATTTGTTAAGCAAGTTTTGAATTATAAAAAAAATGGAGATTTGTATTATTGTAATATCGAAGGATTTCCGATTTTTAATAAAAAAGGTGAATTAGTAAATTTCATCGCATTTGAACAAGTTGCTTAATTTTTTTAGAATTAAAATAATAAATGAATTTACTTTCTTATATAAAATTTATAAAGTAAAAATCTCAGAATCTTAGTATCAATCAGCTTTTTACTGCTGCTGCTGTTGTTCAATATGATTGATTTGTTCATTTATTTCTTGTGGCATTTCTTCTAGCTGTACATCATTCATTTCTTCATAATGTCGGCCATCTTCATATCCTATAGAAACACTAACGGATAGGGTTTGTCTTGCCAATCCCTTGAAAGTCCCTTTGATTAAAGTACAGTCATAGAAATTTCGGCCAACAGACAGTTTCACGTGGTTGTCCATAGTCCAAATATTATTTGTTGGATCGAGTCCCATCCAGCCTTGAGTTGGAGAATAGATTTCGACCCAGGCATGTGTAGCACCTTCGCCTCTCAATCCGCTTTCGTTAGGGCAGATATAACCGCTTACATAACGGGAAGGAATTCCGGCAGTTCTTAAAAACTGGAGTAATACATGAGCAAAATCTTGGCAGACACCTTTTTTTAATTCCAAAATTTCATCAATTGTAGTGGCTATATTGGTGATTCCTTTGGTGTAGATAAAGTTGTTAAATATATAGGCGTTGCATAATTGAGCAATGGTAATAATTGAGTTATTGGCTGTGTCAAACGTTGCCAAAACTGCATCAATTTCTTGCTGTTTTGTGATTGTTTCGGGATAGCTGAGTCTTAATAATGTAATATCATTATTTTTTTCTTCTTCTAGCTCTTTTGCGGTAACATCTTCAAATTCGGGAATTTTTAATGAATGACTTACTCGAACTGTCATTCGAGATTCGATTATCATTTCATTATGCGCTTCCAGATTATTGAAATTTGCTACACGATTGCCGTAATAATCTCGAAAATACTCTATTTCGGGATCATGTGAAATTAAAAGTTGGTGGTCAAGAACTTCTTGATCCTTAAAATGATGAGGAAACAAGCGGATTTCGTTTATACTTTCTTTTATTGGCCAGGTGTATTGGTATTTAGTGATATGTATTATTTTAAATATTGCCATAAGATCTAAGTGTAGGAGAAAAATAATTTTGAAAAATCGACAGAAAATTGATTGAGTTGTGTTTTTGTTGTTTCTAAAACCTCTTCTAGCTGTTTGTTGGTCATGTGGTGGTAATCAGTGTAGGCTATGTAGCTTTTTAATCTTCCAAATTGATTGTATAATGTTCGGGCTTCACTTAATTCATTGTCTTTTACAAGGCAATCTAAATATTTATTTATTAAGTCTAAAGTAAAGATTACGGAATGCGCAAAATCTTGATTGAAAATAACATGTTCAACGATTTTTCTGTTATGTTTAATATTGCTGTAGCTCTTGAGATACAATTCATAACCAGATAAGGAAAGCAAGAGCCTTTTCCAGTACATAACATCTTCGTTTCCGTCTAGGTTGTAATTGATTGGGATATAATAGGCCTGTGTCATCGATATTGTCTGTAGGCATCGTTCTATTAGTTTGCCGATATTCGAAAAACTCCAGCCAAGTCCTCTTGGCATAGTAACATGCAAAATACCATTATAAAGCAGTAGTTCTTTATTGAGTTTGTTTACAACCTTTAGAGCATCGGAGCTTTCCAGTTTCCTTGGAAGTTCAGGCGAATTCATATAATGGTAGAGCGAATTGATATGTTCCCAAAGTTCTTTGGTAATTTTATCTTGTGATCCTCTAGCATTTTCACGTGCCTTTACAACCAGATTTTTAACAGAATTATGGTTTTGACTGTCACAAATGATATATTTCAAAACAAAGGCGGTGTCGTTTTGCTTTTCTTCTATTTGATCGTATGTCAAATTAGTGTAATAGTTTAGTAATGGTTTGTAACCTTGGCAATCATCGGTTTCTTTATCAAATGACAGAATATAGCTTGTGCTAAGAGTTAGTAACATCCCGTCTGTTCTTTCCATATATCTGTTGAGCCAGAACATTCCGTCTGCTACTCGGCTTAGCATGTTTGCTTTCATTTGAATCGATTTTTAAAATTGAGATAATAGCGTTTGATTTTTAGAAATCTCATGATTGTTTTTTCTTCTGATGCAGGTATCCAAATGGAATGCATCAGAAGAAATTAAATGTTATACCAATTTTTTGTTCTAGCATTTGAATATAATCGGTTCGACTATAGTTTCAAAAATAGATTCTATAATTGGAGCTTCAGAGTCCATTTTGATTGCTGTTTCTTTGTTGAGTAAAAACATCCCGTTTGTAGCTTCACTTGTCATAATTGTTTTCATAGATATAGAATTTAGTTGTTATTTAAAAATTTAAAAAGTTCAATTTGATTTTCTTTACAAATTGTATGATTTTATTTTCTGATGTGGTAGTTGTGGTGGTTTCTATTTTTGGCACAGTTGCCGTTTCAGTAAATTTTACTTTTGCCTTTTTTATTTTTTTTGCTTTTTTTTTACGTGGTTCAATTTCGATATTTATTCCTTCGAAAGGATCTGCAAGCGGATCAAAAACTATAGTCTGTGATAGTGTTACATTTGATGCTTCCTCATTAGGAACAGCTTTATATTCTTTAGGTTCTGTATGGTTTAGATGTTCTAAAACCATTTCTGGTAAAAAAGCAAATTTTTTGCTTTCGTTTTTTTCGGGGTTTGTTCTATTTTTTTCCATTTTGATTCATTTTAAATTTTAAAATGAAATTACTTTATATGATCCAAGTATCTTTACTTCCTCCTCCTTGAGAAGAGTTTACGACCAATGAACCTTCGGTTAGTGCGACTCGAGTAAGTCCTCCAGGCACAATTTCAATTCCATTAGGGCCGCATAAAGCATAGGGTCTTAGATCAACATGGCGTAATTTCAATTGGCCATCAATTAAGCATGGGACTGTGCTGAGCTGAATAATAGGTTGTGCTATAAAATTTCGTGGGTTGGCCAAAATGGCTATTTTTCCGTTTTCAAGTTCCTCTTGGGTTGCTTTGTTTCCCATTATCATTCCATATCCGCCGCTTCCATTGGTCTCCTTGATTACCATGTTTTCCATGTCGGCAAATACTAGTTCTCTTTCTTCAGGGTTTTCCATTTGGTATGTTGGAACATTTTTAAGTATAGGTTCTTCGTTAAGATAATATTTTATCATATCCGGAACATAAGCATAGACTGCTTTGTCATCGGCAACACCATTTCCTACTGCGTTTACTAGGGCCACATTGCCGTGACGATAGGCGCTAATTAGTCCTGGAACACCCAGTGTACTTTCTGGTTTAAAAACCAACGGATCGAGATAATCATCGTCCAGACGTCTGTAAATAACATCCACTTGCTGTAAGCCCGAAGTGGTTTTCATATAGACTTTATTATTGTTAACCACTAGATCTCTTCCTTCTACAAGCGGAATACCCATTTGTCTTGCCAGAAAAGTGTGTTCATAGTATGCCGAATTATAAACACCAGGCGTAAGCAGTACCACATTGGGCTTAGATACATTTCTAGGTGAAAGCGAAATCAATATATTGTGAAATATATTTGGATAGTTCCCAACAGTGTTTACTTTGTTGGTTGCAAGCATATCTGGGAAAATGCGTTTTGTGATTTCACGGTTTTCCAGCATATAGCTCACACCGCTTGGGCATCTTAGATTGTCTTCAAGAACATAGAATTCTCCTTTAGCACCTCGTATCAAGTCGATTCCAGCAATATGCACATGTATATTATGCGGAACTTTTATTCCGTAGACTTCCTGTATATAATGAGGACATGATGCTACCAATGAAGCGGGGATTATGCCGTCTTTTATAATGTGCTGTCCGTTATATACATCTTCCAAAAACAAATTCAGCACTTTTAACCGTTGTTTGATACCGGTTTCTACTTCGCTCCACTCCGCTTTAGTAATGATTCTGGGAATGATGTCAAAAGGAAAGATTCGTTCAATTCCCTGATTATTATCGCTGTAAACGGTAAAAGTAATTCCCTGATTCATAAATAAATCTGAAGCCTGCAGCTGTTTGTCATTTAGACTTTCAGGAGTTAAGCTTTGTAAGGTGTTCAGCACTTGAGCATAGGAATTTCTTACTCCTTCATTAGAGAACATTTCATCCCAGCCTTTTGGGTTTAATTGCGGTATCAGTTTTATCATGTTTCCCTAGTATTAAATAATCAACAATTTTACGGAATAGGGTCTTTTTTGATTAGTTTTATGTCTAAGTTATTAAATTATTATCAGCAAAAATGGCGCATGGGTGATTATTTTTTAATTAATGCGATTTTGTTTTTTAGCCTATCTTTTTTTAATGATTTTAAACTTTTTGAATGTATTTTTTTTTGATTTCGTATTGACTAAATTATTAATAGTCTAAGATTGAGTTCTATTTGGATAAAGGATGTTGAGTTTAGGCCAAAAAAAAAGACCATCATCACTGATAGTCTTTTTATTACTGCTCCCTCTCTTGGGCTCGAACCAAGGACCCTCTGATTAACAGTCAGATGCTCTAACCAACTGAGCTAAGAAGGAATCACCTTAAAGGTAAATATGTTTGCGAAAAAAGTTTGCTCCCTCTCTTGGGCTCGAACCAAGGACCCTCTGATTAACAGTCAGATGCTCTAACCAACTGAGCTAAGAAGGAAGGTGTTGCTCTTTTTCGCGAGTGCAAATATAGGATTAAATTTAAATGTAGCAAACAAAAAAAGTAAAAAAAACAATCTTTTTTATTTACCTACAATCGCTTTATAAATATCGTTTCCGTTAGCAAAAAGTAATAGGCTGATAAGTAATACAAAACCAACCATTTGGGCGTTCTCTAAGAATTTGTCGCTTGGTTTTTTTCCGCTGACAATTTCAAACAATAAAAACATTACATGACCGCCATCAAGTGCCGGAATAGGTAATAAGTTCATTACACCAAGCATAATTGATAAAATCGCTGTAATGCTCCAAAAAACTTCCCAGCTCCAAGAACTTGGGAAAATATTGTAAATAGCATGAAAACCGCCTACTTGTTTGTACGCTTTGGTTTCCGGGTTGAAAATCATCTTTAGTTGTTTTCCGTATCCAACCAATTGGTCTTTTCCTTTTTCAATTCCAAAAGGAATCGATTCCATGAAACTGTATTTTTGATGCGTTATTTTGTAATAGCCTAGTTTCTCCAAAGAGTCAAGACCCAATCCGCCAAGCTGAACACCCAGTTTACCTTCTTTATTTACTTTAAGGTTAAGAGTTGTCTGTTTTTGATTTCTTAAAACTACTGCTGAAACTGTTTTGTTTTTGTTGTTTTCTAAAATTACTTTGGCTTGATCAAGGTATTTTGTTGGCCGATTATTTAGAGATAAAAGAATATCTTTTGCCTTAAGATTTTTGTTTAAAGATTCATCAGCAACATTCCCAATAACAAATGGAATTCGAATAGTAGCTAAAGGCTCTTTCTCCACTTTAGATAATTGGTCCACAAAATCATGTGGCATTTTTATAGTTTGTTCAGTACCATTTCTGTTAATTACTACTTCTTTGGCTACGATAACTTTACCATTAATCTCCTTGTCAAAACGGATGATTTTTTCACCATCAACAGCTACGATTTTATCTCCAGATTTAAATCCGGCATTAATCATGGCTTGGTTTTCTATCAAAAGACCGTCTTTCATATCAGCATTTGCAATATAGGAATCCCCATAAACAAAGGCCATACCTATATATATAATGAAAGCAAGTATAAAATTTACCGTAACACCGCCCAGCATGATAATCAAACGCTGCCAAGCCGGTTTAGAACGAAACTCCCAAGGCTGCGGAGGCAAAGCCATTTGTTCCTTGTCCATACTCTCGTCAATCATTCCGGAAATTTTCACATAACCGCCAAGAGGAAGCCATCCAATACCGTATTCAGTTTCGCCGATTTTCTTTTTTAGAAGAGAATATTTTACGTCAAAAAATAAATAAAATTTCTCGACTCTGGTTTTGAACAATTTTGCAGGTATAAAATGCCCTAATTCGTGAAGTATAATAAGTAATGATAAGCTCAATAAAAATTGAGAAAGCTTGATAATTATTTCCATTTTTTAATTTTCGGTTCTTTAATGACGGACAAAAGTACTATTTTCTATTTTATTAATTACGCAATATTAATCCGCATTGGTTTAAAACTTTGTTAATTAATCTGTTTTTCATTTTTAATTTGGCGTTAGAGCAATAACTTTGTTACAACTGGAGTCCTATAATTTTTTTGGAGCAGAAAGATTTGCTTCGCCTGTTCGCTATCGCTCGGGTGGCATTTTTAGGAGATATAGTTCCCGCTCTTCGTTGCAAACGAAGTTCACTGAACTCCTATGAAAATAAAAGTACAGTGAAGTAATCTTATTGCCCTAACCACGGGCAATAAGGATTTCCACTTCGATCGGGGCTAAAGGCAGGTATAGTGCATTTTTGCTATGATCTTCGATTACAATCAAGTTCAGATTTTAAGTATTAACAATAATTTCATTTATGGAATCACAATTATTTTCGCCACTACAGATAAAAAGTCTCACATTCAAAAACAGAATTGCAATTTCCCCAATGTGCCAATATTCCGCCGAAGAAGGTTTTGCCAACAATTGGCATTTAGTTCATCTCGGAAGCCGTGCCTTAGGAGGTGCGGGTTTGATCATTCAGGAAGCCACAGCCGTTTCTCCCGAAGCAAGAATTTCTCCAGCCGATTTGGGTTTGTGGAGCGATGATCACATCAAAAAACTAAAAAAAATTACCAAGTTTATCATCAGTCAGGGTTCAGTTCCTGGAATACAATTGGCTCATGCAGGCCGAAAAGCAAGTGTTTCATCACCTTGGTATGGCAATAAAAAATTAGCTCAAAATCAGGGAGGATGGGAAACTGTCGCTCCAAGTGCCATTGGCTATCACGATAATGAACAGCCTCCTGCAGCTTTGGATGCAGAGGGTATTCAAAAAGTAATCACCGACTTTAAATTAGCAACCCGTAGAGCTGTTGTAGCAGGATATCAGGTATTGGAAATTCACGGAGCACACGGTTATTTACTTCACCAATTTTTGTCGCCTTTATCTAATTCAAGAACAGATGAATATGGCGGTTCTTTCGAAAACAGAATTCGTTTGACACTCGAAATTCTCCAAGCAGTACAGTCAGAATGGCCTAAAGAGTTTCCGTTGTTGGTGAGAATTTCTGCTACCGATTGGGCAGATGGCGGATGGAATGTTGAAGAATCAGTACAGCTTTCTAAAATTCTAAAAGAGAAAGGAGTCGATCTTATTGATGTTTCTTCAGGCGGATTGGTGTCACATCAGCAAATTCCTTTAGCACCAAATTATCAGGTTCATTTTGCCGAAAAAATTAAAAAGGAAACAGGAATTTTGACTGGAGCAGTTGGTTTGATTACTACTTCCCAGCAAGCCGAAGCTATTGTCGTTGAAGGCAAAGCCGATCTGGTTTTGTTTGCCAGAGAGTCGTTGAGGAATCCAAATTTAGGTTTGGATTTTGCACACGAATTAGGAGTTGATGTTCAATGGCCGAAGCAATATGAACGAGCCAAAATAAAATAACAATGCAAAAAATAAAAACCGCACTATTGTCTTACGGAATGTCAGGAAAAGTTTTCCATGCTCCTTTTTTAGATTTTCATGAAGGATTTGAATTGCTTGGTTCTTGGGAGAGAAGCAAAAAGCTGATTCAATTGGATTACCCAAATGTAAAAAGTTTTGCAACTCAGGAAGAAGTGCTTCAAAGCGATGCCGATTTGATAATTGTAAATACACCAGTCGGGACTCACTTTGAATACGCAAAGCAGGTTTTACTTGCCGGAAAGCACGCTGTGGTCGAAAAAGCTTTTACTACTACTGTTGCCGAAGCTCAGGAATTAACGAGTCTGGCTAAAGAAAAAGGACTGAAACTTTCAGTTTTTCAAAACCGAAGATGGGACAGTGACCTTAAAACCGTACGAAAGGTATTGGTTGAGAAAAAATTGGGAGAATTGGTGGAAGCGGAGTTTCATTTTGACCGCTACAATCCAATTTTGAGTCCAAAAGGACATAAAGAAACAGTCAATTCCGGTGCAGGGATTCTAAAGGATTTGGGTCCTCATATAATTGATCAGGCATTGTATTTATTTGGGTTTCCCCAAAGTGTTTTTGCCGACATACGATTTACCCGAGAAAATTCATTGGTAGATGATTGGTTTGATATTTTACTGTATTATCCCGATTTTAGAGTGCGGTTAAAGGCTAGTTTTTTTGTTAGAGAAGCCAACCCGGCGTATGTTATTCACGGGAAAAAAGGATCTTTTTTGAAATCTCGCGGTGATGTTCAGGAAGACGAACTGAAATTAGGCAAGAAACCAAACCTGACTTCTTGGGGTACTGAAGCTCCAGGTCAAGAAGGCTTATTGCACACCGAGATTAATGGAGAAATAATTAAGGAGAAAGTGCCAACACTGCAGGGAGATTATTATGATTATTTTGATGGCGTTTATCAGTCTATTGTCAATGATTTGGCTGAGCCTGTAACGGCGCAGGAAGGTACTCATGTCATGCAGATTATTGAGGCAGCGATTCAAAGTAACGAGCAGAAAAAAGTAATCCAGTTATAAATTTGAGTTCAATTAGTACTTTTTTTCCTTTTTTTGAATAATGGCAAAAAAGCCAAATCTCTCCTTTTAGCCCCGGTTGAAGTGGAAATCCTTTTGTGCCAGTGTTTGGCACAAAAGATTACTTCACTGTACTTTTATTTTCATAGGAGTTCAGTGAACTTCGTTTGCAACGGAAAACGGGACGATATTTCCAAAAAAGCCATATCTTTCTGCTTCAAAAAATTATACTCGGGCTTAACTTATAAACAATAACGTTGTATTATGTAAGTTTGAAAAAAATGGCTAAGAAGAACACATTGATTTTGTAATTTTGCACATTCAATTTTAAACAGAAAGAGTTTGCAGTACTTCAATTTTATAGGCTGGTATAAAGCCAAAGGCAAATACAAGAAAAACTATCGAGATGTCAAAGCATCCTATCTGCTTAGGATTCGCTTGGCGGTTTCTATGTTTTATTTTGCTATGGGATTGTGTTTTGCTACTTGGGCAAGCCGTATTCCAACTATAAAATCGGCACTGAATTTAAGTGACGGTCAATTAGGGACTATTCTTTTTGCTCTGCCTGTTGGTCAGTTAACGATGATGTATTTTTCGGGTAAATTAGTCACACGTTTTGGAAGTCATCGTATTTTGCCTTTTGCTATTCTGATGTACGCAGTGAGTCTGACTAATTTGGGTCTGGCACAAAATGCATGGCAGTTGGCTCTTGGATTATATATTTTTGGAATATTCGGCAATCTGACTAATATCTCTGTTAACACTCAAGGCGTTTATACCGAAGGTCTTTTTAAAAGAACCATTATGTCCTCGTTTCACGGAATGTGGAGTTTGGCAGGATTTACTGGTGCATTAGTGGGATTGGGAATGTTAGCTTTAGAACTTGGTACTTATACCCATTTTCTGCTTGTTGCTTTCCTTGCTTTTCTGCTGATTGCATTAAATTTAAAATTTTTAATTAAGGCTAAAGAAACAGTTAAAGCAGAGAAGAAAAAAGGGTTCAGTAAACCAGATCAAACTTTAGTTTTACTTGGAGTTATTGGTTTTTGCAGTATGGCAAGCGAAGGAATCATGTTTGATTGGAGCGGGGTTTTCTTTAAAGATATTGTCAAAGCTCCCGGCGCTTTAATAATTTTGGGTTACACTTCGTTTATGATTATGATGGCAAGCGGTCGTTTTTTTGGAGACAAATTAATCAATATATATGGGCGGAAAAAAGTAATGCAAATCAGCGGGATCATGATTTCATCAGGCTTCTTTACAGCAGTTGTTTTTCCTTATATAATACCTTCGACATTAGCTTTTATGGTTATAGGTCTGGGGGTTTCAACAATAGTTCCTACTTTGTACAGTATTGCCGGAAAACACCCAACAATTCCCACGGGCGAAGCTTTGACAGCTGTTTCGAGCGTCAGTTTTCTTGGTTTTTTGATGGGACCGCCCGTTATTGGCTATATTGCCGAACTGTTTAGTTTGAGGTTTTCCTTCGCTTTTATCGGCATCTTTGGTGTTCTTATCGCTTTTATGGTGGGACGCATTAAAGCAATTAGTGAATAATCACAAAAAACAAGTATTTACTGCTTTTTTTAAATAGTTTTTTTCCTATGTTTGTGTTTCGGTATTAATCGGGAGTTATTTTTATTCGATTGATATTCAAAATACCACAGTAGATTTAGGTCTTCATCTTTATTTTTTTCAAAAACTTTTTTATCCTTTTTTAAACGAATTTAATCTTTGGATTTATTGTGCTTTGTCATGACCTATTCAATTAGTTTACAAAATAAGTATGAAGAAATTTTTGTTAGGAATACTTTTTTTATGGAAAATAACTTTTGTTTTTGCCCAAAAACCAACAGGTATTAAAGGGAAAATCATTGACTCTAAAACTCAAAAGCCATTAGAGAATGTAGTTGTTACCATCGAAAATACTCAATTGATGCAGCTAACCTCAGGCGATGGAATTTTCAGTTTCTATGCTGTTGCATTAGGCAGTCAATTACTGCTTTTGCATAGTCAAGGCTTTAAAGATATACTGCTCTCAGTTGTAATTACTAAAGATCAAATGCTTGATTTGGGGACTATTCCAATGGAAGATAGCCAAATGGTGGAACAGCAGACGGGCTTAATCACGCTTCTCGAAAGTGATTTGAGTGATGACAACAGCGGTTCCGAAAGCTCTTCGGGGCTTTTGCAGTCTTCCAGAGATGCTTTTCAACAGGCTGCGGCTTTCAATTGGGGACAAGCTCGTTTTAGAATCCGGGGATTGGATAGTCAATATGCCGCGACAACTATTAATGGCGTTACGATGAACAAACTCTACGACGGCCGTCCGCAATGGGGCAATTGGAGCGGACTGAATAATGCGGTTCGGAATCAGGAATTTACTGTTGGTTCTTTTCCTTCTGATTATGCTTTTGGCGGGATTTTGGGTACACAGCAAATCAATACCCGGGCTTCTATTTACAGACCGGGAACAATTTTATCTTTTTCTGGGACTAATACGAATTATTCATGGCGAATGACAGGAACGTATGCGTCAGGAATGAATAATAAAGGGTGGGCATTTGTAGTTTCGGCAGGAACACGCTGGGCAGAGGAAGGCTATTTTGAAGGAACAAATTTTAATGCAATAGCGGGTTTTATTAGTGTGGAAAAGAAAATAAACGATAAGCATTCTTTGAATTTTTCCGGATTTTACACACCCAATTCCCGAGCCAAAAATTCACCAAATACAGATGAAGTGACTCAATTAACAAGCGAAAAATATAATTCGTATTGGGGTTGGTATGAAGGCAAAAAACGAAATGCCAGAATAAAAACCATTGAAGAACCCATCCTGATGCTGAATCATTTTTTCACCCTAAACGATTACACAACGCTGAATTCAAGTTTGACGTATCAATTTGGAAAAATAACCAACAGCAATATTGATTACCAAAATGCGAATAGTCATGATCCAACGTATTACAGAAAAATGCCCAGCTACTACAGTTCCATGTTTGCGCCGGATAATGGAGAATTTTCGGGAGAATTCACACCCGACTATGTGAATGCAGAAAAAAGTAAGGAACAGTTTCTAGCCAATAATCAAATAGATTGGAACGCTTTGTATTATGCGAATCAATCACCGGTTTTGGATATAAATGGCAAAGTAATTGGTTATGCTCCCAGCAAAAGCAGTTATGTTTTATACGAAGATCATTCAGATGACCAAACGATAACAGCCACTTCCAACTATAACACCCAAATTAGCGATAACCTTTACTTGACTGCCGGAGGTTTTTACAGTCATTTAAAATCCCACAATTACCAGCAATTGACAGATCTTTTGGGAGGATTATATTTTAATGATATCGATGTTTTTTATAATGGAAGCCAGGCACAATCAGATTTGAATCATCCAGACAGACAGGTTGTTGAGGGAGATACTTATGGTTACAATTTTAATTATGCAGCCAATACTTTAAATTTTTTTACCAACTTTAAATTTACGTATGATAAAGTTGATTTTTATTTGGCACAAAATTTCACAAGCACCAATTATCAACGGGAAGGTTTGTACCAAAACGGAATTTACGCTACCAATTCTTTTGGCAAAAGTGAGAAAGTACAGTTTGAAAATTTTGGTTTTAAAGGCGGTATGCTTTTCAAAATTTCAGGAAGACAACAGCTTAATTTTAATGGAGCGTATCTTTCGAATGCGCCAACGATCAGGAATACCTTTCCAAATGCCCGTTTGAACAATTCGGTTGTAGATGGTATCGAAAATGAAAATATAAGCAGTTTGGATGCGAGCTATTTTTACCGTACTCCAAAATGGCAAACCCGTCTGACTCTTTTTTATGCCAAAATAAAAAACATGACCCAAACTTCTTTCTTTTATGCCGAAGGGATATTTGATGATGGGGCAGGATATGCTAATACTGATGCTTTTGTAAGCCAGACATTAACGCATTTGGACAAGAAGAATTTTGGAGCCGAATTCAGTTTACAATACCAATTAACCCCAACAATAATGGCTAGTTTTTCTGGAGCTTATGGGCAATATACATATGACAGCAATCCCAATGTTACCATAACTAATGATGCTCAAGCAACCGCCGAAAACCCCATACCAGTATTTGACTTTGGGACAGCGACATTAAAAAATTATCATCAGGCGGGAATGCCACAACAGGCATTTGCTTTAGGAATCGAATATAGAGATCCCAAGTATTGGTGGATTGGTGCCAATATCAATTATCTGGCCAATAGTTTTATAGACATTTCGCCTATTTCAAGAACAGAAACATTCTATAAAAACCCAGCCAGTAGTTTCAATTTCCCTGAAGCTTCAGAGGAAAGAGCAAGAGAGCTATTAAAACAAGAAGAATTTGATCCTATGACTTTGTTGAACATTTCGGGAGGGAAATCTTGGAAAGTGAAAGGTAAGAACATTGGGCTTTTTGCAACGGTAAATAATGCCTTGGACTTGAAGTACAAAACTGGAGGATATGAGCAGGCCAGAAATGCCAATTTCCGACAGCTTAATCAGGACGTTTCCAGCGGGACACCCAATTTTGGGAACAAATATTTTTACGGTTATGAGCGAACGTATTTTGTAAACCTCTACATCAATTTATAAATTTTAAAAATAAAAGAATATGAAGCTGAAATTCCACACTGTTTTTTTAGCAATTACAATCACTTTTGGCAGCTGCACCAAGGAGGAATTTGATGTGCCAAAACTTTCTTGCAACCAACCCGATCTGAAAGTAAACCGCACCGTTGAAGAAGTCCGAGCTGTGACTAATTCCATAGTTACACAATACACTTATGACGATATAATTGAAGCTTATGTGGTTTCCAGTGATGAGGAAGGAAATTTTTTTAAAACCATTTCGTTTCAAACTTTGGGGACAGACACAACTCCAGCGATGGGTTTTAGCGTTCCAGTGGATGCTTCAAATACCTATGTTGACTTCAGATTAGGGAATAAGGTTTACATCAAAATGAAAAACCAATACACTGATATTTATTATGGAGGAATGCGAATTGGGAATATTTATGTCAATGCCTATAACGAAGGTGGTGTTGGCCGAATTTCTCCAAACGATTATAAAAAAGTACTAAATGCTTCCTGTACAATAATCGATGAAAGCCAATTGGTGAAACAGCTTACTGTTGGGGAAGCTTTGGATGATGCGAAACTAAACACTTTAATTGAATTGAAAGATGTCGAGTTTACCGAAGCGGCGCTAGGACGGCATTATTATGAAGAAACCAACGATGTCGGCGGTGCAACAAACTGGAATCTGCGTGACAAAGCTGGGAGCCAAATTATTTTCAGGACGAGCAGTTATGCTGATTTTGCAGGGCATCTAGTGCCTGAAGGGAGCGGTACTGTCCGCGGAATCTTGACAAAATTCGGAACCGATTATCAATTAATGGTCCGGTCAGAAAAAGACATTGCAATGAGCGGAAACAGAAGTGTTCCATTTTTTACTGAAGATTTTCAGTTGGTTAAAAACAACGTGAATTTTGCGTTACCAGGGTGGAGTAATGTTGTCGAAAAAGCCTCTAAGTTATGGCGAAGCATAGTCTATGGTGGCAATGGCTATGCCGAGTTCAATACTACAAGTACCACGGCGGCAGAGAATGTGGCCTGGCTGGTTTCTCCTAAAATTGATTTGAAAGATTATAAAAATGTAGTATTATCTTTCAGAAGCGCACAACACGACTTGAAAATCGATTCTTCTCTCAATACTTTGGAAGTGTATGTCTCCACCAATTTTGAAGGTTCAAGCATATCTAAGGCAAAATGGATAAAATTAGAGGCAAAAGTTGCGTCCCTATCGACCCCTACTCGTGAATTTATCAGTTCCGGAGGAATTGATTTGTCTTCGTATTCAGGAAATATTAATATTGCTTTCAAATACATTGGCTCCGGAAAAGACAAAACCTTAAACGGGGCTTTTATGGTTGATGATATCAAGATTTTTGGAGAAAAATAAATAGAAAACACAAATTACACAGATTCACACAAAATAATCTGTGGAAATCTGTGGAATCTGTGTTTAGAAAGTCCTTCTTAATCTATTGAGGAGATTTTATTTTTTGTTTTCAATAATACTTACCGCATAACCGCCGCCTGCTACACTCAGTTGTGTAAGCTTCGATTTATTGGTTACCTCTATTTTTCGGACTGTATATGCCTGCGGATTTGTTTTGTAATCAGCTCCTTTTGTATCAGCATAAATAGTAGCAGTGTATTTTTTTCCTTTCTCTAAAAATGCAAAACGGATGTTCGATGTGCGCAGTTCATATCCATTTACATTCCCTATAAACCAGTTGTTAGTTCCTTTTGCTTTTCTGGCAACTGTTACATATTGACCAGGTTCTGCTTCCAGATAATTACTTTCGCTCCAATCTATCGCAACATCTTTGATAAACTGAAAAGCATCTGAAAATTTATTGTAGTGTTCAGGAAAATCGGCAGCCATTTGCAACGGACTGTAAAGCGTTACATACAATGCCAATTGATTGGCAATAGTACTGTTTACATGCGATTTATTGTTTGCACTGAATTTACTTATATCCATCTCAAAAATTCCTGGAGTATAATCCATTGGTCCACCAATTAATCGGGTAAAAGGCAATAATGTAACATGGTTTGGTTTTGATCCGCCAAAGGCTTGATATTCTGTTCCTCTTGCGGCTTCATTACCGATTAAATTCGGATACGTTCTGCAAATACCTGTTGGACGGACTGCCTCATGCGCATTCACCATAATTTTATAATCGGCAGCTTTTTCAATGGCATACTGATAATGGTTTATCATAAATTGGTTGTAATGATTATTGCCATTAGATATGATGTCGCCCACATAACCGCTTTTTACGGCATCGTATCCATTGTCTTTCATGAATTGATATGCTTTGTCCATGTGGCGCTCATAGTTTCGAACCGATCCGGATGTTTCATGATGCATAATCATTTTTACGCCTTTGGATTTAGCATATTCGTGTAATCCTTTAACATCAAAATCAGGGTAAGGAGTTACGAAATCAAATACATAGTCCTTGGAATGACCAAACCAGTCTTCCCAGCCTTCATTCCAGCCTTCAACTAATACGGCGTCAAAACCATTTGCAGACGCAAAATCAATATATTTTTTCACATTTGCATTATTTGCACCATGTGTACTGTTGGGTTTTGCTTTAGAAAAATCAGTAACGCCTAATTGTACAGACGGGAACTCATCTGTGTAAGACCATGAGCTTTTCCCAGTAATCATTTCCCACCAAACGCCAACATATTTAACAGGTTTAATCCATGAAGTATCTTCTATTTTACAGGGATCATTTAAATTTAAAGTCATTTTTGATGCTAAAATTTCTCTGGCATCATCACTTACAATAATGGTACGCCAAGGAGAATGTGAAGGAGCTTGAATATGCCCTTTATTTCCTTTTTCATCTGGTGTAAGCCAAGATTCGAAAATCATATTTTTATCATCCAGATTCAAGTGCATGCAGGAATAATTGATCAATGCAGCTTCGTGCAGATTGATGTATAAGCCATCATTTGATTTCAGCATAAGCGATGTCTGCACACCAGTTGGGGAAAAAGATGTTTGTGATAAGTTAGCAGTTTTTGCTTTTTCGGTAAGACCTCTGATTTCAGATAATTTTGAAGTGGTATAATCGTATTCCTGAGTGTCATAATCTCCTGGAATCCAAAAAGCAGTATGGTCTCCTGTCAATGCAAATTGTGTTCTCTCTTCTTTTATGATGAAATAAACTAAGTTTTTTTGAGCAGGAAATTCATAGCGAAAACCCAAACCATCATTAAACAATCGAAAGCGAATGATGATTTGTCTGTCGGTTTCTTTTTGATTAAGTGTTACAGCCAATTCGTTGTATTGATTGCGGATGGATTCAACTTCTCCCCAAACTGTTTTCCAAGTTTCATCGAAAGCTGCCGTTTTTGTGTCAATTACCGTAAAGTCATTCAGTAATGATTTTTTATCGTTCTTAAGTTCAAGCCCTAATTTACTGGGCTTTATAACTGTCTTGCTTTTGTAGTTTAAATTATAGCTTGGAGTTCCGTCTTTTTGCAATGCAAATTTCATGGTGAAATTTCCGTTGGGAGATTTCAGCTGCTGCGAATTGGCATATTGCAAAACCATAAAATAAAATAGAGCGGTATAAAGTAACTGTTTCATATGTTGATATTTATTGTTTTTAATAGGTCATATGTAATTCGCATAAAATCATTGGTGTGTGCGAACAATTTTCAATCATGCTCATTTCATATAAATAAGATTTGTTATTGTATCAAAATAGTTTTTACGAAATCGATTTATTTTAAAACCAATGGTCTTGTTTAAATTGATGAATGATAATGATTTATGATATTTAAAAAAATAGCGTTTTCGAAAAAGTAAAAGTATATGCTTTACAGTTCGGAAAATTTTAATTTTTATAAAAAGTAGATTGTTTTTTTAAAATTACAAAATAAATGGTTAAAAATCAGTAAGTTGTTGTTTTTGTGTTTCGAAAAAAAGTGGTGTAATAGAAGGAGTAAATTGCCAAAAATGAAGTTTTAATTTAAATATCTTTATCAAAAGGTAGCTGAATCAAACTGCGGATAATGGCTGAATTGTACTATTTTTATCTTTTAGCCCTGATGGAAGCGGCATCTCCCGATTTAGAAAAACAAGACTTTTTTGTCGTAGTTTTTGTTAATCGGGAATATAGCGGACAGCAGGAATCATATAGCCAAAAATGCCCGATCTTTCTGCTTCAAAAAAAATAAAGAATAGATTAAGATAAATGAAAACGTGTTATTTATTGTTTGTTCCAATGTGCATTACTCTTTCTTCGAATTCATCTCTAGGGCCAGCCGATTTGTTTTTAAGCTGGGAGCGGTAATTGTATATAGTCGAAATCGAGTAACGAAGAAAGACTGCGATTTTGGCACTGTCTTTTATCCCCAAGCGGATGAGTGCAAAAATTCTTAACTCGGTATTAAGCAATTCTCCTTCCTTTGGCTGTATTTTTTCATTTGGAATAAGTAACTCATTAAATTGATCAATAAAATCAGGAAACAATTGTAAAAAGGTTTTATCAAAATTGGTGTAAAACTCTTTTAACTCATTTTCGATATAATCTTTTGATTTTACGGTGCTAACAAGATCATTTATTTTTCCGGTTGTTGCCAATACATTAAGTTTTCGCTGGTATTCATCCAGTTTTCCTAAATAGTCAGAACTTTGATCCATATAGCGGCCAATATAAATTTCTTTTAAAAAATTGGCTTCGGATAAGGTGTTATTCGATAGATTTAATTTTTCATTAAAAGTATTTAACTCGGAATTCAATTCAGAAAGTTTATCATTGGCGGTACTTAATGCTTTTTTTGCATTAGATAATTTTTTCATCTGCTTAAAAAGTAAAAACAAAAGCGCTAATAAAACAAGTACCAATAAACCAGCACTAATTAAAAAGACAACTAATTGAAATTTATTGGTTTCATTTTGCTGCTGATACGACTCACTGATGATTGGGAGCATTTTTGATATTTCATAGGTTCTCAAACGGGCATTGCACAAGACTGCATCATCCAGTGAACGCTTTATATAGGTATAAGCCCGCTCAATGTCTCCATTTTCATAAAGTATAAAGGCTAATGAACGGAGTGAAATATATTCTTTTTTGGATAACTGCAAGTCGGATAAGGCGGAAATGCTTAACCATTCTTTTTCCTTTAATTTGTCGTTTTTTTGTTTGTAGGCCTGTGAAATGATATAGGATATAATCGCCCGATTAGCATCGCTGTGATGGATTTTTGGAAAATAGGGGAGTAGTGAATGCAGTGTTTCATCAGGGTTTTTATGGTCTAAATTCAAATCGGCTTTAGCTATAATGTACGCCACAGAATTAGCTGGGTAATAGGCGATACAGGAATCACGGTATTTTTTTGAATGCTGAAGATATTTTTCTTTTTCCTGAGGCGAGGAAGCGTTGTCTGCCATTTGTCCGTAAATGGTTCGGCTGACATCGTAAAAGAAACCTTTTAGAGACGAAGCTGTTGAAATGCTAATAGAATTAAGAATGTCGATACCTTCTTTGTACATGCCTAATGTTCCCATTATAGACACTAGATTTATTTCGGACTGATTTAATTTATCAGAGTCTTTAAGTATTTTTGCAACCTGAAGATTTTTTCTAGCATAAGCTAAAGCAGAGTCAGATTGATAGGAACTGTAATTGATGTACAGTTTTTGCGTGATTTCGTATCTGGAAATTGAAGTGCTGTTTTTTCTTAAAAGCGATTTAAGCTGAGTAATTCCCCGTTCCTTTTTTTGGGTGTAAAAGGAATTATTTTCAATAGTTTGGTCTATTTCAGACAATAAGGCATCTGGATTTTTTTGTGCTACAGAATAGTAAGGCAATAGCAAAATAGCGACAAACAGTAAAAAATGATTCATTCAGCCGGGATTTATCTCTGTAAAAATAATTAAAATTTTAAATGAAAAAACCGTCTTGAATTTTTAAAGATTCAAGACGGTTTAATATATTGATTAACTAAAAAGTTACTCTATTTCAGAAATTCTTAAGGTATTCACCATTCCTTTTTCTGTAATTGGCATTGCCGCCAAGTTGATTAAGA
The DNA here is from genome assembly GCA_963511475.1 of uncultured Flavobacterium sp. Classification (GTDB taxonomy): domain Bacteria; phylum Bacteroidota; class Bacteroidia; order Flavobacteriales; family Flavobacteriaceae; genus Flavobacterium. The sequence continues at coordinate 85,628 of CAUPJC010000015.1, forward strand.
AATCACCTTTTTTCACAAATCCTTTTTCTTTTACAATATTATTTACGTCAGTAACAGTATCATCTGTACTTACTGATTTTTCATAATAAAAAGATTTTACTCCCCATAATAAATTAAGCTGAGTCAAAATTCTTTTGTTTGATGTAAATACTAAAATATGCGCAGATGGTCTCCAAGCAGAAATTTGGAAAGCTGTATAACCGCTGTTTGTTAAAGTACAAATTGCTTTAGCCTTGATAACATTAGCCATTGTAGCAGCATGCTGACAAACTGTTTTAGTAATAAAACGGTTTGTTCTTACTTGTGGTGAGTTTTGAGGAACTTGAATAAGTGGTGAATCTTCAACCGCTTCAAGTATTTGAGTCATTTTTTGAATTACCTGTACTGGGTAATTTCCAGCAGCAGTTTCACCTGATAACATTACTGCATCAGCTCCATCCATGACAGAGTTTGCTACGTCATTTACTTCAGCACGGGTTGGAGTCAAGCTGGTAATCATAGTTTCCATCATTTGAGTAGCTACAATTACTGGGATTCTTGCTGTTTTAGCTCTGTGGATTAATTCCTTTTGAACTAAAGGCACCTCATGAGCTGGTAATTCAACACCTAAGTCACCTCTGGCAACCATTAATGCATCACAATAAGCTACAATTCTGTCCATGTTTTCTAATGCCTCTGGCATTTCGATTTTGGCTATAATTGGGATTTTAAATTCAGAGTGTTTTGCAATTAATTCCTGTAGATCTTGTAAGTCTCTAGGTGTTTTAACGAATGAAAGAGCAATCCAGTCTAATTTCATTTCTATTGCAAAAATGGCATCAGCAATGTCTTTTTCAGTCAGTGCAGGTAATGAAATTTTAGTATTTGGTAAATTTACCCCTTTCTTTGATTTCAATTCACCTCCTTGGATGACACGGGCAACAACCTCAGTTTTTTTATCTGTTGAAACAATTTCGAAAATTAATTTTCCATCGTCAAGCAATATTCTTTCTCCAGGATTAACATCATTTGGGAAATTTTGGTATTTCATGAATACCTTTTTTGAAGTACCTATTATATCTTCAGCAGTTGTAAAAGTGATTAAATCACCATCGTTAACAACAACTCCATCTTCCATAACTCCAACACGAAGTTTAGGTCCTTGTAAATCTCCAAGAATTCCAGTAGTGTATCCAAACTCTTCGTTTATACCGCGTATAATGTTGATTTTATTTTTGACATCTTCGTAATCAGCATGAGAAAAATTTACTCTAAATACATTTACACCTGCCTCAATCATGTCTTTAATGATTTCTCGTGTACTACATGCAGGCCCAAGTGTGGCTACAATTTTGGTTTTTTTGTTTGTAAGCATTTTTTTTAAAAAATTAAATTGTTTTTAGATTTTATCTTATTTATGTCAACAATATAGTTAGCAGCTATTTGATCAATTGAATTCAGCTCACTTTGAATTTCCAAAAGATTAGTGTTGTCTTCGCTGTTTTCTATTTTCAAAAAGTAGTTTACTTTTTTAAATTCAGGAATCATGTACACTTTTTTTGCTACTTCTATTTCAAAATTTGTAAATAAATTTTGACTGCCTTCTCTTTTTTGTTGAATGACTTCGTTTATATTTTGTATCAAATCCCAGGAAATGTCTTTTTTCTTTTCATAAAAATGAAATCTAGAAAAATGAACTTCCCCTTCCTTATCAGTAATTTGAATTTCTTTGATAGATTTATTCAGGTTTACATGAAGTTTTTGATTGATAAAATAAGCCAATCGGTAATCTTCTAATGAGGTGTGAATAGCGATAAGACTATAATCGATCTCGTCAAATTCACCAAAATCCAATTTATGAATTGCCATGGTCATTAAAAAATAAGCTGTAAATATAATATTTCTAAATTAGTAAAAGTACGCTTACTCGCTAGGATTATGATATTTTATTAACGAAAACGATGTAGTATTGGTAATCATTTAGCTATTTTCTGTCAATTTTTTCTTGAAATGCAAAGTAAGCACGCTGTGAAGCTTTTTCTTCAGCTTTCTTTTTTGAAGTAGCTCTGGCTTTTGCAATAACCTTGTCATCGATACTTAGTTTAACTCCAAACAGCCGTTGCCCGTCAATTGCATTATCATCAAAAATGTCATAATAAAATTGTTTTTTCTCTTTTTGGCACCACTCAATCACAAGACTTTTATAACTGATTACTTTTCCTTCTAATCTAGCAATGTCTACATAAGGTATTATAACTCTTTTTTGAATGAATTTTTCGCAGTATTCGTATCCTTTGTCTAAGTAAATAGCACCAATTAAAGATTCGAATATATTGCCGTGTATGTTTTCTCCAAAATGATGTACAGGCACTTTGCTTTCTACAAATTCTATTAAGTTCAAATCTTTGCCTAGTTCATTCAAATGCTCTCTACTCACTATTTTTGAGCGCATTTTTGTTAAATAGCCTTCGTCCCCCAGAGGAGCTTCATTAAATAAGTAGGCAGCAATAACTGAACTTAACATAGCATCACCCAAAAACTCAAGTCTTTCGTAATTGATAGGAGTGCCTTTTAAATCGATGCGGTTTGAGGATCGGTGTGTAAAAGCTTTCTTGTAAAACTCTAGGTTGACAGGGGCAAATCCAAGTATAATCTTGATTGAATTAAAAAAAATCCCGTCTTCTTGAGAACGGGATTTTGAGAATATTTTTTTTAGAAAACGCATTTTATGCTTTGTAATCTAATTTTTTAAACAATACACATGCATTATGCCCACCAAAACCAAAAGTATTACTCATCGCAACATTTACTTCTCTTTTTTGTGGTTTGTTTAATGTAAGGTTTAATGAAGGGTCAATATTTTCGTCTACAACTGTATGATTAATGGTTGGAGGAACAATTCCGTGTTGCATTGCTAAAATAGAAGCAATAGCTTCGATAGCTCCAGCAGCACCAAGTAAATGCCCAGTCATTGATTTAGTTGAATTGATATTAATTGATTTTGCATGATCACCAAAAACAGCAGAAATTGCTTTTAATTCGGCTACATCTCCTAATGGAGTAGAGGTCCCGTGTGTATTGATGTGGTCAACATCTTCAGGGTTCATACCAGCATCTCTCAATGTGTTTTTCATTACTGCAATAACTCCAATTCCTTCAGGATGTGGTGCGGTTAAGTGATAAGCATCTGATGACATTCCGCCACCGCCAACTTCACAATAAATTTTTGCACCTCTTGATATTGCATGTTCATATTCCTCAAGAACCAAAGCACCTGCTCCTTCTCCTAAAACAAAACCATCTCTGGTAGCGTCAAAAGGGCGTGAAGCCGTTTCTGGACTTTCATTTCTTGTAGATAGAGCATGCATAGAGTTAAAACCTCCCATACCAGCAATAGTAATCGCAGCTTCGGAACCTCCAGATACAATAATATCACACATTCCTAAACGGATGTAGTTAAAAGCATCAATTAATGCATTTGCAGAAGATGCACATGCAGAAACAGTAGTGTAATTTGGTCCCATATAGCCATTACGCATTGAAATATGCGCTGGAGCAATATCAGCAATCATTTTAGGAATAAAGAACGGATTGAATTTTGGAGTTCCGTTACATTTAGTATAATAAATTACCTCTTCTTGGAAAGTTTCTAGACCACCAATTCCAGCTCCCCAGATAACACCAACTCTTGTTTTATCGATATTATCATCAGTAAGTCCTGCATCTTTGATAGCTTCATCACTAGCAGCAATTGCATATTGAGCGAATTTATCTAATCTTCGGGATTCTTTGCGATCCATATAATCTTCAATATTGAAGTTTTTTACTTCACAGGCAAATTTCGTTTTATGCTTTTCTGTATCATAATATGTGATAGGAGCAGCTCCGCTAACTCCATTCAAAAGTGCGTCCCAATATTCCTGGATATTATTTCCGATGGGAGTAAGAGCCCCAAGGCCAGTCACAACAACTCTTTTTAAAGTCATAAACGTTTTATTTTTGTTATCTTTTAACAAATAAAGCCCATGCTTTCTATACTATAAAAAGTAAATAAAAGAATCATGGGTATTTATAATGTGATTGAAAATCAATCGAAATTTAATTAAATCAAATAATAACACCCGATTAAAAATTCTAGAATTTTACTAATCGGGTGTATAATTATTATTTTTTAGCTTCCTCGATGTAAGAGATAGCTTGACCTACAGTAGCAATGTTTTCTGCTTGATCGTCTGGAATCTGAATGTCAAATTCTTTTTCGAATTCCATAATAAGCTCAACAGTGTCTAATGAGTCAGCTCCCAAATCATTAGTGAAGCTTGCTTCTGTTACAACTTCGTTTTCGTCAACACCTAATTTGTCTACGATAATCGCTTTTACTCTTGATGCAATGTCTGACATAATCTTTTAATTTTAGAATTTAATTTGTTGGCAAAAATAAAACAACTTTATTTTAAAACAACTATTTAGTTAATAAATGTGTGTACTAATTTATAAATTTTATTCCAACAAAGATTTCGTAAACCTATTTATTTTCGTTTTTTATTCCTTTTTTTGCATTAAATTAAAAAATAGAATTATGAAAAGAATACTGATATTTGCTTCTGGATCGGGGTCTAACGCTGAAAATATTATAAAATATTTTGAAGACAGATCTGTTGCAACCGTAGTAGCAGTTTTTACCAATAATTCTAATGCAGGGGTTCTTGATAAAGCAAAAAAATTAGATGTTCCTACTGTGATTTTTTCAAAAGACGATCTAAATTCAGGAAAAGTATTACATAATGTAAATGAATTTCAGCCCGACTTGATAGTTTTAGCTGGTTTTCTGTTAAAATTTCCTGATGATTTGATTGAAGCTTATCCAAATGCGGTCATAAATATACATCCTGCCTTGTTGCCAAAATTTGGCGGAAAAGGAATGTATGGAATGTATATTCATAAAGCTGTTGTAGAAAATAAGGAAATAGAAACAGGTATAACTATTCATTATGTAAATGAAAATTATGATGAGGGTAATGTTATATTTCAGCAGAATGTTAGAGTTTCCGAAAATGATACGTCAGAATCAGTTGCTGTAAAAATCCACGAATTGGAACAAAAACATTTTCCACAGGTTATCGAAAAACTTCTAATTTCTAATTTTTAATTTTGGAATACGACGTACACATATATACTGATGGAGCTGCAAAAGGGAATCCAGGTAATGGAGGCTATGGAGTTGTGATGGAATGGGTAGGGAAACCTTATAAAAAAGAGTTTTATGAAGGTTTCAGGTACACCACAAATAACAGAATGGAATTATTAGCTGTTATTGTGGGTTTAGAAAAACTAAAAAAAGAGAATACTTCCGTTTTAGTTATTTCGGATTCAAAGTATGTTGTAGATTCTGTGCAGAAGAAATGGGTTTTTGGTTGGGAGAAAAAAGGTTTCGCAGGGAAAAAAAATCCCGATTTATGGAAACGTTTTTTAATTGTGAATAAAAAGCACCGCGTTTACTTCAAATGGATAAAGGGACACAACAATCATCCTCAAAATGAAAGATGTGATGAATTGGCAGTTATGGCAGCTATGCAAAAGCAACTTTCCGTTGATGCTTTTTACGAAAAGGAAGAAGGTAAACTTTTATGAAAACTTTGACTGCTTGACCCTTTGCAATATTGCAACTTAAGAACTATCTTTGCACCCTAATTCGAAACTCATATAATGAATAAATTATTGATTGTTGGAACAGTAGCTTTCGACGCAATTGAAACTCCTTTTGGAAAAACAGACAAAATTCTTGGCGGGGCAGCAACTTATATTGGAATTTCTGCTTCTTTCTTTAATGTAAAATCAGCGATTGTTTCTGTTGTTGGTGATGATTTTCCACAAGAATATCTAGATTTGTTAACAGATAGAAATATTGATATCTCAGGAATTGAAGTTGTAAAAGGAGGAAAGACTTTCTTTTGGAGCGGATTGTATCACAATGATTTAAATTCAAGAGATACTTTAGTGACCGAATTAAATGTTTTGGCAGATTTTCAGCCAAAAGTACCTCAAGATTATAAAAACGCCGAAATTGTGATGTTAGGTAATTTACATCCTTTAGTGCAAAGCAGTGTTTTGGATCAAATGGAAACCAAACCAAAATTAGTTGTTCTTGATACTATGAATTTTTGGATGGACTGTGCTTTGCCTGAATTATTAGATATAATCAAAAGAGTAGATGTTATTACCATAAATGATGAAGAAGCTCGTCAGCTTTCAGGAGAATATTCTTTAGTTAAAGCGGCCGCAAAAATTCATGAAATGGGACCAAAATATGTGGTAATTAAGAAAGGGGAACATGGAGCCTTATTGTTTCATGGTAAAGAAATTTTCTTTGCGCCGGCATTACCGTTAGAAGAAGTTTTTGATCCAACAGGTGCAGGAGACACTTTTGCAGGAGGATTTTCAGGATATATAACACAAAGTGAAAATGTTTCGTTTGAAAACATGAAAAATGCAATAATTTATGGATCGAATCTAGCTTCCTTCTGTGTAGAGAAATTTGGAACAGAAAGGATGATTGATTTAGAGGAGGATGAAGTGGTCTCAAGATTGAAACAGTTCAAATCTCTGACCCAGTTTGATATAGAATTATAATGTTCTAAAGCCTCATATGTGAGGCTTTTTTTAATTAGTACAGTCAATATTTATAAGATGCAGTACGAATTTGCTTCGTATTTGGTTTAAAAAAACATTACACAGATACCAATAAATACCAACAACTACAAATAACAAAACAATGAGCGACGCTTTAAAACACGAATGTGGGATAGCTTTAGTTAGACTTTTAAAACCTCTCGAATTTTATAAAGAAAAGTATGGTACCGCTTTTTATGGTATACAGAAAATGTACTTGATGATGGAGAAGCAGCATAACCGAGGTCAAGACGGTGCTGGTTTTGCAAGTATCAAAATGGATGTAGAACCTGGTGAAAGATACATAAGCCGTGTTCGTTCTAATCATGCACAGCCAATTCAAGATGTTTTTAAACAGATAAATGAGAGAGTAAACGAAGAAATGGAAGCTCATCCTGAATATGCAGATGATGTCGAGAAACTTAAAGCAAATATTCCTTATATAGGAGAGTTGTATTTAGGACATGTTCGTTATGGAACTTTTGGAAAAAACAGTATCGAAAGCGTCCATCCGTTTTTACGTCAGAGTAACTGGATGCACAGAAATCTGATTTTAGCTGGAAACTTTAATATGACCAATGTTAAAGAGCTTTTTCAAAATTTAGTAGAATTAGGTCAGCATCCAAAAGAAATGGCGGATACTGTTACTGTAATGGAAAAAATTGGTCACTTTCTTGATAAAGAGGTTATGCAATTATACCAAGACTGCAAGGCTGAAGGTTATTCCAAAAGAGAAGCTTCTCCAGTTATTGCCGAAAGACTTGATATTGCTAAAATTTTGGCACGTTCATCAAAAAATTTAGATGGGGGATATGCTATGGCTGGTCTTTTGGGTCATGGTGATGCTTTTGTGTTTAGAGACCCTGCAGGAATACGTCCAGCTTATTATTATCAGGACGATGAAATTGTAGTTGTAGCTTCAGAAAGGCCTGTTATTCAGACAGTTTTTAATGTTCCATTTGAAAAGGTAAAAGAAATTGATCCGGGAAGTGCTTTGATTATTAAGAAAAGTGGAGATATTTCTATGAAAGAGATTCTGACTCCGACTGTAAAAAAAGCATGTTCATTTGAGCGAATCTATTTCTCAAGAGGAAGTGATGCTGAAATTTATCAAGAAAGAAAAAATTTAGGAAAACTGATTTTACCTGCTGTATTGGAATCTATTGATAACGATACAGACAACACTGTTTTTTCATACATTCCAAATACAGCTGAAACTTCTTTTTACGGTTTGGTTGAAGCAGCTCAGGACTTTTTGAATCAAAGAAAGAAAAATTATATTCTTGAAAATAAAGATACATTAACAGTTGACTCTTTAGAGAAATTACTTTCAGTAAAAATCAGAACTGAAAAAGTTGCCATAAAAGATGCTAAGTTAAGAACTTTTATTACCGAAGACAGCAGTAGAGATGACTTAGTTGCTCACGTTTATGATGTGACTTATGGAGTAATCAAACAAACGGATAATCTAGTAATTATTGATGATAGTATTGTAAGAGGAACAACTCTTAAGATGAGCATTATTAAAATGATGGATCGTCTAAAACCAAAAAGAATTGTAATTGTTTCCTCTGCACCACAAATCCGTTATCCTGACTGCTATGGAATTGATATGGCTAAACTAGAAGGATTAGTTGCTTTTAGAGCAGCTTTGGAGTTATTGAAAGAAAAAAATCTATATCATATTGTTGATGAAGTGTATGCTAAATGTAAAGCACAGGAAAACTATCACGATAATGATGTTGTGAATTATGTTACCGCTATATATTCGCCATTTACAGCACAAGAGGTTTCAGATAAAATAGCGGAAATGTTAAGCTCGCCTGAGATTAACGCAGAAGTAAAAATTATTTTTCAAACAGTTGAAGATTTGCATACAGCTTGCCCAAAAAACTTAGGAGATTGGTATTTTACTGGTGATTACCCTACTCCAGGTGGTAACCGTGTGGTTAACAGGGCTTTTATGAATTTTTATGAAGGTAAAGACGCTAGGGCATATTAATCAAATTGTCCGATAATCGGCTTTGTAGGTACTTTATCGAGTTTATTTTTAAAATCATTAATGCTAAAGTATATTTGCATCACCATAATTTAGTAGGTTAAGTTTATGGTAGATTTGGGGCAAAAAGGGTGAAAGTAACATTTCACCTTTTTTATTGGTATAAAGCCAAGTCTTTAATTTTATTATTTCTTACGAAATTAATTGATAAAAACCTGAACTCGATTAATAATTTAGGTTGAAAACATTGCACAAAAAGGTAAAATTTAGTACATTTAAATATCTGACAATTAAATATTTAACTAAATTCTATCTTATGATTTCTTTCGGTGAAATTACTGATATTTTTTCTATTGTTGATGAATTTTGTAAAGATTTTGACAAAACTACACAGCATTTTCTGACAGGAAAGCCTTCTAAACGCCCTTCAATTATATCTAAATCATAAGTAATTACAGTTTATTTACTTTTTCATTTGAGTGGTTTTCGTTGTTTTAAGCACTATTATATTTTTTATGTTCAAAAGGATATACAAAATGAATTTCCAAATACAGTTTCTTATAATCGTTCTTTAGAGCTGATGCAAAGTGTTCTTTTGCCAATGACTATTTTTGCAAAAACTTGTTGTTTAGGCAATTGTACAGGAATTACAATTGTTGACTCTACACCAATAAGAATTTGTAAAAACAAACGAATAATTAGTAGAAATAAAGTTTTCAAAGGCACTGCCACTACAGGAAAATCTACAATGGGTTGGTTTCATGGGTTTAAGCTCCATATAATTATTAATGACAAAGGAGAATTATTAACTCAAGCTAATGTTGATGATAGAGAACCACTGAAAACCGAAGGTTTTTTGAATGAAGTCTTTGGAAAGTTATTTGGGGATAAAGGATATATAAGCGAAAAACTTTCTCAATTATTATTTGTTGATGGAATTCAGTTAATTACAAACATTCGAAATAATATGAAAAACAGTTTGATGGAAATCAGTGATAAAATTTTACTTCGTAAACGCTCAATAATCGAAACAGTTAATGATGAACTTAAAAATATCTGCCAAGTTGAACATTCTAGACATCGCTCATTTACTAACTTTTTGACAAATCTTATTGCTGGAATAATTGCTTATAATTTTCTACCTAAAAAAACTTCTTTAAAACACGAAACAGTTAAAACTAATCAATTAGCTGTCTTTTATTAATCGAGCTCAGGTTAAAAGATAAGTTAAAATAAAACTATTGAATATCAATTAATTATGATTTAAACGGTTTTATAAGGCTTTCATCGAAAATAATATCGAAACAAATAATATCAATGTATATTTGACTACCATAATTTTTAGTAGGTTAAGTTTATGGTAGATTTGGGGCAAAAAGGGTGGAAGTAAAATTCCGCCTTTTTTATTGGTATAAAGTCAAGTTTTTAATTTTATTATTTCTTGCGAAAATAATTGATAAAAAGATAAGTTGAAATAAAACTTACTGAATATCAATTGATTGTGATTTAAACGGTTTTATAAGGCATTCATCGAAAATAATATTGAAACAAATAATTTCAATGTATATTTGACTACCATAATTTTTAGTAGGTTAAGTTTATGGTAGATTTGGGGCAAAAAGGGTGGAAGTAAAATTCCGCCTTTTTTATTGGTCTTAAGCCACATCTCTGATTTTATCATTTAGTGTAAAAATCATTAATAAAAAAATAAATCAGAATAAAATCTATTGAATATCAATTAATTAACATTTTAACGGTTTTACAAGGCATTCATCGAAAATAATATCGAAACAAATAATTTCATTGTATATTTGATTACCATAATTTTTAGTAGGTTAAGTTTATGGTAGATTTGGGGCAAAAAGGGTGAAAGTAACATTTCACCTTTTTTATTGGAATAAAGTCTCAAAAGTAAATGCAAATGAGAAAATACAAAACAAAAAAATAGACGAACAAACTTTTAAGTTCATCCGTCTATTCTAAATATTTTTCACTCTGTTTTCTTCCGGCTATTTCTCTAAAGCAAAACGTCTAGATACTTCAGTCCAGTTAATCACGCTGAAAAAAGCCTCAATATAATCAGGTCTTCTGTTTTGATAATTCAAGTAATAAGCGTGTTCCCAAACATCCATTCCTAAAATTGGAGTTCCACCGCAACCAACTTCCGGCATTAATGGATTATCTTGATTTGGAGTTCCGCAAACATCTAGTTTACCTCCTTTTTGAACACATAACCAAGCCCATCCAGAACCAAATTGTGTAGCACCAGCTTTAGCAAATTTAGCTTTAAATTCTTCAAAAGTACCAAAAGCGCTTTCGATAGCTTCTAGCAATTCACCAGTTGGCAATCCTCCGCCATCAGCAGACATAACAGTCCAAAATAAGTTATGATTGTAAAATCCACCACCGTTATTACGAACCGCAGCATTTGTTTTATCTAGGTTTATTAAGATATTTTCGATTGTTTTTCCTTCCAAATCTGTTCCAGCAATAGCTGCATTCAAATTTGTGGTGTAAGCATTGTGATGTTTAGTATGGTGGATTTCCATTGTACGAGCATCAATATGTGGTTCTAATGCGTCATACGCATAAGGTAATTGTGGTAATTCAAAAGCCATAATATAGTTGTTTAATGATTTATAAATATTTTATTCAAAATTAAACATTTAACTTTGGAATATAAAATTCTATTTCGTTATAATTTCATCAAATAAAATGATAATACAATTCTGACTATATAAATCCTTGTAATTAGGAGCTATTTCCCGCTATTCGTTTCAATCTTTTTAGTCTCGTCTCGTCTTTAGGGAAGAGACGAGACTAAAAAGGATTTTCACTGCTATCCGGGCTAGGGCATTTAGGATTTCAAGAATCTTTAGTGTAAATCAGAAGTCTAAAATCGTTAATCTAAAATCCAAATGGAAAGACCTTCTTTCGCTATATACGACGCTTCCGCTGGTTCCGGAAAAACATACGCTCTTGTAAAAGAATACCTCAAGATAATCCTCACGGCTAATAAGAATGATGCTTACAGAAATATTCTAGCCATTACGTTTACCAATAAGGCAGTGCACGAAATGAAAAGCCGAATAGTAGGAAGTTTATCCGAATTTGCCAAAGACGAGCCGAATTCAAAAGCTTCCGATTTAATGCAGGACTTGTCTGTAGATACGGGACTTTCAATAATTCATATTAAGACCAAATCACAGCAAATCATCAAGCACATTATTCATAATTATGCTGCTTTTGATATATCCACGATTGATAAATTCACGCACAAAGTGATTCGTGCTTTTGCACACGATTTGGGATTGCCAATGACTTTTGAAGTAACTTTGGATACCGAAAACCTATTAACCGAAGCGGTTGATGCTATTATAGCACAAGCAGGGGAAGATGAAATTCTGACCAAATTGCTCATCGATTTCACGATGGAAAAAACCGATGACGATAAATCTTGGGACATCTCACGAGAAATTCTGGAAACGGGAAAGTTAGTCCTGAATGAAAATAACCGAAACGAGATTGTCCATTTTCACGATAAATCGATAAGTGATTTTATAGCTGTAAAAGAAAAATTAGTTCAAGTCTGCAAAGATTTAGAAAAAGAAAATGCTTCTCTTGCAGGTGAATTACTATCATTAATTGATAAAAATGGAATCGATTTAAAATCTTTTTCAAGAGGAACTTTTCCCAATCATCTTCAAAGTATTGTTGATGAAAAGTTCAATCCGAAAAATAAAATGTTTAGGGAGTTCGAAGACATTGCTATTAATAAAACAGCCAAAGACCGAGCTTTAATAGAAAACATTATTCCTGATTTGTTACAAACTCTTGCTGAAATATATAAAAACTTCGAAAAAAGGAATTTTTACAAGGCTTTCTTAAAAAACATTACACCTTTGTCATTATTAAATACCGTTAGCAATGAATTGGCAAAAATCCAGAACGAACAAAATGTGCTTTCTATATCCGAGTTCAATGCGATTATTCACCGCGAAATACAAAATCAGCCAGCTCCTTTTATATATGAACGATTAGGGGAGCGCTACCGCCATTTTTTTATTGACGAATTTCAGGATACTTCCGAAATGCAATGGCAAAACCTGATTCCGCTGATTGATAATGCGCTTTCAGGCCAGGACGATTCTGGGCAAAAAGGAACTTTAATGATTGTTGGTGATCCAAAACAATCCATTTATCGTTGGCGTGGAGGGAAAGCTGAGCAGTTCATTGAATTGAGCAAAGACCAAAACCCTTTCAACAATCCCGATAAAAAACTGGAACATTTAGACAAAAATTATAGAAGTTATTCTCAAATTATAGAATTCAATAATGATTTTTTTCAATTGTTGTCTAATGAGTTCAGTAATGCCGATTATAAAGATTTATACGAAAACCACAGCCGTCAAAAGATAAATAATAAGCTAGGCGGTTATGTGAATATTTCTTTTTTGCCTGAAATTGAATCTTCAGAAGATGATGATGAGACTTTGGACAAAACAGATTTGTATGTTTTGGCTACATTAAATACAATTAAAAAAGTTTTAAAAGACGGTTTTGAATACAAAGACATAGTGATTCTGACTCGAAAAAGAAGTCAGGGAATTGCGGTTGCCAATTATTTAACGGAGCAAAGTATCCCGCTTTTGTCTTCTGAAACTTTGATGATTCAAAACGCGACCGAAGTTCGATTGATTATTCATATTTTAAAATATTTGAAGAATAGCTCCGATTTAGAGTCAAAAGCCAACTTTTTACAGTATTTGGCACAAAACAAACAAAATGAATTACCTGTTCATGATTTCATTGCCAAAGGAATGGAATTGAAAGAAGAAGTGGTTTTCGAAAAATGGCTTGAAAACTGTAATGTAGAACTTTCTTTTCAAAACATTAGAAAAAAATCATTGTACGAATCGGTTGAGATTATCATTACGAAGTTTTTAAAAACCAATGAAAATTCAGAAACACAATCATCAGGAACGGCTTATGTTCAGTATTTTTTGGACATTGTTTTAGAACGAGATGTTCGCAACCAAGCAGGAATTTCAGATTTCCTGAATTATTGGGATAAAAACTCAGACAAATTTAGTATTCCTTCTCCTGAAGGTACAAATGCGGTTCGGATTATGACCATTCATAAATCAAAAGGATTGGAGTTTCCGGTTGTAATAATGCCTTTTGCCGAAGAAGATTATAATAGAAAACCGAAAGACAAATTATGGCTCAACTCGGAAGAACAAGATTTTGATATGCCAAAAGTTTTAGTAGATAACAGCAGTGCTATTGAGGAATTTGGAGAAGAAGCTTCGGCGGTTTATAATCTTAAAAAGCAAGAAGAATTGCTGGACAATATTAATGTGCTGTACGTAGCTTTAACCAGAGCAGAAGAACAATTGTATATTATTTCTCAAAATGTAAGACCAAGAAAAGATGGAGAGTATCCAAGCAATATGGCATCATTTTTTATAAAATATTTGATATATCAAGAGCTTTACGATGAAAATCAATTGGAATATCCTTTTGGAAATCCTGCAAAGTTGTCTACAAAAGAAAAACATATCGACACAACCAAAAAAATCCCTATAGTTTCGGAAGTACTGAATCCAAAAAACATAAAAATCGCTCAAAGAGAAGCTTTAATGTGGGGAACCCACCAACAAGAAGCTATAGAGTTTGGTAATGTGATACATGAAATACTTTCCTTTATAGCATCAAAAAAAGATGTGGAATTGGCAATAAACAAAGCGATTGAAAATGGACTGATTACAATGCTTCAAAAGGATGTTGTTTTTAATGCAATTATTGAAATAGTAAATCATCAAGATTTAGTGGAGCATTTTGCGGAAGGTAATGAAGTTTTGAATGAAAAAACGATTATTCAAAAACAAGGCGGTACTATTAAACCAGACCGAATAGTTATTAATAAAGCAAAAGAAGTTTTTTTATTGGATTATAAAACAGGGCTTCCTAATCCAAAATATAAATATCAACTAGAAAACTATCAAATGGCTATTGAGAAAATGGGCTTTAAAGTGATAAAAAAAGCACTTGTATATATAGGAGTCGAAATCGATGTAGTACATTTGTAAAAAAAATAAATTAATTGTCAACTAGTGAAGTTTATGGCGCTTTTGCTTTTAAACTTTAAGATTTTAAATCTAAATAAAATGTACGGTAAAATACAAAAGCACTTGCAGTCAGAACTTCAAACTATTGAAGAAAATGGAATTTTTAAAAAAGAAAGAATAATTACTTCCCCACAAGGAGCTGAAATAACGATTTCGACAGGAGAAACAGTTTTAAATTTTTGTGCCAATAATTATTTAGGTCTGTCGTCACATCCTGAAGTGGTTCAAGCGGCCAAAGATGCAATGGATACCCATGGTTTTGGAATGTCATCTGTGCGTTTTATTTGTGGAACGCAAGATATACACAAAACATTAGAAAAAAAGATAGCGGATTTTTATGGCACAGAAGACACTATATTGTATGCAGCTGCTTTTGATGCTAATGGAGGTGTTTTTGAGCCTTTATTTGGAGAAAATGACGCCATTATTTCGGACAGTTTAAATCATGCTTCTATTATAGATGGTGTTCGTTTATGTAAAGCGTCTCGTTATCGTTATGAGAACAGCAATATGGAAGATTTAGAGCAACAATTGATTAAAGCTAATGAAGGGGGAGCTCGTTTTAAAATAATAGTTACAGACGGTGTTTTTTCTATGGATGGAGTTGTGGCTCCTTTAGATAAAATCTGTGATCTAGCCGATAAGTACGATGCGTTGGTTATGGTTGATGAGTGTCACGCTGCAGGATTTATTGGTATAACAGGAAAAGGAACTCTGGAGGCTAAAGGAGTAATGGGGCGTGTTGATATTATTACTGGTACCTTAGGAAAAGCTTTAGGAGGTGCTATGGGAGGTTATACTACGGCGAAGAAAGAAATTATCGAATTGCTGCGTCAGCGTTCTAGACCTTATTTGTTTTCAAATTCATTGGCTCCGGCAATTGTTGGAGCATCAATAAAGGTGTTTGAACTTTTAGAAAAAAACACAGAACTTAGAGATCAATTAGAGTGGAATACTAATTACTTTAAAAACGGAATGAAAAAAGCAGGTTTTGATATAGTTGAAGGGGATTCGGCTATAGTGCCTGTAATGTTGTATGATGCAAAACTTGCACAAACTATGGCTAATGAGTTATTAAAAGAAGGAGTGTATGTGATTGGGTTCTTTTTTCCTGTAGTTCCTAAAGATAAAGCTAGGATAAGAGTGCAGTTATCAGCAGCTCATACAAAGGCGCATTTAGATAAAGCAATAAAGGCTTTTGTAGCTGTGGGTAAGAGACTTGCTGTAATATAATTGTTAAATTTTCTATTTGCTAAGTGTTTTATTTAACAATTTATTTTGAAGTTACAGAAAATCGTTCTACTTTTGTTTCAAATTAACTAATTGTAATTAAAATAACAAAGTATGAAACATCTTAACAAACTTTTAGTTGCTGTAACAATGGTGATGGGATTGAATGCCCAAGCACAGGACAGTAACAATAAATGGGCAGTCGCTTTTGGAGTTAACGCGGTTGACTACAGGTCTAGTGCTGGTGATGGCTTTCCAAGTCAATTTGATCAGCCATTTAAAGTAAGTGACAATTGGAATATTCTTCCTTCAGTTTCTTATATCAACGTTTCTAGATACGTAGGAAGTGGTTTTATCGTTGGTGTTACAGGATCAATCAATCAAATTGATAAATTTGTTGTGCCTGTTGCTGGAAAAACTTGGAATGGACCTAATGATTATCTAGCTGTAAATCCTGGAGATTTAATGTACTACGGTATTGATGCAACTGTTACTTACAGTTTCATGGAATTAATTAAATCTAAAGTATTAGAGCCTACATTAAGTGTTGGTGGAGGTTATACTTTCTTAGGTGATGAAAGCTACGGTACTGTTAATCCTGGAGTGGGATTAAATATTTGGTTTACAGAGAATGTAGGTCTTTCTTTGTTAGGAACTTATAAAAAATCTTTTGGAGATAGAACATATTCTGGAACAAATACTCCTGACGCTCCTTCTTATACTCAATATTCAGCAGGTCTTACTTTCAAGTTTGGTGCTAAAGATACTGATGGAGACGGAATCTATGATAAAGATGATGCTTGTCCAGATGTTGCAGGTTTAAAACAATTCAACGGTTGTCCTGACACTGATGCTGATGGTATTGAAGATTCTAAAGATAAATGTCCTACAGTTGCTGGTACTGCCGAATTCCAAGGTTGTGCTGATACAGACGGTGACGGTGTAGCAGATCCAGACGATGCTTGTCCATCAGTTGCTGGTTTAAAACAATTCCAAGGATGCCCTGATACAGATGGTGACGGTGTTACTGATGCTTCAGACAAATGTCCTACAGTAGCTGGTCCAGTTTCAAATGGCGGATGTCCTGAATTAGATTCTGATAAAGATGGTGTAATTGACAAACAAGATGCTTGTCCTACAGTTGCTGGTCCAGCTAGTAACAAAGGATGTCCAGAAGTAACAGAACAAGTATTACAAGAACTTAAAGTACAAGCTAGAGCGGTTTACTTTAATTCCGGAAAAGCAACTTTCAAAACTGGAGATCAAGAAACTCTAGCTAGATTAGAAGCAATTAAAGAAATCCTTAAAAACTATCCAAATGCCAAATTTAGCATAGAAGGTCACACTGATAGTGATGGTTCTGATAAATTAAATCAAAAACTTTCCGAAGATAGAGCTGCTGCTGTTATGAATGGCTTAATCGAAAGAGGAGTTAATGTTAATAATTTAGTATCTAAAGGATTTGGAGAAACTATGCCAGTTGCATCAAATAAAACTCCAAAAGGTAAAGCTGAAAATAGAAGAACAGAAATTAGACACATAGGTTCAATGTACGAAGGTAAATTGTAATCAATTTTCTAAATAATTTTAAAAAGCCATTCTTAATTGAATGGCTTTTTTTATATTTATAAAATGACAAATACTTCTTTTTTAGATAAAATAGCAGCAGTAATAATACTAGATTATAATAATGAACTAACTGAAACAGTTATCGTTTTACCAAATAAACGAGCAAAAATATTTCTTATTGATGCATTAAAAAAGCAAACAGATGAAAATATATTTTCTCCCGAGATTATTAGTATAGAGGATTTTGTTCAGAATATTGCTGGTATAATGGCAATTGATCCTATAGAATTGCTTTTTGAATTTTATGAAGTCTATCTCTCCATTACAGAAAAAAATAATCAACAGTCTTTTGAACTCTTTGCCAATTGGGCAAAAACTCTTCTTCAGGATTTTAATGAAATTGATCGCTATTTATTAGATCCTAATTATGTTTTATCTTACCTAAAAGATATTGAGGATATAAAGAAATGGGGAATCGAAGTTGAAAACAAAACCCAATTACTTGAAAATTATATTGATTTTTGGAAATTGTTACCAAAATACTATCAATCTCTTTATGAGCATTTGCTAAAAAAAGGAATCGGATATCAAGGTTTAATTTATAGGGAAGCAGTTAAAAATATTAATGCTTTTTCAAAGTCTATAACAAGAAAGCAATTTATTTTTGCAGGATTTAACGCTTTGAACGCTTCTGAAGAAAAAATAATCCAGCATCTTATCGCTTCTAATCAGGCTAAAATATATTGGGATGCTGATCAAGCATTTTTAAATGACCCATATCACGATGCAGGTTTATTCGTGCGTCGTTTCAAAGAAAGCTGGAAACATTATAAATTACACCCTTTTGAATGGATTGTGGATGATTTTTCAAGTTCTAAAAATATTCAAGTTATTGGTACACCAAAAACAATTGGTCAGGCTAAGATTGCAGGAAGTATTATTGAAAACCTTATTCTAAAAAATCCAACTGAGTCTCTAGATAAAGTGGCTATTGTTTTGGGTGAAGAGAATCTGTTAATTCCTCTGTTATATTCTTTGCCCAATACTGTTGGAGCTTTGAATATTACTATGGGATATTCGAGTAAAAATAATCCAGCTCAAATTTTGATTGCCAAATTGTTTAAAATGCACACCAATGCATTATCCAGAAGCAATAGCAGTTATGTTTTTTATTATAAGGATGTGTTGGATATTTTAACCCATCCGTTAATTGAACCTTATGCCAATACAAGTGCTTTGGTTGGAATTATTAATAAAAATAATTATACTTTTATAAGTCATCATAAATTATTGGAATTAAATGAAAATGCCAATGATTTATTCACGCTTATATTTCAAAAATGGGAGAAGGGTTCTATTGACGTTTTAGAAATAATCTCAAGTTTGTTACTAAAGGTTAAAAGTAATCTGAATAATGAAAATGAAGAGGAAAAAATAACTAAATCCTTTGTTTACGCTATTTTTAAAGTAATTAATAAACTGATTAATTACTATTCCAAACACAAAGAAATTGACACAATTGATACATTGCATGCAATTTACAAACAAGTAATTGATTTGGCCGAAGTCTCTTTTGAAGGAGAACCATTAAATGGGTTGCAGATTATGGGAGTTCTTGAAAGCAGAGTTTTGGATTTTGATACCGTTATTATTACTTCTATGAATGAAGGTAAATTTCCAGCAGGTAAATCGCAAAATTCGTTTATCCCTTATGATGTGAAACGTGAATTGGGATTGCCTACTTTTAAAGAGAAAGACGCCATTTATACCTATCACTTTTATCATTTACTGCAACGAGCCAAAAATATTTATTTACTCTACAATACCGAAAGTGACGGACTGGATGCAGGTGAAAAAAGCCGTTTTATAACCCAATTAGAGGTAGAGAAACAGTCTAATCATAATCTAACTCACGAAATTTATAACGCTGTTTTGCCTGATACTGCATACAGGCCAATGGTAATACCCAAGTCAGAGAAGGTAATGGCGAGGTTGAAAGAAATTGCCGAAAAAGGATTTTCGCCTTCAGCATTAACAAGTTACATACGGAATCCGATTCAGTTTTATTTTCAGAAAATTTTGCGAATAAGTGAAGTGGAAGAAGTTGAGGAAAACATTGCTTTAAATACGTTGGGAACTATTATTCATGAGACTTTGCGGGTTTTATATACGCCATTTATAGGCAAATTTATCTCCGAATTTGATATTCAAAATTGCATTAAGCGAATTGACTCTGAAGTCTTGATTCAATTCAAACTGGTTTATAAAGAGGGAGAAATCAAAAAAGGGCGAAATTTATTGGCTTTTGAAGTAGCAAAGCGTAATGTTTTCAATTTCCTAAAAGTAGAATTGGAAAATATTAAAAACGGTGATTCGATTAAAATTCTGGAACTAGAAAAAACTTTTGAGCGAATTGTCGAGCACCCTACTTTACCCTTTCCTGTTTTGATTAAAGGGAATGTGGACAGAATTGAAGAACGCAACGGAATCATCAGGATTATTGATTACAAAACGGGTAAAGTCGAAAAGACCAATGTTACTCTTAAATCGTGGAAAGGATTGACAGATGATATTAAAAATGATAAAATCATTCAGGTTTTGGCGTATGCCTATATGTATGAAAAGAATGCCAATGGAAAACCTATTGAGGCTGGGATTATTTCTTTCAAAAACCTAAAATCTGGGTTTCTGCCTTTCAATTTTAAAGAAGAAAAAGAGAGTGTTGCCATTATTAATAGTGAAATCCAGTCTAATTATTTGGAGCAAATTGTTTTGTTATTGAATGAAATTTTGGATGTAACAATTCCTTTTGAGGAGAAAATTTTATGATAGAATGAGTAACAAATGGGGTAATTTGTTTCAGTTTTTCAAAAGCACTATTGCGGTGAATTTTGCTGTGAGTTTTTTTGTTTTTCTTTTTGGAGGATCAATAGCTTTTAATTATTCGGTTCTTACTTTTGGTTTTGTTTTAAGTTTGTTTTTCAAAGAGGTTAATGCTAAAAACGAATATGTGTTTTATTTTAACAATCAAATTTCAAAAATGCAGCTTTGGATATATTCATGGTGTTTCACTTTTGTTTTTTTAGTGATTGGTGTTTTTGTTTTTAATTTGGTAAAGAAATTATTTTGAAAAAACATTTATTAGAGATTGACAGCGTTCAGAAATCATTTGACAATAAAAACATATTGTCGGATGTTTATTTAAAATGTGAAACAACAGATATCATCGGGCTTCTTGGCAGGAATGGTTCGGGTAAATCGACTTTACTAAAGATTATTTTCGGAATTGAATCTGCCGATTTTAAGTTTGTTAGAATTGATGGCACTGTAAAAAATAATATCAAAGATCTATTTGCAGAAATTAGTTATTTGCCTCAGGATAATTATATTCCCAATATGCTTTCAGTTAAGAAAGCAATACAGCTGTCGGTTTTAAAAGAGAGAATTTTACAGTTTTATGCAGACGAAATCATTGAAACAATGCTAGATAAGAAAGTTTCTCATTTGTCTGGAGGAGAATTACGGTATCTGGAAATCAAAATTATTCTCAATAATTCTTCAAAATTTGTTTTATTAGATGAGCCTTATAATGGTTTGTCTCCTTTGATGGTTGAGAAAGTCAATGAATTAATTGCTGAAAACTCAAAAACTAAAGGAATTATTATTTCGGATCATAATTATGAGAATGTAATCAAAATATCGACAAAACTGGTTTTGCTCAAAGAAGGTAAGGCGCATCATTTGCTTTCTAAAGATGAGTTGATAGAAAAAGGATATTTGAAAGAAGGAATGCTTTAGATTCTTTTGAAAAAGTCTGCGAAAACAGCCAGTAATTCGGTTTGGTTTTCAATGGAACTCATGTGTCCGTCGGGGAAAGTGACCAATTCAACATCAGTATTTTTTATTTGTTCCAGATTTTCCTCGTAGTTGAGAACTGGATCTTTTTTTCCCAGAATCAATAATTTTTGATAGGTTGTTGTGTGTAAAAGAAATTCCCTGTCTTTTCTGATTTTCATTCCTTCAAGTGAGGCAACGATTCCCTGCAATGGTGTTTTCAGTGCGTGAATTTTTACTTGTTCAATTTCTTTGGCAAGGATTTCACGATTGTCTTCACTGAACAAATTAGCAATCGATAATCTGATGAAAGTTTCGTAATCTTTTTTAACAGCTTTGATGGCTCGGTCTCTGTTTTTCTTTCTTTCTGGGCTGTCTTCTTTTGAAGTGGAGTTAAGCAATACTAGTCCTTTCATTTTTTCGGGATACAATTCGGCGAAAGCCAAAGCGACATAACCGCCCATAGAATGTCCCACAAGAATAGCTTTTCGGATTCGTAATTTGAATAAAACTTCATGAACCACATCGGCGTTTTCTTCCATGGTTTGGACATAACCCAAGCTTTCGGTTTCGCCGTGTCCTAATAAATCGATAGTTATGATTCGGTTTTTTTTACTTAATTCAGAAACATAAAAATCCCACATGGTTTTATTTTCTAGAAAACCGTGCAGTAAAACTACAGCTGTTCCTTTTCCAGTATTGGAATATGAAATTTGAGTGTTTTTGTAGAGAAGTGTTTCCAAAAGAGTGAAGGTTATGTTGATAGTTTACAATTGCAAAATTAATTTTTTAAATTCCTAAATGCTACATTTGAGGAAAGCATTTTATAAAATATGAACAGACTAGTAATTATAGGGAACGGTTTTGATTTAGCACATGGATTGCCGACTAGATATAAAGATTTTATTGATGACTATTGGGAAAATATTAAAGACACTAATCATAATGAGTTGGTTACCTTTAATTTGGGTTGTTATGGTGAATTCAACGGTCATAAAAATCTAAATGATTTAATTGATTTGATTGCTAATATTAATAGTGATTTTAGAAGAGAAGGTATAGAGATATATAAATTTAAGGAGCATTTACAACCATTAACTGATAATAGGATTCAAATTTTGCAATATAAAAATGTACTATTTAAATTGATTAATCAACGTGTAATTGAAAATTGGGTTGATGTAGAAAATGAATATTACAGGGAATTAAAAGAAATAGTCAAATCATCAGTAAGTTTTGAAGATAAAAAGCGCCACATTAGGATTCTAAACAAAGAATTTGAAGAAGTAAAAAATCTTTTAGAAAAGTATCTTAAAGAAAAAATAATTGTTGATAAAAAAAGAATTATGACTATTTCTAATTTATTTAAAATAAATAGTGGATCAGATGAATACTTTTCAGAGTTTCCTAGCCAAGATTTTGAAGAATTAAAGGATTTTTACAATGAATACAATGAAGAAAAAAGAAAACAGGTAATTACTTATTGTTTAAACTTCAATTATACAACAATGTTTTGACCCCTATAAAACAAGAGTATTATTCTAAATTTCGATTATTATTTATGCGGTTAATTTTTTCATTAAAATTAGATGCTTATCCTGGTTCCATTTCTCTATTGGTGTAATGCGTCCTAAAAGGCCATGTAGCCTA
>CAUPJC010000016.1:0-100149 GCA_963511475.1 uncultured Flavobacterium sp.
ATATTTGACACTTTAGAAACATTAGAAAATAAAATGGACCAAATTATAGAAAACTTAGAAGGGGACTTGATAAAATCAATTACAGGATATGAATTTTACTTAAAAGCTTTTTACGGTGTTTTCAAAGATTAAATGGTATAATTATTTTATTAAAATTTTTAATGTATTTTATTGCTGTATTATTGGCGCAGTTCCGAACGCTTCTTAATCAAAACTCGTAATCGGTTACAAAAGCGTGATCTATTTTGTACCCCACTGTGTCTATGTGTGTCAGATTGTTTCATCATCTCACCAAAAAAAAATCTTGATGCAGATTTTTTTTTCGTGGTACAATAATGGTACAAAAAGGAACAAACTATCTGTAAATAAAGCTAAATAAACAGAAAGAAGAATCCCAGTTAAAATGCCGTTTTATGACATTTTAACTGGGATTTTTTGTTTTATTTTGTGATGTTTTGTGAAACTTATTTTCCGATGCAGAAAATAACTTTCCTTACTTTATTAGAGTTTAAAACTTAAGTGGTACAATTATGGTACAATTTAAAGCAAACTATCGCAAAATAAAACAAGAATCCTTATCAAGATAACATAAACTCATAGGAGTTGTTTACACAAAAATAGTTATAAACTTTGAATATTGATCATACCACTGATATAAAAAAACTAAGTGATGTATGATTAGATTACTTAGACATTAAGGTTAAAATGAAAAAAGGTCAAAAATCTAAATATTAGATTTTTGACCTTTTTTCAATATCATTTTTAATTTCTAAATAAGTTTTTACCCGACCAGACTTAATCCATATCATTAACTCATGCCTGTAAAAATAAATGTGTTTGCCTTGTTTATTAAAGGGGATTTCTCTTTTACATACTTTGCTATAGATTGTGGATACCGATAGATTTAGAAGTTTTGATGCTTCTTCAATATTTAGAAGTTCATCTTTATCTTCTCCTGTAACAGAAATTTTTAAAATGAGTTTTTCCAAATGCTCCAATTTATCATGAAGTTTGTTCATCATAATAGGTATTTGGTCAAAAGTAAATGGCTTCATGGTGATCGGTTATTTAAATCTCATATAAAAGTATTTATTACCGACTTTGAATATAAAAGATGTCCTTAAAAGGGGCAATTTGGCTTTTAATTTCTGATGATTGCCGGTTATAAGATTCATCAAGGAAAATGTTAGCTAGAACTGTCTGGTCTAGTGGACTCGTCCGAATAAATGTTGAACTATTTTTTGGAGGATTTGAAACGTTTACTAAAGTATTCCTGTGCTAAGTAAGACACCAGAAATCGCGAATAAAGGCGGTTAGTAATAGTGTAATCCTTTTGAATTATATAAATATCTTCATAGACTTCATTTATCCTATACAACCTTGTAATAATTATTTGAAGCTTTCTACTCGAAACGGAATAAAAAGGCGGTTAAGATAGTGTTAGTCGTATACTGCACATACATAATGGCTCTGACACCCTACGGGACTTATATCGTTCCGTATTCTTAGGGTAGTTGTTTTTTACTTTCTTTTCTTATTTTATAATTTTGAAAAGATATTTTTTCGGAGCGGAAAATTAAGACAAAGTAAATAGTAGTAATCATTAAAACTTCAAATTAAGGAAATTATAGGACAAATAACAGCAGATACCTCTAAAAATTGAACTACTAATGTTTAGATTATGTAATTTGTCTAGTAAAGATTAAATGTCTTGATAAATTTTGCATTGATGTATGTGTTTTTTAAAATTATAATAAACCTAATTTTTTTACTTTACTTATTAGATCATCATCGTTGCCTTTTCCCATTAATAATTGACCTTTTATATTGGCTTTTCTTTTTTCTATGGCGCTCATTGAAAGAGGAATATAGTTTGGTAGATTAACGTTTTTAACTCCTTTAGAAATTAAAGTTAAAATTTGGTTGTCATGAATGTCCCAATTTATATTTTTTTTAAATAATTTTCTTTGAGATTCTATGATAGTGGGACTATGGAATATATCCCCATTAATAATTTTTTTACAATTTGATGAGAATGATTCTGAGTTTACGTCACTTTTAGAAAAGTACCCTTCAGGGTTTATTTTTTTTATGATTTTATCTACAGTTAAAGGTTCACTATGCATTGTAAGAATTATTATTTTACAATTTGTAAATTTTTCTCTAATAAGTAAAGCCAAATCTACACCGCTATTAATATTAAACTCTTTATAAGGAGGAAGACTAACATCTAATAAAGCTAAATTAATATTTACTTGTTGTTTTAGATTTAAAAAAATTTTGTTGTAGGCATCTTCACAATTATAGCTCTTTATAAAATTTGATTTGTTTTTTTGAAAACAACTTTCAGATAAAAGACTAATATATCCATCTACAATCATTGGATGATCGTCTACAATCAAAATATTTGAATTCATAATTTATTTTAAAGTATTTGCTGTAAAAAAAGGCCAAAACTAATGATTATTTACAATCTGATCTTTTTAATGGTATTTGTTTTGTTAAAAACATGCTTATTTAACAAAATACATGAAAAACAAATGTTTTGCAACTATACTTCTTGCGGTGTTTCTCTGTTAAACTTTATTTTCAAGGTTTTTAGATATTACCTGCATTTAATTTTTCTCTTAAAAACACAGATATTCCGATAGATCTGCAAAAGTCCGTAATTTTTATGCAAAAAGTCCGTAATTTTTAGATGGATGTTACTGCTATTTTCGCGTAAAATCTATTATACTTAAATGTTGAAATTTAGCATTTAGATGTTATAAGTGATGATTAAGATATTGTATAAACATAAGGTGAAATTAAAAGAAATGGCCTTTTTGAGGTCTTAATGAGCTATTAAAGAAGCTGTGTAATAGAATGCTGGTTGTGATCAAAAAATACGAATGTTAAATTTATGGATGGAAATAAGGTGCAAAGTAATATTAATTTAGTTTCAAAATATTGGAAGAAAAAAACATTAAATAGAGAAAAAGTTCTCGGACTGCATCAGGAGCAAAATAGGCTGTCTAGTGTTACTATCAATGTAAATGAACTAAATTATTTTAACAGCCTTACTAATAAAAATCCTATTGCTGAATATACCGTTATAAACGCTATTTATTCTTTTTTGTTAAAGAAACTGATTAATGAATTTGATGGTTATATTGTTTTTAAGGATAAAGCCAAATCTAATTCTTTACTTCTGTCTTTCCATACTGATTTAAAAATATCATTTAAAGATTATCTCCAAGAAGTAAAACTTGAAATCTTAGAGACTTTAAAGCATTCGGATTATAATATTGATCTTTTGTCTGAAAAAACAGGAGTAAATGATTTAAGTATTCTTTCTCATTATAGTATTAGTATAAATTCCTATTCTAATTTAGAGTGTAAAGGTGTTTCTTTTAATGTAAAAATAAATAAGAATGGAGATATAGAAATTCAAGTTTCTTATTTAGAAGGTTTTATTAAAAATGCAATAGTCGAATGTCTAGTTCAGCATTTTAAGCATTTTATAGTTAATTTAGAAAATAATATAGCATCAAATTTATCGGAATACGCATTGCTGTCTGAAAAGGAGAAGTGCCAAATATTAGTTGATTTTAATAATACTGAGGTAGCTTATCCGAAAGGGAAAACGATAGTAGGTTTATTTGAAGAACAAGTTGAGAAAACTCCAAATAATATAGCTGTTATATTTAAAGAATCAAAATTAACATATAAGGAACTAAACGAAAAGGCGAATCAATTGGCCAATTATATTTCTTCCAAACATACCATCAATAGCGGAGACATAATAGGAGTGTTTTTACCTAAATCTGATATTGGAATCATTTCGTTATTGGCAATAGTAAAGTTAGGCGCAGCTTATCTACCAATAGACACTAATTATCCTCAAGAAAGAATTAATTATTTAATAAATGATAGTGGTTTAAAATTATTAATTAGTGATAGTGTCGCATTAGATATTGATAATTGTGATATTATAGATATAAAAGTAATTAATTTTGATGGTAATAGTAGTGGCGATATCAATGCTGCTATTTCGTCCAAAGATTTAGCATATGTGATTTATACATCGGGTTCTACCGGACAGCCTAAAGGTGTGATGGTAGAACATACCAGTAATGTTAATATGTCTCTAGATCAGATCAAAACATTTAATATTACCGATAGTGATAAAGTGGTTTGGTTTGCCTCAGTTTCTTTTGATGCGTCTATATCTGAGATTTTGATGTGTTTGTATAGTGGAGCAACATTATGTATTCCAACAGAAGAAGCAATTAAAGGCAAAGATGAATTTGTAAGATTCTTAAAAGAAACAAAATCAACAGTAGTCACTTTTCCTCCAAGTTATTTAGGATTATTGTCTGAGGATGATATTTCAGAATTAAGATGTGTTATTACTGCTGGAGAATCTGCTAATCCGACTAAAGTAATAGCTGTTGTAGAATCAGGAATTGATTATTATAATGCATACGGACCTACTGAATGTGCTGTTTGTGTGTCAATTTATAAGACATCCAAAAATGATTTTGATAAGTCAGTCATTCCAATTGGTAAACCAATATCAAATACTAAAATTTACATATTAGACGAAGCATTACAACCTTTGCCAATCGGAGTTTCGGGGCAACTGTATGTCTCAGGAGCAGGTGTAGCCAGAGGCTATTTAAACAATCCAGAACTCACGATAGAGAAGTTTGTGGCAAATCCTTTTATAGAAGGTGAGCGAATGTATGATACTGGAGATTTAGGTTGTTGGTTAGCTGACGGTAATATTGAGTTTTTGGGTAGAAAAGACCAGCAAGTAAAAATAAGAGGGTATAGAATTGAGCTTGGTGAAATAGAAAATACAATTTTACAGTATTCAGAAGATTTAAAACAAGTCGTTGTTGAAGTAAAAGAAAACAACCAAGAGAAAGTATTGATTGCTTATCTGGTATCGACGATAAACGTAGATAAATCCGAATTGCGCAGTTTTCTACAAAATAGATTGCCTGATTTCATGGTTCCAGGTTTTTTTGTGGCATTAAAAAAACTGCCATTAACTCCGAATGGGAAAATAGATAGAAAAGCTCTACCAGATATCTCAGGAGATGATATTATAAGGAGAGAATATGTTGCACCTAGAAATGAAGTTGAAAAAAGTTTAGTTGCGATATGGCAAGAAGTTTTAGGAATTGATAACATTGGGATTACAGATAATTTCTTTGAATTAGGAGGGCATAGTTTGATAATGTCTCAAGTTATTAATAGATCCCATAAGCAATTAGGTCAAACGGTATCTTTTAAAGTTTTTTTTGCAAGTCCAACTATTAAAGGCTTAAGTGAACAGTTGCAAATAAATCAATATGGATCAATATCTAAAGCACCAGAATCGGAATCATATCCCTTGACCGCTTCGCAAAGTAGATTGTGGATATTGAGTCAGTTAGAAGGTGGTTCCTTGGCGTATAATATGCCAGCTGCTGTTAAGTTAAATGGAATTGTCGATGTCAATAAATTTGAAGAATCATTTATATTATTAATTCAACGACATGAAATTTTAAGAACTTATTTTAAAACAAATGAAGAAGGAGAGGTGCGCCAGTATATTGTACCTGCTGGTCATGTAACGTTTAAGATAGAAGAAAAGGATTTTTCTTTAGTTGAAAACCAAGAAGGAGAAATTGCGGATTATCTACAAGAAAGAAACAATAAACCTTTTGATTTAGAGCAAGCACAGCTTGTAAGAGCTTCTTTAATCAAATCAAAAGAAGAAGAATATGTGTTTTTCTTATCCCTGCATCACATTATTGGAGATGGATGGTCAATCGAAATTTTAATATCAGAAGTTGTAAAAACGTATAATGCGTTAATACAAGGAAATGAAATTAACTTACTTACGTTAAGCATACAATATAAAGACTATGCTATATGGCTCAATGAAGAGCTAAAAGAAGAAAAATATCAGGCATCTGAACAGTATTGGTTACAGCAGTTTGAAGGAGAGCTGCCGGTATTGGATTTACCGAGTTTTAAAACACGTCCATTAATTCAGACTTATAATGGAGAAAATATAAGACATCAGTTTTCAAGAGCATTTTTAGAAAAATTAAAAATGTTTTCAAAAGAACAAGATGTTACCCTATTTATGACTTTAATGGCGGGAATAAATTTCTTGTTACATAGATACACAGGTCAAGATGATATAATAATAGGAACTCCGATAGCTGGGAGAGAACATCCCGACTTAGAGAATCAAATGGGCTTGTATTTGAATACCCTTGCCATACGGACCCAATTCAAAGAAGGAAGTAGCTTTTTAGATTTGATAGCAGTTCAAAAAGAGACATTATTGGGTGCTTACGATCATCAAAATTATCCTTTTGATGTATTAATAGGGAAATTGAATTTAAAAAGAGATACCAGCCGTTCCGCTTTATTTGATGTTTTGGTGGTATTGCAAAACCAAGGACAGTTAAATAATCTTAATAATGAAGAACTCTTCAATCTTGAAATAAGTGATTACGATTTTAAAAGCAAGACATCTCAACTTGATATTAGTTTCACTTTTGTTGAAGCAAAAGGATTAGACTTAACTATAGAATACAATACAGATATCTATGATGGATATCTGATAGAGAGAATGTTTTTCCATTTTGAAAACCTGTTTACAGAATCATTCGAACAACCTGAGAGACTTATCCAAGAAATCGATTACTTAACAGATAATGAAAAACAGCAACTATTAGTTGGTTTTAACAATACAGAAGTAGCTTATTCAAAATATAAAACTATAATAGATTTATTTGAGAATCAGGTAGAAAGAACGCCCAATAACATTGCTGTTGTATTTGAAGAAGTCGAGTTAACCTATAAGAATCTCAATGAAAAAGCCAATCAATTAGCCTATTATTTAAGAGAAAACTATTCAATTCAACCTGATGATTTAATTGGAATCAAGTTGGATAGAAGTGAGATGATGATTATCACAATCTTAGGAATCTTGAAATCTGGAGCAGCCTACGTGCCGATAGATATTAATTATCCACAGGAAAGGATAGTATATATAGAAAAAAACAGTAACAGTAAGGTTGTTATAGATGAAGGGGTATTAGACAGATTTAATGAAATTTCAGAAAAATATTCTAAAAAGAATATAGAGAAAATTAACCAACCACATGATTTAGCCTATGTTATCTATACTTCTGGAACTACAGGGAATCCAAAAGGGGTGATGGTGGAGCATTTTAGTGTGGTTAGTATTTCTGAGAATTGGAAAATGCATTACGGCTTAGATCAGATTGATGTAAATTTATTGCAACTTGCAAGTATATCATTTGACGTATTTGTCGGTGATATTTGCCGTTCTATTCTTAATGGGGGCAAAATGATTATTTGTTCAAACGATGTTAAATTAAACCCGGAACATCTGTTTGAATTAATGCAAAAGCAAGAAATATCAATTCTTGAAGGAACACCAAGTCTATTATTACCTTTAATGGAGTATATAAATGGAGAAGGTAAAGATTATAGTTTTTTTAAAATATTAATTTTTGGTTCAGATAGTTTTAATAATCAAGATTATAACAAATTAAAAGATAAATTAGGTAAAGAAATAAAGGTAATTAATAGTTATGGTGTTACAGAAGCTACTATTGATTCAACTTATTATGATGATTATAAAAAAGATTTAAATGGTTTTACACCAATTGGCAAGCCATTTTCTAACACTAAAATAAAAATATTAGACTCTTATGGCAATTTAGTTCCTACTGGAGTATATGGAGAAATATGTATTGGAGGAGATGGATTGGCAAGAGGATATTTCAATAATGAAGATTTAACAGCTGAAAAATTTGTAATAAATCCATTTAAAATTGATGAAAAACTATATAAAACCGGAGATTTAGGACGATGGTTTGATGATGGGAATATCGATTTTATAGGCAGAAGTGACAATCAGGTTAAGATAAGAGGCTATCGAATAGAATTGGGAGAAATCGAGAGTGCTTTACAAAAAAATGAAAGCATTGATTCCTGTATAGTTTTAGCTAAAAATAATTCTTTAGGGGAGAAATGTCTGGTTGCATATATAGTAAGTAAAGAAGATTTAAAAGTATCGGATATAATATCTCATTTACAAGATGTTTTACCAAACTATATGATACCATCCTATTTTGTACAAATGGATACTCTGCCATTGACTCCAAATGGAAAAATAGATAGAAAATCATTGCCTGACCCCGAAGAATCAAGAATTTCATCAGACATTGAATATATAGCTCCAAGAAATGAGTCAGAGACAAAACTGGCAGTGATTTGGCAAGAAGTATTAAGAGTAGAAAAAATAGGAGTTAAAGACAATTTCTTTGAATTAGGTGGTCATAGTTTAAAAGTAACAAAATTATTAAATTATATAAATAAAGCGTTTGGTGTAAAAATTACATTCAATGATTTATTTTCTAATATGATTTTGGAAGAACAAATAAAAATAATTGAAACAGCTAAAAAAGGAGCATATAATTGTATCCCAAACATAGCAGAGCAATCTAGTTATATATTATCTTCCTCTCAACGCAGGTTGTGGTTATTAAGTCAATTTGAAGGGGGAAATGTAGCCTATAATATGCCTAGTGTTTTTGAATTAGAAGGTAATTTAGCTATTTCTTCCTTACAAGTTGCATTTCAGTCACTTATTGAACGTCATGAATCATTAAGAACAGTATTTAAAGAAGAAGCTGGAGAAGTAAGACAAGTTATATTGAAGATTGAAGAAATTAAGTTCCAATTGCAATATGAAGATGTAAGTAATGAAGAAAATTCGATAGAAAAAGTAAAATCAATTATTCAAAAAGAAATAACATATTCTTTTGATTTGTCATCTGATTCTTTACTTCGAGCTAAATTAGTCAAAACATCCCAAAATACTTATGTATTTATTTGTGTAATGCATCATATTATAAGTGACGGATGGTCAGCTGAAGTGATGACTAATGAGTTATTTACATTGTATGATGCTTTTACAGCTGGAAATGAAAATAGATTGCCATTATTACAGATTCAGTATAAGGATTATGCTGCATGGCAACAAGAACAGTTGAAAAATGATGATGTAGAAAGTCATAAATCGTATTGGTTACAACAATTTGAAGGAGAGCTTCCTGTATTGGATTTACCTACTTTTCAAACAAGACCAGCAATTAAAACCTATAATGGTAAGTCAGTCAAAAAACTTTATAATTCATTACTTCTTAAAGATTTCAACGCATTATGCCAATCTCAAGGGAGTACGTTATTTATGGGATTACTGGCGACTGTAAAAGTGTTATTGTATAGATATACTGATCAAAAAGACATTGTAATTGGAAGTCCTATAGCAGGAAGAGAACATGCAGATTTACAAAATCAAATCGGTTTTTATGTAAACACTTTAGCCTTAAGAACTCAATTTGAAGGTGCAGCTAGTTTTAAAGAATTATTGGCAAATGTTAAGGGTGTTACCCTTGGTGCATACGAACACCAAATTTATCCATTTGATGAGTTAGTGGATCATTTACCACTCAAACGAGACATGAGTCGTAATCCATTATTTGATGTCATGGTTACGTTTCAGAATACAGATAATCTAAAAGTTAATATTCAAAAATTAGGGGAAATTTCCATTAGAGAATATGAAACAGGAGAAGATGCTATCAGTAAATTTGATATTGAATTTATTTTTGAAGAAACAGTTAAGGGACTAAATCTAATACTAGTTTACAATACGGATCTTTACACGGGAGAATTTGTAGCAAATATCCTAAGTCATCTCGAAATACTTTTGCAAAGTATTGTATCAAAACCAGAAGTTGCAGTAAGTTCATTAAACTATCTTACAGAAGAGGAAGCAAATCAATTATTAGTAGCCTTTAATGACACAAAAGTTGATTATCCTAGGCATAAAACAATAGTAGATATATTTGAAGAGCAAGTAGAGCAAGTTCCTGAAAAAGAAGCCCTAAAAGATGATTTTAAATCTTTTTCATATTTTGAACTTAACAAATTATCTAACCAAATAGCAGAGTACCTCATTACTACTTATGGAGAAGATGATAAATCGCCGATTGGTGTTTTATTAAGTAGGTCTGCCAATATGATAGCTGTTTTATTAGGAATATTGAAATCTGGAAGATCTTATATTCCTTTGGATCCTACTTTTCCAAAAGAGCGATTAAACTATATAGTTGGTAATAGTCAAATTAAAGTACTCATTAGTGAAAAAGATTATGAATTAGAAAAGGTTGATAATGTAACGGTAATTACATTAGAAAGTATTCTGGATAGAATTGATCAATTTAGTGGAACTTTTTCTAAAATAATTTCTTCTAGAGATACAGCTTATATAATCTATACTTCGGGTTCAACAGGAAATCCAAAAGGAGTTGAAATAGGACATCAGTCATTGCTTAATTTTTTAACTAGCATTCAACAAAAGCCTGGCGTAACTTCAAAGGATACTTTGTTTTCGGTAACAACCTATTCATTTGATATTTCAATATTAGAGTTTTTTGCACCATTAATTTCAGGAGCTACATTATACATTGCAAATCACGAGGTCTTATCAGATCCAAATTTAATTATACAAAAAATAGAGGAAATACAGCCTACACTAATTCAAGCTACACCAAGTTTTTATCAAATGTTATTTAATGCCGATTGGGAGGGTAATCAAAGATTAAAAGTGCTGTGTGGAGGTGATTTATTAAGTGAATCTTTAGCAGAAAAGCTAGTCCACAATAGTTTAGAAGTCTGGAATATGTATGGGCCGACAGAAACTACCATTTGGTCCAGTATAAAAAAAATAGAGCATTCTAAAGATGCATCCAACATTGGAAACCCAATTAACAATACCCAGTTTTATATATTGGATGAGTCTTTATATCCAAAGCCAATAGGAACCTTAGGAGCTATTTATATTGGAGGTGATGGATTAGCAAAGGGATATTATAAAAATGAATCTTTAACTAAAGAAAAATTCATTAGAAATCCATTTGACGCTACTAGTTTACTATACGAAACTGGTGATATAGGAAAGTGGAACGAGAAGGGAGAAATTGAGTTTTTGGGGAGAAATGATAATCAGGTTAAGATTAGAGGCTATAGAATTGAACTTGGAGATATAGAGAATGCTTTATCAAAAATTTCTTCAATTGATTCTTCAATTGCTATGGTAAAAACGGATGCCAATGGTAATAAACTATTAGTATCTTATTTAACAAGCCAGGAGAAACTTAATATTTCAAGTATTAAATCGAATCTAAAAGATTTTTTACCAGATTATATGATACCAACCTATTTTGTGCAATTGGAAGATATGCCTTTGACACCTAATGGAAAAATAGATAGAAAGTCATTGCTAAATCCTGAAAAGCTAGAGTTAATTTCGGGAGTTGAATATGTGTCTCCAAGAAATGAAGTTGAAGAAAAACTAGTAAAGATTTGGATAGAAGTATTAGGGATTGAAAAAATAGGTGCTGAAGCTAATTTCTTTGAATTAGGAGGGAATAGTTTAAGCGCTACAAAATTAATTAGTTTGATACATAAAGAATTTGAAGTGAAAATTTCTATAAATGATTTATTCAAAAACATATTATTAGAAGAGCAGGCTGTTTTAATTGAAAATATTTATTTGGCATATGTAATCGATAGTAAACAAGAAAAGGATGATGCTGAGATCGAAATATTTTCTTTATGATTTTTTGACAATTAATTAAAACAACGGGTATCTCTACATTAAAAAACAAAATTAGAATTACAATGAAAAAAAACCTGCTTATAGTATTAGTGTTGTTAAGTACAACACTATCAGCGCAGATGAAGATTACGAGAAAAATTACAGGAAAAGTTGTTACTTCAATAAATAGTCCTGTTGATTTTGCTGAAATTATACTAATAACTAAAGATTCTGTAGCCATTAAAAGTGAACTTACGAATGAAAAAGGGGATTTCATGTTAGAAGCACAACGAGGCTGGTATAAATTGCAAATACGACAAACAAAAAAAATATTATTTTCAAAAAATATCGAATTGAATGATGATTTAGATTTGGGTATTATAACAGTTGATAATGTAAATCAATTAGAGTCGGTTACAGTAGTAAGTAAAAAGAAGCTGGTAGAAAGAAAAGTAGATCGATTGGTTTTTAACGTAGAAAATTCAATTAATGCTTCAGGCGGAGATGCATTAGATGCACTTTCAGTCACTCCAGGAGTTCGTGTTCAAAATGATAAAATAACTATCATCGGCAAAAGTACTTTGGCTGTTATGATAGATGATAAAATAGTACAGCTTACCGAAGAAGAGTTGTCTAATTATTTAAAATCAATACCCTCTGACGCTATTAAAAGCATAGAAGTAATTACAACGCCACCAGCTAAATATGAAGCTGCTGGAAATAGTGGTCTAGTAAACATAATATTAAAAAAAGCAAAAAAAGATTCTTGGAATGCATTAATAGGGTCAACTTGTATCCAAAGGAAATATGCTGAAGGTTCAGTTATGGGTAATTTTAATTATAACAAGAATAAGTTAAGTATTTCTTCGGCTGTAAATTATAATGATGGAGCAAAGTATGTTAATCAAGATGATTATGCTTATTTTTCGGATGGTTTATGGTACACCATTTCTCCATTTAAAGCAAAATACACTAGGAGGAATGGGAAAATAAGTTTAGATTATCAAATCAGCCCAAAATGGACTATCGGGAGTCAATTTTTGATTAATAAGAACAGTCGCTTAACAACAGATAGCCCTTATTTACCCGTTTTGGATTATGATAGTGGACAAATAATTCGTTATTTAAAGTCTGATGGAAAAATAGATCAAAAGCCGAATATTAAATCATTAAACTTTTATAATGAATTTAAAATTGATACTTTAGGAAGGAAAATTATTTTAAACCTTGATTATTTTAATTTTAATAATGAAGATATTAAAAGCTATAATGGTATTTCGGTTATAGAGGATCCATATTCTCAAAAATATTTTACCGGAATAAATACCAACAATCAAGATATTACAAATTTATCAGGAAAATTAGACATAGATTGTCCTACAAAATGGGCTGCTTTAAGTTTTGGAGGTAAAGTATCAAACTCAAAATCAAAGAATGACATTACGGCTTTCAACAGCGGGATTGTTGACAATCCTGTGATAAGTTTACCTTTAAGTCAAAATGAATTTGAATACACCGAAAATGTGGAAGCTTTATATTTTTCTGGGAATAAAAAAATTAATGCTCATTGGGAAACCCAGTTTGGGCTGAGGATTGAAGCCACTCAAACCAAAACTTTTGTGGCCAATTTAGATCAATCAACAATAAATAATTACATTAAATTTTTCCCGACGGCATATTTGTCTTATGTTCCAAATGATAATTCAACTTATACCTTCAGTTATAGCAGAAGAATAGAAAGGCCTAGGTTTAATGATTTGAATCCTAATGTTTATTATCTAAATCCTTTTCAAACTATAGAAGGAAATCCATTCTTACAACCAGCATTTATAGACAATACGGAATTAACATACACTTACAAAAAGTTAGAAAGTAAAGTCTACTTTAGTTATGAAGAAAATTTATTTTCTCAAATTCCAATAGCAGACCCTGATACAAATTTCATTCGATTTACAAATGAAAATTATATCAATGCTCGACGATGTGGAATTTCAGAGAATTATGTTTTTGACAAGTATAAATTTTGGACCAGTAACAATGCTTTTGATTTAAGTTATGCAATTTCTAAATCTACTTTACCTATTGTACAAGGTCAAAAAGGATTTAATTCTCGTATCTCTACAAGTAATGATTTTATTTTAAATCCGAATAAAACGATGCTTTTTAATTTAAGTTATTGGTATAGTTTCCCAGGAATTGATGGAATTTATTATAGAAATGCAATGAATTCTTTATCACTTACGATTCAATATCTTTTGCTGAATAAAGATTTAAAAATTTCCTTAAAAGGGAATGATATATTCAGAACTGAAAAAGACAATATAAGTTCTACTGTTAATGGTATTTATCAAGAGGGTAAGTACTATTATGACACGCAATATGTTCAACTTGCTGTTTCCTATAAGTTTGGAAATAAAAAAATTAAGGTTGAAAAAAGAGCAACGGGTAATGAAGAAGAAAGAACTAGAACAGGTAATTAATAGATTTCAATAAATTATAAAAATGCAGACACTACTCAAAAAGCTAAATAAATCTAATATAAAAATTGATTTAGTTGATGAAAAATTAGACATTCAGGCTCCAAAAGGAGTTATGACTGCCGATTTATTGAATGAAATTAAATTACATAAAAATGATTTAATAGAATTTATTACTTTATATAAAACAAAAAAAGAGAAGTACTTATTTATACCTCAAGTACCGATACAATCCAGCTATGTTTTGTCTTCTTCTCAACGCAGACTATGGTTATTAAGCCAATTTGAAGGGGGTAATTCAGCCTACAATATGCCGAGTGTTTTCGAATTGAAAGGCGATTTAGCTGTTTCTTCTTTAGAAAGTGCTTTTGAATTCCTTATCGAACGTCACGAATCATTGCGAACTTTATTTAAAGAAGAGGAATCGGGTGAAG
The DNA here is from genome assembly GCA_963511475.1 of uncultured Flavobacterium sp. Lineage (GTDB taxonomy): Bacteria > Bacteroidota > Bacteroidia > Flavobacteriales > Flavobacteriaceae > Flavobacterium. The sequence goes on from CAUPJC010000016.1 coordinate 14,601, forward strand.
TGAAACAATTGATACTGAATCTTAAAGATGTCAGGTTCAAATTGCAATATGCAGATGTCAGCAATGAAGAGAATTTGTTAGAAATAACGAAAGAAATGATTCAAAAAGAGATTGAATATTCTTTTGATTTATCATCGGATTCTTTATTGCGGGCCAAATTAGTCAAAACATCTCAAGATACCTATGTCTTCATTTGTGTGATGCATCATGTTATAAGTGACGGACAGTCAGCAGAAGTTATGACTAATGAATTATTTACTTTATATGATAAACACCTAAAAGGGAATCAAAGTTCCTTACCCGTATTACAGTTACAGTATAAAGATTATGCAACTTGGCAACAAGGACAATTGCTAAATGGGGGCATAGAAGACCATAAATCTTATTGGTTACAACAATTTAAGGGAGAACTTCCTATATTGGATTTGCCTACTTATAAAACTAGACCCGCTATTAAAACCTATAATGGCAAATCAGTCAATAAGGTTTATAGCGAGAATCTTCTTAAAGATTTCAGTGATTTATGTCAATCACAAGGAAGCACTCTATTTATGGGATTACTGGCAACTGTAAAAGTGTTATTGTATCGATATACCAATCAAAATGACATTGTAATTGGGAGTCCCATAGCAGGAAGAGAGCATGCAGATTTAAATAATCAAATAGGACTATATGTCAATACGTTAGCCTTAAGAACGCAGTTTGACGGGGAAATTAGTTTTAAGGAATTATTGGCAAATGTAAAGCAGGTTACCCTTGACGCCTATGAACATCAAATCTATCCATTTGATGAGTTAGTTGAACAATTACCTCTGAAACGAGATATGAGCCGAAATCCATTATTTGATGTAATGGTTACTCTTCAGAACGCTAATAATCTAAAAGTAAACATTCAAAGTATTGGAGCGATTGATATTAAAGAATACCAAGCAGAAGAAACAGTCAGTAAATTTGATTTAGGATTTACTTTTGGAGTGTCAGATAAAGGACTGGGAGTAACACTTGCCTATAACACGGATCTTTATTCTGAAGAATTTGCTCAGCGCATTTTAAATCATTTAGAAGTAATAATGGCCAGTGTCATAATGCAATCCAATGTGTCGGTAAATGCACTAAACTATTTGACAGACGCAGAAAGGCACCAGTTACTAGTAGCATTCAATAATACAAAAGTTGATTACACGAAAGATAAAACGATTGTAGACTTATTTGAGGATCAGGTAAGTAAAACACCTGAAAATATAGCAATTTTATTCGAGGATGTAAAACTTACTTACGCTGAACTTAATGCGAAAGCCAATCAATTGGCTCATTTTTTAAAAGAGCAAGGTGTACAAGCAGGTTCTAATATTGTTTTATGTTTTGATAGTCATTTGGAAATGGCTATTGTTGGTATAATTGGAATATTGAAATTGGGAGCAGTGTATGTTCCAATTGACCCGGATTATCCTCAAGACAGAATTAATTATATAATTAAAAATTCAGAGGCAAAATTTATCATAACCAATAGTATTGATACGCCCTTATTTAATGATAAGACTGTTAGAACCATTTTGTTGGATAAGGAAAATTTAGATTGTAATTCAGAGACTATAAAAAACATAGAAAAAAATAGTGCAAATCAGGATAGTGCCTATGTAATATATACTTCTGGTACAACCGGAATTCCTAAAGGCGTTTTAGTAAATCACCAAAATATAATGGATTATCTTTTTGGCTTATCCAAAAAGATAAAAATTGAAGACAATCAATCTTTTGCTTTAATGTCAACTGTTTCAACTGATTTAGGGAATACAGTGTTATTCAGCTCCTTAATTTTTGGAGGTGTAATTCATTTGTTTTCAAAAAATATGTTAAGAGATATCTATTATATTCAACAATATTTTACTAATAATGAAATTGATTGTATAAAAATAGTCCCTTCTTATTGGAAGTCTTTAGAAATAGACGGTAAACTAATATCTCCTAGTCGAATGATTATTTTTGGAGGAGAGGAACTATCAAATGAAATAGTTAGTCGAATAAAATCAGAAAATCCTAAATTAAAAATAATTAATCATTATGGTCCAACAGAAACCACAATTGGTAAATTGTTGCACGAAGTAAATCCAAATTATAATTACAATCGAATTCCAATAGGAAAAGCTTTTTCGAATACTCAATTGTATGTTGTAGATAGAAATCTTTCTTTATGCGCAATTGGTATAATAGGTGAATTGTTGATTGGGGGAGATGGAGTATCTAATGGTTATTTGAATAATCTAAAATTATCTGAAGAAAAGTTTATTGAGAATGTCTTCCAAAATGATGGAAGAAAGCTGTATAGAACTGGTGATTTAGTAGTAATGCATCCTGATGGAAACATAGAATTTAGGGGTAGAATAGATAATCAAGTAAAAATATTAGGACACCGTATTGAATTAAATGAAATAGAAAATGCGATTAATAAATTTGAAGGTATTAAGTCGAGCGTAGCGAATGTTATTGAAACAGATAATGGAAATAAAAGAATAGTAGCCTACATTGTTTGCAATAAGGAAGAATTGCCCCATAATGAAATTCTTGACCATTTGAGACTGCTTTTGCCAAGTATTATGATTCCGTCAATATTGATTAAAATTGATGAAATTCCTTTTACTTCAAATGGAAAAATAAATCATAAAGCATTGCCAAGTATATCAGGAGAAGATGTGCTTAGAAGTGAATATGTGGCACCAACTACTGATGCTCAAACAAAGTTGGTTGAGATTTGGCAAGAAGTTCTTGGAGTTCAAAAGATAGGAGTTACGGATAATTTCTTTGAATTAGGGGGGCATAGCTTGATAGTTGCTCAAGTAATAAATAGAACTTATAAGGAATTGAGTAAAAGTATTTCTTTCAGAGATTTTTTTGCAAACCCAACCGTTGAAGGATTAAGTAAAAAGTTAAAAGAGACTGATTACTCACCAATACCTAAAGCTGCGGAGGCAATATCATATCCATTAACCTCCACTCAAAACAGATTATGGATATTAAGTCAATTAGAAGGAGGTTCGGTAGCTTATAATATGCCTGTTACTTTAAGAATTAAGGAAAATATTAATTATCATTTATTTCAAAAATCATTTGACAATTTAATTCAAAGACATGAAATTTTAAGAACATATTTTAAAATAAATGAGCAAGGTGAAATTAGACAGCATGTCGTTCCTTTTGAGGCTGTTAATTTTGTCATAGACCATGTTGATTTTATCAATAAATCAAACACTGAAAAAGAATTAGAGAATTATTTACAATCACTGAATGACAAAGCCTTTAACTTAGAGCAATTTCCACTTATAAGAGCCTCTTTGATAAAAATAACTGACGAAGAACATGTATTCTTTTTCTCAAGACATCATATTATTGGTGACGGATGGTCTTCTCAAATTATTATTTCAGAGGTTGTAAAAACATATAATGCATTAGTTCAAGGTAAAGAAATTAATTTACCCGAATTACATATTCAGTATAAAGATTATGCAGTATGGTTCAATGAAGAACTCCAGCAAGAAAAGCATCAAGCATCTGAGCAATATTGGCTTCAACAGTTTTCTGGGGAATTACCTGTATTAGATCTTCCAAGTTTTAAAATACGTCCATTAGTTCAAACTTATAATGGAGACAGCTTTACTCATACTTTTTCAAAAGCATTTTTAGAGAAGTTAAAAACATTTTCAAAAGAACATGATGTAACCTTGTTTATGTCTTTAATGGCGGGAATAAATAGTTTATTGCATAGATATACAGGTCAGGATGATATAATAATAGGAACTCCAATAGCTGGGCGAGAACACCCAGATTTAGAGAATCAATTGGGTTTATATTTGAATACACTTGCTATACGAACCCAATTTAAAGAAAAAGATAGTTTTTTAGATTTAATAGCAGTACAAAAAGGCAGTTTATTAGGTGCATACGAACATCAGAGTTACCCATTTGATGGATTAGTGGAGAAACTAAATTTAAAGCGAGACACGAGTCGTTCTGCTTTATTTGATGTAATGGTAGTATTGCAAAATCAAGGGCAATTAAATAATCTAAATAATGAAGGGCAATTAAGTGGATTAAAGGTAGAAGAGTATGATTTCAGAAGAAAAACATCTCAATTTGATATTAGTTTCACTTTTGCTGAGACGGAGGGATTAGACTTGACGATAGAATACAATACTGATATTTATAACGATTATTTAATAAGAAGAATGTTTTCTCATTTTGAGAACCTTGTTACAGAATTATTACAACAACCTAAAAAAAACATACAAGAAGTAAATTATTTAACAGAATCTGAGAAACACGAGTTGATTGTTGGTTTTAATAATACAGAACAAGTGTATCCGAAGGATAAAACGATAATAGATTTATTTGAAGAACAAGTTGCTAAAACCCCAAATAATTTAGCTGTTATATTTGAAGAAGTAAAATTGACTTATAAAGAACTTAATGAAAAGTCTAATCAATTAGGGGCATATTTAAGAGAAAACTATTCCATAAAATCGGATGATTTGATTGGAATCAAGTTGGATAGAACCGAAATGCTAATTATCACTATTTTAGGGATATTGAAATCTGGAGGAGCTTATGTACCTATTGATTCAACCTATCCGCAAGCCAGAATTGATTATATAGAAAAGGATATTAACAGTGTAATTGTTATAGATCACGAAGTACTCGAAAGCTTTAATACAATTCAAGGAAAGTATTTAAAAAGTAATATAAAAAAAATTAATAAGCCTTCAGATTTAGCATATGTAATTTATACTTCGGGTACTACTGGAAATCCTAAAGGGGTCATGGTGGAACATAAAAATGTAATCAGATTGGTTAAACCCAGTTCTTTTTTTCCATTGAATGAAGAAAAAATATTACTTAGTACTGGGTCTATTTCTTTTGATGCGACGATTATAGAATATTTTGGAACCTTATTAAATGGCTCAAAATTAATATTGACCAAACAAGAAAATCTCTTAGAACTAGAAGCCTTGAGAAAAGTTATTCAAGAGAATAGTGTTAATAGTCTTTGGATGACAGCATCATGGTTTAATCAAGTTGTTGAGAATAAAATTGATGTTTTTGAAACTATCAACCAGTTAATAGTTGGTGGAGATATTGTCTCACCGATTCATATAGCAAAAGTCTTTGAAAATTATCCGACTATAAAAATTGTAAATGGATATGGTCCAACAGAAAACACAACTTTTTCTACAACTTTTGAGATAAAGAATCAAAAATATTTTAAAATCCCTATTGGCAGCCCTATACCTAATTCGAGTGGCTATATACTTGATAAGGGATTAAAAGCTGTGCCTGTAGGAGTTGTTGGAAAAATATATGTATCTGGAGCAGGAGTAGCTAGAGGGTATTTGAACCAATCAGAACTTACAAAAGAGAAATTTATAGGAAATCCTTTCATAGAAGGAGAAAGAATGTATGATACTGGAGATTTAGGTTGCTGGTTGCCTGATGGAAATATTGAATTTTTTGGAAGGAAGGATCATCAAATAAAGATTAGGGGTTTTAGAATAGAGCCTGACGAGATAGAAAATACAATTCTACTGTATTCAAAAGATTTAAAACAAGTAGTTGTTGAGGCGAAAGAAGTAAACCAAGAAAAAGTATTGGTTGCTTATTTGGTATCCAAAGAAATTATAAGTAAATCGGAATTGCGCAGTTTTCTACAAGAGAGACTACCAGATTATATGATCCCTAGTTTTTATGTAACTTTAGAAGAATTGCCCTTAACCCTTAATGGCAAAATAGATACAAATGCCCTGCCAAGTATATCTAGTGATGATATTATAAGAAAAGAGTATTTAGCGCCAAGGAATGATATTGAAAAAAAGTTAGTTTCAATATGGCAAGAGGTATTAGGAATAGGAAAAGTTGGGATCACAGATAATTTTTTTGAATTAGGGGGGAATAGTATCTCAATAATGAAAATTATTAATAAGTCAAAAACAAATTTGAATGTTGATATTCAGGCTATAGATATTCTTAAGAATCAAACAGTAGATTTATTAGCAAATTTTGTGATTAAATTTGGTCAAGCTAATTATAATAAACGAATAAAAAAAGTACTGTCTAAGGAGAATAATTATCCGCTTACACCGCAGCAATATTCGATGTGGGTCGCATCCAATATAGGAAATAGTAAAGCCTATAATATACCTGTTAAAGTTAATTTAAAGGGAAATTTGGATATAAAAGGCGTTGAATATAGTATTAGGAAAATAGTTGAAAGACATGACTCCTTGAGAACTGTTTTTAAATTAGATGATCAAAAAAAACCATATCAATATATTAAAAATGTAGAAGAGTTTGAATTTACATTTGATTATAGAGAAACCTTAGATGGTCTAAGAGAGATTTTAATCTCAGAGTTTGATTTAATTGAAGGCCCCCTTTTTAGAGCTGGAATTATTAAAAAAGGTGAAGACCTTTACACGTGCTATTTTGTTTTTCATCATATAATAACTGATGGTTGGTCAATGGTTGTATTTGAGAGAGAAATTCGTAATTATTATTTAAATTATTTAAATAATATTACTGAAGTAGAGGATGTGTTGCCCATTCAGTATAAAGATTATGCACATTGGATTAATGAAAATTATGATGAAAAATTTAAAAATAATGAACAATATTGGATAGAAAAATTAAATAATAAAACAGAACTAATTTTTCCATTTGAAAAAAGATTAAATAAAATATCTTATAAAGGAAACAAAAAATCTCTTATAATAAATAAAATATTATCAGAAGAAATTGATGCCTTCTGCAGAAAGAATTTAGTTACATCTCTTTCATTCTTCATCACAGCTTTAAATATTCTTCTTTATAAATATTCTGGGAAAAAGTATTTTATTTCAGGGATTCCTTATGCAGGTAGAATAAATCCAGATTTAATGAATCAAATTGGACTTTATATCTCAACTGTTCCAATTGATTATGAAATAAAATTATCAAACAGTGTTTTAGATAATATAAAAAAACAAAATATAAAATCAGTTGAAGCGCTGGACTATCAAATAGTAGATTTGAACAAGATACTACACGATGTGAAATATAAATCATCAATAAATAAACACCCTTTGTTTGATTATATTTTTGCTTTTCAAAATCAATTTGATGAGTTAGGAGAGAATGAATGGGATAGATTTTCTGAAAACACTAATATTAATTTTATAGGTGAGGAAGAAGAGGAAATAAACTTAGAGCACAGCCAAGTAAATCTAGGTTTTTCAATCCATAATACAAAAAAGCAGTATAAGGTGTTTATAACTTATTTTATTGATTTATATCGTGAGAATGAAATTAATGGCTTATTAAAAGATTATCAGACTACTATTAAATACATTTTGAAAAATAGTGAATTAAGGGTAGATGAATTAATTGAAAAAATTAAAAAGGAAAATGGTTTTTTTCAATTTGAACCATTTGAAAATACTGAAATAGAAACTTTCTTTACTTTTAATAAAACTGAAGATAACCATATCGTAAATGACATAAAAAGCATCTTTAGAAGTATATTAAACCTTGATAATATTGATCAAGAAGATGATTTTTTTCAAATTGGGGGAAATTCAATATTAGCAATTCAACTTGTGAATGAAATAAACGAATATTTTAATACTCAATTGTTGATAATAGATTTTTATATGAATTCTAGCGTAATAAAACTTTATAAATTAATGGCTGCGGGTAAATTAAATGATAATAATATGCCATTAATTGAATTTCACCATTATTCTAAAAATCTTCCGATCCTTGTTTTATTTCCTCCAATATTAGGGTCAAGTTTAATATATAAGAAACTAGCAGATAATTTATCTGACAAGTACAATTGCATTGGTATTAATATTCCGTTAATTAAAAATGTCAATTCTAGTATAGAAGAAATATCAAAAATGATATTCGATGAAATAATAAAGCTGTATGGTATGAAAAATGATATTCATCTATTAGGATATTCTGTTGGAGTAAATTTAGCATTTGAAGTAGCTAAATTACTTGAAAAAAGTAATAAGGAAGTTAACTTATTTTTAATAGATCGTGGACCAATAGATTTATTTGATTATGATTTTAAAGATATTGATATTGACCTGACAATTAAAAAAATAATCTCAGATAATCTCCCGATGATTGATTATACAAATGAGGCCTTTGATTTAAATTATCATCAACTAATTATAAAGCAAATGTTAATAAGTTTGAAGGATTATAGGGTAACTGGGAAACTAGAAAAGACTAAGATTTTTTCATTTGAGAGTAAATATAATAATGTAAAAGGATATATGGCTAATTGGAAAAATCATACAATTCTTAATCATTTAGTAATAGATTTGGATGGGAATCATCTCGAAGCTTTAAATAAAAATAATTTAAATATAATTTGCAACTGTATCGTCAATGAAAAAGAAAGTGTTTATAAATAATTTAGATTGCTATATACCTAAAACAAAATTGATTTTTCAAAATCACTTATCAGAGTTAGAAGATGAAAATAGTTCAGTCTTTCCCAATTCGAAAAGCTTTTTAGATTTTTCACAAAAAATACTCAATATTGATTCAGTTAATATTGAATTAGATTTGAGTATTGAACAGATGGCAATGAAATTAGTTGAAAAAAATATTAAAGACAATTTAATTAGACCACTTTCTATTAACTATATTATTATCGCAAATGATTTTGACAATCAGCTTGTAAACTTTGGTCATTATATTCAGTATAATCTAGGGATGGATAATGCAAATGTATTGAAGATATCAGGTAACTATTGTACTAATATTGATCTGGCAATCGGTTTGGCAAAAAGAATAATTGAAAGTGAATATAATGATACTCAGGTGTTAATTATTTGTGGAAGCAAATTAGATAACAATCTAGCAAGTAGAATTGTTGGTAGCTATGCTGTAATGGGCGACTCTGTTAGTATGGCCTTATTGTCAAATATAAGTGATGATAGTCTATGTGAGATAAAATCACAAGAAATTGTTACTAAAGGTATATTGAATGAAATAAATCATAAAAAAGACAATACATTATTACACTTTCAATCATATCAGCTATGTTTTAACCAATTGTTAAAGAATAATGACTTAGTTTTTAATGAAATTGACGGTGTAATATTGCATAATTCAAATCAATTATTAGTTGAGCAATCTTTAAAAAGTTGTGGTATCAATAATAATAAGATTGAACGTTCTAATTTATTTAAATATGGCCACCTTGGTAGTTCAGATCTAATATTAAATCTTAATACCTACTTGAACAAAACAAGCAACAATCAAATTATATCTTCACTAAACCTTGGTGTTACAGGAACATATGTAGGGACAATTTTTATAAAATAGTTAATAAATCCACAATAAAGAAATTTGTTAAAATGGAAATAGAGAAAATCATAACCAATATTGTAATGGAAAATATTTTAATTTCTGAAGATATCATAAAAAGAAAAAAATTAGATGAATTAGGGGTTACATCAATAAAATTATTGCAAATAATAATTTTAATCTGCAATTCTCTTAAAATAGATTTGATGAATCTCGACAACAAATATGTCACAACAAGCAGGACTATTAATGAATTAATTATATATTTTAAAAATTTAAAAGCAGAAATTTAAAATAAACAAAATCCTAAAATAGACAGACCAAATTTTAAAACAAAAATTCTAAATTATTAAGGGTAATTGAAGTATAAGATGTTTGATTTGCTTAAACAACTGGGATGTAAAATCTAAAAAAATTATGAGCGATACTAAAACAAGAGAATATGATATGATAGGTATAGGCTATGGACCAGCCAATATTTCATTAAACATTTGTATAAACGAAGAATTAGAAAAAAATAAGGAAAAAATTACCTATCATTTTTTTGATAAGAAAAAAGTATTTGATTGGCATTCTGATATGATGATACCTGGTAGTAATATGCAAATTTCTTTTTTGAAGGATTTAGTAACTCAAAGAAATCCTAGGAGTAAATATACATTTATAAATTTTTTATTTGAGACAAATAGACTAGAAAAGTTTATAAATTTAAGGAGATTTGAGCCTTATAGAATAGAATTTGAAGAGTATCTAAAATGGGTTACACAACATTTTAAAGATGACATTGCATTCAATTCGATAGTAAATAGAATAGAACCTATTATTGATAAAAAGGGGTGTGTTAATACTTTGAAAGTTTATATAACAGATTTATTTACTGGTAAAGTTAATTCTTATTGCACAAAAAATATTGTTATTGCAGTTTCGAACACTCCAAATTTAATCAATTATACTCAACATAGTGATAGAGTTATACATTCAACAAATTTTTTAAATAGTCTTTCCAAGATTAAAGTATCAACAAATAAAGTAAATAAAATTGCCGTTGTTGGCTCTGGACAAAGTGCAATTGAAATGTTGATATATTTATATGATAAATATCCGGATGTTATTATTGATGTAATTTTTCCTGATTTTGCAATCAGGCAAAGTGATGCTAGTTTATTTGTTAATGAGATATTTAGTAATAAAAATGTTGATGATTTTTATTATGGAAATTCGTATACAAGAAAAAAATTATTTATGGGAGATACTAACTATAATGTTGTAGATAATAATGAAATAGAAAAATTGTATAATATTCATTATTTAGAATCATTTCATAAATCTAAAAGACTCTTTTTTAAAAATTATTCGAAAGTAAAAATGATTGATGTTAAGGAAGATACAGCTGAATTATTAATACATAATTTAAATACAGAAAAGGATTATTTATCAAATTATGATTACGTTTTTTTAGGAACTGGGTTTATAAAAAATAAACTTGAATTTTTAGAACCGATTAAAGAATTTCTTGTTACTGAAGATGGTAATTATAAGGTAAACAGAGATTACTCTTTAAAAAGTAAAATAAATTTTAATCCTAGAGTGTATGTCCAAGGTCATTCTGAAGATCAACATGGAATTTCTAACACATTACTATCTATTAATTCCCTAAGATCTCAGGAAATTACAAATAGTTTGATGAGTTGTATAAGAGAAAATGCGACATGTGAATACGAAAATAAGGAATTTAATTTTAATGATTAGATCTATATAAATGAATATTTCAATCGGAGTTTCAGGGCCTTTTTCGGGAAAACGTAAAGCATATGGTGATTTAATAATTAAATGTACACAACAGGTTAAAGAAGAATTGTCAATTAATAATCAAGTTGATTTCATTTTTAAGGATGATAAAGCTAATGTTGAAACTGCTATAGATGTCGCTAATTATTTTATTGAGAATAAAGTTAATGCAGTTGTTGGCCATTTCAATAGTGCTTGTGCTCAAGCAGTGTCTCCTTTGTATCATGCAAATAAAATGCTTTTTATCGCGCCTGCATCTACTACTATGAATTTACCCTATGAGAATCGAGGCTACATTTATAGATTATGTCCAAATAACAAAGAGCAAATTGAAATTTTAAATTTATTTTGTTTGAAAAATAGTATTCAACATTTAGGAATTGTTACGGATAATTCTGTTTATGCAAATGAACTTTTAGAACTTACTAAAAGCATTTTAATTGATAAAAGATTAACCTTAGTAAACCTGAATACTATAAATCAAAACTTAGATGCTATTTGGTTTATTGGGACGCATTTTAGCTGTATAGAGTCAACGAAAACTATTATTCATAATTTTAAAAGAGGAATACTACCATTTATTTATTGTGATGATTGCTTTATTGATGAATTTATAAACCATTTTGATAAAAAGTCCGAAATGATAACTATAATAGGTTCAGATGGAGGTTATGAAAAAATATACCGTACTGGATTGAAAACTTTAGTCCTAAATTTATTAAATAATACAAATTTGCCTTTTAATAAGACACATTGGACTTTATATAATTTAAATAGTAGAATTCATGGATGATATATTTGATTATGCCGTTCTTGGAGGTGGTATCATTGGAATTAGCGTTGCTGCAAGTTTAGCAAAAAATGAAAAATTAAAAGTTTCGCTCTTTGAAAAAAATAAAGTTGGACTTAGTGGGGCTACAAAAGATTCTGGAGGAATTATAAGAGCGTTTGATTTTAATTCATATCATTCATTATTAACCTTGCTATCTCTAGAATTACATAATAAAAGAAGGGATGATATGGATTTTGTAAATGATGGTCATTTGTATATCTTACCTAAAAAAGAATTACATAGAATTATAAAAACGTTAAAATTATTTTTAAAATTTCGCTACCCTTTTGACTTACTAGATAGCACACAAGCTAAGAAGCTAACTACTGAATTAAATTTTAAAAGTTCTGAAATTGCCATATGGGAACCTTTAGGGGGTTATGCAAGTCCTCAAAAAATGGCTTTAGTTTTAAAAAACGATTTTTTACAATTAAACGGTAATTTATTTGAAAATATTGAAATAGAAAACATTTATAAAGATAATAATGGTATTACAAATATAATATCTAATAATAATAATTTTAAAGCAAAAAAGATAATTATATGTATGGGTGCTGGCAATAGAAATTTTATGGGAAAGCATAATATGATTACTCAAAATAAATTAATTGAAATTATAAAATGTCCAATTAATTTTGAGACTAAAATTACATTTAATGATTATGTAACTGGACTCTATTCGAGACCATTAATAGATAAAAATAGAATTATTGGATTACCTCAAAATGTTTTTAATATTGATCCTTATGTTGAAAGAGCTTTCAATATGTCTTTTTTCGAAAATAGTGAATGCATAAAAGAAAGGATTAACGGATATGAAAATTGTGAAAATTGTGAAATTACTTCTACTGCTGATTCTTACACAAATAATTTGCTTCCTCAAATTAAAGTAATTAATAAAAGCTGGATATTGGTTGATGGCTTAAATGGTTCGGGCTTTAAAATGTATCCTATTTTAACGGAATTTATTAAAGATTTATTAAAAAAAATATGAAATTAAATTTTCCAAAAACTGAACTGCTGTCTCAGATAGTCAATGAATACTCCCAAACTACTCCTGATAAAATTGCTATAACGGATGGTAAAGCACATTTTACTTATTTGCAATTAATGGAGATGTCAGATAAAATATCACAATCTTTAATTAAAGAAGGAGTTGTTAAAGGTGATAGAATATGTGTAATTACTAAAAAGTGTATAGAAATTGTTCCTATCGCTATTGCTATTTGGAAAGCAGGCGGTATATATTGTCCTATAGATAACGAATTACCATTAGAACGACTTTCGAGTATAATTCTGAATATTAATCCAATTGCTATTATTGGTTTTCAAGATGATTTAAATAAATGTAATTCGTTAGATATTCCAATAAAATTAAATTTTGATATTTGCTATAGTATTGAAGTGTTCGAAAATATTAATAATTCAATAATAAACAAACTGGATAATGCTATAATTATTCATACCTCAGGCACTACTGGTTTACCTAAAGGAGTAGTGTTGAGTCATGAAAGTGTAATTTCATATTTTAATAGTCATAGGTTTATATTTCAGACTTCTAATAATTCAAGGTGCCTAAATACATCTAATTTTCATTACGATGTTTCAATTCAAGATACATTTCAACCATTATTTTTTGGAGCCTATATATATATATATAATCATTTTTTTATTCCAGAATTAACATTGCCACTTATAAAAAAGGAAAAGTTTACTTTGGTTACTGCGGTCTCGACTATATTATCCCTAATTACAGGTAATTTGGAAAATTTAAACCAATATTTTTTTCCAGATCTAAAATATATTTCTACTGGAGCTGAAGTTTGTTCAGTAAAGCTTATAAACAAATGGATTAGTAACAACCCCAATCTTGTAATAGTGAATGGCTATGGACCTTCTGAAGTAAACTCTGTTACTGTTTCTTATCATATTGATAAAAGTAAAATCAATGAAGAACAAGAGAATTACTATCCAATAGGAAGGGCTCATAAGGATGTATTAGCAGTATTAGTTAACAAAAATAAAAAAGTCATAAATGAAGAATTTGTTGATGGAGAGCTATATTTAGGAGGTAAACAACTTATGACAGGATATTGGGCTAATCCAGAACAAACCGAAAAGGCTTTTGCTTATATTGATGGAATAAAATATTATAAAACAGGAGATTTATGTTACTATGATGAAGGTAGTAATTTGGTTTATAAAGGACGTAATGATTTAGAAGTTAAACACAATGGTAGAAGGATAAATCTAGAAGAAATAAATGGTATTATACAAAACAACTTTAATTTTAGTTGTGTTGATTGTTTTCAGATAAAATTAGATCAGCATATAAGTTACCTCAACTTAATGATGAAGGTTGATAATTATGAAGGTATATTAGATTTAAAGAAAAAATTGATTACAACTTTAAATGGCAGGCTACCAAGTCACTCTCTGCCAAATGTATTTAGCTTTTATAATCAAAATTTACAAACAAGCTCAGGTAAAGTTGATAGAAAATTATTGATAGATTTAAATATAAAAGCATTAAAAAAAAATCCAACCGATATTTTAGTGTTTGACACTAATGAGTTTATTCCCTTTGACAAACACTAATTTTTAATTTTAAATACACATAGAATGATTAAAAGTAAACTTGATAAAAAAACAGGAAAAGAATTTTATAATGTCCTTTCCAATGAGTTATTTAATAATGATTATCAATTACCTTTTGGAGGTATGATAGGAGTGCTAGAAGAGAATAAGCGTTCTACACCTCATTCTCATCACGAAACAGAAATGTTTATAGTGATAAAAGGTAATGGAATAATTAGTGATTTAAATATTGAGGAAGAAATTGAATGCGGAGATATTTTTTTATCACCACCATTTGAGAATCACTATTTAGAAAACAAATCTTCAGAAGATCTCATTTTTGCTAGTTTTTGGTGGGAAAATATAGATAATATTGAATTAGGATTAAAAGCATTTTTAAATAAAAAACAAAATTTGCAATATAGTAAAGTATTAGTAACGGCGACACCACCTACTCCAAATGGAGACTTGCATGTTGGACATTTGTCTGGGCCATTTTTAAATTCTGATATAATTAAACGAATATTCGAATTAAAAAATGTTTCTGTAAAAAATATATCGGGTATCGATGATAATCAAAATTATGTGTTATTAAAGGCAAATCAATTAGGTTTAACAGCAGATGAAGTGTCTAATAAATTTGGAGACTTAATTAAGGATACTTGGAAATTAGGAAATATAAATTACGACTATATTATTAACCCTAAGGATGAGGAATATAAAGAATTTGTAAACGAGTTTTTTATTACTTTATATAATAATAAGCAATTAATTGAAAAAGAAACCGAAGTTTTTTATGATGAAAATGGGAATTACATTTTTGAGGCATTTATAAAAGGGAATTGCCCTCATTGTAATGAAATTTCAGATGGTTTGGCATGTGAACAATGTGGTATGCCAAATAATTGTGTAGATCTTATTAATCCTGTAAATAAAATCGGTAAAATTTTAGAGAAGAGAAAAGTAAAAAGACTTTTTTTACAGACAAGTAAATTTAAGGAGCAATTAGAACAATATTTAGATAATATGGATTTGTCTTATAGAATGTCCAATTTGAAAGATGTTTTTCTTTCAGAATTACCTGAAATTGCAATTACACATCCAGCTGCTTGGGGTATAAATTCTACAATAAAAGGTTATGAAAATCAAGTTTATTATGTTTGGGCAGAAATGGCCGCTGGTTTTTTATATGCCTCAAAGAAATATGCAGATTTTTCATTGGACAATGAAAAAAATTGGGATGAAGGATCTAGCTATATTCAATGTTTTGGATTTGATAATGCTTACTTCTATATGTTTTTATTTCCATCACTTTATATTGGGTATAATAATAAGATTAAATTACCCAATAAATTTATAACAAATGACTTTTTATGCCTAGAAGGCTCAAAATTTTCGACTAGTAGAAATCATGCAATTTGGGGTAATCAGATACTGAATCAAATTGATGCAGATTTTTTACGAGTTTATTTATGTAAAATTAGTCCAGTTGATAAAGAGTCTAATTTTGTGTTAGATAGTTTTAAATATTTTTCTTCAGAATTATGGGGACAAATTTTTGCTCCATGGGTTAAAAATATTAATAGAAAAATGGAACTTTTCTTTAATAATGAATTACCTTCTATTGGTTCATGGAGTAAAAATCAAATCTTATATTTTGATGCATTAAATTCTTCTTACGAATTAGCTATAAAATATTATGATGTTCAAAATTATAATCCTTCAAAAATTGTTGAAAATTTATTTGATATAATAAGCAATGCCTATAGTTTTTCACAAAAAGAAAATGCTATATATATAAATAGTAATTTATATAACCAACAAAGAACTAGTATAAATTTAGAGCTAAATACATTATTTATGATTTCTACTCTTGCATATCCAATAATGCCTAATTTCTCTCGATATATTCGGGAATCATTTGGCTTTACTGATAATAGTAATGAACTATTAACTTTATCAAACAATTTAGAATTAAAAGAAATACCTTATAAAAATTTAAATGTAGATTTAATTTTTGACAAAATAAATAAGATAAATAGTTTAACATGACAGTTCAAAAAAATTTAGCCAGTAAATTTCTTGAACATTATAAATAAGAATTTATTGTCTAAGTATATTGATCTAATTAACATACCCTAAAAGTTATAATTTTTTAATTTAAGAATGTTTTATATGAAAATTGTAGAAGCAACAATAAATAATTTAGAGGGTCTTTCTGGTCTTTTTAATTTATACAGAATTTTTTATGGCAAAGAAAGTAATATAGAAATTACTAATAAATTTTTATCAGAGAGAATTGAAAAGAAAGACTCAGTTATATTTATAGCAATTAATAATAATAAATATGTTGGATTTGTTCAGCTCTATCCAACTTTTTCTTCAATATTTTGTCAAAAAGATTTTATATTGAATGATTTATTTGTAGAGGAATCTAATAGAAAAAAAGGAATAGCTACATTACTAATAAAAAAATGTAAGGACTATGTTGTTAATAACAATGGAAAAGGATTATCACTAGAGACTGCATTTAACAACCCTTCAAGAAAATTATATGAAACTTTAGGTTGGCATATTGATGAATCTTTTAATCATTATTACTGGAAAGCAAATAATAACCCAAATGTTGTTGAAAAATATGTTAATGATTTAAAAGGCTTCGGTATATTTTCAGTTAAAAATATTAGCAAAGGTGAAGTTATATTAACAGGAAAGTCTATTTATAAAACTAGAATCAGAGATCATAAAACACTGCAAATTGATATGGAAATGCATAGTAGATTAGACACTCCTTTTGAAAATACAAATCATTCTTGCAATCCAAATGCTGGTGTTTTAGATAATGAATATGATGGCTATGATTTGGTAGCTTTAAGAGAAATTCAACAAGGAGAGGAAATCTCTATGGACTATTGCATGACTGAGTGGGAGTCTGTATTGGGAAAATGTGAATGTAACAGCGAAAAATGTAGAAAAGAAATTAAAGGAGCAAAGTATCTTTCTAAAGAATTGTTAAATAATTATGATGGCTATATCGCAAGATATATTAATAAAATTATAAATAATTAAATGGATTTTAATACCAATTAAAATCTTTGTTTAGTAAAAATTAATTTAAAGAATTTAAAAATAAGAAAATGAATAAGAATATTTTAAACGACAAAATCGTATTGGAAAATGAAAGAGTTTTATTAATACCATTTGAAGATGATAGAAATGTTGAGCTAAAGGAAATAATATTTGAAAATGAAATTTGGGATTATATGGGAATGTATATTCGGGATGAAATTGATTTCAATAATTATATTTCTAATACATTAAAACAGAAAGCAGCTGGACAATGTTACCCATTCTTAATAATAGATAAACTAACCAATAAAGTTGCAGGTAGCACTAGATATGGGTATATAAATTGCGAAAGTCAGAAATGTGAAATTGGTTGGACTTGGTTGGGAAAGCATTTTCAAGGTACGGGGCTGAATAAAGCTTGTAAATATGAATTATTAAATTTTGGTTTTGAAAATATCAAATTTAGAAGAATACAGTTTAGTGCAGATATTGATAATATTAGATCTCAAAAGGCAATAATGAATCTTGGGGCAACTAAGGAAGGGATGTTTCGAAATAATTATATTGATTCTACAGGTAAAAGTAAAGATGATGTTTATTTTAGTATCATCAATAATGAATGGTCTGTTATAAAAAATAAAGTTTTTAAAGAATTTATACTATAAATGTTTGTTAAAAACGTTGCTTAATTAAATTCTCACTTGTATTTGCATAATCACTAATTTGATTAAAAAAGAATTAGAGTAAGGTTGAAGGAAGTCTATAAATTGTGCATTAAATATGCAAAAGAATATTAGGAGTTCTTTATAAATATAGTGTTTACGGAATTTTAAGGATGTTTTTTTAATACTAAATAATTAATTTACAATGAAATTACTTGGCTTTTCTTTTGCTGGTGGTAGTAAATATTCTTTTCAAAAATTCACAAATCAAGCTAGTGATTTTATAATGATTGATTATCCGGGTAGGGGATTAAGAATGCATGAAAATTTGATATTTGATATTGAAATACTAGTTGAAGATCTACTCCAAAAGGTTAAAAATGAAATAACTTCTAATAAAGATTATATAATCTATGGCCACAGTATGGGGGCTTTAGTGAGCTATTTAATCTGTCAAAAAATAGAAAAATTAGGTCTCAAAAAACCGCTAAAATTAGTGGTAAGCGGTAAGAAAGCACCTTCCATAGAAATAAAAATAAAAATTGCTCATTTACCAGATAAAGAGTTTTGGCAAGAAGTAGTAAAATTAGGAGGTATTCCAGATGAATTACAAAAACATCATGAATTAATGGCGTATTATATTCCAATCCTAAAAGCAGATTTCACAGCTATTGAGAACTATAAATTTTCTAAAAAAAAAATAACAATTCCGATTGACGTTTTCTATGGTTCTGAAGAAGCGACAAAAGAGGAAATGCTATGTTGGCAAGAAGAAACAACAAGAAAAGTAAATATAACTCAAATGGAAGGCAATCATTTTTTTATTTTTGATCATGTTGATTTTTTTACTAACTATTTTAAAAATGTAGGGGAAACTATTAAACACTAAATTATGCTTAAAATATCTTTTAAAAATTGTGTCAGTCTTCTACTCTACGCAATTCCAAACACTATTCTCAGTTTTGGAATCATATACATCATGAACAATGTAATTTCGGGTAAAATAGATTTCTTGACGAATTACATGGGAATAGTATTTGTATCAATTGTAATTTATACTTACCTATTAAATATAATCTTCCAAAAAAGAATCAATAAATATTCTTTTGAGATATTATGTAAAAATGAAAAAAAAATATTTGATAAAATATTAAAAGCGCCGCTGATTACGCTAGAGAAAATGGGATCTCAGCGGTTTTATACAACTATAGAAGATTTAAGGGTTTTTTCGTCTTTCCCTGAAGTTGTTACCTACTCCATAAATTCTTTACTGATGTTAATGTTTTGTATAATATATTTGTTCACATTATCGATAACAGCAGCTTTGGTAGTGATATTTTTGATAATTTCAATGGGAGTTATTTATTTCCTTGTGATCAACGTAATGTCACAAAAGGAAAGTAATCTTAGAAAACTCAATGAGCATTATTATAAATATGTAGATGATGTAATTAAAGGATTTAAAGGATTAAAACTAAGTAATAAAAAAAGGGAAAATCTTACAAATAAATATCTGTCTCCCAATAGAGAAAATGCTAAAGAATTGGATTTCGAAATCAACTATGTGTTTTTATCTATCAATTTAATAAGTCAATATGGCTTGTATTTGGTTATAGGAGTTATTCTTTTTTTATTACCAGAGTTAGGAATTCTTAAAAGAGAAGACATTATTTCTTATGTCGTTATTTTGTTATTTATGAGCGGACCCATAAATAATTTGATTAATATGCAAAACAACTATACGCGGTTGATTGTTGCTAATTCTAGAATTAAAAGATTCTTATGTGATTTTGATGCAACTGATGTTGTTTTGCAAATTGAAGATACAACTTCTAAGGATTTTAATCAATTAAAGTTCAGTAATATATCATTTGCTTATGATAATGCAGAGATGGAGATGTCTTTTTCTTTGGGTCCTATAAATGTTTCTTTAGAAAAAGGAGAAACAATATTTATTATTGGAGGAAATGGCAGTGGAAAAAGTACTTTTATTAATATTCTAACAGGTTTGTATACACCATCTGATGGAGAAATGATTTTAAATGGAGTAAATATAAATGAAGTTACAGCGACACAAAATCTAATAGCTGCAGTATTTACAGACAATCATATCTTTTCTTATAATTATGATAATTACTCATTGGAACAAAATAAAGAATATGTAGAATTATTAAAAATTATGGAATTAGATAAAGTGATTGTAGATGATAAAGAAGAATCAGCAAGGCGACCATTTTCTAAAGGTCAAAGTAAAAGAATGTCATTGATTTTAGCTCTGTTGGAAAATAAACCTATTTTAGTTTTAGATGAATGGGCTGCTGATCAAGACCCTCATTTTCGTAAATATTTTTATGAAAATTTACTACCCAAGTTGAAAAAAGAGGGGAAAACAATTATAGCGGTTACACATGACGATGTTTATTTTAAATACGCAGATAGAATCTTAAAATTTGATTATGGTCAAATAATTAAGGATACTAAAGTAAATGAGATAGTGGATCTTGAAACTTTATGGTTTTAGTAAAAAATATTTTTAGATGAAACTTACCCTTCCGCAACAAGATATTTATTTCGACCAGTTATTATATCCTAATGATCCTATATACAATATTGGTGCTAAGATTGAAATTAAAGGATATATAAATATTGAAGTATTTCAAAAATCATACAATGAGCTTATCAACCAGCATGATGCTTATAGGAGCTTGCTGATTATTGATCAAGAAAATGTTACCGTTCAAATAGTTGAAGATCATAATTCAGAATTAGGTTTTGTTGATTTTTCTGAATGTACAAATCCAAGTCAAGAAGCAAATTTATATATGCAAAAGGAATTTATGAAACCTTTTGATTTACTAAAGGAAAATCTTTTGCATGTATGCACTTTAGTAAAAGTTCAAGAAAATATTTATTATTTATTATCATTTTGTCATCATATTATGGGAGATGGCTGGAGTACCTCTTTAATGTTTCAAAGGTTGGTTCAAAACTATAATGAGATTTCTCAATGTGGAGCAATTAAATCAAATTATCCTTTTAGTTATAAAGACTTTGCAGAAGATGATTATCAATATCAAAATTCAGAATTATTTAGCCAAGACTTAGACTTCTGGTCGAAAAAATTCAAATCTTTGCCAGAGAATTTGTTGGAAAAACTAAAAGACAAAGTTCAAATAAATAAAAGTGGTCGTAAAGAATTAATCATTAAAAGAAGCGTTTATAATAAATTAAATCAGTTAGCAACAACTTATAAATGCTCCACTTTTCATATCATCTTAGCTGTTTTATATGCTTATTTTGCAAGAAAACATCAAAATAATGATTTTGCAATAGGATTGCCCGTTTTAAATAGAAGTAAATCTAAGTACAAAAAGACGGTTGGTCTTTTTATGGGAATTTCTCCCCTAAGAATTAAATTAGATTTTGAAGAAACTTTTGAGTGTCTCATTAAAGGGATAAAAAATCAATTAAAGCAAGATTATCGTCATCAAAGATTACCTTTAGGAAAACTAATTCAAGAGTTGCAAATTTTTAATCAGAAAGAAAGGTTATTTAATATCACACTTTCTTATGAAAAACAAAATTATGCTGATGATTTTAAGAACACAAAAACTCGGGTAATTCCATTAAGCCATCAATCAGAGCGTGTGGCTTTAGCTATTTACATTAGAGAGTTTGATGAACTGGAAGATGTGAAAATAGACTTTGATTATAACCTTAATTATTTTGATGATTCAAGAATAACAGAAGTTGTCCATCATTTTGAAAATTTAATTAACGCCATTTTAGTTTCTCCGGATAAAAAACTAAAAGAATTAATCTATTTAGCGGAAGAAGAAGAGCATCAGGTAGTAGTGGAATTTAACAATACAAAAGTTGATTACCCAAAAGACAAAACGTTGGTAGATTTATTTGAAGAGCAGGTAGAGAAAGCTTCCGGAAAAGTAGCATTAAAGGATGATTTTAAATCCTATTCTTATTTTGAACTCAATAAATTATCAAACCAGATAGCGGAATATCTTATCACTGCCTATGGTGAACAGGATAAATCACCTATTGCCGTTTTATTGGGAAGATCTGCCAATATGGTAGCTGTTTTATTAGGTATATTAAAATCAGGTAGATCCTATATTCCATTGGATCCAACTTTTCCAAAAGAGCGCTTAAGTTATATTGTCAATAATAGCCAAAGTAAAGTTCTTATCAGTGAAAAGGAGTATGATTTAGAAGGGGCTGAAGATGTCGCGATAGTGTCGTTAGAAAATATTTTAGCAGGAATTGATGCATTCGAAGGAAATAGATCCGCAACCATTTCTCCTGAAGATACAGCCTATATAATATACACATCAGGTTCAACAGGAAACCCGAAAGGCGTTGAAATTGGTCATCAATCTTTGCTTAATTTTTTGAGCAGTATCCAACAAAAACCAGGAGTTAGTTCAAATGATATATTGTTTTCGGTAACGACCTATTCTTTTGATATTTCAATTTTAGAGTTTTTTGCCCCATTAATTTCAGGAGCTACGCTATACATTGCAAATCACGAGGTCTTATCAGATCCAAATTTAATTATACAAAAAATAGAAGAAGTACAACCTTCTATAATTCAGGCGACTCCAAGTTTTTATCAAATATTGTTTAGTGCCGACTGGCATGGAGACAAAGGATTAAAAGTAATGTGTGGAGGCGATTTGTTAAGTGAAGCATTAGCAGAAAAGCTACTCAACAATTGTTTGGAAGTTTGGAATATGTATGGTCCAACAGAAACCACTATTTGGTCAAGTATAAAAAAAATAGAACAGCCTAAAGATGCATCCAACATAGGGAAACCAATAAACAATACACAGTTTTATATATTAGATTCATTTTTAAGTCCAAAGCCGATAGGAACGTCTGGAGCCATTTATATAGCAGGAGATGGATTGGCAAAAGGATATTATAAAAATGAATCATTAACCAATGAAAAATTTATAAAAAACCCATTTGATGTGACTGGTTTACTATACGAAACCGGTGACGTAGGGAAATGGAATGATAAAGGGGAAATAGAATTTTTAGGAAGAAATGATACTCAGGTTAAGATTAGAGGCTATAGAATTGAACTTGGTGATATAGAGTCGCAATTAAATCAAATAGATGGAGTTAAAGATTCTGTAGTAATTGCTAAAAAAGGAGATCAACAAGAAGCTTTTTTAGTGGCTTATATTTTAAAAAGCGATGAAGCAATGGATGCGGAACAAATGACAGTAGCATTGAAAACGAATCTTCCGTACTATATGATTCCAAATACAATCATTCCTTTGGAAGCATTTCCACTTACTCCAAATCAAAAAGTAGATAGGAAATCTTTATCGCAAAGAAATATTCAACAAAATATAAATTATGATGATTTTAAAGCTCCTATTTCCAATTTAGAAAAAAAACTAGCTGAATATTGGACAGCCGTTTTAAATACTAAAGAACCAATAAGTGTAAATGATAATTTTTTTGCTCTTGGGGGACATTCATTAAACGCCGTTAAATTGATAGGATTAATTGCTAAACAGCTTTCGTTTACTATTACTTTAAAAACTATTTTTGACTATCCCACAATTGAATTACTAGCTAGTTATTTGCAAGAGCTTAAACCTAGTCAATCAATTACTATATCATTATCAGAATCAAAAGGTTTTTACGATTTAACACCTCCTCAATACAATATTTGGTTAGCATCCCAACAAAGAAGTGGTTCAATAGCTTACAATATGTCAGCTGGCTATAGTGTTGAGGGGATTGTAAATCTGGATAAAATTACAAGATCAATAAATGAAATAATTTTTAAGTATGAAATACTAAGAACAAATTTTATTGAAATTGATGGAATTCCTTATCAAAAAATTAATGTTGCTGAAAACGTTAGGCTTGAAATTTCTATCGATAAATTAAAAAGTGAAAAAGTAGAAGAAACTATAAACCAATTTGTTAGTGCCGAATTTGATTTAGAAACAGATTTATTAATAAGAGTCCAACTTCTTCAATTAGATACAAATCAATTTATATTACTCTTTTCTGCGCATCACATTATAATGGATGGTTTATCATTAGAAATTTTTATAAAAGAATTTATTGAAAATTATAATGAAAGTGCTTCTGTAGATGCATTAAAAGTAAATACTTTAAAATTTCAATTTAAAGATTACTCGGAATGGTTTAATAAAGCATTGAAAGATAATGCTGTTAAAAACGAGTTGTTTTGGAAAAATTATCTTCAAAATTATCGACCTAAAGATTCCTTCGATAAGGATTTTAGTATTGAAAACAATCAGCAAAGAGGAAGTAAATATTTATTTGAATTAACATCTGATACTACTTTAGCTTTAAAGAAATTTGCGCTTGAGGAGCAAGTCACTTTTTACACCATTTTAGCAACAGCTTTGAATGTTTTGATTTATAAATTCTCTAATCATAATGATATTTGTATAGGAATTGTAAACTCCGGAAGAAATATCCCGGAGTTAAATAATCAAATTGGGATGTTTGTTAAGACGCTTGTTTTAAGAACTCAAATTGAATCGGAGCAAACTTTTGTTGATATATTGAAAAGTACTCAAAAAGATTTATTGCAGATTAATGATTTTCAACCTATTCCTTTCGACAAGGAGTTTCAATCTATTTTTGATGTTATGTTGGTGTATCAGAATCCAGAGTTTTCTTTTGTGAATATTGATGAATTAAATGATTTTAAATTAGTTTCTTATCCTATTGATTACAAATTCAGTAGAATGCCTATTGTGTTTAATTTTTTTGAAAGTGATAATAGACTGAAAGGAATTATAGACTATAATTGTGATTTATTCGAGGAGGATACTATGCAAATTATTGCTCTAAAATATAGTAAAATTTTAAATGAAGTAATAGAGAATCCATTAATGAAAGTAGATTTAATTGTTGCAAAATTAGAGCTAGAAAAGAATACAGCATTTGATTTTGATTTTAATTTCTAACACACACCTATAGTTTTGATTTACATCTATTATTCTTATCTGTCTGAAGAAAATCACGAAAGTTTGTTAAAAAATGATTTGCCAAAATTTCCAGCCGATTATCAAGTAAAAATTAAGCGATATAGAAGATGGCAAGATGCACAATTGTCACTTTTAGGACGGATATTATTGTTTGAGGGAATTGAAGAAATTTACAAGCAGAAACCTGATGATAAAGTGATAAAACACACAAAATATAATAAGCCTTATTTTGATGATGATTTAATCCAGTTTAATATCTCACATTCCGGAGAGATTGTTGTTTGTGCATTAAGTGATGAACATGAAATTGGGATTGATATTGAAATTGTAACTGATATTGGAGTTGATGATTTTAAATCGCAGATGACTGAAATTGAATGGGATAAAATTGTTTTGTCGAGTGATAAAAAAGACTCTTTCTTTGATTATTGGACTCAAAAAGAAGCCACTATAAAAGCACATGGTCATGGACTAACAATTCCCCTAAAATCATTTGAAATCTTAGATAATACAACCAAAATCAATGAAGAAAAATACTATTTAAAGGAAGTAGAAATAGATAAAAAGTATAAATGTTATATCTCACTAAAAACGAATATTGGTGAAATTTATTTAAAAGAGAAAATGATAAAAAACCAATAATTTAATTAAAAATAAAATGAAAAATCTAATAAGACTATTTTTACTACTATGTCTGTTACCAACTTGTTTGTTTTCTCAAACAAATGCTTTTAAATTAGAAAAAACAACCACTTTCTTTCCTGAAGAAAAAATTATTAATCAAGAAAATATAGAATGGGGGTACTTAGTCGTTCCTGAAAACTGGGATAAACCAGAAGGTAAAACAATTAAAATTGCAGTTGCAATTTTAAAAAGCACCTCAAAAAATATAGATTCAAATCCTGTCGTATATATAGAAGGAGGACCAGGAGCTGGAGGTATTGAAGGAATATGGAGTTGGCTAAAACATCCGTTAAGAAAAAACAGTGATATTATTTTAGTCGATGTTAGGGGTACAGGTAATTCTATACCTAAATTTTGTCCAAATTTAGGAAAAAAATTCTTAGAAATACTATCAAAAAATCAAAACAGTACACAAGATGAACAGCAAAAAACTATTGCTGCAATGGCCTGTAAACAAGATTTAATAAATAGAGATATTGATATAAACGAATATAATAGTAAATCAATTGCTAAAGATTTAAATGCTTTAAAAAAGGCGTTAAAGTATAATAAATGGAATGTTTATGGGGTTTCTTATGGAACTTACACAGCACAAGTTTATGCGAATGATTTTCCCCAAGAGATTAAGTCATTAATTCTAGATTCTTCAATTTCAGATATTTCTCAGTATTATAATCAGAATACTGTAAACTATATGAATAGCCTTAAAAAAGTTTTTAGCGCCTGTGAAAATGATCCTAATTGTAATAAGCAATATCCAAATTTAGAAAGCGCCTATTATGCAACAATAGAAAAATTGGATAAAAATCCTATTACAGTTAAGGTTGATGAGAAAATTATTTCTAGTGGCAAGTTTACTTATAATGTGGAAGATTTTAAAATTGCTATTCAACAATCCCTATATCAAAGAAAATTAATTGAAGTATTACCTCTATTGATTACGGAATTTAATAAAGGAAGCAAGAGTACTTTAAGTTCACTCGTAGCTGCTTTTTCTGGTGCTTTAGGCTTAGATTATGGAGCTTATTACTGTGTGAGTTGTAATGAAGTTATTCCCAATAATTCGATTTCAGAGTTTGATAGGAATGCTTATGATTATAATAAATTAAAGGGAGGATTGTCTTTTTATAAATCAGACTTTTTAGTATGTGATAAATGGAATTTAGGAGCTAGTAATTCATCAAAGAGTTTAAATGATTTATCTAACCTATCAACATTGACAGTACCAGTATTAGTGTTTTCTGGAGCATTTGATCCTATTACACCAGCTTCAAATGGAAAAATTACTACTGCTCGGTTCAAAAATAGCTTTTTGGTAAATGCTCCAGTTTTTGGTCATGCACCCAGTTTTTCGAAAATTGGGTTTAAAATTGTTGATGAATTTATAAGTAATCCTGCTCAGCATCCCAACGTGAAAGAATTTCAATTAAATAATAAAGTTCGTTTTGTTACTGATATAAAAATTAGTGGTGGAGTTTCCAATTTAGCTAATAGTTTAAACGAATTCAATTTACTCTTTTTTGCTCCATTCTTTATCGCTATTATTATCCTATTAATTTCAATTTTCAATTTTTCTTATGTACTAATTAGAAATAGGGAAGATGTTACTCAAAATAAATTTATCAAGTGTTTAATTATAATAGCTTCCTTATTAGGTTTATTTGTAATTATTGGATTCGTTTTGGCGATAAATAGTACAGCTCAAGATAATTTTTATATACTTGCTTTTGGATTACCAAATCAATTTGTTTACTTGTTTATAGTTCAATGGGTTTTTATAGTATTTACAATTATTTCGATACTTTATTTTACTTTTAAAATTAAGTCTATTTCTAATGCAAGCGTTATTGCAACAATATTATTTTCTTTATTTCTTATCTGTGTTTATTTCCAATACTGGGGATTTTTGCTCTAGAGAAAATATAAGACATTATTTTAAAAGGTTCTGATATCGGGGTATTTGAATCAATAATCCAAGCAAATTTAGCAACTTATAAATATTTAAAAAGATAGCACTAATTTTCGAGCCATTACAAACCTCAAAAATCAAATGAATTTGGAGGTTTGTAATTTTTGGTGGCTATCACGAATCTGTTTACGAGCCATTTTTTGTAGGATTTGAAGAAAATTTCAATAAAATATTCCTTTAACTCCTATTATAACCCCTATCCCTCAATCGCCCATAAAACTTCCCTCTCAGGTAAAGCCCAACAAACCACAATACAACAAAGCCTATTATTTCATACCATTTCATCCCTCAAAGATAAAATGGCAATTACAGTAATAATGCATCGTAAATTCTAATCTATTTGTCAATGGATTCCATTTTGCTTCAATTGCAGTTTTTCTATCCATTAAGGTAAATGTTAAAAATGATAAAATAGCAATTTTATCTAATTTTGACCAATATCAAAACTATCAAATTTTTGATGCAATAGTAATTAATCTTTTGCTAGGTGCAGTTCTAGTTGCACTTTTACATCTTTTTTTGTGTATACCGAAAACAAGGTATATTTGGGATAACTTTAGAGCTAAAATTCAATGTTGTTGATCTTTTTAAAAGAGATAGCTTCTATACAATCACAGTCTGATAAGGGGTAAAGGATAATGGTTTTGATAATAACTATATAAAAATTTTCTTACAAATAATTTTATTCAGTTTTTCAAAACATTGTTTTGTATTTAATATTGAGTCTAGTTCAATTGTAATTTCTTCTGATTCTTTTTTATTTTCTATTTCGAACTGGATCATTTTTTTTGTTACTGGATTAACAAGTTTTTTAAGAGATTGAATGAATTCTGAGCCTGATTCTATAGACCTTAGTTTTTCTTGTAAGTTTTCTATTTGGCATGTATAATAATTATGGAAAAAATCGACTATCAGATTATAATGAATTACTTGCTTTCCTTTAATTTTTGCATTTGAAAGTAGTATTGCATTAGCTAGTTCAAAATAAATTTCTTCTATTGTAAATGTTATTTTTTTGATTTTTTCTTTTATTGTGAAGGCATGATTTAAACGTATTGCTGAAAAAATCCACAAGTCATTTTTTAGTTCATCATATTCCATTATAAGTTGCATTAAACAATATATTAAATCATCTGCAATAGTTTTAGTTTGATAAAACTTTTTCAAAGACTTTAATTTTGGACTATACAATTTGCTTTCAAGGTAGCGGTCTTTAATCTTCTCTTCATAATATCCGATGTAATTTAGAATCTGCAATTCTATAAGCTGTTGTTGTGATAGAACAATTTTTGCCTTCCTAAAATTTAGATTATAAATCTGCTTTTGTTGTTCTGTTTTAAGTTTATGAATTTGCTTTTCTATGTTTGTTATGCAAATCATTAGTTCATTATAATTTCGTATCATTGGAAAAAATGTTAATTTACTATTGAGTAAAAATAAAGCGACACACTGTCAAAGTGTGTCGCTAGTATTAATTGTAACATTTTTTAATTTCTCTTATGCCAACTTCTTCCATTGGTAGTTGAATAGTAAAGACCTTTTGAGGTACTTGCTAGTATTTCTTTACCATTATCTGTTAAATCCTGAAAATTGCCATATGAAGATCCAGAATACCTTACATGCCATGACCTACCGGAGGTGGTTGAGTATTCAATTTTATTACTGTTAGTAGGGTTGATCCTAATCAATTCATCGCCTTTGCTAATAATTTGTGACATAATAGTTTGCTTTAAGTTTTACCTACTCTAATTTGGTTTTCGGCTTTCCCATAAGACAAAGAAATTAGCTTAGTATGCCAAAATATGGCGTATAGAATGTTAAAATAAAAGATACCATTAAAATATTACTTGAAATTCTAGTGAGTTTTACAACTTCATTTTGTTTTTCTATATTTTTAAAGTTTAATCTTTTTATAATTATCTCCAACAACATTCGTTTTTTCTAGTATATATAACCAACTTTTGGAATGATTTATACAAATTCGTTTATTGTAGCAATTATTTAATAAGTTTTTATTCTGAATTATTTTATCTCGATAGTCATTGCAAGGTTCTGATTCAGTTATTATTTTGCTTAAAATTGCATTTCTTTCTTCTGATAAGTTAAAAGAATGTGAGATTAAATTTTTAACAGCTAAAGTGAATTTTTCATCTTTCTTGTTTAAAGCATCTTTCCATTCTTTGTCTGAATTTAATAATGAATATCTATGTGCCTCTAAAGAAGTTGAATATCCATCCCAAATAACGTAGTCTTCTTGTGTCAATAAGGTTCTTCGTAATAAGTTATCTTTTGATTCAAATAAAAAGAGGAATACATTCGATAATGTATTAAACGTGTCTAAATTATATTCATTTGAAATTCTTGAGAAATCAAGAATAAATTTTATCTCTCCTTTTAAAAATAAATCATCTTCGACTTTAAAGATTTGTGACTTCCAATTATTTGATGATTGTATCAATGCAGCTTTCAACTTTTCTTCCGATGCTTGATTAGAGGCAAAACCCGATTCAATTTTATTTTCGGCTAAATATTTATAAATATTGGTTGCTCCTTTCGCTAATTCATTTATCAAACCTATGGCACCAATAAAAGCCGAACCACTGTCAATTGTAGCATTCTGAACTATATTTCTAATGACTCTCATCCATTGTGAGAAAAATTCTTGATTAAGTTCCAGGGAGTTTAATAAATATTGAGTCTGTGCAAAAAATAAGGCACGCTGTTTATAGGTTGTTTCACCATCTTTTATAAACTCAATAAACAAGTTGTTTTCAATTTTTACCAAATTATTTATGTCAACTATTTCTCTTTTACAATAATCCCAAAGCGATAAATTAATTGGTAGAATTTCATCATTTGTTTCATTTGAATATTTGTCTAAACAGTGAATTAAATAATTGAAGGCCTTCTTAGTCGGAATGTCATCAGGATTTATTTCCTCAGGAGAGTTATATAGTATTTGAATTCTGCGTTCTATACGTTCTCTTTTTACAGCATCATCTGAGACTTGTTTTTTCTTTGTTTTATTATACAGTTCTAGTCTTATACGATTATCTTCTTCTTTGTTTTCAATTATTTCTAAATTATGTGCGTAATTAATTATAGCAATACCAGCTATAAAGTTTACAAATTCATCATCAATTATATCATCACTACCTCGATGTTTCCAAAATAAGTCGGTCCAAATGGTATCTATTTTATGTGAAAATGTTTCTGTAGGTTTATCTCTGTATTCAGTTTCCCAATCAATTTTATCAGAATTAGTTTCTTTAATATATTTTTCAAATTGGGCTTTGAAATTTTCAAACCCTGTTAATGCCTTACCTCTGGCATTCATTTTAATATAAAGGTCATCAGTTAAGCCAACATTATTTAGTTCCTTAAAATTAAAAACAATAGGAGAATTGAGAGATGTAAGTTTACTCCAATAAAGAGATAATTCTTCAATGTTTTTGCTTTTTAAATTTTCTTCAATAGCATCTAACATTGTCAACATTGCATTTATTGTGGGATCTTTTTTCCAAGATAAAAAGAACCATTTGGAATCGGATATTTTTTTACTCAAAATTTCCCCTTGTCCTAAATCATTCCAGTTTGTAACAAGACCATTGCTAAATTCTCTTGATGAAATTCTTGTTTCATAAGTAAATTTCAGAAAAGTTTCTTTGTTATTATTTAAATTTTCTGATTTAACTGCTAAATACCAGTGTAAGAGAAAAAGTGTTGTTAACCTTTGTTGACCATCTAATGGCTGTAAAACTTCCTTTTCAATATTTCCATATACAAAATCTAATTCAAGTGAATCATCTTCTGACTGAAGTGAATCAATAATGCTTTTTAAAAAGCCGGTTCTAATTTTCCGTGTTTTAATGTCGTTTCTGCCTTGAGCATAGTCACGTTGAATTATTGGAATTTCAATTTTATGATTAGTAATAAGCTGCCAAAAACTTATTCCATTTTTTGATGTGTCAATGCTCATTTTAATTTGTTTTTTATTTTTGAGTAATTATCGTTGTTAAATTGTCTACGTAAGAGTTTCTATCTCTTTCATTCCATAATTCTAAATCAATTAATTCTTCAGAATAATATTTCATAAAGACGTTTTTGGTACAAATTGGTATAAAAACGCCCTGTTTTTCATTTTCAATTATTTTTCGTCTTTTTTCTTTGAAGGAATCATTTTTATAAGAACGATTTGTTCCTCTATCTAACAGACATAGATTTCTAATATTATTATCTTCTTCGCCTAACACATATCCTATGATTTCTTCAAATTCTTTTTCGTCTATCGTATTTCCTGTGATTAAGATGTCATTAATTTTATTGGAAAGTATAGTGTTAGTTTCTGTTTTTTCTTTTACAAAATTGAGCTTTAACCAGGTAATCTGATTCTCTTTTTTTATCTTAACCTCAGTTGCTATTGCATGAATATGTTCAATATCCCATTTGTCTTTTTTGTATCGATTAAAAGGAAATCTACTTGTTTCTTTTTCAAAATTGAGCATAGTTCGGATGTTGTGGTGTAGTAATACATTTTTCACAAAACCATTTTTGTATTCCAAATTACTCAAATCGGTATTAACTTTTTTTCTAATCTCTTTATCAAGAAAGTGACTAAAATCTATCTTGTTTTTAATTATTTTAAGTAAGTTTTCAATTGAAAGGCCAGTTGTAATCAAGTAACCAATTTTATGATATAATTCTCTATCGGAAAACCATTCTTCTGTTGTTTGAAAAATTCTTTTAATTTGTTTCCAATTTGAATCAATTTCTTCGCTATTATGTAATGTGAATTTATCAGAGAAAAAACGAAAAGTTGAGTATTCATCATTTCCATAAATTTCCTCAACAGTCAAATGACCATCTTTTCTTCTTGCTTCAGTATTTGTTATTCTGTTATCCTTTCTATAGTTATATTCTTCACAGCTTTCTTTCGCCATAGAATATATAATATTAAAAATGAATTCAATCCTTGTTGAAGGGATCGTACCTACATCGTTAAGAAAAAACCAAAACTCCTCATCTTGTAATGTAAATTCTATTCGATCCCATTCAGAAGCAATTTCTAATTGACGTAATCTAATTTCTGAATTTTTAAAATTTGAACTATTAAGAAATAATGCTTTTATTAATTCGGCATTAGTCAATCGTATTTTTCCCATATTAATGCGGGTAAATATTTCAATTGCATCTTTTGATCGGGCAACTTCATACCAGATTACTTTTGAATCATATATGAATTTTGACTGAAAATTATTATTGTCAAGTTTAATATTGAATTTGGTTTCATAATTTTTTACCCAGCTATGAATTTTGTTATAGACGTTTGTAATATGATAATAATCTATATTGTCATAATTTATTTGAGCTTCATCGTTCTCGTCTTCGATTTTTTGATTTAAAAGAAAATCAGAGCTTTCTTCTCTTGTTTCATATTTTAATTTAAACTCAGTGATTTTTTGCTTCCCAATCCACATTTCATTAGCGTAATGGATAATAAGATATATTGTAGTTAATCTTTGTTGACCGTCAATTACTTCATACCAAGTTCCTGGTAAATTATTTTTTGCTTTTGTTTCTTCATCACATTCTTTTACAACAATAGGCTGTAGACAATACCAGGTTTTTTTGTTTGAATTCTCAATAGGTACAGGAATAAAAGTATTAATATCGTCTAATAGATCTTCAACTTGTCTTTCGGTCCATCGATATCCTCTTTGGTACGATGGAATGAAAAAATTTAATCCTAAAAGTTCTGCGATTGATTTTTCTGTTAAATTGCTCATATTTAGTTTTAAGGAATCTTTTTTAAATGTTTCAAATATAATTCTGCACATGCTTTAGCATCGCTTAAAGCATCATGATGATTAAGAGAAATGCTATGTTCTTTGCACAAGTTAGCCAAATTTGTCTTATAAATTTTGTAAGTGCAAAATTTATTATAAGCAGGTATTGGAATAGTGTAGTACTTTAATGTTGTATCCAAAACAGGAAAATCGAAACCAAATCCATTGTGAGCCACTAAATTTTGTTCAGCTATATATGGCAAAATTTCGGACCATATCATTGCAAATGAAGGCATGTTCAAGGTATCGACAAAGGAAATTCCATGTATGTCAGTGAAACGATTCCAATAAAAATTATCTGGAGGTTGTACAAATAAATTAATTTCTTTAGTAATAATTCCATTTTCAACTCTTACCAGACCCACTTGACATATACTATTTCTATAACCTGTTGCGGTTTCAAAATCTATTGCTGTAAAAGTGTTCATTACAAGTAGAGATTTGTCATTTTAGTAATTTTGTTTTTGATTTCATTTTGAAGTCGAACAGGGGAGATAACTTTGACATCTGCTCCATATTTCATTAGTTCCATTATAATATCATTAGTGGTATGAATATAGATCTCTAAGAGTAAGATATCTTCTTTTTCTTCAATAATTTGTTGAGATTCATGAAGCGGAAATGTTTTAATATAGTTTCCCTGCTGATTTGAAAACTGTAAGACTATCTTTTCTGCTGGTGAATACGTTTCTACACCAAAGGCATGTTGAAATTCCCTTTCCACATTATATAGGATCGGTTTGAATCTGGTATCTGTAATAGTAAGGTTTGTTATTCGGTCTAATCCAAAAGTTTTTACAATATCGTCTTTTTTATCCAAGGCGACCAAATACCAGCGCTGATGAGATTCTTTTATTGCGATTGGTTTTACTTCACGGACTGAATAATCGCTTTCCCAGTGTTTTTTATGGGTAAACCTTAGGAGTTGCAGATTTTGAATTGCATGTATTATACCGTAAATATGTTCGGTTCCGGATGACTTTCGTTTTTCCAAAAACACGCTAGGAGATAATTTGTTTCCTTCTTGTAAGGCATGATGAATAGAAAAGGCATCTATCATTCTGGTAACTGACTGATCTTCTATCTCATCTTCGTCAATAGTGTAAGTTTTATCTTTTCGGTTGTAATTTATTACAATGCCAAATAACGTTGCAATATCTTTTTTATCACGTTCAAAAGTACGAATCGCATATTCGAACGTAGTGTCAATATCTTCATTTTCAAGTTTGCGCATTACATGAATTTGTAACTCTGAAAAGTTGCAGGGACGGCTTCTTAGACGATCTATAATGTAAAGATACCTTTTGAAATATATTAGTTTAGACATAATGGCTTTGTTTATTTTTCAAAGATAATTTATTTGTCTGCCAATTCATGACAGAGTATTTCATTGCGCTTAAAATCTTGATTTGTACATATCAATAATTATAACGTCATATATTGGCACTTTGCTCCAGTAATTTTGGCAAGTAAATTAATTATAGATGGCATGGAAAAAGAAATAATGGAACAAGATGTTCTAAAAAAAAAATTTTTCGCACTTTTTTGTCAGTGTTGTTGCAGTAGCGAAAAAAGCTTTTTCGCATTACAAAAATGGGGCTGGTATAGTTGATAGTTCATTTATTAAGAAGCTTAAACATTGATGCATTATCCATACACTATCTATACTTTATTTATGCTTGATTGATCCTCAACTTGCAGTTTTTAACAATAGCACTTCAAATAATATCAAACATCCTAACAATTTCAGCTACTAACCCTAAAAATAAAAGCAGTCTAAAGAGATGAAATTTGTTTATAATAACCCTAAATTCGCAAAAAATATATTTATAATTATTTTACATTTAAGAGACTAAATATTCCCGAATGACTCCAATAAAAAATAAAAAAGTAGAAGGTATTATAGCTGAAATTATAGACCAGTATGCTTATGCCGATAAATCTGACAGACCTTGGATAATAGGTTTTAGCGGTGGTAAAGACTCAACTGTTTTGCTAATGTTAGTATGGATTGCACTTCAAAGGATCAGACAGGATTTACCTTTTCCTTTCCAATTAAAAAGAAAAGTGTATGTGGTTTGCAATGATACAATGGTTGAAAACCCCATCATCGCCAATTATGTTGAAGATGTTTTAGCAAAAATTACTGAAGCTGCGAGGGATCAAGATTTGCCAATATTTGTACAAAAAACGACTCCAAAATTAGAAGAAACTTTTTGGACTAATGTAATTGGTAAAGGATATCCAGTACCAAATAATGCATTTAGATGGTGTACAGATAAATTAAAAATAAGACCAACTTCTACTTTTTTAGTTGAACAAATTGACGAAAAAGGGGAAGCTATTGTTTTACTGGGAACGCGTTATGACGAAAGTGCTACAAGAGAACGCTCTATAAGAAAGCATGAAGTAACAGGCAGTAGACTATCCAAGCATCAAACTACTGTAAATACTTATGTTTATGCTCCAATCAAGGAAATGATTGTTGATGAGATATGGTATATCATTAATACAGTAAAATCTCCTTGGGGCTTTGACAATTCTATACTTTTCAAAATATATGCCGATGCTAGTGCCGATGATTATGAATGTCCTACAGTTGTTGTAAACAAAGAACACAATTCATGCGGACAAAGTCGTTTTGGGTGTTGGACTTGTACGGTTGTGAAAAATGACAAATCAATGTCATCATTAGTTAACAATGGACAAAATTGGATGGAGCCTTTATTAGCTTTTAGAAATAGATTAGTTGAAGGTAGAAATATTTCAGAAAACCGCTCTGATACAAGAAGAAATGGTCAAGAAGCAGTTAGAGAAGATGGAACTTTTAATGGAAATTATACGGTTGAATATCGTTACCAAATTTTAAGAGACTTATTATTAGTTCAAAAAGAAGTTCAAAAGGAGAGACCTCACATCACTTTAATCAATAATCAAGAGTTAATAGCTATTCAAGTGACTTGGAATAGAGATGGTTATTTTGACCACACAGTAGGTGATTTATACAAAGAAATTTACAATAAAGAAATTAGCACCAACAACATCAAATCACTTGATGACACAGAACGAAGAATCTTGCGCGAAGTATGCGAAGAAGAACCTGGTTATTATCATTTAATTGATAATTTAATTTCTTTGCAAGAAACAAAAACATTAATGATTACTAAATATGGTCTTCACAATGATGTGGAAAAGAGAATTGAAAGTTTTGTAAATGAGAATGGTCTATGAAAATAAATAAAATAAAATTCCAAAACTTCAGAATTTACAAAGGAGAAAATGAAATACTTTTTGCTCCTAATCCATCAAAAAACATTAGTATCATTGCTGGTAAAAATGGTTTTGGTAAGACAACTTTTCTAACTTCTCTTATCTGGGTCTTCTATGGTAAAATGATGAGTGAGGTGGAAGATAAATACAAGAAAGACATCAAGAATTCTGGTGGATACGAAAAGTTTATCAAAACGCTTTTGAATAGAGAAGTAAAGACTGATTACGAAAACAGTGGAAAAAACAATCCGGTTCTTTCAGTTGAAATAGAATTAAAGGACATTCTGATTCCTTCTATACCTTGTAAATCAGTTGTAATAAAGAGGTCTTATAATTTAAAAACAGATTCGGAAGATTTAAAAATAATGATTGATGGTTTAGAGAACGAATTAACTAAAGAAGTTGGTTTTGAAGTTTTTATCAATGATTTTATTTTACCTCGAGAAATTGCTAAATTTTTCTTTTTTGATGCTGAAAAAATAGTTTCTCTTGCTGAAGCTAAATCAAAAGCCGAATTAAAGAATTTAAGCAAAGCGTACTCCGAAGTTTTAGGGATTAAGAAATACGAAGATTTAAAAAAGAATTTAGAAACCCTATTGACAAAGCTTCGCAGAAGCGGCGCTTCTCCAGTACAGCAAACTAAATTGTTTGACCTAACAGATTCTGAAACTGAATTGCTTGGAATGATTGAAATTAATCAAGATAAGCAAGCAATCATTGATCGTGAAATTACAAATCATAAAATAAATAGCGATAACCTTCAAGAAAAATTAATACGTGAGGGTAATGGAATTACTTTAGAAGAACTTCAAAAAATGAAGTCCGAAAGAGATATCTTAAAAGAGGAATCAACTGAGATAAAAAACAAGTTAAAAAAACTAATGGATATAGCACCATTAGTAATTGCAGGCAAAAAATTAGTGCAACTAAAAGAACAATTAGTTTTTGAGCAAAACGCTAACAGCGATTCAATTGATAAAACAGCTCTAGTTGAAGAACTGAATTCCTTTTCGACTATTTTATTAAAAAAACTAGAAGCTTTAAACTTAGACAGCAAAGCTAAATCTAAAGTAGAAGAAGCATTAAAACAAACCCTTTCAGAGAAGGAAACTACAAAACAATCTAGTAGTTCCGATAAAGTGCTTTTAGATTATACAAAAGAACAATTTAGAAACTTTGAAGCAGTTTTCAATAATATCAAAGGAGCTTTTTCAAGCCAATTTAATGCAGTGGTTCAAGAAGAAAAAAATAATAGAATTTATCTTTCTAAGCTATATCAACAAATTAAACAAGCTGAAGCTAGAAAAGACAATCCTTTGGCGAAAAAGTTACGTGAAGAGAAAAAAGAAGCCGAAGATAAAATCACTGTTTTAATCCTTAACAAAGGGAAACTAATTGAAGAATACGATAGTTATAATACTAGATTAGCTTCAACAAGAAAAGTATTGTCTGAATACGAAAAGAATTTCAAATTGATAGAAACAGACCAGAAGAAATTTGAAGTAACAGAAAAATTACTTGTAAAAATTAATGCAATCATCCAAAAAATAAAAGAGGATAAAAAGTATTCCTTACAAAAATCGATTATGCTTGGTCTTAAAAAAATCATGCATAAAAACGACTTCATTTACAATGTAAGAGTAAATGTAGTTGATGATGTGATGGATATTGATTTATTGGACAAAAACGATGAAATAATAGACAAAGATTCATTGTCTAAAGGCGAACAACAATTATACGCTACAGCTTTATTAAAAGCATTAGTAGATGAATCTGGAATTAAATTCCCAGTATTCATTGATAGCCCATTACAGAAGTTTGATAAATACCATTCTAAAAATATCATCAAAGAATTCTATCCAGCTATTTCCGAGCAAGTGGTATTATTTCCATTGCTGGAAAAAGAATTATCTGAATTGGAATATGACTATTTAAAACCAAACGTGAATAAAGTTTTTGTTATTGAAAACCACAACAATGGTTCAAGTTTTAAGCCTTATGCTGTTGACCAATTATTTATACATTTAAAACAAGAGCAAGATGTTTACGCAGATTTTATCCCAAGCAGGAAAATAAGGAGAATTCGTAATCATTCATAATAAATATTTATTGATAATTTTTGATTTAATCAAAATAATTGAACTAATCACATATGAATTTACCTTTTTCAGATAATTTACCAACCAATAAATTAGCTTCTTCATTTGCAAATACTTCTGCAACTTATAAGTTTTATTGGTTAATTGCAATTATTGAATTAGTTGAAAACGGTCAAACAAGTATCAAAAAAAGAGATGTTTTTTCAAGAATGATTAGTAATTCTTGGTACACAGTGAACTATTTTCACGTTTCTTTTGGAAAGCAAGATTTAATTCAAAATGCTGTTGAAGATATTTTAAAATTTGAAAGTTTAGCTATCGACATCAAAAAAGATAATCTGATTTCAATTTTAGAAAATTCTAAAAAAATTGAAACCAAAAAGTCACTTGAACATTTTAATCTAAATGTTCCACATTGGTTTTTATCGCCTTGGTTTCCGAAACTGAAAGATGAAAACAATTCAAATTATAAAAAAAGAATTTATTCATCTTCTCAAAATTTTGAAAATAATTGTCTTTATGGTTTGCACGATGAATTCATTGTCATAAATCCAGTTTGGATAAATTACTTAAAGTCAAATGCTAAAATTCTTAAAGATTTCTGTTACTGGAATTTATCCTTATTTCTACAAACAAGAAATCCAAATGTTCCAGATATTCCAAATAAACTAATTAAACCACCAGTTAGAAATGGTTTGACAAAACAGACCAATGAATATTGGAAAATTGTTTTTAAAGAATTGGGTTTTATAGAATGTATTTTTTCTGGAACCAAATTGTATTTTGATGAAAAGAATTTTGCCATTGACCATTTTATTCCACACGCATTTGTATCTCACGATTTAATTTGGAATTTAATTCCAATTGAAAAAATTACCAATTCAAAGAAAAGCGATAATCTTCCGCTTTTTAATGAACATTTTGACAAATTTTATGATTTGCAAAAAGTAGCTTTTGAAATTAATAAACATCATAACTCGAAAAGTAAATATATGGATGAATATCTCTCTATTTTTCCAAATATTGATAGTTTCGAAAAAGAAAAATTTTCAAATACAATTCAGCCTTTAATAACAATTGCGAGTAATAACGGATTTTTGTATATGAAAAATGAATAATCAAAATTCAAATAGTCATTTGACAGCAATTGAAAGAACTTCACTTTCATATCCAGCTAGAATTATTTTAAATCAAAAGAAAATTATTGGTAAAGTTCTTGATTTTGGTTGCGGAATTGGTAAAGATGTTGAATTATTGCAATTCAAAGGAATCGATATTATTGGATATGATCCATTTTATTTTCCAGAATTTCCAACAGAAAAATTTGATACAATTTTGTGCTTTTATGTTTTAAATGTTTTGCTTCCAGAAGAACAAGCAGAAGTTTTAATGAACGTTTCAAATCTTTTAAAACCAAACGGAAAAGCATATTTTGCTGTTCGCAGAGATATTCAATACGAAGGATTTAGAATTCATAAAATTTACAAGAAAGAAACTTATCAATGTTTGATAAAATTGGCTTATTTATCCGTTTTTAAGAACGAAAACTGTGAAATATACGAATATGAGCATTACACAAGTTTAAACAAAGGAAACGCAGATTTAAGTCCGTTTTTGATTGGAGACGAAACCAGAGAATTAATTGTTGAAACTGCAACTGTATTTTCATTTTATGATAAATTTCCAGTTTCAAAAGGTCATTCCTTAATTATTCCAAAGAGATTGGTTTCAAATTATTTTGATTTAACATTAAAGGAACAAACTGCTTGTTGGATTGTCGCTAATAAAGTGAAAACAATTTTGCAAGAAAAATACAATCCTGACGGATTTAATATTGGAATAAATGTCAATATAGAAGCTGGACAAACAATTTGGCATTCCCACATTCATATAATTCCAAGATATAAAGGCGATGTAGAAAATCCTAGAGGAGGTATTCGTGGAGTAATTCCAAGTAAGAAAGAGTATTAAGACATTATTATTCCAAATGAATATTCTGCTAATTCGCGCAATTCATTAATTTTATTTTTCCTTGCTATAATTTTATTAGTTTCAGCTTCTACAATGTTTAAATAATCGATATTATCGATAATAACTGCTTTACTTTTCTTTATAAATTCTCTATGTTTTTCGATTCTAAAATTTATAGAGTTTTTAATTTCATCGACAATTATTGCATTGTTATTATTAATAAAAATTTTTAGATTGTTTTCAATGTCTATAAGACTTGTATCTTCCATATTTATATTTTTAAATGGGATATTAATTAGATGTGAATTATTAATCAAATAATTGGTCTATTTCAATTTCAAATGCTTTTGCAAGTTTATTTATGATTTCTAGGGAAACTTTTGTTTTTCCATTTTCGATTTGAGAAATGTATGATTTATTAATCGATGCTAGATTTGCTAATTGTTCTTGAGAATATTTTTTTTGTTTTCTCAATTCTTTAATTTTTAATCCAAATATTATTTCAATGTTTTTCATATTCTGTAAAAATAAACTTAATTATATATTTTTAAACGGTAATAATCTATTTTTTAACACAATTTAGTAATTTCTAATTTTGTGATTTCTGATATTTAATTTTAAACCAATGGATAAATTAAAATCTGAATATAGTCTTAAAACTTTCACTGTTCATTGCTAAGTCTAATTTATTTTCGCAACATTCGCAATTTTTTCCAGTATCAAATACTGTAATACTTTCAGTGTAGAAACTTATTAGGTCTTTAACACATTCAACGAATTTGTAACCATCTGTTTCTTGTAAATCAACACGCATATATTCATCGTAAATTGTGATTTTTCGGTTATATTCATAATTTCCAAAATAAATCAAACCAAAGGTTCCGATGGTATTGTTTAATCGATTACTGATTATGAAATTATTGTTCAATAAATCATTTCGGTAATCTTTGGTAATAACATTCCAGTCTTGAGTGTCCCATACATGAAAAAGTTTCATTTTTTCAGCATTGGTAAGAGCTATTTTTGCAAAGAAGTTTTTATAAAATTCACTTAAAAAGCCTTCTTTGTTTAAATGTTCATAAAGTAAATGAGCTGTACGTTTTCCTTGGTCTATTCCTTTTTTCACAATACCCAACCCACCAATTTTTAATTCCACTGGGTATAAGTGCATTAATAATTGACCATCGAGTTGCTCCAATCCTATAAATAATAAGTCATCACTAAAAGAACCAATTGCACCTAGATTTTTAGTGGAAAACAATCCTTCTCCCATATTCAATCCAGCATTACCGGAAACCCTTAAAATTTCTTCTAAGGATATTGGAATCCAAATGATATTGGGATGATGTAAAAAAGTCAATGATGATTTAATTCCAGACAAAAGACTTAGCTTTTCTCTAGGAAACTGACTGTGTTGTCGAATTAGTTTTAGTAACCATTCGCCATTAATTGCATTAAAAAAATTAATGATATTTATCGTATCCGAAGCAGTATCAAATTGTACTTCATGTTTTTCCAAAAACTCTTTAACCACAAATTCATATTGACTTGTTTTCCTGCTAACTGTTATCGCGTCATATCCATTAGAATTGTTGTATTGGTCACTATAATGGATGATAACCAATTCTTTATTTTCTTTAAAGAAGTCTAAATCAACTTTTGGGTCAATATAAGTTACCCACTGAGAATCATGGTATAGCTTTTCTAATTGTTCTTTAATATCATAATTAATTGTTGTGCAAAGTGCCTTATTTCTTTCATAAGGATCACCATTGGAAGCAACACGAGCAAAGGCATTATATAAACAAGATAATTTAGTTAACTCATTCGGATGTTCCGGTAAATCTAGTATTCCAAAACCGGTTCTGTAATTTTGAACTCTCGGAGTAGAAGCAACATCAGCCATTAATCCATGGAAAGAAATACCAGTTTTTACTAAACTCATTTCATCATATGACTTTTCAGTTTTAGTAACATCAAACTGATAAAAAGTGATATGAGCATACTCGTAATTCTCTGATTTTTTTGGTTGCTTTTTAGAATAGAATTTTACTCGTTCAAGAAAAACATTCAAGAGGTCTTCCTTTTCAAAATTTTTCGTTTTTAATTCAATTCCTAAATGCTTTTCAATGTCATCAACTTTTTCGTAAAAAGTGAGTTCTTCAAATTTGGTAACTATTTTGTCCGAGCCATAAATACTTACTTCAATAGGTATTAAATCAGACAATCGTTTACTTAAATTACTATTCAAATATTTTCTGTAATATTCAAAAATCCCTTCTACTACTTCTTTACAGTCTCCAAGATTTATAACATTAATTTTTATGGGTGATTTTTTAGAATGGTCAAAAAGGAATTCAAAATTTGTGGTGAAATCCTTAATTTTATCAGTAACTAAATCAGAAACAAAACTCTTTGGTACAGCTTGTTTGGAAT
Organism: uncultured Flavobacterium sp.; assembly: GCA_963511475.1. Classification (GTDB taxonomy): domain Bacteria; phylum Bacteroidota; class Bacteroidia; order Flavobacteriales; family Flavobacteriaceae; genus Flavobacterium. The sequence continues at coordinate 58,159 of CAUPJC010000016.1, forward strand.
TCAAATAAACAGTGTAATACAACCATTCCGGTGAATGACTAGATTCAATTGGAATGTAAATTTCATTTGGTTTCCCTTCAATGTAAGGGATCAAATTATAAGGACTTAAGCGTTTTAAAATAGCATTATAAATTTCTTCATTTTTTAAATTATCATTTAATTGAAGTTGATAAGCGACATTAAGAGGATGCAATGGACTAAATTTTATTTTTTCTTCGCCATCACGTTCTTTAACAACTCCTAACCATAAAAGGTTTTTCTGCGTATGTGTTAGTGGTTTGTTTTCCTCAAATTGTTCCAATTGATTTATAAAGCAGGAAACATAATCCAAAGCAATTTGCTTCAATTCATCATTTAAGTAAACCAAACTTGGTTGAGTTTGTTTGTCTCTATAGAAAGTCCTAAGCTTATCAAAGGCGATTTTTATGTCATTATCCAGCTCTATCTCATTAATTAGAATAGTATTTTCACTCCCTAAAAACCAGGAATATCCCTCAGAATTAATAAGCTGCTCTTCTTGAATTAAATTGGCCCTGTATTCTCCACTTACTGTTTTTTCATTGTTTTTAAACAATAGTTTAATGACACTTCCTTCTTTTATATATTTGAAATCAAGCTTATTAACTCTTTTTTCTTTCCATACTTCAAGACCAGATATTGGCTTAAGGGCTTCAAAATCAGTTTTTATGGCAATTGGAATTACAACATTAAACAAATCAATTTTAAAATGAATTAAATCCTCTTGAGCTAACGCATAATCATAATTTATAATTAATTTTTGTTCTTCACTTATTTTGAAAGTGGTATCTAAACTTATAATATCAGTAGTTTGAATTTCTCCATCGGGGTTAAAAGCTAAAGTTGGACTTTCTTTTATTTGAAGATAAGAAGATTTATTTACGTTCAATTGAAAGTTCCCTTCAAATTGGGAGATAATATTTGGTTTGAAAGGCAAATGTAAAACTTTGATAATATACTTTTTGTCCGTTTCAGAATCACGGTATTCAATTAAACTAAACAAATTGTCAGCGTCGAATTCTTTAAACTCAATAACAATACTAAATCCACTATTTGTTATACTAGTGTTTTTGGAACCTTGTTTAATCTTAAGTCCTTCTTTTTTTATTGATTGATCAAATTTCACATTTAATTTAAAAGGAAGTTCCAGAGAAGGATTAAAAACAATAAGATTTACATTCCGTTTTTTTGACACAGATTCACCATCTGTTCTATACCATAAGGTTTGAAGTAAATTTTCTCCTTCAATGGTTTTAAATACTGGTGGAGCTTTTTCTTTTTCCTTATCCATCCATTTTACAATTTCTGAATAATCAAATTGATGCCAGTCTTCTTTAATAAGTTTTGTAAGAGCAAAACTTGGTAAATTTTGTTCTAAATCTGAAGCTGGATTACCATTTAAAAAAATGTTTTCAAATTTATCATAAAGATTGAAATTACTTTCTAAATCTTTTGAAAGGTCACCATGTTTACTACTCAATTCTGCTTGGGGGAAAAGCCCTAAAAATCTATAATCATTTACATCAACAGCGCCTTTTTGTAATGAATTAATAACTTGTTCATAATCAAAAATGGAGTTATTGTCTTCAACAACACTTTTAGTTTTTCTGTCTAGTACTGATTTTAAAATTAATTTCTCATACTTTTTTAAAGTAGAATTGTGTTCAATGTCTTGTTCTATTTGATTTTTAAATCTTGAATAGTGCAAAGGCATTCCTTCTTTGATTAAACTGCCACTTCCACCCAATAAACTATCCAATTTTCCACTAAATAAAATTAAAATAGCAGTTCCTTCAAAAACATCATTTTGGTCAGCTACTTTATTTCTAAGCATAGTGAAGTAATCTTCAGATGCAAAAGCACTCGAAGCAATAATTACTTTAGTGTCGCCAATTAACAGACAAAAAGTAGTATAGGCTTCGCCTCCTTCAGGGTGAGTATAGGAGAATTGTTCAATACTTGCTATTGAATTATGTTCTAACGAATCATAGAGATATTCAATGTTTTCCCTGTCTTCCAAATAAAGGTTAAAACGATCTCCAGACTGTATTTTCTGAGATTTAAAATATCCGATTATTAAATTCGAAACGTATTTATATAGTTGACTTGACGTATTGTGCATCTCCGCTATCACTTTTTTTCTCTATTAAATTAATTTTTTCAAACAATTTGGTGATTTCTAGTTTTGTCGTTTCATCAAAAACAATTCCTCTATCTTTAAATTTATCCCATAATGTTTTTAATCTGATTTTATCTTCGGCACCAATACATATTCTAGTTAAGAACAGTAAAGTTTCTTGTGTTAAAACAGTAGTATTACCCAATCTCCCTCTATTTTTAGTATAATTTACTTTACCAAATTGGGAGTACCATTTTGAATAATCACTGTAAGGTTTGCTTCTAGAAGAGTTTTCAAATTGATATTTTATTTTAAACCAAAGCGTATAAATATCTTCAAGAATTTTAACCTCAAAATTTTTATTAACTAAATCGAGTTCCAAAAGACGCTCACAATCTTCCCAATTTTTTCCTGTATCAAAAACGGAAATATTCTCGGTATAAAAAGCAATTAATTCATTTACACAATCTTGAAATTTATCTTTTTCTTCAGAATTAAAGCTGTTAAAAATAATTCCAATGTTATTATAGTCTTCAATAGATTTTCCATCAACATAGATATAATTTAATAATTCTAAAGTGTTAACGTGTGCAAATATGGATTCTGAATATTTGTTCAATTGTTTCCAACCAACAGTATGACTTGATAATCTGGTTTCTGAAAGAGTTTCCCAATCCATTGTGTAATAAATGGGTTTTATTTTTCCGGTTACAGTACCAAAATCGTTAAAGCGAAGTATCAACTGGCTTAAATAATGGAAATAATAATATTTGAAAAGGTCTTCAGCATGCTTTAGGAGAAAGGAATGATTGTTTGTTAAAAAAACAAAGTCTTCCATAAACTGTACCTTAATTTCGGGAAATAAATTATAATAGATTGAAACCTTTGATTTAGAAGACGTATCTGCCAACTCAGGCAAACATTGAATTATTAGTTGATGTAATAAGTTTTCATTACTTGTGTCTTCATTAAAATTATTTTGATTAAAATCATCAGTTAAAAAAATATCAAAAATAAATTTAGAAATCTCTTTTATGGCATTATTTGAATTGATAAAATTCATATAAGAAAGAGTCTTGATGTTGAATTTTATTAGTCCATGTTCTTCATCAAAGAAAAGTTTGGTAAGCATGTTTTTTAATTCCTCAATATTTTCAGTATCAACTTTCGCTATGGCATTTTTCAGAATAGCTTCTTTAAGGTCAATCTTGAATGAACCATTGGTTTTACTTAATTCTATTTGTGTTTTATTATTAAAAATCCTAAACAATTCACCAATAACACCTTGAAAAGATTTAAAATCTTCATTAAAGGTGTCACCGCTAGGATTAGTTTTAAAAGGCAATAACTTTATTTGATTTCCAGTAACATGGCTAAAACTTTTATTTTTAAAATATCGTTTTTCAAGACTGTTTGCTCCATCTTTATTTAATTCTATTTGCATCATATCACTTGAAATTTATAACCGCTAAAGGTGTCTTTTGAAAATTTATAATCAACTGCTTTCCCAATATTGACTTCATCAATATACAATGGAGCCTTATTATTGTTTTGATTGATTAAAATATTTATAGAACTAACAAAATACACGTAATTGTTATTGTCTTTTTTATTGGGTCTGTATCCTTGCGATATCATTTTTAGTATTTTATACAGACTGAAATCTACATGAATTTTCACAAAATCGGTTTCATTGTTTATTTTAAAGGATAAAGCAAATTCTTGTGTGAATTTGTTAATTTGGGCATCGTTTTTTTTCTTTAATAAATTTACATCTGGAATAACTTCAAAATCTTTAAATACTCTATATTGAGTTTGTTTTTTTCCAACATTTATAATGACCTTGCCATTTGTTTTTGGGTCTCCATTCCAATTCCTAGCTGCATTTTCAACAAGTTCATATATTTTTTTTATATAACTAGGGTTGTGATTATTGTAGTGGAAAAGCCAAACTAAATATTCGTCAAAATCGGTGTCTTTCAAGTAATCATTTTTCAAGTAATTACTAAAATAGTTTAATCTCATAAAGAATCGGGATAGGTCAGATTTTGAAATTGTTGTTTTCTTTAGTTTTGATTCTATTTTCTCCAAATAGCTTTCTTCAATATGCTTTGAAAAAATATCAAATGTATTCTCTGCATTTATCAAGGTCAATAAAACATCATCAGTAGTAGCGTCTCTATTGATGCAAGGATCCAAACTCTCAATTTTTTCAAATAAACTTGAAAGTTCTGGATGTTCAAATAAATAGTTAGGAATTAAATTAGAAATGTATTCAGACCCATGCATCTTTTCAATTATTTGGAAATAATCTGCTTCATTGATATTAGAAAGATCAACGGGGACAATTATATCATGAACAAAATTGAGCAATGTACGCAGAGATACAATTTCTTTACTTTTTATTATTGCTTTAACTATTAGTTGTGAAACAATAGTTCTGTTGTTTTCACTAAAAAGAAATTCATAATTGTACTGTATTGGACAATATACTTTGTCAAGATTAATGTTTTTATAATCCAGATATGCTTTATAAATTGTGTTTGCTTCATTATTAGAAACTATTTTTTCAAGTAAAGTAGGAATGATTTTAGAAGTAGCCCCATTTTCAGTTAAAGAATACATGTGATAATCTGTAAAATTCACATGATGAAAATTACTCTTGTTATCAAATTCATCATCATGAATCAAATCCGTATCTAATATTTTACTTGAAGAAATATATTCTTTCAAAATTTTAAATTCATCGCCATATTCCTCAATAAACTTACTAAGTGTACCTAAATTGATTGCTAGAATAATTTTGACTTTTGAATCATCTATTTTTTCATCTTTAAATCCCTGTAATAATTTATAAAGTGTTTCGTTAGAAGATTCATTTGGATTATGGGATTCCGTTGCGTCGTTATGAATTATAAATTGATTAATGGTGTCCTTTAATTCATCATGCAAATGTGAAAGAATATGAGATTTACCGTCTCCAACATTGCCACAAACAAGTAATAGTTGCGCTTTGTCACTTTCACTTGCTTTAGAAATGATATTATTTAATTTTTTCTCAACATCTCGCTCAATATGCAAATACTTTTTAAATCCATTTAGATTTGAATAAGTACCTTGTGCTACAGCATATTTTGATGATTCTCTTAATTTTTTTAACTCTTCAAGTAACGGGTTTGTAATCATTCGAATAAAATTAGAGTTGATTTAAAAGTTCTGAGATAGTTATATTAAAGGCTTTTGCCATTTTTTCGACAACCATTAGGGAAACATTCCTTTTTCCAGCTTCTATGCCAGGAATATATGTTCTGTCTAAATCGGAAAGTTCAGCTAGCTTTTCTTGTGAATATCCATTGACCAATCTCAAGTCTTTAACACGCCGTCCAAACTTTATTTTAATATCTTCCATTTAGCCAAAGTCGTACAAAGTAGACAATCGTACAATAGACAACTGTCTACTAATTAAAAGAAACATCTATTTAAAAAGCTATAATCTGTTAAATCAATTCTAAATGAATTGAATACTATTAGTTTAGAATTGGTTAAAATTTCTATACAAAAAAAGATGCCCTTAAGCATCTTTTCCCCAGTGGTATTTAATTAAGATCAAATTTTATTTTTTGGTATTTATTTTTTGTCAACTTCTTTAACTCTTTTAAAAAATGAAGTAGTTATTTTATAATATTTACATAGTAGCAATAGGATCTGTTAAAGGGAAGAAATAAAATTTCTAATAAGTTTTAAAATAAATCTAATTTTTTATAATAAACTCACTCTATTTTATTAATCCATAGACTAAATCTTTTTCGAAATTTATAAACTCCTAATATTGTCATTAAGACATTAAAAGGGAATAATATTTTATTTATCTTCTCTTTCATTAAATTATTGAATTCGGCTTCAGTTCAGAAAAGTGTCCGCAACTTGTTTATACCAACCATAATATTATTACACTAACTATATTATTTTTTGGGACAATTCCAAAAAAGCATCTTTTTCATATCTATAAGCGAAGTTTTCATAACGCTTTGTCTGGCCAAAAGTCCTTTGGTGAACAGTCAAAAATTTTAGCTATTTCATTGAGATGTTTGATGTTATACTTTGCGTTTTTAGATGATGATTCAATATCACCTATAAAACCAACACCTTTATCTAACTTTAGAGATAGTTGTTCTTGGGTAAGATTATTAGCTTTTCTTATTTCTTTTACCCTTTGAATAATATACTTTTCTATTTCTGTTAAGTTATTTTCCATAATATTACAAATAGGCGAAAAAATCGTATTATTTTCAATGGACTATAGTCCATATTTAAAATATTTTTATTATATTTGCTTTCAATAATATATATTTGCGATTCTTCACATAAAAAATATTTGAAGCATTCGCTTTGAATCTCGACTTGAAAACTGGAAATTTAAAAGGAACGAGAGGATAAAGTAAGATGCTCACGCCCATGGCGTGGGCTCACTTATTGTTCCTCGGTATTCCAGTACCTCAAGTCAATAAGCTGAGTTCATGCCATTTTTTATGTCCATTATTTAGGCAAAACTCAATTTCAATTCTTAGCACTGCTTCTTTTTTAAAGTTTCGCAATACCATTAATTATTAATGAATTAGTTGGGAAAGACTCTGCCAACGTCTGGCTGCAACAGGCAACGGCAGTAGGCTTTCCTTTAAAAAAAACTTTAATCAAATGCCTATGCAATAAAAAAAATCCATCCATTCTTTCAGTCATGGTAAAACTTTTGGCTTTAAGACAAAAAAATGGCCCTCTAACTCGCCGGCAAAACTTGTATAGAGGACCGTAGCTAATAAAACTAACGTTTCACTTAACCAACCCAATATTATGAATAATTTTTCATTATCTATGGGTGGAAAGGCTTTTTGTTTCCTGTTTTTAATGGGTAACATCCTGTCTTTTTCCCACATACAAGCCAAAAATTCACTACGGCATAATCTAAGAACTGCTCAACAGTTTCAAGTTCAGGGAACTGTCACAGATGGTACCAATCCTTTAGCTGGTGTAAGTATTTCTGTAAAAGGGAAATCAATTGCCACCGTAACGGATTATAATGGTCATTACACCCTTTCTGCCTCATCAGAAGATATTTTAGTTTTTTCCTATATAGGATACAGAACGCAGATAGTTTCCGTGCAAAGACGTAGCACCATCAATATTAGTCTTCAGGAAAACACAACCAAACTGCAAGAAGTTAAGATCAACGCCGGATATTATTCAGTAAAGAACAGCGAACGAACTGGTAGCATTTCCAAAATAACTACCAAAGACATCGAGAAACAGCCCGTTACCAATGTTCTTGCCACGATGCAGGGGCGTATGGCGGGAGTAGATATCACACAAGACACAGGAACTCCCGGCGGTGGGTTTCAAATAAAGATACGAGGACTCAACAGTCTTCGTGAAGAAGGCAATGAGCCACTGTATATTATTGATGGCGTGCCGTATTCGTCGGAAGTCATCGGATACAGCAATACTACTAGTGGAATACCTACACCCACCAGTCCGTTAAACAGTATTAATCCCAACGATATTGAGAGCATAGAAGTTCTAAAAGATGCCGATGCGACTGCTATTTACGGTTCACGCGGTGCCAATGGCGTGGTACTGATTACCACCAAAAAAGGCAAGGCAGGGAAAACTAATGTAACAGTTTCTGCATCCTCTGGAATTGGAAAAGTCACAAAAATGATAGACCTGATGGATACCCAGCAGTATCTGGAAATGAGAAGACAGGGTTTTGCCAATGATGGTGTTACTACATATCCCGATTGGGCGTATGACATCAACGGGACATGGGATCAAAACCGATACACCGATTGGCAGAAAGAACTTTTGGGCGGAACTGCGGTAATTACCAATATGCAGGCGTCTGTATCGGGCGGTTCTGATTTAACCCAATACTTGTTGAGTGGTACCTATCACACTGAAACAACGGTACTCCCGGGAGATTTTGAGTACGATAAAGCGGCTGTCCATTTTAGCATGAACCATAGGAGTGAAGATAAAAAGTTTAAACTCACTTTTTCAACAGGCTATACCGCCCAAGACAATGTACAGCCTGAAACCGATATTAGCCGCACTGCACGAAATCTGGCTCCAAATGCTCCCGCTTTATATGATGCCGACGGTAACCTGAATTTTGAAAACAGTACCTTTAGAAATCCATTGGCAGCACTTCGCGCCATCACCACTGCAAAAACAAATGATCTTATTGCCAATATCGTACTTAGTTATCAAATATCCCCCAGTTGGGAACTCAAGGCTAACTTAGGCTTAACGGATTTAAAGAATGCTGAACAGCGGCTATTGCCTTCGACGATGTATGATCCTGCCTACCAAATCGGAAGCAGCTACTCATCCTTATTTTCCAATAATACCCAGAGAAAATCATGGATTGTAGAACCGCAGCTTCGCTGGAACCATGATTTCGGTATCAGTAAAATTGACATACTGGTGGGGGGGACGGCGCAGCAGCAAACTTCTTCAAGGCTGTACCAGTTCGGATATGGTTTTGCTAGCAACAGCCAGATTACAGATATAGCTTCTGCCACGCAAAAATCCATTTATGTAAGCGATGAAACCCTGTATAAATATCAAGCCTTTTTTGGGCGGCTCAATTACAATTGGGATCAAAAATACATTGTGAACATAACAGGAAGAAGGGATGGCTCCAGCCGATTTGGTCCAGGCAGACAGTTTGCCACTTTTGGAGCTGTGGGAGCCGCCTGGCTGTTCTCGAAGGAAAATTTTCTCAAGGAAAATACCGTTTTTAGTTTTGGAAAGCTTAGAGCGAGTTATGGGAGTTCGGGCAGTGATCAAATAGGGGATTACCAGTATTTGGATACTTATACATCCTCTGGTCTTAACTATAATGGTGCCATCGGTTTGGATCCTACACGACTCTACAATCCGGATTTTAGTTGGGAAATCAATAAAAAATTGGAAGCTGCATTGGAAATGGGGCTTCTAAGTGATCGTATATTCTTTACGCTGGCTTGGTATCGAAATCGATCGTCCAATCAGCTGGTGGGAATTCCTTTGCCTGGAACCACTGGATTCAGTTCTATTAATGCCAATTTAAACGCGACCGTCCAAAATATGGGTCTGGAATTTACACTTAGAACCGTAAACTTTGAAAATGCCAATTTTAAATGGACAACTAACTTTAATATTTCCGCTTCCAATAATAAACTGCTTTCTTTTCCGGGACTCGAAGGATCTACTTATTCTAATCGCTATGTTATCGGAGAATCTACAAGCATTGTAAAGACATATCAGTTCAACGGTGTTAATACACAAACAGGACTCTATGAAGTGGAAGATGTCGATAACGACGGAAAGATTACCTCCTTGGGAGATAAAAAGACCATTGTGGATCTCACTCCAGAATACTTTGGAGGTTTGGAAAATCAGTTTCAATATAAAAACTGGCACTTGCATTTTCTGTTCCAGTTTGTAAAACAGCAGAATTACGACTACAATCCCAGCGTTCCTGGAGGAAGTTTCTTTAATCAGCATTCGGACATGGCCAATGCATGGCAGCAAGCAGGGGATCAGGTTCCCTTTCAGATGAATACATCGGGTGAAAATGGGGATGCCGTAAATGCCTATTACAACTATCTGGACAGCAATGCCTCTATTGTAGATGCGTCGTTCATACGGTTAAAAAATATTGCGGTAAGCTATGATCTGCCGTTGCAGGCTATCAAAGGTGTCCACTGCAAACTGTCACTGCTGGGACAAAACATATTGACGTTCACGCCCTACAAAGGAGGTGATCCCGAATTTAAATATACTGCCTACCTGCCTCCGTTAAGAATAATCACGGCTGGCGTACAGCTTACTTTTTAACCTTAATACATACAGCCATGATATATATACTTATTATTTTTAAAAAGCTACTTCATAAAAGTGCTAAAGAATTGACTGCTAATAGTTGTTTCCTTATAGCGGTATGTCTAACACTAGCTGGCTGCGACAGCTTTGTGGAAGTGGATCTTCCTGCTTCACAATTGACAGCCAAAACCGTGTTCGAAGATGCAGGAACTGCTAATGCCGCAATGGCGGGTTTGTATGCCAAAATGAGAGATGGCGGCTTGTTAAATGGAAATTCAAATGGTGTTTCCTGTAATCTTGGCCTCTACGCCGATGAATTTGACTACTACTACGCATATGACGTAAGCAATTTTTATACCAATTCGCTATTTCCTGGTGAACTAGGTGTAAACGATATCTGGAACAAGAGTTACAGCCAGATTTATAGCGCCAATACAGTTCTTGAAGGATTGGATAATTCCATATCCATTGCCGAAGCCAATAAAAAACAGTTGCAAGGGGAAGCTATCTTTGTGAGGGCATTGCTTCATTTTTACCTGTTAAATCTCTATGGCGATATTCCCTATATCACCACAACGGATTATCTGCTGAATAGCAAAGTGTCCAGAATGCCAGCCGATAAAATCTACAGCCTAATTCTGATGGACCTGAACAAAGCCATTGAATTATTATCGGAGGATTATGTTTCTCCAGAGCGTATTATTCCCAACCGCAGTACTGCCAATGCACTTTTGGCACGGGTCTATTTGTATATGGGACTATATCCCGAAGCTTCCAATGCAGCCTCAGCTGTCATTAATAGTCCACTGTATACATGGGAAACGGATTTGGATAAAATATTTCTCAAAGAAAGCACCGCAACAATCTGGCAATTTATGCCGAACACCTCCGACAGTAATACTGCCGAAGGGAGTCTGTATATTTTCACTTCGGGGCCACCACCAGTCGTGGGACTAAAACCGAGTTTTGTAAATGCTTTTGAGGCGGGCGACCAGAGAAAAACACATTGGATTACCGAAGTGACCGACGGAGTCTCAACTTGGTATCATGCCTCTAAATACAAACAGCAATCCACCACTCCAAGCTCGGTAGAATATTCCATAGTGTTTCGTTTAGCTGAGCAATACCTAATCCGCGCCGAAGCCAGAGCGTATCAGGGCGATCTGATAGGTGCTAAGAAGGATCTAAATCTGATTCGAACTACGGCGGGACTTACCAATACAACTGCAGTTACCGCTGAGGAAATTATAACCGATATTCTCAATCAGAGGCGTTTTGAGTTGTTCACTGAATTTGGGCAGCGTTTTTTTGATCTGAAACGGACTGGAAAACTTGACGAAACCTTGTCTGCTTCTAAGACTGGCTGGAATACTACCGACAGTTTGTGGCCATTGCCTGCTCTTGAATTGAACTCCAATCCAAATCTGAATCCACAAAATCCAGGATACTAAAATCATTATGAAAGCAATGCTTATAGTAAGTAAAAAAATTGACTTCGAAATTTCGAGTTTAGTATTGGCTACATTTCTTTTGTTATTATCTTGTCCCTGTATGGGGCAGGTAACACAAAAGAAGGCATTAGCTGAGAACGATTACCAGAGATGGGGGACATTAGAAGTAAAAGCCATTTCCGACCAGGGAAAATGGGCAAGTTATGCGATGCGTTACGAAAACCACAGTGATACTTTATTTGTGCAGAACACCGCTAAAAATAAAAGCTATGTTTTTCCAAAAGGAAATGACGGTCGTTTTGGAGGCGAACAACTCTTTGCTTTTCTAGCCCCCGATTCCAAACTAAAAGTACTGGAGCTGCCCACAGGCAAAATTGCGGTTTATGATAATGTTAAGCGGTATGAGCTGGCAAAGGATGGGCAATATATAATCACCCTGAATAAAGGATACGGTGAAAAATGCCTGATGCAGATCCGCAACTCTAACGGGAAGCTAATTGACAGTATCGAAGGTGTCTCGGAATATGCGTTAAATGCAGATAAGGATGCAATTATGTATGCTTCGAGTCAAAAGGATTATAGCGAGTTAAGGATTATTCATTTTGCCCACTATTCACATACTGCTGTTTCAAAAGCAAACGGCAGTCACTTTTTTAACCTGATGTGGCATAAAGACTCTAAATCAGTGGCTTTTTTCCAGAAAACAGATTCAGCTAATGAGGCAATTACCATGAATTATTATAGAATTGCCGATAAAAAAATATTCTCATTGGATTATGCTTCCAAAGAAGAGTCAAAGAATATGGAAGTTTTCAAAAGGACAAGATTCGCTATTTCCGACGATGGAAAAAAAGTATTTTTTATGGTAGCCAAAAAGAAGAACCCTAATGCAGAAAAACCGGATGTGCCTGAAATTTGGCACGGCAACGACAAATGGCTTTATGCAGACAGACAACGGCAGCAGACTGAGGGCGATATTCCCAAAGTAGCTCTCTGGTATCCTGATACGGGTTTGTATTTACAGATCAGCGATGACCAGCTGCCGGCAATTATGTTGAGCGGGCAACAGGAGTATGCTGTTTTATACAATAAATTTTCCTATGGCCTGCAATCGAAATATTATGAGGAAGCGGATTTTTATTTAACCAATCTAAAGGACGGTTCCAAAGAACTGATGTTGAAAAAGCAATCCGTTGATTTGAACCAGATTGGGTTTGATCCTTTTAGCAACAGAATACTGTATTATCGGGAAAGTAATTGGTGGATGTATGATCCTTTGGAAAAAACACATACCAACCTGACCAAAAAAGTTACAACTCACTGGGACAACTATAATACTTCTGATGCTCCCCATCAATTTGGAGCCTATGGCAATCCGGGCTGGACCAATGATGGAAAGAATGTTTTATTGTATGATGCCAATGATATCTGGCTAGTGGCTATCGATGGTTCTTCTTGCAAGCGATTAACCAGAGGATACGAAAAAAAACTAGTTTACAGGATAACTCCCATTGAATATGACTGGCGATCACAGAGTAACTATGATGGAAGGAAATCCATCATTTTTGATCTATCCAAAGACCTGCTGCTCGAAGCCACCAATAGAGAAAACTGGTCAACGGGATATTTTATTTACAATGATAAATCGAAAGAACAACCCATAGTATATGAAGCCAGTAAAATAGATGAAATCCGCAAGAGTAAAAACAGTGCTTATATCTTCCAGACTCAAACTTTCAATCAGTCGCCGCGATTGGAGTTCAGGAAAAAAAATGATGCTGTTTCCAAAATTCTGTTTGAATCCAACAAGCAGCAAGCAGCGTATTTTTGGGGGAAATCAGAATTGCTTTATTACAGCAACAGCAAAGGGCAAAAATTAAAAGCGACGCTGTTCTATCCTGCCAATTATGACCCTACGAAAAAATACCCAATGGTGGTGGAAATTTATGATGTTATGTCTAAAAACAGGTATAACTATGCTAACCCCTCGTTTTTAAATCCCGAAGGTTTTAATGTCACCAATTATACGCTCAATGGTTATTTTGTATTGATGCCCGATATCATCTACCAGATGGGTAATCCTGGAAGTTCGGCTGTTGATTGTGTAACAGCCGGAGTCAATGCAGTTATTGGTAAAGGCATGGTGGATAAAGATAAGATCGGTTTGTACGGGCATTCCTTCGGGGGTTATGAGACCAATTTTCTTATTTCACAGACCAATATTTTTGCAGCAGCGGTTTCAGGAGCTGGTGTGAGCGACATTATATCCTATTACTTTAATATAAGTAGGAATGGCTATTTTCAATCAGATATGTGGCGATTTGAAAATCAGCAATGGCGCATCGGAAAATCACTGTACGATGATAAAGAAGTATACGTTAATAACTCTCCCATTATGCATGCCGAAAATGTGAGAACGCCGCTACTACTGTGGGCCGGGAAAAACGATAGAATCGTTCCTTGGAATCAGAGTATTACCTACTATTTGGCACTTCGAAAATTGGGAGTTTCAACCCAGATGCTTGTTTATCCTGACGAAGACCATTCGCTGGAGAATACAGACAATCAGAAGGATCTCAGCAAACGAATGATGAGATGGTTTGACCATTTACTAAAAGGGGAATCGGAAACAGTGCCTAGAGAAACTTCAGCTCAATAAGAAATAAGCATAAAAAATAATGCAGTTTCCTTTTAAGAAACTGCATTACTTTTCATTTAGAAAATGATTTTACTAATTGCGGTGCAATTGTTGATTACAGGAAGTTTCACTTCCACCGTAGGCTGTAAAGCCCCCACTAAGACAGGCAGGTCCGGAACCTGGACTACAGTCCACATTCTTCACTTCCTGACAGTTGTCTACAGGTGGATTGTGAATGTAAGCTGTAATCAAAACATCTGTTTTGCTTACATCCGAAGTGTTGGTACTCACTGCACCAGCACTGGCCAGAGCAAATGCTGCAATTGGCAGCACAAACGCTCTTAAAATGGTTGTTTTCATAATACTAAAATTTAAATTAATAGAATTTTGATCTACTCTTTTCTACAGGTTTTCGATCGTTACTCCTGTCACCGGCCGGTATCTTTCAATAATATTTATATACTTTACTAAATTTTGGATTGGATTCTTTTCCCGTATCCGTATTTGAGCATATAATGTCCCGAAAGGATATACATCGCTGAATCGCTAGCGAAAAAGTTTTTCATTCGCCCCGCTTCTTCATCATACACGTAAAAACTCAAAAGATAAGTCTGTTTTGACAAATCATAAACGTCAACTACAGAAGCATACTTCCAGACATCAATCTCTTCATATTTGCCTCGTAACAGGGAATTAACGAAAAGTAAGTTACCCCGTACTGTTGTGTGACGATTAACCATATACGGTGGTGCTGCCAATTTTATGTCCCCGGATTGTTTTATTTTTACCACTTCCAATTTTGCTTTAGTAGTAGTGTCAATGGTATTGGCACGATGCTCAACGTTTAGGTTTTCCTTTGTAATAATATATTGGTTGCGATAGTAGTAAGTGTAAATCAGTTTATGCAATGTGGCGCTATATTGTAGTGTACCATCGGTATCAAAAATTCCTTCCATCTGTTTTTGCAACACCTGTGGATTGTATTTGATTTTTGGATTCTCATAGTTGTTGGCAATCCCCAGAATATTTTCTCCTGTCGGAGGTTTTTGGGTTCGAAAAGCCAGCTGCTTATCATTGATAAAGACTATATCTGAAAAATAGAATTGTTTTTCCATCATTACTTTGGCTTTCCAGTGGGAAATCAAACCTCTGTAAATGACAGGAACCGTCCCATCAATTACATAGAAATATGGAGCGTTAATCCGAATCTCGACTGCCTTAAAATTAAAATTTTCACGGTCAAGTTGTATGGTATGCTTCTTTTTACTTTTTAAATTAGAATCAATTTCAAGAATTTGAAGCGGAGCCAAACGATTGGCTAAATAAATTTTATTTTTATTAGTACCAGCAACATAATAAGATGTATTTCTTAAATCAATGCTGCCTACTTTGGCCGCTGTCGCTTGTGGAAAGCGTCTAATAAAAGGGTTTTCCTTTTGCATGATGTCTTCCGAGAAAAGAAATAATCCTGTAATTACCAAAACACTTCCTAAAACTAATAAGGATAGTCGAATCAGAATGCGGTTATTCATGGATCGCAATAAAATGGCGAATATTGCCAAAAACAGGAATGCCAGATTAAAAATAAGATGTTCTTTCCACCCTAACTTTTCCAAAATACCACCGCATGAACAGGGAATAAAATAACTGAAGTGCAGTATGATAACTATATAAGCAGTAAACATACTCATCAAGGCAACTGCTGCACATAAAGCAAAATATCTAAATCTAGGGACACTCAGTAGAACTGCAATAATCAGTTCCAGAACAATTACTGTAATAGATACAAAATCTGCAAAGGGACTTAAAAGGGGAGACTGTCCCAACTGAGCCTGAAAGTTTTCAAAATCCAATAGTTTACTGACTGCTGCATAGACAAAAAGTATAATATAGAGCAAACAAGTAAACTCTAAAAACAAGTTCTGTATTTTGATATTAAATCTCATAGTTTCATAGATTTTAGTTCTACAAAGCAAAATTCTGAATTCAAAAGCCAAAACACTTGTCTTATTGGGAGCAAAACTTGTCCAAAACGGATAAGGTTTGAAAAGCTAAAATTTAATCTTCCAGTATAGAAGTAGAACTGGTTTCATTTCGCTTTATTTCATATGGAGAAAAACCAAATCGTTTTTTAAAGGATTTTGAAAAATTGGGATAATCGTTAAAGCCATTCATCACCGATATATTTTTCAAAGGTATCGTAGTGTGTTCAATCATAAAATAAGCTCTTTTCAAACGCTCATCATTATAAAACTGGTAAATACTGGTCTTAAAAAAATGACGAAAGCCATCTTTTAATTTATGTTCATTAGTACCAAATTCAGATGAAAGCACTTTTAGCGATGGAAGCGGTTCTTCAAGGTGTGCCAATATATAGTCATAAAGTTTCTGAATCAATAGTGCATCAGCTTTTCGAGTTTTAAAATATTTCTCGTTTTCATTTTCGTTCATCAAAGGACGATAAGAATCTTTGCGGGCAGGAGTAACAAAATTTAATATAATTTCAGAACTAATAACTAACCTTCCAATAGTACAGGAAACAGAAACAGGTAAATGTTCTTTAGGTGTGAAATCTAATGCAATAGTTGTAGGCAAAGAAACATTTGCATCGAGTACGTCTTGAAGTTGTTCAAAAGAAGCTGTTGTAATAATACCCGCCAAAGGTAGGTCTATCAACTCAGATTCCGAATAACCTAAAAAGTAAGTAACTTCGGGAGTAAAACTTTTGATAGAAAAGGAGGTATCCAAAACAAATGTACTTTGAGCTATAAATTGAAGTGTCCTATGGGCATTAACATAGCCGACATTAAAAATCGACTCTTTCATTTCTTCCGCAACCATATTAATTAAAACAACAAGCGTTTCCAATTCTTCATCACTGGAACTTAAGGGAATGCGACTGTTAAAATTGCCACGTGCCATCTCAAATAACATTTGATGCATTGTAACAATACGCTCTTCGTTGTATGGCTTTTTCATAAGATTCAACTCTTAATTCTTCTTTTGTAAACTAAATTCTAAACAAACCTTTTCAGATAAACCAAAGCATCATCTTCTTTAGTGAAAATTTGAGTAGGTACAGAAGGCTTACTAATCTCTACATAAAAAGTGCTAATAATTAAGGAAACTTTTTCATGTACAATAAGTGCTACTGCTTGTGTCA
Source organism: uncultured Flavobacterium sp. (assembly GCA_963511475.1). Taxonomy (GTDB): domain Bacteria; phylum Bacteroidota; class Bacteroidia; order Flavobacteriales; family Flavobacteriaceae; genus Flavobacterium. The sequence goes on from CAUPJC010000016.1 coordinate 75,408, forward strand.
ATATGGAGCCCGATTGTGCCAAATGATCTCTTCCAGCTTTCTCAGTGGCAACGATACCTCGAATATCACACAAAATAGGATAAGACCTTTCATTTTGAAAATGAATTCTATCAGTTACAACACACTGGGCTACCTTAAGATCAATAATAGTATTGGGCTTATATTCAAAAAAAAGAATACCATCGGTTATCCAAAACCGCGCAAAATCATTCTCATAAAAATCATGTGCTGCAATCATGTTCTATGAATTAAAGTTTTATAATTTAACAAAAATATAAACATTTATTAAAATGGTAGTTGTTCATTTGGGATTATTTGTTGCTTTTTGTAGTATTTGTTGTTAATTCGGGAATTTGACTTGTCAATTTGGGAGTATTAAAGAAGTAGATGAAATAACTTTCATTTTTTATAGTGACTTTTATAAATCTTTTTTTAACAACGATTAAAACAACTAAAAAATGGCAAAGATCAAGCACAATAATTTTATAGATACTGTGGATGAAGTTTTTTCGAACGCAAAGAAAGAAGGCATATTACATTTATATGCTGAAGATAAAATTTTAACAGGCAGAACCATCCAAATTAAAGGAAAAGAAATGTTCCATTTCGGCACAACAGGATATCTGGGCTTGGAACAGGACGGCAGACTTAAAGAAGCTGCAATTCAAGCCATCCGTGATTATGGCACACAATTTCCTCTTTCAAAATCATACATTTCACATCCGCTATACCATGAATTAGAAAGCAAAATCGAACAAATGTATGGTATACCACCTATTATTACCAAGAATAGTACGCTGGGACATTTAGCCATTATTCCAACTCTCATTAGGGATGAAGATGCCGTAATAATAGATCATCAGGTACATTGGAGTGTCCAAAATGCTTGTCAACTTTTAAAATTGCGAGGAATTCCAGTAGAAATGATCAGGCACAGCAATTTGGATATGCTGGAAGATAAAATCAAACAGTTAACCTCCAAATGCAACAAAATTTGGTATATGGCTGATGGTGTATATTCCATGTTTGGTGACTATGCACCAATTCCAGAATTATTGGCTTTAACTCAAAAATACACACAGCTAAACCTTTATTTTGATGATGTTCATGGAATGAGTTGGAAAGGCAAAAACGGAACTGGTTTTATTTTTGAAGCTATTAATGAACTACCTGAAAATTGCATTGTGGTGAGTACACTAAGTAAAACCTTTGGAGCCAGTGGGGCAACATTATTTTGCAAGAATCAAAAACTGCGAGAAAAAATTAAAAATTTTGGTGGACCGTTGACCTTTTCCGCTCAGTTAGAACCTGCATCAGTGGCCGCTGCAATTGCATCTGCAGACATTCATTTGTCTCCAGAAATAGAATTGAAACAAAAAGATTTGGCTGATAAAATTGGCTATTTTAATCAATTATTGTCTTTAGGAAACCTTCCAATAATTTCAAAAAACGATTCGCCAGTTTTCTTTCTGGGAATGGGTACACCCGCAACGGCTTATAATTTTGTTCAACGATTATTCAAGGAAGGGTTTTTTCTGAATTTGGGAATTTATCCCGCTGTACCAATCAAGAATACGGGAATAAGAATAACGTTATCCAGTCACAATCAGCAACAGGACATTACTGCCTTAGCCGAAGCGATGGAATTTCATTTTCCTAAAGCTTTGGAAGAAACAAATAATAGCGAGAACAAAATCAGACGGGCTTTTGGAATAGACAGTAGAAAAGCAGAAATGGTTTCAGAATTAAAAGCGCAAGAGCTTTTTATTGAAGAAAAAAGTACCATTCAGGATATTGATAAATCAGAATGGAACCAATATATGGCAAAACAGAATATTTTTGATTGGGAGGGACTGGTTTATTTAGAGAACACATTCAGCCAGCACCCTGACCCAACAAATCAATGGGATTTTTACTATTACACTATAAAGGACAATGAAGGTAATATAATACTAATGACTTTTTTTACCTACGGCCTTTGGAAAGACGATATGCTGGCAACTGAATCTGTCTCCATCCATTTGGAAGAAATAAGAAAAACCAATCCTTTATACCTCACCTCAAAAGTATTGAGTATGGGCTCTTTATTTACAGAAGGAAAACACTGTTTCATCAATCAGGAACATACTTTATCTGAAAAAGCACTAAAACTACTATTGGATAAGTTAGAAGAAAAATACAATGCTTTAAATGCCGATATGTTAGTTTTGAGAGATTTCGAAAAGGACAATAGTTACAATAAAACAATAGTAGATCAGGGTTATTTTAAAATAGACATGCCTGAATCTTGTGTAGTTGAAAACCATGTTTGGAATACCTACGAAGAGTTTACAGAAACATTATCTCTGCGTTCCCGTAAACATTTCAGTAGAGAGATATAACCTTATGAGGAGTGCTATGATGTTACAATAAAAGATAAATTGAGCAAATCAGAAATAGAAAGAGCATACCAACTCTACAACAATGTAAAAGACAATAACTACGCTATCAATACATTCCGATATTCTCAAGAAGTTTTTGAAAACATGAATGAAAGTCCAAACTGGGAGTTCATATTATTAGCATTGAAAATAGATACTGAAAATCCATTTGTAGGCATTATGTTTTGCTACAAAAACACGTATAATACGTATGTCCCAGAATTAATAGGGATGGACTATAAATGGGCAAAGGAATACCAACTCTACAGGCAATTGTTATTCCAAACCATAAAAAGAGCTAATGAGTTGCGGTTTAAAAAAATAGATTTTGGGGTGTCAGCTTCTTTTGAAAAAAGAAAATTAGGGGCTCAAATAATTCCAAAAGTAGCTTATGTCCAAGCAAGAGATAATTACGCAATGGAATTGATGAATACTTTGCAAAACGATTACAAATCAATTGCAAAATGACGAAAGCATATTGACAACTAATAATAAAAAAGATGTTTGAAAAAGCGATTGAATCATTTAATGCTGTCTGTAATGAAATTTTAGAATCAAACGACACAATGCAAAATAAGGCTTGCAATGGAATTGTATTGTGTAATAAAACATTAACGAACTTAAAAGAGATGGTCGATAAAAATGATTTCAACACTGTTCCAGAGGAGATTTATTTTTTTAAAAACATCAAGCCCGTTCCTATGAGTTTACTGATTTATTTTACAGAAGTACGTTCCTGCGAACTAAGAATGCCTAAAGCGGGTAACTCTTATAAGGTCGAATTCCTCCAAAAAGAATTGCGAAAAATCAATAAGTTCTTTTACAGAAATGCCGATTTTGTGCATTATATGGAACAAGGTTACTGTTATCTAGACCATCAATTCTTTACCAGAAACCATCGGGATAATTTTCCTTTTACACCTATGACCGATTATTACCAATTTCCTGAATTTTCAACATCGCAAGACATGCTTTGGGCAAAAGTGAAAGCAATGTACCGATTCATTCATTACATCCGACAAGCACTAAAGAGACTAAAAGTCGATGATTCCGAAATCTTTGAAGAAAAAAAGCACAAGGTATTGGTATGGACAGGGCCAAAAACAGCTTTAACAGAATTAATCTATGCCTTGTTTTCGAATGGGACAATTAATCATGGCGCTGCAGATATTAATACGATAACAGCATCCTTTGAAGATTTTTTTAACATCAAATTAGATAACATCTATAAAACCTATACTGAAATCAAAGCCCGTAAAAGCAGTAAGACAAAATTTCTAGAAGAATTAACGCTAAACCTACAACAAAAAATGTCCAGAGAAGACCAAGATTAAAGTCGTAACTACGAAAAATACACAAGCAGTAAATCCTGATTTAAAAGGATATACTGCTTTTTTTATGCTAGAATCAATCAAAGAATAATTTCCCATAAAATTAAGGTTTTTACAGATTTTAAATGTTAATTTTTTTCGTACTACGAAAAGCATTGGGATAAAATCCAATAATTGCCGCTAAATTTTGTGGAAAGAGACTAACCAGTATCAATCTAGGAGGGGATTCGTAGTTCACTCATTTTTTATGACAGAATCACTCAAATAATTGAGGCCTAAAAGGAGAATATTTTAAATCGAACAAGAAATCATCATTTTTTAGAGAATAATTTCCCAGTAAACCCAAGGCTTTACGAATTTTAAATGTTAAATTTTTTCCGTACTACGATAGCCATTGGGATAAAATCTAACAAAAGCAACAGAATTTTGTAAAAGCATAAACAGTTTGCTACATACTGCGTATTGAACCTAAAATATTGATTATGAATGTTGACAGAATAGAATTTATGGCTTGGATGGAGCGAATTATGGAGCGGTTTGACATCCTTATGGAATTGGTAATCGGGGCTAAAAATCAAAGTACTATTATTGATGGAGAAGAGCTACTGGACAATCAGGATATTTTGCAAATGTTGAAGATAAGTACACGATCCCTACAGCGCTATCGTTCCTCCGGCAAGCTTCCCTATTATACAATCAGCGGAAAAATTTATTACAAACTGTCAGATGTGCACCAATTCATCAGAGAAAGTTTTACCACTTCCATGCCTAAAGTAAAAGTCAACGGGTGACAAATAGTGCCAATAAATGACAATTGGTACAAAACAGTGGAAGCTTCTTTTACTTTCGATATCGAACTTAAATATTTCAAATTATGAGCGAACAAACTTTAGATAAACCGCAATCTCCCGAACAATTATCCGAGATATTACTGGTGCTGGATAAAGAGAAAAAGAAAATTCAGGCTGTAAAGGGAATCGATAAAAATGGCAAGCTGGAAACCGTTGACCCTACAAAGAAAAACCAGAACCAGTTTATGCGGGTTGATAAGCAGGGTGATTTCTTTTCCAACTTCTTCTCTAATTTCTTCAGCCAGTTGAAGAACCCTACCAATTTCTCGTTCTTCAAAGTCCCTGTACCATTGGCTATTAATATGGCAAAAGAAATGCAAAAACAGGTAGATCATCCAACATTTGAAGGAGAACAACTAATGAAGCAACACGAAGTGAAAACGGAACTAGTTCAAAATAATAAACAAGAAAATAAAAATAGTATGGAAACAACACAGACAACATCAGAGACAGGTGAATACCGTTACAAACCAGAACAGATTGACTGGGAAACAATGAACAATCTCGGACTGAATAAAGAAAAACTCGAAAAGATGAACCTCCTTGATCCTTTATTGAGAGGTTTTAAAACCAATGAGCTTGTACCAGTAAGCCTTAATCTAGGCACTGCCGTTACCCGTATGGATGCACGGCTGTCTCTGCAACAAAATGATGAAGGGGCGGTTGTGGTTGCCATTCATGGTATCCGCAAAGAACCTAACCTGAATTTTCCTTTTTTCGGTCACGAGTTCACTAAGGAAGATAAAGAGAACCTGCTCCAGACAGGGAATATGGGCCGTGTGGTCAATCTGACCAATCCAAATACGAATGAGAGCATTCCGTCTATTGTCAGTGTGGATAGGCTCACCAATGAGCTTGTTGCCCTGCGAACAGACAAAATCAAAATCCCTGATGAGATTAAAGGAGTGAAACTAGATGATGTACAAAAGCAAACTCTAATAGAGGGTAAGCCACTTTATATTGAAGGAATGACTTCCAAAAAAGGAACTGCGTTTGATGCAACTGTACAATTCAATGCCGATAAACGTTTTGTAGAGTTCCTGTTTGACAGGGGTAACTCCAATAAGCAGATGCAAGGTAATCAGCAAGCCCAATCGCAGGAAGCTCCGAAAACCTTTAGGGACAAAGAGCTGGATAAGGAGCAATATCAGAAATTCAAAGACGGACAAACTGTTTATGTCAGTGGATTGGTAGATAAGAAAGGTAAGGAATATAATGGTTACATCACCTTTAACAAGGAAACCAATAAAACAGATTTCTCTTTTCAAAATCCGAATAAGGTTAAAGAGCAGGCGAAGCCCACCGAAGCATACAAAACACAGACAGCTGTTAATTCAGAAGGTAAAACCAATGAAGCAACCAAGAATATCAAAGAGCCTTTAAAATCAGGCCAAAAAAATCCCGACAGCAAGGAACAGCAGGAACAACAGGAAGCTGCTCAAGCACCTGCCAAATCCAAAGGACGTAAAATGTAATGTGTGATGAAAGTAGTTATTGCAGAAAAATCAAGTGTAGCAAGAGAAATAGCCGTCTTGTTAGGAGCCATCGAAAAGAATGATGGTTACCTGAAAGGCAATGGCTATTTTGTTACTTGGGCTTTTGGACATTTAGTAGGATTGGGTATGCCGGAAGATTATGGCATTTCTGGATTTCAGAAATTATCTCTGCCAATACTGCCCAATCCCTTTTTATTAACCGTTCGCAAGACAAAAAAAGACAAGGGCTATACGGCAGATACAGGAGCATTAAAGCAACTGAAAATAATTGAACAGCTCATTGGCCGTAGTGAAAAGATTATTGTAGCAACTGATTCTGGACGTGAGGGTGAACTGATATTTCGTTACATCTATGAATATCTGAAATGCAACAAACCGTTTGAACGCCTTTGGATTAGTTCGCTAACCGAAAAGGCAATCAAGCAGGGTTTTGACAACTTGAAACCTGGCAGCGATTTTGACGGATTATATCAGGCAGCGCAGGGTAGGAGCAGAGCTGACTGGCTAGTGGGGATCAATGCTTCGCAGGCATTGAGTATTGCCGCAGGAAACGGCAACTATTCGCTCGGAAGAGTGCAGACACCTACACTGGTTTTGATATGTAAGCGTTATCAGGAAAACAGAAATTTTTCGGTGCAGCAATACTGGCAGATACAGTTGTTCCATACTAAAGAGTTCACAGACTTTAAAAGCCTTTCCAAAACTAAATGGGAAGATAAAAAGCAGGCTGAAGATATATTAAAGTCAATCGAAAGAAATGGCAATACAGTTACGGTTACCGTTGTAGAAACCAAAAACGTGACGGAACAGCCGCCTTTACTGTTTGACCTGACGGGTTTGCAAAAGGAAGCTAATAAAAAATTGAACCTGACTGCTGAAGAAACCCTGAACATTGCCCAAAGCTTGTATGAAAAGAAATTTATTACTTACCCGCGTACCGGAAGTAAGTACATTCCAGAAGATATGTGGGGAGAGATTCCTAACCTTATCAGAGCTTTGCAGGATATGGGAGCTTTCAAGCAAGCAGTAACCAAACTAAAATGGGGACATTTCAATAAACGTATCGTGAATGATCTTCGTGTTACCGATCATCATGGTCTGCTGATTACGGACAAAATCCCTTCGGCATTACAGGCAAAGGAAAATGCAGTTTACAATTTGATTGCCTTTCGACTACTGGAAGCAATTTCACAAGCCTGTACAAAAGAGATTACCGATATTACTTTACAGGCTCTACATTATGATTTTGTGTTGAAAGGCTGTAAGATATTGGAATCAGGTTGGCGTTCCATTAAAGGCAGTTTTTCAGATGATGATGTCGAACTTCTGCAGGAATTACCCAAACTGAAAAAAGATGATGAACTCAAAATTAAACATGCCTCGGTCCTGGAGAAGAAAACCAAACCACCCGTGCTTTATACCGAAGCAGGACTTTTATCAGCTATGGAAACTGCCGGAAAGGAAATAGAGAACGAGGAAGAGCGTAAGGCATTAAAAAGCATAGGTATCGGTACACCCGCTACTAGGGCTGCCATCATTGAAACCTTGTTTACCCGTAATTATATCCAAAGGGAATTGAAAACCCTTATACCTACCGCAAAGGGATTGCAGGTGTACGAACTGATCAAAGACAAGAAAATAGCCGATGTAGCGATGACCGCAGAGTGGGAACTAGCTTTACTAAAAATTGAAAATAACGAAAGTAATGCGGAAGCTTTCCAAAAAGAAATGGAAGCCTACGCAACATCCATTACCAATGAATTATTGGAAACGTCCATTGCTAAAGAAAATCTGCCCAAGCTTGTTTGTCCTAAATGTAAAAAACAGCATCTCATTATCAGGGACAAAATTGTCAAATGCCTTGATGAGGTCTGCAACTGGGTACAATTCAGAAATGTATGTGGTGTGCAAATCAGTATAGCCGATATAGAAAACCTTGTCAATAATGGGAAAACTTCTTTCATTAAAGGAATGAAAAGCAAAGCCGGAAAGAAATTCGATGCCTATATTGTATTGAACGAGAAAGCCGAAAGCTCTTTTGAATTTGAAAAATCTAAACTTCCGAAGAAATAATGAAGAATTCTATCATTACCCGTCAAGAAATTGAGAATCGAATTTATACTGTAAGAGGGCAACAGGTTATGCTCGACAGCGATCTCGCAAGGATTTATCAGGTAGAAACCAAAGTATTCAATCAGGCAGTAAAGCGGAATACAGACCGCTTTCCTGAATCATTTTGTTTTCAATTGACACAGGAGGAATTTGATGCCATAAACTTGAGGTCACAATTTGTGACCTCAAGTTTGAATTACGGGGGAAGACGTTATCTGCCTTATGTTTTTTCCGAACAAGGGATTGCGATGCTTTCAGCTGTACTCCGTAGCGATATTGCCATAAAAGTAAGCATCGAGATAATGAATGCCTTTGTGGAAATGCGCAAGATACTTGTTAATAACGCAGCCTTGTTTCATCGACTGGATAAGATAGAACTGAAACAGATAGATGCAGACCAGAAATTTGAAGAAATCTTTAAGGCACTTGAAAGCGGAAAGTTGTACAGTGAAAAGGGCATTTTCTATAATGGGCAAATATTTGATGCCTATACTTTTGTTTCCGATATTATCCGCAGTGCCCAAAGTTCCATTATCCTTATTGATAATTATGTGGACGATACGGTGCTAACCTTGTTGGGTAAGAGAAATTGTAATGTTACCGCAACAATCTATACTAAAAGCATAAGTAATCAGTTACGGCTGGATGTGCAACGATACAATAGTCAATATCCCCCGGTTGAAGTTGAAATTTTTTCTAATGCGCATGACCGTTTTATCATTATTGACAATACCGAACTCTACCATATCGGAGCATCATTAAAAGATCTGGGTAAAAAATGGTTTGCATTTTCAAGAATGGATATTGAGATTGGCCGAGTGCTCCAAATTTTAGCCATTTAGCAAAATTATAAACAAAATATAACATGGATACACAGCAAAAAGACCTATCGTATTTCAAATTACGACTACAAGAATTATTAAACACCAGCTTCCCCGAAAAGGCGAGTGACCAAAAGTTTATAGACCAACGTTCTTCGTGGGCTACTAATGTCTATGAGGATGCATTTCGTTCGGGAAATACTATTGATCAATGCAACGAAATAGCCAATCATATCCTGTTTGAAAAATTGCATTTCTCCAAATTCGATGCCGTGTTTCAAGTGGTATGCAATGAATTTGACACCATAATGGCAGATGAGGAACTGCTACCATTTGCCCTGAAAATGTTCCCCGTTTGTGAGTCTGTTTTTGCAAGATATGAACTGACCGATGACTTCGCATATGGTTATGAGTTTGATGCACTCTATGGTGAAATAACCGGAACCATCGCAATATGGATAGAGGAAAATGGGCTTCAGTAAGAAGCAACATCTCCAACTGAACATTCATGCCCTGCGAATTGCTTTTAAATTGGAAAAGGAGAACAGAAAAGCCTCCGCAGGCGAAAGACTGCTAATGATGCAATACAGCGGATTTGGTGGTCTTAAATTTGTGTTGAATCCTGCCCAAAATCCGATAGATATTAACCATTGGAGAAAGACCGAACATGAACTTTTTCCAGTTACACAGGAACTCCATCAGCTTCTAAAAGAAAATGCAACTGATGAAAAACAATACCGTAGATATGTGGACAGTATGCGGAGTTCTGTACTGACTGCATTTTACACACCACCTTTGATTATTGATGCTATTTCCACCACATTAAAAGAAAATGGTGTAAGCATTCAAAAACTTTTAGAACCATCTGCCGGTAACGGTTCTTTCATACAATCCTTTGCAGATAAAGATATGCCACAGGTTACCGCTTATGAAAAGGACTTGCTCACTGGAAAAATTTTAAAACAGCTCTATCCCGATAGTACGATCCGCATTAGCGGTTTTGAAGAAATATCCGAAAAGGAAAAAAATAGCTATGATGTGGTAGCTAGCAATATCCCTTTCGGTGATACGTCCGTTTTTGATCTTTCCTATTCCAGAAGCAGGGACACTGCAAAAGTACAGGCTGCCCGAAGCATACACAATTACTTCTTTATGAAGGGAGCCGACATGCTCCGTGAAGGTGGTGTGCTGGCTTTAATCACTTCACAAGGTGTGCTGAACAGCCCGAAGAACGAACCCATACGCAGGGCATTGATGCAGGACAACAACCTAGTTTCAGTCGTTCGGTTGCCAAATAATTTATTTACCGACTATGCAGGGACGGAAGTGGGAAGCGATTTGATAATTCTGCAAAAGAATACTGCAAAACAAAGTTTGACCGAATCGGAAGAGCAGTTTTGTCAGAGCCAAATAACTCAATACAATACACCAAGTAATGCCTTGTTTCAGGATAACGGAAGGATTATACATACTACATGTGTGTTAGACACTGATCCTTACGGGCAACCTGCATTTATCTATACGCACAAGGATGGTGTGGAAGGAATTGCCAGAGACCTGAAGCAAATGCTGTCGGAAGATTTTGGAAAGTATCTGGATATTAGCTTGTATAAAGGCGAACGAAACGAAGTTCCTGTCGTGCAAATTCCTATAACACCAAAGGTTACATCTCCCGTTGACGGATCTGCAATCATTTCACAGAAAACACAGACATTAAGTGCTCCAACAACAAATAAGGACATTGTAAAAGAAGAAAGGCAGCTAAGCATTTTTGATCTCTTTGAAAATTTAGATGAACTGTTGGCTACTCCTGTTAAATCAATCAGAATAGCAAAACAACCAGCCAAAAGAAAAAGAACTGTGAACGGATATCAGGGAAACCTGTTCAGCGGTTTGATGCAGCAACCTCCCATTTCTACTTCTCCAGTAAATAGCAATATACCAAATGAGAGAAATACACAGGAAGTTATCGGCGATTTGTTTTCAGGACTGAAAAGAAATAATCTCTCCGAAAAGATTACCGCAAGCAACACCATTCCCGAACCAGCAATTTATACCAAAGAAATACAGTCTTTTCATCGTAACGATAGCCTTGCAGTGGATAACGGCTGGGTCGGCTATCTTAAAGATTTTGATAACGATAAGAAACAGGCAATGTTTCACCCTTTGCAATTATCATCCTTACAGAAAGCAAGAGCTGAAGCCTATATTTCTGTACGAGATAACTACCTCGATTTATATCAGAAGGAAGCCAAACTGCAAACCGAACATAAAGAAGAGAGAGAAACATTTAATAAGGTTTACGATGCCTTCGTAAAAAGGTACGGCAACCTGAACAGTGCCGATAATATCAAGCTTATCAAAACAGACAGTTCCGGTAAGGAAATGCCTTATTTGGAACGTGTTGTGGGCGGTGTGGTACATAAGGCGGATATTTTCCACCGTCCAGTAAGTTTCTCCATTATCACATTAGCTACCGATAATCCCGATGAGGCTTTAGCTGCATCACTGAACAAATACGGCAATATTAATCTGGGTTATATGTCCCAAATTAGCGGTATGCCATCCGACGATTTGAAAGGGGCATTACACGGACGCATTTTTTATAATCCTTTGGAAAAGGAATATGAAATAGCTGAAAGGTGGGTAGCTGGCAATGTGGTGGAGAAATCCACAACCTTAAAAAGCTATCTCGAAAGCAATCCCCATGATAGGCAGGCCAAAGAAAGCCTTACGTCTTTAGAAGAAGCCCGACCAAGACCTATCGAATTTGAAGAGTTAGATTTCAATCTTGGTGAACGCTGGATACCTACAGGGATCTATGCCCGTTTTGCTTCTCATCTTTTCGATACGGAGGTGCGTATCCAGTATTCTGAAACTTCCGATGACTTTTCTATAAAATGCGATCAGAAAAATGTACATATATGGGATAAATATGCCGTCAAGTCTGATAGCCGAACATTTGACGGGATTGCTCTGCTGAAAAACGCATTAGTCAATACCACTCCTGATATTACCAAAAAAGTAATGATTGATGATAAGGAAGTAAAGGTACGGGATATGGAAGCTATACAGATGGCAAATACCAAGATTGATGAAATACGTACCGCCTTTACCGAATGGCTTCACGCTCAAAACAATGAGTTTAAAGAAAGGCTGACAAACCAGTATAACGATACCTTTAACTGTTTTGTGCGTCCGCAGTACGACGGAAGCCATCAGGAATTTCCAGGACTGGACAGAAAAGGCTTAGGCATTAACGATTTGTATTCGAGCCAAAAGGATACAGTATGGATGATCAAGCTGAACAACGGTGCGATTTGCGATCACGAAGTAGGAGCCGGCAAGACATTGGTGATGTGTACCGCAGCACAGGAGATGAAACGTTTGGGAATGGTACACAAACCTATGATAATAGGATTGAAAGCCAATGTTCATGAGATTGCAGAAACGTACCGTAAAGCCTACCCACACGCTAAAATTATGTATCCTGGCAAAGAAGATTTTACCCCACAGAAAAGGCAACGGATTTTCGGAGATATTAAAAACAACGATTGGGACTGCGTGATATTGACCCATGACCAGTTTGGCATGATACCTCAATCGCCAGAAATGCAAAAGGAAATCCTACAAGTCGAACTGAACAGCGTGGAAGATAATCTTACCGCTTTGGAAGCACAGGGCAAAGAGATTTCAAGGGGTATGCTCAAAGGTGTAATAATCAGGAAACAGAACCTTGAAGTTAGGCTGAAAACTTTGGAACATGACATCGAAAACCGAAAAGATGATGTAGTGGATTTTAAGATGATGGGCATCGACCACTTATTTGTTGATGAAAGCCACCAGTTCAAAAACCTGATGTTCAATACGCGTCATGACCGGGTTGCAGGTTTGGGCAATATGATGGGAAGCCAAAAGGCCATGAACCTGCTTTTTGCCATCCGTACCATTCAGGATCGCATACAAGGCGATATGGGTGCTACCTTTCTTTCAGGTACAACTATCAGCAATTCCTTAACCGAGTTATATCTGTTGTTTAAATATCTCCGTCCAAGAGCATTGGAAAAGCAAGGGATTAACTGTTTTGATGCGTGGGCGGCTATCTATGCAAGGAAAACGACTGATTATGAGTTTACGGTAGCGAATAATATCGTGTCAAAAGAACGCTTCCGCTACTTTATCAAAGTGCCGGAACTGGCACAGTTCTATTCGGAAATCACGGATTACAGAACCGCTAAGGATATTGGTATAGATCGTCCGGAAAAGAACGAGGTATTGTATAATATACCGCCTACGCACGATCAGGAAGTATTCATTCAAAAATTGATGGAGTTTGCCAAATCAGGTAATGCGACCTTGTTGGGAAGACCTCCGCTGACAGATCGGGAAGAAAAAGCAAAAATGTTGATTGCTACGGATTATGCCCGTAAGATGTCGCTCGATATGAGGATGGTAAGTGGTAAATATGATGACCACCCAGATAACAAAGCTTCTCATTGTGCCGCCAATATTGCAAAGTATTACCAAAAATTCCATGCACAGAAGGGAACGCAGTTTATCTTTTCTGATTTAGGTACTTACAAGTCTGGAGAATGGAACGTCTATGGGGAAATCAAGCGCAAACTTGTAGATGATTACGGTATACCGGCACATGAAGTCCGTTTTATACAGGAAGCTAAAAATGATAAGCAACGCAAGGAGCTTATAGGCGGTATGAATGAGGGGAAAATCCGTGTGCTGTTTGGTTCTACCGGCATGTTGGGAACTGGTGTAAATGCACAGAAAAGAGCTGTTGCCGTTCATCATTTGGATACCCCGTGGAGACCAAGCGATCTTGCTCAACGTGACGGAAGGGCTGTGCGAAAAGGCAATGAAATTGCCAAATTTTTCGCCGATAACAAGGTGGATGTAATTATCTATGCAGTCGAAAAATCACTAGACAGTTATAAGTTCAACCTGCTGTACAATAAACAGCTTTTTATTGACCAGCTCAAAACCAACAATCTCGGAAAGCGAACCATTGATGAAGGCAGTATGGATGAAAAATCGGGAATGAATTTCTCTGAATATGTGGCCATTCTTTCAGGAAATACAGATTTATTGGAAAAAGCAAAACTGGAAAAACAGGTCGCTGGATTGGAAAGTGAGAAGCAGGCATTCAATCGTTCCAAGTTCAGCTCTAAATACAAGCTGGAAGATATTTCCGCTACACTAGAGTCTGCTAAGTCACGATTGGAACGAATGAGTCACGATTGGAAAAATCTGCAACAGCGCTTACAAAAAGGGCAGGATGGAACGATACTGAACCTTGTACAGCTAGACGGATTGTCACCTAATGCCGATGTGAAACAGATTGGAACAAAGCTAAATCAGATTGCGGATAAAGTCCGTACCGGTGGTCAATATGAAGAAATAGGCAGCCTGTATGGGTTTACATTATTGGTTAAAACCGAAATATCAGAAAAAGAGGGTGTTGATATTAAAGTGAATCGTTTTTTGATTCAGGGTGAAGGCAACATAAAATACACCTATAATAATGGTTTGATTGCTAGTGATGTCAAGCTTGCATCAATGAATTTCCTTAGTGCTTTAGAAAAAATCCCCGGCTATATTGAGCAAGAACAAAAGAAAATGGCTGAACTGCAAAAAGACCTGCCTGTACTTCAGGAAGTTGTCAATGGTACGTGGACAAAGGAAAGCAGGTTGAGCGAACTAAAAATCGAACTCGCGGCCATTGAAAGGAAAATCCAATTATCTATTGCTCCCGAACCTAAAGAACAGTTGGTTGAAGAGCAAAAAAAAACAATTAAAAACAATAATATTCACGAAAAGCCCTTCATGGACTTGAAAATGAATAGATTGATTTAAAAACTTTTAGGTCTTGGGCGTTCTTTAAATATCTCTAGAATCTCCAATTTAGCTAAATTGCTTTTATGGGATGTTTTTTTCCTGCTTTATTATTTCCAAAAGAGAAACATATTCTTTTATTCCTTCCTTTCCAGTTCTTTTTTTGACTCGAATAAGATCATGTCCCAACTCGCGAAAAAGTTCATTCTTGATATTATCCCTTGTCGAAGAATTTTCATCATGAAATGTTTTACTATCAAGCTCAAAATAAAGAATAGGGATAAAAGTTTCTTCATCAACTATTACAATATCCACAGAAGATCTAAGGTAAAAATCAAAGTATTTAGAGAATTTATTTTTTACCACATTTTGGCTAAATATGGTGGTCAAAGAAACATTTGGTAGAATTAAATATGAGGGAAAAATTTGTTTGCATGCTAGATACAATTCTTTTTCCTGTGGAGAATTAAATATTGATTTTATTAAGTTCTGTGTGTTATTGGAAAATTGTTCAACTACTTCAAAATCCCTTTGTTTTTGCGCACGTATCAAACCTTGTTCGGATTCAGTTTTCAATTTAACATAATGCTTATTGACGACTTCGATCGCTTGAGCGTGATTTGGAAGTCTTTTTGCGTAATTAACCTCCCCAGTCTTTTCAAATAAAAAATTAAGAACTTTTCCTTCGTCTATTTCATTTAATTTAAAAACGTAATTATTTGAGTCATGGCAATTAAGTAGAAATGCGGGATATGAAATTTGTAAATCGTTCTGACTAAAAAGTTCATTTGTAAAATTTTGAAAAAATACAATTTTGAAAATTTCATCTTCCAATAGTGTATTGAAAGTTTCATTATCTCTGAGCACCTCAATTATTCTGTCGAATTCTTTATGCTGAAGAAATGTTAGTACGTTGTCTCTCATAAGATATCGCATAATTTGCTATACATTCACAAACTGTCACCATTACAACTAAATAAATGTTGTTGCTTCGTAAGTGTGTAGGCTTATTTAGGAGTAAATGTAATGTTTTTAGATTATCAAAAAGGTTTTACGTGAAGGAAAGATGGCCACTACAGATTGCAAACTGACGATATATTCGTATTTATACATTGCCTTTGGGCTTATCCTTTTGCACCAAATGCTGTAAATCAGGATCATTTTTAATACGCTCCAATTCAGTTTCAATAATCTGAACAATATCCTGTTTTATCTGCCGGTAATTGGCCTCTATTTCCTGTTTCATAATGTCTTTTCCATTCTTCTCGACAAATGATAATATCTCTGGTATCTTTTGATAGGCTTTAGTTTCGGCAGCTATCTTTTCATTGTCGACAACAATTTCAGCATGGAAGATTTTCTGCTCGATACGTTCATCAAAATTGTCCGATACAGCTCCTACAAAAACACCTTGGGTCAATGTAGATATTTTAGATGCAGGAATGAGGCTGTCCAATTGAGTAGAAATAGATGTCGACGTATCATTACGGTTGATTGATAAACTTTGTCTTTTCTGTAATACTTTCCCAAAGCGTTCCGATAGATTTTTTGCCGTTTCGCCAACCACCTGCCCACTGAATATATTACCTACGGTATTTTGTATAACCTTGCTTTCTTTGTCGCCATAATCACGGGTTAATTGCGAAAAATCCTGAAAGCCGAGACATACTGCAACCTTATTGCTTCTTGCTGTTGCAATAAGGTTATCCAGTCCTCTAAAGTAGATGGTGGGAAGTTCATCTATAATAACTGAACTCTTTAATTGCCCTTTTTTATTGATGAGTTTTACAATACGTGAATTGTACAATCCCAGTGCAGCAGAATAGATATTTTGACGGTCTGGATTATTACCAACGCATAAAATTTTAGGTTCTTTAGGGTTATTTATGTCTAGTGAAAAATCATCTCCAGTCATAACCCAATACAATTGAGGTGAGATCATTCTTGACAAAGGAATTTTTGCAGATGCTATCTGTCCCTGCAACTGGTCTTGTGCGCCACCTTGCCAGGCGTCCATAAAAGGTGATAGATAATTTTCTAGATCAGAGTAGGAAGTCAGAATTGTAAATACGTCCGAGTACTTTTTGTTTAGTAATTCAATGGCATGTGGGAACGTACAGTATTTGCCGTTTTCATAGATTTTCAGATACCAAATGATGGCAGCCAATAATATGATTGGAGATTCTACGAAAAAATCTCCCTGCTTCTGTATCCAGCTTCGGTTTAGGTTCAGCATAATGGTGTAAGCTGCTTCGTAAGCATCGGAAATATCAGTCATGAAATCAGGATTGAGGGGATTACAACGATGACTTTTTCTTGGATCATCAAAATTAATGATGTAGAATTTAGGTTTTACTTTGTATTTATCCGAGTGTATTAGCAAATGGTTATATGCAATTGTAGAAAGGTCGTCGAATTTAAAATCATAGATGTACATTGAAAACCCTTTCTCAATATGTTGCTTAATATAGTTGTTTACAACAGCATATGATTTGCCCGAACCGGGTGTGCCCAATACAATGGTTGCCCTAAAAGGGTTTACAATATTAATCCATCCATTATGCTGTTTTTTATTGTACCAGAACTTAGTCGGCAGATTCACGGAATACTCGTTTTCCATTAGTTTGGTTTCCTGCATAAAACTTTCGTTCTCATTATTGAACACATCGTCCATTAGGTTGGTACGGAGCAGCCGGCTAATCCAAACTCCTGTTACCATCAGCGAGATATAGCCCAAACCTGTTGTAAGGATATAAAGAAATGTAGCAATGTTTAATGGCAGTTTTAATAAGGGTGTGTTCAGAAAAAACAGCACAAACCCAATTCCCAACGTCATATATATTTTAGACCATGTTATTTTTTCATTCTTGACACCTTTTGTTCCCAAACAACTCAAAGCCAGCAAGAGCAAAGCAAATATTTTGGTGTAAAGTGTATGGGAAAACAGGCTCACCATTCGATCAAAGTTTCTCAATATTTTATTGACTACCTCCAGTGTCCAGCTCCTTTCTAAAAAGAATCCATAACAGAACCAGTAAAAGTGCATCAGCACAATCAGTATACTTACCGCTCTCATAAATGCCATAATCTTGGCTAAACCTCTTAAATCGTCTTCTCCCTGCATTTTTCAAATATTAAATGTTCGGGCGTTAATTTAAAGGAAGTGCAGAGTGGCTATAAAAAAGTGGCAGACATTAGCGGTGCGTGACAGTGTTTGGCGTTAATTGGTTCCCATCAGGTTCAGATTTTGTAACGATTTTTTTATTAAATTTAAACTCTTGATTTTTTTGACTTACTCATCAATTTGATAATTAATATTAAAGGAAATAATATGAATTGGAATAATCCTGATGCTGATCCTGGAGAAAGTGAAGAGGAATATGAAGCTCGGAAAAGAGAAGAAAGTGAGGCTGCTACAGGGCTAATGTTTATGGTCATTGAGGGTTTTATTTTCTTCTTAAAAATAGCTGCTATTTTCGGTATGTTTTTTTATGCCGGATTTTTACTGTCTCAAAAGTTCTGGGGAGAAGAAACCGACAAATTTAAAATTTGGAGTTTCTCCTTATTATTTACCTACCTTATTTTCTGCATTATTTATTTCTTTAAAGGAACTATCATTGGCTTGCAGGCAAAGAACAGGAAATTGTGGATATTACCGTGGGTAATCTGTGTGTTAATATGCTGTATTATTCCCGCATTTATAGTAAAATCATTCGTTGCTGGTATGTTCAATCTAACAGAACGACAAAGTATATTGTGTGTTGGATTGAGTTGGGGAGCATTTATACTTTTTTCATTATATGTTTATGGTATTTATCAGTTCAAGACACCAACTGTTCCGAAGATTTTGTACTGGAGCTATGCTTTGGGATTGAAAGTGTCTTTATAATCATGAGTTCAAAATAAACAACAAAACCTACTGACCTCTTTTACGTTTTCTTTTCTTTTTTATCTTATTGGCAAAATCCTGTTCTTCGTAATCCTCACCATGTGCTTCGGGAAGTAAGCCACTCAATGTTTCGATCAAACCATCTTCATGTTTTTCTGAAGTATTCAGGAAGTCGAACAAATGATGTGGTTGTTCTGCAGGAAGATCTGTGTCATTTGGTTTTGATATTTTAGATTGTAGTTCAACTGGCTTTTTAATGTCGGGTTTGATATTATGGTTCCAATAATCATTAAAGGTATTGGCAGAAAGTTCTTTGCCCAAACGTGAACCGTTCCAAATTGCTTTAGAATTATGGTCTATAAAAGTTATTCCGTAAATACGCCCTGTATCATTTCTCCGTACCACAACGTTAATGCCCTGTTCGCCTAATCGCTTTTTAAAAGCCTGCTCATCACTTGTTGATTGCAGGGCAATGGTAACAGTAGCTTTAATGGTTGGCTTTGTCGGGTGGTCTTTCAAAGCCTCTTTGCTTTTTGCAAAATGTAATTCCAAAGTCGGTAGCCCTGCATTCTTTCCAAATAAGGAAGCCTTGAACGGATGTCCAGCTCTTTCTCCTTTTTCATTTAAAGGAATGTACAATAAGCCTTGGCGAATTTTCCCATGCAATTCTCCCTCTACTTTTTTAGTGGTAATATTGAACAGGGAAAGTAACGCATTGTATTCTCCCAACGTCTGGAACTTATAATACTTAGGTAGGTGACGGACAACCGAAGCAATCTGGCTTTTTATATCTCCTATTTGGTAATTCACAGGATGGAAAATATTATCATTTTGCTTGTGCTCTTTCTCTGTAGCTGATAGAAGTCCGTATTTACTTTCGAGTTCACGACATAGATTCATAGATCGTCTTTTTTCGAACTTATCCGAAATCTTTTTGCCTTCTTCATCCACACAAACTGATACAATATGAATATGGGTGCGATCAATATCCGTATGCTTGAATACTACAAAAGGTTGTTCCCCATAACCCAGTTCCTTCATATACTCTTGAGCTATTAGTTTGAACTTTTCATCACTTACATTATCCTTTGGGTCAGGATTTAGAGAAATATGCAAAGTTTGCTTTTCGGTATTACGGTTGGCAATCAGATAAGGTTCAAAAGAGCGAACCAACTGAGCAACGGAATACTGTCCATTAGGTGTTTCTATTATTCTATTGGTAAATAGAATTTGACCATTTTTATTCTCTACTTTGAGCTGATTGTATGCCAATGCTCCATATAAATTGCTCCCTCTTCCAATTTTTGCTATCATTTTAATGCTACTTTTTCAAATGATTTGCTTCAAATTCGTCTGTCAGCTGAATGATTTTTTGACATAATACTGCCATTTCAGCCGTCTGTTTTTCCAATTTGTAGAGATAAGCAGCTGCTTTTTTCTCTGAAAAATTACGGTACAACAGCTTCACAATCTGGTTGTAATTCACTCCAACGGAGCGGAATTGGCTGTGAAAAGAGGTCAATCGCATATAAAAATCAATCGTTCCTTTATCAATTTTAATCGATTTCACCTCTTTTCCAAACAGTACGGAAATGATGAATTTTGCTTTATTGGCCATTCCCGACTCTTCAAAAAGCGACAATAATCTAGCATGTTCTTCGTCCGTAAGGCGAAAAACGTGGCGGTGAATACTCGGATCGCTCTTGGGCATCCGTCCGCCTTTATTCTGTTTCCTGTTACTGTTTTCGTTCATTACTTATCCATTTTTAACTTCAACAAAAAGCCTGACTTCGGAAGGGTTTTCAGCTCCCAGCAGGGCAAGTTGTTTTGAGGCACGAACTCGGTTTCGAGTGCCTCAAAACACAACTTGCCGTGTTCATGTGAACACAAAAATCCGCCCTGCGGGACGGATTAAATAAAGCAGGGAAAAACGGCTTCGGGCCGTTCTCTTTATAATCTGATCTATCGAAGTTCTTTTGCATAAACCCATTAATAAAAATCACATTGCAAAGTAAATTCCTCTTCAGTAGAGTATTGCTCTGTGTAGTATTGCCAAATAGTGTCAATGAACGCCAATGCGTTCTTACTTATAAGAAGGACGTATACATCTGCATTTCTTTGTACCTGCAAGCGTATGTAAACAGATAACTATGTTGGTACGTTGTTTCTCAATTATGTATTTAGTCGCTTATGTGTATACAAGTTTATGGATGTTGATAAATACAGAAGAGCATATAAAATGGCATGGTTACATAAGTGCAGGTTTACAGACTTGGGTTTATACATAGATAGTCATGATGATACAAACTTATTTGTGTAGTTGGCTAAAGACAGATACGCATATGTCAGTATATAAGTAGAGCAATACCTATTTAAATAGCCACATAACTTTCTACAAAATTGCATACGTACGAACAATAGTAGGTAATCATCTATCTATGCAGTGATATAAGTAAATAATTAAATACAGTTAAAAATGAAAACAGAACACAAAACAGTATTCATTGCTTTTTCGTCCCAAAAGGGAGGAGTTGGCAAAACCACCTTTACGGCACTTGCGGCCAGTACACTACATTATCGTCTTGGCTACAATGTAGCCGTATTCGATGCTGATTTTCCACAACATAGTTTAATGAAAATGAAGACTCGTGATTTGGCTATGGTGATGGAAAATGAGTTTTTAAAACGGGTGGCATTCAAACAATTTACGACTATTAACAAAAAAGCTTATCCGATCATTCAGCATAAAGCTGAAGGTGTATTGGAGGCTGCGCAGGATTTTTTAGAATCAACTTCCGTTCCGGTTGATTTTATCTTTTTTGACCTTCCGGGAACAGTAAACACTCCCGGTATTTTGAAAGCTCTGGCGGGGATGCACCATATTTTCACGCCTATTGTAGCAGATCGTGTAGTTATGGAAAGTACACTCATTTTTACACAGCTGATGAAGGATGTTATTATGAAAAAAGGAGAAACCTCCATTGAAACCATTAATCTGTTTTGGAATCAGGTAGATGGTCGTGAACGCTCGCCCTTGTACGATGTTTATAATAAACTTATTGATGAGTTGGGTTTAAGTCTAATGCAATGTCAGATTATGAACAGCACACGTTTCCGCAAGGAGAGTGAAGCGGGTGCCAAAACTGTTTTTCGGTCAACTTTAATGCCTCCCGATGAACGGTTGATGAATGCTTGCCGCTTAGACCAGTTTATGACGGAATTTTTAAGAATCGTTCAATTGTAATAGCATGGAAAAAGACAATAAGAAAAAAGCAATTCCAGAAATCAACGAAGAGTTAATGATGAATTTGATGGTAGATGGAATAAAGAAGGAGGGATTACAACTTCCGCAGGAAGAACCAGAAACTCCGATAAAACCATTGCAGGAAAAGCCTTTAGCGAAGGAACGGAACAAAGGCAAAAAAGTAAATGATCAGGATTACGAAAGTATATTTTTCAAAAGGCCTGACACCAATGCCCGTGATGGCAAAACGGTATATATTCGACCGGATTTTCATGAGAAACTGTCCCGAATCGTACAGGTAATAGGCGAAGATAAGATAACTATTTACGCCTACTTAGATAATCTTCTCGAATATCATTTTCAGGAGTTTGGTGAGCAGATTACCACAAGTTTCAACAATAAATACAAACCTATTTTATAATTATGGAAACAGTAATCGTAATATGCCTGCTCATTATTATTGCGCTCTTGGTGCAGGATAAGATAATTATCAAGAAAAGGACGGAGCAAAAACCAACTCAGCAAAAAACTAATCCGAACCTACCCGATATAATGGGGCAGCCCAAACCGATGAGAAGCCTTTCAGTGCCAAAAAGAGCCATAGAAAACCAAATTAAAGAGCAGGAACAGAAAACAGATAATTTTGATATTGAAATCGGCGAGGAGGATGTCGATATGCAAATTCCGCAGGAAGAACTGGACGAAGTTTTTGAGAATATACCTGATTTTGAGGAAGAGGAAGAGGAAGAAGAATGGAACAGGTATGGAATTTCTGGTGGGAATGTCGGTTTTGCCCAAGGGGTTACCTTTGAAGAACTAAGCTCCGTGGGGATGCTGCTGCAAAAAGATAAATTGGAGCCCTCTCAAAAGGAAACAGTGGTTGCTATAGTTCAGAAAATACAAGGAACTGAATTATTCAGCCTATTGGAAAATTCCATAGAAAGTGCGTCCCGTAAAATAGCGGAGCTGTTGGACGGGAGCCTTTCTTCTGAAACGGATGCTGGTTCTTCCACTTTGCGGAAAAATGATTTGAGTGATTTTGACATTGGGGAGTTTGTCTGAAAAGACAGCTTCCCTTTGTTCTTTAAAAACAGAATATTATGGAACGAGAATTACCGACAGTGAACATCGAAGGAACGGATTTTTTTGTAGATGTTATAAGAAATGAATTAAAGGAAAAAGGCAACCCTCAAAACAGGATGAGCATTAAAAATATGCTGTATGTTGGTGATGGTTACCGTTTTCAGTATGATAGGACAATCAATAATTTTCTTCCTTTTGGAGCATCGATGGCTCTGGGCAATAGCAACTATTCAAAGGAAATAAAAATCCCCAATCTTGTAGAGCTCGATCCTATAGGCATGGCAAAAAAGTACAACCTAACAATAGAAGAAATCACTGGAAAGACAGATTTTGAATTGACGATAAAACCGGGAAGTCCGCTTGATTTGCGATGGAACAAAAAAATATTGCCAACATTGGATATTGCTGGACACACTTTTTATGTTGATTTAGTGATGGACAAGCTTCGACCAAAAGATGACTTTAAGTCCAAAGGAATAAACTTATCTGAAATAAGGGAATATTATGATCGTTATTACCAGGCATATATTATTCCTTATAATCCAAAAACGCGTGAATTTCAGGAAGTGGGTATTCGTACCATTACCGAACTGCCCAAGGAAATCATAGTGATAAAGTTTCCACATCTTAGTGAATTGGATAATGTTGGCTGGAACATAAAATATGGTTTTGGGCCCGGACACCTTATAAAAGAAGATACTCTTCAATTGCATTTTAAAGCCAGAACACTACCATGGAAGGAAACCAACATTCCAGAAAATATTAAGTTAAACCTTGAAGAACAAAAATTGGAACAAAAAGAGAAAATAGAAGCCAAAAAATTATCAGATATATTCCCTGAACAAAAAAAGGGTAGAAAAATGTAAAACATTCATTTTATGGGATAAAAAAAAGAAGCGTCAGAGCCAAAAGCTCTGGCGTTTTTTTATGCCCAAACATTAATCATAATGCCACTCACTACCAAGTAATTCCAAAAACGGCCATTTTGTTATAACACCTCCTTTTCCATGAGATATTTGTCTGGAAAACCTGCAAGGAGCAGGAAAAACATAACAATTTAAAGTGTTAAAATCATGGAAAAACAAAGTAAAAAAATCCTGCTGGCAACAATGGCAATACTGTCAGGCTTCAGTGTGTTGGCACAGGGAGACGGTTCAGCTGGTATCACCGAAGCCACTCAAATGGTTACGTCCTATTTCGATCCAGCCACACAGCTCATCTACGCTATTGGAGCCGTGGTAGGTCTCATTGGAGGGGTTAAAGTGTACGGTAAGTTCAGTAGCGGAGATCCCGATACAAGCAAGACTGCAGCAAGTTGGTTTGGTGCGTGTATCTTCTTAATCGTAGCCGCTACCATTTTACGTTCATTCTTCCTTTAATCCCTTGCCTTATGAATTACAATATCAATAAAGGCATCGGAAGAACAGTAGAATTTAAGGGGTTGAAAGCACAATACTTGTTCATTTTTGCAGGCGGACTGCTTGGTACACTGATTCTTGTAATGATGATGTATATGGCTGGCGTAAACTCTTATATCTGCCTGTTGCTTGGAGCAGGCGGTGCTTCGCTGATTGTATGGCAGACCTTTTCATTGAACAAAAAGTATGGGGAACACGGCCTGATGAAAATTGGGGCAAGAAAAAGACAC
>CAUPJC010000017.1:0-99080 GCA_963511475.1 uncultured Flavobacterium sp.
GTGTCTTGAATGCTAATAATTTGATTTTGATTGGATGAATTAACCCCATCCGAATACGTCCAAGTTATGGTTGTGGAAGTTGTGATTGGAAACGTCGCATTGGTTGTTCCAACAACACTTCCTACACAAGCATCCGTAGCGGTTGGAGCGGTTAAACTCGCAACCGAACATTGAGCGTTTACAGTTGGCAAAGAAACCGAATCTGCAACTGGGGCAGTGGTATCTGCAATGGTTACCAATTGATTTTGTTGTGATGTGTTTGTTCCATCAGAATAAACCCAAACCACCGTAGTCGAAGCTGTTATTGGGAAAATCGTGTTGGTTGTAGCCGTGATTGTTCCTGCACAATTGTCGGTTGCGGTTGGAGCAACAAGACTAGAAATGGCACATTGCGAATTGATATTCGATAAAGAAACCGCATCGGCAACTGGGGCAATATTATCTACAATAGTAACAACTTGATTTTGTTGGGATGAATTTGCACCATCAGAATAGACCCAAATCACGGTGGTTGAAGCCGTGATTGGGAATATCGTATTGGTTGTAGCCGTGATTGTTCCTGCACAATTGTCGGTAGCGGTTGGAGCAACAAGACTAGAAATGGCACATTGCGAATTGACATTCGATAAAGAAACTACATCGGCAACTGGGGCAGTCGTATCTTGAATGTTAATAATTTGATTTTGTTGCGATGAATTGACACCGTCCGAATACGTCCAAGTTACCGTTGTGGAAGCCGTGATTGGGAAAATCGTGTTGGTTGTTCCTGTGATTGTTCCTGCACAATTGTCTGTTGCGGTTGGAGCAACAAGACTAGAAATGGCACATTGCGAATTGACATTCGATAAAGATGCTACATCGGCAACTGGGGCAATGTTATCTACAATAGTAACAACTTGATTTTGTTGTGATGAATTTACACCATCAGAATACGTCCAAACCACGGTGGTTGAAGCTGTGATTGGGAATATCGTGTTGGTAGTCGCTGTGATTGTTCCTGCACAATTGTCCGTAGCTGTTGGAGCAACAAGACTTGCAAGACTACATTGTGAATTAACCGCTGGCAAAGTTGCTACATCGGCAACTGGAACTGTAGTATCGGAAATGGTTACGGTTTGATTTTGTTGCGATGAATTAACACCATCCGAATACGTCCAAGTTACCGTTGTGGAAGTCGTGATTGGGAACACTGCATTTGTTGTTGCTGTGATTGTTCCTGCACAATTGTCCGTAGCTGTTGGAGCGGTTAAACTCGCAACCGAACATTGGGCGTTTATAGTTGGCAAGGTCAAAACATCGGCAACTGGAGCGGTTGTATCTTGAATGTTAATTGATTGATTTTGATTGGATGAATTAACCCCATCCGAATACGTCCAAGTTATGGTTGTGGAAGTCGTGATTGGGAACACTGCATTGCTTGTTCCAACAACACTTCCTGCACAAGCATCCGTAGCTGTTGGAGCGGTTAAACTCGCAACCGAACATTGGGCGTTTATAGTTGGCAAGGTCGAAACATCAGCAACTGGAGCGGTTGTGTCGGCATCATCAATCAATTGTTTTGATGTCCCATCCGAAGCTGTGCAACCCAAATAATTGATTTTAAAATCAGTATAAGTTCCAGAAGTTAAACCAGCCAACGCAAACCCATTTGCCGAAAGGCTAATGCTTGTTGTGGCTGGTGTTCCGTTTTTAGTATAATGTAAAGAATACGTTGCATCGGGTAAATTGGTTGAAGAAAAAGCGATACTTCCGTTTGTACCCGAGCAAGTTGTTGGATGAGTAATTGTTCCTGCACTAATTGCCGCATCGCAACCCATTCCTTGAATGGCAAAGGTATAAGTTGCCTCGTCTGCATCATTATTTGCAATAGAAATTGTTGCAGTTCGTAAGCCTCCTGCCGATGGATCAAAAGTAATGGCAAAAGTAGTACTTCCACCAGTAGCGATAGCGTTGTTTGGTAAAGTAGTAACTGTAAAATCTCCTGCGTTTGCTCCACTGATGTTGACCAGAGGAGTTCCTGACAAATTCAAAAATCCAGCACCTGTATTTTCTATTGTAAAGGTTTTGATTAGTGTTCCCGAGGCAACATCGGTCAAACCAAAATCGGTGTTATCTGTTGTGGATGGTGTAGTGCTTCCAGTTGTAATAGCAATAGCATTAGCTGTAATATTGATTTCTGGGAATGGGTTATCATACGTAAAAGGCACTATATGACTACAAGCTCCACCATTGGGTGTAAATTTGGCATACAAGGTTTGCAAGCCTGCTGGCACAATGGACGAAACTGTGAATGTATTGGGTGCTACAAATGTTCCTGCTGGTATCGTGCCAGCAGCATCGGTAAAAATACCGTTTATTGTACCGCTAAAGCTTGCTCCATACGTAAATATTGGCATTGGGTTATTGTTAACGGTAACAAAATCGGTACCGATAATAGCATTTCCCGTTAGGGTTCCATAGTTTAAAACACCCGTATTGCTAAAGCTTCCTGCATTGTTTAGTGTATTGGTTATTGCAATCAAACCTGCATTGGTGGTTGTGCCTGCATTGATATAATCCCCAGAAGTCATTGTTATTTTACCGCAAGCCAAATTGTTAAAGGTGCTAGCTGTAGCGTTTGAAATACCCGCTCCAGTTGTTATGTTTATAGTACCATCATTAACCAAGTTTATTGCATCTGTTGGAGCGTAGCATTTAATAAAATCGTTTGCTAGTGTTGGTGTATTTATTGTCCCGTGGTTGGTAATATTAATAGTTCCAAACTGGTTATGAAAATTACCATTAAAAACTCCTGTACTTTCGTTCGTAAACGTTGCATTGCTATTAATGTTGGCAAATCCAAATAGCGTATTCAAATTTATATTTCCTTTATTGGCAATAGTGTTTGACACATTAATACTATAAATTCCGATATATAAACCTGTAACTCCAGCTCCTATAGTAATAGTTCCGTCATTAAGTAACGAACTGTTTGGACCGTTTAAGATTAAATAGCCTTCGTCGTTGTTACTGTTTATTAAATCCATCGTAGCACCAGCATTTACAGTCAAGGTACTATTTGTTTTAATATCCACTTGAAAAGCCTTGGCAGAAGTACCATTCAATACCACAGGGTCGTTTGTGGCATCCTCTATTATAGTAGCATTTGTATCCGTTGGCACACCATTGGGCGACCAGTTGCAAGGATTTGCCCAATCGGAGTTTTGCCAACCCTTCCAAGTCATTGTTTCGGTAGCATCGGCTACTTGAATACAGCCTGCGTTTCCTGTACCCTGAATGGCAAAAGTATAGAGACTTTCGTCTGGATCATTACTGGAGATGCTTACAATCGCAGTACGCAAACCTACTGACGAGGGATCAAATGCTATTTTAAAACGAGTGGAGCTAATAGCATTTATTGTTGCAGTGCTTGGCAATTGTATTACTGTAAAATCGCTAGCATTGGCCCCACTGATGCTAATGAGCGGAGTGCTTGTCAAATTTAGAGGTGAGGCTCCTCTATTTTCAATATAAAACGCTCTCTCAAAAGTTCCTATTGTTGTATTTACACTCCTGAAATCGGTAAAATTTGTGAGGTTTGGAACATTACTTCCGTTTGCAATACTTGTTCCGTTTCCTATTAGATTAATATCGGTACAACCATTAAAATCTCCAGAAATTGTCCAGCCTTTTCCTCCATCAACAATTGGTTTTATTAAATTATCTCTATCGGGTTTAGAAGCACAATATTTCATAACCAATGCTCCCAAATTTCTACCTGTAGCAGTTCCTGCATTAAATCCCGATAATGTGGCATCGTAATTTGACATATCTAAACCCGAGTAGTCTAAAAATCCATTCAAATCAACAGATAAATTTAGTTTTGTTCCCCAATTGGCTAGACTTTGGTTGAATGCTCCTGCTTCATAAAACATTAAGTCCATGTATAAAACATTTTGCACATTCCATTGAGTAATATCCTGATTGAAAGCACTTGCGTCTCTAAACATCGATTGCATGTTGGTTATGTTTGACACGTCCCACGAAGAAATAGTACCATTAAAAAGGCTTGCTCCTGCAAACATAAAACTGGTTTCTCGCACGTTGGTCATGTCCCAATTGTTCAAATTGGAATTGAATTTTTTGCAATCCTGAAACATTTTATACAGGGTCGCACTCGGGGCAAATTTTGGTGCATCGCTAAAGTTGCCTATCATATTTTCGCAACCATAAAAAGCCGCATCCATGTCATTCCAAACACCAGACCCCCATTGGTTGATTTCTAAAAGTTTTAATCTATCTCCCGAGTTGTTTATTTTTATGGCTGGGAAAGTGCCTCGAATAGCTACTTGATAAGTTCCTGCTGTGCCGTAGTCGTGAGTTACACTAGCGGTAACGCCTGTTTGCTCAAAAACGCCATCGTTGTTCCAATCTACTTCGTAATTATATCCACTGTAAAAACTATTAATTGGAATAGTTATCGAAGTACTATTTGATGTGCCTGTATTATCGGTTTTCCAAGTGCTAATAAAAGGGGTAACGGTTCCTGTTCCTTGAATAGCAAACGTATAAGGGTTTTCATCTCCATCGTTATTTGCAATAGAAATTGTTGCAGTTCGTAAGCCAGCTGCCGATGGGTCGAAAGTAACTACAAAAGTAGTATTTCCATTTATTGCAACTGGCGAAGTAGGTTGGGTTGTTACCGAAAAATCAGTTGCGTTTGTGCCACTGATGACTATTTGTGGTGTGCCTGTTAAGTTTAAGTCGGCTAAACCTATGTTCTCTATCGCATAGGTTTTTACAATTGTTCCTGAGGCAATATCTACAGCGCCAAAATCAGTAGCATCTGTTGTTGAGGGTGTGCCGTCATTGTTTGCTATAGCTACATTGTTTCCTTTGAGGTTAATATCCGAACAAGCAACGGAGTCGCCCATAATCATCCAGCCTTTTCCACCAGAGGCTATTGCTATGGTTAAATTAGCTCTGTCGGCCGCCGCTAGACAGTATTTTAAACCTGCGGCACCCAATGCTCTTGAAGTTGCTGTACTTGCGTTGAAGCCTATAAGCGTGGCATCGTAGTTGGCTATGTCTAAACCTGAATTGTTTAAAGCATCATTCAAATTAACAGAAGCATTAAGTTTTGTACCCCAACTGGCTAAACTTTGATTAAAAACTGTTGTATTGGCAAACATATTACTCATGTCGGTAACATTTGCCACATTCCAAGAGCTTAGACTTTGATTAAAGGAGGCTGCTCTAAAAAACATACGCTGCATATTGGTAACATTTGTTACGTTCCAATTGTTGATGTCTTGATTAAATACTGTTGCTCCAGAAAACATAGCATTCATATTGGTAACTTTTTCTACATTCCAAGAAACAATGTTTTTATTGAACGTTTTAGCGTCTAGAAACATATAACTCATATCGGTAACTTTTGCCACATTCCAAGAGTTTAAATCTTGATTAAAAGCTATCGCTCCATGAAACATAAAGCCCATGTTGGTAACTTTTGCCACATTCCAGGAGTTTATGTCTTGATTAAACGATATTGCTCCATAAAACATAGAACTCATTTCGGTAACATTTCCCACATTCCAAGTGCCTATGTTTTGATTGAAAGCACTTGCACTTCGAAACATACTTCCTGTGGCAGTAACATTGCTTATATTCCACGAAGAAATGACACCATTAAAAAGAGTTGCTCCTGCGAACATATAGTTGGTTTCTCGCACATTGGTCATGTCCCAAGAGTTCAAATCCGAATTAAATTTTTTGCAATCCTGAAACATCTTGTAGAGTGTAGCACTCGGAGCAAATTTTGGAGCATCGGTAAAGTTGCCCACCATATTTTCGCAACCAAAAAAAGCCGCATCCATGCCGTTCCAAACTCCCGAACCCCATTGGTTAATTTCTAAAAGTTTTAATCTATCTCCCGAGTTGTTTATTTTTATGGCTGGAAAAGTCCCTCGAATAGCTACTTGATAAGTTCCTGCTGTGGTGTAATCGTGGGTTACATTGCTAGTAATTCCTGTTTGTTCAAAAAAACCATCGTTGTTCCAATCGACATCATAATTGTAGCTATAACTGGAATTGGTAGGAATGCTTATCGAAGTGCTATTTGATGTTCCTGCATTATCGGTTTTCCAGGTGGTAATGAAAGGCGTTGTCCCTGTTCCCTGAATAGCAAACGTATAAGGGTTTTCATCGGCATCATTATTAGCAATAGAAACGGTTGCCGTGCGAGTTCCTGCTGCCGATGGATCGAAAGTAACTATAAAAGTTGTGCTTCCCGAGGTGTTTATAGGGCTTGTAGGTTGGGTTGTTACTGTAAAATCGGCTGCATTGGTTCCACTGATGGCTACTATTGGATTTCCTGTTAGATTCAAAGTAGCATTTCCAATGTTTTCGACAGTAAAGGTTCTTGCGATAGTGCCTGATGCTACATCTGTCGAACCAAAAACGGTATGATTGGTAGGTGTTGGGGTGGTACTAGTATTAGCAATAATTGTAGCATTGCCTGTAATATTGATTTCGGTTACACAAGTAGCACTCAAGGCATCGCCAGTAATAGTCCAGCCTTTGCCTCCTGTGGCTATCGATTTTACCAAATTGGCTCTATCTACTGCAGAGGCACAGTATTTTAAACCTGTTGCTCCCAAACTTCTAGCTGTTACTGTGCCTGCGTTGAAGCCAGTAAGCGTGGCATCGTAGTTGGCTAGGTTCATACCGCAATTGTTTAGCATATCAATCAAATTTACCGCAGTGTTAAATTTTGTTCCCCAAGAGGCTAGACTTTTATTGAAAGCCGTGGCATATTGAAACATACCTGCCATATTGGTAACATTGGCTACATTCCAAGAACCAATGTTTTGATTGAAAGCGGTGGCAGTATCAAACATAGCACTCATATTGGTAACATTGGCAACATTCCAAGAACCAATGTTTTGATTGAAAGTCAATGCATCACCAAACATAGCTGCCATATTGGTAACATTGGCAACATTCCAAGAACCAATGTTTCCATTGAAAGCTGTGGCATTATCAAACATAGCATTCATATTGGTAACATTGGTAACATTCCAAGAACCAATGTTTCCATTGAAAGCTGTGGCTCCTTCGAACATAGAATTCATATCGTTAACATTTACTACATTCCAAGAATTAATGTTTTGATTGAAAAACTTTGCCCCATTAAACATGCTACCCATATTGTTAACTTTCGTAACATTCCAAGAATTAATGTTTTGATTGAAAGCCACGGCTCCAGAAAACATAGAACTCATATTGGTAACATTGGCTACATTCCAAGAATTAATGTCTTGATTGAAGGCTATGGCTCTATAAAACATAGCATTCATATTGGTAACATTGGCTACATTCCAAGAAGAAATATTTCCATTGAAAGCCAAGGCATTACTAAACATAGAGTTCATATTGGTAACATTGGCTACATTCCAAGAATCAATGTTTCCATTGAAAGTCGAGGCATTTCGAAACATTGAACTCATATCTGTAACCCCCGATAAATTGGGTACATCAATAGCGGTACTATTCAAATTGACACAACCATAAAAGGCTCTACTCATATTCATCCAAGCAATGCTTCCCCATTGGTTTATGTTGAGTATTTTGTATCTATCTCCGCCATTATTGAAATAGATACCAGGAAACACCCCTCTAATGGCTACGGTATAAGTGCCTGCTGTACCGTAATCGTGGGTTACATTGCCAGTAACACCCAATTGGTCATAAGTACCATCATTGTTCCAATCTATATCATAATTATAACCTGTGCCAGTGGTGGGTATGGTTATGGAAGTACTATTTGATGCACCTATATTATCGGTTTTCCAGGTGGTAATGAAAGGAGTTCCTGCTGGAGTAACAGTAACAGTCGTAGGCGTTGCATTCGCCACAGGGCAACTACCGTTTTGAACTACGGCTCTAAATTGGGTGGTTTGGCTTAATGCTCCCGAGGTATAAGCTGTTACACCAGCTGTACTAGCAATATCCAACCAAGTTGTAAACGGACTCACGGCAGCTTGCCATTTGGTTACCGTGCCTGTATGTCCCGACAAGGATAACGAAGCACTTGTATTGCCCGAAACAATAGTAGTACCACCAGCAACCGTACCGCCAATGGTTGTTGGATCGGTCAACACTTTAGACGTTGTTGTAGAAGCTGTACATCCTGTATTGGTTATCGAAAACGGAGTATAAGTTCCTGCCGATAATCCCGATAAGCTAAAGGCATTGGCAGCAATGGTTATACTTGCTGTGGTTGGCGTTCCGTTTTTAGAATAATCCAAAGTATAAGTTCCGTTTGGCAAATTGGTGGTTGCAAAGGCAATACTTCCGTTGGTACCAGCACAAGTGCTTGGGTTGGTGGCTATACCTGCGATTATTGAAATGGCAGGTGATTGACTTACCGTAAAGGTTTGACTTCCAATTGACCCATCGGATCCTGTAATAATACAGCTATACTCATTTGCTGTAAGACCACTTATGTTTTTGGTAGTTGCACCGTTAGACCAAGCATAACTATATGAAACGCTATCATAATTAATGTTTCCAGAAAATTTTCTTGGAAGTGTTGGTGTTACAGCAAATTCATTGCCCACACTTACCACAGATCTTCCTTTGCCTTCGTAGATAGATATGTCAGCATTTGATTGCCAAACATTGGCTACATCAGTACCATTTATATAACGAATATTGGAATATGCTACAATATAAAAGGCATAATTGCCTGCAGCAAGTGAGAGCGGTGTTGTTAAATTAAAGGTTGTTGGATTATTTATACCCGCAGCTGTCAAAGTTGCCTGTTCTACTAATATCCAACCCGAGGAATTTAACTCATTACCAATGCCTGTACCTAATCTATAATAAAATTGAACAGTACCCGTAGTTGCTATATTCAAATCAAATCCTGTAACTTTTAATGCTTTATTTAGGGTTACATCAAAACTAATACCACCACCGTTATTATTAGATGCAAAATTACCTGCCAATAATTCGGTAGCACCCAAACTTATAGCTCCATCATTTCCACCGCTACAACTTACGTTTTTGATAATGGCTGGTGGAAAACCAAAGCCTTGTATAGCAAAAGTATAAGTGCCTTTGGTGGGGTCATTATTGGCAATGGTAATGGTTGCCGTTCGCAATCCTCCTGTCGATGGGTTGAAGGTAATATTAAAAGTGGTACTACCCGCTGTTATAGGGCTTGTGGGCTGGGCTGTTACTATAAAATCTCCTGCGTTGGCACCACTAATAGCTACGCTTGGCGTTCCAGTAAGGTTTAATGCATTTGTACCTGTATTTTGAATCGTAAAAGTACGTACTATCGTTCCCGAAGCAGTATCTACACTACCAAAATCGGTGTGGTTGGCTGTTGTGGGTGTGGTACTGCCGCTGGCTATAGTTGCATTGTTTCCTAAAACATTAATTTCTTGACAGCCCGAAGTATCTCCAGTAATTGTCCAGCCTTTGCCTCCTGTGGCTATCGATTTTACCAAATTGGCTCTAGCAGCTGTGGCAGTACAGTATCTTAGACCTATTGCTCCCAAACCTCTACCCGTTACTGTTCCTGTATTGAAACCAGTAAGCGTGGCATCGTAGTTGGCAATATTTAGGCCAGAATTGTTTAGCATATTTGTCATACTAACTGCTGCATTGAGTTTGCTACCCCAAGCACCAATATTTTGATTGAAAGCGGTGGCACCTTGAAACATACCCACCATGTTCGTAACACTACCTACATTCCAAGAACCAATATTTTGGTTGAAAGCGGTGGCTCCATTAAACATATAACTCATACCCGTAACACTAGCTACATTCCAAGAACCAATATTTTGATTGAAAGCGGTGGCTCCATTAAACATAAAACTCATACTCGTAACATTCTCCACATTCCAAGCACCAATATTTTGATTGAAAGCGCTGGCACCTTGAAACATAGCCACCATGTTCGTAACACTACCTACATTCCAAGAACCAATATTTTGGTTGAAAGCGGTTGCATCTTGAAACATATTCGGCATGGTTGTAACACTACCTACATTCCAAGAACCAATATTTTGATTGAAAGCGCTGGCACCTTGAAACATACCCACCATGTTCGTAACACTACCTACATTCCAAGAACCAATATTTTGGTTGAAAGCTTTTGCACCACTAAACATATTAGCCATATATGTAACACTAGCAACATTCCAGGAACCAATGTTTTGATTGAAAGCGGTGGCACCATCAAACATAAAACCCATATTGGTAACATTACTCACGTTCCAAGCACCAATGCTACCATTGAAAGCGGTGGCATTATAAAACATACCTACTGTATTTGTAACTGCCGATAAATTAGGCACATCGGTAGCCGTACTGTTCAAATTGGTACAGCCATAAAAAGCATTATTCATACTTGTCCAAGCAATGCTACCCCATTGTTTTATATCGATAATTTTGGCTCTGTCGCCTGCATTATTAAAATAAATTCTAGGAAAAGCCCCTCGAATTGCTACGGTATAAGTACCTGCTGTGCCATAATCGTGGGTTGCATTGCCTGTAACACCCGTTTGCTCAAAAACGCCGTCATTGTTCCAATCTACCTCATAATTATAGCCTGTGCCTGTGGTAGGAATGGTTATAGAAGTAGCGTTGGATGTACCTACATTATCGGTTTTCCAAGTCGTAATGAAAGCTTGTGCTTGTACCTGTGCAACAGTAATCAAAACAAATAGTAGGGTGTATATTTTTTTCATGAAAAAACGGTTTGTTTGTTGTTAACCCTATTAGGGTTTAAAACCCTAATAGGGTTTGTATAATAATTCCAGCTACAAAATTGCAGCAAAAAACCACGCAAGTGTTATCTCAAAACGAACAATCTGTTACTCGTTTTGGACAAATTTTGGGTGGTGGATGTTTGTTGGAGCTTGTTGGTCAGGGTTTTGACTTTTTGCAGCGATTGAAGGTTGTTTTTATTAAGGGTATAAACCCAATGTCATTAAGTTAAGAGGAAAAAGAAAAAAATAGCACGCAGATTCAATAGATTTTAACTGATTTTTCTGCGTAAATCTGCGAAATCTGCGTGAAAACAAAAAGAGCAATTCCTTAACTTAATGACATTGGGTATAAACCAAAGTACTACCGCCATGTAGTTAATTAGATTTTGGCGGTAATACATTGTAAAACAATACTTTTTCAAATTTATAATTCGTTGTTATTTTGTATAGAATACCAAATATCGGTATTGCTTTTTCCTGGATAAACCATTATTGTCATTTCATCATTACAGGTATAGGCAGCAAAATCTTGAGTTTGCATTGTTGCATCGGTTTTGCATAAAACAGGAATACCACCACACCAAATACCTTTTTCCCCTTTGTCAAAGTCATAAAAAACGAATTCTTCTTGATCATTATAAAACCCCAAATCCATAGTTGCCCAGTTGATAGAATTAGAATCATTTACATATAAAATTTTCACAAAATTTCCATCAGTACAAATAGAAACGTGTCGTTTTGTAGTTACAAATTTATCAATACTTCCATTATTTATAAAACCTAAATCATAGCATAGATTATTTCCATCGATTCTAAGAAAAGACAATTTGTTTAAAGTGTCTGCATAAATCATGAATAAATTTTCTTGAATGCTAACAACTGCAGGACAAAAAGAAGTATTATTTGTGGCTTGCGGAAAGGCAATTGCGTTTAATAGCCATTGATTACCATCACATATTACAGATTTCACAATAGCGTCTTTCTCTAAATAAAATAAGTATATTTTGTCTAAATGAACCACTATAGAAGGGCTTCTACTTGTTCTCAACGCATTACCATTACAAAGTATCTCCCCCATTTTGGTCCATAAATTGTTTGCAATATCATAAGTACACCAATACAGTGTTTCATTGTCATGGTTACTGTCTTTGTTTGTGTAAGCAAGATACAAAGTGCCTTTAAATTCTACTAGTACTGGATTGGTTTTGGATGATGGTGTATCATCATCATTATTTTTATCGTATTGTTTAGAATAATTTTTTGATGGAAGCTTTTCTGACTTAAATTTTTGAAGTTTACTATCCTTATAAATTATTTTACACCACCAAAGATGATTATTATCATCAGGATTTGTAAAAACTGTATAAATAATATTTTCGTATAAGCAAATGGCGGGTGCTTTATCAGATTTAAAGTTACTACTATCTATTTTTCTATTATATTCCCAAATTCCCGTAGGTGTTTTAGTTGGATTACTAATTATTTCTTCTGTTATACTTTCCAATTGTGGATTTTGGGGTGCGTGATTATTTTTCCATGACGGATAACGAAAATATTCAATCTTAGGTTTGGTGTCTTCACTCAAAGTTAGTAAAGCTCCTGCATGAGGATAATAATAATCTGCATCGTCATCGTCATCATAACCTTTATTTGGAGATAATTGCTGGTTTTTAGAATCAAAAGGTACCAAAGGATAATTATCTGCATAAGGGTCATCCGAGATAGCTTGCTCGTAACTACTGCTTCCAATAAGGCGACCTTGATTTAAACCAAAAGCACCTTGATTATAAAGTGCAAAACTATGCTCATGCCCCCAATACCAAGCTGCAATTTTATTAAAATAAGGGGCGAAATTTTTATATAAATTTGGATTAGCACAACTATCACCGTATGAATCGGAATTTAACCCTCCAACATGCGAAAACAATTGATGATGAGATAACATAATTGTTTTTCCTTTAAAATTTTTAATTTTATCAATTGCCCAGGCATAGTCATCTTGGCTTTTTAATCCTGGTGCAGGAGGTGAAAAATATGTTTTTACAGGGTTTCCATCATTAATACCGGTGTCTAACCCAACAAACTGATAACTATCATCTTCTGTTTTTAAACAAAAATAACTGGCGGATTGTTTCGCATTTGTTTTTGGGATATTTTGATTTATAGTGTCAATCATATAATAAAAACCCTCTCCTTGACTGTAATATTCGTGATTGCCTGGAATACCAAAAACTGGTACATTTGTCAAGTTACGAATAATGTTAATGAAATTATTTTTGTACTCTGCTGTAGTACCTGAAT
The DNA here is from genome assembly GCA_963511475.1 of uncultured Flavobacterium sp. Taxonomy (GTDB): domain Bacteria; phylum Bacteroidota; class Bacteroidia; order Flavobacteriales; family Flavobacteriaceae; genus Flavobacterium. The sequence goes on from CAUPJC010000017.1 coordinate 13,068, forward strand.
AATAAACATCGCCTAAATGAATAATACAATCAACACCGTCGTTTATCAATGCTTTCAAAAATTCTTTTGCATCATCATTCGATGTACCCCAATCTCCTATAAGTGCAATTCTTGAGTTCTTGGGTAAAACCCAATCAATTACACTAAAATTTTTGTCTTTTGGTTTTCTATAAATGTTTGAAACACCCCCAGGACACATCCAGCTGGTTACCCATCTCCAACCTGTAGTTCTCATCCAATCCCAAGTTTTGTCCGTGCTGTAATTCCAAGCATCAATACTCTCATTAAAATTAACAATATTTCTAGTTAACAGATATTCTTGTATGGTATCAAAAAAATACTCATTGGCATAAGCCTGATGGGCTATATTTTCATCTTCAAAATCAGCTGTTGGTACAGTAGTTTTTTTGCCTTCTAGCTTCATTTTTACAAATAACCAACATCCTTGAGATAATGGTAGGGTTCTAATTTCTGAAATAGATAGTGTTGGATTTTCTTCTATCAAATACTCTTCGATAAAAGATTGCCAGCGAGAAAGTGCTGGATTACTTGTAGTAAAAATTGGTAAATCTTTCATAACATATGTTTTTATAGTTTAGTCCAAACTTCCAACAAAACCACACCAACTCCTTGCTCCAAAAAAGACTTTCTCTTCCTCATTTTGACAAAAAAAGTGACTGTTTCAATTTGAAACAGTCGCTTTTTTAAAATAATTGTCATTTTGTTCCTTGTTTTGTGCTTTTTGTTCCTCAAAACAAACATTATCCTCTTACCGCCACTCCGAAGCCGTCTTACCAAACTTCTCCTGAAACACTTTCGAGAAATAAGGCAGACTCTCAAATCCCACTTCATAAGCAATTTGCGAAACCGTTTTGTCGCCTTTTTTGAGCATTTCTGAAGCTTTTTCTAGGCGGTAATTCCGTACAAACTCGGTACTGGTTTGGTTGGTAATGGCTTTTAATTTTCTACGCAATTGTACTGGAGACAGCTTCATTTCGCTGGCAAAAGTAGCGGCATCAAATTGGTTCTGGCTCAAATAGTTATGGATAACCGTTTGTGCTTTTTCGATAAACAAATCTTCCAGTGTTGTCTCGGGTATTACAACTATTTCGGGCTCAATGGAAATGGTTTGGTTGGTGTATTTCTCTCGCAACAACTGTCTTTGCTGAATCAAATTAATTACCCGCAAGCTCAACTCTTCTTTATTAAAAGGTTTAGATAAATAATCGTCGGCTCCCTGTTGTAATCCCACTAATTTATCGTCTATACTAGCTTTTGCGGTAAGCATAATTACAGGAATATGGCTTGTTCTCTCATCATTTTTCAGTTTTGTACAAAGGCTCAAACCATCTAATTTGGGCATCATCAAATCCGAGATTACAATGTCGGGAACAAATTCAATTGCTTTTGCCAACCCCTCTTCGCCATCTGCAGCTATCAGCAATTGGTATTGGTTTTCGAAAATAGAAGCGATATAAAAGCGCAAATCGGGATTATCTTCAACAATAAGCATAATTTGAGCATTTTCGTTGTTTTCGGAATCCTCAAAACGGCTGTTATTTTCCTCAAAAACAACTTCGGGTTTCAATTTAAGAATGGGTAGTTTGGCATTTTCGGATAACAAATTCAAAGGCTCATACGGCAAATTCAAAGTAAATTTTGTTCCTTGGTCTAATTTGCTTTCTACCGTAATAGTTCCTTCTAATATAGCTATTAATTCTTTAACTAATGCCAAACCAATACCACTGCCTTCGTGCAAACGTTGGTTAGAATCGTCTATTTGATAAAAACGATTAAAAATATAAGGCAGGCGTTCTGGTGCAATACCAATACCAAAATCCTGAATGTTTATTTGTAGTAATTGTGTTGTTTTTGAAGGTTTTTTGTTGTTTTGTGTATGCAAATCCTCAAAGTCAATTTTTACCACAACCCGCCCATTTCTAGGAGTAAATTTGAAAGCATTTGAGAGCAGATTGGTCATTATTTTCTCTATTTTATCCAAATCAAAATGCCCAAAAACAGCTTTTTGAGGTATCGAATAATTAAAAACAATGCCTTTGTCTTGTGCCAAAGATTCAAACGAAGCCACAATTTGTATCAAAAACTGAGCTATATCTGCTTCTTCTTTTTGCAGACGCATTTCTCCAGCTTCTAGTTTTGAGATTTCGAGTATTTGGTTAATTAAATTTTGCAGCCTGTTTAAATTGCGTTGCATTATTTTTAAGATGCCTTCGCTAGGATATTTTTTTTGCAAATCGTCTAATGGGCCTACCAGCAAAGTAAGCGGTGTACGAAATTCGTGCGAAATGTTGGTAAAAAAACGTGTTTTTAAATCATCCAGCTCTTTGAGTTGGTTGTTTTGAAGTTGTTTGAGTTGCAATTGTTGTTCGGAAAGTATTTTTTTCTTTTCAGAGCCTTTAATAATTCGTCCCAAAAAGAATATAAAAACTAGAAATTCACATGAAAACAAAAAATATGAAAAGGCATAAAAAGGCAAATAATCCAACCAACCTGTGAGCGGAAAGAAAAGTAAGGTGGTACCAACCAACCCAAAAACAATAGGAATAGCATAAAACTTATCGACAAATGTTTTTTGGAATAAGCTATAAACAATCAAAATTAAAAAAAATACCGACGATAAAACAATGTTAATTATACCCGTTTTGAGCCAATACCACTGATAATCAAAAAACGCCAAAACACTTACAAACGCAGAGACGGAAAGCGAAATTTTTATAAGGTTTGCATTCCATTTTGGGAGTTTCTTAATATCTGTAGCAAACAATAGAAATAATCCTACTCCAACCGAAAAGCTACTGTATAGCAAAAAATCAATCTTGGCAGCCCAATCTGGACTATCGGTGACCAAAGGGGCAAAAACATTGGTATAACCCCAATAGGCAAAGGATCTAAAAAAAACATTAAGCGAATAGAACTGAAAAGTTCGCTCTTTGATAACCCAAAAACCAAGCGTAAATATCAAAATAAGCCTAAAAATTAAAAAACCATTAAGCACCCCTTGGTTAGCAGCACTTTCTAGTCTGGAAGCATAATAAGTATCTTTTGTAAACAATCGGATGGAGGCAAACTGCCCGCGTTTGCTGCTCACTTTTATATAAACTGCTTTAGTTTGATTGGGGTGTAAAACAATCCGAATCTTTGGAAATTCATAGACTAATTTTCGTTCAGTTTCCGAAGTGATAATTTTTTGAATTTTGTGGTTGTATCCATTTTGGGCATCGTTTTGGACATAAAAATCGAGTCGCTCTGCCAGCATATTGGCCCATACCAATAGTAAATCTTGGGTTTGTGGGCTGTTGTTTTTGAGCGTAAATCGTACCCAATGGACATCGTTTGTAAATGGAAGGTTGAGGTAGTTTTTTTTAGATTTTACAAAGGCTTTACTTTGAATGTCGCTCAAGGTTAAATTAGCCGTTGTGTCTTTATAAATAGCAACCAAACCCGACAAATCGTAAGGAAAACTTTGGCCTTTTTTTAAGATAATTTCTTGGGCATCTACAACCATTGTGACCCCAAAAAAGAGTAGTAAAAAATAAATTTTATTCAAAAATTTAAGCTTTGTCATTCTATTTTTTTATTTTATTTTCAAAGTCTTTATAATTAAAGGATTGCGAATGTAGTTAATTATCTTTATTTCCCAAAACAGGGTTGGTTTTTATAAAAAAATCACAATGACATTTAAAAAGACAGAGCTAATTTGTCTCCTTAATTACGAGTAAAAAAAGTTTGTATATAAGGAACTTATATTTTTTTTATTCGAAAAAGCTATCATTGATTAAGCAAAAAAATCGATAATCTGAACAAGAAGAAATTTATATTTCTGACTCCTCTAAATTGAGATATAAAAGCTTTTATTTTTGCACTGAACGATTCCGCTGAGGCATTTGTGTTTCTATTATCAAAATAGTTTAACATTGACGGGGAGTTAAAAGTTTGCGAAACGACATCTAAACTCTATTTATAAATGTTATGATTCTTGATAAAATATTTTCTGCCAGATATTGTTATTTTTAATTGTTTCTCGTCAGGTTTTGTTCTTGATTCGAATAATCGGAATTACAAACATACTTAAATACCACTTATCGAAAATCTTTTTCATAGTGCTTTATTCCAATTTCACATTTAGATATTTTTCGATAGCAACTTCGTATTCTTCTATATTTTTTCCTTTGGTATGCTAGTTCCGAAACCTTGTGAGTTTTTGAAAAATCATAATTATAAAGAATTACCTTTCATCATTGCAATAGAAATACTTAAAGTCAAAAAAATCATACTCATTTTCCAATTTATTCTCCAACACTAAAAAATATTTGATTTAGAATTTCAATTGTTCTGTTGGAAAATGTTTGTCAAATTTCATCTTACATATTAAAATGTAAATGTACAAAGAAGTGTTTCTCGTTGAATGTATATTTTCTAATAGAGACAGAAAGCCAAATAACGCCACGTATCGCCATTGAATGCCATATTTTATAGCCGAGCTGCATAGCTTTTAAATTCACGCCCGAACATTAAAAATTAAAATAATGCAGGGAGAAGACGATTTAAGAGGGCTTGCCAAAATAATGGCTTTTATGCGGGCAGTAAGTATCCTTTTGGTACTGATGCACCTTTATTGGTTTTGCTACGGTTTCTTTTTGGAGCGTGGCTGGACTTTAGACGTAATCAACAAAATATTAGGCAATTTTCAGCGCACCGCTGGACTGTTTTCGCATACCTTATATACCAAGCTGTTTGCTTTAGTATTATTGGCATTAAGTTGTTTAGGTACAAAAGGCGTAAAGAATGAAAAGATAACCTGGACTAAAATTTATGTGGCTTTGGGAATTGGATTTGTCTTGTTTTTTCTGAACTTTCCTTTGTTGAAACTACCTTTATTAACTGCTACATTTCTGTACATTTTTACCACAGGTTTAGGTTTTGTTGCTTTAATGGTAGCTGGAGTTTGGATAAGCCGATTGCTCCGTACTAATCTGATGGACGATGTTTTCAACAACGAGAATGAAAGTTTTCAGCAGGAAACCAAACTGATGGAAAACGAATATTCTGTCAATCTTCCCACAAAATTTTATTACAAAGGCAAATGGAACAATGGCTGGATAAACATAGTCAATCCTTTTCGAGCCTCGATTGTGTTGGGAACTCCGGGTTCGGGAAAATCGTATGCTATCATAAACAACTACATCAAGCAACAAATTGAAAAGGGATTTTCGATGTACATCTATGATTTTAAGTTTGACGACCTTTCTACTATTGCCTACAATCATTTATTGAAGCACAGGGATAAGTACAAAGTTCAACCCAAATTCTACGTGATAAATTTCGATGACCCACGCAAGAGCCACCGTTGCAATCCACTTAATCCTGATTTTATGACGGACATTTCAGATGCTTACGAAGCCGCTTACACCATAATGCTAAACCTCAATAGGTCGTGGATACAGAAACAAGGCGATTTTTTCGTGGAAAGCCCAATTATCCTTTTAGCAGCCATTATCTGGTATCTGAAAATCTATGAGGACGGTAAATATTGTACATTCCCACATGCCATTGAATTGCTGAACAAAAAGTATTCTGATGTATTTACTATTCTTACCTCATATCCCGATTTGGAAAACTATCTATCTCCTTTTATGGATGCGTGGCAAAGCGGAGCGCAAGATCAATTACAAGGGCAAATTGCATCGGCAAAAATTCCTTTGTCAAGAATGATTAGCCCGCAGTTGTATTGGGTTATGACAGGCAATGATTTTTCATTAGACATTAACAACCCAGCAGCACCTAAAATTTTGTGCGTTGGTAACAATCCCGACCGCCAGAATATTTACTCCGCAGCATTGGGATTGTACAATTCAAGAATTGTAAAGCTCATTAACAAAAAGGGGCAATTAAAGAGTTCCGTTATTATAGACGAGTTACCCACCATTTACTTCAGAGGATTGGATAATCTTATCGCAACTGCCCGTAGTAATAAGGTAGCAGTTTGTTTGGGTTTTCAGGATTTCTCCCAATTAACAAGGGATTACGGCGACAAGGAAAGCAAAGTTATTCAAAATACGGTAGGTAATATTTTTAGCGGTCAGGTTGTTGGTGATACTGCCAAAAATCTTTCGGAACGTTTTGGCAAGGTGCTACAGAAAAGACAAAGTTTATCAATCAACCGGAATGATACATCAACATCAATTTCAACACAATTGGACAGTCTAATACCCGCATCTAAAATTTCCACATTGACCCAAGGTGTTTTTGTAGGGGCTGTATCGGACAATTTTGATGAACGCATAGAACAGAAGATCTTCCATGCTGAAATTGTTGTGGACAATGATAAGGTAGCTGCCGAAACCAAAGCCTATCAAAAAATACCAGAGATTTTATCCTTTGTAGATGCACAAGGTGAAGACAGGATGAAGCATGAAATTGAAGCCAATTACAAACAGATAAAATGGGACATTGTTCTAGTTATTGAAAGTGAAATGGAACGTATTAAAAATGATCCTGATTTAGAATACCTTGTTAAAAAGGAATAAAAAGAACATTAATAGATTTATTTTTCAAAGAAACAATATTTCACAAAACAATTGAAAGAATGACCATAGTGATACCTATTTATCAAAATCAAATAATACAGAAACTAAATATTTAACTCAATTATTTTAATTAAACTTTATTAAATATCACTAAAAGTGGGTATTGTACAGACCAATTAATCAAATCATTTTTGTAAATAAATAATTACGATAGTACTTTTGCCTAAAAATAATTTTTAAGAAATTTCCAATAAGACTTTTTATTGCAAATATGCCTTTTTTGATAAATGTAATAACCAAAGAATAATTCCTAAATTACAATCAATCCATCACTAAATATTCATACTGATTTTTGATTGTTTTTTTCTAGAATTTGACAACTCCTATTTTAGAAAACTTTAAAGTAAAATAATTAATTTGTAAACACAATAATATCCTATTCCAAGAAAAGAATTCAGCATGAAAATGGAATATTTAAACAATTAAGTCATGATTAAGACCACATATGAGATAACAATTATAGATAATGATGTAACTTTATTGCTTCATAATAAAAAAAACGGTGGATTATACACCTACCATAAAGAGCAAAACAGAATAAGTTTCAATGATGCAAACGGAAATAAAATATACAACTACCCACAAACAATTTCAGTCAATTACAAAGAGTTTGAATTAATAAAAAAAGGAGAAATCATAAATTTTAAGGATGATAAAATAATGGCATATTTATCTACAAAAGAGGTACAAGGACTAGCAGAAAAAACCTTTTATGAAGAAGGACAGACCCGTATTTATGATTTTTCGAATCAAATGTTTACTATAGAATTTTCAGGAGAATGAGATATTCTCATTATTACAAAATGGAATTAGTGAAATGAAGCAAGCAAAGAATTGATGTTAGGAATACTTTTTAAAAAGTCTTTTGGATTTTATTTTACAAGACATTCTATAAATAATAATTGTTGCCGAAATAATAGTTAATACACCAATAAAACCAATTGAAAACTCAATGCTGAATATGTTTGTTAAAACACCAGTCAGTATAGCACCAATGACATAACCGAAATCTCTCCAAAATCGGAAAACGCCAATAGTTTTTGCTCTTTGTTCTGGATTTGTATATTCTGCAATGCTTGATAAAAATGTTGGATATACAATTGCTGTTCCAATACCTAATAAGACTGAAATAGTTACAAAATGAAAAATTGTTGTAGAAAAAACCAAAAAAACTATCGCAACACCTTGTAATAACATTCCCCAAAAAAGTAAATCTTTTTTGCAATAAATATCTGAAAGCTTTCCAGTTACTAATTGCCCTAATCCCCAAACAATAGGATAGGTTGCCGTAATTATCCCAATATTGTCAATTTCAAATCCTCTTTGTGCTAATAAAATAGGCATTATTCCCCAAATCATTGCGTCATTCAAATTATTTATTAATCCTGCTTGAGTTACAGAACCTAAATTATTGTTTAACCAACTTGTCTCTGTAAATGTGTTTTTTAATAATGGAATTGTATTATTTATTTGAGTTTCTTTTTTAACGTGTCCAGAAGTATCTTTTACAAAAAACCACGTTAATAGTGTTCCAAAGATTACAATTGCAATCCCTATATAAAATGGATAAGGTCTTAATCCATAATTATTTGCTATTAAACTTGTTGCGTAAGCAACAAGTCCTAAAGTTCCATAACCTGCAAATTCATTTAATCCCATTGCAAAACCTCGCTGTTTTTCGCCGACTAAATCCATTTTCATTACAACCGTACTTGACCAGGTTAACCCTTGATTTATACCTAATAAAATATTTGCAAATAAAATCCAGTTCCAATTGTTGGCATATATGAGAATGAAAGGAACTGGAATTCCAATAATCCAACCATAAAGGAGCAGTTTTTTTCTGCCAAATTTATTGGCTAATACTCCTGCAAAATAATTGGTTATTGCTTTAAATAATCCAAATAATATGATAAATGATAAAATAATAGATGTTGAAGAAAGATGAAATTCTTTTTCTGCAATTTCAGGTAATAATGTTCTTTCTAAACCTATCATTCCGCCTACTAACGCATTGATAGAAACCAATAACCAAAACTGTTTCCAGTTTTCCTTTAATCCTAATTTTATTTCCATTAAAAAGTTATGATTTTGTCAGCATTAATAATTAAATCGGAGTATTCAACCATATTACTAATTTCTACACCTTCAATTTGGTTTATATTTCCTCTTGCTTCCATACAACTTTTGCATATTTTTATTGAAGCTCCTTTATTAATTAATTCTTCAATAAGTTCTCCTGCATTATATTTTGTAGCCGATGGTTTTTGGTTTTGAATGATTGAGCCAATTGCGTCAGAAAATAAAAAATAGCTTATCTCAATATCTTTTATTTGATTCAATAATTGTATGCCCGTACGAAGTCCGTTATATGATTTTTCATTAGCATAAGGCGCATCGTTTAGTATGATTAGAATTTTCATTTTTAATTGCGATTTTAAAGTTAAGAAATTGCACATCTGTTTGCTCCAGCTTCTAAATCAATTGGATTTATAGTACTGAAATCTCCTTTTAAATTTAATGCTACAATTTCTAAATAGTTAGTTGGAGTTGATGGAATACGATTTAAAATAGTATCTGTAAAATCTTTTTCATTTAGTTGTAGCATTGCTACATTGTTTTTTATAAAACCAATAGTTGTTTGAATAGGTTGATTGTCAAATTCAACCGGTTGACTTGTATGTGAAGGCAAAACAACACTATTTTCATCAAGTGCTAACAATGTTTGTAATGATTGATATAGATTTTTTGTTTTTTCTAATGCTTCGTCGTTATTGGCTTTTAAGTCCGGTCTTCCAACTCCATTAATGAATAAAGTATCTCCTGTTAGTAGTGCTTTTCCATCTATTAAAAAAGTAGTGCTTTCTAAAGTATGCCCTGGGGATTTTAAAGATATTATCTGAATATTTCCTAATTCAAAAATTGTATTATTGTTTATCGGCTCATAGTTAAAAGTTACATTGTTTGGATGCGGAAGAAGTAAAGAAACATTATTATTTTCTGCTAATTGTTTTGATCTTGAAATGTGGTCAGCGTGAATATGAGTTTCAGCAACATATTTTAGAGTAAAATTTTCTTGTTTTAAAATTTTCTGATAGACATCGATTGGAAGTGAAGCATCAACTATAATTGCTTCATTATTGGAAACTACAATATAAGAAAGACATCCTTTTCCTGTTCGTCTTAATTGGATGATTTCAAAATTTGGAAAAGTAATTTTAGCAGTATTCCAAGATAGACTCCAAGCTTTCATTCCGCCTTCTAAAGAATAGGCATCAAAACCTTGGTTTTGCAATATTTCAGCTCCAATTAAACTAGTTTTGCCACCTGCACAAATCACAACTACAGGAATATGTTTTTCAAGATGTAATCCTTGAAAAGCAGATTTGTCATTTGTTTTTAGTTTTTCGTAAGCATTGATGTGAATACTTTGTGGAATATACCATTCTACTCGTTCTTGTATTGGTCTAATATCAATTATAGAAACCTCTTTTCCTGTTTCTAACCAATCTCGAAGTGTTTTTGTGTCAATTGTTTTTATATGTGTCATTTTGATTTATTTTATTTTACAAAATTCAACACTTAAAAACACTAATCCTTTAACATAAGATAAATAATTACTTAATTGCTCTTATTCTACTCAAACTTACTTGGGTAATTCCTAAATAAGATGCAATATGTTTTAGAGGAACTTTTTTTAAAACATTTGGCTCTTCAGATATTAAAGCATTATATCTTTCTTCGGCTGAATGAAATTGAATTCCTTCAATTCTATTTACAGTATCTACATAAGCAACTTCAAATATTTTTCGAAATAATCGTTCGATTTCAGGATAGGTGTCGTACAATTTAAAAAGTTGAGTAGCATTAATTGCTACAATTTCACTATCCTCTAAAATTTGTATTGCCTTTCGGGATGGATTACCGGTGAATAAACTTTCAACTCTTGCGATAATATTGTTTTCAAAAGCAAAGCTTTCTGTAATATCAATTCCATCTTTGTAATAATAAATCCTTGCTGTTCCTGTGTTTAAAAAATAAATAGTTTTGCAAGTATGACCAAAAGTTTGTAATTCTTGATTTTTTTTAATTGTTATAACAGAAGATATTTCAGAAATAGCATTTTCTGCTTCTTTTGAAAGTGAATTGTGAAGATGAAAATATTGAAATATTGATTTCATTGACAAATTTTAAATTTTAAAGTTAGTTAATTTTAATTTGTGTTTTAACTTGGTTGGTTTTCGTGAGGATAACTAGCATTAAAAAATCATTTATCATATACCAAATGTAATTAGCGAAATGAAGCAAACAAAGAATTGATGCTAGGAATACTTGGACTAAATGAAAGTTTTGTGTAGCTGAATGAGATAATGGCTTTGTTTTCATATAAAAAAAGGATATTCATTTTTTACAACAAATATCCTTCTATAATTAAATACTTTAATTTCAATATTTACAATGTTAATTTCAACGCATCATTCAATCGCAAGGCTACATTATCCCAATTTATGATATTAAAAAGCGCATCAACAAAATCAGTACGTTTGTTTTTGTATTTCAAATAATAGGCGTGCTCCCAAACATCAATAACTAATATTGGAATTGCACCCCATTGCGTTAGTTTTTCGTGGTTTTCACATTGTAGAACTACAAGACTATCACTATAAGGTTGATATGCAACAATACCCCAACCATTACCATCAACATTTTTGGCAGTTGCTGCAATTAGAACTTTCAATCTGTCAAAACTCCCAAAGCTTTTTTCAATTCGTTTTAATAACTCTCCTTTAGGTAAATTACTTTTATTGGTTAGATTTGTCCAAAATATGGAATGCAAAATATGAGATGAAAAATGATAGGATAGCTTTTTTGTCCAAAAATCAACTGTTTCCAAATTGTTTTCGTCTAATGCTTTTTTTATCATTTGCAAATCTTTGTTCGCTCCTTTAACTGCTCCACCGTGATGAAAAGTATAATGCAGGTGTAAAGTTTCTGCATCCATATAAGGTTCTAGAAAATTTTCGCTATACGGTAATGTTTGCTGAATATAATTACCATTGGCATCTACTAATTTATCAATGGAATTCTCTGCTAAATTTTCAGCAAACGCATTAGTAGTAGGTAGTATTAATGCTGCTGCTCCAAACAAGGTACTTGATTTTAAAAAATCTTTTCTGTTCATAGTATTAATTTTATAACAACTCCTACAACTGCTGCAACAGCAATAATATAAGGTTCTTGAATTTTTTTGATATAAAGTAAAGCAAAAATTGTTGCAATAGCTATTAGTGTTGTTGGAATATCCAAAATACTTCTGGATGCAATTACACCAACAGCTCCAACTAATGCCCCAACAACCGCTGCAGTAATTCCATCTACAAAAGCTTTGATGGATTTGTTTTGTGCGATTTTCTTAAAGGATGGAGCCAAAGCAATTGTAAATAAATAACAGGGTAAAAATGTAGCTAAAGCAGCAACCAAAGCACCCGGAAAACCAGCAACTAAATAACCAATAAAACCAACAGTAATAACAACTGGGCCAGGTGTAATCATTGCCACAGCAACCGCATCAACAAATTGATGTTCCGTCAACCATTGGTTTTCTATTACAACTCCTGAATGTAAAAATGGAACAATTGCCAATCCGCTACCAAATACAAATGCTCCCGCTTTGGCAAAAAAGATGGCAATTTTCATCAGAGTAGAATTGTCATAGCTCCAAAAACCAACTTGTAATAAAACAATAGAATTAGCAGTTTTACCATTAAACCATTTTGGTGGTGCTTTGACAAACATATATATAATCCCAGCCAACACAAATAATAAAACTTGTTCCTGTTGCGTAACCAATGTTACAACTATGGCAACTATAAAAAACAGCCACAATAACCAATTCGTTTTAAAAGAGGTTAAATTAAATTTGCCGATAGATTTTACAGTCAGCTTATAGGAACTCATTACAATAATACCGATAACTGATGCACCTACGCCATAAAAAACGGCTTGTATCCAAGACAATCCTCCGTATAATTTATAAATGATTCCCAAAAACACCACCATTATAAAAGAAGGTAAAACAAAGGCAAATCCTATCAACGTTGCTCCTAAAAAACTATAATGTACAAATCCAAGGTAAATTGCCAATTGCGCCGCTAATGGGCCTGGTGCTAATTGTGCTAAAGCTAAACCTTCTTTATATTCTTCTTCTGAAATCCATTTTCTATTTTCAACTAAATCTTGGTGCATATAGCCAACTAATGCTACTGGACCACCAAAACCAATTGTACCTAATTTTAGGAAATAAAGAAGTAATTCTTTTAAACTATATCTTGGGTTCTCTTTCATTTTTGTTTTCAATTTAAAAAACAAAACTATGAATAGTAACAAAATAGAAATAGTATGCTGTTTACCTTTTGTATCTGAATTACTTTTCAGTGATTTTTTTTCGGTATGAAGAAGGGTTTTTGCCTGTACTCTGCTTGAATATTCTCGTAAAATGACTTTGATCTGAAAACCCAGTCATATACGCTATTTCGGTAAGTGTATAGGTTGAATTTTGAATAAGAGTAATGGCTTTTTCAATTCGTAGTTTTCTAACATAATCTCCAAAATTAAGGTCTTCAAAATACTTGGAAAACTCTCTTGATAAATAGGAAGGATTAAGTTCTAAATCATTAGATATTTTCTTTAGATCAAAAGTAAATTGGGTATCTATTTGATCCTGAATCATTGCTTTTAAATCTTTAACCCAAGCAGGCGTTTTCTTCTTATTTGTTTTTTCGTTCTTTAAAAATTTATGATACACTTCGTGCAAGAGATTTTCAAAAGGACTGTTTTGTAAATGATTTTGTTTGTATAAATTTGTTACCCAACTGTATAGCGCATCATAAATAATCATCCCACTTTCTAATAATTTATAATCATCCGTAATATTATAGGAAAGTCCCGTTGAAATTGCCCAAAGTCCCGCCGATTCTTTTGCAATATCGTGTCTGTCTGTGTCTGCACCACGAACAATATCCGCTATAATTAGAATAGCTGGGTCTTTAATCTCATACTTTTTCACAATATAATCAAAGGTACTTTGCTTTTCGTAATGTGTAAATTCTACATTGGGAATGTCAAATGGAATAGCGTTCAATTCTTTTGCTTTATCCAAAACTTCGCTAAATGGAACATAAATAAATTCAGCGTCCTTGTCCACAAATTTTTTTATCAACCAAGGAGAAGCTATTCTATCAATTTTTGGGCGTTCTCTAGTAATCCATTTCATTTGTAAATTCTATTTAAGCAAAGTTTTAATAAATCAATTATTCTAAAGTTATTACAAATGTAATTAGTGAAATGAGACAAAGATATGAGTTTAGGAATACTTGGAAAAACATTTGAAATGTTTCCCGTAAAATTCATAATTTCAGCTTTGTATATCATTTTTTCTATGCATTGATTTAATTCCTTATTTTTATTTGATTAAAATTACATAACCCTCAATCGCACAGAAGATCTTTCCTGAACATCATCTACTTTAATTGTTTTTTCTTGCTCTTCAGTCACCTGTTCTTTAGATTCGGGAGCAATAGACAACTGTATCTTCCTTTCAATAGACGCCAGTTCGGTTTTTAATTCGCTCAACCTGCTCTCCTTTGTCCAAGTGCCATTGACCACTTCCTGAAGTACAGGCAGGTCTTTTTTCAGTTCGGCAATTTTCTTTTTTTCTTGTTCGATGTAACTTGGCAATTTTTCTAGGGCATTGAGGAAATTCATCACAGCCAACTTTTCATCTTTTGCGATAATGCCGTTGTTGTAGGTATATTTTATGTTGCCTTCGCCTTGTATCAAAAATCTGTTGACCCTAATATCAACACCCTCTTTTTCGGATATTTCAGTTTTGACCAATAATGTAAATCCATACAAACTTCCAATTTCTCCATATTGACCTCCAGTGCGAGATTTATCTGCAAGTTGATTTAGCTTGATGCCGATTTGTTTTATATCTGCATTCGCAGATAAACCGTCTAATTGTAAAGGATTTGCAATAGTACCGTCTGAACACTTTTGTATGCGTTGCTGTAGATTTTCCCAATCGAGGCTCATTCTGTTGAAACGGGATTGCGAACTTTCCAGTAATCCCGTAAAATCTTGGAGTTTGTATTTAGCACTGAACTTAGAACGATTGAATGCCTGTTTTTCGCTTTCCAATCCTGCAATCTGCTTTTCCAATTTGGCTTTATCCAAAAGGTCAGTATTTCCCGAAAGGATAGCGACGTATTCCGAGAAGTTCATTCCTGATTTTTCATCCATACTGCCCTCGTCAATGGTTCGTTTACCAAGGTTATTGTTTTTTAGTTGGTCGATGAAAAGTTGCTTATTGTACAGCAGGTTAAACTTATAGCTGTCTAATGATTTTTCTACGGCATAGATAATCACATCTACTTTATTGTCTGCAAAATGTTTCGCAATTTCATTGCCTTTGCGAACAGCCCTTCCGTCACGTTGAGCAAGGTCGCTTGGTCGCCACGGTGTATCGAGATGATGAACGACAACGGCTCTTTTCTGTGCATTCACACCTGTTCCGAGCATACTCGTAGAACCGAAAAGTACCCGAATTTTTCCCTCATTCATTCCTTTAATAAGTTCCTTGCGTTGCTTATCACTTTTAGCTTCTTGTATGAAGTGAACTTCGTGTGCAGGTATGTTGTGGTCTTCCACGAGCTTGCGTTTGATTTCGGAGTACACATTCCATTCGTTTGATTTGTAGGTTCCCAAATCGGAGAAAACGAACTGCGTTCCTTTCTGTGCGTTGTATTGGTTGTAATACTTGGCAATGTTTGCCGCACAATGCGAAGCTTTACTGTCGGGATGGTCTTCATAACTCCTGCTAATCATTCGCATATCAAGAGACATTTTACGGGCGTAATCCGTAGCGATGAGCATCTTTGCTTTTTCTTCGCTTTGCGATAAAGGTGCTCTTCCTAATAAGGTAGCATCTCCTGTTTTGGCAAACTGCATTAGATTTTGGATAAATGCTGACTGGTCTGGCGTAGGCGGTATGTTATACAATACCTCATTCTTATTGGGGCGGTCAATTCCTATATCCTTAGCTGTCCGATAATCTGTAATTTCCGAATAGAATTGCGCCAATTCTGGCACTTTAATAAAAAACCGAAAACGTTCTTTTGCAACAATGTTATTCGCAACCGAGAATTCATAATCGGTCGTTTTTCTTGCATAGATAGCCGCCCACGCATCAAAAGAATGAATGCCCTGTTTTTCCATTGCCCTTGGTCGCAAATATTTGAACAGCAGGTACAGTTCAGTTAATGAATTACTGATAGTTGTCCCCGAAAGAAAAGTGGCTCCCATATCTGCATTGGTACGTTCCTGAATGGTGCGGATAGCGAACAACAGGTTCATTGCCTTTAAACTTCCGTCCACGTTTCCCAATCCTGCAACCCTTGTATGTCTTGTGTTGAACATCAGGTTTTTGAATTGGTGGCTTTCGTCCACAAACAAATGGTCTATTCCCATCATCTTAAAATCCACTACATCATCTTTGCGGTTTTCAATATCGTGTTGTAACGTTTTCAGTCTGACTTCCAGGTTTTCTTTCCGCTTGATTACTCCAGCAAGCATACCTCTGGTAACTTCCTTGCCCTGTGCTTGCAGTGCATCGAGGTTTCGTTCTACGCTGTCTAATTCTATTTGGAGAATTTCCTTTTGCATTTCTGGCGATTGCGGTATCATTCCGAATTGGTCGTGTGTCAGAATAACACAATCCCAATCGTTATTTTTAATATCTCCAAATATCCGTAAGCGTTTTTGAGGTGTAAAATCTTCTTTGCCCGGAAACAAAATTTTTGCGTGTGGGTACGCAGTACGGTAGGCTTCGGCAATTTCGTGAACATTGCTTTTCAGCCCGATTATCATTGGTTTGTGTGCCAATCCCAAACGCTTCATTTCCTGTGCTGCGGTACACATTACCAACGTCTTTCCTGCACCTACTTCGTGGTCGCAGATAGCACCATTGTTCAGTTTTATCATCCAAACGGTGTCTTTTTGGCTCGAATACAGGTCGTCAATGCCCAATGCTTTACGGTCTAATCCCGGAAAGTCCTGATGCGTTCCGTCATAGTTTGGTCGGACAAAGCAGTTAAAAGTATCGTTGTATTGATCGGTCAGCCTGTTTTTAAACTCATCATTTTGGTCGTGAAGCCAATCGGTAAAGGCGGTACGGATTTCGTCAATCTTGGTGTTCGCCATCTGTATAGCTTCCATATCCCTTACCTTGACCTCTTGGTCTCCAACCTTAATTTTCTTGGTAATGTCTGGTGTGGTATTGACAAGTGCGTGTTTGAGCAAGGCAATCCCGTCAAACGTTCTGCTTTCAGCTTTGACTGCATATTTATCCCATATATGAACATTCTTCTGGTTACATTTTACGGAAAAATCATCGGAGCTTTCGGAGTAATGGATATTCACATCAGTATCGAACAAGTGCGAAGCAAAACGGGCATAAATGCCTGTGGGTATCCACCGTTCGCCCAAATTAAAATCGAGTTCCTCAAATTCGATACGTCTTGGTCGGGCTTCTTCCAAGACGGTAAGGCTTGCTTTGGCTTGGCTATTTTCAGGATTGTTTTCAAGGTAGGCTTTGACCTCTTGGGCTTTTTCTACTACGTTACCTGCAATCCAGCGTTCGGATATTTCATATTCATTTTGCAAAGGATTGTAGAAAATACGACCGTGTAAAGCTTCTTTCAAAGCATCTTTAGGCATACTGCTGACTTCGGACATATAGTTCAAATCCACGCTTCCGTATTTGTTCAGCGAAGTCGCTAATGCTTCTTCGGGATTGTCTGTCGCTATTGTTACCGTAGAGAAACTCACTGGACGGCTGAAAATATCCGCTTTATGAACTACACCACCAACAACACGTTCCAAATAAGGGATTTCCTTACCAGAACTATCTGTTTTAATCAATTTAGCATTATCGGCACTGTTGAGATTGCCGTACTTTTTGACAAAGGCATCGTATAAGCGGTTAAGGTTTTCCCTTTCTCCTTTGTGTTCGGTCTGAAGCGATGCCTCTTTATTGTAAAGCTCTTGGTAAACATCACGTACAGCAATGTATGCTTCGGCTCTTGCTTTTTGTAAAGGTGGTAATTGCAAAGGGTTGAAAACAGCAGTACCGTTTGATGTATCTACATCTTGCAGATGACCGACCCAGCCATTATCCACGACAAGGCAATCGTTACGGTAGAACGGTTGCAGTTCGCTACTATACGGAGAAGGTTCGGGAATGGTGTCGGGAACGGCTGGCTTATCAGCTTGTCCGTTCCCGTTGCTACTCGAAAACAGGTCGCCGATAGCTTCCTGTCTTTTACCGTTGACTGATGTGCTTCCGTTAGTAATTCTATTTGTGATTGGAGGTGTATAAGTTTGTTGCATTGCATTAAACAGGTCGGTTTGGCGACCTATTGCACGGCTACTTTTTTTAGTACTTTGTCTTTTGGCTTGTGTCGTTGTTTTGGGTCGAGCAAGAACCATTACAGGTTCTCCCGCATTTTCAAACAGGTCAAAAATGCTTAACTGTTTTAATTCCTGCGGGCTTTCCCGATTGATTGATAAAGGTTGTATTTCTGGCTGAATGTTTACTGGTTGGACAATTGGAGGTGTTACCTTTGGAGTAGTGGGAATTTGTATTATAGGCTCATCGTTCCGTTCGCCTTTGTATAAAATCAAATTCAGATACTTATCAAAATCTTCGGAAAGCATTTGTTTGAGGTCTTTGGCAATTCCCTCAACAGCCTCTTTATGTGTATAGATCAGAGCAGGTTGTCCATAAGGGTCGGTATCTAATTTGCTAGAGGTATGTACAATTCTTGTACTGTCCTGAAAGAGAGCATTGCTTGGAGTGTCGTATTCCGTTCGGTTGCTTTGGCAAAACAGATCTTCCCTTTCGGTCAGACTTTGTTTTGCTGTGTTCTTTTGCAGTATAATCAAATCACTGCCAACCTCCGTACCTGCATATTCTGTAAACAGGTTGTTGGGTAATCGTACAACCGAAACCAAATTATTATCCTGCATCAACGCCCTGCGTATCGGTTCGTTCTTTGGGCTATTTAGAATGCCCTGTGAAGTAATGTAAACCAACAAACCGCCCTCTCGGAGCATATCAGCACCTTTGAGAAAGAAGTAATTATGTATGCTTCGAGCTGACTGTACTTTTGCCGTGTCTTTGCTTCGGGAATAAGAAAGATCAAATATCGAAGTGTCGCCAAAAGGAATGTTACTGGCAATTACATCATAGCTGTTTTGTTCCTTTTCGGGTATTTCCTCAAAACCACTTACACGGATATTACTTTCGGGATAAAGCTGTTTTAAAATCTTGCCTGTGAGCAAATCCTTTTCATAAGCAGTAACACTGGCTTTTTGATTTTCTGAAAAGGATTGTATGAACGAGCCGATACCTGCGGAGGGTTCGAGGAATTTTTGAATATTCAGACCGCTTTCACGCAAGGTTACGGAAATCGCATCTATGACCTGTGGCGGTGTATAAAAAGCCGTCAATACAGAGCTTTTCATACTATCTACATACCTGCGGTATTGCTTTTCGTCTTCGGAATTTTCGTTGAGTAGCTGGTGGAGTTCCTGCGTGAGAGGAAAAAGATCGTGTTCCGTTTTTCTCCAATTGTTGATGTCTATTTCGTTTGCTATGGGGTTCAATACGAATTTAAGACCGCCAAATCCGCTGTATTGCATCATTAGCAGTCTTTCGCCTGCGGTGGCTTGTCGTTTCTCCTTTTCTAGTTTAAAAGCAATTCGTAAGGCATCAATATTCTGTTGGAGATGTTGCTTTTTACTGAAGCCCATTTTCAGCTATCCATATTGTGATGGTTCCCGTTATTTCGGTATATAGCAAGTCAAACTCATAACCGTATGCGAAATCATCGGTTAGTTCATAGTTGGAGAAAACGGCCTCACAAACAGAGGACATTTTCAGGGCAAATGGTCGCAATTCCTCATCTGCCATTATGGTATCAAACTCATTACAGACCACCTGAAACAAGGTATCGAATTTGGAGAAATGCAGTTTTTCAAACAGGATATAATGGGCTATTTCGTTGCATTGCTCAATTGTATTTCCCGCACGAAAAGCACTCTCGTAAGCATTAGAAGCCCACGAGGAACGTTGCTCAATAAATTTTTGGTCGTTTGCTTTTTCGGGAAAGCTGGTGTTTAATAATTCTTGTAGTCGTAACTTGAAATATGATAGGTCTTTTTGCGGTGTATCCATATTGAATTTATTTAGATTTTTTACCAGAACACTAAAATTATAGTTCTATGTAAGAGCCTATTGAAAAGTGGTAATGTTTGGCGTTAAGAGGGTAGGATTTGGCGCAATACCAATTAATAGTAAAGGATTTAATTTTGTACATTCGTACTATCAAATAGAAACTAATTTTAATTACGATAGATACAGTTGCTGATCTAATTAATGAATTTGTATCGGCAGAAAAAGAAATACTAAATAAACAAGACATAAAACATCCGACCACCATCGGAGCCTATGTATGAAGGATTGACAGCTGAGGTTTCAGTGAAGCATTGGCAATTGAAACTGCACCACTTGGAATAAAACTAACTATTGTAGAACCAGGGCCATTTAGAACAAATTTCGCAGGTAGTTCATTAAAACTAGCCGACAAAATTATAGCAGATTACAACCCAACAGCAGGTGCATTTAGAGAACGAATGAAGCAAGTTGACGGCAAACAAGAAGGCAATCCAATAAAAGCGTCACAAGCAATTTTTGACATCACCAAACTTGATACACCACCGTTAAGACTGCCTTTGGGAAAAATTGCAATCATTTCATTAAATACAAAGTTGGAAAGCGTACAAAATGACATCAACAACTTTAAAGAAATTGCAGAAAGCGTTGTATATTAGCAGTAGACAAAAAGCACTATGCATAACCATTAGTAAGTAATAGTCTGGGATTAGGCTTGATTTAAGGATAGTTTTGTACTTGGAAAATAGTGATTAACCGATGTATTACGCTAACTTAACCCCGAAATCGCCTACTAGCCAAACGTTAGTGGCAAGGCGAAAAGAGACGAGGAGAATTTAATAAACTAAAAATGAAAAGAATTGCACTAATAGGCGGAGTTGGTCCAGAATCAACCATTGAGTATTATAGATTGATTATTAAACGATTTCAAGAAAGGCTAAATACTAAAGATTATCCTGAAATTATCATCAATAGTATAAACATGACTGAGATGCTAAATTGTCTTTTTAATAACCAACTTGACGATTTAGCAAACTTACTTATTGAAAAAATCAAGATTTTAGAAAAATCAGAAGTTGATTACGTGGCTATAGCATCAAATACTCCTCATATTGTTTTCGACAATCTTGCGGATAAAGTAAAGGTTTCATTAATCAGTATTGTTGAAGAGACCTGTAAGGTAATTAATGATAAAAAGATACAACGAGTTGGCTTATTGGGGACTAAATTCACAATGACGAGCGGATTCTATAATAAAGTAGCTGAAAAATATGAGATTGAAATTATTATTCCTGACTCAATAGATCAAGATTTTATTCATGATAAATATATGACAGAATTGCTTATTAACAAGATTGTGCCAGAAACCAAAAAACAGCTGATACAGATTGTGAGAACATTAAAAGAAAAAAAATCAATAGAAGCTGTGGTTTTGGCAGGGACAGAATTACCTTTAATTTTAAACCAGTCTGACTTTGATGATATTGAAATACTTGATTCGACAAAAATACATGTAGAAAGTATAGTATCGAGAATGATTGAGAATTAAATACAGACTACAAACACCCAGCCATTAACCGTCGTTTGGCAATATGGTGGGTTAAGGTTTGATTAAAAGTTGGTTTTGTAATTACAAAATTACGTATCTCCCAAAATGTAGCTTATAAGTTTTTACAACAATAGGCAGAAAGACATGGAGTTACGCAACTAATGAAATTCATTAAAATTTGACAATACATCTAAGTGTTACCAAGTAATTGTAGCATCCTACCAACCTCAATATCCATTCTAGAAAACGCAAACCATTTTTTACCTAAATCTTTTAGTGATGCTCCGATATGGTACAATTCGGTGTTGTCAATAATCAAGAAGCGGTCGTGAGCATCGGAGAAAACCTCTATTTCAATCGGTGGATATTGGCTGTTGTACCGTTGCACATCCAGCCGTAACTGATTACTGATATTTTTGGTATAGATAGTTGCGGTTACATTATTATTCCGTTTGCCTAATAAAGTCAATACCGTGTCATCTACATAATTATCCAGCAAGATAATGGAGCCTTTAGAACTCCGGATAATATCCGATACAAAGTTATAGGCATCAAAAATCTGCCCGTTGTAGAAAACACCTTTTTCGCTGTGGAGCTTGTCGCTTTCCAAAGCCTTAAAAATGGCTTCAAATTTTTGGTCAGCTTCCAGTTGTTTAATTTCAATCTTATCCAAACGATGAAACAAAGAAGCGTTGCTGATAAGTATTCTACGCATTTCTACAAAGGCTTCCATAATTTCAACACTGACTTTAACGGCAATATCTGAACGGAGTATGGCAGAAGTCATTGCAACTCCTTGTTCTGTAAAAACATAAGGCAAATAACGTCTTCCGCCGTAGCTCAAACTTGAGGTTCCAATTTGGAACCTCAAGTTTTCAACTTCTTCTTCGGTCAGTTGAAAACAAAAAGAAGCAGGAAATCTTTCAATATTTCTTTTTACGGCTTTGTTGAGGTTCTTTGTTTCCACCTGATATAAGGAAGCGAGGTCGCTATCCAGCATCACTTGCTTTCCACGTATGGAATAAATCAGATTTCTGATTTCCGTTGTGCTAATGGTAGGCTTGTTTTCCATTACTTTTTGTAGCTTTTATTTTTGGCAAACTCAAAGGAACTTTCTGCTTTATCGTTCAGTACTATGTAGGCGTCGAACTTCTTACCTACTTTGCTTTTCATCCCTTTGATGAGTGAAGTTTTTCCCTTGCTGACAAGGCTTTCAATATCGGCTGTACCGATTTGTACGCCACACACATTGCGGAACTGCACCCAATTACAAACCTCATCGGGACATTTGACAATCTTGTCACGGATAATGAGTTGCTGGCTTTTGCATTTCGGACAAACCAATTTAGGCAGGTTATTTTGGGCAATGGAAGTTTGCAACAATTCATTGGTAATAGATGAAGCGTAAATTTCCATTTCTTTTAGAAATACCCCTGCATCTGCTTCGTTATTTTCGATTTTCTGGAATGCCAATTCCCATTCGGCAGTCATTGCCACGTCTGCGATTTTTCTATCTTTGACCAATTCATATACCTGCAATCCTTTTTCGGTTGGGATTAAAGACTTCTTTTCCCTTTGGATATAATTGCGTGTAAACAATGTTTCGATAATTGATGCCCTTGTAGCTGGAGTACCAATGCCTATATTTTGCAGGGCTTTCCGTTCCTCTTCATTTTCGATTTTCTTTCCAGCACTTTCCATAGCTGACAATAGCCCTGCTTCGGTATAAAGAACAGGTGGTTTGGTTTTCTTTTCCAAAACGGTGACTTCCTTGATTTTGAGTTCGTCGCCTTTTTTCAGTTCGGGCAAATCCTGTACATATTCGGTGTCATCATCAGAAAAACTACCTTTAATGGAACGCCAGCCCGCTTCTGTAATCTTACAGCCTTTTGCGGTAAAATCGTAATGCAATACCTGTAAACTGACATCGGTTATCTCCTTGATACAGTCTTGTGAAAGAGCTTCGAGCAACCGAAAGGCAATCATATCGTAAACGGCATTTTCCTTTGCGTTCAGTGCTGATGGGATTTTATCTGTAATCAATAATCCGTGATGGTCGGTAACACGCAAGTCGTTCACGATGCGTTTATTGAAACGTCCCCATTTCATTTTTGATACGGCTTGCTTACAGGTTTCTTTGTCCTGCAAAGCCCTTACGAGGTTAGGAATTTCAGTCCATACATCTTCGGGAATATATTTGCTTCCGGTACGTGGGTAAGTGATAAACTTTTTTTCGTACAAACTTTGGGCAATGTTCAGCGTTTCTTCAGCAGAAAGGTTCAGTTTTTTATTCGCTTCTTTTTGCAAGCCAGTAAGGTCGAACAATAAAGGTGGTTGCTCTGTAACACTTTTTGTCTCTAACGATGTAATTATTGCTGTTCCACTTCGCTGAATGGCTTTCAGAGCATCATCGGCAATTTTTTGGTCTTCCCATTTGGTTTTGGAAATACTTTTAAAATCTAGCAACTCTTTGTTGTGCGATAACTGTATCTGCCAGTATTTCTTTATAGAGAAACTCTTGTTTTTCAGATAGCGTTTGCATATCAAAGCCAATGTAGGCGTTTGCACTCTTCCGAGTGAGTAAATGCCATTTCCTGCGATAATACTCAATGCCTGTGTAGCATTGATGCCCACAAGCCAATCGGCACGGCTTCTGCCTTGTGCAGACTGATACAATCCGTCAAATTCTTTTCCATCTTTAAGATTATCAAAACCCTGTTTGATAGCTTTTTCGGTAAGAGAACTAATCCAAAGGCGTTCAAAGGGCTTGTTACATTTCAGGTATTCATAAATGTACCGAAAGATGAGTTCGCCTTCACGTCCAGCATCTGTTGCCACAATAATGCTATCGCTTCTATTAAAAAGTTGTTCGATAACTTTCAGTTGTTTTAATGCTCTTGTATCGGTGGTATAACCTTTGTCTTTTTTGACCTTGCGAATGGTCAGTAAAAAAGGGTTGGGAAGTATTGGCAGTGATGCTTTGTCAAATCCCGTAATCCCGTAATCTTCGGGCATTCCTAATCCTATTAAATGACCGAATGCCCACGTAACAAAATAGCCGTTACCTGTCAGGTAGCCGTCCTTTTTCTCGGAAGCTCCCAATAAGCCGGCTATTTCTCTTGCTACGCTTGGTTTTTCTGCAATGATTGTTTTCATATGTAGATAATATTTGTTTTTTTATGGAATATGGTATCGCCAGATCTTCATTGGTGTTTGCGACAACTTTTGTCATGGCGATTTCATACTTTACTACATTTTTCTGCCTTTGGACTTTGCAGGTGCTTCTGGTTTTTCCTGTTCTTCCTGTTGCTGTTTACTATCAGGATTTTTTTGTCCTGATTTTAATGGCTCTTTGATGTTCTTGGTTGGCTCATTGGTTTTGCCTTCTGAATTGACATCAGTTTGTGTTTTATGGGCTTCAGTAGGTTTTATCCTTTCCTTGTATTGATTGGGAAATTCAAAATTGGTTTTCCCATTTTCTTTATTGAAAGTGATATAGCCTTGATAAGGTTGTCCTTTTTTATCTGTCAAGCCGTCAATGTAAATGGTTTGACCATTTTTGAAATCCTTATTTTGCTCATCGGTCAGTTCCTTACCACGGAATGTTTTTGGAGCTTCCTGTGGTTGATTTTGCTGATTGCTTTGTTGATTGTTCTGTCCGTTGTTTTGCGTTTGCTGATTAGAATTACTTCTATCAAACAGAAACTCAACATAACGCTTGTCCGCATTGAACTGTACTGTTGCCGAAAATTCTGTTCCTTTCGTGGAAATCATACCCTCTAACTTTAGCGGTTTACCCTCCAGCAAAGTTTGCTTTTGAGCATCATCGAGTTTTACGCCTTTAATTTCATCGGGGATTTTTATAAAATCCGTTCGCAATGCCACTAGCTCATTAGTAAGCCTGTCCACACTGATAATAGAGGGCATCAGTTCGCCTGTTTTGGAGTTTTTCAAATCAACTACTCGACCCATATTTCCAGTTTCGAGCAGGTTTTTCTTGTCCTCATTCGTAAACTTGTGTCCGAAAAACTCAAAGTTGAGGTTAGGTTCTTTACGGATGCCGTTCAATGCAGGGACCACTCTTCCGTCTTCCGTTGCCTGTAAAGACAAGCGTACATCTGTACGAAGAATGGCTGTGCCGAAATTGACGCTCACAGGTATAAGCTCATTGGTTTTGTACCCTTTCAATAAAGGTTCAAGGAGGTTTCTTTTTTCAAGGTATTCCTTACTTAATCCGAGATTGTTCATTGTATCCCAATCAATCTGTTCCGGCTTGTAACGGTATTCGCTTGTTTCCGGTGTTGTTTGTGCTGTTTCCATATTATTTTGATTTTCTTGTTTACTATTCTGTTTTGCTTCGACTTTTACTTCGTGTTCTTTCATCACTTTTTCACCTTTGAGAGTTGGGTTATCTACCTGCTTTTGAATTTCCTTTGCTTTATTTACAGCTTCATCAGCCGATACTTTAAAAAATGACAAATTGGTTGGGTTCTTCAGTTGGCTAAAAAAATTGGAGAAGAAGTTGGAAAAGAAATCACCACTTTTGTCCACACGCATAAATTGGTTTTGGTTCTTTTTCGTTGGTTCAACGGTTTCCATTTTCCCGTTTTCGTCAATACTCTTTACTGCTTGGATTTTCATTTTTTCTTTATCCAGCACCAATAATATGTCCGATAGTTGTTCGGGCATTTCCTGTTTATTTGTTGTTTCTTCACTCATAGCCTGAAAATTTTAAATTCACTGCCGAATGTAAAAGAAGCTTTCATTGCATTACCCAAAGTGGCAGTCAAAGGCAGTGTTTGTCACTTATTGGCGTTCAGTTTAGTTACGGAAGGATTAAAACTCTCCCTTATAAACTGATGAACATCAGACAGCTTGTAATACAATTTTCCGCTAATGGTATAATAGCGCAATTTGCCGATTGAGCGGTACCGTTGCAGAGAACGGTTACTGATTTTTAGCATTTGGAGCAAATCCTGATTATCCAACAATTCCTCACCGTCTATATTGTTGCGTTTCTTTTGTAATTCGGCTATAGTGTCGCCCAGCATATCAAGGCGACCCATTAGGCGTTCCATCCACGCCAAAAATTCCATTCTATCTATATTCATAGGGATATACTTTAAAGGATTCTTCCTATTTTTTATCTGTCTTTAGCTTTCTGCCTTTTTCGATATAGCTTTTGCCTTTTGCCATAAGTTCTTGTACAAACTCATCGCTACTCTGAATAGCATTGGCATTAAGCATATCCTTAATAGATCCAATAGTATAGAAGTATTGACTATATATTTTTGAATACGTTATCTCTCCTTTGGTACGCATACGCCAAAGGGTTTTTTCGCTGATATGCAGGTATTGGCATACTTCGTGGTTATTGAGCCACAATTCATCATAGCTTTTATCTTCTTGTCTTTTCAGATAGTCGGCAATGGCGTTGATACGGCTGTTGAGCTGTTGCCACGCTTCTTCTTCAATGGTTATTATTTTCATTACACAGCATTTAAAGTTCACTATGCAAAATTGTGAAAGGTGGCAGTGGTTGTCTGCCAATCCTTGCCAATTGGTTTGGCGTTTTTTTCAAAATTTTTATAAATAGAAAAAAACCTTGTTTAATAAGGGTTTTAAGGTGTTTAGGGTGTTTTTGTAACAGGGCTTTGCCAACATTTGCCAATTGGCAGATATGGGCAAAAAAAAAGCAGTACATTTTGCGTACTGCTTTGGGCAGGGTACTTCATTTAGTTAAAGCTCATTATCCATATATTCTTCGAGGGATATTTTGAGCTGGTCTAAAAATGCTGTCCTAGAACCTGTACGGGTTTTCATGCGGTGAAAAGCATGATGCAGATCTCCGAGAGGAACTCGGAAAAGTATCTGAAACAGTAAGCTTATTTTTCGGATACCAATTTTTCCGTGAGAAATAGCTCCTGAAGCATAAAGAGCATAGACCAATTCTATAAGTGCATTTTTGCTATCTGTCCAAAAAACATCTTTTGTTGATTCAGAATTTTGTAAAATCACATCGGGGTTTTCGTCGGGATTAATTTTTGTTAATAAGTAATTATACAATAACTCATTTGCTATAATTCGAGCCACTTTATAGTCATAAAAAGTAGAGAACTGAGAATCTATTTCAAATACGAAACTATTAAGTCCATCGTGATAGTTTATGTTGCCAAGTCGGAAGTAAACTTCATCTTTATCAGATCTTCCTGAGCGGTAATATCTATAAAAATCTGAGTTGCAAATGTGTTCAGCGTATTCTTTTTTTAATTCCTGCAAACGACTTGCAAAATAGGTGTGATATATTTTACCATTATTAACAGGGCAACCAGTTTCTATACGGTATACCTTATTGTAATAGATTAGCTTTCCAAGGATTTTCGGCTTAATGGTATGGAAAAAATAAATCTCTTCTTCATCATTTTTAAATCCTTCTTCAATAACGTATTTCTTGACTGTAAATAACAAGTCTTGGAGATACAAGGTCATTTCGTAAGCTTCATCAATCAATCTCTTGTTTTGCGATAAAATCTTAACTTCCTTGTTATGAATCTCTAAAATGATGTTTTGTAACGAGTACTTCATCATAACTATATTTTTATGAGGATTACCGTCATTTATAGCGAATTCCCCTAATTAGTTTACAAACATTAATAAGATAAAAGAAAATGTTTCCTGCGTAATTAGCTACAGTAATTCTTGGTTATTTCATCTTTCAATTATTTTATTGCGACAACAATGTTGCGTTTATAAATACAATTAATAAACGTAACATTATGGGTTTAATTGTAAAAACACAAAAAATAGCCCTAAAATTCTTAAAAATATTAATAAGTAGACGTTACGACCATCGTAAAAGTATGTAGGACAATGCGGGAAAGGTTAGTTTTTTTTCAATCTTGAGAACACCTTCTTCTATATATAGACTTTATTTTGATTTTTCAAAATTGGAAGTAACCTATCTTTATTATTGCTTTATGGATGGGTCTGTATTTATGCAATACATTCCATACTGATTAGGAAACTTTTATCACACCTATTTTGAACTATGTAGTAAAAAATAAATCGCATAAAATTTCTTGATAATCAAAGAGAAAGCACTAATCTTAAAATAGATAAAAAAAGCTAGATATTCTATTTTTTTTCTATTTTTTTGTAAATTAGCTATTGATTTACAAGGAATTTGGTTGAAAATGAATGCAATAGGCACCATTACTAAATCGTTACCGATAGTGTCTCTAAATCTTGTAAACTACTTTTAACTAGTTACTTTCTTCTTTTCTAATTTTTTTTCTTTAAAAAATAAAAGATACAAGCGGATAGCAGGAATCAGCTCCTAAAAAAAGTGCTGTAAAACCTAAGTCTTACAGCACTTTCGCCCCAAATTAACTAAAAAACCTATTCCTTTATATCGGTCACCTTCTTTAATTTCTTCGCTGGCAATTTTTACCAGTTTATCATTTGAATTCAAATCACCGAATATTTCAATTTTATCATCGATTTCTCTTCCTTTTTTGACATCGATTCGAGTGGCTTTGCGGTTTACAACTTTAATCACAAACAAACCTTCGGCCGAATTCACCAATGCCGATTTTGGAATTACAAACGTGCTGTCTTTTGCGTTAAGCGGTAATATAACTTCGGCAACCATTCCATGAAATAAATTCCCTTTGGTATTGTGTACGTCCATTTCTACACGCTTCGAACGCAGTTTCAAATCCAAAGCGCCAGACATTCTCTGAATCGTAGCTTTGAAAGTATCAGGAAGTGATTTTACATTAAAACTCATTTCGTCGCCATTGTGTAAATATTCCATGTACAGCTCCGGAATAAATAAGGGAACACAAATTTTAAAATTGAAATTTGATAATTATTCTGATGAATTCTATAACGTACAGCTATTTTATAATTAGAACTTTATGAAATTATTAATCACTGAAAATTAATAGTTTAAAAATTATAGAGTTATGGGAGATCATAAATATTTACAAGACAGTTCTGCTGTTCAGAAAATAAAAGATTTAGCAGAAAATATAAAGACCTGTATGTTTTGCACATACAAGGGCGACAAATTGAATTCAAGACCTATGTCTGCGCAAAAAATTGATGATGAAGGGAACCTTTGGTTTTTATCTGATAAAACGAGTGAGAAAAACCTGGAAATATTAGAAAATTCCAAAGTGGAACTTTTCTTCTCAGAGCCTCACGATCAATTTTTAACATTGCATGGACATGCAGAAATTTTATACGATCGGGAAATTATAAAAGAATTATTTACTCCAATAGTAAAAGTGTGGATGCCAGAAGGCGAAGATGATCCCAATTTAAGTGTGATAAAAGTAGTTCCCGATGAAGGATATTATTGGAACAACAAAAACGGGAAAGTGGCTGCAATAGCTAAAATGACTGTGGCTTTTATAACGGGAAAAACCATGGACGACGGAATTGAAGGAAATTTGAATTTGTAGATTCAATAAAAAAAGGCAGTAGTTTAAAAAAAAATACTGTCTTTTTTTATTCTAAAATAATGTTCCCTGTATTAATTGTGGTTGCGGATTGTCATTAAATGGAAAAGTATCAATTACAAAAAACTGCTTTATGTTCTCATCAAATTGGCGCAAAACTACACTGTCACAAACAAAATGTAGATCGATTTCGGTAAATAACTGATTGGCTTTTACCAAATTTTCAGTGCTTAATCTTCGGGCAATGGAGAGGTGTGGATTGTCGCTTTTCTTCATATCCTGAATTTGAAGCGATTTGTTAAATTGTTTCATGATGTGTTTCAAATCCTTTTTAGAATCGTTGTCGGGAGCTATAAAAAATGCACCGTTAGGGAAGGAACCAAACTCATTTAAATGTACAGAAACAGGAACCAAGGAATCGCATAATTTACTTATTTGTTTTTTAATGGATTCAATCGCTGTTTCTGTTGCTTTAAATTCGCAGATGGTAATGTGTCCGACAGAGTTTTTGCTATTGTACCATCCCACTTCATTAGCCAATTGCTCTTTCATGGTTTTTACTATAAGCAGAATGTCCTCGGGAGGATGAATGACTAGTGAATACAGTTTTTCCATGTATGTTTTTTTAATATGTAAAAATAAAAATTTCTGTCATTAAGTTGGAAATTTAGGAAAATTCGAAAATTTATTTTCAAAGCTGCTTAGTATTCTTATAAAAAGTATTGTCCATTTCAGGAAGAGGTGTTTAAAGTCTCATTTGTTTGTTTTTAACTCCAATTCCACATAACTTAGCATGCTTTTATTTAAAAGGAAAAATCAATTTATGATAATTTTGTTTCGCTTTTTATGACACATATTTATAAATTTTGCTTATAATTGTATTTTTTACATTTTTAAAAATAATTAATCTTTAAAATAACTTCAGTTGAAGAATTTTATACTGCCTTTTGTACTATTAGTTGCTTTTTCTTTAACCAGTTTTTCGCAAGAGTATTCGGTTAAATTTCTCGATATTTCTGATGGATTGTCTAATAATTCGGTAACGACAATTTATCAGGACAGTGATGGTTTTATGTGGTTTGGTACCTATGACGGATTAAACCGCTACGACGGTTATAATTTTAAAGTGTACCGCAATAAGATTAACGATAAAAATTCCTTGTCGTTCAATACGATTTATCATATAGAGGGCGATTATAAAAAAAACATATGGGTTGGTGGTGCAAACGGTGCCTGTGTTTTTGATAAAAGAGAATCTGTTTTTCATCCTCTTGTTTTTGTTTCAAAAAACAATGTCACTCAAATTTTAAAAGATGTAGTTCATCAGATTCGATCAGTTTCAAAAGAGCAGGTATTAGTAGCTTCACAAAATTTTGGGGTGCTAATTTATGAAAACGGTTCCTATACCGGAAAGCATATTGGTCTTGAGCAATCTAATAAACTGCTGTTGAATTATAATGCTACGGTTCTTGAAAATGATCCAAAAAATAACCGCTGCTGGGTGTATGTTAGGAATGTGGGTATTTGCCAGTACAATTATAATTCGAAAAAACTAAACGTAGTTCATCCCTTAACAATGGAAGTAAAGTGCATGAAGCTTTCAGCAGATGCTCTTTGGCTGGGAACAGATGACGGGCTTTATTCTTATAATACAAGAACTAATTTATTGACATCTAATTATCTGCCGGTTAACTGTACGGTTTCGGATATTCGTATCGACAAGAAAAAAGAATTGTGGGTAACTACCGATGGACGCGGTATTTATAAAGTGACAGCTGGAGCTACGAAAGCAGTTCCATATAGCTTAGCAAAAGGCAAACAGCTTGTAAAAAGCAACTCTATATGGAGTCTGCATGAAGATGTTTCGGGAAATATGTGGATCGGGACTTTGCGTGGCGGTATAAGCATGATAAGCAACAGTCCAAAATATTTTAAAAACATTAGATTTAATGAAAAAGACAGCGATCCAGCCGAAAATTTCATACTCTCTTTTTGTGAAGATGAAAAAAAGAATCTGTGGATAGGAACAGATGGAGCAGGTTTGAAATATTGGAACAAAAAAAATAATACTTATACTATTTATAGCACTTCGGCGGCTTCGTCTCATAAAATCAGCAGTAATTTTATTACCGGAATAGTAAGGGACAATAATAATGAAATTTGGTTATCGACTTGGGCAGGAGGTATAAACCGCATTAATCCTGTAACTAACACTATTACCCGATTTTCGTGTTATAACCCATTTACAAAACAGATTGAGAAAAATATCTGGTTTGTGTACAAAGATTCTGATGGTGATATTTGGGCAAGTGCGACCAATGAAGGCTCATTGTATTTATTTGACAGGTCTAAAAACAGTTTTGTGCTTTTTAATAAAACAATAGATAATCTGCAGTGCCTTATTGAGACAAGTGATGGAAAATTTTGGGGCTGTAATTATACGTCTTTATTGGCCATTGATAAAAAAGACAGAAAATACAAGAAATACCTCATAGGAAATCCTATACGATGCATACATGAAGATAAAGACAAAAATCTTTGGCTGGGTACGCAGGAAGGAGGTTTACTGCTGTTTGATCGGAAAACAAATAAGTTTAAAAGACTGACTATAGATGATGGGCTGCCTTCTAATACTATTTTGAGACTGTTGGAAGATAAAAGAGGAAATTTATGGATGAGTACTTACAACGGAATCTGCCGATTTGATAAAAAAAGCAAAACATTCCGAAATTTTTCTGTCAATGACGGACTGCAAAGTAATCAGTTTAGTTTTAATGCTGGTTTAAAATTATCTACAGGAGAATTTCTTTTTGGGGGAATAAATGGTTTTAACTCTTTTTTTCCTGAAGATATAAAAGAGTTTAATCAGAAGAATAATTTACTGCTGACTGATTTTTATCTGAACAATCAGCCTATTGAAGAAAGTAAAAACGAATTCATTTCGGAATGGGCTTCGGGCAGAATCAAACAGGTGAATCTACCTTATGATCAGACTACATTATCACTAGAATTTGTGGCATTGGATTATAATAATGCCGATAAAATAAATTATGCCTACTACTTAGATGGTTGGGATGACCGCTGGAATTATGTGGGTCAGTCCCGAAAGGCAAATTATGCAAAACTGGCAGCAGGCAAGTATGTTTTTAAAGTTAAAACAACAAATTTTAAAGGTGGTTGGAACAAAGAAGAAAGCCTTATTACGGTTGTTGTCTCACCGCCGTGGTACAGATCCTGGTGGGCGTACAGTTTTTATTTATTGGCAGGAGCAGGAATTATTTATGGCTATTTACGATACAATAAGAACAAAGAAAAATTAAAATATCAGGTAAAAATCGCCGAATTAGAAAGAACTAAAGAAAAGGAAGTTGCTGAGAAGCAGTCATCAATGTTTACTTATATTTCTCATGAGTTCCGGACGCCTTTATCATTGATTATAAATCCATTAAAAAAAGCCATCAAAACAGGAAATACCGAAAATAATTCTTCGATAGGTGATTTAGTGATTGCCCATAGAAATGCAAAAAGGCTTTTGAGTTTAGTAGATCAATTGCTGCTTTTTCGCAAAGCTGAAAATGATGCCGATGAGCTCAAGATGTCTGTTATAAATGTCAATAATCTTTGTTATGAAATATATCAGTGTTTTGTTAATCAGGCGAAGGATAAGAATATTGATTATACTTTTCAGATACCGGAAAGCAATATCGAAATAATAGGAGATTACGAAAAAATTGAGATTTCGTTGTTTAATCTGATTTCCAATGCGTTCAAGTTTACCGCTGCAGGAGGAGAAATCAGTCTTAATTTATCTGAAACAGAAACCGATGTAATTATAGAAGTTCTGGATAATGGGACAGGAATTGCTGCCGATGATTTGGAGACTATTTTCGAAAAATTTAAAAGAGTGAATTCTAAAGTCCCGGTTGGCGGGAGTTCTGGCTTTGGAATTGGGCTTTATATCGTTAGATATTTTGTCGAAAAACATAAAGGAACAGTAAGCTGCACCAGTGAAATAGGAAAAGGAAGCACGTTTAAATTAACTTTCCTAAAGGGTCAGGATCATTTTGAAGAACTGCATATTAATATAGTTGCTCCAAAATTAAGTCCATTAGTCGAAGAATTAATGGCAGATGATATTGAAGAGATTGTTGACGGTGCTGCGCAATCAGGTTCTGAACAGGAACTGCATAAAGTGATGCTGACTGATAAACGCACACTTTTAATTATAGATGATAATACTGATATCAGGAATTATTTGATTAGGCTTTTTTCAGACACTCATATAATATATAGTGCAGATAACGGTGAGGAAGGCTTGAAACTAACCAAAAAACACATGCCGGATTTGGTCATCAGTGATATCGCTATGGATGTGATGGACGGACTTGAATTATGCCGAAAAATTAAAGAGAACAGCAGTTTGTCTCATATTCCCGTAATATTGTTAACCGCATCCAAAAATCCGGAAACACATCTGCAGGGAATAAGTGACGGGGCAGATGATTATATTACAAAACCGTTTGATGATGATTTGCTTGTTGCCCGTGTTGAATCATTATTAAAAAGCCGCAGTAATTTAAGAACCTATTTTCTGGACAGTATAACTTTAAAAGAGAATACTCAAAAAGTTCCAGCCGAATATCAGGAAATTTTGAAAAAATGCATTCTTATTATTGAGGCCAATATTCACAAACGTGATTTTACCATTAAGAACTTTGCTGCCGAGATGGGAATGAGCCACAGAACGCTGTATACCAAAATTAAAATCATTTCCGGACAAACCCTGAATGCATTTATACGTTCCATCCGTATAAGAAGAGCAGCGATGTTAATGCTTACCGAAAACATGAATATTGCTCAGGCAAGTGTTGAGGTAGGTTTTGAAGATCCAAAATATTTCAGACAGCAGTTTGTTAAGCTTTTTGGGATAACGCCGTCGGAATACATTAAGAAATACAAAAACTCTTTTAACTCTGATTTGAATATTATTAATTGAATTTCTTGGGGCTATTGTTAAAAAAATGATTTAAATTAAAAGTTGTTTACTCTTGATTTTTGTATCTAAGACGATATTCTCTTGGCGATATTTCCATTACGAGTCTAAAAGATTTTGAGAAATGAAAGGGGTCATAATATCCTAAAAAATAAGCAATCTCTTTTATTTTCATGGCGCTGAATTGCAAAAGCGAACAGGATTTCTGAATTTTTAACTGATTATAATAATCCATAGGAGTAAATGATGTTTTCTCTAAAAACAAGGTTCCAAAATAAGAACTCGAATAGCCAACATGCTGTGCAATATCATGCAGTGTGATTTTTGCTATCAGATTATTTTTCATATAAATGATACTTAGCTGTATAATATCTAAAACCTCTGTATCTGCCGTTTTTATTTTTAAAAATTGATCGGTATATTTTATACTGGCCAGAAAATGCTGTAAACAAATACTGGAATACTCAAGGTTGTCTGGGTTAAATCCCATTTCCAGATTTTGATAAATTTCTTCGAAAAGGTTTAATCTGTCGGTTGATCTGCTGTCGTTTAGGTTTAAAGTTTTTCCAGAAACTCCAGTATGTAAAGAGTTATAGATCCTTTTCCGTTTTCGCAGTAAATAAGAATGTTTTCAAGTGCACCTTTTGATCTTTTTCTAAAATGATATTTTGCATTCGGATAATAACCAATATGAGTAATGAATGCGCTTTTTGTCAATTCATTCACCGATTGAAAATTACGTACGCTATAGGGAACAACGATTGCTCTTTCACCTTTAAAACCATCAGCTATTTGATCCATGTCAATTATAATTTTTCAAAAAAATAAAACCATTTTCCGAAGTATTAAAAATCAAATTTAAGAAATATTATGGTTAAATATAAATTTATCTAAATCATGAAAATTTACATATTAGGCAGTTTCATGACTTGGTATTGATCTCTAGCGGGTAATAACTGGTGGTTTATTTATATGTGGTATGTGCTGTTAGTGTAGTTTATATTTATTTTTAGCTTAAAAAATACATTTATCATAAAAAAAATCTTTTATTATTTTTATTGTAACAATATTTTTTTAAAAATCGTTGTTTTATACATGTTTTATATAAATATTACATTTTTGCACCCAAATGAAGCAGCGATATTTGTAATGTTAAAATAATTTAAAAATTAAATATATGAGTAAGTATAATTCTTTCTATCTGCTTTTTATTGCATTAGTTTCAGCGATGGGCGGATTGCTGTTTGGGTATGACTGGGTTGTAATTGGCGGTGCAAAGCCTTTTTATGAAGTTTTTTTTAATATTACAAATTCCCCTTCAATGCAGGGATGGGTAATGGGCAGTGCAATCTTAGGCTGTTTGTTGGGCGTAATGATTTCAGGCAGTCTGTCTGATAAATACGGAAGAAAACCGTTGATGATTGTGGCTTCCCTCTTTTTTACACTGGCAGCAGTAGGGACAGGAATGGTCGATACTATTGAATGGTTTATTGTGTGGAGAGTTGTTGGAGGTGTTGGTATTGGTATCGCATCCAATCTTTCGCCCATGTATATAGCCGAGATTGCGCCTTCTGAATCCAGAGGAAAATTTGTTTCTATCAATCAGCTAACTGTTGTAATAGGCATTCTAGCAGCTCAGATTGTAAATTGGTTAATCGCAGATCCAATTGTCGGAGGTCAGGATGTTTTAAATTCCTGGAACGGACAATGGGGCTGGAGATATATGTTTTGGGCTGGTGCTGTACCGTCTGTTGCGTTTTTTGCTTTGATTTTGATTATACCAGAAAGTCCGAGATGGCTTGCGAGTCAATATAAATATGATAAAGCTGCATCTATCTTTTCTAAAATTGGAGGAAGCGCTTTTGCATTAGAACAAATAGAACAGTTAAAATCACGAGTTAGTGTTGTCAACGAAAAAGTGAATTATAAAATGCTTTTTGAAGGCAAGATGCCCAAAATTCTTTTATTAGGAATTGTTATTGCAGCCTTTCAGCAATGGTGCGGAATTAATGTGATTTTTAATTATGCTCAGGAAATATTCTCTGCTGCAGGTTATGGTGTTTCGGATATTTTATTCAATATCGTTATTACGGGTTTAACCAATGTTATATTCACATTCGTAGGAATGTATTTCGTTGATAGATTGGGAAGAAGAACATTAATGCTTTTCGGATCAATTGGATTGGCTTCTATTTATGCTTTATTAGGCGCTTGTTATTATTTTGAAGTTACAGGTCTTGTGGTTTTAGCACTTGTTATTGCAGCAATTTCATGTTATGCAATGACATTGGCACCTATTACTTGGGTGGTTCTTTCCGAAATATTTCCGATAAAAATACGCGCTATGGCAATGGCGGTATCTACTTTCTCTCTTTGGACAGCCTGTTTTATTCTTACATATACTTTTCCGTTGCTAAACAGCAGTCTGGGATCGTACGGTACATTCTGGCTTTATGGAATTGTATGCTTACTAGGATATCTTTTCCTTCGCGCCTACCTGCCAGAAACGAAAGGAAAATCATTAGAGGAAATAGAAAACGAATTGACTAAATAATATAATAAGATGGAAAATATAATTTCAGATGTAAATCAATCCAATATAATTAATGAAGATTTACTTTCGGGACAATCAATAAATGAAAACGTGCAGGACGAAAAAATCACTGCTTATTTGATACAGTCAACGGTTAACGAAGACGGTGTAGTTCGTGTTTGGGAAGAAGATGTTTTACTGCCAACGTACCAAATAGGAGAAGAAGAAAAAAATCCTATATTTCTTGAAAAAAGAGTCTATCAGGGAAGTTCCGGAGCTGTATATCCGTATCCTGTGGTTGAAAAATTATCTGATGAAAAGTTTGATAAATCTTATCACGCTTTATTTTTAGAAAATAAATACATTAAAATAATGATTCTGCCGGAATTAGGAGGACGCGTTCACATGGCATATGATAAAGTAAAACAGCGTCATTTTGTGTATTACAATCAGGTAATTAAACCTGCCCTGGTAGGACTTACTGGTCCTTGGATTTCAGGCGGAATAGAGTTCAACTGGCCACAGCATCACCGTCCGAGCACTTTCTTGCCAACAGATTACAGCATCGAAGAAAATGAAGACGGGAGCAAAACTGTTTGGTGTAATGAAGTAGAAAGAATGTTTAGAACTAAAGGAATGCAGGGATTTACGTTGCATCCTGATAAAGCTTATATTGAGATTAAAGTAAAAATATACAACCGTACCGCATTTCCTCAAACGTTCCTTTGGTGGGCAAATCCTGCGGTTGTGGTAAATGATGGTTATAAATCAGTATTTCCGCCGGATGTTAATGCCGTATTTGATCACGGTAAAAGAGATGTTTCTAAATTCCCTATTGCAACAGGGGAATATTACAAACAAGATTATTCTGCAGGTGTCGATATTTCGAAATATAAAAATATTCCGGTGCCTACATCTTATATGGCGGTACAGTCTAAATATAATTTTGTGGGTGGTTATGAAGATAATGTTCAGGCTGGTTTACTGCACGTTGCCAATCATCATGTATCTCCTGGTAAAAAACAATGGACTTGGGGCAACGGCGATTTTGGTTTGGCCTGGGACAGAAATCTAACAGACAAAGATGGTCCGTATATCGAATTAATGACGGGCGTTTTTACAGACAATCAGCCTGATTTTTCTTGGTTACAAGCTTACGAAGAAAAGTCTTGGGTGCAGTATTTCATGCCGTATGCCGAAGTGGGTTATGTTAAAAATGCTACGAAAGATGCCATCATAAATATTGAAGTAGAAGGGAACGAAGCCAATTTGGTTTTATACACCACAAGTCTTTATGAA
This sequence comes from uncultured Flavobacterium sp., assembly GCA_963511475.1. GTDB lineage: Bacteria > Bacteroidota > Bacteroidia > Flavobacteriales > Flavobacteriaceae > Flavobacterium. The sequence continues at coordinate 51,809 of CAUPJC010000017.1, forward strand.
AATTTAAAGATTAAGCTAAAAGACAAAGAGAGTAACGTTTTATTACAGGATGAAATAACAATATCTCCGGTGAATCCATACAAGAAAAGTGTTTCCATTGGAGACATCAAATCAGAGGATTTAGTTTTTATAGTTTATACTGCTGAAGGTAAAATTTTGGTGCAGTATCAGGAAGAAAAAGCAGAAATTAAACCGGTTCCAGATCCTGCAAAAGCGGCACTGGATCCAAAAGATATTGCATCAATCGAGCAATTGTATTTAACTGGACTGCATTTGGAGCAGTACAGACATGCAACCTACAATCCGCTTGATTACTATTTGGAAGCCTTGAGCAGAGATTCGAGAGATGTAAGATGTAACAATGCTGTTGGTCTTGTGATGTTGAGAAGAGGACAGTTCGAAAAAGCCGAAGCTTATTTTAAAACCGCTGTTGAAGTTTTAACAGAACGGAACCCAAACCCAATTGATGGTGAACCACTTTATAATTTGGGTTATTGTTTAAAACTTCAAGGAAAATTTGATGATGCATATAATTCACTTTTCAAATCGACCTGGAATGCTGCTTGGCAGGATGCTGCATTTTATGCGCTGGCTCAAATCGACAGCATTAAAGGAGAATGGACTGAAGCTTTAGAACGAGTAGAATCATCGCTTATCCGTAATTGGCATAATCATAAAGCACGCCAGCTGAAAACTTCTATTTTAAGAAAATTAAACAGAAACCAGGAAGCTTTAGCATGGATTGAGGACTCGATCAAAATCGACCGTTTCAATATGGGATGTCGATTTGAAAAATATTTGATTACAAAAGATCAAGCCGTTCTTGATGAAATGAATACCATAATGCGCCAATGGTCACACGGATATATTGAATACGCATTGGATTTTGCAGGAGCTGGATTGTATGTGGAAGCGATTCAGTTATTGCAGGAATCGATCTATGATACCGAAGAGGTTTATCCAATGATTTATTATGCTTTAGGATATTTCGCTTCAAAGAACGGAGATGCAAGTACAGCAATACAATGGTACAAAAAAGCTGCTGCACAGTCACCAGAAAAATGTTTTCCAAATCGAATTGAAGAAGTAAACATTCTTCAGGATGCCATTCGATTGAATCCTGAAGATGCCAAAGCGCCCTATTATTTAGGGAATTTCTGGTATGCATTCCGTCAATATGAGGATGCTGTTAAGTGCTGGGAATTGTCACATAGCATAGATGATAAATTTCCAACATTGTTGAGAAACTTAGCACTTGCTTATTTTAATAAGACAAATGATAAAGCAAAGGCTCAGCAAATGCTGGAAAAAGCATTTGCTTTAGACACAACAGATTCAAGGATTTTTATGGAGCTGGATCAGCTTTGTAAGAAAATTGGCAAATCTCCGGAATTCAGATTAGAGGTTTTAAATCGATATCCAAATTTAGTCGAAGAGCGTGACGATTTGTGTATCGAACGTATCACGCTTTACAATCAAACAGGGAACTATGCTATTGCTAAAGAGCTGATTTCGAAACGAAAATTCCATCCATGGGAAGGCGGAGAAGGAAAAGTAACTGGGCAATACACGTTGTGCAGAGTAGAATTGGCTAAAATTGCAATTGCAGAAGATCGCTTTACCGATGCCCTGCAATTGCTGAAAGAAACAGAGTTTTATCCGCATAATTTAGGTGAAGGTAAATTGAAAAATGCCGAAGAAAATGAGGTTTTTTATTATAAAGGACTGGCTTATAAAGGACTTGGAGATGTAGAAAATGCTAATGCGAACTTCGTTCAGGCAACGCTTGGCTCTTCAGAACCAGTTCAGGCATTTTTCTATAACGATCAGCAGCCGGATAAGATTTTTTATCAGGGATTGGCTTGGCGCGAATTGGGAGATGAGGATAAAGCCCGAAGCCGTTTCAACAAACTGCTCGCACATGGTGAAAAGTATTTATTCGAAAAATCCAGAATCGATTATTTCGCAGTATCACTTCCTGATCTCGCTATTTGGGATGATGATTTAAATGTTCGTAATCAAGTGCATTGCTATTATGTAATGGCTTTAGGACACAGTGGACTAAGAAATGAAACTGAATCTGAGAAATATTATCAAAAAGTAAAACAATTGGATATTAATAAACAGACCTTTCGTAAATAGAAAGTTGTTGTTTACTATGTCATATTATAAAATTTAATCAAATGAAAATCAAGCATATCATAACAGCAGTTTTGTTATTAGTTTTTCTTTCTTCCTGGGATTCAGGTGATAAAACGGTAATGAATATAGCAGGTGACTGGACAGTTCAGTTAGACAGTGCGGATATTGGACTGAAAAATGGTTGGCAGAATATGAGTTTTAAGCAACCAATGAAATTACCCGGAACTACGGATGATGCAGGTCTTGGTATTGCGAATACCCTAAAACCAAGTTTAGAGAAACTGCAGATGAGTCATTTAACCCGAAAAAATAGTTATCTGGGAGCAGCCTGGTACACTCGTGAGATTACAGTTCCAGATAATTGGAAAGGGAAAGAATTTATACTGAAGCTGGAACGTGTAATCTGGAAAACAAATGTTTGGATAGATGGAAAACAAGTGGAAACTGAGCAAAACAGTCTTATCGCTCCTCATTATTTTGATCTTTCTAAATATTTATCTGCTGGAAAAACGCACCGTATAACGATTCGTGTTGATAATCGGAAACTATTTGATATTAGTGTTGATAATATGGCGCATGCTTATACCAATGAAACACAGATAATTTGGAATGGTATTATTGGCAAAATGGAAATTGAAGCTTTTGATGTTATTCGTATTGCAAATCTGCAGGTAAAACCAGATATCAATGCAGGAAAAGCCAAGTTGGCATTCACTCTTAATAATAACACTGCAAAAACAGCAAAAGGAGTTTTAACCATTACTGCTGTAAATAAAAAAAGCAAAGTTGCTGTTGAAGCACTTCAAAAAGAGATTCAAATTAAAGCAGGACAGTCTGTAGTTGAAATTGATTATGAAATGGGCAAAGATGTAAAACTGTGGAGTGAGTTTTCTCCTGAGTTATATGAATTAAAAGCGGAATTAAAAACACGAAAAAATCAATCTCAGGCTTCTGCCGATTTTGGAATGCGCAGTTTTTCTAAAAAAGGATCAGTTTTGATTATTAACGGTCAGCCTGTATTTTTAAGGGGAACATTAGAATGCGATATTTTTCCGCTTACAGGGCATGCACCCATGAAAAAAGAAGGCTGGAGAAAAGTATTTGGAACGGCTAAAAACTGGGGATTAAATCACCTGCGTTTTCACTCGTGGTGTCCACCGGAAGCTGCATTTGAAATGGCAGATGAAATGGGTTTTTATCTTCAGGTTGAATTGCCGGTTTGGACGCTTAAAATAGGAGAAGATCAAAAAACAACCGACTTTTTATACGCCGAAGCACAGCGCATGATTAATGAATACGGAAATCATCCGTCATTCTGTATGTGGTCAATGGGGAATGAACTGCAAGGAGATATGACGGTGCTTACCAAATTAATGAACAGCTTAAAAGCAAAAGATGACAGACATTTGTACACCACAACTTCTTTTACTTTCGAAAAAGAACACGGCGTTTGGCCAGAACCGGAAGATGATTTCTTCATTACGCAATGGACAAAAAAAGGCTGGGTACGCGGGCAAGGTGTCTTTAACAGCGAATCCCCAACATTCGATAAAGATTATGTTGCTTCTGTCGAAGGAATGACAGTACCGCTGATTACACATGAGATAGGACAATACGCTGTTTACCCGAAAATAGACGAAATTCCTAAATACACAGGTGTTTTAGAACCGATCAATTTTAAGTCGGTTAAAGAAGATTTAGAGCGCAAAGGTTTGATTAATAAAGCTGCTGATTATACGAAAGCTTCAGGGAAATTAGCGGTTATACTTTATAAAGAAGAAATAGAAAGAGCTTTAAAAACAGCAGGAATTAGTGGTTTTCAATTGCTGGATCTGCATGATTTTCCAGGCCAGGGAACGGCTTTAGTTGGCTTACTGGATGCTTTTTGGGACAGTAAAGGTTTGATTTCGGCTGAGGAATTCAGACAGTTTTCTGCACCAGTTGTACCGCTTATGCGTTTTTCTAAAGCAACTTATACAAACAATGAATCTTTTACGGCTTCTTTGGATGTAAGTAATTATTCTGATGGCAGTTTAAATAATCAGGAAATAGAATGGAGTATTTCTGATGATAATTCAGTGATAGCTTCTGGAAGTACAATAGCAGCAATTGCAATTGGATACAATCATAAAATTTTAGATTTGAATGAAAGCCTTCAGAAAATAACCAAAGCTTCGAAACTAACAATCAAAGTAAATCTAAAAGGGACAAATTATAAAAACCAATGGAATATTTGGGTTTATCCGCAGAAGCAAACTATTGATTACGGAAAAGTAGTGTACACCCGTAGTCTGGATGAAGCCTACAAATTGCTTAAAGCCGGTAAAAAAGTATTGTTAAATACTGATTGGAAGAAAATCAAGGGTATCGAAGGAAAATTTGTTCCTGTATTTTGGAGTCCTGTTCATTTTCCAAAACAAGCAGGAACGATGGGAGTGCTGTGTAATCCTTCACATAAAGCGTTGGCTGATTTTCCAACAGATATGAATAGCGATTGGCAATGGTGGGATCTGAACGTTAACTCAACTACGCTTATTACGGATGGTATAGTTGGAGGAAATCCTATTATAGAAATGGTAGACAACTTTGCCAATAACCGCAAACTGGCTTCGCTTTTTGAAGGAAGCGTAGGGTTAGGAAAAATGGTAATAGCATCTTTCGATTTAGCTTCAGATTTAGATAAACGTCCAGTTGCGAAACAGATGCTGATTTCGATACTCAATTACATGAATAGTACATCATTTAATCCTGAAGCAATCAAAAATCCGGATATTTTGAAATCAATTTTGACGGAGCAGAAGGAGAAAGGCAAGGAGGATGCGAAGAGTATTTATTAAATAAAAAAACAGATAAAAGTGTAAACTTTTATAAAAGAAAACAGCTTTACCTTATTTTTCAATATGAAATATAATAGAAGTGGAGGTTTGATTAAATAAAATCACATTATTAAAAAAAATATGAGAGTACTAAAAATAACTGTTACAAGCCTGATTTTTTTTGGCTTAATAATTTTGTCATGTTCGTCCGAAGAAGATTCTGCTCCACCTGTTCCTGTGAGTGTAAGAGAAATTAAAATCGACTTGAACCAAGAGCTGCAGACTATGGATGGTTTTGGAGCATCAGATGCTTGGCGTTGTCAGATGGTTGGGAAAAATTGGCCAATCGCAAAAAGAAATGCTATTGCCGATTTACTTTTTAGCAAAGAAATTGACGCAGCAGGAAACCCCAAAGGAATAGGGTTGTCCATTTGGCGATTCTATTTAGGTTCGGGAAGTGCAGAGCAAGGATCCAATAGTGATATTTCGGACGAATGGCGTAGAGCAGAATGTTTTCAAAAACCAGATGGGACTTATGACTGGACAAAGCATGCAGGACAACGATGGTTTTTACAGGCAGCAAAAAGTCGTGGCGTGGGAAAATTTTTAGCTTTCACTGTGAGTCCACCAGTACAAATGGCGATAAACGGAAAAGCTTTTTCACCACAGAAATTGAATATGAATATTAAGCAAGGAATGCTTCCGAATTATGCCGATTTCTTGGTGAATTGTGTGGATAATTTGCAACGCAATGAAGGTATTACTTTTGATTATTTAAGTCCAATAAATGAATCCCAATGGGATTGGATGGCTGGAAATAACAGTCAAGCAAGTCAAGAGGGAACACCTGCAACGAATCAAGAGATGTATGATTTTGCGAAGCTGTTATCGGATAAAATAAAAGCAAAGGGATTAAATACAGAAATTGTTCTTGGTGAAGCTGCCCAGATTAATTATTTATATGAAAATGTTAATGAAGAAAATAGAGACGATCAAGTAAACGCATTTTTTGGAAGTTCATCGGTTACAAATATCTCTCAATTGTCCAATGTAAAAAAGGTAATTTCAGGTCATAGCTATTTTACTTCTTGGCCAGTAAATGACATGATAAGATATCGTGAAAAATTAAATTCTAGAATTAAGCAAATGGGAGGTTTGAAATATTGGCAAACTGAATACTCCATATTAGAATCTGGAATTAAAGAAATTCCAGGAGGTTCAGGCAATCAACGAGACCTTGGAATGAATACGGCATTATTTGTAGCGAGAACAATTCATAATGATATTGCAGTAGCAAATGCTTCCTCTTGGCAATGGTGGACAGCACTTAGCAGATACGACTATAAAGATGGATTAGTGTATTTGGATAATGGAACAAGTAATGGTCTTAGTACTAGTGTAGCTGCGGATCCTAATTATTGTAAAAATGATGGTTTTTATCATGATTCCAAATTATTATGGGCTTTAGGTAATTATTCCCTTTTTGTCCGTCCCGGAATGGTTCGTTTACAAATTCCTAATCAAAATGCGGTACTCGCATCTAACGACGTGATGTTAACTGCATATAAGGATATATCTGAGAAGAAAGTTGTTATTGTAGCTGTTAATTATAGTTATTCTGCAAGATTATATAAAATTAACTTCAATAGTTCTTTGAAAAACAATGAGTTGACGCCATATATAACTTCGGATAATTCCAATTTAAAAAAAGCAGGTATAGTCAAAAGCGACAAGTTTGAAATACCTGCACGGTCTATCGTTACTTATGTTGGAGAGTATAATTGATTGATTGATTGATTGATTGATTGATTGATTGATTGATTGATTTTTCTTCATTTAAATACAGTCTTTTCAATTTTATTAATTAAACTATAATGGAACGAATTTTACTCTTTTAAATGTTTTTAGATTAAGATATTCTACAATGAAGCTAAATAAATAGAAGTTTCATGGTTCGTTGATTTTGTTTTGATAATTATGCCATTTAGAAATATAAAATAATCTAATTCTATGATAGTAAAAAGGTATTTAAGTTTAGCTTAAACGTTTGCGCTGAAAAAATTGAGTTTTAAACAGGAATTACATATTGTGTAAAAAAAGCATATTATTTTTTTGTTCTTGGTAAATTTTAAACAAAAACAATAGGTAATTACAAATTTGACCTCCTTTTTTTTCCAATTTACCCCTCATAAAACTTTGAAACTAATCATTACTTTGCACTTATAGTTATTACAACGTTATATTATTATTAATTTAATAAGTTTTGTAAAAGCACATTTAGAAGTATGCTAAATCAAAATAGAAATCGTTTTCGTAATTTGTTAAAAATTTTGTATTGCAGCTACATCGTCTATCGAAAGAAGGGGAGATTTGTAAAAGACAAAAGGGAATGCCTTAATTAAAAAACATTATTTGTGTCACACTGTTATTATTGTTTTGACAGTCCATCGAATAATTTTTTTTCTTAAAATTAAAAAATGTATAATAAACACTTATAAATAACCAAAACCTAACAATTAATCTAAAAAACCGTATGACAAAAAACAAAAGAGCATTTCCTTGCTGCAAAAAATTATTGCAGAATATGGAGAAACATTTAAAATCAAAAAACTTATTTGGACCCCATTAATACTATTTGATTTATTAAATCCAACAAAAACAATCCGTCTTGTTTATGTTTAAATAATTAAAAAAAAAAGAAAACCAAAAACTAACCTTTAAAATTAAAGAAATGAAAAAAATTAAATTTTTATTTTTTCTTGCTTTTTTCGCAGCCCTTTTTACAGGATGCCAAGATGATAATGAAGATGATTTTCCAGCTTCAGAAAAGCCTACGCTTGTTGTAGGTACAACAGAAATATATGGTGCGCCTAACAGAAAATTTGAAATAAAAGCCACTTTGGCAGATGACTTGGGATTAAAGAGTGTACGAATTCAAATACCGGAATTGTCGCTGGATAAAGTAATATCATTTGGAACAGAGCCTTTAGTAACATCTTATGATTTGAGTTACTTTTTTGAGATTCCTTCTGACAGAGGATCATCCGAAGCTTTCAAAATTAAACTGACTGTAACCGATGTTTCTAATGGAACAGTTGAGCAGGATATTAATCTGCGTTTAGACGGAGAATTTGATGCTCCTTCTATAACAATGATAACTCCTAAGGAAGGTGCTGTAGTTTTATTGTCTACAAGTAATTTAATGACTGTGAACTTCACTGTTAATGATGATTCAGGTATTGATTTTGTAGAAGTTAAATGTGATGCATTAGAAATCAATGAAATGGTTCAGCTGACTGGTGCGCCACAATCGTACACTTTCAATAAAACTTACACATTGCCAGTAACTGCTGCTAATTATGTTTTAACAATTACAGCAAAAGATAAATTTGCTATTCCAAACACTGGATCATTAAATATTAATGTAGTTGCTACAAATGAGTATCCTGCAATTTATTTATGCGATCAGCCAAAAGGTACAAATCTTAAGACAGATGCAGTGGGTGTTCCAATGTATTTCCATGACAAAAACGGACAGGACTTCGAATTCAAATATTATGCTGATGCTGATAATAAAGAAGTTTATTTCTTGGGGCAAGAGTCTGATTTTGAACCACACTGTTTTGGATTGGATGCTTCTGGAAACTTGAAAGATAATGCTGCTTCTGCACCAATTGTTTTGCCAACAAAAGGATACTATAAAATTAAAGTAAATCCAAATACATTGGCTTATACTGTTACAAAATATACGCCAACAAGTAAAGTGTGGGCTGATATTGCCAATGGACTTTGGGATAATGACGAAGCACTGAGAAGACCTTTCGTAAGTGTCTGCGGAGGTGGAATCAAAGATGCTAACTGGGATACTTGGAATGGATGGGTTCAAAAAGGACTGCATTTAGCAAACAATCCTAACAATCCATATCAGTTAGTGGGCGAGTATACGCTTACTGGAACTATGGAAGCAACATTTACAGGACAATGGTGGAACCCATCATGGAGACTTATCAAAAATGGTATTGCAACTATGTCACCAGGGGAAAATGGAAATGGTATATATCCAGCCGCTCCAGGAGTGTATAAAGTTATTGTTGATACGGAACTAGAGAGAGCTTTCATAACAAAAAAATAGTTTGTTATTACCTTGTTATAACATTAATAAATAAAATATCTTAATATGAAATATAGATTTATATGGTTATTTATAGCCGTGTTGTGCAGTACAGCAACATTTGCGCAGATAACAGTAAAAGGGACTGTTAGGGACAAAAGTGCCTTGCCGGTACCAGGTGCAAATATTATTGTGAAAGGAACAGGAACTTCTGCTTCCACTGATTTTGACGGTAAATATTCTATTGTAGTGCCAAATAAAGATGCTCAGCTGCAGTTTTCTTTCATCGGTTTTACATCCAAAACAATTACTGTTGGAGATAGGACAGCACTTGATGTTGTCTTGGAACAAGTGGGACAAAACCTGGAAGAAGTTGTAGTAGTAGGTTATGCTACTGTAAAAAAGAAAGATGTAACCACTTCAATTTCTTCAGTAAAAGGAAAAGAACTTCAAACAATGACTGTGGGTAATGCTACTGAATCATTACAAGGAAAAGTAGCTGGGGTTCAAATTACAAGCACGGGAGGTCCTGGTGGTCAGCCTAGAGTACTTATACGTGGTATCTCTACTGTAAACCTTAGCACAGATCCTCTTTATGTGGTAGATGGAATTCCAATGGGAACAAGTATCAACTTCTTGAGTAATAATGAGATAGAATCTATGGATGTTCTTAAAGATGCTTCTGCAAGCGCTATTTATGGTTCTCGGGCATCAAACGGTGTAATTCTTATTACAACCAAAAAAGGAAAAGTTGGGAAACCAAAATTCAATGTTGATTTGAGCAATGGTTTTCAAATGATGGACAATCCTTATAATATGGCAGATGCTGAAAACTACGCGAATATTATGAACACAGCTTATACTAATTCAGGATATTCTGAGTATTTGCCAAATGCTGAGCAATACAGAGGCAAAACTACCGATTGGTGGGGTACAGGAATCAGAAAGGCTTCACCAGTAAGAAACGCTTCTATAGGAGTGTCAGGCGGTTCTGAGAAAAATACGTATGCAGCTAGTTTGAACTACTATAAATCGGACTCTTTTTACGGAGTTGGAGGATGGGAAAGAATTACAGCAAGAATTGCTAATGATTTCAAATTTTCAGATAAAGTTTCTGTTGGTATTACTTTAAATCCTCGTTTTGAAACTTGGGGATCACCAGGGAACTGGGCCGATTTTGATAAAATTGATCCAATTACACCAATTTACAAGCCAGCTGATCAATTAAACGGTACCGAAAATGAATACAGCATCTATGCGCGTTCTCCTTCGTATGTATGGAATCCAGTAGCTTCTGTAGCAAGATATGATGATTATACAGATATGTATAATTTAAATACTAATGCTTATCTGCAATACGAACCAATCAAAGGCTTGGTTTTCCGTACACAGGGATCTATTGAAGTAGGTGATAAAACACAAAGTATCTTTAGACCTGATTTCATAATTGATGCAGCTCACGAAAAAGCAGAAATAAACAGTGTTGAAAGAAAAAACACTACTAATTATGACTGGACATGGCAGACAACTGCAACCTATAATAAAACATTTGCACAAAAACACAATATGTCTTTAATGGTAGGTGCCGCATTGGAAGAATACAATGGAAATGATGTTTGGGGGTATGGCGAAGGAGTGCCTAATAACTCTGATTTGATGAGAGAGGTAAATGCAGCTACCAAAAACCGCAACAGTGGCGGTAATAGCTGGTCTGAATCTATGCAGTCTTACTTCTCACGCCTTTCATATAATTACGATAGTAGGTATTATCTTACAGCTACTGCCAGACGTGACGGTTCTTCTAAATTCATGGCAAATAACAAATGGGCAAATTTCCCATCTGTATCAGCTTCTTGGAGAATTTCAAGTGAAGGTTTTATGGAAAACACTAAAGAAGTGATTAATGATCTTAGATTAAGAGCGGGCTGGGGTAAAGTTGGTAACCGAAGTTTGCCAGGTGGTGTTTATCAGTCTAATATTGGACAAGGTTATTATGTTATTGGTGGCGAAGTGGTAGATACTTCATACCCTTCTTCTATGGCTAACAAAGACATCAAATGGGAAACGGTTGAAGATGTCAACTTTGGTCTTGATTTTGGTCTTTGGAAAAACAAAATTTCAGGATCATTAGAATATTACGAAAAAACAACAAAAGATATGTTGTTTACTAAGCAATTTCCAACCTATAGCGGATTTCCAGATTATTCAAGAATGTGGACAAACGTAGGTTCCATGAAATCGAACGGTATTGATTTGCTTTTAGCATATAAAGATAAAAAAGGAGATTTTTCTTATGGCGCAGATTTTACATTTACTACAGTGAATATTGAGATGATTAGTTTGTCTGCTGATGGTGAAAAATTATACGGATCTAGCAATAGAACTTTGACTGTTGAAGGTGAAGAGCCAGGTTATTATTATGGTTATGTTGCTGATGGTTTGTTTCAAAATCAGACTGAATTAAATTCTCATACTGATGAGCATGGAACTAAAATGCAGCCGTATGCAAAAGCAGGTGATATCCGTTTCAAAGATGTAAACGGAGACGGAAAACTGGATGACAAGGATAGAACTAAAATTGGTTCTCCATGGGCTGATTATACGATGGGGATGAACTTTAATTTTGCTTACAAAGGTTTTGATCTGATTGCTAACTTCTATGCAAGCATTGGAAATGAAATTGTAAATGAAAATATTAAAGATTTGTACAATGGAGCAAGTTTAACAAACAAAGTAGCTGGACTTGAAGATATGGCTTGGCATGGTGAAGGAACTTCAAATTATGTACCGCGTTTGTCTAAAAATGATGATAACGAAAACTATACCAAATTCTCTTCTTTGTCTATTGAAGATGGTTCATATATACGTATGAAGAACATTCAGTTAGGATACACTTTTCTTAATCAATTTGGATTGGACAGACTTAGACTTTCTTTGTCAGGACAAAATTTATGGACATGGACGAACTATACAGGTGTAGATCCTGAAGTTGGCGGAGGTGTTTTAGGTTCAGGATTTGGCGGATGGAATTATCCAGTGCAGCCAACAGTCTTAATGGGTGTTAATGTAGGATTTTAATAATAAACGGATATGAAAAAAATAATAGTATCGATAATAGCATTTTCATTATTTGCAGTTTCATGCGAAGACTTTATAGAAAAAGAAGCAAGAGGAACTCAAACATTAGAAAACTATTTTCAAACAGCTCAGGAATGCGAAAATTATGTAAATGAATTAACGCACAGATTATTGCTGTCAAATGACTGGTACGCATTGCTGGCGCCAAGATTGACAAACGAATCAGCTACAGATGATGCCTGGATGGGTAACACAGGACAGGACAATAGTGCTTTCAGACCATGTGCGCAGTACATTATTACTCCTGAAAACATGGGGTCTATGAACAGTATTTATACCGCTCATTATTATACCATTCAATCGGTAAATATTGGTTTAGAGAAAATGGCTTTATCGCCGCTTTCCGATGCTCAGAAAAATCAGTATATAGGGGAATCATTATTTGTTCGTGCCTATTGCTATTATGAATTGGTAAATCTATATGGAGCTGTTCCGTTGTATACAACATCTCTTGGAACTGCTGATTTGAAACTGGAGCGCAGTCCTGCTAGTGCTGTTTATGCACAAATTGAGGCCGATCTTAAAGAATCTGCAGCAAAATTAGAGGGTATTACGGTTAACAGAAATGGTAGAGTAAACAAATGGGCAGCTTATGCTTTATTAGCTCGTGTGTCTTTGTTCCAAGAAAAATGGGCAGAAGCAAAACAGTATTCAAACAAAGTTATTACTGAAGGGCCTTTTGCACTGGAAGCAAATTTCTTGAATATTTGGAATGTAAACAATCACAATGGTGTAGAATCAATTTTAGAGGCTCAATCATCTTCTGTACAGGATAAAAATTTAGGGTCTATGCTGCCTACTTTCTCAGGGGCAAGAGGTGAAGATAAGAAAAATTTTCCAAGTAATGATGCGGGAGATGTTATTGACGGCTGGGGATGGTGTATGCCAACCAGTGACTTAGAGAATGCTTATCTTTCTGAAAATGACGTAATACGCCGAAGAAGCACAATCACTAAATGGGGTGAAGCAGCTTATGGTGATGAAGTACTTAATCCAACTCATAAATTTAGTTTGAACGATAATAAATCAGGACGAATCTGCCGTAAATACTATATTCCTATTGCTACTCGTCGTTCTTTGGATAAAAGAGACGGAAAACTGCCGCTAAATGTGCCGTTAATTCGTTTGGCCGAAATGTATTTGACAAGAGCTGAAGCAGCTTACCAATTGGGCGATGCTGGAGGAGCTTTGGCAGATATTAATATTATTAGAGACCGAGTAGAGCTTGAGCCTAAAGCAGGTCTAGCTGGTCCAAATTTATTGCGCCAAATCTACAAAGAACGCCGTTTAGAATTGGCTTTCGAAGGATTGCGTTTATTTGATATCCGTCGTGAGAAAGATCCAAGCACAGGAAAACCGGTTATAGAATCTTTGATGGGAGCCAACGGAACTTTTGTTAAATACAACTTGAGTTCTACTGATCCTTATGAGACTACAAATTTAAAAGAAGCTCAAGACAAAGGAATCAATTTTAACCCTGCTAAAAATTTATTATGGCCAATTCCTCAATTGGAAATAGATTTAAGCGGTGGTTTAATTACGCAAAATCCTGGTTACTAATATGATTAGTAGTAAAAACTATAAAGTAAGCCTGCTATTTGCGGGCTTACTTTTAATCAGTTCACCGTTCATCAGCTGCAGTTCTTCTGACAATACGGATAGTCCGCAACCTGGAAATTCTTCAGCAAGAGATTTGAATGTTAATCTTGATGCAAATCTTCAGACGATGGAAAGCTTTGGTGCATCTGATGCCTGGCAGTGTAATTTCATTGGAAAAAACTGGCCTTTGGATAAAAAAAATCAAATCGCTGATCTGTTATTTAGCAAAGGAGTTGACGCAGAGGGAAACCCAAAAGGAATCGGATTATCATTATGGCGTTTTAATCTTGGTGCAGGAAGTGCAGAGCAGGGTGAAGCAAGTGATATTGGAGATGAATGGAGACGTACAGAATGTTTTACTTCCGATGGCGTGACTTACAACATGAGCAAACAAGCCGGGCAAGTATGGTTCATGAAAGCAGCTAAACAGCGCGGTGTTGAAAAATTATTGGCTTTCGCCAATAGTGCGCCTGTTTACTTAACAAATAATGGTAAAGCACACGCAAGCATTAAAGAATTTTACAATCTAAAAGACGGTAAAATGCCTGACTTGGCTGATTTTTGGGTGAATTCAATTGATAAACTGAAAACAGAACACGGTCTTACAATAGATTATATCAGCCCTTTCAACGAACCTCAGTACGAGTGGGACGGAACAAGTCAGGAAGGTTCTCCGGCAACCAATGCTAACATATACAGTTTAGTATCTGTTTTATCGCCAAAATTACAAACAAAAGGACTTAGTTCTCAAATTGTTGTAGGTGAAGCAGGAGCTTACGAACCATTGTATAAAACAGTGACTGGTTCAGCAAGCAGATCAAATCAGATTGATTATTTCTTTGGGGTTAATTCTACAAAAAATATTGCTTCAATGAGCAATGTAAAGAAAACAATATCTGGTCACAGTTATTGGCAGGCTTGGCCATTAAGTACACTTATTTCTTCAAGACAGGCAGCAGCTTCAAAAATAATGGCAGCACCGGGACTTAGTCTTTGGTCTTCAGAATATTGTGTACTCGAGAGCCCGGGAACTGCTGAATTACCGGGCGGTGCCGGCGGAGGAAGAGATTTAGGTATGCAGTTAGCTCTTTGGACAGCACGTATTGTCAGTACAGATATTGCTATTGGAGGAGTTACTTCATGGCAGTGGTGGACAGCAGTAAGCCGTGGTGATTATAAAGACGGGCTGATTCATGTAGATGATGGAGCGAGTAAAGGAGCAGGGAATGCTGATTACTGCAAAAATGACGGTTTCGTTAGGGAATCCAAAACACTCTGGGCATTAGGAAATTTTTCATTCTTTGTAAAACCGGGAATGGTAAGAGTTCAAATTCCAGGTTTGGATAATTCGGCAGCCACAACTGATGTAATGCTTACAGCTTACAAAGATGTGACTAATAAAAAACTGGTAATTGTAGCTGTTAATATCAGCAGTACTGCCAGAACATATAAACTGAATCTTACTGGAGGGGCTATTGCAAATAATAAATTAACACCTTATACAACTTCGGATACTCAAAGCTTAAAAAAAGGGACTGATGTTGATGCTGCTAATTTTGAAATACCTTCAAGAGCAGTGGTAACATATGTTGGTATCTATAAGTAAAATATTTTTTGGATAGCACTTGGTCTTTGATGAAATAGCAAAAGACGGCTTTTTTTACCCCTAATTTCATGAATTAGAGCTATTAGGGGCAAAAAAGGCAGGGCAAGAAAAGAATATATAATTAGCTATCATATTGTACTTGCTATTTGTGAGCTGCAACTTGCATCTATCTGACATAATTAAAAATAAGTGAAAAAAACAATTTGACAATCATGAGACAAAAATATTTCCTATTAGGGGGTTTATTGTTAGGATTTGGAATAATAAACATAAACGCACAATCTAGCACAAGTGATAACTTAATAGCACAGCCTATTACAGATAACACAGTACCATTTAGTATTTTAGATAACGGTATTTCAGCTCCTGTTACATGGGGACTTGATACCGCCTGGCCTGATGAAAATAATATGCGTAGAGGCGTATCTTTTATGGGCAAGGAAAATGTTGATATTGTAAGAATATCGTTTCAGCCTACTCGTGAACTGATTAATGGTGAATTTCAAAGTGGAAACTATGTAGGAGCGGATGGAAAAACGTACAGCAGTCAAACAGATTGGCTGGACAAACGTCTTGCTCTTGTGGCTTTAACAGGAGAAAAAACAAAAGTAGCATTCAATTGTGACCATCCTTTTGTAGCTTCTTGGTTTAGTCCTGGAGATCGTACTGTTTATGCCCAACGCTGGGAACAGCTTATCTATGCAAGCACAAAATATGCTCAGGGAAAAGGGAGAACCGTAGTATCTGTGGCACCCTTTAATGAACCAGATAATGGATGGGGGCAAGGTACTGTTTCAAACTTTAATGATATTGCTGCTCGTCTAAAGAATAATCCTTATTTTTCTGCTATACGTGTTTCGGGAGGTAATACACTCAATTGCGATCTGGCTCATAATTGGTATGACCCATTAAAGTCTAATTTAGATGAAGGAAACACCCATCAGCTTGCTGGTGGATTTGATGGTTATGCAAGCTTTTTTGAGAAAGTCCGAAGTGACGGCAAGCATGCTACCGCAGATGAATTACACAATGTAATGGAAGCAATAGTTGGTATCCAATACGGTATGCAGACTGGAATATGGTGGGGTACTGCCGAACTTGCAAGAGGCGAATTTGTAAAAGCAAGCCGAAATGGAAAACGATTAGCTTATGCAGAAAATCGTCCAAAGTGGACAGCTGCCGCAGTTTATAAAACAAGCCAAGGCAGTGTACAGGCATTTGGAGGAACTTCTGAAAGACAGGCTGAAGCCACTTCGTACCGTTTTATATCAAAAGACAAAGAGGTTTATTTTGATGGTTATGGCCCACAGCGTGAATATACGATGCAATTGCCAGGAGGAACTGGCTACCAAAAGGGACAAACCAATGCCGAAAGAGTTGTTAATATTACTTGGGGTGATGATATTCAGCCTGTTATTAATGGTCGTTATATATTAGTAAACCGCAAAAGCGGAAAAGTATTGGAAGTAGAGAATGGCTCTTATAATGCAGGTTCAAGCATTCGGCAATTCAATTATAATTCAAGTGCAGCATATCAGCAATGGAATGTAACCCCGGTCGATTCCAGGATTGGTGGTGATTTTAGCTATTTTACAATTACTGCACAGCATAGCGGCATGTCTTTGGATATCCTGAATTATTCATTAGAGGATGGAGGAAATATTATCGTTTGGAACGATCTTAAATCGGCAAACCAGCAGTGGTATTTAGATTATGCCCAAGATGGATGGTTTTATATCCGTAGCAGATTTAGTGCAAAATGTCTACAAGTAGCCACTACTGGCGATAATATTGAACAATACGAAAAATCTGGTGGGACTCAGCAACAATGGCGTTTAATCCCTATTGGTGCTCCTATAGATTTTGTATCTCCTATTGCTCCAGGTAATTTGACAGCTACTGCTAATACAGCATCTATTCGGTTAGACTGGGCGCCTATTACGGATGCAGATGTTGCTGGATATACAGTTTTTAGAGCCGAATCACAAGGTGGACCTTACAATACAATAGCTCGAAATATAAAAACAGCTTCTTTTGTTGACAATACGACTGCTACAGGGAAGCCTTATTTTTATGTAATCAAAGCAGTAGATAAATCGTTGAATCGTTCTGTTTATTCAAATGAAACTTCGGTTGTAGCCACAGGCAGTAAAGATCTTATAGCACATTTTCAATTTGATGATAATACATTAGACAAAAGTATTCAATTAAACCACAGTGCTTCATACGGAGATATTGCCTTTGTTGAAGGAAAAACAGGCACAAAAGCAATTTCGCTGAAAGGCACCAATGGCTTCCTGCAGCTTCCGGCAAATGTGGCTAATCATGATGACATTACCATTGCATCATGGGTAAATTGGAAAGGCGGAAATCAGTGGCAGCGAATTTTTGACTTTGGAAATGGTGTGGATGAAAATATGTTTTTAACTGCCAATGCTAACAGTGGTAATTTACGTTTTGTAATCAATAATGGAAATGGTGAGATTCAAATGGAGACTGACAAGTTAGCCACCTCTACCTGGGTACATGTTGCAGTAACAATAAGTAAAACACTAGGTTTAAAAATGTATGTCGATGGTAAATTAGTTAAACAACTGGATAACTCCACTAGTAGCCCAATTGATTTTAAGCCAATTCTTAATTATATTGGCCGCAGTCAATATACTGCGGATCCATTATTCAATGGTTATATAGACGATTTCAGGATTTACAATTACACATTATCTGATAACGAAATAGCAGCTCTTGTTTCTAAAAGTTTAGGTGTAGATTCTAATAGCGCTTCGGCGAACGTGTCGCTTTGGCCTGTTCCTGCGAATGAGGTGCTATCTATGGGGCTTGCCGAAATGAATAGTACTGCATCAGCTCTTGTTGTATATGATATGCAGGGAAAAATTGTTATAAATAGAACGTATAGTGATAGTAAAAATATTGAACTGGATACTTCTAATCTTCCATCTGGCACTTATATACTGAAATTAAAAAATGACGAAAAATCAATAGTCAAACAATTTATTGTAAGGCATTGATTTTAGATCAGATTATGATGTTTTTACAGATTCTCCCGCAAGTTAATAAGCAAAATCTCTTGCGGGTTATCGTAAAGCTTATCATAGCTATAATATTAATGTACAAAGAATTAAAAAATGAAAAAGGTATATGTTTCGCTTGTATTGCTAATGGGTTTACACTCTTTTGCACAGCGAACAATCAGCATTAGTACCGATAATGTTGTACAGACAATGGACGGTTTTGGAGGTTCGGATGCATGGAGATGTCAATTTGTTGGTAAAAACTGGCCAGAGCAAAAAAAGAATGCAATTGCCGACTTATTGTTTAGCAAAGAAATCGATGCACAAGGAAATCCAAAAGGGATCGGACTTTCAATCTGGAGGTTTAACCTTGGTGCAGGAAGTACGGAGCAAGGAGAAAACAGCAAAGTTTCTGACGAATGGAGACGAAGTGAATGTTTCCTTAACGCTGACGGAACTTATGATTTCTCCAAACAGGAAGGGCAAAGATGGTTTTTACAGGCTGCCAAAAAGCGCGGTGTAGAAAAGTATTTGATTTTCACAAACAGTCCTCCGGTTTATATGACAAACAACGGACTTTCTTTTGCAACTCAAAAAAACAAACTGAATCTGAAAGAAGGGGCAATTCCAAAATTTGCTGATTTCTTTGTGAAAAGTATTCAGGGATTAGAGAAAAAAGAAGGAATCAAGTTTGATTACGTAAGTCCTATCAACGAGCCTCAATGGGAATGGATGGCCAATAATGGTGATAAAAATAGTCAGGAAGGAACGCCAGCTACCAATCAGGAAATTTATGATTTGACAAAAGCACTTTCGGATAAACTGAAAGCTCAAAAAATGAATACCGAAATTGTTATAGCCGAGGCGGGACAAATCAACTATTTGTATGAAAATGTAAATGGTGAAAGCCGTGACAATCAGATAGATTACTTTTTTGGTAATTCAAAAACCAATATTTCAAAATTACCGAATGTAAAAAATGTCATTTTAGGGCACAGCTATTTTACGACTTGGCCAGTTGACAGACAGGTTTTAAGCCGAAAATTGATTAATGCCAATGTAAAACAAAAACCAGGTTTGAAATACTGGCAGTCGGAATATTGCATTTTGGAAAACCCTGGAGAAGCTGAAATCCCTGGAGGAGCTGGCGGAGGAAGAGATTTAGGAATGCAGACAGCTTTGTTTGTGGCTCGTTTGATACACAATGACATTGCAGTTGCCAATGCGGCTTCATGGCAATGGTGGACATCACTTACCCGTGTGGATTATAAAGACGGATTGATTTATCTCGATGACGGAAAAAGCAAAGGAGGAACAACACCAGATTATGTTCGAAATGACGGAGAATTTCATGATTCAAAACTACTTTGGGCTTTAGGAAATTATTCATTGTTTGTGCGTCCGGGAATGTTGAGAGTTGATGTTCCTAATCAGGATGAACTGGGAGCAGCAAATGATGTGATGCTGACAGCTTATAAAGATACTGTTAATAACAAACTGGTTGTTGTTGCTGTAAACTGTGGAAAATCGGATCAGAAATATGTTTTCAATTTGACAAAAGGAACGTTGAAAAACAATGAATTGACACCGTACGTAACCTCTGAAAGTTCTAATTTAAAAAGAGTTGACATTCAGAAATCTGATAATTTGGTAATTCCTGGGAAATCGGTTGTCACATTCGTAGGGGAATTTCAATAAGGTTATTTTGGGTTTCAAAGTTTTCAGGCAATGAGATGATTCATAATCTGTAGACTTTTTCATAATGTTGGTTTGTTTGGATATGTTTTTTCAGGTATATTTACAAATGTATAAAAAACACTTATTTGATAAGTGGCTTTTTTTAAAAATCAATATTTAAACAATTTCAATAAAAATAACACTAATGATTAGAAATAAATTTCATAAAACGGCAGTTTCTGTTTTGTTTTTTTTGATGATTGGCTACATTGTTCAATCCCAAACTAGAACCGAATTCCATAGATGGGCCCCCCAACCGCCTATGGGATGGAACAGTTGGGATTGCTTTGGGCCTACAGTTACTGAAGCTGAGGTAAAAGCCAATGCCGATTATATGGCAAAATATTTAAAACCGTATGGCTGGAATTATATTATTGTTGATATCCGCTGGTATGTTGGAAATGACAAAGCACATGGATACAATGAAAAAGATCCAGATTATGTAATTGATGAGTTTGGGAGATTTATGCCTGCCGTAAATCGTTTTCCTTCTGCAGCAGGAGGAAAAGGATTTAAGCCATTGGCAGACTATCTTCATAAAAAAGGATTGAAGTTTGGAATTCATATTATGAGAGGAATTCCCGTGATTGCCGTAAAGCAAAACATTCCGATAAAAGGCACTAAGCTGACGGCCAAAGATATTTACTCCGATAAAGACCAGTGCAGCTGGCTTCGTGATATGTACACTATTGTCCCGGGCAAGCCAGGTGCGCAGGAATATTATAATTCACTTTTTGAATTATATGCTTCTTGGGGACTTGATTTTGTTAAGATAGATGACCTTTCTTCTCCTATTTATTTTGAAGGTGAAATAGATATGATCCGCAAAGCGATTGACCGAACCGGACGCAAAATTATATTAAGCACTTCGCCAGGCGAAACTCCTATTGCGCATGCCGGTCATGTTCAAAAAAATGCCAATATGTGGCGTACTGTTGGTGATTTCTGGGATAGTTGGGAACAGTTAAAAGATCATTTTGAAGTATTTGAGCGCTGGAATGCATGGCGATCTTTCGGAGCCTATCCTGATGGCGATATGTTGCCTATGGGGCGTATTGGCATTAGGGCAGAAAGAGGTGATCCTCGTATGACTTCTTTTACAAAGGATGAGCAATATACATTAATGACTTTATGGACAATTTTCAAATCACCATTGATGTTTGGAGGAAATCTCCCAGATAATGATCTTTTCACACTTTCATTATTAACGAATAAAAATGTTCTAAAGGTTCTTAACGAAAGCACTAATAACAAACCTCTTTTTACCGATAAAGACAAAGCAGCGTGGATTGCAGATGAGCCAGGAACAGGAGCTAAATATTTAGCTGTTTTCAATACGGCCGATCAGCATTTGGTAACCGAAGAAAAAGCGCTTTGGAACAGTGGATTAATTACTAAAACGACTCCTGGTCAAAGCGCCAAGGTTGATGTGAATATTTCGGGAGCTAAAAAACTGTATTTGGTTGTAAATGACGGAGGCGATAAAACCGATTGGGATCACGCCAACTGGATTGAACCAACACTTTACAATGAAAAAGGCTCAATTAAACTCACTGGTTTAAAGTGGGTAAAAGCAACATCGGGCTGGGAAAAAGTAAAGGTTAACCAAAGCGTCTCAGGTAATGCACTAATCGTAAATAAGGTTAAGTACGATGATGGGATCGGTACACATTCCAATTCAATTATAGAATTTGATGTACCGGAAGGTTATACTCATTTTAAAGCAACTGTTGGTTTGGATGAAGCTTGTGTAAGCCAAAATACAGGAGCATCAGTGAAGTTTTTTGTATTCACAGAAAATCCTTCGGGAGCTATGCCTCCATCAAGTGCAAAAATCCCAGTGAATCTAAAAAGCATTGGACTTTCTGATGAATATACAATCACTGATTTATGGTCAGGAAAATCGCTTGGTAAATTCTCGGGTGAGTTTGCACCAGAAATTAATAATCACGGAGCAGGTTTATATAAAATTGTCAAAGTGTCAAACTAATAAGAATCAAGGGCTGGAATAAAACCAAGAGTTGTATATCCAATCTTTGATTTGCATAAGTATTTAAATAGTATTTAAGAGTATGAATCATAATTTAAACCTATTCTCCAAAATGAGAAACTCATATAAATGGGGAGTTTTGTTAGTTGCCCTGATTAGTCTTGGACAAATCAATGGGCAATCTGTTTCCCAAAAGAAATCTGCCAAGTCTGAACTTAAGAGTTCTAAAATAAAAACTACGTCTTATTTATTTGCCTATTTTACAGGTAATTCAGGCAATGAAGAAGCAATTCGTTTTGCGGTAAGCAATGACGGCTACAATTTTAGAGCATTAAATAACAATGAGCCAGTTATTGATTCTAAGCAGATCAGTTCCACTGGAGGTGTTCGTGATCCGCATATTTTGCGCGGAGCTGATGGTAAAACATTCTACATGGTAGTCACAGACATGGTTTCGGACACAGGCTGGGATTCAAACAGAGCAATGGTTTTGTTAAAGTCAAATAATTTAATAAACTGGAGTTCTGCAATTATCAATATTCAGAAAAAATATTCAAACCAAGAAAATCTAAAACGCGTTTGGGCACCGCAAACCATATATGATAGTAAAAAAGGAAAGTACATGATTTATTGGTCCATGCAGCATGGAAATGACATTGACAAAATTTATTATGCTTATGCCAATGCTGACTTTACCGATTTGGAAACCGAACCAAAACAGCTGTTTTTTAGCCCGACAAACGGAGCCTGCATTGATGGTGAAATTATTTTCAAAGACAGTAAATACCATTTGTTTTTCAAAACCGAAGGAGCCGGAGCAGGTATAAAGGTTGCCGTATCTGATAAGCTTACTGAAGGTTATGTTTTGAGAGATAAATATGTACAGCAGACCAAATATCCTGTAGAAGGTGCCGGAGTTTTCAAACTGAACAATTCCAACGATTATATCCTGATGTATGATTTGTATACCAAAGGGAAATATCAGTTTACAAAAACAAGTGATTTAGAAAATTTCTCAGTTATCGACAATGCTATTTCAATGAATTTTCATCCGCGTCATGGAACAGTTATGCCAATAACTGCAAATGAATTGGCACTTTTGGAAAGCAAATGGGGAAGTGCAAAGGATATTATGAGTTCTTCTGATTCTAAAGAAGTTAAGAAAACTAATATCAAAGCTGATGATGATGCAAAAAAAGTTCATCTGCCTTTAAAATGGGGAACAAATCTAGCATCATTCAAACCAGATTTTACAAAATTTTCTGGTGTTACTGTTGAGCCAAAAACAGCTCAGGATTTTACAAAAGGTGCTGTGAAATATACGGTAACTATAGAAGGAAAGCCAAAAGAAACTTGGTCGGTTACAGCTTCAATTGCAAATAATCCTGCTTTAAATGGTTTTTATGCAGACCCAGATGTTATGTATTCTGAAAAAACATCTAAATATTATATCTACCCAACAAGCGATGGATTTGACGGCTGGTCTGGAACTTATTTTAAAACATTTTCTTCACCTGATTTGGTGAATTGGACTGATGAAGGAATTATTCTGGATTTGGAAAAAGATGTGACTTGGGCCAAAAAGAATGCTTGGGCTCCTTGTATAATGGAGAAAAAAGTTGGAAACGATTATAAATATTACTTCTATTTTACTGCTGCTCAAAAAATTGGTGTAGCTGTTGCTGATAAACCAGAAGGACCTTTCAAAGATTCAGGAAAACCATTGGTAGACAAATTACCTGCTGGAGTTTCTGGAGGACAGCAGATAGATCCCGATGTATTTACGGATCCTAAAACTGGTAAAAGTTATTTGTACTGGGGTAACGGCTATATGGCTTGCGCCGAACTAAACGAGGATATGATTTCGATCAAACCTGAATCGGTTACTGTAATGACTCCTGATGATACTTTTCGTGAGGGAACTACAGTCTTTTTTAGAAATGGAAAATATTATTTTTTATGGTCAGAAGAAGATACCCGCAGTGAAAATTATCGTGTGCGTTATGGAATTTCCGATTCTCCAACTGGTAAAATAACCATCCCGAAAAACAATTTGGTTATAGCCAAAAACAAAGAAGCCGGCATTTATGCAACTGGTCATAATTCAATCCTTCAGATTCCAGGTAAAGACGAATGGTATATCGTATATCATCGTTTCAATTATCCAAAAGGAATTACAATGGGGGATGCAGCAGGATTTAACAGGGAAGTCTGTATTGACAAAATGGAGTTTGACAAGGACGGAGCAATCCTTTTTGTAACGCCGACTCACGAAGGAATTAAGCCTTTGAAAAAGTAGCTTTTTCAGAAAAAAAATATGATGATTTAACTGAATAGAGGAACTCTCTAATAGGCTTTTTATGCCAAAAAAGAAACCTTTAGCATCATAATCGAATGAATGAATAATTAAAATAAATACACAATGACTATTAAAAAACTCGCATTGCCAATTCTTATTTTTTCCTGCCTATCTGCTTTTAGCCAGATATCGTTTGGGGATTCCAAAAAAATTAATGACAACTGGAAGTTTACTTTGCAGGATGCGCCAGATGCGCAAAACACAGCATACAATGATGCTAATTGGCAATCGGTAAATGTACCTCATGACTGGAGTGTAGAGGGGAGATTGAGTTCTACCTTGGCCAGTTGTCAAGGTTATCTTCCTGGAGGAATTGGATGGTACAGAAAATCATTGAATATTCCTCAAAATAAGAAAGGTGAAAAAGTCTATTTGTATTTTGAAGGCGTTTACAACCGTAGTGAAGTTTTCATTAACGGACATTCTTTAGGAAAACGTCCCAACGGATATATTTCTTTTGCTTATGATGCTACCCCTTTTGTAAAATATGGAGAAGATAATATTATTGCAGTGCGCGTTGATCACAGTAAGAGTGCTGATTCCCGCTGGTATTCGGGTTCTGGCATTTATCGTAATGTGTGGGTGGTGTATTCAAATCCAGTGCATATTGCGCAATGGGGTGTTTATACTTATCCAGAAGTTGTTAATGGAACAGGAACTTTGAATGTAGAAGTAGCTTTGGAAAACGGTTCTGGTTCAAAAACAAATCTTACTGTTGTTAATGAACTTGTAGATAACAGCGGAAAAACAGTTGCTAAAAGTTCTCAAAAAGTTTCTGTGGAAGCTAACAAAGAAAATAAAGCTACTGTCAAAATAAATGTAAAAAATCCTCAATTATGGGATTTAGAGCATCCAAATCTGTATCAGTTAAAAACAACTGTTTTAAAGGATGGAAAACCTATTGATAAAACAGTCACATCAACTGGTTTTAGAACTTTTACTTTCGATGCCAATAAAGGTTTTGCCCTTAACGGCAAATGGATGAAAATGAAAGGTGTTTGTTTACACCATGATGCAGGAGTTTTAGGATCTGCTGTTCCTAAAGAGGTTTTGAAATCAAGATTGGAAACTTTAAAAGAAATAGGCGTAAATGCTATTCGCACGAGCCACAATCCGCAGGCTCCCGATTTTTATGCGCTGTGTGATGAATTAGGATTGTTAGTCCTTAATGAAGCCTATGACGAATGGGAATTTCCTAAACGAAAATGGTTGACAGGATGGAACGTAGGAATTCCTGGTTTTGAAGGTTCTAATGATATATTTGTTGAATGGGGTGAAAAAGATTTGGAAGACATGGTACGCCGTGACCGAAATCACCTTTCTGTATTTGGATGGAGTATTGGTAACGAAGTAGATTATCCAAATGATCCGTATTCGCATCCTGTTCTGGATAAAGGAAAAGAAGGTTTCGGACAAGCGGCTTATGGCGGTTACAAAAAAGATGCTCCAGATGCTATGCGTCTTGGAGGAATAGCCAAACGTCTTGTAGCAGCTGTGAAAAAATATGATAAATCCCGTCCAACAACGGCTGGATTGGCTGGAGTTGCTATGTCTAACGAAACAGAATATCCAGCAGCTTTAGATATTACAGGATACAATTATACAGAAAGCAAATATGCTTCAGATCACAAAAAATACCCAAACAGAGTGATCTTTGGAAGTGAGAATGTTCATGATATGGGACCATGGCTGGCAGTAAAAAATAACGAGCATATATTTGGACAGTTTTTATGGACAGGTATTGATTATTTGGGTGAATCTAATGCTTGGCCATCAAGAGGATTCTATTCTGGATTGGTTGATCTTGCCGGAATTATTAAGCCAAGAGGTTATTTCCGTCAGTCATTATGGTCAGAGAAACCAATGATTTATGCAGGGACTTACATAAGCAATAACGAAAAGGAACTTTCTAAAGATGCTTGGCCTATCTGGAATAATTACAATGAAGGGGAAATGATTCGAGTAGTCTGCTACACTAACGCTGCCAAAGCCCGTTTGGAATTAAACGGAAAAGTGGTTGGCGAAGAGAAAAAATACGATGAAAAAACAGGTGTAATTTATTGGGATATTCCTTTTGCTCCAGGCAAATTGGAAGCAATCGGACTTAGTGATGATAACAAAATTGTGAGCCAATATTCGATAGTTTCTTCGCAGCAGCCGTATGCTTTAGTGATTAATGAAAAAAACATTACTGTCAATAAAGACGGCGTTGCCAAAGTGATAGTGCAGATATTGGATGAAAAAGGACTGCCAGTAATGCTTTCTGACAACGAAATTACTTGTACAATAAGTGGTTCAGGTACTTTATTAGGATTAGAAGCTGGAAATAACAGCGACATGGGCGATTATACCGATAATGTTCAAAGAGCATTTCACGGGCATCTTGTAGCTTATATTCAGGCTACTGAAGGCAGTGAGCCTATAAAAGTTAAGTTTACCAGTACTTGGCTAAAACCTACAGAGGTTACTATTCAGGTAAAATAAACTGAAGAGAACAAAAAATAATTTTAAGTTTGGTTAGTTCGTAAAGGCTGTTTTCCGTTTGGGGAACAGCCTTTGTTTTTTTATACAGAGCTGAACTCAATTATAAATTTTTGAGCAGAGTATTTCGATTTATAAGCAGTCATACAAGCAAAGAGATTGAATTTTTAAGATAGTTGCGAAAAAAGTAGTGAGACTTTTAGTAGATTTATAGCTTTGAAAGGTATTTAAAAAGAAGGCACAAAGTCAGGAGACTTAGAAGAGCGAGGTAAACTTGAAAAGTATATGATTTTGATTAAATTATAATAGTTTATATATGGAAAATGTAGTCATTTTTATTATAGCTTTATTCTTGTTAATTTTTGGGTTGTATTTTTTTATTAATCCCGTAAAATTTCAAAAAAGAGAATTAAAAAGACTTGAATTTTATAAGTTTTTATTAAATTTTAAATTGACTCGTTGGTATTATAGTAAGTTATTAGAGAGAAGAAGTTCTGAAGAGTACCTAACACAACTAAAATACACTTCATTAATCGCCATATTTATTTCAATATTTTTGTTTTTAATTTTGTTATTGAAATTTCACGATTCGTTTGCTTAGATACCAGATGGCTTGGAGGGGGAGGCAGAGAAAAATAATAGAACAATGATGATATATCTAAAAAATTTAGCTGTTGGAGTTTTTTTAATCATATTTGGTATTTATACAATTATTGATGTTAATAAAAATCCTGATTCACAACTCAAAGGAGTTACAATAGGACGTTATATGAGCGGTTTTGGTTCAATTATTTTAGGTGTTTTATTAACAGTTGGGATGGTACATATCTTTAGCAGTTAAAATTATTCTGCGGATAGCGCATTTTGTAAACAGTACTCTCAAAGAGAAACTATAAAACAAGTATTTAAGATCAAAATAAGAAAGTACCTTAATTACGAAAGTGGCTTTTTTGCTGTTTATAGAGTTGCTATATTTTTCTGAAAGAAGTTTTTAAACTTCCCGCGCGAGCGCGAGCGTGCCGCTCGTGAATGCAAAGTATAAAAATAGCAACTCAAAGGCGTTACTAATCTTGTAGACTGGAAATACAGTTCTGCAAGAAATTAAGGAGACAATGACCAAACTGTTTTAGAAATTGATATTAATTGATGTTGATTACGTTCACGAGCGTCCCGCTCGTGCCAGCAGGGACTTTGCAGAGCGGGAGGAAATAATATACCCAAAAATGTAACGACTAAAAAATAAAAAATTATGAAAACAAAACTCATTTTTTTAATTGTAATTTCTTTTTTCTCATGTAAAGAAGTAAGAGAAAATAAGATTAAAGATACTAATAAGGCCAAAATTAATGAAGAACAAGTTGTAACTATTAGTCAAATCACCACTAATTATGATACACTAATAAAAAAAGTTTTAAATAAAGGAGATTTAGATTCTTATAGTGAATTATTTTATGGCTTTATGGATGCAAATGAGATCGAAAGAACTGATAGCATTATGAAATATTCTCGAGTGATGGCAGTACATTTCAATAACGGAATTGCTTATTTAGATTATTTTCAAGCCTTTTGTAGAAAATATGATGTACATGTTGATTATAAAGATTATTCAAGTATTAATATAAATAAAATGGATAAAACTTCAAAAAAACAAGCGTTGGATTGGTTGAATAAAATGCTTAAAAATAATATTATTACTCAGAAGGAATTTGATGCAATAAAAAAATAGAGAACTGCATTTAGTCCAAGCATCAATATTAAGCTTGTGATAGTATTAATACTTGTATCCAGCTCTTCGAAGTCTCCCGACTTCGAACTTTTTTAAAAGGTCTTAGAATCCTTAGACATGATAAAAGTCTCCAGACTTTTTCCGTGAATGCTTTTAGAATTGTATTGGTTTCAAAAGTTATAAAAACGGTAAAGTAACAAAGCTGTTATTTTGTAGTTTCTTTTTACACAAGGGAACGTTCCATTTATAAGCATTTTTTTTTAAATAACAGCAAAAATCCAAATACCAGCTCTTAGCCCCAGTTGAAGTGGAAATCCTCTTGTACTGGGATTCAGTACAAGAGATTACTTCAATATATTTTTATTTTCATAGGAGTTCAGTGAACTTCGTTTGTAGCGGAAGACGGGAACAATATTTCCTAATAAGCCCAATCTTTCTGCTCCAAATCAATAACCGCATTCAGATTATTCGGTAAATAGAAATCGAAAAAATATTCTATTTCATAGTCACTTTATTATATTTGTAATCCATATCATTTAGCCATTATTCAGTTTGAAGAATTACCTGCTGTTTTTTTTATTTACGATAAGTTATTCGGGTTATTCATCGGGTGCTGATTCTATTTTTGATAAGCTGAATGACGCAATAAAAAACAAACAGCACTATGTTCTGTTAAAAGAAGAACGCATTCTGAACTTCAAAAAAATTAAATCAGAAGATTTATCGAAGGAACAGGAATACAATTACAACAAAGCTTTATATATAGAATACCAAAAATTCAACTCAGATTCGGCGATTTTATATGTCAAAAAGAATCTTCTAATTGCCTCCGAACTTCAAAATAAAGCTTTATCAGATTTAGCTAAACTGCAGTTAGCCAACTTATATTCTTCATCAGGAAAATACCGAGAATCGGAATCTATTTTAAAAAGTATCAACAAAAAAACATTAGCAAAATCACTGCTTCCTAATTATTATTTGGTTTATAAGGAGTTTTTTGAACATTATAATGCAAACAGTATCAGTAAAATGTATATTGAGCAAATCGTGAAATACAGAGATTCTTTGTTAGGTATAATAAATCCAGCAGCATTGAATTTTAAAATTAACCAGATTCAGAAAAATATTTTTGATAAAAAGTTAACTACTGCCCAAAAACAATTATTGATTTTGTTGAAAGAGACAAAAGAAGATGATCCGCAATATGCCATGATTGCTTATCTTATGGGAGTTGTTTTTGAAAAGGAGAATCAATTAGAATTAAGAAAAAAATATTTTGCACTTTCAGCTATATCGGATATAAAAACGGCAAATAAAGACAATGCATCACTTCAGAAGCTGGCTTTGATTTTTTATGGAATTGGCGATGTCGATATGGCTTATAAACTCACACAATCGGCAATTGAAGATGCACTTTACTGTAATGTTCAGTTCCGTACACTGCTGATGTCTGAAATTTATTCGATTATTAATACTGCATATCTAGAAAGAGAAGCACAAAGAAAAACGGATCTGCAATTGTATCTGATATTGATCAGTCTGCTTTCGGGATTCTTGATTATGGCCGTTATTTATGTGTACAGACAAATGAAAAAAGTATCCAGAATACGAGGAAAACTTTTTATATCCAGTCAAAAATTAGCTGAATTAAACAAAGATATTACCGAAACAAACAGTCAATTGCAGGAACGGAATGCGCAATTGTCTGAATCCAATCATATTAAAGAAGAATATATTGCACATTTTTTCAGTCTGTGTTCCAGTTACATCAATAAGTTAGAAAATTACCGTGTTATTTTAAACAAAAAAGCGGCTCTCAAACAATTTGATGAGATTTACAAAATGCTAAAATCGACCACCTTGGTTGAAAAAGAATTGGAAGAATTGTACGAGAACTTTGATGTGATTTTTCTAAACCTGTATCCAACTTTTGTAAAAGACTTTAATGTACTGCTTATTAATGAAGAGCAGATTGTATTGAAGCAGGGAGAATTGTTAAATACAGAACTCCGCATTTTTGCATTAATCCGTTTAGGAATTACTGACAGCGTAAAAATTGCAGCATTTCTTCGCTACTCTTTGAGCACGATTTATAATTATCGAACCAAAGCCCGGAATAAAGCAGCAGTTTCCCGAAATGATTTTGAAGAAGCGGTGATGAAAATTGGATTATTACCGTCGAAAAGCTGATTTTTTATTTTAAAATCACTACTTTTTTTCGCTTTTTATTTTAATTAAAATATTGATAATTAAAACAATACATTTTTATTTCACTACTTTTTTTGTCTAGAAATTAAATGCAGGTGATAACGTTTTAGCTTTACAATATTATTAAGATTTTCTCAAAGTGTCTTGATAGTATTTTAATGATTTAATAAATTAAGAGGTATGTTTAAAAATGTTAAAACAACTGTTCTTTTACTGTTGTTAAGTTCATTCGCAATGAATGCACAAAATAAAGTTCCAGTTTATCTTGATGATAAAAAAACGATTAGTGAACGTGTAGAAGATGCACTTTCGAAAATGACAACTGAAGAAAAAATCGCGATGATTCATGCGCAGTCAAAATTCAGTTCGCCAGGTGTTCCGCGTTTGGGAATTCCAGAAAACTGGATGACTGATGGGCCTCACGGAATCCGTACCGAAGTGAAATGGGACGAATGGGATCAGGCAGGCTGGACAAATGATTCTTGTATCGCATTTCCCGCACTTACTGCTTTATCTGCCACTTGGAACAAAGATATGGCTTCTTTATTTGGAAAATCAATTGGAGAAGAAGCCCGTTACCGAAACAAAAATGTATTGTTAGGACCTGGTGTAAATATCTACAGAACACCATTAAATGGCCGTAATTTTGAATATATGGGTGAAGATCCTTTTCTTACTTCAAAAATGGTAGTGCCTTATATTAAAGGAGTGCAATCAAATGGAGTGGCTGCTTGTGTAAAACATTTTGCATTAAACAATCAGGAAACTAATCGTAATGCTGTAAACGTAATTGTTGATGACCGTGCTTTATATGAGATTTATTTACCAGCATTTAAAGCAGCTGTTCAGGAAGGCGACGCATGGGCAATAATGGGTTCATACAATAAATACAAAGGACAGCACTGCTGCCATAATGAGTTTTTGCTGAATAATATTCTTCGCGGGGAATGGGGATTCAAAGGAGTTGTAATCTCAGATTGGGGAGGAGTTCATGATACAAAACAAGCTATTTATAATGGAATGGATATGGAATTTGGTTCTTGGACCAATGGACTTTCATGGGGAACAAGTAATGCGTATGACAATTATTATTTGGCAAAACCATATGCAACTATGATTGCTAAAGGTGAAATCGGAACCAAAGAATTAGATGAAAAAGTACGCCGTATTTTACGTTTATCGTTTTTAACGACAATGAATAAAGAAAGACCTTTTGGATCATTTGGAACAAAAGAACACGCTGAAGCCGGATTAAAAATTGCCGAAGAAGGAATTGTACTTCTTCAAAACAAAAATAATATTCTACCGATTAATCTTTCTAAAACAAAGAAAATTGCTGTCATCGGAGAGAATGCAATCAAAATGATGACTGTTGGCGGTGGAAGTTCTTCGCTTAAAGCAAGATATGAAATTACACCCCTTGAAGGATTAAAGAAAAGAGTTGGTAAAGAGGTTGAATTGGTTTACGCTCGTGGTTACGTTGGCGATCCAACAAGTAATTACAATGGAGTTATCGCAAAAGTGAGTCTGGAAGACAAACGTTCTCCAGCCGAATTAACCGCTGAAGCTTTAAAAGCAGCCAAAGATGCCGATGTTGTTATTTTCATTGGAGGTTTAAATAAAAGTGATAATCAGGATGCAGAAGGAGCCGACCGTAAAGATTTAGGTCTTCCATACAATCAGGATAAATTAATCAGTGAATTGGTTAAAGTAAATAAAAATGTGGTTTTTGTAAACATTTCAGGGAATGCTGTCGCAATGCCGTGGGTAAATGAAGTTCCGGGAATTGTGCAGGGATGGTTTTTAGGAACTGAAGCTGGTACTGCTTTGGCTAAAGTTTTGGTTGGAGATGTTAATCCGTCTGGAAAACTGACTTTTACTTTTCCTGTAAAATTAAATGACAATGGAGCACATGCTTTAGGCGAATTCCCGGGTGGTGACGAAGTAATCTACAAAGAAGGAATTTTTGTTGGATACCGCTGGGCAGACAAACAGAAGATAAAACCATTGTTTTCTTTTGGCCACGGTTTAAGTTATACCACTTTTGAATATGGAAAAGTAACCGCTGATAAAAAACAAATGTCAAGTGGTGACCAGATTTCATTTTCTGTTAAAGTAAAAAACACAGGAAGCCGTGAAGGATCAGAAGTTGTTCAGTTGTATATCAGCGATTTAAAATCATCTTTACCGCGCCCAGTAAAAGAATTAAAAGGTTTTGAGAAAATTTCGCTTAAAGCGGGAGAGGAAAAAACAGTAACTTTTACAGTAGACAAGACTGCCTTGAGCTTCTTTGATGATAAAAAGCACGAATGGGTTGTCGAGCCTGGAGCTTTTGAAGCTTTAATTGGAGCATCATCTGCCGATATAAAATCTAAAGTGAGTTTTTTACTTCAATAAAATCATTTCTAAATTGGTTGGTTGAAAAGCTGCAATTTTAAAAAGTTGCAGCTTTTTTAAAAAAAGATGTTTTTATTTTTACCATTAAGAGATTAAGAAAAGTTAAGTATGAACGAACCATTAACCATTTATGACAGCTATTAAACCAAAAAAGCATTATGAAATTTTAGACGGTTTGCGTGGAGTAGCAGCAATTTTAGTTGTTGCTTTTCACATTTTTGAAGCTTTTAGCGGCGGGAATCGTTTTAAGCAGATTATCAATCATGGCTATCTGGCTGTGGATTTCTTTTTTCTTTTATCAGGATTTGTTGTCGCCTATGCGTATGATGACCGTTGGGGGAAAATGACACAATGGGAGTTTTACAAACGGCGTTTAATTCGTTTGCAGCCGATGGTTATTATGGGAATGATTATTGGAGCCGCTTTATATTACTTTCAGGCTTCGGATATATTATTTCCACAAATTGCAGGTATGCCAGTATGGAAATTGGTTTTGGTGATGTTTGTTGGATTCACATTAATTCCGCTTACACCATCTGCAGAAATTAGAGGCTGGGGAGAAATGCATCCGCTTGACGGCCCTGCTTGGTCTTTGTTTTTTGAATATATAGCGAATATTTTATATGCTTTATTTTTTCGAAAATTCTCCAATAAAGTTCTCTCTGTTTTTGTTTTACTATTTGCAGGAATGCTTATTAATTATACGGTTTTTGGACCAAAAGGAGATGTTATTGGCGGATGGTCTTTGAATTTAGAACAGATGAATGTTGGTTTTACCCGTTTACTATATCCGTTTTTTGCAGGGATTTTACTTTCCCGTTTAGGAAAATTAATTCATATAAAAGGCGCTTTCTGGGTTTGCAGTTTATTGATTGCAATTGTTCTTATCGTGCCAAGAATTGGTGATGAAAACAGTTTGTGGATGAATGGCATATATGAATCATTTTGTATTATTCTTGTTTTTCCTTTAATTGTCTCAATTGGTGCGGGAGGTGAAATTAAAAATCCGTTTTCTCTTAAAATCTGTAGACTGCTGGGCGACATTTCATATCCAATTTATATTACTCATTATCCGCTTATTTATTGGTACACCGCTTGGGTTGTAGATAATAAAGTTTCGTTAGAAAATGGTTATACATTAGGAATATGTGTTTTAATTACTAGTATTTTAATGGCCTATTTATGTTTGAAATTATACGATGAACCAGTACGTAACTGGCTTCAGAATAAATTTCAAAAACAAAAAACTGCTGTAGCAGAATAGTTTAGTTCGTTTAGATTGAGTTTTTAAAAGTCAGTATTGGAGTAGACTGAATTATAGTTGAAATAGAAGTAACTCTGTTTTGTGCTCAAGTTTTTTCTTGATACATCAAAACAGAGTTTTTTAATTTCTATTTAAACCAAAAAGTCGATTCTTTAGCAGTATTAATGGCTGTTATTTCTCCTAACTGCGGTACAATATACTTTACATTTTGTTTGTCAGCGGCAACAATTAAACGCTCTACAGGTTCTGTCCAGCTGTGTTGTGCTAATGCAAATCCTGCCCAATGTACCGGCATTATGGTCTTAACTTTAGCATCTATTGCTGCTTGTACACTTTCTTCTGGAAACATATGTATTTGATGCCAGTTTTCATTGTATTGACCACATTCCATAAAGGCAAAATCAAAAGGGCCTAATTGCCTGCCTATTTCTTTAAAATGCTCTCCATAACCGCTGTCACCGCTAAACCAAATTTTTTCGTTAGAAGTTTTTAAACTCCAGCCACCCCATAAGGACTTAGCTTTATCAGTTAAACCCCGCCCCGAAAAATGTCTTGTTGGCGTAAAAGTGATAGTTATATCTTTAAAAAAAGAAGTATTCCACCAGTCAAATTCAGTTATTGTATCGGCTTCAATTCCCCATTTAACTAAATGACGTTTTACACCTAAGGCAGTATAAAATTGTTTCACTTTTGGTTTTAATTTTTGAATGCTCTCATAGTCCAAATGGTCATAATGGTCGTGAGAAAGCAGTACCAAATCTATAGATGGCAATTCATCAATTAGGTCTAAAGTGTTTTCAGAAAACCGCTTTATTGGAAAAGGGGCAATTGGTGCAGCATCAGTTCCAAACATTGGGTCAATTAAGATATTTAAGCCATTCATTCGCAATAAAAGTACTGAGTGACCATACCATATAAATCTTGAAGATTCAGAAGTTTTTTCGAACTCTTCTTTATTAAACGGAATTACGGCAAGAGGCATTTTTGGAGTTCTGTCCTTTTTATTGCAAAATTGTTTGTATAAGATTTTAGGTATTGTTCGGATGTTTATATTCATCGTAGTTTCCTCGATGTTTATAAATTTTTTGCCATCCCATTGTTTTGATTTAGAATAGCTTTCTATATCTAATTTTGTTGGTTTTGCACCAAATTGTTTTCGCATATCTTGTATGTAGCTTTAAGTTTTATTATTTTAATGAACATTTTCGGTTGAATTAATAAAATAGTATTATTTCATTTTGGGCTTCGATCCCATATAAAAAGTTATTTTCGAACCATTTGTTATAGCAGTATGGCTTAGGAATAAATATGTTGGTTTTCCGTCCAGCAGTACTTTTTGAACGTATACATTTTTGGCACTTTGGTTAATAGCTTCTATAGTAAATGTTTTTCCATTTTCCAGCGTCAGTTCGGCTTTGTTTACTAAAGGAGAACCTAATGCATATTGATCAGATCCCGGTGCTAAAGGGTAGAATCCCAACGCAGAGAAAATATACCAGGCACTCATTTGGCCGCAATTGTCATTTCCCCCTAAACCATCTGGAGCGGGTTTGTACTGCATGTCTAAAATTTTACGGACTTGTGCCTGTGTTTTCCAAGGCTGGTCTGTCCAATTATAAAAATAGACTACGTGATGTGCTGGTTCATTGCCATGAACGTATCCGCCAATGATTCCTTCTCTTGTAATGTCTTCTGTTTCGGCAAAAAACGAATCAGGCAGATGCATTGTTAAAAGTGTATCTAATCTTGAGGCAAAAGTTTTTTTGCTGCCCATTAAGCTTATTAAATCTGTTGGGTTATGCGGTGCAAAAAAGCTGTAATTCCAGCTGTTGCCTTCAATAAATCCCTGTCCGTTGGTGCTTAAGGGATCAAATTCTTTTTTGAATGTACCGTCTGCCAATTTTGGCTGCATAAAACTGGTTTTTGACTCAAAATTATTTTTCCAGTTTTCAGAACGTTTTATAAACTCGTTGTAAATTTCGGTTTGATTTAATTTTTTGGCTAACTGGGCAATACACCAATCATCATAAGCATATTCTAAAGTATTGGATACCGAAAAACCGCTTTTTTCGGCAGGAATATACCCTAAGTCCATGTAGTAACCAATTCCTTCGTAATTGCGGTGTTTTGCAGTAGTAACGCAGACTTTTAAAGCTTCATTTGGATCACCGTTGTAAACTCCTTTTATAATGGCATCTGCAATTACAGAAACGCTGTGATAACCGCTCATACACCAGTTGTCATTTGCATAATGCGACCAAATTGGCAGCATGTGAAGACTGCTTTGATCGTAATGTGCCAGCATCGATTTTACCATATCATTGTTGCGGGAAGGCTGCATTATATTAAAAAATGGATGCAGTGCTCTATAGGTATCCCATAGTGAAAAAGTACTGTAATTGTTAAAGCCATTTGCTTTGTGCGTGCCTTGATCCAAGCCTTTATATTCTCCGTTTACATCAGTATAAACAGTTGGGTTTATAAACGTATGGTACATGGCGGTATAAAAATTTACTTTGACATCATCGGGAGCAATAATTTTAATTTTATTCAGCTCTTTGTTCCAAGTAGATTGTGCTTGAGTTTTTACTTTTTCGAAATCCCAGTCTTTTATTTTTTCTATCATGTTTTGCAATGCATTTTCTTGACTGACAGGAGATATCGCAAACTTTATTTTAATCTTTTCGTCTTGGTCTGTTTTAAAATCAAAATACATTCTGATTTTTTTGCCTGCTATTTCTGGGAAGTTTTTGTTCTGATCAAATTTCCCCCAGAAACCTCTATATGCTTGCTTGGTTTCATAATTCTTTTGGCCGTATTGAATGAAAGGTTTCGAGAAAGCCATTGCAAAATATACCGTTTTTGTTCTTGCCCATCCATTGGTTTGTCTGTAACCTGTAACCAGAGTATCGTTAACGACTCTTATATAAGTCCAAACATTTTTGTCATTATAGTTATAAATTCCAGC
The DNA here is from genome assembly GCA_963511475.1 of uncultured Flavobacterium sp. GTDB lineage: Bacteria > Bacteroidota > Bacteroidia > Flavobacteriales > Flavobacteriaceae > Flavobacterium. The sequence continues at coordinate 89,383 of CAUPJC010000017.1, forward strand.
CATTAAATCCAAAATAATATGACTTTCATCTGATTTTTGGAAAGTGTATTGGTGCATGCCAACTCTTGTCGTAGCTGTCATTTCGGCAAAATATTCTCTTCATCTAGTTTGACTTTATAATAACCGGCTTCGGCAGTTTAATTAGCATTAGAAAAAGCTGAACGGTAACCGCTTTTTGGATTTGAAGCGGTTCTTGGATTTAGCTGCAGTTTTCCTTGCGTTGACATAATTAAAAAATCTCCAAGATCTGAATGCCCTGTTTCGCTTAAATGGGTATGGCTAAAACCGACTATGGTTTTATCTTCATAGCGGTATCCTGCGCAGTATTTATATACATCTCCATTGTATTTTTCATTTAATTCATAGGAGATGGTATCGGTTTCCTGGCTAAGCTGTACAGCTCCAAACGGAACTGTAGCGCCAGGGTAGGTGTGTCCCATTTTTTCAGTTCCAATAATCGGTTTTACATATTGAACCAAATTTTGCTGCGCGCTGCTACAAAAGAAACTTAAGAATAAGAAAGGGAGAAATATTTTTTTCATCGGAGGTATATTGTTTAAAGAGGAAATACTTTTCAGCGTAAAAATAAAGTATAATTTTCTTTTTTGATTATTATTTTTAGTGAGGCTTATTATTCTTCAAACAATATATTTAAGTTTGTTTTGAGCTAATGGAATATTCAAAATGATAAAATGTAAGATGAGCTTATTCTAAAAATTATTAAACAATAAAAAGTATGATTTTTCAAAGAAATTATTTTCAAAGGTTGTGGTTGAGTATGCTGATTTTTCTGTTTTCGAATTTCATACTTGCACAAAAACAGTTTAAAGTTTTATTGGTAACAGAAACTGCTGGCTGGTATCATGAATCAATCGAAAGCGGCGTTACAGCGATAAATGAATTAGCTAGAACTCATAATTTTGATGTGAACCGGCAGCAGAATGCGGAAAAAATCACGGAGAATAAATTGAAGAATTATGATGCTGTAATTTTTTTGAGTACCACTGGAAACATTTTTGATGAAAGTGAAAAAACTGCATTTCAAAAATTTATTCAGTCTGGTAAGGGATTTGTAGGTTTACACGCTGCATCCGATACTGAATACAATTGGGAATGGTATACCAAACTTGTTGGAAGAATGTTTCATATACACCCGAGAGAGCAGACTGCGAAGCTAAAAATATTGAATCATGAGTTTCCAGGATTGGAAAGCTTACCAAATTCGCTTTTGTGGACTGATGAATGGTATGAATTTGGTCCCGAAAAAGTATCGGGTTTGAAATATCTTATTGCTGTTGATGAAAAAACATATGATCCTGCTGTAGTTTGGAAGAGAAATCCTTCTGATTTAATAGGAAAAGGAATGGGAGATTTCCATCCAATTTCTTGGTATCATGAATTTGAAGGGGGAAGATCATTCTACACCGCCCTGGGACATATCGATAACGTATATAAAAATCATTGGTTTTTAGAGCATTTGTATGGCGGTATTTATTACGCAGCAACCGGAAAAGGATTGTAGAAATTAAAAAAAAATAAATATTATAGATAAAACAAATCATTTGGTTCTCATCAATCATTTCAGGTTCAAAATATTAAAAAAACTTTTAGCTACAGCATTTTACGGCTCATACTTTGGTTTGTTTAATAAAGTAACTGTTCTTTTTAATTCTGATGTTAATCAACTTTGAAGCATCTATTTACTTATGTTTACAACTTAAAACTGATAAAATATCATTTCTCGGTTGACATTTTTCAGATAGGATTTGAAAAAATATCATTAAAACCAGCTGGTATATTTGTGGTTTTTTTTTTAGCACTGCTGTGCAGTTAAAAAAAATATAGTCTAACATTTAAATGAAAAGTTATGAATCTTATTAAAAGAAACGGAAATTAAAACCAAGGTTTTCCACGTTTGTTTTTTAAGGCGTATTTAGTAGCGAGCTTTTCAATTGGGAAAATAGTAATTTCTCCAGAAAAAGCACAACGCTGCCATATTTAAACATCAAAGAAACCACGGAAAATTATGAGGAGTAAGTAGCCGCTCCTTGCATGGACAAAAAAGACTTTAAAGTAACACTGATGGGAATCTGCTGATTATTTTTGCTGTAAAGGAAAACCAGTATAACAGCAAAGAGGAAACTTTTACCCGCAGGGAATTTAGTTATCAGTCTTTTCAGCGCAGTTTTGAATTGCCAAAAAATGTAGTGGATGAAGATAAAATCAGTGCCCGTTATGAAAACGGTCTGCTCTTATTGACTATTCCAAAACGAGAACAGGTGAAACAGAAACCGCCAAGGCTGATAAGCATTGCATAATCCTGATGAATCACCCATCTTGAAAGCTGTCTATTAGGATTTTTTCTTGTTAAAATCTGATACACGGCATCAAATAAGCTTTTTAACCTGAAATTGCATCGGGATATAAACAGACATAGTTGTACCCAAATTTATTTCACTGCTGGCTTTTATAAAACCGCTGTGATTGGCCACTATTTTTTTGACTAAAGTAAGTCCAAGACCGGTACCGTTATACTCTTTTTTATTATGGAGTCTGTAAAACGGATCAAAAATTCGGGTCGCATACTCTTTTTCAAAACCAATACCATTATCGGTAACATTAATTTTTAGATAATTGATTTCCGGATTGCCGCCTATTTCAATAATCTCTTCATCGAAAGCCTGCGCTGACTCAATTTTTATCTCGGGAGCAGTATCTTTCTTGGAGTATTTTATTGAATTGGTTATCAGATTGGTAAATAACTGCTGAATCTGATAGGGGATGACATTTAATTTAGGAATTGAACTTACTGAAACGACAGCGTTCTTCTCTGTTATGGTATCTTTTAAATCGCTGACTGTTTTTTTCAAAAGAAAATTCAAATCGGTTTTTTTGTATTCCTTTTCCAGAAAATTAACTCTCGAATAATTAATAAGATCAGTTATTAGCTGGCTCATATTTGATGCTAAAAACTGCACTCTTTCCAGATCATGTCTGCCTGTCTCAGTGATATTTTTTTCATTATCAGAGATTCTTTTGCTAAACATTTGAATTTTACGGAGCGGTTCCTGCAGATCATGGCTGGCTGCAGATGTAAATGTCTCCAGCTGATCATTGTATTTTTGCAGTTCAGAGTTTTTGGCAGTCAACAGTTCATTAGATTTAACCAAATCTGTAATGTCATCCAGTGCCAAAAGAATCAGACCCTCAGGTTTTGAATTTTCTATCTGTCGGGCATTTACAATCATCGTTTTTTTGCTGTTTCCAACACAAATGGTATCTATTCTAAAATTCTCAATAGCTTCCTTACTGGTAAGCAATTTTGTGATATGTTCTTTAAATTCAGGAAGATCCCAATGACAGTTTCCAATTTCAAAAAAAACATGACCCTGCGTTTTAGCTTCTGTTGTTTTGAAATACTTATAGAATGCAGGATTAGCAGTTTTGATGATAAAATTTTTGTCTATAATAATTAAAGGTTCCCTAATAGTATTGATAATCGATTCCGAATAATTCCGCATCGATATAAGCTGTTCCTGACGGTCTTTTAGTTCATCATTAAGACACATCAGTTCTTCATTATTGGACTGAAGTTCTTCGGTAGAAGTTTCCAGCTCCTCATTTAGTGCCTGAAGTTCTTCTCCACTGCTCATCAATTCTTCATTAGTGGTCTGAAGTTCTTCAACGGCAGTTTGATGCTCTTCGGCTATCCGTTTAACATCACCCCGCATTAGCAGTAATTCATTCTCCAATTCTTCAATGCGCTGTTGATCTGAGTTTTTTTGTTTTTGTCTGCTGTCAGGATCTGTTTTTGGAAGTTCTTTTTTGTAGAAAAGAATCATTAGATTTTCTTCATTATTTGGAAAAGTAAGGATTTCAAAAGAGACCAGATACGGCTGATTTTTAACCTTAATATTATCCTTTTTGACAGCTGATTTTTCTTTTTTTACTTTTATAATGGCTTTGCGCAGTTCATAATTAATGTCTTCGCGTGCCATTTTAAGAACATTGAAATTTGGTTTTCCCGGAGATGGCGACATAAAGGGACTGGTATCTCCATGAAAGTGGATTATCTCCAGAGCTTCATTTATTATAATACTAACGGGTGTATATTTTGTAAACAAAATGTCGGAGGCAATTTTTTTCAAATCGTTATCCGGCAATGTTGCTGTTCTCACAGCAGCTGTTATTTTTTGCTGTAAAGCGGTATGTGATCGTTTAAATGGATCGGGAGAAAATTTGCTTGGAGCAGATTTCCGACTGTAAATTTTTTCATTTTTTTCAACAGGTTCAAATAATCCCGGAGAATTGATTGCCGATTCTGATTTTCCAAGAAAGAGCAGTCCTTTTTCTTTCAGGGCATAATGAAAAGATTCAAAAACCTTGTTTTGTAAAGACTGATTAAAGTATATCAGTACATTGCGACAGGTGACCAAATCGATTCTGGCAAAAGAAGGATCTTTTACAAAATTGTGTACGGCAAAAATGCACATATCCCGAATGACCTTATTGATATGAAATTGCCCGTCACTTCGGGTAAAGTAATTTCGCATCCTTTCTTCGGATATTTGCTGTACATCCTGATAAGTGTAAATTGCAGATCTGGCTTTTGAGATACTTTTTTCAGAAAGATCCGATGCGAAAATCTGAACCTTTATATATTTATTATTCGTTTTTAATAAATACTCATGAATGCTGATTGCTAATGAATAGGCTTCCTCTCCAGATGCACATCCCGCTACCCAGATTCTCAGCGTATTATTAGTGATATCTTTCACTAATAAAGGGAAAGCAATTTTTGTTAAGCTGTTAAAAGCTTCCTGATCTCTAAAAAAATATGTTACAGGAATAAGCAGATCATTAAACAGGTAGTCCTGCTCTCCTTTATCGTTTCTTAAAGAATTATGGTAATCTTCCAGAGAATCTTTTTGCATCATAACCATTCTTCTGGCAATGCGTCTTCTTAATGTGGGCTGTTTGTATTGACGAAAATCATTACCAGTTCTTAAATAAATAATGTTAAGAATCTGAAAAAGTATTTCTTCTTCATTCTTAGGAATATTTTCTTCTTCGGTATGACCATGATTGGTTAAATAGCTTTTTCGTATTTCGACCAGCTGAGCTGGGATTTTTTCGGGGTCTAATATAAAATCAACCACATCTGAATCAATGGCGCTTTGCGGCATTCCTTTGAAGGCAGCAGTTTCTGGATCCTGTACAATGGTTGCACCTCCCATTTCTTTAATTTTTTTGAATCCCAGGGTGCCGTCAAATGCGGTTCCAGAAAGTATGACACCAATTGCAAAAGTTTTATGCACCTGAGCCAATGATTCAAAAAAGATGTCAATACTGTTATTTCGTTTTTCGCCGCGTGTTCTTTGTTTCAGCTTTAGGACACCATCCTCAGCGATTAGTATATTATTTTCAGGGATAATATAAATATGATTGGGCGCAAGGTTGATGTCATGTATGATTTCATGAACAGGAATATGCGTGAATTTGCATAATATTTCCGGCAGACTGCTGGGGAAATCAGGTGACAGATGCTGTACAATTACATAAGCCATTCCAGAGTCTTCCGGAATTGCCGAAAGCAGTTTCTTAAAAACGTCTAATCCGCCGGCAGATGCTCCAATACCAACTATTGGAAAATCTTGTATTGTTTTGGGCGGATTTTTTTTATCTGGGGTAATCATGACTATTAAATATCTGTTGTATCAAAGGTATAAACATTTTGACGATTAAAAATTGGCTGTAGTGAATATGTGGGAATTATGCAACAAAATAGTATGTATTGTTTGCAGGGCTTTGAATTGTTAGTGTGTTTATTATTAGTGTTTTATAAAGAATAATAGGGAAAACCGCTTGAATTCCAAGCGGTTTCCTGACTAAATAAAAAAAACTAAAACTGGCTCGGATTTCTTGGATTTGTAGCGTCAGTTTCACTATCAGCATCCTCCAAGTCATCCTCTTGAAAATCGTCTTCATCATCAAGATCATCCTCAGAATCTTCATCTTCTATCTCATCTTCATCATCAAGATCTTCATCATCAGTTTCATCTTCTTCATCGTCAGGATAAGGATCATTACTGTTTAAATCTTTTTCATTATCGAGAGCAGTTTCATTATAAAAATCATTTTCATCATTGTAATAATGATTGATCGCTTTTTCTATGTTGTTAACAGCAGAGCTGTCCAAAACGGAAACGAAATTATTTTGTTTGTATGGATTTGTATCACCTTTATAATACTGACGATCCTGGCGGAAATTTTTTTCTAATTCTTGTATAGTCTTCATAATGCATCAATTTTTAAAAAAGTTATTTTTTGGTGTTTTTTTCTGCCGTCTTTTTAGTGTCGGAAGAAGATTTAGAATTGCTTTTTACAGCAGTTTCTTTAGTTTCAGATTTTTTTGCATCAGTTTTTTTATCTGAAGATTTTGAATCCGAAGTGCTGCTTTTTTTATCTTTTGCGGTATTCATATTTTTATTTTTTTAAAAGTTTATTTTGTAAATGTATAAGCGATAAATGGTGAAATTTTACATAATATTAAAGTTTAATTGTATGATTATCAGATTTTTAATATTTTGTTCTTATGTTCGATCTTTTCTAAATAAAGTATGTCCAGTTTTTTATGAAGTGTATTTTATCTAAAAAAAAAGTAGTTTACTTTTTTGAATTATTGCCCTGAACCCAATTCATAGCTTCATTAAGTTTAGCTTTTTTGTAACCTCGAAATTTTCCAGGGAAGATATAACTGAATCCATTTGTAAAATAAATAGCGTTTTCAGAATCCGTTATGATGGCTGTTCTATTCCATTTACCAAGATTTTTAAGTCCCAGCATTGCATCTTCCATCCAGGCAGCAGCAGTAAAATTTTTAATTTCGGTATCGATCAAAAACAAAAAATTAATCTCATTAATCCGTGCAATTAATTGTTCCACTGTTGGAATAACAACTATTTTATAATCCTCTTGAGTTATTTCTCCTGTTGCTCTAAAAGCGGCTACATTATCTGGAGCATCCATTATTTGTATCATACTGGCGGTATTAAAAATATTATTGATGACATAATTTGTTTTAATGTCAAAACCCAAATTTATAATGATAACAAGCGGCTTTGGTTATACAATTCTTCTTTGTATTTGTATAATATCAATGTTTTGAAAATTAATGAATTAACAACAAAACCAATACGTGAAAATTCTATAAACAGTAGTTATAATTGTATAAGTCACTGTCACAGTTAGTACATATTTTTGGAATATTAATTATTAATCTAAATTTTGAAATAGTATGAAAACGACCGTAAGCAAAACAGTAGGAACTAAATCCAAAAGCGCCGGATCTAAATCTAATGGGAGTGTAAAAGCAAAATCTTCGGCAGCCGAAGGTCTTAGAGAATTATTTGTAGATTCTCTAAAAGACATTTACTGGGCAGAAAAAGCGCTGACAAAAGCACTTCCGAAAATGGCCAAAAATGCAACTTCCGAGGATCTTATTGCTACTATCAATGACCATCTTGTGGTTACTGAAGAACAAATTACCCGATTGGAACAGGTTTTTGATCTGATTGGTGAAAAAGCAACCGCAAAAAAATGCGATGCTATGGAAGGCCTGATTAAAGAAGGGGAAAGCATTGTTGAAGAAACCGAGATAGGACCAGTAAGAGATGCTGGAATTATAGCTGCTTCGCAAAAAATTGAGCATTATGAAATTGCAACCTATGGGACATTGGCAGCATTTGCTCAAACATTAGGCGAAGAGGAAGCAGTCGCTTTACTGCAGCAGACTTTAGGGGAAGAAAAAGAAGCGGACACCCTTTTGACCGAAGTGGCTTACAACAACATCAACTTTGAAGCAGCTGCTCAAGATGAGGAAGAAATGTAAAATCCGATCTCACTTCAACCAAAAACCTGTAATCTTTCAAAATGAGATTACAGGTTTTTTTATGTTCATGACTATAATTTTTATAAATCAGGATTGAACTATACTTTGAAGTTATTGGTATTAGATTGAAATGCCTTTTTTTTATTCTATATAAGTTTCAATGATTAATTTCATTTTATCCGCAGTGGCATTCCAAGATGTTTTTTCCAGAATTTTGCAGTATTCCATTTCCAGTGACATGCGGTCTGTTTTGTCAAATAAATGTGTTATAGCTTCACAGAATTCATCTGCAGTTTCAATAAGGCTAACGCAAATGCTGTAATCGCGTACAACATCAGTAATTTTGGTTGAAATGATTGGTTTTCCGGCTGCCATATATTCCAAAGTTTTCGTCGGGCTTATATACTTGGTAGCATCATTTAATGCAAATGGCATCATAGCGACATCAAATGCTTTCAGATAGTTTGGCAGTTCATCATAGGATTTCATTCCCAAATAATGAATATTCGATTCTTTCGGAAGGTCGGTTTCTTTGATTTTTACCAAAGGACCAATCATGACAAAAGACATATTCGGCAGTTTTAGAGCAGTTTCGTGAAGGAGTTCTAAGTCGATACGTTCGTCGATTACACCATGATAGCCTACGATTGGTGATTGTATACTGGCTATATCATCAGGAATTGCAATACCGTTTAATGCTTTAGCAAAATGCGATTCATCTACCGAACTCGGAAAACAGTGTACATTGTTATGAAGACTTTTTTTTATTTCATATAATGATTTCCCGCCAGTAAAAAAGATGTCGGCGTGTGCTATTAAATATTTTTCCTGATTGATTAAATGAGTTGGAGCATTTTTGATTAAGGAAAGTTCATCCATACAGTCGTAAACCACTGTCTCAAAATTTATCTGTTCCAATAAAGGTGAAAATCCTGCGGAGTAGAACCATCCAACGGAAATGTTTCTGTTTTTTACATAGGCCGAAAAAATTCCTGCAATCGATTCGATGTCTTTTACATTTGGCTGTAAAACATGATGCATACTGTCAATAACAATAAGGTTTCCCAGATTTTTATTTTCGCTGTCATACAATGGTTCCTCAATAAATAAAGTTTTCATTGTTTTTGCCATTCGGCTGATGATATGCTGGGGACGCTGATAAACAAACTGCCATCTTAAATGACAAAATACAATCATGTCATAATATTGGGCTCCATCCAGATTGGATAATTTTTTGCTGTTAAGCGTATTTTTCTGGGTGTTTTTTAAATTGTTTATCATCTTGCTGATTTTTTGGTTGTTGATTTGTAAAAATGTTAAAAACAACTAAAACCCCTATTCAATTGGATTTCGCTGGCTACAAATGTATATTGACATTGTGATGATTTCTTATATATTTTAACTCGAGCGTTATATAATTCACATTCAGTTATTTGAAATGAATTGTATGTAAATCTGTTTCTGTCTTGGAAGTGTATGCAGCGGACTATGATAATTTACCCATTAGTCAGTTTTTCCACAAGGGAATAATTTTAAAAGGAGGATATACATCCCCTCCCAAGCATATTGATAAACTGCTGGAATATCAGCTCTCGTAGAGACGCGAAGACGCAAAGAAATGGGTTCTAAATTTTGCGTCTTTGCGCCTTAGCAAGAATAATTAAAAGCTGTCTTGTCCTGATATAGGTTGACTATTTTTGGTTGTTATATAATTTCAAAAATAGGTGATTGTAGCCGTAATATTGACAAGTTTAGAAAAAATCTTTGAAGGGATTTTTTTCCAAACTTGTCAACATTACTATGCAAC
>CAUPJC010000018.1:0-98656 GCA_963511475.1 uncultured Flavobacterium sp.
CGGTAAACAACAGCCGGGTCAAAATCAACTCATTTGATAAGACGATATCTTCGGTTAAGGTTTATGATCTGAAAGGAAGCTTGATGTATGAAAAAAGCAAAGTTGATAAGAATGAATTTGTTATAGATCATTTTGCATCGAGCATGCAGTTCATGATTGTTATGGTGCAGTTGGAAGATGGCAACTGGGTAAGTAAACAAATTATATTTCATGATTAAGCGATAATGTACTCTGTTTTAATTAACCCATTCTGTTCTCAGAATGGGTTAATTATGCAGTTAGGTTTAGCTGTATATCATGCCAATTTATAATATAAAATAGTTTTTTATCCTCGCTCCACACTCTCCTTCGGAGAGAGATTGAATTGTACTAAATGATATTGTTTTGTAATCATGACAATGTTGTGTAATAGGGTATACGTGATTTCTTATATACATGTGTGTTTTCTTCTAAATAATTACATCTAACTTGTTTTTAATAAATTAATACAATTTTGTAAGTTAATTATGTTATTTTATTTAAAAAATATGTATTTTGTCGATAAAATTTGCTTTTATACGATTTATTCAATTTCATTTATTAAATTTATTTAGACAAAAAAATATTTAAATCTCTGAAAATAAATGATTTAAATTTTAGCGGCGAGGTAGCAGGATTATGGTATTATCCACTTCCTAGTTACTATAAAATGTATTTACTATTAGAAAAAGTAAGGCGATAGATACTTCCTAATTTGAATATATGTTCTTTTGTCAATGTAGTTGATAGTAATCCTAATACTTATTCAAATGAAAAAAAAAATACTCTTAATTATTGGGCTCCTTTTGGTTTCGGTGCTGTCATTTGGTCAGGCAGCGAGCAATTATACTTTTACAGCCATACAAGGGAATTACATTTCACTTGCTGGAGTTGCTGGAGTTGTTGACACATCATTAGATGCAACAGCAGACACAGGTGTTTCTACTAGTATTGTGTTACCATTTGCTGTTACTTTTGCCGGTACAGTCTATTCTTCGATAAAAGTGTCGCCAAATGGCTGGATTAGTTTTGGCGCAGCGAGTGTTACAGATACTCAAAATAATACAAATTCACTTGTAAATGCAGGTGTTGCAAAACCTGTTCTATTTCCTTTATGGGATGATTTGATGTGTACTTTAAAACCAAGATATGTGACAACCGGAATTTATCCGCACAGAAGATTTAAAGTAGAATGGAGTCAACAAAAATGGAATGCACAATCTTCAGGTGATACGGTTTCGTTTCAGGTTTGGTTTTTTGAAACTACTAATGTTATAGAATATTTATACAGCCAAGGAGCTTCGGCAGTTTCCAATGGATCAAGCGGAGCTTCAATTGGAATCTGTGATGCTAATGGAAAATATTTGTCGCTTACTAATTCTGGATCAAGTCCAACGGCAGAATACAATACTTTTACGGAAAACATTGCGATTAAGCCAGCAACAGGACAGATATACAGATTCACGCCGCCACCTGTAAGCGGGCTTGAAGCAAGCAAATATTGTTTTGCGGCATCAGCATCAGCTTATACAATTTTAACAGGAACTACAGATGTTGCAGGGATGAGTGCCTCAGAAGATGATGGTGTTTCAGAACCGATAACGCTGCAGTTTCCCTTTACTTTTGGAGCAAATGTTTATACAGATATAAGAGTTTCCAGTAACGGCTGGCTTACTTTTGGCACGCCATCCATTTCAAATGTCAACCAAAATTATATAAATAGCGCGTCAAATGCTACGCTGTTAAAGCCTGTCCTGATGCCACTTTGGGATGATTTAAAATGTACCACAAAACCACGATATATAACGCAGGGGACAGCACCCAATAGAATATTCAAACTGGAATGGCATAACATAAAGTGGAATTATCAGAGTGGAGCAAATGTAATATCGTTTCAAATATGGCTGTACGAAGGGTCTAATAAAATAGAATATTATTACAATCAAGGGTCAGGATCAGTAAATAGTGCTTCGGCAACTATCGGTATTTATGATGCAAATGGCAATTATTTAACCTTAAGTAATTCGGGATCAGGTCCAACAGCGCAGTCATCTGTGTTTGCAACAAATATAGCAGCAAAACCAGCTTCGGGACAAGTGTATCAATTTACACCGCCTCCAGTAATAACTTATCCCGGTAATGCTTATATAGCCATTGGGAAAGTTGGAGTTACACAATCAGGGGCAACTGGAGGAACATATTCCGCTACACCGCCAGGTTTGAGCTTGAATTCTTCGACTGGTGAGGTTAATTTAGCGGCGAGTGCCGGAGGAACTTTTACGATAGTTTATGCTGTTGGCGGTTGTGCCAATGCAACTGCTGTAATGACAATTTTTCCTTTGCTGCCTGTTCCTACTGCAACTGTTACAGAGGTATCCTGTGCCGTAGGCACTGATGGTGCGATTACGATAACGAACATGAATAATGCGGTAAAATTTATAAGTGCCGATAATGATTATATTGATCTCGGCAGTCCTTTGCTTTCTAATAAAAGTGCATTTACTATGGAGGGTTGGATAAAATTTAATATTGCCGATGTTACTGGCAGGATGAGTTTATTCGGGCAAAATGAAGCTATAGAGTTTGGTTTTGCAAATTCTACAACAATCGAGGTTTGGACTGCTGCAACGGGAGTGGTTCAAGCGGCACTTCCGGCTTCTCTTGGTGATGGAGCGTGGCATCATGTTGCAGTGGTAGGAAACGGTTCTACTGTTAAGATATACTTAAACGGAGTAAGTGTTGCTGTTACTGGTGGAGTAGTCACTACTTCAAATTATGGCAGTTCTACCAATAATACTAAAATTGGAAGTGGGGTTTATAATGCAACTGGAGATTCATTTACGGGGCAAATATTAAAAGTAGGATTGTATAATACAGCACTTTCTGCCTTAGGAATTGTATCTTTGGCAATTGGTCCTACTACATATTCAGGATATGAAACAGGAATCATTGCAGGGTATAATATTTTTGTAGGTTCTGGAACTACACTCTTTTCGTATCCATCTGGTAACAATGGAACTTTTCAAAACACTCCTGAGTGGGTAGATCCCTATAATTATTTTTGGCAAAAAATAGGAGACGCTGGTTTCTCTGCCACTACAAAGAATTTAACTAATTTATCACCAGGTGATTATAATGTGACTATTTCGTTAATTGGTGTGAGCAGTCCTAATGCCGCTACTTTTACCGTTGGATCTGCTAGTGTTGTGACTGCATTGGCTGGAACTGGAGCAAGCTGTAGTAATAGCTTTACTGCTAATTGGTCATTATCTGTTGGTGCTATAAGTTATTCGCTGGATGTTGCAACAGATAGTGATTTTACAAATTTTGTTTCTGGTTTTAATAATTTTAATGTAAGTCTTGTAACGAGCTATACAGTGACAGGTTTGCCACCTGGTAATATTTACTATAGAGTTCGAAAAAACAGTGTTTGCGGCGTGAGTACTAATTCTAATGTTATTACTTATGCCACACTGCAGATAAATTCGCCAACAGCTATTGCTGCAACAGCTGAATTATGCAATGGGTTTACAGCCAATTGGAATGCAGTTTCAGGTGCGACAGCTTATTATTTGGATGTATCCACAGATCCATCCTTTAGTACATTTGTGACGGGATACAATGCGCTAAGTGTTGGTAATGTCACTTCACTTGCGATTACTCCATTGGCCTCTGGTTTTACATACTATTATAGAGTAAAATCTTCAAATGCAACCTGTGGTATAGTTGCGGTACCCTCAAATGTAATTTCAATTCTACTTAGTACTGGACCAACTGCACCAGTTGTGGGAGCAATACAGCAGATTACTTGTGCTTTTCCAACGGCTAGTGTGGCGATAAGCGGTTTGCCAACGGGAAACTGGATATTAAAATTTAATTCAGGAGAATTGTATTCAGGCAGTGGAAGTACAGTAACTATCCCAAATTTACTGCCGGGAACTTATACTGCAACGGTTTCAGAAGATGTTTGTTTTTCTGCAAGTTCTACAGCTATTATTGTAAATCCAGATCCAATTTCTACCACAACTTGGAATGGAACTGGATGGTCCACAGGATTGCCTACCCTTTTAAAAAGAGTTATTTTTAATGGTGCAGTGAGTGATGTTTTTACAGTTTCTTCCAATATGAATATGTGTTCTTGCCAAATTAATTCGGGTTCAGTTGCCGTTGATTCAGGAGTGGTACTATTTGTAGACCAGGCTGTAGATATTAATTCTTCTTCAAACTTGACATTTGAAAATAATGCGAGCTTGGTTCAGGGTAACGATACTGCTGTCAATTCGGGAAGTATTGTTTATAAACGCACTACTTCTCCTATAAAAGATTTTGATTATGTGTACTGGAGTTCGCCTGTGGAAGATCAAACACTAGGTGCTTTATCTGCTCAAAGTGATAAGTATTGGAGTTTTGCTAATGACAATTGGGTTCCAGAAACAACTGCCAGCATAATGACAGCTGGAAAAGGTTTTATTGCTCGGGTTCCGCGATATATTACTCTTCAAAGCGTTCAATTTGTCGGAGTCCCAAATAATGGTTCCATATCCATAGAAGCTCAAGGTGCGTTCAAAGGTAATTTAATAGGAAATCCATATCCATCAGCAATAGATGCGGATATCTTTATTGCTGATAATCAATCTGTAATAGGGGGAGCTTTATATTTTTGGACACATAACACCGCCAGAGCATTAAATAATACGGGTACTCGGTTAGAATATACTTCAGATGATTATGCTTCTTATAATTTTACAGGAGGTGTGGCTACTGCTACTGCTGCAGTAAGTACTGATGTGGATGATGACGGAATTGGAGATGGAGTATTGCCGTCTGGTAAAATTGCTGCGGGTCAGTCCTTTTTTGTAGCGAGTAAAGCTGTTGGAAGTTTTACTTTTACTAATTCGATGCGAATTTCGGCTGCTGGAGAAAACAGCCAATTTTTCAGACCTGCGGGTTCTGATAAAACTGCAAAAATTGAGAAGAATAGAGTTTGGCTGAATTTAACCAATGAAGGCGGTGCTTTCAAACAATTATTGGTTGGGTATGTAACAGGAGCCACAAACAATTTTGATGATTTGTATGACGGTACAACCCTTAATGGAAATGCTTTTGTAGATTTTTTTAGTATAAATAACTCAGAAAATTATACCATTCAAGGACGCGGACTCCCATTTGATTCAGCTGATCAAGTTCCCTTGGGGTATAAAACCACTATTGCTGGAACTTTCCAAATCAGTATTGGGAAGGCTGATGGTGCTTTAGCTAATCAAGCGGTTTATTTAGAGGATAAAACAACAAAAACTATTTATGATCTGACGAAAGGCTCTTATTCCTTTACAACAGCTAAAGGAGAATTTAAAGACCGTTTTGTGCTACGTTATACTAATAGTTCATTGGGAACTGAAGATTTTGAAACCAAAGGAAAAGGAGTTGTTGTATCCCTAAAAAACGGACAAATGAAAATTAACTCTTTTGACCAAATTATGTCATCTGTAAAAGTATATGACTTGAAAGGAAGCCTGCTTTATGAGAACAATAAAGTGGATAAAAATGAATTTACTATTAATCATTTAGTATCCAGTAATCAAATATTGATTGTTACAACTCAATTAGAAAGTGGAAAAAGTGTGAGTGAGAAAATTATTTTCCATGATTAATTTTGATTTCAGTTTTTGAAAATCTAAAAATAATTTTTCTATATCTATAATTAAAAACATAACCCCAATTTCAGCTTGAAATTGGGGTTTTAATTTATTATAAACCAAGTTTATTTTCCTTTGATCGAAACTTCAAGATTTTTCTCGATTGTATGACTTGGCCGTGTCCATTTTGGTTTTTCGCCAAGAGATTCAAATTGAGAATCAATAGCTTCGACAGTTGGTCTCTGTGCAGCTTTCTTGAATGGTTTTTGTGGTTTCAATCCTAATAAATCAAACATTTTCATGTCTTCGTTTACATCAGGATTTGGAGTTGTTAGTAATTTATCACCAGCAAAAATAGAATTGGCACCTGCAAAGAAGCACATCGCCTGTCCTTCACGGCTCATATTCATTCTTCCTGCGGATAAACGTACTTGTGTGTGCGGCATAACAATTCTAGTAGTAGCAACCATTCGGATCATTTCCCAAATTTCTACTGGTTTTTCGTCCTGCATCGGAGTGCCTTCTACAGCAACTAATGCATTAATAGGCACTGATTCAGGCTGCGGGTTCAAAGTAGATAAAGCAACAAGCATTCCAGCTCTGTCTTCAACACTTTCTCCCATTCCTATAATACCGCCGCTGCAAACTGTAACACTGGTTTTACGAACGTTTTCTATTGTTTGTAAACGGTCTTCGAATCCACGGGTAGAGATTACTTCTTTGTAATAATCCTCAGAAGTGTCTAAGTTGTGATTGTAAGCATAAAGACCCGCCTCGGCCAATCTTTGTGCTTGGTTTTCGGTAATCATACCCAAGGTGCAGCATACTTCCATGTCCATTTTGTTAATGGTACGAACCATTTCCAGAACTTGGTCAAATTCAGGACCGTCTTTTACGTTTCTCCATGCAGCTCCCATGCATACGCGTGAAGAACCTCCAGATTTAGCTTGAACAGCCTGTTCTTTTACCTGATTTACTGACATTAAATTGTTTCCTTCAACGCCAGTATTGTATCTGGCAGCTTGTGGACAATATCCACAGTCTTCAGAACAGCCTCCTGTTTTAATAGAAACCAAAGTAGAAACCTGAACCACGTTTGGGTCATGGTGTTCTCTATGTATAGATGCAGCTTCAAAAAGCAGATCCATCATAGGTTTATTATAAATAGCAATTATTTCTTCTTTCGTCCAGTTGTGTTTTGTGATACTCATTGATCCTTTATTTTGATGCTTCAAAAGTAATCAAATTGTTATAAACAACCAACGAACAGCCTTTAAAATGACTTATGTTGAATGGATTAAAATAGTTTAATCGGCGGCAAATTTGTCGTTATAATACAGCATTAGTAACATAGTAACAATCACCGATGAAGCCATTCCTTCAAAAAACAAAGTCAAACAATACATGTTAATGGAAGGGTGTCCGCCAAACAGGAAAGTTTCGGATAAACTATGAATGTAATCATCGCCTCCCCTCAGGTAGCTGTAGATCAATAGTCCAAGAATAGATAAAGTCACTCCCACTATCGAAGTTACCAGTGCGGCAAGAGCATTCGGGACAAAATTTTTCTTGCCATGTGCTATCCTGGACTGAAGCGTATCATTTACAGCATATACAATGAATAAAACATTCAAAAGCCTCAAATAGAAAAGATCAGATAAGCCTAAGAATTCCATTAATAGGAAATAAGTTCCTATAGATATAAAAATGAAGTACCCATTTTTAATTTCTTTTTTTACTTTCATGATAAACAGTTTTTAAGAGTTAGAAATTCAGTATCTTTTTGGTAATGAAGTAGGTTGATATAAATTTACAAAAAATAAACGAAATCGATGTAGGTAATCAACAGAACAGTTATTGTTTAGTTTTAATAGGAAATAATTTTAAATTTTGTAGTAAAATCAGTCGGAAGTGCCACCATAAAGAAAATGAGCCTAATCATCGTTACGGTGATCGGGCTCATTTCCTTTATGCTGTCGGGTTATACGTGCAACTTTGGCGGCTTATTTCAAATGGAATTCACCGAATTCCGATAAAAATAAATGTAATAGTGAAGTAATCCCTCACTCGAGATTAAAACCTAAAGAGAAAACGAGATTATTTGATAATTGCGAGAAGTTTTTATAACTTTTCAAAATAAGCCAAAGCTGTATTTTTGTCCTGAGCTAACTGCGTTTTTAAATGATCAATTGATTCGAACTTTTGTTCATCCCGAATTCTTTTCAATATGGAAACTGTAATTTTTTGATCGTATAAATCTTCTTCAAAATCAAAATAATTGATTTCTATGGTTTGGCTTTTGCCATTAACAGTAGGATTGAAACCAATGTTCATCATTCCTAACACCGTTTTAGAACCAATTGTGCTCTTAACAATGTAAACACCTTTTTTAGGAATGAGCTTAAAGTTTTCTTCTATTTTTAAATTAGCAGTAGGAAATCCAATAGTTGTTCCCAATTGTTTGCCTTTGTAGACAGTACCTGTTAATGAATAGGTGTAGCCTAAGTATTCATTTGCCAAAGCGATATTACCTTCATCCAAAGCCTGTCTTATCTTAGTAGAACTTACAGAAACTTCTTTGATTTCCTGAGCCGAAATTTCTTCGACTTCAAAATCATATTGTTCCCCAAAAGCTTTTAAATCATCGATATTGGCAGTTCGGTTACGGCCAAAGCGGTGATCGTGACCGATAATTATTTTATGTATGTGGAATTTATCTACCAGTATGTTTTTTACAAATTCTTCGGCCGTGAGTCTTGAGAAACTTTCATCAAAGGGATGAATTACTAAATTTTGAATGCCAATCTGATCCAGCAACGCTTTTTTTTCATCAATAGTATTTAGCATTTTTATATCTGAATCCACTTGCAGTACCGTTCGCGGATGCGGAAAAAAAGTAAGAACTAAGCTCTCGTATTTTTCGTTTTCAGTATTTTGAGTTACTTTTTCCAGAATTTTTTTGTGCCCAAAATGAACACCGTCAAAGGTTCCTAGCGTAAGAATTGTTTTTTTTGCATTTTCTCCAGATGCAATTTGGAAATCGTTTATAGAATGAAAAATTCTCAAAGTACCTGTTTTTAAATTTTTTGCAAATTTATACTATCTATTTCAAAAAAGAAGAATAAGAAGTTTCTATTTTTATTAAATGTAATATCTATTGTGTTAAAAGAGGTTCAAATTGGGCATTATGTTTTAGTGTGATTTTTACGTTTTTAAATCGTTTTTCAAATCATTGTGTTTTCCATTAGTAAAAGAATTAATTTTGTTTATTATTTAAAGATTTTAAGTAAGTTGCAACCAATTGCATATTTCATTTAACATAGTAGCTAGATATGAATAAATTTTTTTTTTGTATTGGGATTTTGTCCATTAGTTTGTCTGGATTTTCACAAGTTAAGTCTTCATGGAAAAAAGTAGGAAATTCTCAAAAAACAACTGCTGAAAAAGGAGATAGCAATGATAAACGTTTATATACTTTAGATATAGCCGAGTTCAAAAAATCTCTAGGCAGTCTAACTTCAAAAGCTTCAAGTTCTCAAGTAGTTTCTGTTGCAATTCCCAATAGTGATGGAAAAATAGAACAGTTTTTAGTGACAGAATCTTCAAATTTTGTTCCAGAGCTACAGTCTCAATATCCTGATATCCAATCTTATTCAGGAACTGGAATTACAGATGCTAAGGCGACTATTAGTTTTAGTATTTCACCAAGCGGGATTCAAACTATGGTTCTAAGAGGTGACAGCGATTCCGAATTTATTGACCCTTTACCAAATAATAGATCTATTTATGCAGTTTCAACTTCCAAAACGAGGAGCAAAGGGACTTTGCCTTTGACCTGTAAAACAGAAGATGTTGCTTTAAATAAAGTGTTGACTAAAAAGGCAGCTCAATTAAAATCAAATAATGGTGTTTTTAAAACCATCAGGTTGGCTTTGTCCTGTACAGGAGAATATGCACAATATTTTGGCGGGACAGCAGCCGGTGCATTGGCAGGAATGAATGCTACAATGACAAGAGTGAACGGTATATTTAATAGAGACCTTGCTTTAAGATTGTTGCTTATTGCCAATGAATCAAGCATCATTTATACTAATGCTGTTACCGATCCTTATTCGGACTATAAGATTGAAGACCCAACTAATACAATAACTGATGGATCTGAAGGTGCTTGGAATCTTGAACTGCAGTCCACTTTAACAGACATAATAGGAAACAGTAATTATGATATAGGTCATTTGTTTGCAAATTCTGGCGGAGGCGGAGACGCAGGCTGTATCGGCTGTGTTTGTGTTAATCCTTCAACTGGTGATCCTTATGGGAAAGGAAGCGCTTATACCTCTCCATCGAATGGAATACCTGAAGGAGATAGTTTTGATATTGATTTTGTTACTCATGAAATAGGACATCAATTGGGAGCAAATCACACTTTTTCGAGTGAAGAATATGAAGGAACAGGAGTGAGTGTAGAACCAGGAAGCGGTTCAACAATTATGGGGTATGCAGGAATCACGGATTATAATGTTCAAAATCAATCGGATGATTATTTTTCGTATGCCAGCATTAAGCAAATTCAAGATAATCTTGCAACAAAAAGCTGTCCTATTAGTACTGTATTAAGTAGTCATACTCCTATAGTAAGTGCTGGATTGGATTATACTATTCCAAAAGGAACGGCTTTTGTCTTGAAGGGAACGGCTTCAGATCCTAATGAAAATACAATGACCTATTGTTGGGAACAAAACGATTCGGCTACGGATAATGAAATTGGAGCCAACAGTTATGCTTCTTCAACAAAAGTTTATGGGCCTAATTTTAGATCATTTTCACCTAGTAGTGCGGCTAGTCGTTATTTTCCCGCTTTCGATAAAATATTAGTTGGACAATTGAGCACTACTTGGGAATCAGTTTCTAGTATAGGAAGGAATTTAAATTTTGTATTTACTGCTAGAGATAATGCCTCTTCGGGATTAGGACAAACTAATTCGGATGCGATGGTTGTTACTGTTGATGGAAATAAAGGGCCATTTGCAGTGACTTCTCAAAACACTTCGGATGTAGGATGGGTTTTAGGTTCATCACAAACGATAACTTGGAGCGTAAATAGTTCTAACTTATTGGCGGGATCGGCCTATGTGAATATTAAACTGTCTACAGATGGTGGAGTGACTTTTCCAATATTTTTGGCTACAAATACTCCCAACGACGGTTCCGAAGTTATTACTGCGCCATCTACTGCAGCAACAAATTGCAGAATTTTGATAGAACCTACAGGAAATGTTTTTTTTGCAGTAAACAGCGCACCTTTTACATTAGGATATAGTGTTGATACTACATGTGATGTTTATACTTTTTCGACGCCTTATAATATTCCAGAATCTGAAACATTTGCGGAACGGACAATTGTCGTTCCTGCGACTAATTCGGTGATTAGGGATGTTAATTTTAATGTTAGTTTTGCCCATACTTATATTTCGGATGTTGAAATTGAGTTGGAAAGTCCAAAGGGGACTATTGTAAAATTATTCAGCAGTGAATGCAATGGGGTTGACAGCAGTTTGGCTTTGAAATATGATGATTTGGGAGGAGCTTTAAACTGCAGTAAAATAAGCAGTCAAACAATCATTCCGGCTAGTTCTTTATCAGCATTAAATGGTGAGAATCCGCAAGGGACTTGGAAATTAAAATTTAGAGATACAGAAGTTGTAGATACAGGGAAAATAACTGCTGCATCGATAGAGATTTGTTCTAGTGTTTATACTTCTTTGGGGGTTTCTGGTTATGAAATCAATGATTTTGTATTATATCCTAATCCTAATAAAGGAAATTTTACTGTTTTATTCAAAAGTAGTTATAATACCGATATTCGGATTTTTGTCAGTGATATGATGGGCAAAAAAGTTTATGACAGAAAGTTTAAAAATACTGGCGATATCAATGAAATTGTGCAGCTTGCGAATGTGATTCCTGGAAGTTATATTGTTACCGTTGAGGATGGAGATCGAAAAGGGGTTTCGAAAATTATAGTAAATTAGTTTGATTCTTATAAAATAAAAAAAGGAGACATTTTTTGATATGTCTCCCTTTTTTATTTTCCGTTGAAGGTGGTCATGGTATTTTCTATTCCTGCCGTTCCGAAAGATTTTATGATTTCGCATGCGAGTTCCAGTCTTTCAGGAAGTTTAGTTTTCTCATTATCGTCCCAGTCTCCAAGTACATAATCTACCTGCTGTCCTTTTTTAAACTCGTCGCTGATGCCAAACCGGAAGCGGGTGTATTCTTGTGTGTTTAGAACAAGATTGATGTTCTTGAGTCCGTTGTGGCCTCCGTCACTGCCTTTTTTTCGTATGCGAATGGTTCCGAATGATAGATTTAAGTCATCGGTTATAATCAATATGTTTTCGAGCGGAATGTTTTCTTTGTCCATCCAATATTTTACGGCTTTTCCGCTCAAATTCATGTAAGTATTAGGTTTGAGGAGTAAAAAGGTTCTTCCTTTGAATTTGTATTCGGCTAGTGAGCCAAGTTTTACAGTTTCGAATGAAAGGCCTTCTTTTTTAGCTAAAAAATCAACTACTTTAAAACCAATGTTGTGACGGGTGTTTACGTATTCGGAGCCAATGTTGCCAAGGCCTACGATTAAAAATTTATTACTCACGTTTTTTATTGTTTTTGGGTGTTCGTGAACCTCCGGTTTCATGTTATCTGTGTTCTCAGGTGTTTTTGGTAATGAAAACAGGTTTTGTATCCATTTTATCATGTTGCAAAAATAGTGTAAAAAGAATAAAGAGGAAAGAACGAAGGGAAGAGAGTATAGAATAAAGAGGAAAGAGCCAAGAGGGAAGAATAAAACTATTCTAAATTTTGAATTTTGTAATTGGTTTTAAAGAAATATTTCCAAAAATGCACTATGTTTCTTTTTAGCCCTGATGGGAGGAAAAATACTTTTTTTCTTTAAAAAATAAAAGATTTGGAAGGGCATCGGGAATCCATATTTGCTGAAATGCCCAATCTTTAGCTTCTATTCAAAAAAAAAGCACCAGTGATAAAACTGATGCTTTTGATATAGATTGAAAAAGTATTATTTTTTCTTTTTTGCAGGAGCTTTTGCTGCTTTTGCTGCTTCTTGCGCTGCTTTCATAGCCGCACGAGAGATCTTCACTTGACAAATTACTGTATTGTCTGGGTGCATGATTTTGAAGTTTGGAGTTGGCACTTTAGTAACGTATAATTTGTTACCCATGTCAAGAGGTGTGATGTCTGCTTCAACGAAATCTGGAAGATTTTTTGGTAAAGCTTTAACTTTCAATTTACGAGTATTTAAACGTAAATCTCCACCTGCCATAACTCCTTTTGATTTTCCAATGATATGAACTGGAACTTCAATAGTGATTTCTTTGTCCTCAAAGATTTGAAAGAAGTCAATATGTAAAATTTTGTCAGATACCGGGTGAACTTGGATATCTTGTAATACAGCGTTGAAAGTTTTACCGTTTCCAAGTTCAATCACAACTGTGTGCGCGTTTGGAGTGTAAACCAAGTTCTTGAAAGCTATAACTTCCGCTGAAAAATGAACTGCTTGACTTCCTCCGTATAATACGCAAGGAACCAATCCAGCATTACGTAAGGCTTTAGTAGCTACTTTGCCCACGCTTTCTCTTTCTGATCCTTTAATTGTAATCGATTTCATTGTAAATATTTATATAGTTATTAATTAAACTCTTTTTTTAGTCCGTAGAGGTTAGTTTTTTTGTCCTTAGTAGCTGACTAATCACTATGGACTAATCACTGGGTACAGAGAAAATCTACATTAAAAACTTCCCGCTGATGGAATTGTTGTGGTGTACCATGTGCATTACTTCAGCAAAAAGCGGTGCACAACTCACGACTCTTATTTTGTTTGATTGTTTTTTTAATGGAATAGAATCGGTTACGATTAACTCCAGCAATTTTGAATTTTGAATTTTCTCGTAAGCACCGCCTGATAAAATGGCGTGTGTACAAATAGCTCTTACGCTTAAGGCTCCTTTTTCGATCATTAAATCAGCGGCTTTCGCCAAGGTTCCTCCAGTGTCTATCATGTCATCCACTAAGATTACATTTTTGCCCTTCACTTCTCCAATTAACTCCATTGTCTCGATAACGTTGGCTGCTTTTCTTTGCTTGTAACAAATAACTACTTCAGAATTTAAGAATTTAGAATAAGCATACGCTCTTTTCGATCCTCCCATGTCTGGAGATGCAATCATTAAATTGTCTAGTCCAAGGCTTTCTACATAAGGTAAAAAGATAGTAGATGCAAAAAGATGATCCACTGGTTTTTCGAAAAACCCTTGTATTTGATCTGCGTGCAAATCCATTGTCATGATTCTTGTTGCTCCGGCCGCGTCTAATAAATTAGCAACAAGCTTAGCTCCAATCGGCACTCTTGGCTTGTCTTTTCTGTCTTGTCTTGCCCAGCCGAAGTAAGGAATTACGGCAGTAATATGTCTTGCCGATGCACGTTTTGCTGCATCAATCATTAATAGCATTTCCATCAAATTATCTGCAGTAGGAAATGTAGAGCATACTATAAATACGCGTAACCCTCTGATAGACTCTTCATAAGATGGTTGAAATTCTCCGTCACTATAAGTAGACATTGTTACTTTGCCCAATGGGATACCGTATTCTTTTGCAATTTTCTCTGCAAGATATTCACTTTTTGAACAAGCAAAAATTTTAGCTTCTGGTTCTAGGTGTGACATTTAATTTGTTGTTTTTATTCCGCTGCGCTCCATACAGTTCGTCTATTGCATGAAAGTGTGTATTTGCCTCGGATGTAGTTAGTTGTGTGTATCGTTTTTAGCGAGGTGCAAATTTATAAAATTAATTCAACTCTGAAAGGAAAAATTTAAGTATTTTTATTAGAATGTTTAAAAATATTTTTTACATTTGCACCGTGTTAAAGGAAAAGATAATTGTTAATGCATTTTGTCTCTTTATTGCGTTGAAATAATTGTTTATTATTTCATGTTTAGCTAAGCCCGGATGGCGGAATTGGTAGACGCGCTGGTCTCAAACACCTGTGGGAAACCGTGCCGGTTCGACTCCGGCTCCGGGTACAAAAACCTCTTCGAAAGAAGAGGTTTTTTTGATTTTGGAGGTTAATGAATCCATTATTTTTGATCAGGTTCAAAATTTTAAGGATTAGCTAAACAAAGCAGCACTATGTTGCCACACAATCCAAAGAAACAATCCCAGATACATCATACACACCACAAACTTCATAAAAGACGAAGCAAGGAAGCCCAGCAAAGAGCCAGTTGCCGCTTTCAAAGCGCGTTGATGATCCTGAGAATCATGAATAAGTTCGCCAACAAAAGCACCCACAAACGGTCCAATAATAAAACCCAACGGAATTGGCGCAAAAATTCCAACGATCAAACCGATATTGGTTCCCCAAATGCCATATTTACTCCCTCCAAATTTTTTGGTTCCCTTCGCAGGAATAACATAATCCAAAACCGTCAGCACAATAGTAATCACTAAGGAAATCCCGAGAATCCAATAATTGGCAGGAACACCGCTGGTAAAATATAACAATACGATTCCAACCCAACTGATGCTTGGTCCAGGTAAAACAGGCAGAAAGCTCCCAAAAACTCCGGCCACAACACAAACAAAACCCAATAATAAAAGCAGGATATCCATAAAAATATTTTTAGTAATTTTGATGCCGAAAATACAACATCCATATCGTATGCGAATATGAGAAAAATAATTGTATTTTTATAAGATAATAGTCCCATTCAAAAAATAAGCGTTGAAGCAATATTCCCTTTTTTTAGCCTGTATCCTTTTTAATTCCTGTCAATATTTTGACAAGCATGTTCCTTCCGAGAAGGAATTACTGCAAAAGGAGTTAAAGGCAATCAATTGGAAAGAAGTCGACGAATACCCATCGATGGTCGACTGCGATAAAATCGAAGACAAAAAACAGCGCCAGCAATGCTTTTTTGAGGTGCTAACCCAATTAATACAAGAGAAATTATGCAATGACACGCTGGCGATGCTCTATCCAGAGCTGGATACCATCGAAGTTAAAGTTACCGTTTTTCCTAACGCAACGATGAAATTCGAACCGCAGTTTCCTAAAGATTCAGTAGTTTACGATAAAATAAAAATCGACAGTATCCTGAAAGCCCGCTTAGTGGATTTCCCAAAAATCAATCCGGCAATCAAGCGCGGACTGCCAGTAAAAACCCAGTTTATACTTCCTGTAATTTTAAAAGTGGAGTAGCAATGCCGTTTACTTTTTCACATCCAGCGATTCTTTTGCCTTTTTTTAAAAATGAAAAGTGTTCTATTACAGCTTTGATTATAGGGTCAATGGCGCCAGATTTTGAATTTTTTTTTAGAATGAGAACTCAAAGCGAAATAAGTCATACTTTTTTGGGCTTACTATTGGTTGATTTACCGCTGGCAATTATTGTCACTTTTTTATTTCATGGAATAATAAAAAAACCTTTTTTAGCTAATTCTCCTGCTTTTATCCAAAGGCGATCTATGGAATTGAATCATTCAAATTGGTTTGAATATTTTAGAAAAAACAAAATGATAGTGTTTTTTTCTTTTTTTATCGGAGCATTTTCTCATTTTTTACTGGATTCGCTCTCGCATTGGGATGTTTTTTTCGTTTCCACTTTATGAATGGGTACAATATAGTACTTCTGTAATTGGGCTTGTTATTGTCATTTGGTATTTTTTTAGAATCCCAAAACAGGCTGTTTCTAGTACGAATAGTTCAATTGTTTTTTGGATAATTACATTTTTATTTGCTGTAATAATTATTTGTTTACGGTTTACCATTGTAGATGGTTGGAATAGAATAGCAGATATTATAATAGCGGTATTAACCTCAATTGTAATAGGGTTAACTTTTTCAAGTATCATTTTTAGAACATATAAAAAGTCTTAAAATTTTCTGCCTTTCCATTTATATTTTCCAAACAAAGAATACAAGGCTACAGATGTACTGAAAAACGTGTACCATAAACCGCTTAGAAGCAAAAAGCGAATTTTATTTTGAGTTAAAAAACTATTGGCTTTTTGTATTAGAATAGTATCGATTCCAAATTTGATTATGAAAAGTAATCCAAGGAAAAACCAAGGGAAAATGCCAAAAACAGTCAGCACAGAACAATAAACCAAGCCTAAATTCATCATAAAGACCAGCAATCCCAAACTCTTACCAAAAACACTTTGATAAGAGGTCGTTTTGGATGCCCAACGAACTCGTTGATAGAACAACGACTTCCAATCATTCATAGCTTTTGTGGTTACAATGGTATTCTTCGATTTTAAATACGCAACTTTATCGGGGAATTGGGATAAAGCTTTTTGCAACAGAAAAACATCATCACCACTAGCAATTGCTGAGTTGCCTTCGAAACCTTTTAGCTCTTGAAAAAAAGATTTCGTATAAGCAAAATTAGCACCATTACACATAAAACCTTTTTTAATACCAAAACTTCCAATGGTTGCACCCTGTAAACTCGCCAAATCCAATTGTTGAAAATGGTGCAAAAAGGAATTGTCGCAATCGTAAATAACCGCTCCCGCAACCATAGAAACAGTATTTAGTTGAATGAAATTATCTAAAGTCAACAGCCAATTTTCGGGAACTATACAATCGGCATCCGTTGTAATCACCCAATCGGTCTTTACGATTTCCATCGCCGTTGTAATGGCATCTTTCTTCGGAGAATTTGAAACCCGAATATTATCTATGGTAGTAATCTGAAATCTAAAATCTGCAATCTGCAATCTGCAATCCGATTCATCATCTACCAAAATCACTTCAAACAAATCCGTCGGATAATTTAATTTTGAAAAGCTTTCTAATAAAACGGGCAAATTTTCGGTTTCATTCCGAAAAGGAACAATAATGCTAAAACTGGTTTTTGGCGGTGAGCCAATGAATTCAAAATGATTTATTTTGGTAAAACCATAAATAAGCCAACTTATAGTCAGCACATAAACGATAGTTATACCTAATAAAAAAAAAATCATACCGTCGTTTTAGGTTTGAAATTCAGCACATAATAACTTCCAATAAGCACAGGTAAAACGACATTCAGAAACCACATCAGCGTGGTGACAAAAACGACTACCCATTCATTTACGCCTAATATTCCAAAGAAGTAAACGGCTACACTTCCTTTTACGGCAAAATCCAGAAACTGAAAAGTAGGCAAAGAAGAGGCAAGAAAGTAAACGCTCGAAATAGCCGAAATTAAAATGAGATAAGGCAAATCGACATCAAAAGCCAGAAACAAAAAATAGTATTGATGGGAGAAAACCAAATACCGTAAAATCGCTAAAATTGTATTTTTTTGATGAATCGATTTTGGGATTTCGTTAATTTTATGGATCAGCTTCTCTATGGAATAGCCTTTGATGTTCACTTTTTTCGAAAAAAATAAAATTCCAAAAAGCAAAAAACAAATTCCAAAAAGTACAGCAACAGTTTTTGCAGTAATAACATTGTACTGCGCATTAAAATACAGCAAACCAAAAATACCAAAAACGACAGTCAGTATCATTTGGATGCCATTGCAGATTAGGTTTAAGAATACGACTTTTTTAGCTTCTTTTTTATCAAAGTAGAGTGCTTTTCCAGCATATTCACCTACCCCGTTTGGAGTAAATAATCCTGCGGTTAATGCTGCCAAAACTTGTTTGGTAGCTTCACCTAAAGAAATAGCATGAAGATAAGAAACCAGATTTTGCCATTTAAGGATTTCAAACAAACGATTCAATACGCTCAAAAGTAAAATAATACCTATTCCTAAAACGGACTGATTCTTTTGAAATATGACTAAGAATTTTTGCCAGTCCAGTTTGTCGTTGTTGGCCAATTGATTGTAAATAAAATAAAAGGAACCGCCTACAATCAAAAGTTTGACTAGAAGTACGAGGAATTGCTTAGTTTTGTGTGGTATTGAAATCATACCGCAAAGTAAAGGAAAAACTAGTATACGAAGTCACGTAAAAACTAGCAGAATTTCACAAAGATTTTAAATTATAACTAATAGGTAAGGAAATGAAGAATAACAAAACTTGGCACGAAAAACATATTGAAGCATTAGGCTTTGGCAGCCGTTTGGCTGATGCAGTAGCCAAAGGAATGGGATCTTGGCGGTTCATTATTATTCAAACGGTTTTCGTAATAATCTGGATGGGATTAAACCTTATTGGTTATGCATATCATTGGGACGCATATCCTTTCATATTGCTTAATCTTGTTTTTTCCACGCAGGCTGCTTATGCTGCACCTATTATTATGATGTCTCAAAACAGGCAAAGTGAGAGAGACCGAATTCAGGCGCAATCCGATTATCAGACCAATATAGATGCAAAGCTGGAAATTGAAGCTTTGACCATTAAATTGGATAAAATTGAAACAGAAAAATTAGATAAAATAATTGAGTTACTGGAAGAAATGAGAAATAACTCTAAAAAATAAATTAAAAATCTAGACAGTTAATGTCTTTTAAAATTAAACCTTGATAAAAGAACGCATCATATTAGGAATCGACCCTGGAACTACAATTATGGGTTTTGGATTGATAAAGGTTGTCAATAAAAAAATGCAATTTTTACAGCTTAACGAACTGCAATTATCCAAATACGACAATCATTACCAGAAATTAAA
The DNA here is from genome assembly GCA_963511475.1 of uncultured Flavobacterium sp. Classification (GTDB taxonomy): domain Bacteria; phylum Bacteroidota; class Bacteroidia; order Flavobacteriales; family Flavobacteriaceae; genus Flavobacterium. Next base: position 19,351 of record CAUPJC010000018.1, read on the forward strand.
AATCATTTTCGAGCGTACCATTGAGTTAATAGAAACCCATCATCCCGATGAAATTGCGATTGAAGCTCCTTTCTTTGGCAAGAACGTACAGTCTATGCTGAAGCTTGGAAGAGCGCAGGGCGTGGCAATGGCGGCAGGACTTTCAAGAGATATTCCCATCACCGAATATGAACCAAAAAAAATAAAAATGGCTATCACTGGAAACGGAAATGCCACTAAAGAACAAGTCGCAAAAATGCTCCAGCAATTATTAGGTTTAAAAGAACTGCCCAAAAATCTTGACTCAACAGATGGATTGGCGGCAGCGGTTTGTCATTTTTTTAATTCAGGAAAAGTGATTGGTGATAAAAGTTATTCTGGTTGGGATGCTTTTGTAAAACAAAACGAAGATAAAATAAGAAAATAGTTATATTTGTAAAAAATAACTTAACCTTTTAAATAATGACAAAAATTAAATTTATTGTATTTGTATTATTTACTGCGATTTTCGCTTCTTGTTCTTCTGGGGATGACAATAACGACAGTACTAATAACCCATCAACAGATGGATCTTTTGATTTTGTTTACAATAACGAAACAAAAAAAGTTAGCTTATGGAAAGCTAAAAAAATAGATGATTACATGCAAGTTGAAGGCGTAACATCTGATGGAATTGGGGTTAATTTTGTCTTTAATGTTTATGGCAATTTGTATAAAGCATTTACTTTTGGTACTTCAGCAGCAAGCTCTGTACCGGAGCATAATGCATCAGAATTTTTTACTTCAAAAACTTTTACTTTTACTATAGTTGAACTTAATACTACTAATAAAATGGTTAAAGTAAATTTTTCCGGAAAATTGTATATTGATGAATACGATACCGAGTCAGATTTTATAGTAGTCAGTGGTTCATTTAATGTACCGTATTCAGATTTTATTCCTGATATTCCAGGATTAGGAACTTTTGCAAAATTCGATGGGAAAGATTGGCACGGTATGTCATTTGATAGTTCTACGACATGGTCAACTCAAATTACAACTCTGAATGTTGAAAATGATGGAGAATATAGTTTAGGCATCGTTTTTCCAAAAGGAGATTTAAAAACAGGTGTTTTCCCTTTTACAAGCAATGATTTTTCAAACAGAATTTCTTTTAGCAAATTTGAATTGGCAACACATGAATATATCGATTATGATGTTGCTGGAACTATAACTTATACAGCTGTAAATGATGTTTATGTGGAAGGAACTTTTAGTTTAACGGCCACTCATCCTACTAACGATTCAAAAATTGTAATTACTGAAGGCAAGTTCAAAGAAGGAAGATAAGCAACAATATTCCTAAATATAAAATTAATCTCTAATCAGAATCAAAAGATAATTTTATTTTTATCAGAGATTAATAGTAATTATTCAAGAGCAAGATTTAACTTGCTCTTTTTTTATTATGTCAGGAATCTACATACACATACCATTCTGCAAGCAGGCTTGTCATTACTGCGATTTTCATTTTTCGACTTCAATGAAGAAGAAGGAAGAAATGGTTTTGGCTATTGCCAAAGAATTGCAGATACGCAAAAATGAATTTCAGAATGAAGCTGTTGAAACCATTTATTTTGGTGGAGGAACACCGAGCAGATTGCAGATTGCAGATTTGAGATTGCAGATCGATACGATTTATAAAAATTTTAGCGTTGCTAAAAATCCCGAGATTACACTTGAAGCCAATCCTGATGATTTATCGGAAGACTATTTGATTGAACTTTCAAAAATTGGAATTAATCGATTATCTATCGGAATCCAATCTTTTTTTGAAGATGATTTACAGCTGATGAATCGCGCTCATAATTCGGCGGAAGCCAAAAAATGTTTAGAATTTGCTACAAAATATTTCGATAATATTTCTCTGGATTTGATTTATGGAATTCCAGGCATGAGTAATGAGAAATGGAAACATAATATTGAAACTGCGTTGTCTTTTGGAATCCCGCATATTTCGAGTTATGCACTGACTGTTGAACCGAAAACGGCCTTGAATAAACTCATTCAAACCGGAAAAATAGCCAAACCTAATGACGAATCGGCGCAGGAACACTTTGCTATTTTGGTAGAAACTTTAGAAGCTAATGATTTTATTCACTATGAATTGTCCAATTTTGGAAAAACCAATTATTTTTCAAAGAACAATTCGGCATATTGGCTGGGTAAAAAGTATATAGGAATTGGTCCATCTGCACATAGTTATGACGGCGTTTCCCGAAGCTGGAATGTTTCGAATAATTCGCTCTACATAAAAACCATTCTGGAAGATCAACTGCCAAATGAAATTGAGATTCTTTCCATTTCCGACCGTTATAACGAATATATTATGACGGGTTTGCGAACGATTTGGGGTGTTTCTTTGAATCGAATTAAAGCGGAATTCGGAATTGAATATTTAGATTATCTGCAGAAACAAGCTCAGAAATTCCTAAACGATGACTTGCTTTCGATTGATGACAATATTTTGAAACCAACTGCAAAAGGAAAATTTTTGACGGATGGAATTGCGTCAGATTTATTTTATTTAAATTTGGAATAGACTTAACCGCAAGGTTCGCAAAGTTTTACGCAAGGAACGCTATTGTAAAATTAAATACTTTTCCTATATTTATTTTGAGTAAAAACATAAAAAACTAAGCTTTGCGACCTTTGCTTAAAACTTTGCGAACCTTGCGGTAAAATAAATCTTGGGGTAAAAAAGTAAATATGACTGAAAATGAATTATCTAGAGTTGTTTTTGATTGTGCTTTAAAAGTTCATCAAGCTCTTGGGCCAGGACTTTTAGAAAGTGCTTATGAAGAATGTTTGTTTTATGAATTAAAAAAGACTGGTTTAGAAATTCAAAAGCAAAAACCTTTACCTTTAATCTATGAAGAAGTTAAATTAGATGTAGGCTATCGTTTGGATATCATAGTAGAAAATAAATTAATTTTAGAAATAAAGTCTGTTGACGCTTTAAATGATATACATTTTGCTCAACTGTTAACCTATTTGAAATTAACGAACTGCAGATTAGGTTTGCTTATAAATTTCAGTGTTGTATTAATAAAAAATGGAATTAAGAGAGTAGTAAACAATCTTTAGATAAATAATTTATTTGCGAACTTTGCGTAAACCTTTGCGCTATTTGCGGTTAATTTTTTTGAGAGAATTCAATTTTAAAAGCAAATTTTTAATTGTCAAATAAAAGAACGAAACATGGCAGAATATCAGCTTGCAGAAATAAATATTGCTAAGATGAAAGGCGTGAATATCGACGATCCAATCATGAAAGAATTTGTCGATAATTTGGGCAAAGTAAATGAAATTGCCGAAAACAGTGAAGGATTTGTATGGCGATTAAAAGATGAAGATAATAATGCGACCAATTTTAATCCTTACAAGGATGAGCAAATAATTGTAAATTATTCGATTTGGGAAAGCATCGAAACTTTAGAATATTATATGTATAAAACCTTTCATTCAGAATTTTTGAGACGAAGAAAAGAATGGTTTCAAACTTTTGGACAAGTTGCTACAGCGATGTGGTGGGTAAAAAAAGGAGAGATTCCGGATATTACCGAAGCAATGGAGAAACTGGATTATTTGCAAAAAAATGGTGCTTCTGAAATAGTTTTTAACTTTAAGCAAAAATTTCCTAAACCGCTTTACTAGTTTTATGAAAGCTACAATTGAACATAATAATCAGACTATTGAAGTTGACTTGTCAAAACCCATTGATATTTCGATTCCGTTAACCAATACTGACGAGAATCCGATTGCATGGTATATCGAAAAACCGGTAATTGAACCCGTTGTTTTTGGAGACTGGGTTGGTAAAGTTTCCGAAGGGAAGTCATCGACCAATTTCAATAATATTTTCTTCAATCCGCATGGACACGGGACACATACGGAATGTCTGGGGCATATTACAAGAGAGTTTTACAGTATCAATCAATCGCTGAAGCAGTTTTTCTTTTTGGCTGAACTAATTTCGGTTGTGCCGGAAATACAAGAAGATGATTTGGTAATAACCAGAAATCAGATAAAAAAAGCATTGGGAATTAAAACTCCTGAAGCTATAATTATCCGCACATTGCCTAACTTTAGCATAAAAAAACAACTGAAATATTCGAATACCAATCCGCCTTATCTTGCAGAAGATGCGTCACATTTTATTCGCGAATGCGGGATTAAACATTTGCTAATTGATCTGCCAAGTGTTGACAAAGAACATGATGAAGGAAAATTGCTAGCTCATAAAGCATTTTGGAATGTAAAAGATGTTAATAATTTGAATGTTAATGCAAGATTGGATGCAACGATTACCGAAATGATTTTTGTGGATGATGCTGTGGAAGACGGAAGTTATTTATTGAATTTACAGATTGCTTCGTTTGAAAATGATGCAAGCCCCAGTAAACCTATTTTATATCAAATATGATACAAGTTTCGACAGATAAAGACAAACTCGATGTTCCGTTTATCCAGAATTTTCTAAAAGATATTTATTGGGCTGCAGGGCGTACAATTGATGAAGTCCAAAAAACAATTGATGCTTCAGTTTGTTTTGGAATTTATCTGGATGATAGGCAGATTGGTTTTGCCAGAGTGATAACCGATTATGTGGTTTTTGCTTATGTGATGGATGTTTTTATTACCGAAAAACATAGAGGAAAAGGATATTCGTCTGTTTTAATTTCGGCAATGATGGAAGAATCTTCGCTGAAAGATGTAAAAATATGGAGACTGGCTACGAGAGATGCTCAATTTTTGTATGAGAAATTTGGTTTCAAAGCGTTGGTTAATCCTAATAGAATGATGGAAAAAATAATATTATGAATCTAGAAACTTATTACGAATACTGTCTTTCTAAAAAAGGCGTTACCGAACATTTTCCGTTTGATAAAGACACTTTGGTTTTTAAAGTGGGCGAAAAAATGTTTGCTTTGTCGTCTTTGTTGCAATGGGAAAATGGCACACCAAAAGTAAATTTAAAATGTAATCCCGATTATGCACAAGAGTTGCGTGGACAATATGATGACGTTCAACCGGCATTTCATATGAGCAAAGTACATTGGAATACTATCGCCATAAACAGTGAAATTTCAGATCAATTTATCAAAGAATTGATTGACGATTCATACGATTTGGTTTTCAAAAGTTTGACTAAAAAAATGCAAAACGAAGTTGAAATACTTTAAAAAAAACCGTTCGGCTATACTTTTCTACCATTCGTCCATACTAACAGTAACGTTGCCGAAAATCAAAGCTGATTCATTGGTTTTAAAGGTACTTTTATAAAAAATTTTATAAAAATGACAAAATCACTCAACATACTTCTCATTGAAGACGATGCAATAGAAGTTATGAAATTCAATAGGGTTTTATCTACACTTGGATTAAATCATAAAATTATAGAAGCAAATAATGGAGAAGAAGCATTAGAAATTTTAAAAGTTAAAAATACCATTCCAGATATTATAATTTTAGATTTGAATATGCCTAAAATTAACGGAATTGAGTTTCTTCAAATTTTAAAAAACGATAGTTATTTAAGATACATTCCAGCCATAATTTTGACCACTTCAAACAATCATAAAGATGTACTCGAGTGTTATAAAATAGGGATAGCTGGTTACGTTTTAAAACCCCTTAAATATGATGATTATGTGGACAGAATCAAGAAAATACTCGAATATTGGAGTTCAAACGAATTAATTTCTCAATAGATAATTATGTACGGAATAGTAAATAAGGCCATTGAAGATTTAGTAATTGCCAATTTTGGTGAAGAAAAATGGGAAGCTATTAAGGAGAGAAGTGGAGTTGATATCGATTTTTTTATCAGTAGCGAGCCTTATGATGATGAAGTAACTTTTAAATTAGCCGTTGCTGTTTCAGAAGAAATGAATATGAGCATAGGTGACGTTTTAGTTGCTTTTGGGGAATGGTGGGTTGTAAAAACAACCTCCGAAAAATATCCAGGATTAATGGATTCTGGCGGTAACAATTTAAGAGATTTTTTAGTAAATTTATCTAACTTTCACAACAGAGTAATGTTGATTTATCCAAATTTGACGGCTCCAGAATTTAAAGTAAGTGATATAACTGAAAACGGGTTGTGTTTGCATTATTTTTCTAAAAGAGAAGGATTGCAAGAATTTGTTAGAGGATTAATTCAAGGATTAGGAAAAATGTTTAATACCCCGCTTACGCTTGAATTAATTCAAACACGTGACGAAGGTAGTACTCATGAAATTTTTAAAATAAATTGGTAAAATGAATAAATTAGAATTTAATTTTAGTGATGATAGTTTTAACCGGTTATTTCCTTTTTATATTCTAATTGATCAGTCATTACAAATAGTGAGTTTTGGAAAAAGTTTGTCTAAAATTAGTCCTTTTATAAAAACTCACACTCCCTTTTCGGATAATTTTATTATTAAAAGGCCTCATCTTGAAAATCCTACTTTTGATGAAATAACCAACAATAGCAATCAGCTAATAATAATTGTAAATAAAATTAGTGGAATTTCTCTAAAGGGACAATTTGAGTTGATAAATAATTACTTGTTATTTGTGGGTTCACCTTGGTTCAGTTCTATGCATGAAGTTGTAGAAAAAAAACTGACATTATACGATTTTGCATTACACGACCCCCTTATAGATTTACTTCACGTTCTTAACAATCAGGAAAATAATTCTAAAGAATTGAAAGAATTATTAACGCTAGTTAACAATCAAAAAAACAAATTAAAACAGGCTAATGAAGAGATTCGCAGTATAGCTCTTTTTCCTACAAAAAATCCAGACCCTTTAATACGAATCGATGTTGAAGGAAATATAATCAATAGAAATCCTGCCTCAGAAAAACTAACTTCACTTGTTTATGAAGGCAAACAGTATGAAACGAATGATTTTTTTAAATTTATTATCCATAAAATAGATTTAGATGAACAGCGATTTACTTTTGAAGCAAAGACAGAGACTAAAGATTATTCCTTTATTTGCAAAAGTTTAAAAGAAGAAGGTTATGTAAATATTTACGGTAGAGATATTACGGAACAAAAAAAGGACCAAGCGGAGTTACGCAGATTGTCACTTGTAGCGAGTATTAACGAAAACGGAATTGTTTTTACACATCCAAACGGAAAAATATTTTGGTGTAATGATTCTTATCTAAAACTTACGGGATATTCTAAAGAGGAAGTATTAGGAAAAACACCAATTGAAATAGGAAAAACAGAAGGCACAGGTCCAGAGGAAGTGCTAAAAATGATAACTCCATTTTTTAAAGGAGAAGCATTCGATCTTGAACATCTTCATCGCAAAAAAAATGGAGATAACTTTTGGGTTAAAACGAAAGGACAACCTATTAAAGATGATAAGCGTCAAGTTGTTCAATATTTTGCCATGATTGAAGATATTTCTCTAAAAAAGAAATATGAAGAAATTTTGAAAAATGAAAGGAATAAGTACAGTAGTATTATTGCTAATATGAATCTAGGATTGCTAGAAGTTGACAAAGAAGATACTATCACTTTGGTAAATCAAAGTTTTTGTGACATGAGTGGTTTTGGTATTGAGGACTTGATTGGTCAAAAGGCAGGTGAAGTTTTTTTGTCTGATGAAGCTAAAAATATTATTGATTCTAAAAATGTAATTAGAGATAAAGGAGTTTCAGATTCTTATGAAATTAAAGTTTTTAATAAAAAAGGAGAGCCCAAGCAATGGATGATAAGTGAGGCGCCTAATTATGATGTTAATGGAGAAATAATAGGTTCAATTGGAATTCATTTGGATATTACTGAACAAAAGGAACAGGAAGAACAATTATATCTATTGTCATTAATAGCCGATAAAAATATCAACGCAGTAATTATTTCTGATGCTCGTGGAAGAATAGAATGGGCAAATAAAAGTTTTCTTGAAATGTCTGGTTATGAAATAAATGAAATTATAGGCCAAAAACCAGGTGCCTTATTGCAAGGAAAGGAAACCAATCCAGAAACAGTTCGGTATTTGAGTGATCGAGTTGCTAAGGGATTGCCCTTTAATTGTGAAATCATAAATTACTCTAAAAAAGGAGAAAAATATTGGGTAAATGTCAACGGACAAGCTTTGTATAATAAAGATGGGGAAATTATTAAATTTTTTGCCATTGAAGAAAATGTAACTCAAAAGAAAGAATTCGAAGTACAAAGAGAATTTTTAGTAGATAGTTTGGCCAAAAGTAACAAAGAACTCGAAGATTATGCCTCCATAGTTTCTCACGATTTAAAATCACCATTACGAAGTATTCATTCCTTAATTAGCTGGATAAAAGAGGATAATGACAAAGAGTTTAACACTCAAACCTTACAATACCTTTCTATGATAGAAAATAAGGTAGAAAAAATGGATCATCTTATAGAAGGAATTTTAACTTATGCTAAGATTGATAAAGCGGATAACACTCTTGAAAGTGTTAATACACAAGAAATAGTTCAGAACATTATCAATATCATTTATATCCCATCTCATATAACAGTTTCTATTAAAAATCAATTGCCAATAATTAAAGCTGATCGTTTTAGAATACAACAGCTCTTTCAAAACTTGATCAGTAATGCAGTAAATTATGTGGATAAACCAGTAGGAATTGTAACCATCGATTGTCAAGAAACTGCAAAGAATTATTTATTTTCGGTTACTGATAATGGTCCAGGAATAGCTAAAGAAAATCAAGAAAAAATATTTAAAATATTTCAATCATTAGAAACAACTGATAAGTCCACAGGTTTAGGACTTTCTATAGTTAAAAAAATTGTAGAAACGTACCAAGGGAAAATTTGGATTGAAAGTAAAATGAGTATAGGAACCACTTTTTTTATAAAATTAGATAAACCATGAAAATAGTCCAAGCTTCAAAATTAGAAAACAATGAATGGGAATTCTTGCAGGAAAATGTAGTATTAAAGAACCCATTGGTATTGGTTTTTGCCAATCGTTATTTGTTAGAAGACGAAAATGTAATTGTAGATATTCGCAAGCAATTTCCGTATGAACATATTGTTTTTGGTTCAACTTCAGGAGAGATTATTTGTTGTAAGGTGAACGATAATTCAATTTCGGTTACTGCAATCGAATTCGAAAAAAGTTCTTTTATCGTAAAAAGCGGCAATGTGCTGAATTATGATAAAAATGCAAAACTATTGGGTGAAGCATTGTATGATGAAATGCCTAAAGAAAAATTGAAACATTTATTTGTCTTGTCAGAAGGAAGTTTTGTAAATGGCAGTTCATTAATTGATGGAATTGAACAAAACATGAATACTACCATTTCTATCACTGGAGGAATGTGTGGTGATGATGCTCGTTTTGAAAAAACAGTTGCTTCTTATAAAGAAAATCCAAAAGAGGGTGAAGTAATTTTAATTGGGTTTTATGGTGATTCATTAGAAATTTCATTTGCTAGTTTTGGCGGTTGGGCACCATTTGGTCCCGAAAGAAAAATCACAAAATCAAAAGGGAACATTCTTTTTGAAATAGACGGAAAACCAGCTTTGGATTTATACAAGTATTATTTGGGGGATAAAGCTAAGGAATTGCCCCAAGCTTCTTTATTGTATCCTTTAAACGTTATACCAGAAGGAAAAAATGAAGCTGTTGTAAGAACAATTTTGAGTATTAATGAAGAAGAAAATTCAATGGTTTTGGCAGGAGATGTTCCTGTAAATTCTAGAGTACAATTGATGATGGCTTCTATTGATGCAATAGCTCAAGGAGCTCAATATGCAGCAGAAATTGCAATAGAAAACAGAAAGAATCCTGCTGAATTAGCTTTAATAGTAAGTTGCATAGGCAGAAAATTAGTAATGAATCAAAGGGTGGAAGAAGAAATTGAACAAGTTCAAGAAGTTTTAGGAAATACAACTCCCATTGCAGGTTTTTATTCCTATGGTGAAATGGCTCCTTTTAATGGAATAAATAAGGCTTGCGAATTACACAATCAAACTATGACCTTAACTCTTATTAGCGAATAATGAATTCACTTTTAAAACGACAAATAGAAAAAAAGTTAAAAAACGGGCTCAACGATATAGATCTGTTTTTTACTGCCGTTGATGAATCCTATAATAATTTTGAAGATCAAATAGCGATGTTGCAGCGTGCTATGAAAATCAGTTCGGATGAATTGTATGAAGCCAATCAGAAACTACGGGTAGAAGCAGAAGGACTAAAAGAAATCAATAAGAATTTACAATCGATTTTAAATTCAATGAATTTAGAAAATGAATCGATAGACAATCCAGAGGTTCAAAATTCAGCAGAATATATAAAACAGCAAGCAATTGAAATTGTAAAAATTAATAAGCAAAGAGAAGAGTTGCTTAAAAATTTAGAAAAACAAAATCAAGCATTAGATGACTATACTCATATGGTCTCTCATGACTTAAAATCACCATTGCGAAGTATAGACACCATAATCAATTGGTATGTTGAAGATAACGAAGGTAAAATTGATGCTAAAAACAGAAAATCGTTAGACTTAATTCTCTTCAATGTTGAAAAAATGGATTTGTTGATTAATGGAATTTTAAACTATTCGTCCATTGAAAAACAAGAATCAGAAACTCGATGTTTGGATATAAATATACTATTAGACGAAATAATACAATCCATTAATGTTCCTAAACATATTGAAATAAAAAGCAACGATAATTTACCTAAAGTGTTTGGAAATCATTTTAGATTTCGACAGCTATTTCAGAATTTGATACAAAATGCAATAAATTATAATGACAAAGAAAAAGGCATTGTTTCAATTGATTTTGTAGAAAGAGAAGACGAATACGAATTTTCTATTGCCGATAATGGTGTAGGAATTTCTGAAAAATACCAGCACAAGATTTTTGGCATTTTTTCAAAATTAGAAAGTAATACTAAATCAACAGGAATTGGACTTTCAATTGTAAAAAAAATCATAGATTTATACGGTGGAAAAATTTGGTTGGAAAGCCAAGAAACCATTGGGACTACTTTTTATTTTACTTTACCCAAACAAAATGGAACAAGCTAATTCAGATTACATAAACGAATTGTCTGGTGACAATACCGAATTTAGAAAAAAAATTATTGACATTCTAAAAAGAGAACTGCCAGAAGAAGTAACGGCGTACTACGATCAAATTCAAAATAAAAATTTTTTATTAGCTGCAGGCTGCGTTCATAAATTGAAACATAAAATATCTATTCTTGGTCTAAAAAAAAGTTACTATATTGCTGAACATTTCGAAGATAATTTGAAAGATAATTCAATAGAGTTGAAATCTGATTTTGATGATATTATTAAAATTATGCAAGATTTTGTAGATAAATTATAAACAATTGGAATTATGAATTGCATAATTATAGACGACGAAGAAATGGCCCGAGTGATAATAGCTCAAATGGTTTCTGATCATAAAGGTTTAAATTTGGCTCAAGAATTTTCTAACGCTATGCAAGCCATAAAATATTTAAATCAAAACGATGTCGATTTGATATTTCTAGACATTCATATGCCTGATTTTACGGGTTTCGATTTTATTCAAACCATAAAAAATCCTCCAAAAATAATATTAGTGACTTCGGATAAAAACTTTGCAATAGAAGCTTTTGAATACGAATGTATTGTTGATTATTTAGTAAAACCAATTACCCAAGAGCGTTTTGAAAAAGCGGTTCAAAAAGCAACTTCAGCCCAAATCTCCTCTTCTTTACCAAAAGAAACCAAAACAATTCCCGAAGATAATACTAATGAATTCTATGTTAATATCGATAGGCGATTAATCAAAATTGAATTTGATTTGGTGACCATCGTAGAAGCCAAAGGCGATTATATCCATATCAAAACCGAAGGCAAAAATTATATAGTACATTCTACTCTAAAGAAAATAGAAGATAAATTGCCCAAAGATTTATTTCTAAAAGTACATCGCTCGTTTATCATCAATACCAAAAAAATCATCGACATTGAGGATAATAGTGTCTTGATTGCCAAAGAGGTAATACCCGTAAGCCGTACCAATCGCCCAGAATTAATGAAAAGATTGAATCTTTTGTAGTCGGTTTGTCTTTAGTAAATTGCTTTTCGTCTACATTAAAATTCAACTAAACTAATAGTTAAGATTAGGTTGTATTAAGGTCATAAATTTGCTTCATAATTTAACATCAAGAATTATGAAAAGATATTTACTTTTGTCAGTTCTTTTAATTTCTTCTGTCTCCTTTAGTCAGAATTATAATTTTTTAGGACCCTACACATCCGATGGTACACCACAATATTTTGTGACTAGTGATGTTATTACAAATCAAACCTTAGATTTGATAAACAACTCACTTCCCGAAAGATATCCTGTGCCAATTTATAACCCACAATATATTTCATCGGGTTATGATACGGATTTAGTCATAGATAAATATGCCGACGTATGGGTGACTTTTGTTAGTGAAGGAGCGGGATATAAAAATGTTTTGGGTTTTTATACCTACGACATCAATAATCCACCAACTACAGCTCCAACGGCCAATCAAATCACTATTGTATTTCCAAATGTATCGGCTGCAGGAAGCGGCGGAAGTTTGGTGGCTGGTAATAAAGTAAAAATTGGAACTTTTCCAGCCGGAACAGGAATCGGTTGGGTTTTATTGGCCAACGGATGGAATGGTACAGCAGTAACATCTGGTTTGTGGAAATTGTTTTCTAATCCTAATTTTAATCCAGAAGCCGATCCAGCATTAAGACAACACAATGTGCTTTTGAACGATCCTGTAAATGAAAGAATTATACTTGGTTTTGAGGATATTAGAAGAGATTATGGCAACTGCGACAATGATTTTAATGATGCTATATTTTATATTACAGCTAACCCGTATGACGCCATTCTAATAAATAATATTGCCGATGTAAGTATGGCAACAGATGTAAGTTCAGGAAACAACGGAGGGTTAGAAAGTAATGGTGATTTAGCTACATTAATCGCTAAAAGAAATTTTAACAGAATAAAAACAAATAGTTATGCTGATAAAAAAGCGGTACAAAAAAAGTTTACAAAATCATCTAAAAATGCTAAATCATCAGGCACAGGAGTTGATTTTTCAACTATAATTCCAAGTACAGGAATGTTTGGAACAGAAACTACTTTTGTATCTAGTCCAACAGATTTAATTGGTATTACAAATGCAAAACAAGTATATTCAGTGGATTATTATCAAGGAGAAAGTCGCCTTGCAGCAGTTCTTGCAACAGCAACTACGGGAGGTATTTATGGACATTCGAAAGCAATTTGTGACCGTTTGAATAATTCATCACTTGAAGATATTAGAACTATTAATCTAAATGGGTACGAAATTATCATGGCTAAATTAAAAAGAGCCAATGGATTGACAGAATATGCATTGAATTTTTCTATTCAAGAATTAGGAACTGAAAATAAACTACACAGTTATTGGAATATAGATCAATATCCTGTAGGTGATTATTTTAATTTTCAAGTTTGGGGATCTTCTATGGGGCAAGTAAGTAGTATAACCAATGCAATTATAACTAAATTTCAAGAACAAAAAACGTTAACATCTGATGTCGTTGAAAATAGAATCCCTACTGTTTTTGTGAAAAAAGGTTTGTATAAAAACGGCAAATTAAAGTTGACAATTATAAATAAATCGAAATCTTCAAATTTAGATTTTCAAGGTAATAAGAAAATAACCGAATTGTCAACAACCGATTTTGTATCTCAAAACATTAGTTTAACAGACTCTTTCGAACAAAATATTGAAGTAGATTTAGATGGATTATTTGATATTGGGTTTTCAATAATTGGAGATAAATCAAATCAAATAGATGCTTTGTATTTGGCAGATGGGCCTTGGGGATTAGATTATTTAAAAACAGAAACTAAAGTTTCGACATTTAATATTGATAATGTTTCAAATAGTGATTTATCAACGGATCAATATGCAATAGAAAGAAATACAACAGTTGCAGGAGATATTTATGGAACATTGAATGTGTTTAGAAATATTCTTCCAGGTGAATTAGCTTTTGATGCCAGTTCCTATTCAACAGTAGGTTTTGAAATTAACAATTCTCTTCCGATAGAAGTAGTTTTGGTAACAGAAAATACAACAGATTGGAACAATAGATTGCGTTTGAAAATCCCTGCTAATACAACCGTTGCAGAGATGAATATTCTTTTTGATGAATTTACAAACCCAGTTGGTCAAAAATACAATAACGAAAAAATCAAAGGATTAGTTTTTTCTGTCCAAGGTGATTATCAAGCTTTTCAACCATTTGCGGTTAATGTTTCTAAATTGGCATTTAAAACTTCAAAAACATTAAGTGCACCAAGTTTTAATAATGTAATAGTTAAAACCATATATAATTATCCAAATCCTTGCACTACAGCCACAACAGTAGTTTTGCCAAAAAGAACCGAAAGTGCTACAATCAAAATAATGGATATGAACGGAAGAGTTCTTGGGAACAAAAATTATGATTCCGTTGCATCAAGCAACGAAATACCAGTTGAATTAGCCAACTTAAACAAAGGCGTTTATCTATTAATGGTTACTACCAAAGAAAATGAAACATTTACAACCAAGTTAATTGTAAATTAAGAATTTTGCCCCCAATTTTTTTAAGAGGCTGTCTAATTTTAGGCAGTCTTTTTTTTTGTTGGTAAACCTAAAGTTATTTTAATAATTTATAAGGAATTATTTATATATTTGATTTAAAATATCAAGGATTAGATTGTTATACAAATCTGCCTAAAATTGGATGGATTTGTGTGATTTCGTCACATATATAAACTAGTTGTCAGAGATTTTCTGGACTGACGAGAAAAAAGCACTAATTGATATCGTTTCAAAATAGCTTTAATCTATACAGAAAATAAACACTATAAGAACAAACAATTGAAATATTGCTTTGTTTTAGATTTGTCACACTACTTTTGTTGTATGAATAATAAAACCATAAATAAAGAAGCAATAATGAAATCTATAACCAAAATGGTTTCAGATAAGGCTATGGTTCGTTCGTTCTTGAAAGGCAATACTCCTATTGAAAAATTAACTCAAAAAGGAATCAAGTTTGCCAAACCAATATAACTATACTTTTAACAAAGCGACAAGCACTTATAACTTTACAACTAAAAACGATATTGAATACAAAATTGTTTTTATTATTGATGAGACGCTTGACTTTGCCTCAGAGGTTCATATTGAAAATATCTATCAAATTATAATTGAAAAAATTACTGCTAAAATTGAAGCTTTTGATGTTTTAGTATCAAAAACTATTGAGAATATTATAACTACTTTCTTTGCAAATGTACAAAATTCCCTTATTTATGTTTGTTCAGAAAATGATGAGAAAGCAGAAACGCGATTCAATGTTTTCAACAGATGGTATAGAAACAGTACTTTAGAATCTATTACTAAAGTGGATAATATTATAAATTGTGAATCCGAAGGAAATATTTATACCATTTATACATCTTTATTGTATCACAACGAAAATCCAAATGTTGACTATATACTTGAAGCATATCATAAAATCGAGAATATTCTAAACGACAAATAAAAACCACCGATAACAAACGCTACAACGGATTTGGGCAATTGGCTTAATGGAAAAATTGGTTTGTATTTGGAACATTTGGCAAATCCGAATAATTGGCTTAATTTAATCCCAAATCCGCTGTAGTCCCAAGATGTTGGGGTAAGCCTACCAAATCCGACGATGAAAACAATCAACATTAAAATTAGAAATGGAAAATTTCAAAATTGAAAATACAGATTGGAACAAGTTTAAGCATCTTTTCAAACGAGAAGAAATACCTGCAAAAACGACTCTGTTAACCGAAGGTGAAATTTCAAAAAAAGCATTTTACATTGAGCAAGGCTGTTTAAGAATTTGCTTCAACAATAATGGAAAGGACATAACTTTTCAGTTCTTTTTTGAAGGAGAAAGTGTTTCTTCCATTGAAAGCTTCAGAACTAATCAACCAAGTTTATTTACAATAGAAAGTATTGAATCGTGTATTTTGTATTCTATTTCTAAAAAAGATTTGCAATCCATAATTGAAACTTCAACAGAAATCAAAAAAACAGTTGAAGAACACACTTTTCAGAGATTACTATTCTATCAGAAATTATTCCTTTCACGTATCAAAGACAATCCTGAAAAAAGGTATTTAGAATTACTAAAAACTAATCCAAAAATTTTGCTTCGCGTTCCTCAACATTATATTGCGTCGTATTTAGGAATCACTTCGGTTTCATTAAGTCGAATCAGAAACAGACGCTAGATGTTTATTAACAATTGTTATCGTTCAACCATTTCAAACTACTGATTTTTGTGGTGTAATTTAAAACCACATAAAAATGAAAGTAGTAATCGTATTTAATCACCCATATGAAGGTAGTTTTTGTAACGCAATTTTACAATCAGTAACAAACGGACTATCAAAAGGGAATCACCAAATTGAACTAATTCATTTGGACAAAGACAATTTCAATCCTGTAATGACAGCAGGTGATTTAAAAGCATTTCGAGACAAAAAACCAATTGACCCAAAAGTCATTGAATACAGTAATAAAATAAAAAATGCTGACCATTTGGTATTCATTTTTCCAATTTGGTGGGAACTTATGCCAGCATTGACAAAAGGATTTATAGACAAGGTTATCTTTCCTGGAGTTGCTTATGACTACACCAATACAAGAAACACAAGAATGAAACCTTTGTGGAATAACTTAAAAGGAGTTACGATGATTACCACAATGAACACTCCTAAATGGTTATATTGGCTACTATTTGGAAATGCAATAAAAAAGGCTATAATTATGGGGACTTTTTGGAAAATAGGCTTTAAAAATAGAAATTGGATTAGCTTTAATCAAGTAAAAGCGGTAACACAAGAAAAGAGAAACAAATGGCTGATGGAACTTGAAAAGAAATTCACCAAACTAAAACAGTAAAAAGGGCAACCCCAACACACACTACAAGCAATTTGGTTATCAGGCTTAATTCGAAATTGGTTTTTATTTGGAAGATTTGCTTCGCCTGTTCTCGGGTGGCAAATCCGAAAACAGGGACAAATTTAGTTCCAAATCCGCTGTAATTCCATAACTTTATCTTATATTGAAAAATGAAATAAAAAAAACAGATGAAAAAAACAATTATTTTTATAATTTTTGCAATATTTTCACAGTCTTGTGTTAACAAAACAAAAAAGAACAATCAAGATAAATTAATAAAACCTTCGGAAGGCATCACCACTTCAACACCAATTATTGAATTAGGTACTCCCATTAATTTAAGTATTAACGAAATTCCAAGAGAAATTCAGTTCGAAGGAAAAATAAAAAAGGCTATTAAATGGTCTGATAAATTGGGAGAAAATATTGTAATAACAACTGAAACAGGGATTTACGAGAGTGTAAAATTTAAACACGAAAATAATGGAGGTGATGCGGAACTTTTTGCTTACCACTTCAAAAAATCAAATGGTATTTTCAAACAAACCTGGAGAGTTTATGACTTTATTAGTGATTGTCCTGTTGATATTGTTGCCGAATATATTGATGATACATTTCAAATCACAGATCTTAACAACAATGGAATTGCAGAGATATGGTTAATGTATAAAACGGTTTGTCACGGAGACGTAAGTCCTTCTGATATGAAAATAATTATGTACGAAGGAAGCCAAAAATACGCTATTAGAGGCGAAAATAAAGTTATACACGGAATTGATGACAATGGAAACAAATTGTATTTTGGTGGAGAATATACTTTTGACAAATCTTTTTCTAACGGACCAATAGAATTTTTGGAATTTGCAAAAAAAATGTGGGATAAAAATATAATGGAAAATTGGAAATGAATAGTTTAGATTTTAGTCAATGGGTAGAAATAAATTTTGTTGGCAATCAATAGTGAGAATATAAGGAATAAATAAAGCAGCATTTGTTAAGATATGCTAAAAGCAATTTGGGTTTTAGGCAGAATTTAAAAATGGTTTTGTATATGTAAAATCAATGTTTATCAAAAGTTTAGGATTTATAATTCTGTCACATCGGCAAGCGACCAAGCCTTATAAAAAACATCAATAAATTTAATTTAGTAATCGCTATGAAGCTTGTTCACACCAATCAAATTCCAGAAATAGGGGTTAGCCATAATGAAGATATAAAGAAAAAAGTTTTTCTAGAAAAAGGATATATTCCCCAACTAATGATGTTTGGCTCAGCAACATTCAAACCCGGACAAACCGTTGAAAGTCACAAACATTCAACCATGTTCGAAGTGTTTTATATAGTAAGTGGCAAAGCTGAGTTTATGGTAAACCACGAAAAGGTAAGTGTAAAAGCCGGAGATTGTATAACGCTTGAGCCAGGTGAAGAACATTCGCAGAGTAATCCATATAATGAGGATGTGGTTTGGCTATATTTTGGAATAGCAACTGATTAAAAAAAAGCTCGTTTAAGAAATCCTAAACGAGCTTGTTTTTTATTTCAATTCGAAAACAGGTTTGTTAAAGATGTTCCATTTTAGTCGAACTCCAACTTCGGTATACGTAAAACCCGAGGCAGCTGCAGAGGCGATATTACTTTTCAATCCATAGATATTAACTAATAACCTGTCGGAGAATTTATAACCCAATTTGGCTTGAATTCTATAAGTCGATTGTCTGTCAAGTTTCTCGATATATTGAAAACCTGTTGCCAAATTTAGATTGTAAAACCAAGTATTGTTTTCGGCAATTTTTTCGTCTTTCAGTAATTCTACAAAAACTTCATAAGCATTAAACTGGCTTGGGCTAAAATAAACCGTTGGCACTTGATCTTTAAAAGCAATAAATTGATAATTGAATCCACCTTTTAAAACAGGTTTTGATAAGAAGCTATAATACAAAGAAGTAAATACTAAATTCCTGGAGTTGTTATCCGATTGTGTGGTGTAAAAATACTGTGTAAACCAACCCAATTTAAAATTAGAACCAATGTTATAATTGAAATAGTAATTGTTGGCAGAGATTTGTTTGTCTATTAAATCGGTATTAAAATTTTGCAAATCGCGTTTGTAACCTATTTCCAAATCTTGCAATTTCATTGGTTTTATTTTGAAATTGGCATTAAACAAAAACGAAGTATAACTTGTTGTTGGAGAACTCGCCGATGTGATACCGCCATCAACATTGAAACTAATTTTGGGATGAAATTTATAAGAAGCACCAAGCAAGAAATCATTGGCATTGGCACTAATATTAGTGTTGTTGTTTTCTGTTTTCCGATATTGATAAGTTGTATTTAAAGCCCATTTTGTCGAAAGCGGAAAGGTGATTAAAGTTCTGGATGTAATGGCTGTGTTTTTACCATTGTCAAAAGAATAACTCAGTTTTTCTTCTAAAGTGGGTGTATGTTCTTCCTTTAATTTTTTCAAAAAATTCATAGCATCGTTCTGATTTTCAAAAATTTCTAAAGTTTGATAAACAGCTTTAATCGATTGGTCAATTTCTCCCGAAGCATAATAGGCATTGGCTATTCCTAGATTTCCATCAAAGGATTTATCATCATTTTTTAATATAGAAGCATAATATTTTATGCTTTCTTTAAAATCACTTCTATAAATGGCCAAAGTTGCCGAAAGAGCCAAAAGCCAGTTTTCATTGGCATATTGTGTATTTAATTCATTGATTTTGGTTTCGGCCAATTTGTATTTTTTGTTCCAAATCAAGGCTTGAACGTAGCGTTCTTGTGTTTGTTTTATCAAAGTAAGATCGGCACTGTTTTTTGCTGCTTCAACTGCTTTGTTTGAAGTGTTTAAGGCCTGACTTTCTTTTCCGTCAATATGTTGTATTAAGGACAAACCATTCAAGGCAATAATTGGATTGTCTTTAGAAATTTGCGAATAAACTTCTTTTCCTTTGGCAATTTCTTTAGTAATAAGGTATAAATTGGCTTTGTTTAATAAGGTCTCTTTATCGTTTGGAAAATCAACCAAAATTTCATTGTAAAAAGTTTCTGCTTGAGCGTATTGTTTTGCCGAAACCATCTCATTGGCATAACCCAACTTGATGTATTTTCTTGAAACTAGTGCACCACCGTTTCCAGGCGAAATTTCTAATGCTTTGTTTACATAAAACAAAGCGTCTTTAAATTCCTTTAAATTAGAAAGTGTATTGGCATAACCAAGATGGGCTACAAAATTGGTTGGATTGTCGGCTACTAGTTTGCTGTAAAATACTTTAGCATCTGTAAAGTTTTTATTCCAAAGTAAAGATTCGGCATAATTGAGTTTGATTTCTAAATCATCAGGATAGTCGGTTCTCAAAGTCGTGAAAAGAGCCAAAGCTTTCTCAGGCTGTTTGTTCAATCCAACGGCTCTTGCATAACAAAGGCGAGCGGTTTTGTTGGTTGGATAATCTTTTAATATAGTAGTAAAAAAAACTTCGGCTTTGTCGAATTCCCCTTTTTCTAAATTGGTAAATCCTTCTTGCATATTTTGAGAATTAACTAAAATGCTAAAAATAAATAGAAAGAAAACGGATAATTTTTTGAATAATTTCATTCGTCGATAGTGTGATTATTAATTACTGCAAGTTAAGGATTAAGCACTTATATTTCACCGACAGCAATTTGTAGTTCGTCGAAAACAAATGAAGTCTCACGGTTATCCTTCGCATATTTGTGTCAGAAAAAACAAATTAATCTACAATAAAAACAATAGAAATGGTTTTACAAATCTCAAAAACTGTTGGAATTTACGAAATTAATGGCAATTTGAATTCGCTAAATGTATTTTATTTAAACAAATTAATTCACATTATTGATTCTGCTGTTTTTGCCATTGTTTTATTATGCAAAAAGGCTTTAGGTGATAATAAGTTGTTTAGTAGTATTGGTCGAGAAAACATTAGCGTGATCGAGCAATTTAAAACAGTAAAATTAATTCCCATTTTAAGTAGTGGCTCACTTTAGCTTTATTGACATTCAAAAACAATAGAGTCGCTTCAAATTATGATTCTGTGTCAAAAAACACCATTAAGCAGATACAATATTTGACCCTCTAAAATAAAAATTTAAAGAATATGAAAACAATATCTATTTCAAATTTCCCTAGTATTAAGCAAATAAGAGTTGAGCAATATTTTATGTTAACTATGTTAATGGTCAATGTTGGAAATTATATTTATAATTTAATGCTTGGCCGAATTTTGGGCCCAGCTGCCTTTGCAGATGCGGCTCTATTGATTACTTTTTTATTGGTGCTTTCATTTTTGGGGATGACCTTTCAGATTGTTACTTCAAAATATGCAGTATTATTTGAAGATCAAAAAAAGATCCTTTTTATTAAAATAATAACTAGAACAGCTTTTTTTTGTGGTCTTTTAATCGGAACATTGATTATAGTTTTTAGTAAAACAATTCAAGCAATATTTAATACAGAAACATCTGAAATGTTTGTGATTTTTGGATTCGGAGTTCTTTTGTATTTTTTGTTAAGCATTAATAGAGGTTTGTATCAAGGAAACAATGGTTTGTATGAAGGAAACAATGGTTTGTATAAAATGGCTTTAACATATCAAACCGAAATGATTAGCCGATTGGTAATAACCATTTTAACGGTGCTTTTTTTGCCAAACATTCCTACTTCAATTTCGGTGGCTTTAGGAATCTTTATTTCGTTTGTATTTGGATTGTTTCCTTTTCAGAAAAATATTCTAAAAAGCAAAAATATAATTAAATACGATGAAATAAATGCCAAGAGTATTTTTGCCTTTTTTGCACTGACAGCTTTTTATGGATTGTCTCAAATCATCATAAATAATAGTGATATTTTATTAGTAAAACATTATTTAAATAATGAAGAAGCTGGACTGTATTCTTCACTAGCATTAATAGGAAGAGTTGTTTATTTTTTTGCTTGGATGTTTGTCATGTTATTATTACCCAAAGTAATTCAATGCAAAAAAGAAGGGAAAAACACGCAACCTATTTTCATGCATTATGTGTTTTATATTGCATCTTTATCAGCGCTAATTATAGCGGTTACTTACCTTTTTCCAGAAATGATTGTTCAATTAATGTTCGGTGATGAGTACATTGCAATCGCACCATTATTATGGAAATATGCTCTGGCAACATCGATTTTTGCGGTTGCTAATATCTTTGCTTATTATTTTCTTTCCATCGACAAATATTTTCCTGTAATTGTTTCGGCAGTCCTAGGATTAACACAAATTGTATTGATTGTTTTGTTTCACAATTCATTGAATCAAGTGGTTGAAATGCAAATCATAGCTATGCTTTTATTATTGTTTTTTCAATTGTGTTTTTTCTTTTATCAGAATAAAAAGAGTGCTCGTCAAAACTAAATTTCCGTTCAGCAAAATAAAAAAAGAACAGTACAAACGAATAGGCATTTGAACCGTACTAAAACAAAAACTGGATTCGGTTTAACTTTGTTAGTAAAAGGCAAGGGTTACATAGGCGAGTTTTTCAATTCAAGATGTGTAGCATTTTTAGCTAAAGCAATCAGCACCATTCTTAAAGATGATGCATACAGAGTAAAAATTGCAAAAGAAAATTGCAAAGCAACTTTTGCCCAATCAATGTATAGAATTGTAGATATGTATCTTGAAAAATTCACTCAAATTGAAATGAGCTAAATGAGAAATACACTAGTAGTTAATGTATAAAAAGGAAGGTTTTTTTGTTCCTTTTTCATCAATAAAACCAAATTTTTTCTGTCTCAATTTTTGCCAAGGCCACTTTCCCGCAACCTGATTGGGAACAGCAGGAAAATCGTATAATGTCCAGGACATAAATGCAAGCCCATGCTTTTTGAATAGCATTTGCATTTTTTTATGGTATTCAGCCTGATCTTCTTCATTATTTCCAGTCAAATTCCAAATACCTTTATAAGATGGAATTCCAAATTCTTGAATGACAACTGGTTTTTTGGTGGCTTTTTCCAAAGTGGAATTCTCTTTTTCAAAATCAGTAATTGCATTGTAAAAATGGTAGGAAACAAAATCGACTTTATCATACAAATTAGTGGCTTCATAAGCATTCGACCAACCAATGGTAACCAAATGATTGGGGTCGTTTTCTTTAATAACCGTTATCATTTGTTGCAACCATTGCAATACATTTTTTTTATTGCGATTTTCAAAATCTAAATTGGGTTCGTTTTTAATGTCCCAAGCGATTATCGCTTTGTGGTTTTTAAAAGCAGAGACAATTTTCTCAGCATGACGCTCTGTTAAGGTCCAGCTTTCTAAAGTATAATCACTATAAAAGTCGAACAAAGTAACGATGACTTTCAAGTTTTTAGCTTCGGCAAGATCCAATAGTGTTTTTAGTTTTTCTAATTTTTCTTCTTTTATATCTGCTTTGCCAAAATCGTCGTATTGAATAAAAATTCTAATAGAATTGAGTTTAGCTTCCTTAATGATAGCAAAATCTTTGGCAATCGTATCTTTGTTGAATAAGTATCCAAAAGTATCCCAAGCCGAGTTTTTAGGATAATAATTAATGCCTTTGATGGTAAAATCAGTATTGTTGTGTTTTATTTTATCGCCTACCACTTTAAATTCTGGATGGGCTTTTATCGTGTCTTTTGCAAAAGGTTCTTGCTTCATTTTTTGAATGTGACGTACACGCCAAAATCCGTCTTCCAAGAGCATCAATACTTTGTAAGTTGCCGTATCTTGAATTTCGGTAACTAAGGTTTTGTCTTTATAAATGTTCTGATATTCGATAACATTTTTGTCAGTTAAAACAACTTGTTGTCCGTCTTCGCTATAAAATTCTAATTTAGGATGGTGTTTTAAAGTGGTGCTTTCAATCGTGATTTTATTTTTCGAATTATAATCTATAGCTTTATACAAATTCACACGAGCATTTTGCGTGTAAAAATCTTCAATACCTTCTCTTTTATTATTCTGCAAAGATTTGTTTTTAATGTACCAAGAAAATAAATAATCTTTTTCGATGGTTTTCAGCGTGTTGGGTTCCATTTCACGACCTACATTATTCAGTTTTTCCCAAGTTACTTTGGGTAAATAAGTATTCACGGTTTCCTTTTCTAGATGCAACATCGAAGCACGATCGGCACCCGAATTTAAATATTCTAAAACCGTACTTGTTCCATACAACAGTAGCACATTTAATAAAATAAATGAGCTAATTAGGAGGGTTCGAATCGTATTTCGGTTATTGATTAGAGACATAGTTTAGGGTTTTCGTTTTTTGGGTAATTCCCAAAGTTGAAATTTCAAATCGATATGTTTTTGCACTATAAAAATCTTTAGGCAAAGTGAATTTTGCCAATCCTTTTGAGCTGTCTTCTTGCAATGTTATGATCCATTTATCATTGTGATACACTTTTACAATTACCTTAATTCCATCGGGAACTAGTTGGTTCATAAAACTTTTTATTGGCCCAACAATCAAGGTTCTATTCTGGTCATAAAAGCGATAATTCAATGTCGAAATAATGGGTTTGTAAGCTACAACCAGCGAATTACTTTCGGCAATTCCGGTTATAAATCCTTTTACGGTATAAATATCGGGATGGTCCGGATGCAAAATTTTGGCAGTTGCAATTCCGTTAATCGTTGTTCCGAAGGTTTTTAAAACCAAATTCTTT
Organism: uncultured Flavobacterium sp.; assembly: GCA_963511475.1. Taxonomy (GTDB): domain Bacteria; phylum Bacteroidota; class Bacteroidia; order Flavobacteriales; family Flavobacteriaceae; genus Flavobacterium. The sequence goes on from CAUPJC010000018.1 coordinate 44,048, forward strand.
TTTGTTTTAATGCTAAAACTAACCATTGTTCCATCGCTAACCATATTTCCGAATTCGTCTTTTATGATCGATGTGGTAAAATTGGTGATTTGGTTTCCATCGGCAAATTGATGATTTCGGGTAAAATAAATGGTAAAATTAGTAGCAATGTTGGGATAAATTTCAGATTCAATTTCTTTAGTAACTATGGTATCACATTGCGTTGAAACCAATAATTTTCCTGATTTCATAGGTGAATAAATCTCATACCAAGCAATAAAATCTTTAGTTTTTAAATTCGTAATCGATATGTTTTGCAAAAACTGATGTTTGAGTTTTACGGAAGTATTTTCTGCCTTCGGGTTGTCAAAATCATCTGTAGGAACGGTAACCATCATCGAAAATTCTTTTCCTCCTGCTAGAATACTTCTTGGGCCAAGGTAATTTTCTATAATAGTTTCGGTTTTGTCATTCGGAATAATTTCGAAAGTGCCATTCAGTACTTTTTCATTTCTATGGATTAAAAACCAAGAAACTCTTCCCGTTTTTTGAACATAGTTTTCTGGAATTTTAAAGCTATAATTTCCTTTTTCGAATGTGCTTTCTAATAGTGTTTTGCCATAAGAATGAACAATAAAAAGTTGCGGTTTTTCCGTTTCCGATTTAGAATAGAATGTAAATTCAATAGGCTTTCCTGCTGTAAATGTTTTGGTTTTGGTTTCCAAAGCAAAAACAGTTTTTCCGTCAGCAACCATAGCGGTGCCAAATGCTAATAAAAGCAAAACACTTAACGAAAACAAGATGTAAACTGCCTTTTTCATTATCGTGGATTTCCTATATAATTATTGATTTCGAGTTTAATGTAATCAAAACCGTTGCCTTTTATTTTTTGTAATTGTTCTTCGGCTTCGTTTACTTTTCTATTTGGCACAACTGCTTCTGAAATTGAAGCATTCGCCAAGCCGTTTACAAAACAATTTTCTAATGATGATTTTAGGGTTTTACACCTATTCAAATTTAACAATTCATAATCAAAATAGTTTTTTCGTTGCACACGAACGCCTTCACGCATAAAAAAATGATCGACATAAATCAATTCTTTGGCGTTGTTGTAATAAGAAACCAAAATCTCAGGAATCGTACTTTCCTGAATACCGAAATTAAACAATGTTCCTTTGATGTGATTATTTTCAACAGCGAAATCCGAAAGCGCTACTTGCGTATATAAATCGGTTATGGCTACGTTTCCGGCACATTGAATATCGAAAGTAACTGGAATTCCTTTAATGTCCAAAGGCGTAAATTCGTTTGGATTAAAAGTTTTCGGTTTTACATCGGTGTTTTTTGCCCAAGCTACATCTTCAAAATTGACTTTGTAACTGGTAATTTCTTTGGGCATTAATTTGTGTTTGATAACATATTTAGCATTAAAAGTGGCTAGTTTTTTATCGTTTTTGTCATATAAAGTGGCTTTCAAAACCACGTCGGCGGGAACATTATCTACATTTTGAACTTCGCCAATAATGACATATTGTTTGTTGTATTGAATTAATTTCGCCGATAAAATTTCTAAAACGGGTTGTTTCAACACATCGTCGTGATAGGTTTGTTGAGTCGAAACAGCGCGTCTTCCGTGTTTGAAATATTCGGTTCCGTTATTCGATACAAATTGATCGGGCGGAATATCTAAATCAATTTTATTCGGTACAATAAACCATTTTCCTTTTTCTTTGATAACATCGTGACGATATTCTTTAGAAATGATTTCCAAAGGCGTAACCCATTTGGTTTTGGCAATAATTTTGGCTGAATTTTTAGTTTGACTTAGAATTTGAATATCTATAGCATCCATTTTGGCATACGAATTCAAAATTCCGTCCTGGACTGCTGTTTCTAGCATAAATTGCGATAAAGATTTATCGCTTTTTGGATCTAAAAGCGAATGTGCTTTTTCAAATTCTTTAAAGTCAATGGCATCGTAATAGGCTTTTACCACATTTTTTGGACCCAACTGCGACGAATTATTCAAATAAAATTGGTAGGTAAAATAAAAGATAATTACCAATAAAATCCCTGCCCAAAAATGCAAAAGGGTGACCAATTTTTTAGAAAAAGATTGATACGGAACCGTAAATTTGAAAAAATCGGGTTGCGAAATGGGTTTCAATTTTAAGGCTTGATACAATATCATTTGGATGTTCAAAACAAAAGCGATAGCCACAGTCAATAGCGGAATTATTCCCCACATCAACTTTTGGTACAAAGGCACATCTTCAAAAGGTAAAATTTTTGATATTGGCGGTACGTTAAGTTTTTCCCAAACCATTATGCCGTTTTCTAATTGTGTCAATCGATGCCAACCACAGAAATACAAAATGGGATCATAAAACTTATCGTTAGAAAACACATATTTCAAATTGTATTTTTCGGGTACAGTCAGGAATTGTTGCAAAGAACCGATGCCTTCTAAACCTCGAAATTTTGAATTTTCCAAACGTTCTACTGCTCTCGAAGTAAGTTCGGGCAATCGTCGTGCCGAATGATAATTACCATCGACCGTTAAGGCTTTGGTTTGATAAGACAAAGTAGCCATTTGGTCTCCAAAACCAAGAGGCAAATAACGCCATTGATCGTGCTGATCCTGATTTAGAAAATTGACAATAGGCAGGGTATTTATTTTTTGAGGCTGAAAAGGTCTGAAATATCCCAAAGTGATCGTAAAAACAGCCATAAATAAGAAAGCACCAGCAAATAAGCCGGTAATTATTTTGTAGTAAACAGATCCAAATCGGTCTTGAATAGAGGTTCTTAAATCGCCCTCGACCAACCGATAGGCAAACTCGCCAAACATGGGCAAACTCATTATCGAAGCCCAAAGTGTAAACCGGTCTAGCGTTAAAATATTGAATGCGTTTTTACCTAGAATTTTCAGTGGAATTGACGTTGTTCCTCCTGTTCCTAAAACAGTTAACAAAGTAATCGATAATCCGAAAAAGATATAGCGTTTGCTGTAATATCGGTAAAATATATAAGGCAATAAAAACAGCAAAATTCCCCAAGGAATCAGAAAAAACATCAATCCAGAAGAAGTTACTTCGATAAAATTATCACGACTTCCGTGTGGAATAGGAACCTGTGTAATTGGATTTTTTTTGGAGTTAATCCAATACGGAAGAATACAAAAAACAATTAGAAATACGGCCGAAGCCCCAAAAGCAATAATTCTTTTTAATAATGAAAATAACGTTTGAATAAATAATTTTAGTTTCACTTCTTTGTAGGAGTCCACTTTTTCGCGTGCGGCATCCATAACTGTCATCCCTATTAAAGGAAGTATGAAGAATATCATTCCGAATAAGGGCGTAACATGATGCGAACAAACCGTCACTGCGATTAGTGATATAGAAGTGAAATAGTATTTTTTTTTCCCCGTTTTTATCCAAAGATAAATTTCAGGTAGGGAGTGCATTAAAATTGAAATCCCAACCAAACTGGGTAATTGTCCAAAAATATGAAGTGTTTCAACAAACGATGAGGAGAAAACAGCCAAAAAAGCGGCATAACCAGCGACATTTCTATTTCCTGTTATTAATACAGAAAATCGAAAAACTCCTGTGATAAATAGAATAATTGCAAGGATAGCAACAGTAAATAATCCAAATTTTAATCCACCAATATAGGATAAAACACCAATGGATTGATGCACTAATGGCGGATACCCCATTACGGTGAAGCCAGTGTACCAACTATAGTTCCAAGGTTCAAACCAACTTTTGGCATAGTGATTTCCGAAAAACAAATGTACTAAAGCATCATAGGTATTTTCTAAAGTAAAGAAAATAGCAGTCGAGTGGAAAACAATTCCAATCAATAAGGCAGCTAATAAATATTTATTTGTTTTTTCTCTCACAAGCTATCTTCTTATTGTCAATGATGTAAATATAAGAATAAACATGTATAGTTGAATTATATATATCTACACAAGTTTCCCATTCATCGAACCAAAGACTACAGTTGGTCTAAAGCTTAAAATTAAAGTTAAATGGCTCTATATCTTTACAGTGCAATTAAAAATAAAAAAACCATCAAAAATGAGAATATTAATAGTAGACGATCAGGAACTAGTGTTACTTTCTTTAGAGAAATGTTTAACTGATTTAGGATATGAAGTTAAGTTTTCGGATAATGTTGAAGACGCAATTAAAATGTATGATAAAATTCTTCCACATTTGGTGATTACGGATATTAATATGCCAATTATTCCAAATTCAAATTTTAGTTATACTTCCTTAGATTTTATTACAAATTCCGCAGGTTTGGAAATTGTGAAATACATTAAAGTAATCAAACAGCACAAGATCCCAGTAATGATTTTATCTGGAAACACTGACGAAAAAATTCTTTTGAAAGGATTTGAATTAGGAGCGGATGATTTTATGAAAAAACCATTGAGTTTAATTGAAATTGGAGCAAGAGTGAAGCGTTTAATAGGTTCAGGAAACGCCGTGTCTTTTGATTATAATAAAGAAAGATTTATTCAAAGCGATTGCATCGGAGTTGTTATTCCTTGTTATAATGAAGCAGAAAGATTGTTAGGAGCAGAATTTAAAGAATTCGTTCATAAAAATTTAGGCTATCATTTGTGTTTTGTAAATGATGGCAGCAAAGACAATACACTTGGGGTTTTGGAAGATCTGAGAAAAGGAAACGAAGATAGAATTAGCATATACAATTGCGAAAAAAATGGAGGTAAAGCCGAGGCGGTAAGACTTGGAATGTTGCATTTAGCAGAGAAAAAACAATATAATTTCATTGGGTTTTTAGATGCTGATTTGTCAACCAATTTTGATGATTTTAAGGTTTTAGTTGCAGAGATATCTACTTCAAATTTTCAAATAGTTAGTGGTTCCAGGATGACACGTATGGGAGCAGATATAGCCAAAGAATCAGCAAGAGAAATAATCAGTAAAACTATAAATTTTATTATTAGAAAAACATTGGGAATGAATTTTAAAGATACCCAATGTGGGGCTAAAATCATGACTAGGGAAATAGTAGAAAAAACGTTTCAAAAGAAATTTTTGACCAAATGGCTGTTCGACGTAGAGATTTTTATGAGAATGAAAAAAGTCTATGGCGCTACAGTTGCACAAAGTTTAATTTGCGAAAAGCCATTAAACAGGTGGGTGCACATGGATGGATCAAAATTATCTTTTAAAGATTCCTTTAAAATTGTGGGACAGATAGGTCAAATAGCTATTCATTATAGATAATTTTTTTTATTATTTCTAAAAAAGGATTAAAGGCTAATTAATCTTTTTTTTGTGTTAATTAGTTGATACTTAATATTTTTCTTATATTTGAAACATGACGGTTACAAAGTTAATAAAGGACTATTGGTTAATAAACTCCTGCTATCAAATTGAATCTAAAAAAAACATATAAAAAAATAGGTCCAGAGCAATTTTTCATGATTGCCATATTATTTGTAAATGCAGGTAATTATCTTTATAATTTATTGCTTGGAAGAATTTTGGGTCCAACTCAATTTGCTGATGCCGCAATATTAATCACGCTGCTTTTAGTTTTGTCTTTTGTTGGGATGACTTTTCAAGTTGTTACAGCAAAATATGCCGTTTTATTTGAAGAGAAGTTGCTTAATCAGTTCTTGAGATTTATTTATAAAAATGCACTTGCTTTCGGATTATTGATTGGATTTTTAGTAATTGCATTCAGTAAGCAATTACAAGAATTATTTCATACAAGAACTGCATCAATGTTTGTAATTTTTGGCTTAGGATTACCGCTGTATTTTGTAATGAGTATTAATCGCGGGCTATATCAAGGGAAAAACAATCTGAAAAACTTATCCAAAACCTATTATTTTGAAATGCTTTGCCGATTGATAGTGACCATTGCAATCATTTTAATTTTTCCAGCAATTCCATCTTCCATTGTTATTGCGTTTGGTATTTTAATTTCGTTTGTGTTTGGATTAATACCTTTTCAAAAATCAATTTTAAATAAAAAAATAAACCTCGAAAAGGATCAATTGGAAGTTAAGCCAATACTAACATTTTTTGCCTTAACTGCTTTTTATGAACTCACACAAATAATAATAAATAATAGTGATATTATGCTTGTGAAACATTATTTCGATAATGAGCAAGCGGGTTTATATGCCTCATTAGCACTAATAGGAAGAGTGGTCTATTTTGTTGCTTGGATGTTTGTAATGCTATTATTGCCTAAAGTAATTCAGTTAAAAAAAGAGGGGGTAGATACTTTACCTATTTTATTGAAATACGTTTTATATATTGTTTTATTGTCTATTATTATTGTTTTAGGCGCTTTTTTATTTCCAGAATTAGTTGTGAAAATAATGTTTGGAGAAAAATATTTACCTATTGCTTTTTTATTGTGGAAATATGCCTTAGCAACCTCAATTTTTGCTGTAGCTAATATTTTTGCCTATTATTTCTTGTCCATAAACAAATATATTCCTGTTGTAATTTCGGCAATTTTAGGACTCACACAAATTGTGTTGATTATTTTATTTCATAATTCATTAGAACAAGTTGTGATAATGCAAATTATTACAATGATTGTATTGTTAGTATTCCAATTGAGTTATTTTTTAATTAATAGAAATATAAAAGTGAAGCCTCGCATTAATTAATTTTTTAAACTATGAGAGTAGCAGTTGTAACAGCATTTCCGCCAAGTAAAGTGACACTAAATGAATATGGATATCATTTGGTGAAAAACTTTGTACAGAATGATGAGGTTTCTGAATTGATTTTGATGTCAGACAAGACCAATGAACCCAAACAATTGGATTTTGATAAAAAAGAAAAGATTAAAGTCAAAGATTGTTGGGAGTTTAATAGTTATACCACTTTTCTCTCTGTAATAAAAGCCGCAAGACAAGAAAAGCCCGATGTGATTTTATTCAATTTGCAATTCGTGAAATTTGGAGATAAAAAAATACCTTCAGCATTAGGATTGTTATTGCCTATGTCTTTACGATTATTAGGGTTTAAAACAGTCGTATTGTTACACAATATTTTAGAGCAAGTAGATTTAGAAAAAGCAGGTTTTACAGATAGCAAAACAATGCGAAACATTTATAATTTTATTGGTACGAACATTACAAGATGTTTGTTAAAAGCAAATAAAGTAGCTGTAACCATCAATAAATATGTGGATGTTTTAAATGCTAAATACCATTCTAAAAACGTGATTTTAATTCCGCATGGAACCTTTGAATCAATAAAAGAACCTAGTTATGAAACAAAACCAGGTGCAAGACAAATAATGACTTTCGGTAAATTTGGAACATATAAAAAAGTAGAGATTCTAATCGAAGCCATTGAAATAGTTAGAAAAACAAATTCAGAACCACTCGAAGTTATTATTGCTGGAACTGATAGCCCAAATACTCCAGGCTATTTAGATAGTGTGAAAGAAAAATACAAAGAGGTCAAAGGAGTTATTTTTACGGGTTATGTAGAAGAAAACGATGTGGAAAGAATTTTTACAGATAGCACTATCGTTGTTTTTCCATACACTTCTACAACCGGAAGCTCAGGAGTTTTGCATCAGGCGGGAAGTTACGGTAAAGCGGTAATTATGCCAGATTTAGGGGATTTAGCTTTGTTAGTGAAAGATGAAGGGTATAGAGGTGAATTTTTCAATCCAGAAAGTGCAGAATCTCTAGCAACGGCAATTAACAAAATCTTGTCAAACGATGATTATCGAAAAGAAATTGCAAAAGCAAATTTTGAAGCCGCAAGTGACCTTTCAATGGATAAAATAATAACAATGTATATGAACTGCTTTAAATCAATCAAATAATAAAACATACCGCTATGAAAATATTAATAATTGATGACCAACAATTAGTATTGTTGTCTTTGGAAAAGTCATTGACCGATTTGGGCTATGAAGTTTTAAGTGCCAATAATGTCGTAGATGCTATAGGAAAGTACGATAGTTTTCAGCCTAATTTGGTAATTGTGGATATCAATATGGACGGCGAGAATGATTCAAATGCTGAATTTTCGTCTGGATTAGAAGTGGTAAAACATATAAAACAAGTAAGAAAAGATAAAACTCCTGTTATGGTGTTGTCTGGCAATACAGATGAAGAAATAATTATTAAAGGTTTTGATCTAGGAATAGATGATTATATGAAAAAACCTTTAAGCTTAAACGAAATTAGAGTAAGAGTAAAAAGATTAATAGGTTCAAATTCTGAAAATTCAAATTCAGAAAGCAAAGAAGTTGATGCTAAAAAACGCCTCATTCAAAATAAGTGTATAGGTGTTGTAATTCCTTGTTACAATGAAGAAAAAAGACTTTTAGGCGATGAATTCAGAGATTTTGTACATAAAAATTTGGGATATCATTTGTGTCTTGTTAATGATGGAAGCAAAGATAAAACATTAGAAGTAATACAAGAATTAATAAAAGGAAAAGAAGATTATATTAGTGTTTATGATTGCGAAAAAAATGGAGGCAAAGCCGAAGCGGTCAGATTAGGCATGTTACATTTAGCAAAACAAAGTCAGTTTGATTATATAGGGTTTTTAGATGCCGATTTATCTACCGATTTTGCCGATTTTAATGACTTAGCCGAAACCATATCTGATTCTAAATACAAAATGGTTTTTGGTTCAAGAATTACAAGAATGGGTGCAGACATTGAAAAAGAGTCGGCCAGAGCAATTATTAGTAAAACTATCAATTTTATTATTCGTAAAACTTTGGGAATGGAAATAAAAGACACTCAATGTGGCGCCAAAATAATGACCAAAGACGTAATTGAAAATACTTTTAAAGAAAAATTCATTACCAAATGGTTGTTTGACGTAGAAATTTTTATGAGAATGAAAAAAATATATGGCTCCAAAGAAACAAAAGGCTTAATACTTGAACAGCCTTTAAAGCGATGGATACATGCAGATGGATCTAAATTGTCGATGAAAGATTCGGTTAAAATTGTGGGTCAGATAGGACAAATAGCCTTTCATTATAGATAAGTTTTGTTAGGTGAATTTTATTTTTTTTTCTAAAAAGGCTGTGCTTTATTGCTCCGCCTTTTTTCTGTTGTAAAAGATATTAAAGTCAATTGTAATTTTTATAAAATTAGGTATTACTTTTGCTAAACATTTAAGAACACATTTCAAATAAAATACTATGATTGATAATCTTAAAAAATTTCTTAACGAAGAGCAAGATCCAAAAGCCATTGAGAAAATCACTTCAAAGCTGAATGATTTATTGATGAAAAATGAAGAAGTAGGTTATATCGCTGTTCAAAAAAAACCAGCTATAACCGTTTTTCCAGACAGCATTGTGGTGACTAATAAAAGAATTATTATCTGCCAGCCCAAAAACATGGGGCTCTCTATGAATTTTACTGATTTTACTTGGGACGAAATAGAGGGAACTTTCATGAAAGAGAATATTTTAGGTTCTGAATTTTCGTTTTCGACCAAAACACAGATTCAGGTTTCTATCGATTATATTCCAAAAATTCAAGCTAGAAAAATTGCTACGTTTGCCAAAGAACAATTGGATATTTTGAAAAATGGCGCAACTCTAACTGAAGTTCCTTTATCAGTTATAACAGAAGAAATTGCTCCAGAATTAATTCATGAATCAGAATTGATCGAGGAAATGGAAACCGAAGAAGTGACCAATTATGCCGAAATAATGCCTATAGTTTCTAATTATACAGAACCTATTGTTAATAATACAAGTGCTTCAACTGAGCAAAAAACTAGCGAATTGACACAGGACGAACTTTTTGCAAAGCTTCAAAATTATAAAAAACTCCTTGACAACGGATTGATTATGCAAGGCGAATATGACGCTTTCAAAAAAGAGATTCTGAGTTTGATGTAAGAGAATAACAAGAATAATAACAAAAGCCAATTTCAAAATCAATATGGATTCTTGAAATTGGCTTTTCTGTTTCAATTATTAAAGAATGTAAAGTGGTAGCATACGAAACAATGGTAAAAATATGCTATTGTTTTTTTGATGTTATCATAAAGCTTTGTTAACTTTTATTTTTATGGTAATCCTAATTTTATAAAAAATTATAAATACAATATGGAAGCATCAAAAAATAGCAGAAGACAGTTCATTCGAAACACATTAATAGTAACCGGAGCCGTAATTTTGGCTCCAAATTTTGTTAGTTGTAATAATGATGATGACAAAGATGAGGATACAATTAATGCCAATGATTATAAAAAAATAAATTTTGATCAAGGTGTCGCTAGTTTTGATCCTACCAAATCTCGAGTAATCATTTGGACGAGATACAACAATGCTGGTAAACTTATCCTTTGGGAGGTTTCTAAAGATATTAGTTTTAATAAAATTCTAAGAAAAGGAACCATTACCACTGAAATTTCTAGAGACAATACTATTGCCGTTGAATTGACAGAACTGGAGGAAAATCAAAAATTATATTATCGTTTCAGTAATAAAGAAGACAAAGCGATTTCGGTAATTGGAGAGACGATTACTTTCCCAGAAAATGCTTCTAGTGTCAAGTTAGCCGTTTGTTCTTGTTCTAATTATCAGGCAGGACTTTTTAATGTGTACAATGCGATGGCAAAATCTGAGGCTGATGTTATTGTACATCTAGGAGATTATTTTTATGAATATGGAGCTGGTGGATATGGATCCAATGCTCAAAATGCTTCTTTAAATCGTTCTCACAAACCAGCCAAAGAAATCCTTACACTAGACGATTACAGAACTCGCTATAAACAATATAGATCCGATGCAGATTTACAATTAGCTCATCAAAAAAAACCATTTATATGTGTTTGGGATGATCACGAAGTTGCCAATGATGCTTATAAAGAAGGAGCCGAAAATCATTCGGCAGATGAAGGCAGTTATGAAACCAGAAAAACGTTTGCCTTACAAGCTTACAGCGAATTTTTACCTTTTTCAAGGCTAGAAGCCAATAATCAAAGTCTCATTTACAGAAATTTTAATTTAGGAAATTTGGTAAATCTTACGATGCTGGATACGAGAATTATTGGCAGAGATAAACAATTAAACATTAATGAGTACATCACTGCTTCTGGTTTTAATGCTGTTAAATATCAAGCAGATATTACAAATCCATCAAGATCTTTGTTAGGAACAACTCAACGTAATTGGTTAACGCAAATAGTAAATTCGAGTACGGCTAAATGGCAAGTATTAGGACAACAGGTATTAATGGCCAGAATGTATGTGCCTGCAGAAATGTTAACTGCTTTTGGATCACCAAATTTCACGTCAATTTTGACAGAGTTGGTTACACTAAAAGTAAGATTACAAAAAAAAGACCCAACACTTACCCCACAAGAAATCGCAAGAGTTACTACTGTTTTGCCATATAACTTAGATGCTTGGGATGGTTATCCTGTAGATCGTGAAATGATGTATAATGCATTTGGCAATAAAAAAATTGTAACACTTGCCGGTGACACTCATAATGCGTGGAGCAGTAAATTGACAAAACAAGACAAAACGGATATTGGTATTGAGTTGGCAACACCTGGAATAAGTTCTCCAGGTTTTGAAGTATATTTAGGAAATCCAAGTTCCCAAACGCTTACCGCTTTTGAAGGTGCTTTAACAACTTTGATTGATGATTTAGATTATTTTGATGCCTCTCGCAGAGGTTTCATCCTGACTACTTTCTCCAATAGTAATGTAAAGGCAGAATGGATATTTGTAGATACTATTTTGTCTTCCACTTACACAACATCGATAGGGCATACGGTAACTTATTCGTAGAGTTTAGTTTAAAAAAAAAGGAGTTATTTCATGTTGAAAATGACTCCTTTTTTAATAGTAAGAATTTTAGTTTGAATTATCTTTTTAAAGCGTTTGCTTTTGTCTTTCTAGAAATCCCTTCGATTGCAGTTCGAGTAATTCTTCAGCATTTTTGCGTTGAAAATCGTATAGCTTTTTATCTTGAGCAATATCGTCATAAACCTTGTCGTGCATTGTTGCGCTGGTTTTAATAAGAAGCTCACGTTGGTATTTATTTTGATCTAAAGTAGCTTTGAGAGCCGTTTCCAAGTCTTCCAGTTTAAAATCGTATTCCCCTTTTGGAGACAATAATTTGGCTATAATTGGAGAAGTTTCAATGGCTAAGAATAATAGCATTATAAAAAAAGAAGGAATCCAAGGCAATTTATTCAAAGCGTTGATTCGTGCCATCAAACCGTCAAATCCGTCAATTATAGGTTGGGTTTCGGTTACTTTTTTGTCCAAATCGGTCTGCAGTGTTTTAGTGCCTTTTTCAAGAACTGCGATTTTGGCTAAGTTGTTTTTTCGGATAGTATCCAATTCTTTTTTGGACAAATCGTGCTTGGCTATTTTTTCTTTAAACACAGGACCTTTGCCTAGTTTTTTAGTGCCAGCTGTTCCTTCGGCTTCTTTGATATAGGTTTCATAAAGCGTGTTTACTTCCTTTTCCTTATTTGTAATTTCAGTTTTAAGACCAGCAATTTCAGTTTTGTTTTTGTCCAAATCGAATTTGAAGTAATTAGCGACTTCTTTTTTATTATTCAAAGCCATCGCATTTTTTTCTTTCAATAAAACGGTATTGATTTCCTTTTCGAAAATTTTAATTTCTAATGGTTTTGAAATTACGATTGCAATAATGATGGCTAAGATAATTCGGGGTGTTGCCTGCAGCAGTTCACTGCTAAAACTGTTTCTTTTTCGAATGGTGGAAACGATAAAACGATCCAGATTAAAAATGAGCAGACTCCATACAAAGCCAAAAAGTAGTGCGGGAATAACATTGTCGAAAACAGTAAAGAGGGCATAAGCACTGGCGATAAAAGCCATAACTGCAGTAAAAAAAACGGTAGCACCAATGCCTGCATATTTGGTTTGTTCGCCTTCGGAGCAGCCCTCGAGTAACGGTTTGTCTGCGCCTGAACACAAGATGAAAAATTGTTTTAACATGATTGATTGATTTTTGATTGATGATGCAAATTTAACGCCAAAAAAATTAATTATAGATGTAAATTGCTGATTTGTTTTTGATTGGGTTAAATGTACCCATGCATTAAATGTTATTTTAACATTAATAGACTCATTTTTCTCGATAAAATCATAACACTATGTTAATTTTTTATCACAGCTTTAGTAATGTTTAGGTTATAGTTTCGCAGTCAAAATCAAACTAGAAAAAATGAAAAATCTTTATTTAACAGTAATACTATTTTTAGCAGCATTATCAGGCTCTGCCCAAAAAGGGATAATATCAGGAAAGGTATTAGATGCCGATGATAAGCTTCCTTTGGCAGGTGCAATGATCCAAATTGTTGGCGAAAACAAATACACTATTTCCGATTATAACGGCCGTTTTGAATTGCTTAACATTACCCCAGGAACTTATCAAGTTCAGTTAAAATACATTGGTTATACTGGCATGACTCATGAAGTTGTTTTGACAGAAGGAAAAAATAATGTTGTTGATTTTATTGTTAAATCAGCAACTACTGAGCTGAACGAAGTTGTTGTGGGTGATAACTTGAAAGGACAGGCGAAAGCTTTAAATCAGCAGAAACACAATAAAAATATTGGTAACGTAATTTCTTCTGACCAAGTGGGACGTTTCCCGGATGCCAATGTTGGTGATGCCTTGAAACGTGTTCCAGGTATTACGATGCAAAATGACCAAGGTGAAGCCAGAAATATCATCATTAGAGGATTAGCTCCATCATTAAACTCGGTTACTTTGAACGGTGACAGAATCCCATCTGCCGAGGGCGATAATAGAAATGTACAAATGGATTTGATTCCATCGGATATGATTTCGACTATTGAAGTAAGCAAAACATTGACTCCTGATATGGATGCTGATGCTATTGGAGGTTCGGTAAATTTGATTACGAGACCCACTCCAAATGGTGAAAGAATCTCTGCTACTATTGCAGGGGGTTTTGCTCCAATTCGTGATAAGGCTATTTATACAGCGGGATTGGTTTATGGAAACCGATTTTTCAATAATAAATTTGGAGCTGTGGTAAGCGGTTCTTATAATAATGTTGATTATGGTTCAGACAATATCGAAAACGAATGGGTAAAAGATGATTTTGGAAATGAATTTGTACAGGCTTCAGAAATTAGAAGATACGATGTACAGCGTATACGCAGAAGTGCTTCGTTGGCATTAGACTATAAATTTAACGAAAACAATACCATTTTTGCGAATGCCATTTACAATTGGAGAGACGATAGAGAAAATCGTTTCAGAACAACTTATGATGATATTGAAGCTGTATATGATGATGTGAATGAAGAAAAAATTGTTGGTTTTGAAGGTCGTGTAAAACGCCAAACTAAAGGCGGAGTTGACAACAACAGAAACAAAAGCAGGAGATTAGAAGATCAGCGTGTGCAAAATTATTCGCTTCGCGGGGAACATTTGATTAACTCAAAATTAGATTTGGATTGGTCAGCAAATTATTCTGAAGCTAGTGAATACCGTCCGGGAGAGCGTTATATTGAATACCGTCAAAAAGGACTGGATATAACTCAGGACTTATCAGATAAGAGATTTCCTTTGGTAACTACTGCTGGAGAATTATTAGACGAATTAGAGTTTGATTCGGCTTCTGAAAACACAGATGACACTAAGGAAAGTGAATTTGGTGCCAAAGTAAATGTACGTTTCCCTTTCACCATTATTCCAGCAGAAAAAGGTCGAATCAGAACTGGTCTTCGTCTTCGAATGAAAGAGAAATCTAGGAATAATAATTTTTATTCTTACGAACCAATCAATGATGACATGGCGTTGTTGTCGGATATTTCCACAAGTTATTTTGACGGAAAAGATTTTAACCCAGGTAGTCAGTACGTGCCGGGAACTTTTGCATCTGCAAAATTTTTAGGAAATCTTGATTTGAATAACGCTTCTTTATTTGACAAAGAATCGGATCCATCTGAATATTTGGCTGTAAATTACAATGCAAAAGAAAATATCTATGCAGCTTATGTAAGATGGGATCAGGATTTTAATGATAAATTATCAATGGTTGTAGGCTTCCGTGTAGAAAACACTCATATCGATTATACTGGAAATCGCGTTTTGGATGAAGAAGAATTAGAAAGTGAAATCAATACAACTAATACGTATACTAATGTGTTGCCAAGTGTTACTTTTCAATACAATGCTACCAAAGATTTGGTTTTAAGAGCAGCAGCTACTACGGCTTTGGCCAGACCAAATTATTATGCCTTGGCTCCTTATGTGAATAATATTGCATCTGATATGGAAATTACGGCTGGAAATCCAGATCTTGATGTGACTTACTCATATAATTATGATTTTATGGCCGAGAATTATTTCAAGTCGGTTGGATTAATTTCAGGAGGAGTTTTCTATAAAAAACTGCATGATTTTATCTATAATTACAGCGACAGCCAATACACTACTGCTAAATTTGCAACAGATTTTCCAACTCAGGATAATCCGATTCCAGCGGGCGAAAACTGGACATTCGTACAGCCAAAAAATGGAGATAGTGTTGATGTTTATGGTTTTGAATTTGCTTTTCAGCGTCAGCTGGATTTCTTCGAAAGTAAATTTTTGAAAGGTTTCGGAATTTATTTGAACTATACTTATACCAAATCTGAAGCCAAAGGAATTGCTGATGAAGATGGAAATGAAAGAGAAAATATTAGTCTTCCGGGAACGGCGCCACACATGTTTAATGGTTCATTGTCTTGGGAAAACAAACGCTTTTCAGCTAGAGTTTCTACTAATTTCACTTCAGATTATTTAGATGAATTGGGTTCAGAAGCATACAACGACAGCTATTATGACAAACAGTTTTTTGTAGATGCGAATGCGGCTTATAAAATCACATCGCACATTCGTGTTTTTGCAGAAGCTACCAACTTGACTAATCAGCCATTGCGTTATTACCAAGGTGTTGAATCACATACAAAACAAGCTGAATATTATCAGGCAAGATATAATTTGGGATTGAAGTTTGACTTCTAAAAAAAATGAAAAAAAAGTGATTGGCAATTAGTTTTTAGTGATTAGCTTTCGCAATGAAATATTCAATCGGATAGAGCTAATCATTAATTGCTTTTTACTAATTACTAAAAATATAATCAGATGAAGAATACATATATAATTGCAATTTTGTTTTTAAACCTCTTTGTTACTTCTTGTGGCAATAAATTGGCACCAATTCGAAAAGATGCAGTAAAGCCAACAATTGTAACCGAAGCTTTACCTCATGACACCGATGATCCTGCTATTTGGATAAATCCTAATGATCCTGCCAAAAGTTTAATTATTGGTACAGATAAGGATACAGACGGCGGTTTGTATGCTTTTGATTTGAATGGAAAAATCATTGCAAAATCTGAAGTTTTAAAGCGTCCAAATAATGTAGATATAGCTTATGGTTTAGTAATTGATGGCAAAAAAGTAGATGTTGCCGTAACGACAGAGCGGGAAAGTAATAAAATGAGAATTTTCAGTCTGCCTGATTTGAAACCTATTGACAATGGCGGTATTGCTGTTTTTGATGGAGAATTGGATCGGGATCCTATGGGAATTGCTTTGTATACACGTGCAAACGACAACGCAGTTTTTGCAATCGTTGGCCGAAAAAGCGGTCCTTCTGGAACATATTTGTGGCAATATCAGCTGACTGATGCAGGCAATGGAAAAGCAGGAGCAACAGTGGTTCGAAAATTTGGACAATACAGCGGTAAGAAAGAAATTGAAGCTATCGCAGTTGATAATGAATTAGGTGTTGTTTACTATTGTGATGAACAATTTGGAATCAGAAAATACAAAGCCGATCCAACTTTGAATGATAACACTGAATTAGTTCTTTTTGGTCAGAAAGATTTTAAAGCGGACAACGAGGGAATAGCAATTTATAAAACGACCCCAACAGCAGGTTATATTTTGGTGTCTAATCAGCAAGCAAATACTTTTATGGTTTATCCAAGAGAAGGAGCAAATGGAAATCCAAACAACTACCCTTTATTAGCCGAAATTCCAACTTCGACAATTGAATGTGACGGAGCAGATGTAACGAGTATTAATCTTGGAGGCCAATTCAAAAACGGTCTTTTTGTTGCAATGAGTAACGGAATGACTTTTCATTTTTACGCTTGGGATTTAATACAGCAGCGTATCGATCAGGCCAAAAACAAATAATTTCCTATCATGTTGAGCAGAGTTCAATTTATCTTTTACTCTAATTATTCTTTTTTCCGTAACCTCGGAATTTCTCAAGATGATATCCAACAAAAAAGCTGTTCATGACGAACAGCTTTTTTTAGTTTGAATTAGTAATTTCCTTATTGTGTTATTGGTGCTCCTGCCAATATCTCAGCATTGGCAAATTCTTTGAATTTTGCAAAATTAGCTTCGAATTTATGAGCTAATTCGGTAGCTTTTGTATCGTATAATGCTGGATCTTCCCAAGTGTTTCTAGGATTAAGAATTTCGCTTGGAACATTTTGACAGGACTGTGGAACTGCAATCCCAAAAACGTCGTGATTTACAAACTCAACTGAGTCTAATTCTCCTTTTAAGGCAGCGGTAATCATGGCACGGGTGAATTTTAGTTTCATTCGGCTGCCAGTTCCGTAAGGACCTCCAGTCCATCCAGTGTTGATTAACCAAACTTTTACATTAGCCTCTTTCATTTTTGTACTCAGCATTTCAGCATATTTTGTTGGATGCAAAGGCATGAATGGTGCACCAAAACAGGCTGAGAAATTAGGCTGAGGTTCAGTTACTCCAGCTTCTGTTCCTGCTACTTTTGCGGTATATCCAGATATAAAGTGGTAAGCAGCCTGTCCAGCAGTCAGTTTCGAAATAGGAGGCAAAATGCCGTAAGCATCAGCAGTTAGGAAAAATATGTTTTTTGGGTTTTTTCCAATAGATCCAGGCTGAATGTTATCAATATGTTCAATTGGGTAGCTAACTCTGGTATTTTGTGTAATCGAAATATCTTCAAAATCTACTTCATTGGTTCCAGCTTTGAAAACCACATTTTCAAGAATAGCTCCTTTTTTGATAGCTCTAAAAATATCTGGCTCATTTTCTTCAGTAAGATTGATTACTTTGGCATAACAGCCGCCTTCAAAATTGAAAACAGTATTCTCATTCGTCCATCCGTGTTCGTCATCACCAATTAATTTTCTGTCTGGATCTGCTGATAAAGTTGTTTTTCCTGTACCAGATAAACCAAAGAATATAGCGGTGTCACCATCTTCACCAACATTGGCACTGCAGTGCATTGGTAAGGTATTTTTAAATACAGGTAAAATGAAATTCAATGCCGAAAAGATTCCTTTTTTCATTTCGCCGGTATAACCAGTTCCTCCGATTAGTGCTATTTTTTTAGTAAAATCTAAGATTGCAAAATTACTTTGGCGCGTTCCGTCAGTAGCCGGATCGGCTTCAAATCCCGGAGCACATATAACAGTCCAATCTGGAGTGAAGTTTTCCAATTCTTCATTAGTAAGCCTCAAAAACATGTTGTGGCAAAATAAATTAGCCCAAGCCGTTTCGGTAACTACACGAACGTTTAATCTGTAATTTGTATCGGCACACACATAAGAATCTCTAACGAAGATTTCTTTGTTTGATAAATATGCAGTTACTTTTTTGTAAAGTGCATCAAAAGCGGTTGGTTCAAAAGGAATATTTATATTTCCCCACCATACTTTATCTTCAGTAATACTATCTTTAACGATGAAACGATCTTGTGGAGAACGTCCTGTAAACTCTCCAGTATTTATTGCTAATGCTCCAGTACTGTTTTCGAGTCCCTGTCCAGATTGGATCGTAATGTCATGTAAATCATTAGGAGTTAACTGATACTGAATTTTTGCATTTTCAATTCCCAGTTCTTTTAACGAAATCGATTTCGTAAACAAAGCGTAGTTGTCCATAAAAAATAAATTTTTGTGAGTGTTGTTTATTTCACTGCAAAAGTATAATTTTTTTTATAACCACATTATATTTTATTTTTCTTTTTTATGGGTTTTATTAAGTCAAAAAATAGTAAGAACCATGAAGAAATAAGAAATAATCCGCCAATAGGCGTAATGAAGCCAATTACTCTAAAATCAATTGGAGTCAATGAATTGGTTGCTAAAAGATAAATGGAACCTGAAAAAAATACAACTCCCAGAATGGTCAGATTGAGAATGGTTTTTTTTAATTTTTGATTGATTAAAGTTGTTGTTCCAATAAATAATAAAAACAACGCATGATACATTTGGTACTTTACTCCAGTCTCGAATGTTGTAAGCTGTTCTATAGTGAGAACTTTTTTTAGCCCATGTGCACCAAAAGCGCCCAAAATTATTGCAATCATTCCAAAAACGGCAGCAGTAGCTATTATTTTCTTATCCATTTCTTTTTATTTAAAGTGTTACAAAAGTATTTCATATATTTTAAATGACTGCATTTTTTGTATGACTTTTGCAACAGTTTTTTAATGATTAAATTCGGTTAAATTTTGTTAAGCGTATTTAAAGTGGCTAATTAGTATAAAGGAATAAAAGTTTTAAAATATTTGTTATAAATACAACAATATTGTATGTTTGTGTTATATTTTTTAGATTTACTAATAATTAAGTGCTTTAAATAAGGATAAAACTATCCTACATTTTAATAAAATGTGCTTAATTATCAGCAGTTTGTAATTTCGAATTAAAGATAACTTATGAGAACAATTCTAATTATAGGAGCTGGAAGATCCGCTTCATCCTTGATTCAATACCTTTTGAATAAATCGGTACAAGAAAATCTGCATCTTATTATTGGAGATTTGTCTTTGACATTAGCCCAAAAAAAGACAAACAATCATCCAAATGCGACTCCTATTGCTTTAAATATATTTGATGAAAATCAAAGAAGAACTGCTATCCAAAAAGCTGATATTGTCATTTCGATGCTGCCAGCCCATCTGCATATTGAAGTAGCTAAGGATTGTATTGTTTATAAAAAACATCTTGTAACGGCATCCTATATAAGTGATGCGATGGAGGAATTGAATGAAGAAGCCAAAGCAAATAATTTAATCTTCATGAACGAAATCGGGCTTGATCCCGGAGTCGACCACATGAGCGCTATGAAAGCTATTGATGAAATTAGGGAACAAGGAGGTAAAATACTTTTGTTTGAATCTTTTTGCGGAGGACTTGTTGCGCCAGAATCGGATAATAATCTTTGGAATTATAAGTTTACGTGGGCGCCAAGGAATGTGGTGCTTGCAGGACAGGGCGGAGCGGCCAAGTTTATTCAGGAAGGGGCGTATAAATATATTCCGTATGTGAATCTGTTTCGCAGAACTGAATTTTTGGAAGTAGAGGGTTATGGTAAATTTGAAGCTTATTCCAACAGAGATTCACTTAAATACCGAAGTGTTTATGGTCTTGACGATGTGCTTACATTATATAGAGGAACCATCCGTAGAGTGGGGTATTCGAAAGCCTGGAATATGTTTGTGCAATTGGGTATGACCGATGATAGTTATGTTATGGAAAATTCAGAGAATATGAGTTACAGGGAATTTGTAAATTCTTTTCTCCCGTACCATCCAACGGATTCTGTTGAAATTAAGATGCGCTTAATTCTAAAAATTGACCAAGATGATATCATGTGGGATAAACTTTTGGAATTGGATTTATTCAACCGCAATAAAAAAGTGGGACTGAAAGATGCTACACCAGCACAGATTCTGGAAAAAATTCTAACGGACAGCTGGACTTTACAGCCTGACGATAAGGATATGATCGTGATGTATCACAAGTTTGGGTACGTTATTAACGGTGAAGAAAAGCAGATTGATTCTAAAATGGTTTGTATTGGTGAAGATCAGACTTATACTGCTATGGCAAAAACAGTGGGACTGCCGGTTGCTATGGCGGCGTTGTTAATCTTGAATGGTAAAATCACAACTCCTGGCGTACAGCTTCCTATCCGAAAAGAAGTGTATCTGCCAATTTTGAAGGAGTTAGAAGTATACGGAGTTGTTTTTAATGAACAATCAATGCCTTATGTAGGATATAATCCTGATAAGGTTTTTAGTTAAGGCCTTTGTTAATTTTATATTTTTTAATTTTTTAGTCAAATCCGCCTCGTGAGAGGCGGATTTTATTGTTTTTTTAAGAACTATTTTTAAGGTTCTATTTGTACAGGTAAATTGTATTTTACTCTAACAGGTTCATTGTTTTCTTTTCCTGGTACCCATTTTGGTGATAATTTTAATACTCGGATGACTTCATCGGCAGTTCCAAAACCCAGATCTTTTAGGATTTCAAATTCAGAGAGACTTCCGTCTTTTTCGACTATAAAAGATAAAACTACTTTTCCGCTTCCTTTTAATTCTGTAGGAACTTTAAAATTAGTTCCAATAAATTTGTAAAATTCCAAAATTCCGTCTGGGAATTCTGGCTGTGTAATTTCAGAATTAGTCTTAACATCTTTCAAATTTTTATTCTGTTGATTTTGTGCTGGCTCTTGTGCTCTTGTTTGTGAACTGAAAGTGAACAATAGGAGGCTATATACAACCCCTATGCCTACTGTTTTCAATATAATTCTTATTTGAGATTCCTTTTTGGTCATCATAATTAATCGTTTTTTGGTAATTAAATAATTGATTGAACTTGCGAGGGCAACTTCTCTTTGATTGGAAGCAAAGTTTAGTAGCATATTTTGATATTGATAAACGGAGTTAAATTTGGCATTAACTGTTTCATCAGCAAGAAACTCATGATTTAGTTTAATCGCTCGTTTGTACAGCATTATTAAAGGATTAAACCAAAACAGAATTTGTAAAAGCTCAATAAAGAGAATATCTAAAGTATGTTTTTGTTTAATATGTGCAGTTTCGTGGGCTATTAGTTCTGGAGCGATATTATTGTTGTTAAAATCCTCTTCATTGATAAAAATAGTTTTCAAAAAAGAATGAGGTACAACAGGTTCCTGAATTAAAACTACTTTACTGCCATTGATGGTTTGTCTTTTGTTTTTTTTGATTTTTTTGTAGAATGAATGTAAATTCAATAGAAACCGAAGGACTAGGAGTAAGGCAACAAACACATAAACAGATACAATGATGTAGGTCATTATTTGATTCTCTGAAATGCTTTTGAAATTTGAACTGGTTTTTTGAAGTATAATTTCGTTCAGTTCAATGTTATTTATTGTATTTGAAATTTTTGTTTTAAATGAAAAAAGGTGCATCGGTATAGTCAAACCAAAAATTAGACTGCCAAGTAAATAAATTCGATTGAATTGATGCATTTTTTCATTTTCTAAAAAGAGTTTGTAAACTGTAATTAGAATAAAAAGGAGCAGGCTGGTTTTTAAAATATAGAGTATCATTTTTTCTTTTTTTGAATTTCACTGTCAATTATTTTTTTGAGTTCTTCCAATTCAGAGGCCGATAAATTAGTTTCGGTGGTGAAGAAAGAAGCAAATTGTGAAACCGAATTGTTGAAGAAATTGCTTATCAATCCGTTTACATGTTTTGAGAAATAATCTGTTTTTTTGACCAACGGATAATATTCCCGTGAGTTTCCAAATTCGTTGTAGGCAACAAATTTTTTGTCAATCATTCTCTTCAGCAAAGTAGCAACCGTTGTTGTAGCTGGTTTTGGTTTTGGGTATGCTTCGAGTAAATCTTTCATGAATGCTTTTTCGAGTTGCCAAATGTGTTCCATTAATTGTTCTTCTGAGTTGGATAGCTGCATGTTTTATTTTTTAATTGCGTTTGTTCCTGAGAGTTGAGGTGTTTTTACTTCTGAAATAAAATCCCCATTTTTATATTTCTTAGTAGAAATTAGGTTTCCATTTTCGTCGAAGTATTTCCAATCGCCATAGTAAAACCAATGTGTTTCGGGACCAGTGACGATTAGTTTTGTTTTTCCTTTGGATTGAATTGTTCCATTTGGATTGTAATTAGTTGTGATGCATTTGTTTTTTCTGTAAACTTCTTTTTTGCTTATTCTATTGTTGGTATAATAAAGCATTTCTTTTCAGGGTCACCATTTTTATACTTCCCAACGGATTTGTATTTTGTACTGTCAATTGAATATTCCTCTATCCAGAGTCCAACTCTTTTCTTATTTTCTTTTTGATTTATAGCTGTCGTTTTGCATCCAATCAAAGTTAAGGCAATGAATACTGTATGAAATAGATGTTTCATAAATGGTCTTTGCTCTACAAGAATAGATATTGCTCTACAAATGTAGAATAAAAATTAATTCAGCAAAATTTTTGAATGCTTTTTTTACAAAAATGATCTCTTGTTAAAATATTTTAATTCTAAAAATCAGTATCTTATGAAAACCAAAAGCCCTAGCCCAGATGGGAACGGCATCCTGTTGTCCCGGGGTTCGGGACAACAGATATAGTGGACAGCTGGAATTAGCTCCTGATTAAAACCATAATTATAAAAAAATCCGCTCTACTGGGAACGGATTTAGCTGTTTTTTAAGGAGTGTATTTTATCAGTTTTTAGGAAGTAATTCAAGTGTTCTTTCAACTTCTTCAAAAGCAATGTAAAAATTTTCTTCTTTTTGGATTCCTACAACAAAACCATAATTTAGGTTCTGCATATCTGTTGTTATTTTTAGAACTCCGCAAAATCGACTTGGGGGCTGTAATGCTAAAACTGAAGCTCCAGGCTGAAGCACCATTAGACCATGCATAATATGACTGCCTTCAATCCCCGCAAGGATTCTAGCGCCCACGCAGATAGAAATAATCTCAGTTGCACTTTGTGTGGTAACATCTGCTATTCGAAATCCGTATTTATCACGAAGCTGTTCGGCAATTTCAATCTCATTTAGCATTATTCGGGTTTTTCCCGAATTACGGCGTAATATGAATACTCCCGGGTGTGAATTGCCGGAGAACTTTGACAATAGGGTTTCTTTATTTTGAGAAAAAAGTTCGTGCTTTTTTTTATTGTTCCCCCAATCATCATCAAAGAATATGGCATTTTCCATGTATGCGGTGTTGGATCGAAAGGGATTCATGTCTAATAATTTCTCATATTCAAACATGTGGGGGCTAGTGAAAATATCTGTTGTGACTGGTACTCCTTCGGCTGCAGCCAATTTGTAGTTAGTACAGTCATCTGTTAACCAAAGACCAAAAAATTCATTTCCATCATATGAACTGTAAATTGCTGCGTTTTTTATTTCTGTGTCTGTTATAATTGGCGGAAAATAATTCCTTTTTGTACTAAGTTTTGTTTGATGATGCAATAAAAAACGGTGTAAACCTTTGTAAATGGAGCCATTTATCATCCAAGTGTTTTTGAGCATATAGGCACGAGTTGGGTGGTGTATTATCGTGACACCACCCTGCATCATAGTTTCTGGATAATCTGTATAAGCAGTACCCGTGATACGGTCAAGCTGACCGGTTAGAAAATAGGCCTTTGTTGAAATAGTTGTGTTTCCAGGTGCAATTTGCCACGATTTTACCGCTAAACTTTCCAAAATTTTTCCTTGACGGAACATTGTGTGAGTTTTTTTGAGTCCTTTGAGATACTGCGTGTATCCAATTGGTGAAAATCTAACTTTTTTTTCAATAAAAGAAGAGGCATTTATTGGTTGGAAATTTTTCATTTTATAGCTGTATTTTAAATTTCAAGCTATGTCAAATTTTGATCTAGTTCATAGTATTATTTTGACAACTCCACAAAATATTTGTAAAACAGCGGAATGGTTTCAATCCCTTTCAAATAATTGAAAATCCCGAAATGTTCATTTGGCGAGTGAATGGCATCGCTGTCAAGACCAAATCCCATGAGTATGGTTTTACTTTTGAGTTCTTTTTCGAATAAAGCGACAATTGGAATGCTTCCTCCTGAACGAACAGGGATGGCTGGGATTCCAAAGGTTTCGGTATATGCCATATTAGCCGCTTTGTAGCCAATGCTGTCAATAGGAGTCACATATCCCTGACCGCCGTGATGAGGTGTGACTTTTACAGTAACTCCAGCAGGAGCAATGCTGATGAAGTGTTTTGTAAACAAATTGGTGATTTCTTCCCAATCTTGGTTTGGAACCAAACGCATCGAGATTTTGGCGAAAGCTTTGCTGGCAATAACTGTTTTTGCGCCTTCTCCAGTATAGCCTCCCCAAATTCCGTTAACATCGAGTGTTGGACGAATAGAATTTCGTTCGTTGGTTACATAGCCGCTTTCGCCGTAAATATCGTTTAGGTCTAATGCTTTCTTATAATTGTCAAGATTAAAAGGAGCTTTGGCCATTTCAGCTCTTTCTTCTAGAGATAATTCTTCGACATTGTCATAGAAATCTGGAATCGTAATGTGATTGTTTTCGTCATGTAAAGAAGCGATCATTTTGGCTAAAATATTTATAGGATTGGCAACTGCTCCTCCGTATAATCCAGAATGTAAATCACGATTTGGCCCAGTAACTTCCACTTCGACATAACTCAAACCGCGAAGTCCAGTAGTAATAGAAGGCTGTTGATTTGAAATCATTCCGGTGTCCGAAATCAAAATCACATCATTTTTAAGTTTTTCGGTATTGTTTTCCACAAAGGTTTTTAGATTGACGCTGCCAACTTCTTCCTCGCCTTCAATCATGAATTTTACGTTACAAGGTAAAGTATTACTTTGAATCATGTATTCAAAAGCTTTTATGTGCATGTACATTTGGCCTTTGTCATCACAGGAACCTCTGGCAAAAATAGCGCCTTCGGGGTGAATATCCGTCTTTTTAATAACGGGTTCAAATGGGGGAGAAATCCATAATTCTAATGGATCTGCAGGCTGAACATCATAATGCCCATATACTAAAACAGTAGGCAAATTTGGATCGATTATTTTTTCGCCATATACAATTGGATAGCCAGCAGTGTCGCAAATTTCGACTAAATCGCATCCTGCTTTCACTAAACTTTCTTTTACAGCTTCGGCAGTGTCAAGGACATCTTGGGAAAAAGCAGAGTCGGCACTTACCGATGGGATTTTTAATAATTCTATTAATTCGTTGATAAACCGATCTTTGTGTTTTGTAACGTATTGTTTTATGTCTTCCATTAAATCAAAATTTTTTGAGAATCAAAAATACAAAAAATAGAATAAATATTTTTTTATAAAAATCCTTTGAATATTGGAAGTTATGATTATCTTTGCACCCACAATTACGCGGATATGGTGAAATTGGTAGACATGCCAGACTTAGGATCTGGTGCCGCAAGGCGTGTAGGTTCGAGTCCTATTATCCGCACTGAAAAAAGCTTCTGAGAAATCAGAAGCTTTTTGTTTTTTTGATATTTTTTTAGTCCTCAAAATATATGGTAAGCAGAAACGAAAGTCTCCTATACTTTTTCTAAAGGATAAAAATATAATTGAAACCAATAATTTGTTTGAGTCATTTTTATATAATTTAATTCTAATGACCAATATCTTCCTTCCCAATTTCCTTCAATAAACTCTTCCTTTCTCAAATACCCCTTACCATTATTATCAATGCCATAATTTTCAACAAAATCTTTAACAAGATTTTCAATATCAACAAAAGCAATTTGAAAATGTTTCGATGGTAAATCTTTGCACAAAACGAAACCTCCCCTATTTTCTTCAACTTTGCTTAAACTTAATGTTATTTTATTAAAAAAATTAAAAAAGTAATAATTTGAAAATTGTGTTAATGAAGTCAACTTTTCATCATCAAACTCCAAATGAAATAAATCACGTTGTCCTAATGCAATTGAAATACTTTCAAAATGATCTAAAACACTGTTGAAATCTAAATAGGTCTTATAATATTCTACAAATTCATCTGGCTTTAAGACCTTTGTAAAAATTTCTAATTTTTTATAAACAGCTTTTGTTTTTTTTGAGTTTTTTATATCGTTTGTAATGTAAAAATCGCTTAAAGTTGCAAAAGCGCTATGTGAAGCATCTTCCGTTGTATTTCTAAAGGTATTTTTTTCTTTATCGTTTACCTTTATTTTATCAGAATTAAATCCATGTAAATCAAGCAATATATATTCATTCGTAATTTCATCAAACCATAAAGGAGCGTTTTTGCCTTTTTCTATGTAATTATTTCTAAAATCAATTAATCCATTTTTCTTATATGCATTTTCAATAAGGTCAAAAGGGTTTTTATTTGGACTAAAATGTGAACTATTCACTCCAATACTTTGTACAAGTGTTCTTAAATCTTTCATTCCTTCTTTTTCATTCAAATTCTCAAGCATCAAACCGAAACTTTTAAAAAATCCATTCATTGAAAAATCATTTTCTAGACCAGGGAACAATTTATTCATAAATTCTGCTCCTTCAGGCGTATCGTAAATAGCTTTAAAAGCGGGATCCAGATCGGTATTTTTTAATAACTCTTTATTTGATTCTAAAATTTCATTTATTGATTCATCATTATTTTTAAAATCAAATAAATTATCTATACTCAAATCATCCGTAAGCTTATTACTTTCCATTTGATTTTCAAACAACTCTCTTGGTTCTAAATAATCAAAATGAACTTCTTTCCCGCTATTTGCTAGGCACAAATTATTAGTAAGACTAGTTATGAAATCCAAATCTTGCTGTATTATTTCTTGTTGTTTCTGATCCTCTCTATTACTTGCTAAAATATCCCCTATATGCGATGTAGAATACATTAGGCTAAATTTTTCCTTATTCTTAAAAATTTCTTCAAGTTCTGAAAAATTACCATTTTTCATTCCAGACATAACATTCCAATCAATATAAACTTTGATCATATCTTTAAAAACTTTTTTTCAGATTAACATCGTTTAAAAATAAGAATTTTCAGCTTATTAAAAAACTGTTTATATGTAACAACTTTTAAATCAAAGATAATTATACGGAATTTTGTCATTTATCTAAAGGTTACAGAATTACGCAAAAAAACCTTTGTCAAAGTTTTAAACTTTGACAAAGGTTTCTCTTATAGTTGGAATTTAAACTATTGGAATTTATTTACCTAACAACCCCGCTCCACAAAACACCCCGAATTCATGCCTTTTTCTTACGTGTTTCAAATCCGTAAATCTAATAAAAGTCTCCCGACTTTTTCCGTAAATATCTCAGAAAATCAACCCCTTTGCTAGTGTAATTCTTTGTAAAAAGAAAAGTTTATCTATTGAAAAGGAAAACTGAAAACAACAGCTTCGTTACTTTGTCGTTTTATCTAACTTTTGAAACAAATACAGCCCAGTTTCACAAAGTCTCTTGATTTTGTCCCTTTTTTTACACTTGTTTGTAGGCAAGAGCTTGAAGCTTACAGTAGCTCAGTGTTTATTAATGTTCGGAATAGCAGGGTATATTCGAAAGATATAATATAATTATACAAATCGTATAATTGTTTTATATGAAACGTATAATTAATTTATATAAAAAGTATAATTTACATATACGAAAGATATAGTTAATTTATATAAAATGTATGATTATTTTATACAAATCGTAAAATTGTTTTATACGAAACGTATAATTTATTTATATAAAGAGTATAATTTATATATACGAAAGATATAATTAATTTATATAAACTGTATAATTGTTTTATGCAAAAAGTATAATTCATTTATATAAAAAATATAATTTAATAACTCAACAAGTTATTAATAAGCTGAATTAGGGAAATAGAGCGGACAGCAGGAACTCATATTTCCTAATAAAGCCTATTCTTTCGCTCCTTATTTTTACAGTTAATAGTAAAGCTAATTGTATCCATAAAAAAACCTCGAAAGTATAACCTTCCGAGGAATTTTTAAAACCAACTTTCGTCAGCTTTTAAACTAGATATCTAACTAATAACCAAATTTTATATAATAACTAGTGTATTTTGAATTACTTAACCGAAAACTTAAAAGTAGTTTTTGTTTTATAATTTTCTCCCGGACTCAATACAGTCGTTGGGAAATCTTTTTGATTTGGAGAATCTGGATAATGCTGTGTTTCAAGACAAAAACCAGTTCTGTGAGCGTACGTTCCGCCGTTTCTCATTGGCAAAGTTCCATCTAGGAAGTTACCAGAGTAGAATTGGATTCCAGGCTGGTCAGTATATACTTCCAACAATCTTCCGCTTCCAGGGTGATAAGCTGAAGCTACCAAACGGTCACCTTTTCCTTGATTATTCAAAACCCAGCAGTGATCGTAACCCAATCCTTTTTTCAATTGGTCTTCAGTAGCATTAATTTCTTTTCCTACTAATTTTGGTTTTCTAAAATCGAAAGGAGTATTAGTCACATCTGTCAATTTACCAGTTGGAATAAGCGTAGCATCTACAGGGACCAATTTATCAGCATCTATAGTGATTTCATGATCCAAAATTGGTTTTGAGAAATCAGATGACAAGTTGAAATACGAGTGCTGTGTTAAGTTCACAACCGTTTTCTTATCAGTAGTCGCCTCATAAAGCACGTCCAATGCATTGTCTTTGTTCAAAGTGTAAGTAACAAAAACAGTCAAGTTTCCAGGATACCCTTCTTCCATGTCTTTGGCTACATACTTTAATTTTAAAGAAGCAGAATCTCCTCCTTTAGCTTCCTCGGCAGTCCAAACTACTCTGTGGAAACCTTCCGGTCCACCGTGTAAAGCATTTGTACCATTATTAATAGCTAAGGAATATTGCTTACCATCCAAAGTAAATTTACCTTTTGCAATTCTGTTGCCAAATCTTCCAATCAGCGCACCAAAGTACGGATTGGCTTTTTGGTATTGTTCCAATGAATTAAAACCAATCACCACCTCTTCGGATTTGCCTGCTTTATTAGGCACTTTTAAGGACGTAATAATACCACCATAAGTAATGATGTTTACTTCCATTCCTTTTTGATTTTTCAGGGTGTAACGATCGATTTGATCCCCTTTTTCGGTTTTACCGTATTCCGATTTTACTATCGATACAGAATCTGTAACTGCAGCTTCTTGAGCAGCCCCAGCCACTTCTTCTTTTTTCTCTCCTTTACACTGTATATTCATACTTACTAAACTTAAAATGGAAATTCCATAAACACAACGTTTTACTAGATTCATATATTTTATTTTTTTTTGGTTTACTATTTTATGCAAAACAATCAATCTTGTTCCTCAGTCAGATAAAGCTTTGCCATATCATAAAAATAAGAAACACCAAAGCAAAACAATACTTAGATTGAATAATTTTAACTTCAATCATTTGGGCGTTACCCTTCGTGAAAAACTTCGGGTCGGGCTTTCCGTTCCCGCTTTTTTTATCCCGCAAAAAAAGCGGGATAAAAAAGAGCTCCACTGTAATCCCTCACGCGGACTCCGGTTAACATACAAATTCAATTTTCAAAAGAGAGAAGGCAAATTCAAAAACTCTAATCAAATTACTCCCTCAGTATTTTCAAAGCCCTGAAGGAGTTTAACTAACTGAACAATTTTTATATAACATTCCAAATGAGAAGTATTGTGCATTTACAATTCACAATTCACCACTCACAATTCATTAAAGCTTGTGCTGAAATAAATGGAAATAAGCTTCATTCGCATTGATAGTATCTTTGAAATTGCGGATAGTCGTATTCGCATCGATTACTAATAATTCGATACCAGCGATATCAGCGAAATCTTCCATAAATTCAGTAGTCACCGCTTGGCTGTAAACTGTATGGTGAGCACCACCAGCAAGAATCCAAGCTGTAGCAGCGATATCAAGGTTTGGTTTGCAATCCCATAATACGCGGGCTACAGGAAGT
The DNA here is from genome assembly GCA_963511475.1 of uncultured Flavobacterium sp. Taxonomy (GTDB): domain Bacteria; phylum Bacteroidota; class Bacteroidia; order Flavobacteriales; family Flavobacteriaceae; genus Flavobacterium. The sequence continues at coordinate 74,814 of CAUPJC010000018.1, forward strand.
TTTGGCAATTCAGCCATAGGTTTCACAGCAGTCACTTCGTTTACAATTAATCTAAAACGAGTTCCCATATCTACTAACGATACGTTGATAGCATCACCAGCAGGCGAATTGAATACCAAACGAGCAGGGTCTTCTTTTCCGCCAATTCCTAACGGATGTACTTCGCAAGATGGTTTTCCGTCAGCGATAGATGGACAGATTTCCAACATGTGTGATCCTAAAACGTATGATTTTTGAGGAGTAAAGTGATAAGTGTAATCTTCCATGAACGAAGTTCCGCCTTCAAGGCCTATATTCATAACTTTTAATGCTCTAACCATTGCAGCCGTTTTCCAGTCTCCTTCACCACCAAAACCATATCCGTTAGCCATTAAACGTTGTGTTGCAATACCAGGAAGCTGTTTCCAAACTCCTAAGTTTTCAAACGTATCTGTAAATGCTCCAAATCCTCCTTCTTCAAGGAAAGCTCTTAAGCCTAATTCAATTTTTGCTGCGTCAACTAGAGATTGTCTTTGCGCTCCGCCTTCTAAAAGTGATGGTGTTAAATTATAAGATGCTTCATAAACAGCTAATAAATCAGCTAATTGTTTATCAGTTACTTTTTCAATATGTTTAGTCACATCAGATGAGTCATATCCATTTACAGACATTCCGAAACGCAATTGCGCTTCTACTTTATCTCCTTCTGTAACTGCAACTTCACGCATATTGTCTCCAATACGGGCTACTTTTAAGTTTTGTAATTCATTCCATCCTAGTGCAACTCTTGTCCAGTTTCCTAGTTTTGTTAAAACGCGGTCTTCCTGCCAGTGTCCTACGATCACTTTACGTTTTTTACGCATTCTAGACATTATAAAACCAAATTCTCTGTCTCCGTGAGCCGATTGGTTCAAGTTCATGAAATCCATATCAATAGTTGCCCATGGAATTTCAGCATTGTATTGTGTATGCAGGTGACACAATGGTTTATTCAAAATACTCAAACCGCCAATCCACATTTTAGCTGGCGAAAAAGTATGCATCCAAGTAATGATACCGATACAGTTTTTGTTAGAATTAGCTTCTAAGCATAAATCCAATACTTGTTTAGGAGATTTCAAAGTGTCTTTAGTAACCACTTTTACTGGAATTTGAGAAGCTTCGTCAAATCCTTTTCCCATAATCTTAGCATGTTCTGCTACTTTTAATAATGTTTCTGGTCCGTATAATTCTTGGCTTCCTACTACAAACCAAACTTCTTTTTGAGAGATATCTATCATTATATTTTTTGTTTAATGTTTTCTTTGTTTCAAGTTTCAGTAAAGTCTATTATCTAGATTCTGAAATCTGCAATCTGCAATCTAAAATCTGCAATATTTTTCTACTGTCCGTAATACGAATCTTTTCCGTGTTTGCGCTGGTAATGCTTCTTTATTAAAGAATCTTTCAATCGAGGCGCATTAGGATTAATCTGCAAAGTCAGATAAGCCATTTCGGCTACCACTTCGAGAACCTTACTGTTGTAAACGGCTTTGGCTGCGTTTTTTCCCCATGCGAAAGGACCATGGTTTCCTATCAGCACCATTTCAGTTTCTTCGTATGAAAGATTTTTTTCTTTGAAACAATCCAAAATTTGAATACCTGTATTATGTTCGTAATTACCTTCGATTAAGTGATCTGCCATCGGTTCTGCACACGGAATGTCAGAAGTAAGGTGATCGGCATGGGTGGTTCCAAAAATCGGAATGTCTCTTTGTGATTGTGCCCAAGCTACAGAATATGTAGCATGAGTATGTGCAACACCGCCAATATTTGGCCAGTTTTTGTATAAATAAGCATGTGTTTTTGTATCCGAAGAAGGGCGTAAGCTTCCTTCAATAACGTTATTGTCAAAATCAACAATTACGATATCTTCCGGCTTTAAGTCTTCGTAAGGCACGCCGCTTGGCTTAATTGCAAAAACACCTTTTTCGCGGTCAACCGCACTTACGTTGCCAAAAGTATAAACTACCAAATTCAATGCATTCAACTGCATGTTTGCTTCGTAGCACTCTTGTTTTAAATCTTTATACTGTGAACTCATTTTTTCTTTTTTTAATAGATGGATCAGCATAAACGCTTAATTGGTCGTATGCTAAAAGCAATTTGTTGTAAGCAGCCAATTTGTCAAGCTGTGGCGTATATTCGCTTTCAAAAGGGCTTCCCATTTTTTGGCTCGCTTCGATTACGTTTGGATAAATTCCAGCAGCAACGGCAGCATAAATGGCGGCTCCCAATGCAGGCGCTTGATCTGATAAAGCCACTTTGATAGGTTTGTTCAGTACATTGGCCAAAGTCTGCATGATAAATGGCGATTTACGTGCCACACCGCCAATACCAATTACGGTGTCAATTCGTACGCCTTCATCTTCAAAACGATCCACAATCTTTTTAGAACCAAAACAAATCGCATTTACCAATGATTTGAATACATGCGGTGCTTTTGTTCCTAAAGATAAGTTTGCAATAGCACTTTTAAGTTCCTGATTGGCGTCTGGAGTTCGTCGGCCGTTAATCCAGTCTAATGCAACTGGTATACTTTCTGATAACGGAATTTTTTCAGCTTCGGCAGTTAACTGCATGATTAATTTATCGCTGATTTCCGCTTTCAATTGTTCTTTTTGCTCGTCAGTCAATAGAGTAGAAGAGGCTAATAAATTTTCTGTCGGCCACAATAATAATTCTTTGTACCAAGCCAATAAATCTCCAAAAGCTGATTGGCCTGCTTCGAGTCCAATATAACCTGGAATTACAGAACCGTCTACTTGTCCGCAGATACCGCGAACAGTTTTTGTTCCAATAGATTCTTTCGTATCAACAATAATATCACAAGTTGAGGTTCCCATTACACGAACCAAAGTGTGCTCGTCAATTTTGGCTCCCACAGCTCCCGAATGTGCATCAAAAGTTCCTACTGCAATAACTGTATCAGTAGAAAGTCCTAATCGTGTAGCCCATTCTTGGCTCAAATTACCTGCAACTAAATCGGATGTGTAGGTTTCATCGTATAATTTTCCGCGAAGTGTTGCTAGATATGGATCTAATTTTCCAAGAAATTCTTCTGGCGGTAATCCATTCCAGTCTTCGTGCCACATTGCTTTGTGACCTGCAGCACAGCGGCTTCTTTTGAAGGTTTTTAAATCTTTATTTTCGATTAATAAATACGTCATTAAATCGCAATGCTCCATCCAAGTGTAAGTTGCTTTTTTAACCGCTTCATCTTCTCTGGCAACATGTAATATTTTGGCCCAAAACCATTCTGACGAATAGATTCCTCCTTCGTATTTTGTGAAATTTTCTCCGCCCCAGTTGGATGCCAATTCATTTATTTCATTTGCTTCATTTATTGCGGTGTGATCTTTCCATAAAACCATCATGGCATTTGGATTATGTTCAAAACCTTTGGTCAGCGCTAGTGGTGTTCCATCTTCGGCAACCGGTACTGGTGAAGATCCTGTTGTGTCGATGCAAATGCTTCGAATAAGCGAAGGATCTACTTTACTGTTTTCGACTACATTTTTTATGGTAGTTTCTAATCCTTCGATATGATCCAAAGGATGCTGGCGAAACTGATTTATAGATGCATTACAATATTCTTTATTTTTCCATCGCTTGTAATCACAAACGCTTGATGCTAGTTCCTGTCCATTCTCAGTGTCTATCAATACTGCGCGAACAGAATCTGAGCCATAATCTAATCCTATTACATAATTTTTCATCACGATTCTTTTTATATATGTACAAATATATATATAATTATTTAATAAGTGTATAAAAAACACTTAATTTATTTTTTGTTGAAATTATTTCATTTTCAACTTTAAAACAGTAACAGAATAAGCAGGAACACTCAAAGCTGCCTTTTCGCCTTTTAACGTATATTCGCTTTCTTTCGGGCTGATTTTTTTAGGTGAGGCAAATGAATTTTCATCATTAGTATTTAGACTCGTAAGTGTAATAACGGTTCCTTTTGACAGTAATTTGCTTCCTTTTAAATCAAGATTTAAGTCTTGTGCTTTCGCAGAAGTGTTTACTATTTTTACAATAACTTCTTTCGTAATAACATCTTTCACTGCCGATGCAAACAATTCATTTTGACCAGTTAATGCTTTACCATCTTTGGTTATCGATAATAAATCAGTTCCTTTATTGTTTGCGAATAATTTTTGTACATAATAATTAGCCGTTCCATATGATTCTAAATTGTTGAACCAAATCATATCCGGTGTCCATTGCCATGCTTCGGAATGTGCCATTAAAGGAGCGTATGAAGTTAAGTGAACTACTTCTGCATTTCGTTCCAGACCTGTCATAAAAGCGGCTTCGGAGAAAGCGCATTCCCAAGTATTTTTGTTTTCCGGACTTACAGTAGCAACGCTCTGTGCTGCATATTCTCCAGCAAACACTTTTGGTCCTTTTCGATCATAATTGTCGTAGCGGGTTGCATTTTCTCTAAACCATTTTGCATCTTTATAATAATGTTCGTCTACAATTTCAGCATTTAGTTTTTTTAATTCCTGCATGCCATAAACAAAATAATCGCCATCTGGAGATGGTCCGGCACCCGAAACAATAATTATGTTCGGATATTTGTCTTTAATGGCTTTTTCAAAAACTTTGTATCTTTCGATGTATTGTGGTCCCCATTGTTCGTTACCCACACCTATGTGTTTTAAATTAAACGGTTTTGGGTGTCCCATATCCGAACGTACTTTACCCCAAGGAGTATCAACACTTCCATTTGCAAACTCAATTAAGTCCAAAGCATCCTGTACATAAGGATCCAGTTCAGCCATGGGAACCAATTCTCCAGTGTTGAACTGGCAGGCCATACCGCAGCTCAAGATAGGAAGAGGAGCAGCTCCAATATCTTCTGAAAGCTGGAAATATTCAAAAAATCCCAATCCAAAAGTCTGGAAATAATCAGGCGCAGGTCTATGCTTGAATTCGACGTTCCAACGGTTGATTAAGGTTTCTCTTTTATCCACGTCACCAACTGTTTTTTTCCATTGGTAACGTTCAGCAAGCGTTCTCCCTTCAACGATACAGCCACCAGGGAATCGCAGGAATCCCGGTTTCATATCATATAATAACTGTACGATGTCTTTGCGCAGACCATTTTTTCTATTGTTCCAAGTGTCTTCCGGAAATATAGAGATCATATCCAAATCGATTGTTCCCGTCCCTTCAAAAGTGATTTTTAATTGCGCTTTTGCTTCAGTTTGTGCAGCTGTAAATTGTGCAGTGTAATTCTGCCAATCCTTATCGGTAGGGGTAATTCTGGTTTCACCCAGAACTTTTTTGTCTTTATCAATAAATTGAATAATAATTTTTTTGATTTCACCGCTTGGGTTCGCTGCTTTTAGCGAAAGATTGTATTTTGCATCTTTCTTGATTCCCATGCCTCGGAAACCTTCATTGATTATTTCAAATCCTTTGTCATCATTGATGAGTACACGGCAAAAGTTTGGATTGGTTTTATTTGCAGCTACTTTAATAGTTGTAGCTATACCAGATTGTTTGTTGTAAGAATGTGTATCGCTGTTAGGCTGTTTCCAGCCCATAAGCGGGGTTTCGAATTCAAAAGAACGGTTTTTTACCATTTCGGCATACAAACCTCCATCGGCAGCAAAGTTGATATCTTCAAAAAATACACCATACATTGTAGGCTGAATTTTGGTAATGGATTTATTGGTATTTACTTCGAGTATCGTTTGCTGCGCATTAGCATAAATACCATTAAGTAATAATCCGCAAAGGGTTATTTTGTTAATTAAATTTGGTTTCATATTTCTTTTATTTATTTAGTATAAAAAATTTTAGAGTCATGGTTTTATTAGCAAGGTGCAAGATAAAAAAAATAAGTGTAAAAAATACATTTTAAAATAAATTAAAATATTTCTGCGATTTATAATAAAAAAACTTTGCAGGTTGGCATTCCTACAAAGTTTATTATCCTTTTAGGATGTGGTTTATACTGGTCACAGAAATAGTTAAAACTATGTGTTTTAGTACATTTTGCTTTAGCATATAAAAATTTTACTGCCGATTGCTTTGCTAGTATGATTGCTATCGCTCGGGGCGCAGATTTTTAAAATAGTTTTCAATAATTCGCATATCTGCGGTTTAAATTCATGTTTTTCAACTGTACAAACTTTCTGTCTGCCAACCAAATGCTTTGGATTTCAAGCCGATAGCGGTTTAGTTTTTATAAATTAATTCCGAATCACTTTTGCTGTTTTAACCCCCGTTTCAGAACTCACGTTTAGAATATAAATTCCTTTTGGAAGTGAAGAGGCGTCAATCGTATATCTGAATTCTCCGGGGTCTTTTGCTCCAAGAGTGTCTGTATAAACGGTTTGTCCATTCACGTTTACTAGTGTAATTGTTAAGTTGGATTTTAATTTATTATAGGTATTGACTTCAAATTCATTTCCGCTAGCAGGATTTGGAACAACCGAAAGGGTTTCAGTAATTTCCCCACCCACTAGTTTTTTGTTTTCTAAATCTAAATTTTTTGCAGTTGAAGTACTTACCAATTCCAAACCCCATTGCTGATTATAGCTAACCCCACTGTACCAGAATTGCATGATGCTGCCGTCTATTGTTAGACCGCCAGTATCAATACATTTGCCATTTGCTTTGTTGGTAATTTTGTAATAAGGTCCAGCAGATGATATTGTCCATAGTTGGTTGGAGCTGGTACTGGATGCATATTGTCCCACTGTTGAACCATCGGTTGTGTGCGCTAAATTGTCCAGATATTTTCCTCCAGTTACACATTTCAGTTTATAATATCCACCAGAATAGGTAATTATCCATTGTTGATTAGCAGAAGCGCCTCCTGTCCATTGTGCAACAGTGGCACTATTTGTGGTTACCCCAAGATTGTCAAGGTATTTAGCGCTAGAACGGTTTACCAACTTGTATGTGCCGTTCGGAATAATCTGGCTTGCGGTACCAGCAACTGGCCATCCGTTTACCCAACTCAAAGTGGTAGTCATCAGTTTGGGCGCTCCGTTATCGTTGCCGTCATAAAAATGATAACTAAGTGTACTTTCTCCATACCCTACATGTCCTGGGCCTATGTATTTGCCATTTTTGTTTGGTAAAAAAGTAGTTCCACCATCATTCATAAGACTAATGCCGTTTTGATCTAAGTACGGACCCGTGATGCTTGTTGAACGGCCCACTTGTGTATAATAAGTGGTATCAAGTCCACTGCAACACAAACCTCTTTGGAAAAACACGTAATAATAACTTCCGTTTTTCATAATATAGGGAGCTTCTACGTTTCCGGCAACTAAATCCCATCGATTTGAATTTAATCGTAATCCAGTTGTAGTGTTGAGTTGTATCAAGTCAATACCGCTCTGCCAATTGCCATACACCATATACATGTTGGTTCCGTCAATCAAAATTGCTGGATCAATAGCATTATTTGCGGCAACGATCATTCCTTTATCAGTCCATGGTCCCGACAAATTAGTTGCTGTTGCCAATCCTATTGCTGCAGGAGCTCCAGTACCAGCACAAGAATAGTAGCAATAATAAGTACTTCCTATTTTTATAACTTCAGGAGCCCAAAAGTTACCTGCAAAACCCGAAACATAATTGGCAATCCAGCTTGGCCATGTACCGTTTGCAAATACGGTAGATTCTGTCTGCCAACTTGCAAAGTTGGTTGTCGCCGATGATATGGTGTAAATCCCGTTGCCTGTTGCAAAATGCCAATACCTACCATCAGTATTTTTGATAGTAGTTGATGGATCGTGAATGCCTGGTTGCGCTTGAAGAAAGGAAGTGTTTAATAGCAAAAAAATACAGACAAGATTAATGATTTTGTTTAAAGAACTTGTCGGATTTAAGAAATGCGTAATCAAATTATTTAAAAAAATGGAACTGTTAAGAAATGCTTTTTTTTTCATAATTGGTTGGTTTAAATAGGTTTTTGGTTAATAAATGGTTGCATTCAATTCATATCAAAAAGTATATTGCGTTAAAAATAATTATAGTTCTACTTTATAGCTTTGGCCATAAATTGGCATCCCATTGCAATTGTTTTATTTGCAATACTGGTCTTCCATTTTGTTTGGCATCATAGGCGTGATAAATGATGTAGTCTTTCCCGTCAAAAGTGTAAGTGCTGTTGTGTCCGGCTCCGAACCAGTTTTTATCGCCTTGAATTAACAAACTTCCTCCGCCTTCGGTTAATGATTTTCCTTCTTTGTCAAGATAAGGGCCTGTAATAATTTTGGATCTTCCAACCACTACTTTATAGGTACTTTTTTCTCCTCGGCAGCACAAATCCCAAGAAAGGAATTGGTAGTAATAACCGTTTTTTTTGAAGATAAAAGGAGCTTCGAGTGCGCCGTCTCCCGGATCGGAATCAGCCAGTTCAAATGTTCTTTTGCGTTTGGCAATGGTTTGCCATTCCTGTGGCTGTGCGATTGACTTTAAATCGGAACTCAATTTGACCATTTTCAGGCCTTCCCAAAAAGAACCAAATGCCAGCCAAGGCGTTTTGTTTTCGTCGAATGTCAAATTAGGATCTATGGCGTTCCAAAGATCTCGGTTGGGAATCGACTGAATCACAATTCCCTGATCGACCCATTTGTAGGCTGGGTCTTTTGGGTCTAAAGTGGTATTGGTTGTTACTCCAATAGCCGAAGTATTTTTTGCGAAAGCGGAAACCGAATAATACAGATAATAGGTGTTGTTGTGAAAAGAAATGTCCGGTGCCCAGATATGATTGTCAAATTTAGGAACTACTGCGTCCACCCAAAGTGGCTTTTCTGGGAATATTTGAGGCTCTTTATTCCAGTTTTTTAAATCTTTGGAACTGAAAACGCTGATTCCTTTTCCGGTGCAGTATAAATAGTAAGTGTCTTTTTGCTTGATCATTACCGGATCATGAACGGTAATGTCTTGGGCAAATGTGGATGTTCCAATTAAAAGAAATAAAAGGGAGTATAGGAGTTCTATGTGTTTATGTGGTTTCATTTGTGTTGCTTTTTTAAACATATAAGTCATTTAAGAAAATATAAGTTTGAATGGTTTTTTGGTTGTTAATATTCTGGGCAATTCAGCTTACTGAAAACTGCCAACTGCATTCTGAATACTGCAATCTGTAAACTGCCTACTCCGTTATCCCTTCTGTTGTCATAATCACGCGTTTCATGCTTCCGTCTTTGTTGTAAAACAAACGATCTACACAAACCGACCTTCTAAAACTGCCACCATTCGGTTCGATGCTCCCATTGTGGTAAATGAAATAGGATTTTCCTTTGAAATCGATTATCGCTTGGTGATTGGTATTCGAATTTCCAGCAATTTCATTCAAAATGCCTTTATATTCCCATGGTCCGTTGATGGATTTGCTCATAGCATAAGCAATTTTCTCCGGAAACTGATAAGCATATGATAGGTAGTACCAATTTTTGTGTTTGTGAATCCAAGGTGCTTCGGTAAAATTGGGTAAAGTGATTGTTTGGATTGGGCCGTCAAGTTCGGTCATATTTGCTTTTAATTTAGCATAATGGCAAACCGTGTTTCCCCAAAAAATGTAGGCCTGCCCATCATCGTCAATCATTACCGTTGGATCGATATCATCCCAAGTAATACTCGTTTGGTTTGTCATGTCATTTGTAATGAGCGCTTTTCCTAGTGCATCTTTGAAAGGTCCCGTCGGGCTGTCAGAAACCGCAACTCCAATCGCTTTTCCATTAATGGTTCCGTGTTCAGTCGTAATGTACCAATAGAATTTTCCATTGCGTTCAATAACTTGAGCTGCCCAAGCATCGGATTTTGCCCAAGCAAATTGAGTTACTTTCAGCGGAACGGGATGTTCCTGCCAATGCACCATATCAGAGGAAGAATATACCAGCCATTCGTTCATTTTATAAAAGTTAAAATCATTTGGAGCTTCGTCGTGTCCGGCATACAGATACACTTTGTCTTTGTAAACCAAAGCCGCAGGATCACCTGTGTATTTGTCTTTTATAATTGGATTATTGGTAATAGGTGCTTTTTTTTCTCCCTTGGTGGAAGCCAAAGCATTATCTTGTGCTATTATTTTGGCTGATGTCATTAGTACAAGAGAAAGAAAAGGAATAATAATATTTTTCATTATAGTCAGTATTTTATAAAAACGGAATTTGTTGAAATTCAAAACCCTTTTTTAAAGCTTAAAAAAGGGTTTTGATTGTGAAAAGTTAATTTATTTTTTTGCCCCATACTGGTACGCCAGCTCCAGTAAGTCCTGAATAGGTTAATGTCACTTTGCGTGTAGCACTTTCCCAGTCCCAAGCATCACTTACTTTACATTTTATGCCATTTACCGTCAATGTTTTGACACTGCTGTCATAAGACCAAGTGCCGGTAACACCACCGCTTATTTTTTTGTCAGCTGTTAAGTATACAGTCATTGATTTTTGAATGACTCCATATTGGTAATTCATTGTGATTTGTTCCCAAGATCCAATAAAAGATGCTTCTGTAATAGTAGTTTCCGGTACAGCCGCATATCTTTCAGGGTCAACTACAGGCCAGCCGTCTTCTGTCCATTTTATAGCACGAACATGTCCCATCATAATAGCATTCGAAGCATTGATTCCTGGTACATCTTTTGGCAAACGTGCCTGAGATGCATAAAACCATTGTTTGGTTTCTGGGTTTTGAAAAACAGAACAATGCGAAAATCCAACCCATCCTGTATGACCATTGAAACCATAAGGATGTGTAAGCATTGGCCAGCAGTCGGCTCCGTTAGTTACATTGGCACCATTGATCCCTAAAAAAGGACCAGTAATACTTTTGGAACGGCAAACTCTAGTGTTATAAGGAACATCCAAACCATCGTAAGCTAAAAAAAGGTAATAATATTGAGTGTCAGTATTGTATATGATTTCTGGTCCTTCCGAAGCTTGCCAACGACTTGAAGGGTGTCTTGATGCAATACGAGTTCCATAATCAGTTAGTGTTTCTAATTTGTCTGGCTTTCCAGTTGTAGGATTCAATTTTAAATCAGCAATACCTGAATGCCAAGATCCGTAGATTAAATGATGTTCCCCTTCCGGAGTGATAATCATTGTAGGGTCAATAGCATTGAACTTAAAATAAGCATTTTCCCAATTTCTAGAACCTGTATAAGAGTAAGGTTTTACTCCATCTGGTTCTGAGCATACAACCATTCCTTTATCAACCCAAACATTTGTTGCTAAATCATCAGATTCTGCTAATCCGATAAAAGCTCTTTCTGACCATGAAAAGTCAAAGTTAGTTCCAACGATTGGTTCATCAACAACAATGCTATAATACATGCGGTATTTATTCCCCACTTTGGTAACATAAGGTGCCCAATATCCATATCTAGGATTTTCAATGGCTGGTAGAGCTGGATTCATTTTTGCTCTTTTGTCGTTCAAAACTTCTTTGATCCAAGCTGGAGGTGCAGCCATAGCTGATCCCATGTACTCCCAGGTAACAAGATCTTTCGAGCGTCTGTAAGGAAAATGTCCGTGACCGTCATGTGCGTTTCCATAGGATGCATCTGTTTGGTACATATAATAGTATTCACCGGATTTTTCGACCGATGGATCGTGAACGTTGGCTAAATTCCATTGCGCTCTGCTATTCCAAGAAGAAATTGAAGTGTAATTGTCAGCATAAGTGGGACCTGGAAAAGTAGGGGTAACCACTGGCGGGTCAACAACTACAGGCGGATCTGTATCTTCATTTACAGGATTATCTTTTGAGCAGCTTACCGTAGTAATAGCGAACAAAAAGAGCCCGATGTACGAAGCAATTTTTAAAATTGAATTTGAGTTATTCATTTTGTTATTTTTTATATTCCTTCTAAGACAACTACTGAGAAAGGAGGAATAGTGATTTCAAGTTTTCCTTTTTTATTTTCGAAACCTTTAAAAACTGTTGGTACAATTTTATTTGGATTTTCGAATGAATTGTATTCCTGCAGTTTAGCTGCTGTTAATATTGTTCCTGTGAAATTTTTAACACCAAGATCTTTTATGTCAATTTCTATTTTGTTTATTTTTTTTGCGTCAACATTCACTAACGAAATATGTATTGCACCGTTTTTATCTTTTGAAGCTGATGCAGATATTGCAGGAAGAGTTTCTCCATTAAAAGTATATAATGGCGTTTGAAAAGTAACTGGCAATAATTTAGCATCCTGATGTACGCTGTACATTTTCATTACAGAATAGGTGGGAGTTGTAATCATTTTTGCTTTATCTGTTAAGATTACAGCTTGTAATACGTTTACGCATTGTGCTAAGTTTGCCATACGAACTCTGTCTGCATGGTTATTGAAAATGTTTAATGTTGCTCCGGCAAGAACAGCATCTCTCATTGTGTTTTGCTGATATAGGAAACCAGGGTTTGTTCCTTTTTCTACTTCATACCAAGCTCCCCATTCGTCAACAATCATCGCTACTTTTTTCTCAGGATCGTATTTGTCCATGATAGCAGAATGTTTGGTTACCAGTTCTTCCATTTTTAAAGCAGATTTCATCGTATTGAAATATCCGTCTTCAGAAAAATCGGTTCCGTCTCCTTTTTTATTCCAATCGATAACGGCATAATGGTGAACTCCAACTCCTCCTAACATATTTAGGGGAATATCTTTCATTAAGGTTTCGGTCCAATTGTAATCGGCACTGTTTGATCCGGAAGCAATGCGGGTTAAACCTCCTGTGTTTTGCCAATCGGACATGAATGTAGCAAATTTTCTATATTCACCCACGTAATAATCTGCTGTCATATTTCCGCCACAGCCCCAGGCTTCATTTCCAATTCCCCAGAATTTTACTTTCCAAGGTTCTGTTCTTCCGTTCTTCTTACGCAGATCACTCATCGGACTTTTTCCTCCAAAATTGGTATATTGAACCCAGTCAGCCAATTCCTGAACGGTTCCGCTTCCTACGTTTCCAGATAAGTAAGGTTCAGCTCCAAGAAGTTCGCACATATTCAAGAAGTCATGCGTTCCAAAACTGTTGTCTTCAGTAACACCGCCCCACCATTGATTTACAATCGTCGGTCTTTGTTCTTTAGGGCCAATACCGTCTTTCCAGTGGTATGTATCGGCAAAACAGCCACCCGGCCATCTTAAATTTGGAATTTTTAATTCTTTCAAAGCCTTAACAATATCATTTCGGACACCAGCAGTATTTGGTATTTTAGAAGTATCACCCACAAAAAAACCACCATATACGCATCTTCCTAAATGCTCTGCAAAATGGCCATAAATATTTTTGTTGATTGTTGGAGCATCTGCAGTGTTTTTTATAGTAAGTGCAGTAGTTTCTTTTTGCGCAAAAGAGGTTTGGCTGCAAAAAGTTAAAACTAATAACAATAAGAATGTCTTTTTCATGTCTTTTCTAATTTATAAAATCATGGGGTTCTTTTGTGGAGTTTACCCCATGATATTTTTTAATGTAATAATAATTTTTAATATGAAAGCGTTGGCCAGCCATTTGACCATGTAAAATAAACAATTTCAAGTTTTGGATTACCGCTATCGGCACCGTCGTAATAATGTACAGATCCTTTTTGAGTTCCTGTAATTCTTGATAAATGTCCTGGTCCAATATAGTTTCCTTGTTTTGCCAATACTGTTGTGCCTCCGCCTGAGGTTAGCTTTACGCCACTTTTATCTACAAATGGTCCAAAAGGACTTGTTGAACGGCCCACAACAATGTAATAAGTACTGTTGACTCCTTGGCAGCAATTGCCACGGTTTACAAACATATAATAATAACTTCCTTCTTTGATTAAACAAGGAGCTTCCCAAGAGGCTGCGCTTCCGCCAGCAACAATTGTTCTAGTTCCTGTTGGTAATCCAGTTGATGGCGTAATTTGTACAACACCTATTCCTGCGTGCCAAGAGCCATAAGCCATGTATACATTCGAGCCATCTACCAAGATAGAAGGGTCTATAGCATTCACATCTGATGATGAAGTAGATGAAACTACTCGCCCTCTGTCTGTCCATTTTGTGCCGGCACTTTGTGAAATTGACGGAGCAGTTACCAAACCAATTGCCGAAGTTGCTGAACCAAAAGTAGAACAAGAATAATACATATTCCATCGATTATTAAACCAAGCTACATCAGGAGCCCAAAAGTTTTTTGTAAATCCGGGAACGTAGCTGGCTATCCAGCTCGGTGTCGAAGTAAATACAGATGTTCCCCAACTCCAGTTAACTAAATTGGTTGAATATGTCATCGGGATATTATCTCCAGTGGTAAATACATAATAATTCACGCCACTTTTTACAATCGTACTAGGATCATGGGATGCTACAGTACCAGTTACGGTCTTAGCAGTTAAACTTTTTGTGTTTGCTACCGTACCAGTAGACGTTTTATTTATATCTGATGAAGCAGTATTCGCTTCTTCGTTTTGACAACTACCAATAAGCATTCCAAATAATAAAATACAAGCAATAGATTTTGTGTTTTTCATAAAATAATTTATTAGTATTCTTAATTAAAACTTGGTTTTTTTGATTTGTCTTTATGTTATAAAATCACATGGTATCCTTTTTAAGGGCTACCATATGATTTTAAAACTCAATTAACTCAAACAAAATATTTAGTATCCTTCATTTTGGATGGTACCATTATTGTAATCCTTTTCTTTTTGTGGTATTGGGAAATATTCTCTACCTTTTACATAAGAATTGAATTCGTCATCTCTTGATTTAAGCCAAGCTAATTTAGCTGGATCTTGTAACCATCCCCAACGACGTATGTCATCAAAACGGTGTCCTTCTAGAGCAAGCTCTAAAAATCTTTCATGAGCGATTTGGTCTCTCATACTAGACTGACTAAGTCCTGGTTTTGCCGTGCTCAAGTTTGGTAAACCTGCTCTGTCTCTTACCTTTTGGATGTAAGTATAGGCTCCTGGAGTGTCTCCAGTTTCATTCAAACATTCTGCATACATAAGTAAAACATCTGCATAGCGCAATAATCTTTCGTTAATTCCAGATTTCCAGCCAAATTCATCTGATTTAGTTTCTGAATTTTCATATTTATTGCAAAAAACATCATTTAAATCGCCAGGGCTATTTGAATAACGGGTTGCAAAATCAACACCATATAGCTTTACACCTCCAGGTTTATTGTACATTATTGTCGCAATTAGGCGTGGGTCTTCTTGATTTGAAGTTGTTTTTTCAATTAGAAAATCATTTAATAATGTACGAGTAGGCTGCACATCTGTCCACCCAAAACCTCTTGCGGCATATGTTATTGCTCTTGCCGAAGCTTGATTCCAAGTTGGATCTGGATGTCCTCCTTGAGGAAAAATCAATGTTCCACCTAAAGAGGAATCAAATTGAACTTCAAATAATGATTCAGAATTATTTTCGTTTGCCTCAGTAAAATTATCGCGATAATTTGAAACTAAAGAGTAAACACCTAAATCTATAACTTTCTTAAAAGTTATTTGGGCATTTTGGAAATCCTTAGTAAATAAGTAAGCTTTTCCTAAATAGCCCAAAGCAGCTCCTTTTGTTGCACGACCTTTTTCTCCAGCATCCAATCCTGAAACACCACCATAAGAAGTTGGTAACAGCTCAGATGCCCTTTGAAAATCTGCAATTACTTGTGCCCAACCTTCCGCATTTGTTTTTTGTGGATAAAATGCAGCTGGTTCAGTTGGTACAGGTACGTTTTGAAACATATTCACTGCATGAAATAAATACAAACCTCTTAAAAAATATGCTTGTCCTAATATCCTATTTTTAAGATCTGCATCCATGTCAATACCTGGTACTCTAGAAAGAACTTGATTGGCACGATTAATACCTATGAAATAAGTTTCATAAGCCCATCCGTATATGTCGAAATTATAAACATCGCTATTGAAGCGTCCTACGTTTTGCATTGCACCCCAAGGGCTATGACTACGGGAATCATCTGCCTTAAGGTCTAAACATAATGGAGTGCTTCGTTGATAAGCACCATCTGTAACCATAGCGGAATAGGTTGCAGTTAAGCCTTGCATTGCATCAGCATCTGTTTTCCAAAATGAACCAGTAGTTTCAAAATTTGGATCTGCTTGCACTAAATCTTCATCTTTTACACAGCTAGTTGACAATACAACTAGTGAAAGAGAGAGCATAGTATATCTTAATATTTTATATTTCATGTCGTTATTTATTATTGTTAATACGGTATTAAAACTCAACTTCTACTCCCATTGAAATTGTTCTAGGATTTGGGAATGACCCTCCTTCGTAGGCTCTAGAAAATAATCCATCACTTATGAAATCTGGATCATTACCATTGTATTTAGTAAAGGTTAATAGGTTTTGACCACTAAGGTAAAGTCTAGCTTTGCTAATGAATTTGGAGTTTGCTACAGGAATATTATACCCAATTTGAGAATTTTGTAATTTAAGATAGTCACCACTTTCAATAAATCGATCAGAATCTCTTCCGTTAGAATTTGGATCACCAATTATAGGTCTAGGCACATTAGTGTTTGTGTTTGAAGTAGTCCAATAATTCAACATATCAGTACTGGCATTAGAGTATTGTCCAGCCATTAAGTCACGGTATGTTGAGTTAAATATTTTATTGCCAGATTGTCCTTGAAAAAAGATAGAAAAATCAAAATTTTTGTACGAGCAACCAAAATTCAAACCATAGGTGTATTTTGGTATAGCTGATCCTTGAAAAGTTCTATCTTCATTTGTGATTTTACCATCTCCATCAGTATCTCTAAATTTAATATCTCCAGGTCTAGCTCCGTTTTGCAATGGAGAAGCGGCAACCTCTGCATCATTCTGGAAAATACCAATAGTTTCAAATGCAAACAATTCTCCAATTGACCTTCCTACCATTGTTTTTGAAGCTGCTCCATAAATAGGATCATTGTTATTATTTAATTGTAAAACTTCGTTTTCTAATGTAGAAAAATTACCAGAAATATTGTATTTGAAAGCATTGTGATTATTAGCATATGATAAAGAGAACTCTAATCCAGAATTTTTAACTTCCGCAACATTAGTTCTAATAAGTGCTGGGAAAGACCCAGAAGATAAAGGTGTTGGTGCATCTGCCAGAAGGTCAGATGTTCTTTTTTCATAATATTCTCCTGTGAATTGTAGACTGTTTTCAAACATTCCTAACTCTAAAGCTACAGAAGTAGATTTCGAAGTTTCCCATTTAATATCAGGATCCTTTGCTGTGACAACTGCGGTTCCAGGTGCCAATGTAGATACTCCATTACTATTAGTAAATGAATAATTAATATAAGGATTGACAGTTTCGGCATAGCTATATGCTCCTAGGGTATTATTTCCTAAAATTCCATAACCTCCTCTAAGTTTAATTAAATTTATCCAAGAAGGAAGAGTTATGAATTTTTCACTGCTTAACTTCCATCCAGCAGAAAAAGAATATGCATTGGCTGTGTTGTTCTTTTCAGCAAAAAGCGATGATTTATCTTGTCTGAAATTCCCCTGAATAAAATATCGATCTTCATAATTATAGCTTAATCTGCTGATAAATGATTTTGCCGTTATTCTTGATTCATATTCTTTTGTGCTTATTTTGTCAGCATTTTCAATATGTACAATTTCACCTGTTTTATAGCCTAACCCATTTGAGATATGATTGTAATGATTGAAATTTTCTTGGGTAATACCAGCCAAAGCTTCAATTTTGTGCTTTCCTATGCTTAAATCATAAGTTAATGTGTTGTCAAAAAAGGTTCTAGTTTCGCTGCCATTACTAGCATCAAGTGTTGATTTTTCTTCGTTCACAATAAAATACCAACCTAAATCACTTGGTGGATTATGATATCTGTTTTTGAAGTCCAATCGATCAGCACTAATATTTGTTTTGAATTTCAAACCTTTTACGATCTCTATTTGTGCCCAAATATTTCCTACAAAACGATTTCTTTTGGTTTCATTTTGAACTAGATTATTAAAGCCTATTACGTTTAATGAAATTGCTCTTTGCGTGTTTGAATCAGCACCTCCGTACCCGCCAAGTCTATTTTCATCATAAAGTGGAATAGTTGGAATTGCAGTTAGTAAGCCTGATATTGCTGTTCCAAAATAGGTGTTAAAGTTTTCTTTATCGGATTGTGTATAGCTTATTTTTGTACCATATTTGAATTTTCCTTTTGTACCATTCAAATTCAAATTGTAAGCATATCTTTCATATTCCTGTGGTGTTTTAAGGTAGCTTGTGTTGTTAAAGTAATCTACATTCATATTGTATGACATTGATTCTGCTCCTCCTGAAATTCCAATAGAATGATTTTGTATTACACCAGTAGTATATGCTTCCTTTTGCCAATCGGTATCTACATTGTCGATATAAAAAGGACTAGCTGGATCATTACCTGGAGCAATATTGATTGCTGCTTGATTTTGAAGATCTCTATTTTTTTCTGCTTCATTTGCAATAGTTTGATAGCCAACTCTATCAGTCAATGACCATCTTTTCGTTACTTCTTGAGCGCTTAATATAGATTTGTATTTAATGCTCATATTTCCTGCTTTCCCTTTTTTGGTAGTAATAATAACTACCCCATTTGCTCCTCGAACTCCATAAATTGCAGCCGATGATGCATCTTTAAGGACTTGCATTGATTCTATATCGCCTGTGGCAAAATCATAAGGACTATCGAGAATAACTCCATCAATAACCCATAGCGGATTGTTGTTTGTAAGCGAACCAATTCCTCTAATTTTAATATTTACAAAACCTCCAGGTTCTCCAGAGGATTGTACAGTAACACCCGCTACTTGACCTTGTAAAACTTTGGCTGCATCGTAAGCTATCACTTTTTTTGCATTTTCCATATTTACGATACCAACAGACCCTGTTAAGTCGGCTTTCTTTTGTGTACCATATCCAACTACAACAACTTCATTTAATTTGTTATTATCATCTTTTAACGCAAAATTGATTTGAGTGCGGTTTGAAATAGTTACTTCTTTAGTTTCATATCCTACATACGAGAAAACAAGTACATCTGTTGGTTTAGCATTAATAGAATATTCACCGTCAAATCCTGTTGAAGTAGCAGTGGTGTTGCCTTTTACTAAAATATTGACTCCTGGTAGAGGCGTGCCATCACTTGAAGAAGTGATTTTTCCCGTTACAGTATTGGCTTGTTGCGCCGATACAGTATAAGTACTAAAGAGCATTACTAATAATGCTATTAGCCATTCTTTTTTAGGCAATAAAAAATTGCAGTAAAAAAATAATCTGTGGTTTGTTGTCATACTGATTGCATTTTGGTTAATTATAAGTGTAGTTTTTACATTTGTAAATTTAAATAAAAAAAAAGCATAAAAACAAATTAATCTGATAAAAAAAGATTGAAAAAAAAATGGATACCATAAAATTGAGGTGAAAATGCAGGAATATGTGTGTTTTTTAGATTGAAAAAACGTTTTCGTATTTTTTAAATTACTGTAAATCAATAAGTTATATGTTATTATTTAAATTATTTAATTTGACTTAATTTTTTTATCAGTTCTTAAATTTTTATTAAAAATAGAATGTTATACTTGTTAAAATATTTATTTTGAGTTTAAATTTTGCTCTTAAAAGGAATCGAAAAACACATTTAAATGTACTTTTAACACTTAATTAAGCGAACTGTATTCAAAAATCAATCTCGAACGTGGTGTTTTGTTCCATTTTGATTGTTTAAAAATGTATTTTATCTATTATCAAAAAGAGGTGATTCGAATTAATAATTCAGATAATCAATAACTTGTATTCAATTTTGTATCGTTTCACTAGTATTAGTGTGTTACCCACACTAAATAAATTTGGTAGTTTTAAGGAAGTTCTTATATTTACAGTATATATAAATGTAAATATGTTAAATAGTTATAGTACTGAGGACAAAGTTTTACTGGCTGTAGATTGTATTATTTTCGGGTTTGATGAAGGAGGACTGAAAATTCTGTTGATTAAAAGGGATTTTGAACCTGAAAAGGGGAAATGGTCCTTGATGGGAGGATTCCTTAAAAAAGAAGAAGTGCTAGATGATGCGGCAATTAGGGTCTTAAATACCTATACGGGTTTCAACGATATTTATATGGAACAGCTTTACACGTATAGTGAGATTGATCGTGATCCTGTCGAAAGAACAATATCAGTTGCTTATTATGCTTTGATAAATATTGAAAACCATAATGCTGAATTGATTCAGAATTATCATGCCAAATGGTTTAGTATCTCAGAAGTACCAAAATTGATTTTTGACCACGATAAGATGTTAGCACATGCCATCAGAAGATTGCGTTACAGAACATCTATGCGGCCTGTTGGTTTTGAACTTTTGCCAGAAAAGTTCAAAATGAGCCAGCTGCTTAAACTGTATGAATCCATTTTGGACAAAGAAATTGACAAAAGAAATTTTATCAGTAAAATAAATTCATTGGATATCTTGATAAAATTAGACGAGAAAGACATGACATCATCAAGAAAAGGTTCTTATCTCTATACTTTTGACAAAGAGAAATATGATGCCAAACTCTTGAATGATTTTGCTATTAATTTTTAAGAAGAATTAATTAGTTTTAATTTTGAAATAAATAAAAAAGGAAGTTTCTGTTGATGAAACTTCCTTTTTTTATTGAACTAAATTTAAGTTTTAAAAATGAAAAATTCAGGTGAAATGATTTCCCACTTTATATTCTAAAATTTTACTATTGTTTTTTTACCATTGTAAGCAATGACTTTTTTTTGTCCAGAAGACAGTACAATTGTAAATTTCCTATTTAGTAGCATTCCTTTGTATGCCCCTTTTCTATTAGCAATAGTTAATTTTTGAGATGCATCACTCCATAAAAATTCTATTTCTGTGTAAGCCCCTTTCTCATAATTGTAGTTGTCAAACTCGTCTTCATAGAGTGTGAAAGAGCCGTCTGCATCAGGATATACTTTTATTTCAAGATCATCCCATTTTTTTTCAGTGGCATATTGTAATGGTGGCCCCACAGGAATTATGGCTCCCGCCTTAACATAGAGCGGAATCATGTCAATTGTAGTTTTTCTTATAATTTCTTGACCTCCCTTGAACTTTTCATTTGTCCAGAAGTCGTACCAAATATTCCCTTCAGGCAGATATACTTTTCTTGTTTTTTCAGCAGTAAAGTCTACAGTATTTTTTGCATCATTACTTTTAGAATCCTGTTTATCCCATCCAGTTTCTTCATTTACTTTTACTATGGTTTCTGGTGTATATTGTGCCTGGACAATTGGAGCTACAAGAATGGATTTGCCAAACATGTACTCATTATTCATATCCCAAACTTTTTTGTCATTTGCATAGTCCATAAATAACGCACGCATAAAACTAGATTGTTTGTTGGTAACTT
Organism: uncultured Flavobacterium sp.; assembly: GCA_963511475.1. GTDB lineage: Bacteria > Bacteroidota > Bacteroidia > Flavobacteriales > Flavobacteriaceae > Flavobacterium. Next base: position 96,220 of record CAUPJC010000018.1, read on the forward strand.
CCCATGAAGTAGAGTAGATATAGGGTAATAATGCATAACGCAGGTTAATGGATTTGTCTATAGCATCATATATTGGTTCACCTTTTTTTCCAAATTGATATATTTCTCTCGGGATATCCGTACCATGTGAACGCATCATCGCATTAAAGGTTCCGAACTGGATCCAGCGAACATATAGCTCCTGAAATAGAGGGTTTTTAGAACCTGTTGCTCCGTTTCCAGTATTATAGGCTCCTGCAAAAAAGCCACCTATATCCGAATTCCAATGCGGAATTCCAGAAAGTGTAAAATTTAAACCAGCCGGTATCTGATTGCGAAGTGTTTCCCAGCTAGAACCTGTATCGCCAGACCATGTATTGGCTCCATAACGTTGCTGCCCCGCAAAGGCAGATCTAGTTAGGATAAATACACGTTTGTCAGAAGAGGTTTTGCGCTGATGGTCATACACGCCTCCTACAGTCATCAGCGGGAAAGCATTACGTACTTTGCGGAATGAACCCAGATAGGTTTTGGTATCATAATCTTCTTGTTTTGCTCCAAAATGGTCGGGCTCTGTTGAATCCATCCACCATCCGTCGATGCCTCTGGCAAACAAACCTGCGTTGGCATATTTCCAGTAAATATCTCGTGCTTCAGGGTTATAAGGGTCATATACTCTTACCCCCGAAGGATAATCAAGATTAGGAGGCCAAGTCTCTATGCCCGATTCAGGCCAGGTTCTTATATTAAAAAGCATTCCTTTTTTGTCCATTTCCTTGTACTGTTTGGTCTCTGGTCCGAAAGATGACCAAATCGAAATTATCATATGGGCATTAAGACCATGAATGCCTTCTATCATTCTTTTAGGATCTGAAAATTCTGGATTTAGAAAATCCATGGCATTCCACAAGTAATTATTACCCCAATATTGCCAATCCTGAATAATGCCATCCAGCGGAACACCCAGCTCGCGGTATTTTTTTACCACATTTACTATTTCATTTTGGCTTTTATAACGTTCTTTACTCTGCCAAAAACCATATGTCCATAATGGAAACATTGGAGCATTGCCCGTAAGTTCTCTCATATTGGCAATTACCCCATCAGCATTGCCTCCATACATAAAATAGTAGTCTACAGCATCTCCAACTTCTGATTTAAAAGAGGTTTCGTTTGCATCATCCGTAAATTCGGTTGGGGAATAATTGTCCCAATACAGTCCATAACCTTTTACGGACTGGAAAAAGGTTACTGCATCGTCAGTATTTCCCTGTTCCAGATGATATTTTTGGTTTCTTTGGTTTAAATCAGCTCTTGGATGCTGGCCCAAACCATAGATAGGTTCCTCTTTGTCTAAACTAAAGGATTGATATACATTGTACGTGTTAGCTCCTGCATCGTCAAAAGGGATAAATTTTGTTCCCTCAGGTTTCTCTTTTAACAGTTGCTTTCCTGAAGCGGAACCAAATGTAATATCTCCAGACGAAGTATTTATCGTTATGCTTAATTTATCTGATTTTAAGAGTATAAATTTGTTGTCTTCTTTGGCTGTAAAAGTTGTTTGAGAAGGACTTAAAACTACTGATAGACTTTCTTTAGAGTAGGATTTGCCTGCTGGAAATTTTATAACTCTCACAATAGACGGACTATAAAATTGTATTTCAACAGTATTGCCATTAGCTACAGTTTTAATCCCATGACTTGTTTTGTGGAAATTTTGAGCGTGACCGCTTAAACAAAAGCATAGGATAATCAAGGAAGGTAATATGTTTTTCATTTTGCTGATTTATGGTTGTAATCTAGTTTTGAAAAAGTGATGAAGGGCTAATATAAAGATAACAGGACAATTTATAGTCCTGTTATCTTTATTACATAGACATAATAGAAGAAACTGTATTAGACTAAGGGAGTTTTTTAAAAGGTATTTAATCTCTAGCTATTCCCCTTTTGGTAATCCGCCAAGAAAGTTGCCAGTCCGCTGTCGGTAAGCGGGTGTTTCAATAACCCCTCGATTGCGCTTAATGGCCCAGTAATAACATCAGCACCAATTTTGGCACAATTTATAATATGCATGACGTGACGCACGGAAGCTGCAAGAATTTGGGTTTCATAACCGTAATTGTCATAAATCAGTTTGATATCTTCAATCAGCTGTAGTCCGTCTGTAGAAATATCATCAAGTCTTCCGATAAATGGAGAAACATAAGTTGCCCCAGCTTTGGCGGCAAGCAATGCCTGACCTGCTGAGAACACTAATGTACAGTTGGTTCTGATTCCTTTGTTCGAAAAATATTTAATCGCTTTTATTCCGTCTTTGATCATCGGTATTTTAACCACAATCTGCGGATGCAGTGCTGCCAGTTTTTCTCCTTCGGCAACCATTCCGTCAAAATCAGTCGAAATCACTTCGGCACTTACGTCTCCATCCACCAATTCGCATATCTTCACATAATGCGCA
>CAUPJC010000019.1:0-94058 GCA_963511475.1 uncultured Flavobacterium sp.
CATCTGCGGAATCTTTCAATGCTAAAATAAAAGCATTTAGAAGTCAATTTAGAGGCGTTAGAAACGTTGCTTTCTTCCTTTTTAGGCTAACTAATATTTATGCTTAATTTTTGCTAATCCACAACTTTTCGTGTTGATCCATTTTGAGATTGATCCATAAAAAAATTAAGGCAAGCAATTTGTGAAGTATAAAAAACAACGCCATTGGAATCCAATGGCGTTGTTTGTCTTTGTGTGGGCGATGAGGGGTTCGAACCCCCGACCCCCTCGGTGTAAACGAGGTGCTCTGAACCAGCTGAGCTAATCGCCCTATTTTACTAGGTTGCTATCGTTTTGTGATTGCGAGTGCAAATATAGGCTGGTTTTTCGATTATGCAAAACATTTTCAAAGAAATTTTGCTTTTTATTTTGGAAAAGTATTCAGTTTGCTGGTATTTAGTGTTTTAAAAAGTAAAAAAAATGCAATAAAAATGAGTTTAATTCTTAAATGAGAGGCTGAGAGACTAAGCTGCTGATATTCTAAGTTAGTAAAAGCCGATATGTAAGCAACAAATGCTTTGGGTTTTCATTTATTTTTTTCAGTTGGAGATGAAAAATTCGTGTAAATCCATCTAATCCGTGGCTCCTTATGCTGTTGTAATTAATCTTTTTTGCTATTTTTGGTTTCAATCCAGCATGACATGTATCTATAACAGAAACAGAATTCAATTCTATCTAATCTCTATCGTCCCATTTGTAATAAAAAACAGTAAACGCTTTAATTAATTGTTACGTTGAAACTGTTTTTTAAATAATTGTTTTTTAAAAAAAGTTGCAATTAATATCATTATAAAACTTCCTATGGCCGCAGCTGTTCTGCAAGTATGATAAAAATCCCAAGTTTTAAGAATTTTCACCCAGTTTTTTGGAGGGGAGGTTTCTAGCCAAATTTTAAGTTGAGAATTGATTGGTAAATTCCCAAAATAAGTAATTAAATATGCTGTTATTGCTAGAATTGCGGCAAAACCAGTAAAAATGCTGATATGCTTTAGAGACCTTATTCTCCATGTAAACCAAATACAAGTAATAATGGAAGTTATCATTAATAATTGAAAAACAACATCATTATGCTTCATTAGAGTGGATCTAAAACAGAGGTGGACAAATGGTGGGACTTCCCAAAAAGTTGGTAATACATTAAATTTCACATAGAAAAATGTACCTGCTAGTAAACCTGTTGAAAATAAGGCAATAGCATTTGAAAATTTATTGTTGGAATTCATTGTAGGTTAAAATGCTTTGTTATGGAATATTGTATTAAGTTCGGGGCAAACTATGTAGATTACAAATATATGTTTTTTTTGTACTGTTTTTTAATGTGCAAAATTCTAGTATATAAAGTCAATAGAATTTGAGACTAAATATTTGAACGATGCTTCTATAGTCTATAATAATAAGCGCAATACTAAAATTTTAAACTTTCTTGTTTTTGGCTTCAATCCAGCGTGACATGTATTTTGTACTGGTTAAAGTGTGGTGCTGTAACAAAGCGCCCAAAAAATTGTCCAAGCGATGCTGTTGTAAGTTGGAACGCAAAAAATGTATTTGGTCTGCAAAATCTTTTTCAAACAATCCTTTTGAATACCGCTGATTGATAATAGCGATTCCGTTTTGCTGTGCTGCTTTCCAAAGTTCTTTGTATTGGTACAATTGTACGGCAGCTGTTGTAAATTCGGTTGCGTCATCAACCACAACACCATTCCATGGCAGATTTCCCTGCATTGATTCGGCACCGATTGTGGTTGTAATGCTTGGTGTTCCGCATTGCATAGCTTCGATCAGTTTTCCTTTTATGCCCGCACCAAAGCGTAATGGAGCCAAAACAATTCTAGCTTTCTGCACTACTTCATTAGCATCAATTGCACGTCCTTTGATGAGGAAACCTTCTTTGGGCTGATGTAATTGCATTACTTTTTGTGATGGATAGGCTCCGTAAATATGAAGTTGCACATCTGGTAATTGCTTTCTTAATAAAGGCCAAATGGTTTCTTTCAGATACTGAACGGCATTCCAGTTGGGTTCATGAAGAAAGTTTCCTATGAAAATGAAATCATTCCTTTCTTCAAAAGTTGGAAACTTTTCAAAAGTTGTATTAGAAAGAGGTTCTAATAAAAAAGGCAAATAATACAACAGTTTTTGGTCAATTTTAAAAGTGGTTTTCAACAAATCCATTTCAAATTCTGAAATCATTAGGGACAGGTCGCATCTCAAAATACTGGCGATTTCTCTTTTGGCCACATCTTCTTTTAACAAATCAGAAACAACAAATTCTCTTTTTTCTTTAAAAGCTTTTTGTCTTGCCAACCGCAGGCAGTGTAAGTCTTCAGTATCCAATATCCGCAAGGCTTCAGGACAGTTTTCGGCAACTCTCCAGCCAAATTGCTCTTCAATCATAAAGCGGTCAAATAAAACGACAGCAGGATTCAATTCTTTGATAAAAGCATCAAAGCTGGAACAATTTAGCGCAATTGATTTTTTATCGGCATGCAGTGAAGCCAAATCAGCCATAAAATCGCTGTCTATAGCCGGACTCGCAAATGTTATGTTAAATCCTTGTTGCTGGAACTGTTTAATTAACTGTAGCATTCGACCTCCTGCTGCTGAGGAATTGGGTTCAGGCCATACAAAACCAATGATTAAAAGCGTTGGGATAGGAGTCATGATAATTTAGGATAATGGTGCAAAATAATACAATTTAGACGGTTAAAGCATCATTTCGGATGGAAAATCAATAGGAAAACACTAATTTTGCGGTTCTAAAAAGAATATTTATGCTTGGCTTAAAATTAGTTACCGACCCGCGCTGGGTAAATATTGTGGAAAGCAATATTGAAGAGATATTGACCGATCATGCTTGGTGTGAACAAAAAGCGGCTTCAAATGCCATTAGTCTGATTGCTTACAATTCGGAACTGGAAGAATTGGTAACCGAGTTATTAGTCATTGCAAAAGAAGAGGTAGATCATTTTCAATTGGTACATAATTTAATAAAGAGCAGAGGGCTGACATTGGGCAGAGAGCGAAAAGATTCTTATGTAAATGAACTTTTTAAATTCATGAAAAAGGATGGAAGCCGTAAAGATGCTTTGGTAGATCGATTGTTGTTTTCGGCAATGATCGAAGCCAGAAGTTGTGAACGGTTCAAAGTATTATCTGAGAATATAAAAGACCCGGAATTAGCTAAGTTTTATCGTGACTTAATGATTTCTGAAGCGGGACATCATACAACTTTCCTTGGCTTTGCCCGAAAATATAAAGATAATTTTGATGTCGATAAGCGTTGGCAGGAATGGATTGAGTTTGAAACTTCGATTATTACCAATTACGGTAAAAGCGAAACCGTACACGGTTAACATTCATTTTCAATAGTCAATAATATATCATTTTTATTTTTTTTAATTCAGTACACAAATACATGTCAGTAGCCAATTATAAAACTATCGGGGTTAAAATTTTAAAGTATACTGGTATTTCGCTAGTTATTTTATTAGCCTTGATGTTTATCACTCCTTTAATTTTTTCGGATAAAATAAAAGAGCAGGTCAAAAAAACAGCCAATGAAAAATTAAACGGAGAGCTGAATTATTCGGATGCCGATGTTTCTTTTTTTACACACTTTCCATCGCTGACTTTAACTTTGACTAAATTCAACCTTAATGGATCTGCACCTTTTCAAAACGAAAAATTAGTTAGTGCCGATGAAATTGCTTTTGGAATTAACTTAACCAGTTTAGTTTTTGGCGAAAGCATAAAAGTAGACCAGATTTTCCTTTTTAATTCAGTGATAAATGTAAAAGTGAATGAAAAAGGAGAAGCGAATTATAATGTGTACAAAGCCGAAAAGGAAACGGCGGAGAAAGAGAAACAGTCGGATACAGGATTAAAATTAGAGGGGATTGAAATCAATAACGCTAAATTAATTTATGATGACCAATCTACTAATGTTCATTTAGATGCTGTAGGATTTAATTATTTAGGCAATGGTGATTTAAGTAAGGCCATATTTGAATTGCATTCTAAATTAAAAATAGAAAAGCTGAATATCATTTATGCAAATGAGCCCTACTTGATGAACAAAAAAATAGATGGGGATTTGATTACCAAAATAAACACCAATTCATTATCATTTTTTTTTGAAGAAAACGACTTATCTATTAATAAGCTTTTGGTTGATTTTAAAGGAAAATTCGATTTCTTAAAAGATGGCTATGATATTGATTTTCTTTTAAAATCAAATAAAAGCAATCTCTATGACCTTTTTACTGCTTTTCCGCCAAAATATATTACTTGGCTAAAAGACACGGAATTAAAAGGAAATGTCGATTTACTGCTTACCGTTAAAGGGAAATACATTGCATCTCAAAATATTGGACCGGATTTAAATTTGGATTTTAAATTAAAAGACGGATTTGTAAATTATAAAAAAAGCGCTTTTCCGGTTTCTGATTTTAATATGGACATAGCAGTTAAAGTACCGTCATTGAATCCGGAACTTTTACAGCTGGATGTAAAAAGTGTTTCTTTAAACATAGAAAAAAATTACCTCAAGACGCAATTGAAAATGAACGGAATGACTACGCCAGATATTGATTTGGTTTTGAATTCCAACATTGATTTGGAGAAATTAAACCGCGCACTTGGAATTCCGAATATTGAATTAAAAGGGATGCTGGTAAGTGATTTGAAAGCCAAAGGAAAATACGACCAAAAGCAGCGCCTTTTTCCAAAGACAAACGGAAAACTGCATCTGAAAAACGGATTTGTAAAAACCCAGTATTATCCAAATCCAATTACTGATATCAATATTATATCCACGATAACCAATCAAAAAGGAACGTATGATGATCTTTCGGTAGTATTGGAACCTGCTGGTTTTACGTTTGAAGGACAACCTTTTTCGGTAAAAGCCAATTTGAAAAATTTTGATGATCTTAATTATGATATTAAGGCCAAAGGGACTTTAAATATCAGTAAAATTTACAAAGTTTTTTCACAAAAAGGATTAGATGTAGATGGGTTTATAAAAGCCGATTTGCAATTGAAAGGTATTCAAAGCTACGCTGAAAAAGGAGATTACAGTAAGTTGCAAAATAAAGGAACACTAGAGCTTCGAAACATAAATGTTCAAACAGAATATTTACCTAAATCACTTTTGATTAAAGAAGGAATCTTTAGATTCAATCAGGATAAAATGTCGTTCAATACTTTTTTGGCTTCTTACGGTCAGTCTGATTTTAAACTTAATGGCTATTTGAAGAATGTGTTTAATTTTATGTCTTCCAAAAATGGGACTTTAAGAGGTTCATTTACTTTGAATTCAAAATTTATCAATGTAGATGAGTTTATGTCTAGTACAACGACGACTGCAGCAAGTCCTGCATCTGTTGATCCAAATAGTACCCCAAAACCAACAGCTCAAGAAACTGGTGTGATTATGATTCCATCAAATATGGATTTACAATTTTATGCTACAGCACATAAAATTAATTACCAAGGACTGATTTTGCAAGATGGAAAAGGAGCGTTGAAAATGAAAAATGGGAAGCTGTTAATGCAGAATACAGGTTTTAATTTAATTGGGTGTAATGTTGCCATGAATGCAGCGTATCAAGGTATCACTCCAAAAAAAGCAGTATTTGAATACGATATCAAAGCCACAGATTTTAATATCAAAAGAGCTTACAAGGAAGTAAAAATGTTTAAAGAAATGGCTAGTGCTGCCGAAAACGCAGAGGGAATCGTTTCATTGGATTACAAAATAAAAGGAAGATTAAATCAGCAGATGATGCCAGTTTATCCTTCATTAATTGGTGGCGGAGTGTTGTCCATAAAAGATGTAAAGGTAAAAGGGATGAAAATGTTTAATGCCGTGAGCAGTTCTACGGATTATGAATCGATAAAAAATCCGGAACTTTCCAAAGTAGCTATCAAGTCAACCGTAAAAAACAACATCGTTACCATTGAAAGGTTTAAATTCAAATATGCAGGTTTCAGACCAAGAATTGAAGGTACATCAAGCCTTGACGGCAAATTGAATGTCAAAATGAGATTGGGATTGCCTCCGCTTGGGATTATTGGAATTCCGTTGACGGTTACAGGAACTCAGGACAAACCAAAAGTAAAAATGGGCAGTAAAGGAGAGGATATTGAGGAAACCCAAGATACAGAGGAATAAGTAAATGATTGCTAGTTCAATTGAACCAAGTATGGCACTAAAAAAGGCAGCAATATTTTTATAAAATTGCTGCCTTTTTTTATGATTCAAAATTATTTCAGCTGAGAAACAATTCCTTTTATTTCCTGCTCTTTACTTTTTGGATAAATCAATAAAACTGAATCCTTATCAACTATAATATAATCATCAAGTCCATCAACAATCACTTGTTTACCTGGAGCCGTCCTGATAATATTATTAGAGGAATTCTGCAATAATACAGAAGCATTTACCACTGCATTGTTGTAATCATCTTTTGGCAGTTTTTCATGTAGTGAGCCCCATGTTCCTAAATCATTCCAGTCAAAAGTTGCTGGAAGCACATAAACATTCTGAGCATTCTCCATAATAGCATAATCTATGGAAATATTTTCTGCTTGCGGATAGTTCTCCTGTATAAAAGCATGTTCATCCTCTGAATTATATATATCAAACCCTTTCATAAAATGGGCATACATTTCAGGCTGAAATTCTTCAAAAGCTTTCAAAATAGATTTAACGCTCCACATAAAAATACCTGCATTCCACAAATAATTTCTGCTTTGTATAAATCGTCTGGCAGTTTTTGAATCTGGTTTTTCTCGGAATTGAAGAACTTTTTTTATCGAACGGCTATCTAATTTATCAAATTCAATATAACCATAACCAGTATTAGGAGCGGTTGGTAAAATCCCTAATGTCATAAGAGATTCTTCTCTTTCGCATAAATCAAAAGAACGCTGCAGATTGGCTACAAACTGCATTTCATCTTCTATCCAGTGATCACTTGGAGCGACAACCATCACCGCATTTGGATTCAATTTTTTAATTTTTAACGAGGCATACAAAATACAAGGTGCTGTATTTCTCATTGCTGGTTCCAAAACGATTTGCTCTTGTTTCACCATTGGCAATTGTTCTAAAATCAAATCATTGTAACTCTCATGCGTCAAAATCAAAATATTCTCTTTCGGAATGATTTGTGATAATCGGCTGAATGTTTTCTGAATTAAAGTCTCTCCAGAACCCAGCATGTCATGGAACTGTTTTGGAAATTCTTTTGTGCTTACTGGCCAAAATCGTGAACCGATACCGCCTGCCATTAATATTGCGTAATAATTTTTGTTCATTTTATTTGGTATTATAGCCAATTAATAGCTTTTGTTTAACTTGATAACAATTCTACCTCAGCATTTGGATTAAATAAATATAATCTTCCAGAGCTTATTTCTAAGCATTCGTATCGTTTAGTTCGTATTGCTATTTTTTTAAAAACCTTTCCGTTTGAAATTCTAAAAACACTTCCATAGGGAATTTCAAAGATATAGTTTTTATCATTCGGTTTATCATACTGCTTTAAAGCTAACGCTAATGTAGCGTCTGTATCACTGCTTGCAGAAGGATTCTTAAAATGTCTCGCTAACAAAGGTAATAAATTATTCGGAAAAATCTCAGGACGGATAAATGGAATCATCATCCTTTGGAAAGTGTATTTCCATTCCTGCCCATGAGGTTTGATGCTCCTCCCAAATTTTTCAAACGCTACCAGATGTGAAATTTCATGAATCAGCGTTATCAAAAATCGGTATTTATTAAGGCTGGCGTTAACAGTAATTTCATGTTTCCCATTCATCCCTTTTCGGTAATCTCCATGGCGTGTCTGCCTTTCATTGACAATTTTGAGATGCACCTGATGCGTAACAATCAGTTCAAAAACTGGCTTTACGGAATGCTCTGGTAAATATTTCAAAAGAGTTTCGCTCAAGGTAAAGTTATGAATTATAAATTATGAGTTATAAGTTTTTCTTTGAAGTGATTATTATACTTCTAATGATTTTCAAAACCTCATTACTCTGTTGATGAATTGAATTAAACTCATTTTCAGAAATGTAATCTGTTTGTTTTAGAAGTTCAAGCCAATACATAGTTTCATCACATTCTTTTTGTGAGATAGATAATTTATGGATAAAATCGGATTTGCTTTGAGCATTTACCGCTTCACGAACATTTGCTCCCACAGAAGTTACAGAGCGCAAAAATTGTTTGCTCATTACAAATTCTTTCTTTTCGGAAACCAAATATTTATAAAAATTAACACCTTTTATGGCTAACTCAAAACTCTTATTCTTGACAATGCTTTCACTCATAACTTATAATTAATAATTTATAACTCTTATGGGTTCGTTGATGAAACCGGCAATACTTTTCCGTTAAAATATTTATTCCCTGTAAGGGTAAAATCAAAAATATAATTTGCCATTTCACTTGCTGAAAGCGGTGCTTGATAGCCTGGAAATGCTTCCTGCAGCATTTCAGTCTGAACCGAACCCAAAGCCAAAACATTAAAAGAAATTCCTTGTTCTTTATATTCCTCAGCCAATAATTCTGATAAAGTAATTACGGCACCTTTACTGGAACTGTAAGCAGCCAATCCTGCAAATTTCAAGCTTCCCTGAACACCTCCCATAGAACTAATAGTTACTACGTGACTTCCTTTTTGCAAATAAGGTAAGCAAATACGGGTCAGGTTTGCAACTCCAAAAACGTTTACTTTATATATATTTTCGAAATCATGCTGGGTCGTTTCCGAAAAAGGTCTCAATAATAAACTCCCCGCATTATGAACAACAGCATCAATTTTTTGCCAAGTCGCTGCTAAAAACTCTGTCACTTGATGCAATTCTGCTTCATTCGACAAATCAACAGAAATAAAAGTTATATTTTTATGAGAAAGCAATTCTTGATTTGCTTTTCTTGACAAAGCAAGTACTTGATGACCTGCATTGGCAAACTTCAAAGCCAATTCAAAGCCAATTCCCCTGCTTGTTCCTGTAATAATGATGTTTTTCATTCGAGGATATTATTTGTTTTTAACAGAAAATAGTATCTCTATTCTTCGTTTATATTTTATTTTGAAATCACTACGGTTTCGTGGAGCAAAAATAGTCAAAACAGTTAAAAAACTCTACTTTTTAAATTTCAAAACTCATATTCATTGCATACTTAAAAAATTACACACCTTTTACCTATTTTTGCAAATAAACAACCGCTAATTTATCGTAATGATTGAAAATATTGAATTTGAAGCAGCAAAAAGTACTGACATTGAAGGTGTAATTGCATTGCAAAACATTTATTTGGTATCCAACATGTCCGAAGAAGAAAAAACTTCAGGATTTGTAACGACGCCTTTTTCTGTTGAGCAGCTGCAGGAGGTGATTCGTCAAGAAGGTTTGTTTATTGCCAAAGACAATGGCAAAATTATCGCTTATATCTTTGCAGCCAGCTGGCAATATTTTAGCCAGTGGGCTATTTTTAATCATATGACTCCGATGCTTCCTGGGCTCACGTTCAAGGACTTTAAGATGACTGACACTAATACTTTTCAATATGGACCTATTTGCATTGACAAAAAATACAGAGGTAAAGGTTTGATCCATCCTTTCTTTGACTTTATGCGAATCCACCTTTTGAAAAAGTTTCCGGTGGGTATCACTTTTATTAACAAAACCAATATTCCTTCACAAAAAGCACATATTGAAAAATTAAAATGGTCTATTATTGGTGATTTTCAGTTTAACGGTAATAATTATTTTATTGTAGCTTACGATATGAGTCAATCTGCATTATAAAGTTATCTGATGTGTTTTTTATAGACTTTAATCATTTGAAAACAAGACAAAGCGATAAAAAATAAAGGAATACCAATTGGCATAATATATTTTGAAACAGAAAATGTGGTATGCGATAAAGAATCTAATACTATTATTGCGGTCATCATTCCCCTAAAAATAATCGCTAACTCTTTGGTTTGTTGCTTGGTCAAATTTCGCAAAAAATCTTTTATAAGTATCTTGAGCTGGAATTTCCTCCCAATCGAATATTTTCCCCAAAGCAATATCATGACGAGTCACTTCAGTATGTGAAAAACGATTCGCTCCACACCAAACACACGCAACAAATGCTTCGATTATAGTAATTATTTTATGACTTCGATTAGAACCAGGTTGGGGCAAAGAACCACAATTTGCTCCCTAAAGCCAATTTTTTGAAGCATTTGCTTTAAAAAAAAACATTCCACCCCAAGATGTAATCTCTTTGCTGGTATAGGATATATCAAATTCCATAGCTCTATTTTTTCTAATGCTACGCATTAGGATTTTAAAGTCTAATTTAATGATTTTCTCTAATGCGTAATTTGGGTTTAAAAAGCATGTCCATTAAATAAAAAAAAATCCAAACTCGAAATTCAAGTTTGGATTTTTGTGTCAATTTATAAAATTCAATTATGGAATTAAAGTCCTTGAAATTACAATACGCTGAATTTCAGAAGTTCCTTCATAAATTTGAGTGATTTTAGCATCACGCATCATACGCTCCACATGATACTCGGCTACATAACCGTTCCCGCCGTGAATTTGTACGGCTTCGATCGTGGTGTCCATAGCAGTTTGAGAGGCAAATAATTTAGCCATTGCTCCAGATTGCGAAATATCCATTCCAGCATCTTTTTGATAAGCCGCATTATAGCACAATAATCTCGTAGCCGAAATTTGAGTCGCCATATCGGCAAGTTTAAAAGCAATCGCCTGGTGTTTGAAAATTTCTTTTCCAAAAGCTTTACGTTCCTGAGAATATTTTAAAGCCAATTCATAAGCTCCCTCTGCAATTCCCAAGGCTTGAGAAGCAATTCCAATACGTCCTCCGTTTAAAACTGCCATAGCAAAATTAAAACCAAAACCATCCGCACCAATTCTATTTTCTTTTGGCACTTTTACATCATTAAACATTAAAGAATGTGTGTCAGATCCACGAATTCCCATTTTCTTTTCTTTTGGTCCGATATCAAAACCAGCCCAGCCTTTTTCGACAATAAAAGCATTGATTCCTTTATGTCCTTTTTCAATATCCGTTTGGGCCATTACAATATAAGTAGAAGCGCTTCCTCCATTGGTAATCCAGTTTTTGGTTCCGTTTAACAAATAATAATCTCCTTTATCAATCGCTGTTGTTTTTTGCGAAGTTGCATCTGATCCAGCTTCTGGTTCAGACAGACAAAATGCGCCGATTACCTCTCCTTTGGCAAGCGGAACCAGATATTTCATCTTTTGTTCTTCATTACAATATTTTTCTAATCCTGCACAAACCAATGAATTATTTACAGACATGATAACTGCTGCTGAAGCATCAATTTTGGCAATTTCTGAAATGGCCAAAACATAAGAAACACTGTCCAAGCCAGAACCTCCATATTTTGGATCAACCATCATTCCCAAAAATCCAAGTTCAGCCATTTTTTTGACTTGTTCAGTAGGGAATTTGGAGTGTTCGTCTCGTTCGATTACTCCTTCCAACAATTCAGCATGAGCAAAATCCCGCGCTGCTTGTTGTATCATTAATTGTTCTTCGGTTAGATTAAAATCCATAATAATATAAAATAAAGTGTGGTTTTTGTTTAAAAAATATTCTCAAAGGTAATTTTTAATTATGAAATTTTCAATTTTGAATCGTAAATTTGGCCTATGAAAAAAGATTACTATAACGTTATCGGAGTGATGTCAGGAACTTCGCTGGATGGAGTCGATTTGGCTCATATTCAATTCCAAATAAAAAATGATAAATGGACATTTGAAATCCTTAAAAGCGAAACCATTTCTTACGATTCAAATTGGATTACAGCTTTAAAAACAGCTGTAGATTATACTGAAAACCAACTTGAGGAATTAAACGAAAACTATACGCAGCTTTTGGCTTCCATAATAGTAAATTTTATAAACAAACATGCTCTTGAAAATTTAGATGCAGTTTGTTCACACGGACATACTATTTTGCATCAGCCACAAAACGGCTTTACACTTCAAATTGGTAATTTGCCTGAAATTGCCAAACTAATTCAACAAAAAACAGTCTGTGATTTCAGAGTACAGGATGTTCAATTAGGAGGTCAAGGCGCACCATTAGTTCCCATCGGCGACCGGATCTTATTTCAGGAATATTATTATTGCATGAATCTAGGCGGTTTTTCGAATGTGTCTTTTGAAGAAAATAATAACCGAATTGCATTTGATATTTCGGCAGTAAATACTGTTCTAAATTTTTATGCAAATCAGCTGGGATTGGATTACGATGACAAGGGTAAAATTTCTAAAACTGGAAATTGCAGTACTGATTTATTAAACAAACTAAACTCTTTAGATTTTTATCAAAAAAAACATCCAAAATCGTTGGGATTCGAATTTGTGAAAGAAACTGTTTTACCTATAATTGAAATGTATCCCATTTCCATCGAAGATAAATTACACACATACACTGAACATATAGCAGTCCAAATAGCTTTGGCTCTGCCAAATAAAAAAGGAAGTATGCTCACTACCGGCGGAGGTGCCTACAATGATTTTCTAATCGAAAGAATGCAATTTCACCTGCCAGAAATGAATGTTATCATTCCGTCAAAAAAAATCCTGGAATTCAAAGAAGCCTTAATCTTTGCCTTATTAGGTGTTTTAAAAATGCGGGAAGAAGTGAATGCCCTTCAGAGCGTAACTGGCGCTAAATTTGATCATAGTTCTGGAGTGATTTATATTCCTTGAAAAATAAAAAAATATTTTGCGTAAGCTTCAAAAAGCATGTTGCCATTTAATACTTTCAACAATCATAAATATAATTAAAGATATTTTCCTACTTTGTGTGTAAGTGATTATTTACTAGATAATTGCGTTTTTATAAGAAAACAACCAACTATAACGTTATAATTTGTGTAATTAATAAAATAATATCGATTCAATATATAGATTCTAACTATTTAGCTTTAATTTTGCATAAAATGCAAAAACACGCCTAAATATGAAAAAAATACTGTTAGTGATAATACTGATTATTACTGCCCTATTCTCTGATGTTCAAGCCCAAAAACAAATCGTATTCGAAGGAGTAACTCTCCCAAGAACTATGAAATTTGAAAACAAAATTTTACAGCTAAATGGTGCAGGATCAAGATCCAAAATGTGGGTTGAAGTTTATATTCAAGCTTTGTATTTGAGTCAATTATCACAAAATCCAAAAGAAATTATCAATGACAACTTGGAAATGTCCATCAGAATTGAAATCACTTCTGCATTAGTATCATCTGGTAAATTGACAAGAGCTATGCAGGTAGGGTTCGAAAAATCGGCCGGGGAAAGTTTTGAAGTTTTAAAGCCAAAAATGGAATTATTGAAAAGTTACTTAGCCGATGAAATCAAGAGAGGAGATGTTTTTGAATTAACCTATAATCCAGCTGATTCTTCTGTTTGGGTTGTTAAAAATGGTGAATTTAAAGGAAAAGTTCCAGGATTTGATTTCAAAAAAGTATTTTTCGGGATTTGGCTGGGTGATAATCCTGTAGATGAAGAATTGAAACAAAGCTTATTAGGCATTTAAAACATTTTTTATAGTTTTAATTTTAGGTTTATTAAATAGACCTTTATTTTTAAAAATAAAAAATAGCAAAAACTGCAAACTTATTAAGTAAAATTTATTTAAATTAACAACTAAAAATTCCCCATTTTAAATAAAGCTTCAATTAAATTACCACAATTGCAATTTGATTGAATGCAAACAACTTAAAAAATATTATATGAAAAAAATCATTATTGTGTTTTTATTTATTATTTCAGCTGGATCGCAAAATTCTTATGCTCAAAAGCAAATTGTGGTTGATGGAGTTACACTTCTCAGAACAATTGAATTTCAAGGCAAAAATTTGCAATTAAATGGATTTGGAACACGCACAAAAATGTGGACAGAAGTCTATTTACAGGCATTGTACCTGGCCACGCTAAGTGATAATGCAAGAGAAATTATAAACAGCGATACCGAGATGGCCATTCGTTTACAGATCACCTCTTCGCTTGTTACTTCAAAAAAATTATCTAAATCTCTACAAAAAGGAATTATAAAATCTGTTGGTGAAGAAAACGTTGCAAATTATAAAACCCAATTAGACTTATTAGAAACACTTTTGAATCGTGAAGACACTAATGTAAATGACGGTTTTAATTTAATTTATTCTCCTTCTGATAAATCAATTTGGGTATACAAAAACAATGTTTTAGAAGGTAAAATTCCAGGTTTAGATTTCAAAAAAGCTTTCTTTGGCATTTGGCTAAGTGATAATCCTGTTGACACAGAATTGAAAAATAGTTTATTAGGAAAATAATTTCCTTAACAAAATCGCATTATAAAAATGCTTCTATGTCAAAAAAAAGATATAGGAGCATTTTTTTATCTATAATTCAAGTATAAAAATTTACTAAATATATATTTCGTATAAAACCTTTTATATATTTGCTAAAAATAAACATATCGCAACAATATGAAAGATTTACTGAAGAAATTTGAAAATAAAGCCCCTGAAATCATTTTCAACTGGAAGGATTCCGAAACCGAAGCCGAAGGCTGGACAGTAATCAACTCTCTTCGTGGCGGTGCTGCAGGTGGCGGAACCCGAATGAGAAAAGGATTGGATATGAATGAAGTTTTGTCTTTGGCAAAAACGATGGAAGTGAAATTTTCGGTTTCTGGGCCTGCTATTGGCGGTGCTAAATCCGGAATTAATTTTGATCCGAACGATCCCCGCAAAAAAGGCGTTCTGCAGCGTTGGTACAAAGCGGTTTCTCCTTTATTAAAAAGTTACTACGGTACAGGAGGCGATTTGAATGTAGATGAAATTCACGAAGTAATTCCAATGACCGAAGAATGTGGTGTTTGGCATCCGCAGGAAGGTGTTTTCAACGGTCACTTCAAACCTACCGAAGCAGATAAAATCAACAGAATTGGACAATTACGTCAAGGTGTGATCAAAGTAATCGAAAACCCAAAATTCTCTCCTGATGTTACCCGAAAATATACTATTGCAGACATGATTACCGGATATGGTGTTGCCGAAGCTGTGCGTCATTTCTACGATATTTACGGAGGTTCTGTAAAAGGAAAGAAAGCCATTGTACAGGGTTTTGGAAATGTAGGATCTGCTGCCGCTTTTTATTTGTCTGAAATGGGAGCCAAAATCATCGGAATTATCGATAGAGACGGCGGATTAATTAACGAAGATGGTTTTTCTTTTGAAGAAATAAAAGCATTATTCCTTGCCAAAGACGGAAATAAATTAGTAGCAGAGAATATGATTCCTTTTGAAGAAATCAACCAAAAAATCTGGACTATTGGTGCCGAAATATTTACGCCGTGCGCTGCTTCAAGATTAGTGGCACAAAGCCAAATAGACAGCCTAATCGCAAACGGACTGGAAGTAATTTCGTGTGGCGCCAATGTTCCTTTTGCCGACAAGGAAATTTTCTTCGGTTCAATCATGGAAGAAGTGGATCATAAAGTAAGCTTGATTCCTGATTTTATTTCGAATTGCGGTATGGCTCGCGTTTTTGCTTATTTCATGGAAAAAAAAGTACAAATGACGGATGAAGCTATTTTTCATGACACCTCAGATATTATAAAAAATGCAATCATAAAAGCACATGCTTTAAACTCATCCAAAACAAATATCAGCGCAACAGCTTTTGAAATTGCACTGAAACAGTTAGTGTAATAAAAATATATTTTATTCAAAATCTTCAACACGGATTGAACGGCTTTAAAGCTTTTTAATCCGTGTTTTTTTTATAATAAATTCTTCTTATAACCAAAATCCGCACTAGAAATCTTATGCAGATTCTGATTTTTTTTATTTTAAACACTACCAATCACTACCTAAATATTCAATTCAAATAAAACAGCCTCTCAGTACATTATTTATGACATATTATGCATCAAATTTGGTATTATTCTTTTGACACTTAAATTACTTTTATAAAATGATAGTAGTAAACAGTAGCAATATTGACAAATCCTACTTTAACCAAAAAACTAACCGTTTAAAAAAAAAATTATGAAAAAATTAAGTGTGCTTACCTTAGCACTAACATGGACATTAGGATTTGCATCCTGTTCTGACAATCTTACTCCTGAAACAGAAACCCAATCTGTAAGTACTGCTAAAAATAATGATACAAATAAATTCGCTGCTGCACCTTGGGTAAAACAATTTGAAGACACGTTTAATGTAGGATCAACACTTTCGAAGTGGACAAAGGCACAACGTACTGATTATAATTCCAAATATTGCGATTATAATAGTTCCGTACCTACAATACAATCAAGAGATGGAAAAGGATGCCTAGAAATTAAGACCACAAAGTTGAGTGCAACTAAATACCAATCAGGCCTAATTAAGTCAAACTATCAGTATAAGCCGGAAAACAATACAGAATATATGCTATCAGCCAATATTAAATTATTGGCAATGGACGGTGCTAATTATAAATCATTCACAGATACTTATGGGGCTTGGCCAGCATTCTGGAGTGTTCAAGAAAATGCTTGGCCAGTTCAAGGAGAAATTGACATCATGGAAGGCTATTCTTTTGCACCAAATGCATCTCGTTTTACTTCTAATCTTTTTTATGGCACGACTTCAGGAAGCAATCAATTAGGAAACGCTGCCGAAAGAAGCTATCCAAATACATTTAATCTAAATGGAAATAATGGATGGCATTTGTATGAATCCTTCTGGAAAATGAAAAACAATGTGGTAACAGTTACTATAAAAATAGATGGAGCGACTGTTTCAACCTATACTAACAGCAGCGTATCTAAGCTTAATTTAAATAATTTTGGACCGCATAATATCATTTTTAACCTGAATGTAGGATCAAATGACTCGAATTTCATAGATCCAAACAGAATCAATTTATTTACTACTGTTATGATGTGGGTAGATGATGTCACTGTATATAAAAGACCAATCTAAATATTTATACAGCATAACTCATTATTAAGTAATTCATTTTTTCGCCCCGAATTTCACAGATTTTCTCCAATTTTATTCTATCCTAAAGAATTAATTTGAAAAACTGAGAAATCCGCGGCGAAATTTTCTTTGGTACTATTGACCAGAACTAATTGCTCCACCATAAACTTTGCCCAAAGAATACTTTTATTTTCTTCCGAAAAAGTATTTAAATTTTGATTATCAGGAATCCGCTTTTTCATTTCATCGGAAGAAAAGTTCTTTTTGATGTGGGTTTCAGTCGTATTATCTGTTTTTTTTAATATAAATTGCATACCTATTAAACCCCAAATAACTTTACAATGTTCAGCCGCAAAAACACTGTATTTCTCCTATTTCTTTTTGGTATACCAAACCTGTTTTCTCAAAACAAATTCGAGAATTTTCAGTTTCTAACTATAAAAGAAGGGATTTCAAAAAGAGCAGTTTCGAGTATTTCTCAAGATCATTATGGCTTTATGTGGTTTGGTACAGATGGTGCAGGATTGTATAAATATGACGGCATAAATTATACAAATTACGAGTATGATTTAAAAAACAAAAACGCAATCAATAGTAATTTAATCTACGCAACCTACATTGATATTTACAATAGGCTATGGATTGGCACCGATGAAGGGCTGTGTTTGTACAACCGAAATCTAGACAAATTCGAGAATATAGACTTGAAAAATCCATTTACGAAAGGATATAAAAATGTAATAACAGTAAAAAGCATTATTCAGGACAACAATGGAAATCTTCTAATAGGAACTTATGCCCATGGACTATTCAAATTAAATCTGAAAACCTTAAAAGTTGTAACTGTCCAATTAAATTCGGCATTGAACAGTAACAGTAAAATTAATTGTTTTGTAAAAAGTAAAAAAGGAATTCTATATCTTGGAACAGACTTAGGGGTATTAGAATATGATTCCAAAAACAATATAGTGAAGCAAGCCACTTGGAACAAAAAAAACATATCGGTTACAGACCCTATTGAAGCTTTATATATTGATGCCAATGAAAATTTATGGATTGGAACAATTTCCAACGGATTACTTAAAATTTCGGTCAATCAAAAAACGGCGAAAATCGACAGATTCAGAATTTCTAAAAATAAAATATTATCAGTCACTGGCGTAAATTCTAATACAGTTATGTGCGGTACTGAAAATGACGGACTATTTTTAATCAATGAAAACGGTAATGTAATACATCGGTATCTAAACAGTAAATCTGACAGCCATAGTTTAAAATCCAATTCAATATGGTCTTTATATTTAGACAAAGACAAACGCATTTGGCTGGGCTATTACAATAAAGGAGTTGGAATTTTTGATAAACAGCACGCCAAATTCAACACTATAGAAAGCCTGCCAACCAATACCAACTCTTTGCAGACAAGCTCGGTTACCGGAATTGAAAAAGATAATTCCGGGAAGTTATGGATTAGCATGGAGGGAGGCGGAGTAGATGTTCTAGATCCTGCTTCTAAAGTTTTTAAGCACATTAATAATCAAGACTCCAGAAATTATTCTGGGCTTACAAGCAATAATATCTTAACCGTTTTTATAGACAGTAAACAAAATATCTGGCTAGGAAGCTGGAATGATGGCATTTATTTTTTGAAAAAAGGGTCCAAAACATTTGTCAATTTCACTTCTAAAAATACCGCTGGGTTAACATCTGACCAAATTTTCAGTTTTTCGGAGGATTCAAAAGGTGTCATTTGGATTGGTTCCTATATGAAAGGACTGCATTATTATGATCCTCTAAAGGATGAATTTCACCATTGTGATTCAAAACCATTTGTCATTAACAATTTGAACACCGCAAACATCCGAAAGGTTTTAATAGATTCTCGAAATGTAATATGGGTAGCAACTATAGACGGCTTGTACCAAGTTCACAGGAATTCAAATGCGACATTTTCTGTTGTGTCGATGAAAGATATCATGTCAAAAAGCATAAAATCGAATAAAAGCACCAATACGATTTTGTCGTTATATGAATCCAAAAACAAAATTCTCTGGATAGGAACTGCCGGTTCCGGCTTGTTTAGTTATGACGGAAAAAACAAAAAACTAGCATGGTACACTGATTTTCCAGGATTCAAAGAAAAACTGGTGGTGGCTATAACCGAATCTCGCGATGGCGCTATCTGGATCAGCGGAAAAACAGGGATAACGAAATTAGACTTAAAAAACAAAAAAGCACTAAATTTCTCGACCTCTGATGGACTTCTAAGCAATGACTTCAATAATAATGCGGTCTTGAATGACAAAAACGGCGATTTATATTTTGGAAGTTACGAAGGTGTAAATTACTTCAACCCCAATAAAACCTCAAATAACATAAAAGAGCCATTGCTTTATTTGGATGATTTTAAATTATTCAACAAATCCATTCATCCAAATGAGCCACAATCACCTTTGTCAAAAGTAATATCCGAAACGGATCATATTACGCTTCGCTACGACCAATCGGTATTTACTATTGAATATATTGGTCTCAATTATTCCTATCCAAGTACCAATGAATATGCGTATTATCTTGAGGGTTTTGAAAAAAACTGGAATTATGTAGGCAATAAACGTTCGGCAACTTATACCAATTTGGCTCCCGGGAAATATGTTTTCAAAGTCAAGTCGGCAGCTAGAGGCGGGAATTGGAATCAAAAACCGCTACAGCTTTATATCGAAATTTTACCGCCTTGGTGGAGAACATCTTGGGCTTATTTTTTCTATTTCATACTAATTGCAGGGACTTTTTATGCCATTAATAAATATTTTCAAAATCGATTTAAAGAAAAACAGGCAATAAAATTTGAAAGAGATAAAGCGACACAAATAGAAAAATTAAATACTAAAAAATTACAATTTTTTACAAATATCTCTCATGAATTCAGAACGCCTTTGACTTTAATCTTAAATCCGTTAGTAGATATTATCAAAAATAGAAGTATCGAATTACCGCATGATGTCGTAAATAAACTGCAAATCATGCACAAAAGTTCTGATCGCCTTTCAAAACTGATTAACGAATTGATGGATTTCAATAAACTACAGTTCAATCAAGTCGTTGTGCAAGTGCAAAAAATAGAAGTAGTTAGTTTTACCAAAGACATCATTAGTTATTTTGATGAAGAAGCTTCAAGCCGGGGAATTAACTTAGTTTTTGAATCAAACACAGCCAAATTACATGATTGGTTAGATCCAAAAATGGTTGAAAAAATCATTTTTAACATTGTATCAAACGCTTTCAAAGTAACTGCAGATAATGGATTTATAAAAGTTCAAATAAATGCATCACAAAAAACAGAGCAATTTCCATTAACCAATATTGAAAAAGAAATACCTTATTTTGAAATTGCAATATCCGATACAGGTGCTGGATTAGACAAAAAAGACATTAAAAAAATATTTGACCGTTTTTATCAAGTAAACAATTTAAGTAAAGCTTATTATGGCAGTACAGGAATTGGATTAGAGGTCGTTCGAGGATTTGTTGAACTGCATAAAGGAAAAATTGAAGTCGAAAGTGAATTAGGAATTGGGTCAACGTTTACAGTTAGTTTCCCGCTTGGAAATGATTTCTTTACTCAAGATGAAATAGTTAAAGAAACATTCAAAAGTGAAGCAAAAATTACTTCTCACCTTTTATCTGCTATAAACAAAGAAAAACCCAGCGAGCCTGCTGCAGAAAAAGTACACACTATCCTTATTGTTGAAGACAATACAGAATTAAGAAACTACTTAAAAGATGAATTGAAAAAAGAGTACAACGTGCTTGTTGCAAAAAATGGCCAGAAAGGATTAGAATTGGCTTTAGAAAAGTCTCCCGATATCATTATGACCGATGTAATTATGCCAATTATGGATGGTTTGGAGTTTTGTAAAAGCATAAAAAAAGACATAAAAACAAGCCACATTCCTTTATTAATGCTGTCCGCAAAAGCTATGGTTAAAGACAAACTCGAAGGAATAGATTCTGGTGCCGATATTTATTTAAGCAAACCTTTTGACATGGATATTTTGAAGTCCAGTTTAGTGCAGCTTCTTACCAGCAGACAGATTATGTTCAATAAATTCTACCACGGAATTACTAAAAAAACAAAAGCTAAAACAACTACGTTAGACAATGAGTTTATCCAAAAAATATTGAATTTTATTCACGAAAACATCAGCGAATCGGATTTAAGTGTCGAAGTACTGGCTTCAAAAGTATCCTTGAGCAGAAGCCAGCTGTATCGAAAAATGAAAACACTTACCGGAATATCCGTAAATGAATTCATTAGAAATGTACGATTAGAAAAAGCTAAAGAATTAATTGCCTTAGGTAATAATAACATTAATGAAATTAGCTATAAAGTAGGATTCGCTTATCCCTCTTATTTTTCTAAATGCTTTAAGGAAAAATATGGTCATCTTCCAACCCAAAAAAATGAAGATGATAAAATCAATACGGATGAATAATTAAAGTAGTGGCTAATAAAAAAAAGGAAATTCTTCTTGAATTTCCTTTTTTTTTGTGTTGAAATAAGTAAAATCATAGCAGTTTATAAACATAAACTGACTCAAAATTTTTTGTTGTAAACTGATGCAACATAAAAATACTTCACCTGCCTATTCTTTTGAACAGGAAAGGATCACTGATTTGTTTTGAACTCCTATTCCCTTTATTATTCTTTTTTCAATTATTGAATAAAAACTATTTTTCTGTCTTATTATTTTTGATAGCAAATTAAAATTGGTTTTTTTCTACGAATGTGAAAATATATATTTTACTAAACAATTCCTTCATCTACTGCCATCTGGGAGTTTTTAGTTCTTTTATGCGACAAAAACGTTGAATAATGCAACATCTGTCTTGTAATTTAGATAACGAATAAGGTAGTTTTGGGCAGATTCATTTTTGAAATACCTGAATTTTTATTTTTCTAATCTAAAAAGAAATTATCTCTTAAGAAAAAACATTCCTATATGGGTTTTTAAAAAACGAATCGAACTTTTAAAAACTAACCAAAACAAACTTTTTCATGAAAAAAACATTATTTAAAAAATTAGTAACGCTAATTTTAATACTGTCTGGATTTTCCATTTTTGGACAGACTATTAAAGGTAAAGTGGAGTCTTCAGGATTGCCCTTGTCTGGTGTAAATATTTCTGTAAAGGGGACATCTATTAAATCCTCAACTGGTTTTGACGGAACGTTTACGCTAGAAGAGGTTCCGGCAAAATCCAAAATCATCTTTAGTTTCGTCGGTTTCCAAACAAAAGAAATTGAATCTGACGGAAAAACAAATTTAACGGTACAACTTTATGAGGATACCAAAACATTAAATGAAGTTGTGGTTGTTGGATACGGAACATCAAAAAGGAAAGACATTACAGGTGCGATTTCATCTATAAAAGCTTCCGAAATTCAAGACAAGCCTTTTACTTCTATTGACCAAGCACTTGTAGGGAAAGCAGCGGGTGTAAATGTTACTCAAAATTCAGGTACTCCTGGTGGTGGAATCTCTGTTCAAATTAGAGGAATTACTTCTATAAATGGCAACGAACCATTATATGTTATAGACGGTACACCAATTTTTGCAGATAAGAATAATGATTCTTTTGGATTTAGCGCATTAGGTGGAGGAAATGGACAAACAAAAAATTCGGCTTTGTCTAGTTTGAATATTGCTGATATAGAGTCTATTGATATTTTAAAAGATGCTTCATCTACAGCAATCTATGGAGCAAATGGTGCTAACGGAGTTGTTTTGATTACTACCAAAAAAGGGAAAAAAGGAAAATCCACAGTTGCTTATGAAACCTATATGGGGACTCAGGAAGTAACAAATTTTGTTGATGTTTTAAACTTACCACAATATGCTAAGTATCAAACAAAAATTGCCGCATTAAGCGGCGAGCCTATCCCGTTTCAATATCAAAAGCCTGATTTATTAGGAAAAGGAACAAACTGGCAGGACGAACTTTTTAGAACTGCTTTAATGTACAATCATCAGTTGTCATTTTCAGGTGAAAAAGACGGAACAAGATATTATACTTCTTTAAATTATTTTGATCAGGATGGAGTTGTTCTCAATTCAGATTTCAACAGAATGTCCATGCGGTTAAATGTAGATTCTAATGTTAAATCCTGGTTGAAAATTGGCAATAATGTTGCTTTGAGTAAATCTTCTCAAACAGTAGTAAGAAACGATGACAGAGGTGGTTTAGTCATGAATACGCTAAGACAATCTCCAGAATTACCAGTTAGAAATACTGATGGTTCTTATGCGGGTCCTACCAATGGTTTGGGCTCATCGGCAAATGAGACAACTAATCCAATTGCTATGGCTGAATATAATAATGCAGAAAACGACAGATATAAAATCAACGGAAATTTATATGCCGATTTCACTCTTACAAAAGGTTTGGTTTTTAGATCCGAATTGGGATATGATTTAAATTTTGCAAAAAGCAGTACTTTTGCTCCTGCATATACTTTAGGAAATGTATCCGAGCTTTTAAACAAATCATTCAAACAGCAGGATCAAAGCTTTTATTGGAGTATCAAAAATTATTTGACTTATAATAAAACTATTAATGACCTACACAATTTTACCTTTTTATTAGGTCAAGAAGCTCAAGAAAGCCAATACGAATATTTAAGCGGTTATAGAACTGGAGATTTTTTAAATAAAGATTTCACCAACTTAAACTTAGGTGATATTGATACTGCTTTAAACCAAAATGGTTCTGGAAGATGGGCTATGGCTTCTTATATTTCGAGATTAAATTATAGTTTTTCAGATAGATATTCATTCTCCGCTTCTTTAAGAGCTGATGCATCTTCAAACTTTGGCCCTAATAATAAATGGGGTTATTTCCCATCATTCTCTGGAGGTTGGACTGTGAGTAACGAAGAGTTCTTTGCACCTTTATCAAATACTATCAATTATTTGAAGTTAAGAGCAGGTTATGGTTCAGTAGGAAATCAAAATATTCCAGCCAATAGATACGACACCACTTTAACTTTGACTCCTTCACCATTTGGAGGTTCATCTCCAACAATTGATAACGTGGGTAATCCAGATGTTAAATGGGAGTCGCTAAAATCTTTTGATGCTGGTTTTGATCTAGATATGTTTAATAATAGAGTTAAATTTACATTTGATTACTATATTAAGAATTCTTCTAATTTCTTAACAAGACGAATCCCGACTGTAAAAAATCAGAGTATTCTTAATTTCTTTATGAATACAGGTGATATAGTAACCAAAGGATTAGAATTTACTTTTAATACAAAAAATATTGTAACAGAAAATTTTACATGGGATAGTACGATTGTTTTATCAATGTATAATAGTGAATTAACAAGTTTTCAGGACGAAGATCAGTATTTATTAGGAAAAGTACAATTCGATGCCTATACAATTACCAAAACTTCAGCGGGACAACCAATAGGGCAATTTTTTGGATATGTTACCGACGGATTGTTTAAAAATGATGCTGAATTAGCTGCAGGACCGACTCAGGAAACAGGAACAGCTGTTGGAGATGTCCGTTTTAAGGATCTTAATGAAGATGGAAAAATTGATGCTAAAGATCAAACAGCTATAGGAAGTGCAATTCCGGATTTTACGTATTCATTTACGAATAATTTTAAATACAAAAACATCACTTTAGGAGTTGTTTTAACAGGAACTCATGGTAACGAAATCTACAACTTTACGCGCCATTATACCGATGGTATTTATCCCGGATTTGGAGATCGATACGCAAATGTAAGCACTGATGTTATGAATGCCTTTGAGCCAAGTGTAAACGAAAATACAGATGTACCAAGAATTTCCCTTACGGATCCAAATGGTAATGGTAGAATTTCGAACAGATTTGTGGAAGACGGTTCTTATCTAAGAATTCAAAACGTTTCTTTGAGCTATGATTTACCAAATACAATATTCGAAAAATCTATTTTCTCTAGTGTTAGATTTTATGTAAATGTGCAAAATCTATACACGTTTACAAAATATTCCGGGTTTGATCCTGCTTTAGGAAATTTAGATCAAAATATAACATTGAGCGGTATTGATTTAGGGAGGTACCCTGTTCCAAGAACGACTTCTGTAGGAGTAGATATAAAATTCTAAAATTTCAATCAAATAGTATTTAACTTAATGACTAGTAGTCGTTAACATAAAAAATAATAGTTATGCAAAAACGTTTTAAACTTTTTATGATAGGAATGCTCATACCATTGCTGTCTTTGTTTTCTTGTTCAGATGAATTTTTGGATGCACCATCTGAAAATCAATTAACACCAAGTGATTTACCCGAAGGAGTTACCGCTTTTGATGGAATTGCTGAGAGTTTGTATTTCAAACCTTGGTTTACTTTTAATGATAAATTCTTAATTGCTGTAGGAGACATGTACGCTGGCAACGCTTTTACATTTGATGGAGCTTACGCGCAATTTCTAAATGCTCAGGTAACCTCGCAAAACCCAATTTTGACAGAAGGATTTGTTTCTTTATTTTCGGTTGTCGATCAAGCCAATAATTTAATGAGTTTGGTTGAAGACAGAAAAAGCGAATTACCAGAAGCATCATACAAAAATGCTATAGCAATATCACGCTTTATGAGAGCAAACGCTTATTTCTATTTGGTAAGAACTTTTGGAGCTGTGCCTATAGTTGATAAAGCGGACTCTGCAACACAACCAAAAAGAAATCTTGTGGAAGATGTTTATAAATTTATAAAATTAGATTTAGAATATGCTGCTGCAAATTTACCAGAAACTTCAACAAAAAAAGGGTACGTAAATAAAATAGTTGCCATGGGTGTTCTTGCAAAAGTACATTTAACGCTGCATGAATATGCAAAATGTGCTAGTTTGACTCAAGAAATTATGGGAAAACAATATTCTCTAATTCAAGAATATGGCAACTTATTTAGCCGTCCAGAAAACAACAATAGTGCCGAGAGTATGTTTGCGCTACAATGGAAAGCTATTGCTACAGAATGGGGAACTCAAAACACAAATCAAGCGTATATAGTTCCTAATGGTACTGGAATAACTGGCGGCGGTGACGGTTGGGGAGTTTACTTGCCTTCTATTTCATTACAAGACGGTTTTGAACCAAAAGATAGCAGAAAAAAGAATACGATCATGACTGATGGTGACTTTTATCCTGAATTGTTAAAAAATCAAGGTGGTTTCACGTATAAAAAAATACTCTCTTCTACAGGAGCTAATTTCAGAAAGTACATTGTAGGTTCTGCTGCAGAGAGAAACGATGTGTTTTTTATGAGAACATCACAAAACACAATTATATTAAGATACTCTGATATTTTATTAATGCATGCCGAAGCTGTTTTGGCTGGAGCCAATTCTACAACGGAAGGATCAGCATTAAAAGCCTTCAACGAAGTTAGAACTAGAGCAGGATTACCAACTAAAGCAGTACTTACAAGAGACGAATTGTTTAATGAAAGACGAATTGAGTTTGCACTTGAAGGACAATATTTCTTTGACTTAAAACGTCGTGGTTTAGCAGAAGCAACAGCAGTTATTTCGCAGCAGGAAGTTGGTTTTTATTCTGATGATGACAGAACTGTTTTAGTCTCCAGAAAAATAACTCCAACAAGCAATTATTTTGAATTGCCTTTGCCACAATCTGCAATTGATACTAAT
Source organism: uncultured Flavobacterium sp. (assembly GCA_963511475.1). Classification (GTDB taxonomy): domain Bacteria; phylum Bacteroidota; class Bacteroidia; order Flavobacteriales; family Flavobacteriaceae; genus Flavobacterium. Next base: position 26,781 of record CAUPJC010000019.1, read on the forward strand.
CCATCATTGTTAGAGCCTCCAGTTCCTTTTAACTTTAATTAATTTTTATATGATGATCAATAAAATAAAATATAGCATTATAGTTCTTTTTGTTTTGGCTTCTTTTACAGGATGTCAAAATGACGATGCAGTTATTGCAAACGTAGACGCAATGGTTTCTGAACCAGGTGATTTACTAAATCAAACTTTTCCTCTCAAGAAAATTAGAGTGGAAGGTCAGGGATTGTCTGGATTAAAAAAAATAACTCTTGACAATAAAATTGACATCGGTTTTAATCCTAACCATAATTCAGATAAAGCGTTTATTTTCACTATTCCTTTTGATGATAAACTAGGAAGCAGATTTGGAGTACAACCAATCACATTTGTAACAGCAACTGGTACGATTACTAAAAACATAGAGATTTTACAGCCTAATCCAACTATTGTAAAAACAACACCAGCTGTAGCAACACCAGGGTTTCCTTTGACAATTGAAGGTACTTGGTTTTATAATGTTTCTTCGGTAACCTTAGGAGGAAAAGTGGTAAGCTATACCGTAAGTTCTTCGTCTTCAATAGTTATTGGTTTACCATCGAATGCGGCTTCTGGTGAGGAGTTAGCAATTACTACTCCAGGAGGAACAGTAAAAAAAGCAATTGAATTTGAAAAAGTGGTACTCGTATCTAATTTTGATGGAGGCGGCTCTAGAGAATCTTGGAGCTCATATGGAGATGTTGCATCATTTAATGCTAGTACTGCGGGCGGACCAACAGGTAATTATGCAGCCCTAACTTGGACGGGTTCAACTGCAAATGGCTACAACGGCAGTAGCGCAGGTGGAGGAGATAGTTTTCTAAGCACTTCGAATACTGATGCAACAAAAACTTTTATAGATATTGATGTAAGTGCAAATGTTGTCGGAGCACAATTTGCTATTCAATTGAATACTATTGATGGCATAAACTACGGCTATAATTTCAAAATAACAGATGTAAACTGGTCTACTAAGACTATAACTTTAGCCGATTTTAAAGATAATTATGGTTTTGGAGGCAACTCAGCTGCAACTTTGGACGCTTCTAAAGTGAATGAAATTAAGGTTGGTATCGCTCAAGGTGATACACCAAATCCCAGCACAATAAAGTACGATAATATTAAGGTTCGTTACAAATAATTTATTGGTCTTAAGTTTGGTTTTTACTTCAAAAAGGTTGTCGTCAAACACAACCTTTTTATAAAACTAAATCATGTTATAAATAATAAAACAGAAAGTATAAATTAAGAGTATTCACATTAACAAGATGAATATTCGATAATAAAAAATAGTATGAAAATTAAATTTTTACTAGTGTGCACCAGCCTTTTCTTTTTTTTAAATGCTTGCTCTAAAGACGAAAATGAAGATGCCACTAATTTAGAAGCACCAATTGCCAATGCTCCAAAAGAAGTAAACGACACTGGTTTTAAAGCTAAATGGAATTATGTTTCCAATTCGGAAAGCTATCTTTTGGATGTTTCGACCAGCGAAAATTTCGCAACTTTTGTCCCTAATTATGAATCAAAACCAGTAACTGATTTAAACGTAGTAGTAGTTGGTTTAACTGGCGGTACTCAATATTATTACAGAGTTAGAGCCAAAACAGAGACACAAATTTCCGATTATTCAAATGTAATTAGTGTTGTAACGACGGGTACAAATAACGTTCCTGAGGATCCTACATTTCTAAAAGTTAAGGCAAATAAATTAGCACATCCATTTTTTGTAGGTATGGCTGTAAAGGCTAATCAATTAAATAGTGGAAGCAAATATGATGCAATTTTAAAAAATGAATTTAGCAGCATTTCCGCAGAATATGAAATGAAAATGAATCCAATTTCAACTGCAAGCGGAGTTTACAACTGGGCTGCCGCAGATAAAATTGTTGCTTACGGAAATGCCAATGGCATCAATGTTCATGGTCACGCCTTGGTTTGGCACGTTGCAGTACCAGGCTGGTTAACTAATTTTTCAGGTACCGATGCAGAATTTGCTGCCGAAGTAAAAAAATACATTACAGATGTTGTTACTCATTACGCAGGAAAAGTAAAATCCTGGGATGTAGTAAACGAAGCGGTAGATGATAATAGTGGGAACTTGAGAAATACTATTTTCCTTCAAAGAATGGGACCAAACTATATAAAAGACTGCTTTAAATGGGCTAGAGATGCTGCAAATGCGGCAGGCGATACAAACTTATTATTGTTTTATAATGATTATGCCACTTCAACAAATATACCTAAACAGAATAAAATGTTTTCAATAATAGATGATTTAAAAGCAAGTAATCTTATTGATGGTTTAGGTTATCAAATGCATAACACTTATTTAAGTCCAACCAAAACTCAAATAGAAACTGATATTAATAAAGCAGTGGCTAAAGGTCTAAAAATTCATATTTCTGAGTTGGACATTCAAGTGAATCCTGCAAATGACATTACCACTTTTACCAATGAAAGAAGACTAGCTCAAAAAGAAAAATACAAAGAGATTGTCAAAATATACAATGCGCTTCCTGCTGCAAACAAATATGCTTTAACGGTTTGGGGAATGAAGGATAATGAATCCTGGATTCCATACAGCACTGATTTAAATCACCCAGGAAACGATTGGCCTTTATTATACGATTCAAATTTCGCGCTTAAAAGTGCTCATACTGGATTCTTGCAAGGCTTAGATTAAACCTTATTAATACAGAATATTTTATGCCACAATCACTATAAAAAAATAGGATTGTGGCATTTTATTTTTAAACCACATTTCAATTGCTCCTAAATGAAAAAAAAATATTTTACGCAAAAGCTGCACTTTATCCCGCAGCAAATAGTCCCAGCCATACTTTTTACTTCTAACAATTTTTAGTATTTTTCAGCGTTTAAAATTTTGATTTAACTAGATAAAAATATGGTAATTCCCGTTGGTCTAATTGCAAGGCTACTAGACAAAGCAGGCGACAATTTTGTAAACGCCCCTGGTTCTGATAGAAAAAAATCTATTATCCTTTCTGTGGTTTTGTACACATTACTTATACTCCTTCTGTTTTTCATCCGATTCTGGCCTCCTTCCAATCTGGAAGAACTGGTTGGCAGCGGAGGTGGCGGTGGAGGCGTTACCTTAAATTTTGGTGACAGTGATTTAGGCTCAGGAAAAAACACGCAAAGCGAAGTATTGAATGTTCAAAATCATGTCAAACAAGCTCCTTCCAAAAGCACACCAGACGAAGCCATTTTATCTCAAGAGAATGCCACCGATGAAAGTGTCGTGATTCCGCAAAAGGAAAAACCAAAGAAAACCCAAGTTGTTGTTAAACCCGAAATCAAACCGGAAGCAGTAAAACCAAAAGTTTCCAATTCGACCAACGATGCTTTGTCCAGTATTCTAAAAGGCTCCAAAAAAGGCGGTGACGGCGATGACAAAACCGCAGGTAACAAAGGAAAATCCACAGGAAGTTTAGCCGCAACGGGCTATTACGGAACTGGTGGTACAGGTGGCGGTACCGGCGGAGGTAATGGAACTGGAAACGGTATTGGCAACGGCAGCGGTTACGGTGCTGGCAGTGGCGGTGGATCTGGTGGCGGTACAGGAGGCGGTTCCGGCTATTCGCTGGGCAACCGAAAAGCGCTCTCCAAGCCTGATCCAAAATACACCTGCAACGAATCCGGAAAAGTGGTTGTAGAAGTTTCTGTCGATCGAAATGGAAGAACAATAAGTGCAGTCATTGGAAAAGGAACAACGAACAGAGTAAGTTGTTTATTAGAACAAGCCAAAATTGCTGCAATGAACACCAAATGGGAGCCTAGCAGTGATGCTCCAGAAAAGCAAGTAGGTAAGATTGAATATAATTTTAATCTGAACTAGAACAAAAATTAGAAGCACAGCTTTTTTCTTTTTCATCAACATTAATCCCGCTTTCCGCTACAATTCCCGATCAAGAAAAACTACGGCAAAAATACCTTATTTTTCTAAATCGGGAGATTTTCACTGTAATCGGGGCTAGTTTACGTGACTAGTTTTTTAGAAGATATTTTTACACTATGGAAATTTTCTTTCCAGTATTGGCAGATTTATAAATTGCATTAATAATTTTTATATCCTTTAATCCTTCTTCTCCTGTAATGTGATTAGGTAATTTTTTGTTTTCTAACAACACTTTACAAATTTCATCTAATTGTGTTTTTTGTTGGTTTATAACAGGGAATTTCAATTCTTTTTCCGAAGTTTTACCTACGTATGGTCCATAACTCAATGCTGGGCTTAATTCAAAACTGCCCTCATCTGCCGATGCGTAAAACCGGTCAATGTTGTAGCCACATGAAGTGTTGCAGTTTGCAACTGCCCCGCTCGGAAACTCCATTTGCCAGGATATACTTTCCTCTGTCTCCGAAAACCTGTTTTTATTATTTACAGTACCATATTGTGCTGTGACAGCAATTGGCTCTTCGCCTAAAACATAACGGCTCGCCTGAATACAATAAATCCCTAAATCAAATAAAATACCACCTCCTAATTTCTTGTTTAGTCTCCATTCACTTTTGCTGTTTTTATCAACAATTGTTTTTTTATCAAGAGTATCATAGGTTTTATAACCAAGTGATGCCTCTATAAAACGTACTTGTCCAAAAACTTTTTCCTGCCCCAATCTTTTGATTTCTAAGTGTGTTGGTTCGTAGTGCAAACGATAACCAATAGCCAATTGAACATTATTATCGTTACATGCTTTTATCATTTCTTCACAATCAGCAGTAGAAATGGCCATTGGCTTTTCAGTAATTACACTTTTACCTGCTTTTGCTGAACGGATTACAAAATCTTTGTGCAAACCACTAGGCAAAACAACGTAAACAAAATCTATGTCTTTGTTGTTGATTATTTCGTCGAAATTCTGATAATTGTAAATGTTCTTTTCTGGGATATTATATTGTTTTTTCCATTTTACTGCTTTGTCAGGTGAGCCGGTTACTATTCCCGCTAAATTACAATATTCGGAAACCTCAATTGCTGCAGCTAACATACCAGCGTAATTTCCTAAACCGCAAAGCGCTATATTTAACTTCTTTCCTGTATATGGTTTCTGAAGATTTTCTGGTTGTGCTACATAAGAAGGAAGTGCTGTCATAACAACTGTTGCTCCAACTCCTAAACCAAATTTATTGACAAAAGACCGCCTTGAAATGTTTTTCATAAAATATCCCTTTAAGTTAATTCTTAATTTTATTAGTATATTCTTTTAGAAAATGTTACGCTTTTGCTTTTTTTTGGATTATTAATTATCGTGATGGATAGGAAAAGTGTGTTTGCTTAAAGAATCCTAATAGGTCTCCAAAGACCTGTTAAGTATTAAAATTTTCACGTAAGGATAATCGAAAGATACCTAACAGGTTAAAAAAACCTGTTAGGAGAACTAAACATCTCGTGTTTACGTAATGCGCGTGAGGGATAGCGCCAAATTACCGAAGTAATGGCAATAGCCCGACCACAATAAAAAATGGGGCGACTCTAGATTATCTAAAGCAGCCCCATTTTTTATTGTGGTCACGCCCAACTGATTTTGAAAAAGGAAATTTGAATTTATTTTGGGTTTGTGGCAATGACAAATTTTAAGTTGTTCTTCACTCCTATCTGCAGTACATCGACTAAGTCCTGTACCTGCAGATTGAACGGAATCCTTACGACTACCGTTTGGTCTTTTTGAGTGTTTATTTTAGACATCAGCGTGGCTTCCAGTTCCTCGTAAGCAACGGGTTCCTTGTCGATGTAGAATTTCTTGTCTTCGGTAACCGATAAACTGATATATTGCTTGTTGGTTTTCTCGTTGGTTTTTGACTTTGGCAGTGTCATTTTGATTACGTTTGGGTTCGCCAAAGTTGAGATAATCAGGAAAAACAACAGCAAAAAAAACATAATATCACTCAGGGACGACGTGGCGACCTCGGCGTGAAATCTTCTTTTTCTTTTGATTGACATGGCTTATGCTTTTTGAATGATATTCACGAATTCCAATATTTGCTTTTGCACTTTTAGAGCATAATTATCGATTTTTCCGTTCAGTAAGTGGTAGGCACTGTAAGCAATAATTCCAACTATTAATCCAGATCCGCTGCTGATCATTTTCTCGTACAAACCTCCCGAGATATTCCCGATACTAATATTTTCGGTCACGGAGATGCTGTAAAAAATCTTGATAACCCCAGAAATTGTCCCGATAAAACCAAGTGTTGGCGCGATACCGGCTATAAGTCCCAGCTGTCCAAGATGCTGTTCCATTTCGGCAATTTCGATATCGGCTGCGCGGTCCATATTCGATTCAATTTCGGTAATGGGACGGCCTATTAATAAAATTCCTTCTTTGATTACATTCCCTGAAGCGGTATTCGTTCTTTCGGTTATCGAACGTGCTAAATCGAAATTTCCAGCGGTAAGATTGTCTTTCACGTCACGCATTAAAAGCGGATCTACTTTTGCCTTTTTATTAATATACAAATAACGTTCTATGATGAGATAAAAAGTGTAAAACAGTAAAATCGCGATGGGGATTAAAAAAAATCCTCCTTTTAGAATGAATCCTAAAACAGAGATTTCAGTATTTGGTGCTATTTTTTCGATAACAACATTGGAAGCATTCGCAAGAGTATCGGCTTGTAATTGTATGAGATTAAACATATTTTATTCTGGGTTTATAATCATTAATTGTAAAAAATATTTCAATTTTGTAAAAAGTATTTTTCACTGTAATATTAAACTAAAAAAAGTAAAAAATATTTCAATCTGCAACTATTTTATCAAAAATTAATGAACTATCAAGAAACCACAAACTGGATGTTTAACCAGCTCCCAATGTATCAATTGCAAGGAGCTTCGGCTTATAAAAAAGACTTAACAAATATCCATTTACTGGCGGAACATCTTGATAATCCTCATAAAAACTTAAACTGCATACACGTTGCCGGTACCAATGGCAAGGGTTCAACTTCCCATATGCTGGCATCCATACTTCAGGAAGCGGGATACAAAGTGGGGCTTTATACTTCTCCGCATTTAAAAGATTTTCGGGAACGAATAAAAATTAACGGTGCCGAAATCTCGGAAGGTTTTGTATGTGAATTCATCAATACACACAAAACATTTTTTGAAGAAAATGACATGAGTTTCTTCGAAATGTCGGTTGGATTAGCTTTTGATTATTTTGCAAAAGAAAAAACAGATATCGCTATTATCGAAGTGGGATTGGGCGGAAGACTGGATGCCACAAATATCATTACGCCAATGGTTTCGGTAATTACCAATATCGGCATTGATCATGTTCAGTTTTTGGGCAACACTTTAGAATCTATTGCAACCGAAAAAGCGGGAATTATCAAACCCAAAATCCCTGTGGTTATTGGCGAATATACTCCTGAAAGCCAGCCTGTATTTTTGGCGAAAGCCAAAGAAAACAAAGCCGAAATTTATTTTGCACCTGATTTAATTTCGGGAACATACCCTTCGGATTTAATCGGCGATTATCAGGAGCACAATAAAAAAACGGTTATACAGACGTTTAAAATTCTGAATGAGAAAACCGATTTTGAAGTAAGCAATGAAAACATAAAATCGGGATTACTAAAGGTTGTAAAAAACACCGGATTACTTGGAAGATGGCAGCAATTGGGAGAAAATCCAAAAGTAATCTGCGACACGGCACACAACAAAAACGGTCTCGAAATTGTTTTGAAGCAGATACAAAAAGAAACTTTTGAAAACCTGCATATTGTATTGGGAGTTGTCAATGACAAAGAACTTGATGAGGTATTGCCATTGTTCCCAAAAAATGCAACATATTATTTTTGTAAACCGAATATTCCAAGAGGGCTTGACGCTTCTTTGTTACAGGAAAAAGCACTGCAATTTTCATTAATCGGAAAAACCTACAATTCTGTAGCAGAAGCTTATAATACTGCTCAGAATAATTCTATGAAAAATGATTTTATTTATATTGGCGGCAGCACCTTTGTCGTGGGCGAATTATCGATAAATAAAGGGGGCTAAACAATTCTTCTTTTTTCTCAGAAAATAAATTAAAATCCCCTAACTACTTGATTAACAATTTGCTAAATTTACATGTATTTTTGTTAATTAATCACTTAATTTTTAATTTATTATGAGAAATAGAACTTTTTTTCGTTGTGAATAACAATTTTAACATTCCTTCTCAGTATAGATATTCATGCGCAAGCCCCCCCCAAAAAAACCTGTTTTTATTACAATGACAACCCTACACAGAAATTACGATACGGACGGTAAAGATTGGAAGGCAACGCAACAAGAGTACTTTGACAAAGTAACGAGCAAAAACGACTTAATAATCGGCTCCGAGATTATCACCCAATATTACATCGGAAACAGTACTGAAGTCATTATGGTTAATATTTTCAGAACTTGGGAAGACCTTGAAAAAGCACAAACTATCAATGATGATCTTGTAAAAAAAGCCTGGCCGGATGAAAAAGCCGGAACTGCTTTTTTTAATAAACAAAGAAGATACTATCTTCCGATGCACTCAGACGAAATCTACGCTTCGATTGAAACCATTGGCATGGAAGGAATTTAAGGCCACTTCAAAAGAACCCATGATTGTCTATATCTGCAAATCCCAAATGTCTATTACCGGAAAAGGAAAAGGCATGAAAGAGTACAATGAAAAAGTTACCCTGAAAGATACTTACATCCAAGGATATTGTCAATTTCGTCACGCCTGGGGTGCTGACAGTAAAGCTTTTTTTGATCAGCTGAAATTAGGTTTCACAGGTATTTACGGAGATTATATTTATCACAACTTGCAGGGAGTTTCTAAATAAAAAAGCAAAAAGCACAAACTGCTTTGACAATGTCATTAATGCAGTTTGTGCTGTTTTTATACTCTGTACTTAATGAGAGTTTATACTTTTTTAGTATTTACTCTTTTAAATGTGCTTCTCTTACTTTTTTGAATAATTCAGAAGAATAAACAAATTCTACAATGGCTTCATTGTCGGTTCTGAAAATTTCTTCTTTGCTTCCCTGCCAAGCTTTAACGCCATTTTTCAGAAATAAAATATTATCGCCAATTTCCATCACAGAGTTCATATCATGTGTGTTTACAACTGTAGTGATATTGTATTCAATGGTTATTTCCTTGATGAGGTTGTCAATTAAAATTGCTGTATTTGGGTCTAATCCTGAATTGGGTTCATCACAAAACAAATATTTAGGATTATTTACGATAGCTCTGGCAATAGCAACTCTTTTTTGCATTCCTCCCGAAATTTCCGAAGGCAGTTTTTTATGAGCCCCCACAAGATTCACCCTTTCTAAAACAAAATCAACTCTTTTCTGAATTTTTAACTTGCTGTCGTTAGTGAACATTCTTAGAGGGAAAGCGACATTTTCGGCAACAGTCATACTGTCAAAAAGGGCACTACCTTGAAAAAGCATTCCTATTTCAGTACGGAGGTCTCTTTTTTCATCTGAACTAAGCTCCGAATAAATACGGCCATCAAAAGAAATTGTTCCTACTTCTGGAGTATGAATTCCTAATAATGATTTTAATAAAACGGTTTTACCAGATCCGCTTTGCCCAATAATCAAATTGGTTTTACCTGTCTCAAAAACACTGGAAACGCCTTTTAGAATTTTGACACCGTCAAACGATTTTTCTAAGTTTTTTATTTCTATCATTTTGTTAAGAGTAATTGGGTAATAACGTAATTCAGTAATATAATAGTAACCGATGTCCATACAAATGATATGGTACTGGCCTTACCAACCTCAAGAGCACCGCCTTTCATATAATAACCATGAAAAGAAGGGATTGTGGCTAACAGCATTCCAAAAATAAATGTTTTGGTAAAGGAATATACAACATGAAACGGAAGGAAATCTCTTTGAATTCCTTCTATATAATCAACATTAGCTCCAAAACCGCCGTAAACAGTAGCAATGTAACCTCCTGCAATACCTAGAAACATACCAATTCCAATAAGGAAAGGATATAAAAGCAACGCTATTATTTTTGGGAAAACCAAATAATTAAGAGAATTAACACCCATAACTTCCAGTGCATCGATTTGCTCGGTAACACGCATAGATCCTATGCTTGAGGTGATGAAAGATCCCATTTTTCCAGCCATAATGATAGACATGAAAGTTGGAGCAAATTCTAAAATCACTGACTGACGGGTTGCGTATCCAATAAGGTATTTCGGGATGAAAGAATTAGTCAGGTTCAATGCTGTCTGTATAGAAACAACGCCGCCAACGAAAAAAGAAATGAATGCTACAATTCCTAGTGAATCAATAATTAAATCATCGACTTCTTTGAAAATTAAACCTTTCATAACAGACCATTTTGTAGGCTTTTTGAAGATTTCTTTCCACATCAAAAAATATTTCCCAATTTGGGATAAATAGCGAAGGAGCATCATTTTTTTAGGATTCAGTTTACAAATTGCAGTATTCAAAAAAGAATACCATGTATGCAAAAATACTGTATTTAGTTGGAATTTTAGATTTTGTTTTTAATTACAGAAGTGTAAGATGTTAAAACAATTTCTCTTTCATTTTTTGCAAACGATAATTACGTATGAATTTTGCCTGTTCGTTAGTAACTAATAAAGGAGTTTTTGCTGATTTTGCTTTCCAAAAACCTTTGATGTAATCCAAAAAGAGTAATGGTTTCTTTTTCATCATTGCCAATTTAACCGATGCAATTGCAGTAATCCAAAAACCGTATCCAAGGGTGTAAAAAGCTTCTCCTTGCTTGTAGCGTGCTGTTTTGTTGTAATTAGCTCCAGTTGGTTTGAGGTGTTTTACGTGTAAAGAGGAATCGGTAACTACTTTCCAATTGTAGAATTTGCAGAGCAGCTCGTCAACAGTATCCCAGCCCATTGCTGGTTTTAAGCCTCCAATTTGTTTGAAAGTTTCTTTTCGATAGGCTTTCAGTGCACCTCTGATGTGGTCTTTATCAGTTAGGTTTTCTAAAATCCAATCGCCGTTTTTTTCAATGTAGCAAAATCCGCCAGCCATTCCAATTCGGTCATCCGATTGAAAATGGTTAATTATGGTTTCGAAATAATTAGAAGGAAAAATTAAATCGGCATCAATTTTTACGATTAAATCGTAATCTTCATCCAAAGTTTCAAATCCTTTCTGAAAAGCCTGAATCACTTTGCTTCCGGGTAAATGTATTGCTTCTGAAGTTTTGTTTACCAAAGTAATAAACGGATTTTCTTTGGCGAAAGCCAAAACAATTTCGGCAGTTTTATCAGTCGAATTGTCGTTGACTACTACAATTTTTGAAGGTAAAACAGTTTGCGAAATTAAGGATTGCAATGTCAAAGAAATTAACGTTTCTTCGTTATAGGATGGTATGACTATGTAATATTTCATTTAAAATATTTTTGAATGATGATTAACGATTTTAGATTAACGATTTATTGTAAAACGTTAATTCAAAATCAAAAATCAGAAATCGTTAATCAGCAATCTTAGATCTTAATTTTCTCCGCGTAAACAATATAATATCTCGGAGTGAAAAATCGTAATAATGGGCGGAAACCAATTTTTTTAACCGGATGTGTGAATTTTTCTCTGTCGATGATTTTCCAGCCTGTTTTTTCTAATAGCCAGTCCAATTGCCAGTCTTCAAATTCATGGTAATGTCTGTCCCACATGTCAGTTTTACTTCTGTAAGCAGAAGAAAACCAAAGGCGCAACGGAATTGATATTAATAATTTATCTGATTTTATTTCGCTTAAAATAGTGTATGGATTAAGCAAGTGTTCAAAAATTTCAAAAGCAGTCACCACATCTTGTTTTCTTTCTGAAAAAATATTTTGATTCACGTCCAAATCTTCGCCGGTAGTATTGGTAACCGTGTATCCTTCGGCTTTCATGATTTTAGAAAAAGGGTTATCAACACCCAGATCTAATATGGTTTGAGAAGGGGAAATATGTTTCTTTAAAAATTCTAAAGTATGCTTGAATCTTTTATTGGGAAATGTTTTTTCGTACATGTTTTTGATTTTTGACTAACGCTTTTGTTTTAGCGTTTGCAAATATAAAGATTCTGTTTCTTATACGGTTTACAATAACAAAATTGTCTTATGTTATTTGATTTTTGAAGAGTATTTTTTGCTCCTTTTGTATCTAAAGCAAAAACCCACAGCACTGCAAAAGTGATGTGGGTTCAATATAAACGTACAGGTAATCTCTTAATAGCGGTAGACAAAAGCATTGATATTCATTCCCGCACCTACCGAAGCAAAAATAACAACATCTCCTTTGTGTATCTCCTGATTTTCAATCTGGCCTCTAATCAGAAGGTCAAAAAGAGTAGGGACAGTAGCAACACTGCTGTTTCCTAATTCGTGTATGGACATTGGCATAATGTTTTTTGGAGGAGTCTGTCCGTGTAATTTGTAAAAACGGTGAATAATAGCTTCGTCCATTTTTTCGTTAGCCTGATGAATCAGGATTTTTTTGACATCCTCGATTGCTATACCGCTTTGATCCAAACAGCTTTTCATGGCTGCAGGAACTTGACTTAACGCAAATTCGTATATTTTACGGCCGTACATTTTGATGTACTTGGTTTCTGGATCTAAGTCCGGGTTGTATGATTTTCCGAAGAAAAGGAAATTAGCTTCCTCAGCCGCATAAGTTGCGCTTTCATAAGAGAGCATTCCAGTTTCATCATCCGAGGCTTCAATAACCGAAGCGCCTGCACCATCCGAGTAAATCATCGAATCTCTATCGTGGGCATCAACTACTCTGGATAAAGTTTCGGCACCTATAACAAGACATTTCCTTGCCATGCCCGATTTGATAAATGCATTAGCCTGCAGTACGCCTTCAATCCAGCCAGGACAGCCAAAAAGAATATCGTAAGCGACGCATTTTGGGTTTTTAATCTGTAATTTATGTTTAACTCTTGTGGCTAAACTTGGAATAATATCGGATTGGGTTGTACCGTATTTTACATCGCCAAAGTTGTGTGCAAAAATAATATAATCTAAAGTTTCCGGGTCAATGCCTGCGTTTTCAATGGCTTTTTGGGATGCAAAAAAAGCCAGATCAGAAGCGGTGTAATTATCCTCGGCATACCTTCTTTTTTCAATACCGGTAATACCTTTGAATTTGTTAATCACAACTTCGTTTGGATAGGCAAATGGAGAGCCATCTTCGTTTAGGAAAACATGCTCGCTAAAATCAGTATTGCTAATCTTTTTCTCAGGAATATAGCTTCCTATACCAGTTATTTTTATTTTCATTTTGATAATATCCAGATAAATTTCGGCTAAAGTAATTATAAAAAATATATAAAGGGCAAAAATAATACTATGCACGCATATAATTGCGTAATTTTAAGTATATGGCAAAATTATTGAATATTTTTTATTGAAAATCAACAAACGATGCGTTTTATTCTCTGATTAACTGTAAATAACAAAGTGGTTGTTTTTTGTTAAAAAGTAAATTTTGAAAATTAAAAGGATTAATATCATTCTATTTTAAATAAAAAGTATCACCGTCTTACAAAAATACCGTTTGTATTTTTAATGGACAGTATTTTAAAATCAATTCTAAAATAGTTTATTGCCTGCGGATTGTTTCTCTAAATATCTCCAGCTGGATTTCCATTTTTTGTATGATGGCTTCCTTTTCGGCTAATTGTTCTAGGAGTGCTTTTTCTTGTTTGGTCTCATAACGGTAAGGTAAAAACTCGCCCAATTGGGCAATAAAATTATGCTTCATTATCATGCTCAGTTTCCATAAAATGGCAAACTGCAGGGAGGAATGTCTCTTGAAATATTTATTCAGTCCAGTGGGTAGAATGCCTAAGGCCTGGGACACATCGGCTTTCTTGATTTTATTTTGTATAATGTGCTAGTGGATAAAATTGCCTGTCGCGGGTACTGTTCCTCTAGACCTTTCCTGTATTTATTGCTGTTGCTTATCATTTTTCTTTGTGTTTTATACGTTTTTTGGTCAAAAACAGGTAGGTCGTACCAATACTATTGGTACGGCCTACCTGTTTTATTAGTACGAGCTACATACTTTATTAGTACTTCGAGCCAATAGTATTAGTATGTCCTACATTACTTATTGGTTCGAAGTACTAATAAAATTAGTACGACCTACAGGTTTTATTAGTACGACGTACTAATAGTATTAGTACGTCGTACTAATACTATTGGTACGACCTGCTCATTTTTGTTGTTAATGAGCAAAAGAACTGCCAAAAAAAAATCGCTCTTTTTGAATCTAAAAGTGCGATCTTGTATATAGAAATTCGTTTATGGCAGTACTGTCGCCACTGCATTGCCTGTATTGCTGACAAAACATTTTTGAGTTGCTCCACAATACTGTCTGTACCTGTTACTCCATCATCGGGAACGGATTCAAAGGTTTTGTACAAAGAAAGTGCCGATGCGCAGGCTTCACTGCCCGCCAGCATTTTGGTATCTTCAATACGCCCACAAAGTTGGTTTGCTATACCAGAAAGTTCGTCCAGCTGGGTAAAAAGCGTTAAATCGTTTTTCATATTCGGTATCGAAATGTAGGACGGAACAATTCTGACGGAGGAAGAATCTTTGATATGCATAATGGAATTGAGCTAGCGCTCCTTTCGCTTTGCTCGTGTGCTTCGTTCCTCGAAAAAGAGATGTGTGAGTATCTAGATAACCATCTTATGCAAAACTAAAGCTGTAAACTAGCCCTGATGGAAGCGGCATCTTTTTTATTTTACCCTGTCAGGGTTTAAAACCCTGACAGGGTAAAATAAAAAAAATACAGCGGACAGCAGGAGTGATGCTGATAAAAAACCAGAAAACTCGTGCTCCTAATTTTTCGGATTCTATAAAAATAAGAAACCCTTTCAGTTTTTTAGCTGAAAGGGTCTTGTATATAATCTAAAGTCTGCCATCTGAAACCTGCAATCTAGCTCTCCATATACGCCTCGATTGGCGCACAGCTGCAAACTAGGTTTCGGTCTCCGTAAGCATCATCGGCTCTGCGTACAGTAGGCCAGAATTTGTTTTCGGCGATATATTCTAATGGGAAAGCAGCTTGCTCTCTAGTGTAAGGAAAATTCCAAGTCTCAGTTGTTAACATTGCCAGCGTGTGAGGAGAATTTTTCAATACATTATTGCTGTCTTCGATTGTTGCAGCTTCGATTTCTTTTCGGATTGAAATCATGGCGTCACAAAAACGGTCTAATTCTTCTACGTTTTCACTTTCAGTCGGTTCGATCATCAATGTTCCAGCAACTGGGAAAGATACAGTAGGTGCATGGAAACCGTAATCCATCAAACGTTTTGCGATATCGGTAACTTCGATTCCTTTTTGTTTGAAAGGACGGCATTCTAGAATCATTTCGTGAGCCGCACGGCCCATTTCACCAGAATATAAAGTGTCGTAATGACCGTTTAGTTTTTCTTTGATATAATTGGCATTCAAAATTGCATGTTCAGTAGCGCTTTTTAAACCTTCGGCACCCAACATCGAAATGTATCCGTAAGAAATCAAACAAACCAAAGCAGATCCCCAAGGCGCTGCAGAAATAGCCGTAATGGCAGTTTCTCCTCCAGTTGGGATTACAGGATTTCCAGGCAAGAAAGGAACTAATTGCGGTGCTACGCAAATAGGGCCAACTCCAGGACCTCCGCCACCGTGAGGGATTGCGAATGTTTTATGTAAGTTTAAGTGACAAACGTCAGCACCAATTGTAGCAGGATTTGTTAATCCAACCTGCGCATTCATGTTGGCACCGTCCATATAAACCTGTCCGCCATTATCGTGAATAATTTTTGTAATTTCCTGAATAGCACTTTCAAAAACTCCGTGAGTTGATGGATACGTTACCATCAAGCAAGATAAATTGTCTTTGTGCAGCATTGCTTTCTCGCGTAAATCTTCTATGTCGATATTTCCGTTTTCGAGCGTTTTGGTAACCACTACTTTCATTCCGGCCATAGCTGCCGAAGCAGGATTTGTTCCGTGAGCCGATGATGGGATTAAAGCGATATTACGGTGATCGTCTCCACGAGATAAGTGGTACGCGCGAATTACCATAAGTCCTGCATATTCTCCCTGTGCACCAGAATTTGGCTGTAAAGTGGTACCTGCAAAACCTGTAATAACGTTTAACTGTTCTTCTAGTTTTTTTAGCATTTCTTGATATCCCTGCGCTTGATCAAGCGGTGCAAAAGGGTGTATGTTGTTCCAGTTAGGGTTGCTTAACGGAAGCATTTCGGCAGCAGCGTTCAATTTCATCGTGCAGGAACCCAGCGAAATCATCGAGTGATTCAATGCTAAATCTTTACGTTCCAACATTTTGATATAACGCATCAAAGCAGTCTCTGAATGGTGTTTGTTGAAAACATCATGCTCTAAGAATGCTGATGTTCTGTTAACTGAATCTGGAAAATGATTGATTTCTGTTAATTCAGAAACTGTAGTTGCTTGTAATGATAATGCTTCCGCAAAAATCGAAATGATATCATTTACATCAGAAACGCTTGTAGTTTCGTTTAATGAAATGGAGATTGTATTTTCGTCAACGTAGTAAAAGTTTACTTCGTTAGCCTCGGCAACTGCTTTTACTTTTTTAGCATCAGCTTTCACTAAAATAGTGTCAAAGAAAGCAGAGTTGATTTGCTCAATACCTAGTTTTTGTAATTCGTTTGCTAAAGTAGCTGCCAGTGCGTGTACTTTATCAGCGATATACTGCAAACCTTTTGGTCCGTGATAAACAGCATACATTCCTGCCATTACAGACAATAATACTTGTGCAGTACATATATTTGAAGTCGCTTTATCACGTTTGATATGTTGCTCACGTGTCTGTAATGCCATACGCAAGGCACGGTTTCCGTTTGTATCAACAGTCACACCGATGATTCTTCCCGGCATAGAGCGTTTGTAATCTTCTTTGGTTGCAAAATAAGCAGCGTGAGGGCCACCGTATCCTAACGGAATTCCGAAACGCTGTGTAGTTCCTACAACAACAGCAGCTCCCATTTCTCCTGGAGGCGTTAATTTTGCCAAACTCAAAATATCAGCAGCAACGGCTACTTTAATTTCGTTTGCTGCTGCTTTTTCAATAAAAGCAGTATAATCGTAAACTTGTCCGTATTTTCCAGGGTATTGTAAAATAGCTCCGAAGAATTCAGCAGAGAAATCGAATGTTTCGTGGTTTCCAATAACTAATTCAACCCCGATTGGAGTAGCACGAGTCTGTAAAACAGAAAGGGTTTGAGGTAAAATTTCTTCGGAAACGAAAAATTTATTTACGTTGTTTTTCTTTTGATCGCGAGAACGAACATCCAGTAACAAAGCCATAGCTTCGGCAGCAGCAGTTCCTTCGTCTAATAAAGACGCATTTGCAATTTCCATTCCGGTCAATTCGATAACAGTAGTCTGGAAATTCAAGATGGCTTCCAGACGGCCTTGAGCGATTTCAGCCTGATACGGAGTATAAGCAGTATACCATCCTGGGTTTTCAAAAACATTTCTTTGGATAACGGCAGGAACAATTGCTGCGTTATATCCTAATCCGATGTAGGTTTTGAAGATTTTATTTTTATTTCCTAATTGCTGAATATGGTTTGAAAACTCATATTCTGTCATTGCTGGATCTAAGTTTAAAGGTGCTTTTAAACGAATATCGTCAGGAAGTGTTTCGTAAACAAGTTGTTCGATCGATTCAACTCCAATGGTTTGTAACATGTGTTGAAGATCTGTTTCTCTTGGACCAATGTGTCTTAAAGCAAAAGCATCTGTTCTCATTTGTAGTTATCTATTTTTTTAAAAAGAAATGTAATTTGCAAAGTATATCTTCATTTAAATCAAGATTATACAGAGTTTGTTACATTTTACAGTAAATGTGTTGTTTTTTTGTGGCGCAAAATTAAGTATTATTAATAATTTAAAGGGTATTTTTAACGTCAATTTTTGTGAAATTTACAACTAAAGAGTTGATTTGTTAATAATTAATTAGGTTTAAGAAATGAAACTATTGAAACAGATATTGAATTTTTATTTGAACAGCAGTATTCATGTGGCTTTGTCCTGCAATGCATTGGTACAGATTACGTTTCATGTGTTTCATATTCAGTATGATGAATCAGTGGCTTTGTTTGTTTTTTTTGGAACAATTGTGGGGTATAATTTTGTTAAATATGATGCTCTGGTTCGGGTAAGGAAAAAACCGATAGGAAATCAGTTAAAAATCATTGCTTTATTGAGTTTGATTTCATTGCTTTTAACCGGTTATTATTTTTTTCAGTTAGAAAGAATTACGCAGCTGGTTTCTTTTGGAATTCTTGCCGTAACGGCATTGTATACGCTTCCCTTTTTTCCGAACAGAAAAAATGCCCGAAACTGGGCGGGAGTGAAGATTTATATAGTTGCCGTCTGCTGGGTAGGAGCGACTTTGGTTTTGCCTTTAATTAATGCAGAAGTTCCTTTTTGTTCCGATTTTTTTATAAAATGCATCCAGCGGTTTATTTTAGTTTTTGTGCTTGTTTTGGTTTTTGAAATTCTTGATTTAGCTAATGACGATCCGCATTTGCAAACCGTTCCGCAGATGATAGGAGTGAAGCGGACAAAAATATTGGGATTGTCATTGCTCGTTCCGTTTTGTTTATTAGAATTTTTGATTTCAACATTCAATTACAAAGATCTTTTTATTAATATGATAATGATTGCAGTATTGAGTTTGTTTGTTGTATTTGCCAATACGAACAGATCCAGATATTACACTTCATTTTGGGTTGAAGCAGTGCCAATTTTTTGGTGGCTGATGTTGGTTTATAATTAGAAAAATAATAATTGCTATTTATACATCATAACTTTTATCGTCTTGTGCTAAAAAAATAGAGTCTTGTGCTAAAAATACATAATCTTGTGCATTATGTTTTGAGATTTAAAGCTTTTTTAATTTATTTTGTATGGAATTCATTTCATTTAAAAAAATAACATTTCATTATACCGTTTAATTAACAAAAATTTTAAATTATTTAATTATGGACACAGCCGAAATAAAAGAAAAAATCAAATTTGACCCTAAAGTGAATTTAGGTAATTTTAAACCAAAATTTAATGGTTCAATTCAGTTTGATCATATTCGTTCCAAAAAACCTTTACCAGCTTTAGTAGAAGCAAACCGTATAGCTAATGATAATGGTATCAATGTTAGTGTAGTGGTGTTTATAACTGACAAATGTGAAAATCCAAGCATTACGATACAACAGATGTTCGCTATTTCGAATTTAGGAACTAATAAATTACAGTTTTTTATTGATTATACATATAAAGAGGATAAATCTAAAAAATTTGATATTTACGAGTTGAATTTTCTAGCCAAAGAAGAAAAATTACCCAAAGGTGTTACCCTAAAAGATATAGATACTGTAGAAGTCTTTTTGGTAGATACCGATCCAATTGGTTCTAGAGGAACTGAAACGTCTGTTCAACCAACCTCATAGTAGTAATAAAAAGATTAAACCGAATTGTTAAATATAAGCAGAGTCTAAATTTTCTCTGCTTTTTTATTTCTTAAATTTGACTACATTGCGAATAAAATTCGCTTATGAAAGATTTATGTAGAGTAGTGTTTTTGTTTGTTTTTTTAACCCATTCACTATTTATTTATTCTCAGTATAGTAATAATACTACGATTTTTGAACAAGAAATTGAAAGCAGAAGTGGTTACTATATGAACGAGCCTAATTTTAAGAAAGCGCAAGTTTTTTTTTTAGAGCAAAATTGGGATTCTACACTAGTATATGCCATGAAGCAATTAAGTCAGTCTTCACAAAATCAAGAAATCCAAAATTATTGTCATTTATTTAGAGGGTTTAGCTTTAAAGAAAAGAAGATATTTAATGAAAGCCAAAAAGAATTAAACAAGGTTACTAAAGAATTTGCTTTTTATTATAATATGAGAATGAAATTAGGCGAAATTGCTTTAGAAGAAAAGCAGTTTCAAAAAGCGATTAAGTATTTCAAAGAAATTGAAAATGTAAACGATAGTAAACTTTTAGGGATAAATAAAAGTCGTGTAAAGCATAACTTAGGAATATGCTATTTACATCTTAAAATATTTGATACAGCCGAATTTTATTTGCTCGAAAGCATAAAACTGCAAGAACAACAAAAAGATTCTTTAATGTTTATTAATTCTTATGGAGATATTGGTACTCTATATTATGACCAGTACAAAGATAATCTTGCCATTCCCTATTTTGAGAAAGCGTATAAATTATCAAAAAAAATAAAAAATTTCGATTTAAAAAGAAGAACAGCACTCAACATGGCTGTTGTCGAAAAAAACCGCAATAATTTTGCAAAAGCATTAGCGTACAGAGAAGAATATGACCAATGGAAAGATTCTTTGAACAATCAAAATAAAATATGGGAATTAGCACAAACAGAAAAGAAATTTGCCGTTAAGCAAAAACAAAATGAAGTTAATTTACTCAAAACGGTCAATAAAGTACAAAAGACACAACAAGTAGGTTTACTAGTATCCATGACTTTAGTCAGTATTTTATTTCTAATGTCTATTTATTTTTACCGTCAAAAAGCGAGACAAAATCTGGTGATTTCAAAACAAAAAGAAAACCTAGATGAGTTGAATGCTACAAAAGACAAGTTGTTTTCTATAGTAAGTCATGATCTGCGTTCCTCGGTACATGCTATGAAAACGAGTAATGCCAAGTTATTAGAAAAAGTAGCCACAAAAAATCTGGAAGAAATAGATGCCTTATTGCATCAAAATAGCGGTATTGCAAACAGTACCTACAATTTATTAGATAACCTTTTGCACTGGGCATTATTGCAAACAAAACAGGCTTATTTTGAAGCTGCTTCTTTGCGTTTATTTTTTATAGTAGAACAAGTGGCACATAATTATCAGCCTTTGATGGTAGAGAAAAATATTTTTTTTGAAAATACAATCTCCAAAAAAGATTTCGTTCTTGCCGATCAGGAATCGCTAAAACTACTGCTGCGAAATTTTTTTGACAATGCTATTAAATTTTCAAATGAAAATGGATTCATAAAAATGTATACTCAAAACAATAGTGAAACCTATTGCGATTTAATTATTGAAGACAATGGTATCGGAATGAGTGATGATACTATAGCAAGTATTCTTAAAGAAACTACATTGTTATCTAAAAAAGAAAATGAAAAGATTATAGGCACTGGATTAGGCTTACAGTTGTGTAAATCGATGATTAAAAAAAACAAAGGGAAATTAGATGTAAAAAGCGAGTTGGGAAAGGGAACAAAATTCATTGTATCTTTGCTTAAAACGCCGCCTTATGAACAAAATTAACCTGTTAATTATTGAAGACACTCCATCAGAAAGTGACGCCCTTATTAAAGTATTTGAAGCCAATAACTATAATGTAGTTAGCGTAGCGACAAATCATAAAGATGCTTTAGCGCTTTTTTGTAGCAGCAAAATAGATATAGTTATTGTAGATATTTTCCTGAATGGTTCTCCAGATGGTATTGCATTTGCCGAAACCATAAATGTGTTACCCAATGCTTCAAAACCTTTGGTTTTTTTAACAAGTTCTACCGACATGCATATTTTTGAAAGAGCAAAACTTACCAAGCCTTTCAGTTACCTAATGAAACCATTTAATGAACTAGAAATTTTATTTGCTCTGGAACTTGCCGTCGAAAAATTTTATGGACAAAAAGATGTTTTTCTGAGTGATGAAGAAAATACCGTTATTAGTGAAGAATTTTTATTCATTAAAAAAGGGAAATCCCTTAAAAAAGTGCATGTTCTGGATATAATTTACATTGAGGTAGAAGAAAAATATTGTAATATAGTTACTGAAAAAGAAAAATTTTTAATTCTAATTTCATTAACCAAAATATTAGAATTGCTTGATGAAAATCTTTTTTCTAGAACACATAGAAATTACATTGTAAACATTCAAAAAATAACAGAAATTATTCCTACAGACAATCTTATTGTTTTAATTGGGGGACACAAGGTAACTCTCAGCGAGAAATATAAAGATATATTAAAGAAAGTTCGTATCCTGCGATAATATACTTCAAGAAATATCTTAATTGAGAGCTATTTTTTGATCTATGTAAAATCTAAAATTTATTTACTCAATTAGTAAAAAGACTTAAAAAACAATTGTTGTTTTTCAAGTCTTTTTTTTGTGCTAATTTTTAACACTTTCGTGGATAAGAAGGCTTTGCTTGTTCCTTTTTTATAATTTAAAAAGTGGAGTTGTATTAGTTTTACCAAAGAGATAAAAAGCTAGCTAGATTTATTTTTAATTTTTTTCAACTTAATGATTCAAAAGCATAAACTCGACTGTGCTATCAGTATTTTTAAAATGACTTATTGAAATATATTAATGCGAAAATAAATGTAAATAGTGGAGTTCAGAAACCACTATAAAAACGGGGCGAATCCTGAAAAGCCATATGAGTAGGGGAAATTAAAGTCTAATAAAATGTATAAAAAATCTGAATTAATTAATTTAAAAACATCCTTTAGTAAAGCATTTCCTGATTATTTTAATCAGTTAGAAGCATGCAAAACGGATCAACAATTAAAAGAAGTATATGAGAAAATTAAGCTTGATGCTTTAGAAAAAGCTAAACCTTTTTTTTCTGCGGATGACAATCCAACAGGGTTTCCAATATTAGCACTTACACCAGACCAGTATTCACAATTAATAGATGCTAACGGAGATACAATTAAGGTTGTTGTTACAACTATGTTGAATACTGCGCAAATAATTCAGCCTAGTTGGTCTGTTGGACAAACTGCTGCACAATTTTCGGTTGGGGGATTGGCTGCTTTAGGAGCAGTTGGGGTTGGTGCTTTTAACATTGCTATTGGATCAGGCGTTGTAGAAATGCTGGCGATTGCTGCTGGTATTGAAGCTCTTACTGTAGCAGGTGTGGTGGCAATTATTGCAGTTGCAATTGTAGCTGTTATTATTCCAATTTTATATTTTATGTTGAAGCCTGCTTGTTGTTTCGTAGTTATGTTAAACGAAACAAACTCACCATTAGTATGGGTTGATGATTACAATTATCATGGTAAAACGATTGGATATGTGAATAGAATTCCTCCAGCTCAGGTGGTTCCTCAACCCATTCCAGGAGCAGGAACATATGTTACTTGTGGATTTGTTCAAACAGACAAGCGCGATGATGCGTTAGTTGGCACACAATATGGTTTTACTTATTCAGTTGGAAGTACTAATGTGAATTTTGGAGTAGAGTGTCCGTTAACAAGTATTTATGTTGATAATAATTGTTTTTGTGAAATTAATTCAACATCCGAAGATGCCGCCAATGAGACAGACTCAAAAAATGCATTAAGTTATTCAGCATCTAATGCAAATCTTAACGTCAGTATTAAATGTAATTCAGGCTCTGGGTATGTAGCTTACTATATAGCAAGAATACAAGATGGAACATTAAATTAAAAAGTTAAAGTCTAAAATTTAAATTTCTTTTAAAATATTTCAAAAGAGTTTTTTTTTAGTTCCATATCATAACAAAATGAGTTCAATAATTATTGAACTAATTTTGTTTTTTATAACCGGAGAATTTTTAAAAAAAATTAACTTTTTACGGTTTACAAAACTACATAAGAATCTTATTCCATAATAATCTCTCTTTAGGGATAAAATCCCAATACTCATGATATTCTCTAGCTTTAATATTCTATAAGTCAATAAATTCACTTAGTTAATCTAATGAAATAAAAAATCTGTCAGTAAAAGTTCTTTTAAAATCAACTCACATTTTTTTTGGTAGGATTTAATTCGCGTCTGAATGTAATTAATTGCGTTGTATAGAACCTGCCTATTTTTTTACTAGTAGATTGGTAATATAAGTAGATGTTTCGATTGTTATGAAAAACTTTTTGAATTGATGTATTTATCTTTGTGATGAGATTTATGGTGGTCATGATTTGTCTTTTTTCGCTATGGTTTTTTAATGAATTTTAAAATATTGTTTTGTATGTCTTTCATAATCCAATTTCTTCGCTCTTCAAAGTGTTCTAATGAATAGGTAGATTTGTCGCGTGTGCTATGTAAATCGTCAGATAGTACCTCAAATATTATAAATCAACAAGCAAAAGAACTACAGCAAAATTAGATTTTGTTGGTAAATAATTTTTTACCAGTAGTAAGAGAACAAATTTCAATAAAACTGCCTTCAAACTATTCTCGGGCTGTTTTTTATAATTATTTCTCAGACAAATTTTTCAAAACTGCATTTCGATGCAATATAAAATTCCTCAAATGCCTTTTTAAAAATAAAACATCAAATAATTTTCCAAAAATTCCATAAGGAGCTTCATAACACAAATGATCGGTCATGTTGGTAATTCCGTTTTGTTCTTCAAAAAAATGTTCGTGTTTGAAAGATTTAAATTTTCCTTCTTCCATTTCGTCAACAAAATAATTGTAAAATGTCATGGCTGTAATTCGGCTTTTGTGTGTGAGATAAAATCCAAAATGCTTTCCTCGCCAGGTTACAGTTTCGTTGAAGTTTATTAATCCTGAAGTGATGCCGGCAATTGCTTTCTCTTTAGATTTACTCTCTGATCGCTGATGAATATCAATATTTCTGGAAACATCAAAAACGGTTTTTATTGGGGCTTTAATTTTTGTTGTGAGATGAATGGTTGTCATTTTTTTAATAGGTTTTGAAAAGCATTATCTAAATTTTCAAACTTGAATTTAAATTCGTTATCTAAAAGTCTTTTTGGAATCACATTTCTGCTTTTCAATACTAATTCAGTTTCTGTTCGGATCATGAAAGATCCAATTTTCAACAGAAATGCATTAATTGGAATGCCGAAAGGAAAACCAACTGCTTTTTGAAGCTTTTTAGTGAAATCAAAATTACGAATTGGCTTTGGAGAAACAATATTGACAACTCCATTCATTTCTTTTTGGATGATAAAATCAACAGCATTGGCAAAATCTTCTTCATGAATCCAGCTTATAAATTGATTTCCTTTTCCTTGTTTTCCACCAAAACCTATTTTAGCTAAAGTCTTCAGCGGAATAAATGCACCTCCATTTTTCCCTAAAACGATAGAAGTTCGTAAAGCAGTTTTTAAAGTATTTGGAGTTTCAGTTTTAAAAAATGATTTTTCCCAAGATAGGGCAACATTTATAGAAAAATCATTTCCGATTTCGCCATCAACTTCATCCATTTGTTTATCTAATGAAAAACGATAAATTGTAGAAGTTGATGAATTGAGCCAGTGTTTTGGTGGGTTTGCGCAGTTTAGAACTGCTTGATTTAAAATCTTAGTGCTTTGAATTCGAGACAATAGAATTTCTTTCTTATTCTTTTCGGTGTAACGGCAATCAACTGATTTGCCTGCAAGATTTATTAAAACTGTTGCATTTTCTAATTCAGCTTCCCAACCAGAAAAAGTTTTGGCATCCCAATTTACATATTTTATATTGCCATTGGTTTTTGATTCTCCTCTTGTTAAGATAACAATTTCTTCAAATTTATTTCTAAAATGGCTGGTCAAAACTTGTCCCAGAAATCCTGTTCCTGCTGCTATGATTAGTTTATTTAGTTTCATTGGTGTAAATTAATAGTGATAAATATAAACATAAGACTGGAGGTAGATACCAAATCCAACTTTCATTGTAGTAACATAAAAAGAAAAAGAATAAAGCAACAATAAAAAAGTAAATGTTAATAAATATGTTTTTTGGATTTTCTTGCCAATACTTAAATGCAAGTATTATTTGAATTAAACCTGTGACCATTGTAGAGAGTAATGCTAGCGCAAGTAGTCCACTATCAAATATTGCAAATAAACAGATGAATATTGGGATGCATAATGCAATTGTATTTAGGGTTTTTATTGCTTTCATAGTTTCTTTTATTTTAACTTTTGTTTGATACCCTAGTATATTTTAATGTTTCATGTTTTTTAAGTTTTAAAAACTAATTTTGTTCGTTTTGAGCTTCTTTAGATTTTCTTTTTCCTCTAAAAAAGAAATATAAGTTCAGGAATAACATTAATCCAAGATAGATAGAAAAACTTCCAATTTTATAACTCAAAGCCTCAACGAGTGATTGGTAAGTGTTGTCATAAATGCTCAATTGCAAAATCATTAATGCAAAGCCCAGATTGAGAAGATAGAATCCTGTTTCAAAAAGTTTGTTTGTTGCATTTGCAATTTCTTCTCTGCCTTTAAAAATGTCAAGCATGTATATTTTTCCATTTTGAAATAATGTTCTTGAAACATAATAAGTTAAGAAAATAGCAATTGGCAGATAGATTGCATAACCGATGAGAATTTTTGTAGTTTCCATAATAATAAGTGTTAAAGTGTTATTTAATTAATTTGTGAATGTATTTAGTAATAATTATAATGTTAGTGTAATGCAATGCTGATATGATGAAAATAATTGTTGCGGTTTTGATGGCGAGAACTTCAATAAGCTGGTTTGTCGAAAGTATTTTTTCCCACGAAATCAAAGTCATTGCACAGTAACCAATGTTTAGAAGATAATAAGTCAACAGTAATATTTGATTTATTTTTTGGCACAAAGCACTATGGTTTGGAATCAATTCAGCGACATAAACATTTCCGTTTTTATAGCAGGTTTTGCCAACTTTCATAATAATAAAAATTGTTATGCTGAGGTAAATAAAATACCCAATGATGTTGCCGTTCATTATTTTATTTTGTTTTAAACTTTCAGAAAAAAATGAAAGTTTTAGTTAAATTTTTTTATTTCATTATTTTTAAAACCAAACGTCCTAGCCAATTTTCATTAAATTCAGTCATTTTGTCTAGCATATTATCTGCTTTTAAAACGAAATCATACAATTTTGTAGTTTGATCTACAAAGTGTTTTTCTTCAGGAGAATCTTTGGATTCGATAGAGGAAACTTCTTTTAAAATTTTAAGAGCGGGTTTGATTTCTCTTTTACTTCTTTCTCTAGCGATTTTTGAAGCTAATTCATCTAAATTTTTTTCTGCAGTAAAAAACTCTCTGCG
This sequence comes from uncultured Flavobacterium sp., assembly GCA_963511475.1. Lineage (GTDB taxonomy): Bacteria > Bacteroidota > Bacteroidia > Flavobacteriales > Flavobacteriaceae > Flavobacterium. Next base: position 53,868 of record CAUPJC010000019.1, read on the forward strand.
TTCTCCAGCTTTGTATTCTTTGTAAACAATTCCCCAATCCATCAATGCTCTGAGGTTCATACTGGCATTTCCGCGTGAGATTTGTAATTCTTCCATCACTTCTTCCATAGAAACAGCTTCGGATGAGACCATTAATAAAGCATGAATCTGAGCCATAGTTTTATTAATTCCCCATTGAGAACCTAATGCTCCCCAGGTTTGTACGAATTTGTTTTTTGCTTCTTTGAATTCCATTTTTGGATTTATTTCTTTTGTTGAGACAAATGTAAATAAAAGTTTTTAAACTTTCAAAAATAAATGAAAGTTTATTTAAAAAAGAAAACCGAAGTTGTAATTCTTCGGTTTCTATCTGCATTCTAAAATATAGATTCTGTAATCTTGTGTATCAATCGTACTTAAATAAATTACTTATTTAGTTCTTGAGGAATTAATTATGCTAGTGAAAAGCAGTTGTAAGTTGTTTTTTTATTTGTTATAGAGAATCTTGTATAAAGGTTCATAATTACTCATAATATTAGTTTTTTTATAGTTAAAATTACTCTCAAATTTCCCTGACAGAGCATTCATTCCGCATTCAAAACAAATTTTCAAAACAGCTTTTGGTTTATTTTTTTTTTGAAATATTAATACATCTCTATACATTGGAATACAAGCAACTTCATGGTATTTTAAATTAATGTCGTTTGAAACGGTTTTGCATATTGTTGATATTCTTTCATTTGGAACAATTGTTTTCACATAACCATATGAAATTATTTTTTTTTCAAAGTCTTTTTCAATTGATTTTGGAGCTTCTAATCCGCTATAAAATTTGTTGAATGATTTATTTTCATTTTGTAAAGCTTTTTCATCAGTAATTGAATAATGAATTATACTATAAAATCATTTTGCGCACCAGATTTACAGCTACAAATAATTATGGTAAGTAAAAGGAAAACTAATTTTTTCATATTTTGAAAATTTAATTATAACAACCCAGCTCTCTTCAACAAAGCATCCGGTTTTGGTTCCTTTCCTCTAAAACGTTTGTACAGTATCATAGGATGCTCCGTTCCACCTTTTGAAAGTACGTTTTCTTTGAACTTTTCGGCTACTTCTGTATTAAATATTCCTTCCTCTAAGAAGTAATCAAATGCATCGGCATCCAAAACTTCAGCCCATTTGTAACTGTAATAACCCGATGAGTAGCCTCCTTGAAAAATATGTGAAAAGGCCGTACTCATTGCATTTTCTTTTACATCAGGATACAATTGGGTAGAAGCAAATTGTTCGGTTTCAAAAGATTTGATGTCCGTTATATTAGTAGGATCTTGTCCGTGCCAAGCCATGTCCAATAGTCCAAAGCTCAATTGGCGCATCGTAGCCAAACCTTCCTGAAAACTTGCACTTTCTTTGATTTTTTGTACATATTCTTGCGGAATAACTTCTCCAGTTTCGTAATGATGTGCAAATAAAGCCAAAGCTTCTGGTTCGTAACACCAGTTTTCCATAATCTGGCTTGGCAATTCCACAAAATCCCAATAAACCGATGTTCCCGAAAGATTTGGATATACCGTATTGGCCAACATTCCGTGCAATCCATGACCAAATTCATGAAACAAGGTCGTTACTTCGTTAAATGTCAAAAGCGACGGTTTGGTCTCAGTAGGTTTTGTAAAGTTGCAGACATTCGAAATATGCGGTCTTTCGTTAATGCCGTCTTTAACATATTGTGATTTGAACGAAGTCATCCATGCACCGTTTCGTTTGCCTTTTCTCGGAAAGAAATCGGCGTAGAAAACAGCAACCAATTCGTTGTTTTTGTCTGTTACTTCATAGGTAGTTACTTCTTCATGGTATTTGTCAATGTCAAAAATTTCGGTAAAAGTAAGTCCAAACAATTTTCCCGCAATGGTGAAAGCACCATTCAAGACTTTCTCCAATTGAAAATACGGTTTCAGTTTTTCATCATCCAAATTGAATAACTGCTGTTTTAATTTTTCTGAATAATAAGCACCGTCCCATTTTTCAAGTTGCTCAATACCATCGAGTTCTTTGGCGAAAGCCGACAATTGTTCAAATTCTTTCTGTGCTGCAGGTTTGGCTTTGGCTAATAAATCATTAGAAAATGATAACACTTTCTCTGGGCTTTCGGCCATACGCTCTTCAAGAACAAAATGAGCGTGCGTTTTATAACCCAAAAGATTGGCTCTTTCGAAACGCAATTTGGCTATTTTTAAAACAATCTCCTGATTGTCAAATTCGTTATTCTGAAAACATCTGGCACCAAAAGCAATTGCCATTTTTTTGCGCAATTCACGGTTGTCTGCATACGTTACAAACGGAATATAACTTGGATGATCCAAAGTAAAAATCCAGCCTTCCTTTTCTTGTGCTTTCGCCAAAGAACGAGCGGCTTCGATGGTGCCTTCCGGCAAACCTGCTAAATGGTTGTAATCCGTTAGATGCAATTCGAAAGCATTGGTTTCTGCCAAAACATTTTCGCCAAACTGTAAGCTTAGTTTCGATAATTCTTTGTCAATTTCCCGTAACTGATTTTTCTTCTCTTCAGGTAAATTGGCTCCATTTCTGGAGAAGCTTTTGTACTGTTTATCAAGTAGTGTTGTTTGTTCCGGATTTAAGTCCAAAGAGTCTCTTTGATCGTAAACCGTTTTTACCTTAGCAAATAATGCAGCATTTAAACGGACATCATTTCCAAATTCAGATAATAAAGGCGAAACTTCTTGAGCGATTTTTTGCATTTCGTCACTCGTTTCAGCCGAATTTAAATTGAAAAAAATACTTGAAATACGGTCTAAAGTATCTCCGCTAAACGATAATGCTTCAATTGTATTCTTTAAAGTAGGTTTTTCTTTACTTTTTACAATTGCGTCAATTTCAGCTTTGGCCAAGACAATTGCTTCTTGAAATGCAGGAAGATAATCGTCGTTATTTATCTTTGAAAACGGTGCAGTGTCTAGCTTTGTGTCAAATTTTTGTAGTAATATGTTCATGATTTTATGTTCGGTTTTGTCTCAAATGATTGGTCATTAAAGTTTTGTGTTTAGGGTAAAAACAAAAAATATATGTTAAAATTAGAAAAAGCATATGTACTTAATCGATTATTTATGTAGTTTTGTCGAACAATTAGTTAACGCTAAGTTAATTCAGTCGAAAAAATAAACTCTTTTTGTCCCCAAATCACAAAAGAAATTTATGTTAAATACCACTATTATTGATAAAATTTAACTCCCCCAAGTTTAGAATTTTTACAATATCAAAAAAAGCTCCTTCTTTAGGAGTTTTTTTTATTTATTCAGGTTTTCAGAAGATTTGTAAACAGCTTCTTTAAGACCTTCTTTATAAGAAATAATTTTGTCTAAAATAATTTTGTCGGCACTGCCAATAATTTGAGTAGCAAGGATTCCAGCATTTTTTGCTCCATTTAAAGCTACAGTTGCAACAGGAACGCCTCCAGGCATTTGAAGAATTGATAATACAGAATCCCATCCGTCAATAGAATTACTTGATTTTACAGGAACTCCAATTACAGGAAGAGGAGACATTGACGCCACCATTCCTGGTAAATGCGCAGCACCGCCAGCTCCGGCAATAATTACCGAGATGCCGCGGGTATGGGCGTTTTTGCTGAAATCAAATAGTTTTTCCGGTGTTCTGTGTGCCGAGACAATATCGACTTCTACAGCTATATCAAATCCTTTTAAAATGTCTATGGCATCCTGCATTACAGGCATGTCCGAAATGCTTCCCATTATGATGGCTACTTTGCTCATTTGTTTTATTGTTTTTATTTTGGTTCTGGAATCATCTCCCAAATGTTTATTTTGAATTCTTGTTGGATTGCTCTTATATACGATATTTGTTTTATATCGTCTTCAATTAGTATTTTAAAGAAATCTTCAGCAGAAACACCATATATCGAAAGTTCTTTAGTTTTTCTTTGGATGTATTTCTTTCTTTCGTCTGCAAGAATTATATCATCTAGTTTTAATAGTTTTATCAAATTGGTAGCTTCCTGATCATTTGAGTCAGAAACACGATAATCACCACTGTCATAAATTATTCTTTCGTTAAAATCACTTGCAGTTGGATGTAAAATAGGCTGATAATTTTCCCATTTGGATGATTTTTCTTTATTCCACAGATGTTTGACTAAAAACCAATTTGAATAAGAATCTTCATCAGTTCCTTTTAAGTTTGGATCGAAGTGCTCAATATCCCTGGCATCGGCTCTTCCTAGATATTCTTCTGTATAAACACAAAATCCTCTTTGCTCTTTATATAAGATTTTCGAAATTTTTAAATTATTATTTGAATTGCCTTCGATGTAACCCAAATTACTTTTTATAATTTTGGAATCGTCATTTTTAATAACTCTCCTCATAATTAGAAATTATAAGTATCGCCGAGTTTAACGGTTTCTAATAACAATTCTTTTTTTCTTTTAGGATCAGTTTCATTCGCTACTTCCTGTTTAAGTTTGATATATTTTTGATATGCTTCTTCACCGTATTTATTGTAATAATTTACTCTGAAATCATTTTTCAGCATATCATTCGGGTCATCACCAATCGGCGATGTTCCTCTACGAACAGCCACTTTTCCTTCTTCGTCAAAATACAAAATAAATCTTTCATCCGGTTCAAAAGATGCTGCTATAAAAGGAGAATGAGTAGCCACGATAAATTGTGCCTCAGGAGCTAGATTTTGATAGTACTCCATTAAATCCATTTGCATATCTGGATATAAGGAACGTTCAGGTTCGTCAATAAGAATTATGGAGTTCTTAGTGTTTAATTCATATAAGGGAAGTGATGTTAGTAAAAGTTGTTTTGTCCCTGTACTTAAGTCATTTATCTGTATTACTTCGTCTTTTCTGATGTTTTTAATTGGAATAGAAAAACTTGTGTCAACTTTGTCAATTTCAAGTCCAATTTTAATTAAAAGGGGGTTTAATTTTTCAGCAAAATCTAATAACTTTTTTGGATTTTCTTTTTCCCAAATTTTGTATACTTTTTCTAGTTTTTTTGTATCAGAAAGTAACCCTTTGTGAATTAGTTCAGACATTTTTTGTGTAAAATTTTTCAGATAAATTATATACTCATTGAGTATTTTTAACCAAATTTTTTCATCAATGTTATTATCAAAAACATAGCAATTTTGTTCAGGGAATATAGTATTAAGAGAAATTGTGTTTAGTGAATCTAAATACTCCTTGTTTTTTTCATACAAATCGTTAGGGTGTGTGCTTATCGATTTTAGATTTTTATCTGATAAAATATTTGCTTTAAAATAATATAAAGGTTCGTTTTCATTTAAAGGTATGAGTTTATTAACCATTCCGCCACCAGAACTTTCATACGAATAAACTTGATTATCAATATCTATAATGTCATTTTGTAGTTTAATACTACTTTTATTGTTCAAAGTGAATTCTAAGATTCCGTCAAGTTTTTTTATGTTAAAACGTGAGCCAACAAATTTCCCATTAATTAGTTCACAATTAAAAGTATAGTTAATATAATCAAAAAAAAGTTCAAGTAAACTAGTCTTCCCAGTAGCACTCTGTCCAATAAAGCATATTTTATCCAATGGTTGACCTTTACGTTCACCGCTTTGATAAGTAAAATCAAAATCTAGATTTTCTAAATGCCTAAATTGGTCTATATGTAATTTGGAGATTTTCATTTATTGAGTTTTTACAAATTTAGGAAAATTAATTTACTAATTATTTTACTGAATACTGCCTACAGATCACTAATCACTCTAATCGTATTCTTCACATCCTCGGCAATTCTTCTTGCTTCTTTTATATCTTCATTAACAATTGTGACATGTCCCATTTTTCTAAAAGGACGGGTTTGTTTCTTGCCATAAATATGCGGTGTAACTCCATTCCAGCCTAATATTTTTTCAATGTTTTCGTAAATCACATCTCCCGAGAAACCTTCGGCACCCACTAGGTTTACCATGATTCCTGCCACCTTACTGTCGGTATTTCCAAGAGGTAAGTCTAGAATGGCACGCAAATGGTTTTCAAACTGTGATGTATAACTGGCTTCAATGCTGTAATGACCTGAATTATGCGGGCGTGGAGCGACTTCGTTTACTAGGATTTCATCGTTCTCGGTTTGGAACATTTCAACCGCCAAAAGACCTATATGATTGAATTGCTGCGAAACATTCAACGCAATCGCTCTGGCTTTTTCGGCTACTTTGTCGTCAATTCTGGCAGGGCAGATTACGTATTCCACTTGGTTTGCTTCGGGATGAAACTCCATTTCTACCACCGGGTATGTTTTTATTTCTCCCTTCGGATTGCGGCATACAATTACGGCCAATTCGTTTTTGAAAGGCACCATCGTTTCGGCAATGCATTCCACATTTGGTAAATTTTCCAGATCAGATGTTTGTCTGATGACTTTTACACCGTTTCCGTCGTATCCAAATTCGGTACATTTCCATACAAAAGGAAGCTCAATATTTGATTCCACCAAATCAATCACCAAGTCTTTTAATGTTGTATATCTTTTAAAAGGAGCTGTCGGAATATTATTTTTGATATAAAAATCCTTTTGAATTCCTTTGTTCTGAATCAATTTCAGCGTTTTTGGGGAGGGATATACTTTTTTGCCTTCGTTTTCTAATTTTTCCAAAGCATCAAGATTGACCAATTCAATTTCGAAAGTCAAAACATCTACTTGTTTTCCAAAATTGTAAACCGTTTCAAAATCCATCAAGTCACCTTGAAAAAAATGATTGCATGCAATTTTGCATGGCGCTTCGTCACTTGGATCGAGTACATACGTTTGAATGTCAAATTTTCGGGTGTCAAACAACAGCATTTTGCCTAATTGTCCGCCGCCTAGTATGCCTAATTTAAAAGAGGATGAAAAATAATTCATTATGATTGTATTTGCTTTGTCAGTTCAGCATATTGCCTAGCCTTTGCAAAGATACTTTTTCCTAATTGATTAAGAAAATGCTATTTTATTTTCTTCAAAACTTCTTTGGCGACAGCCTTGTAAGCGGCACTGTGATTTGGAAAATCTTTGACAATTATAGTTTTCAATTCGGGATGAATCCAGTCATAATGACGTCCCAAAAGATATAAAGTTCGCATCGAATATGCTTTGGAAGCTACTTTGGTATCGTTAATCAGCCAATCAAAAGAGCTTTCTGTTATTTCTTCCAAATGCTTTTCGGAAAGAACTACTTTCTTTTCTTTATAGTGAGAAAATACTAAAAGCTGGCAGATTTTGGCAGCTGGACGTATGGCACTTTCGTCTTTTAGATTTTTGATTTGGGAACAGAAAAAATTCAAATGTGCTGTAATCCATTCCAGCTTTTGGTAACACACAAATTCAAGAATCCAACAGGCTTTGGATGAATTTTTGTTCAAAATCTGAAAACAGAGCTGCATTAACTCAGGGAAAAGTTCTGGATTGTTAAGGACTTTATCGGCATATTTTTGACGGTTTGCCCGATGTCCGGTTACATAATCTAAATTTTTTTGGAATTCGGTGACCATCATTTCTGTTTTTGATTTAAAAGTACAAATCAATTGACAATTGTCAAAAGTGAAATCCCTATCTTTGCCAAATATTTTAAAACTTTAAACTGTGATACAACTACACGATAAACAATTTGTTCCGTTTATTTCAGCCAAAGAAATAAACTTCGCTATTGAAAAAATGGTAGCACAAATAGAAGATGATTTTTTTGACGAAACGCCAATTTTTATTGGAGTCTTAAACGGTTCTTTTATGGTAGTTTCCGATTTTTTAAAATTATACAAAAAACCCTGTGAAGTTTCTTTTATCAAATTAGCCTCTTATGAAGGAACAACTTCTACAGAATCCGTTAAGCAGTTAATCGGGTTGAACCAAGATTTAACGGGGCGTACTGTAGTTGTTATAGAAGATATTATCGATACAGGAAATACATTAGAAGAATTGAAAAAACTGTTTAAAAGCCAGAATGTAAAACATTTTAAAATTGCCACACTTTTCTTCAAGCCGGATGCTTTCAAAAAAGACCTGAAAATTGACTATGTTGGAATTCGAATTCCAAATAAATTCATCGTTGGTTTTGGATTGGATTATGATGGATTAGGTAGGAATTTGCCAGAAGTGTATCAGTTAAAAGAATAACCAAGATAAAGACTAAAATAGTAAAAACCACATATAACAAAGGAATGATTAATATAATTTTATTTGGAAAGCCGGGGGCTGGAAAAGGAACTCAGGCAGAATTTTTAAAAGAAAAATATAAATTAACACATATTTCAACTGGAGATGTTTTTCGCTACAATTTGAAAAATGATACTCCGTTAGGCAAAGAAGCAAGAGTTTTTATGGATGCTGGAGATTTAGTTCCAGACGAATTGACAACCAAAATGCTTATTGATGAGGTAAACAAACACTTGGATTCAAACGGAATTTTATTCGACGGTTATCCAAGAACAATCGCTCAAGCCGAAGCATTGGATGCCTTTTTGCCAACTATTGGTTCAAAAGTAAATGCAACTGTAGCTCTGGAAGCCGATGACAATATTTTAGTTGCTAGATTATTGGAAAGAGGAAAAACCAGCGGAAGAGTAGACGATCAAGACGAAGAAAAAATCAGAAATCGTTACCAAGAATATAACGAGAAAACGGCTCCACTAATAGGATATTACAAGGATCAAAATAAGTTTCACGCTGTAAACGGGATAGGAACTATTCAGGAAATTACAGAAAGGCTTACTGCGGTTATCGATAATTTATAGGAGTATCTGCTTCGCCAGTTCGCTTTGCTCGTGTCCAGCTGTACGTTTCAAGTCACAGCCATAAAAAACTATTTTTCTATGTCATAAAAGGAGCTTCCGCTGGTCGCTCTTTTATAACAAGAAAAATTAGTTTTTTATAGCAATGAGCTTTTCACCTCCATCTGGGCTATTAAAATAAGATTACGCAACAAAGGGATTTCATAAAATCCAATATATAAACGAATTATCTAAACATTGGAAATAGTAATAATATTTTTTCTAATACTCTTAAACGGGGTTTTCTCTATGTCTGAAATCGCATTGATTTCGGCCCGAAAAAACAGATTGGAAACCGCAGCAAAAAAAGGAAATAAAAATGCCCAAATCGCTTTAGATTTGGCTAATTCACCGAATAAATTTCTGTCAACAGTACAAATAGGAATTACTCTTATCGGGATACTTACAGGGATTTACAGCGGTGATAAAATAACGATAGATGTCGAAACATTTGTAAAAGAATTTCAGCTATTGATTCCTTATGCACATTCAATAGCCGTTGGAATTGTTGTAGTCGTATTGACATTTTTTTCTTTGGTATTAGGAGAATTATTTCCAAAAAGGATTGGTTTAAACTACCCCGAAGGCATTGCCAAAGCGGTAGCGTGGCCAATGAAAATAATTTCTATAATAACAGCTCCTTTTATATGGCTGTTAACCACTTCGACCGATTTCTTACTGGATGTTTTGCGAATAAAACCTACCGCTGACGGAAAAGTAACCGAGGAAGAAATAAAAGCCATCATTAAAGAAGGTACTGAGGGAGGAGAAGTTCAGGAAATTGAGCAAGATATAGTGGAACGTGTTTTTCATATTGGTGATCGAAAAATCAATTCGCTGATGACCCATAGAAAATCGGTGATGCTTTTACCTTTGCACGCGGATAAGAATAAGGTAAAGGAATTTATGCTCAAAGAACTGCATTCTATTTATCCCGTTTATGGTGAGAATTATGATGATATTGTAGGTGTTGTAAATTTGAAGAATATCTTCGCTCATTTTGAAAATGATAGTTTCAACTTGTCCGAAATCATGACCGAAGCTCCTTTCATGATGGAACAGACAACGGCTTATAAAGCATTGGAACAATTCAAAAATACAGGAATTCATTATGCTTTTGTTTCAGATGAATACGGAATTTTTCAAGGAGTAATTACTTTAAATGATATTCTTGAAGCACTTGTGGGAAATGCATCCGATTTTTATAAAGACGATTTTCAATTAGTGGAAAGAGAAGATGGAAGCTGGTTGGTAGACGGGCATTATTCACTGCACGATTTCTTGACTTATTTTGAGTTGGATGATTTGATAAATGATTATGAAGTAACCACAGTGAGCGGATTAATAATGACCGAATTGTCACATATTCCGAAACAAGGGGAGAAGCTGATTTGGCAAAAATTTGAGTTAGAGGTCATCGATATGGATGGCGTGAAGATTGATAAAGTAATGGTTAAAGCCTTAAAGGTTTAAAAAAATGGTTTAGAAGTTTATAAGCTTATGAGTTTAGTAATCAACTAAACGATTAAACGGTTAAACGATTAAACTTTAAACAAGAAAATATGACAGAGGGGAATTTTGTAGATTACGTAAAAATTTATGTTTCTTCCGGTAAAGGAGGAAAAGGGTCTACGCATTTGCATAGAGAAAAATTTATTGAAAAAGGCGGACCGGACGGTGGTGATGGCGGACGAGGAGGACATGTTTATTTAGTGGGAAATAAAGGACTTTGGACTTTGTTTCACTTAAAATTTGCTCGTCATATTAAAGCAGGTTTTGGGGGTGATGGAAGTGGTGACAGAAGTACAGGTGCCGATGGTGAAGATAAATACATTGAAGTTCCATTGGGAACAGTTGTAAAGGATAAAGAAACTGGTGAAACCTTATTCGAAATTACCGACGATGGTGAAAAGAGAGTACTTTGTAAGGGAGGAAAAGGAGGTTTAGGAAACTGGCACTTTAGAAGTTCAACCAATCAAACGCCAAGATATTCCCAGCCTGGTTTGCCAGGTGTAGAAATGGATGTGATTTTGGAACTTAAAGTATTGGCTGATGTAGGTTTGGTAGGTTTTCCTAATGCTGGAAAATCAACGTTATTGTCTGTATTGACTTCTGCAAAACCAAAAATTGCCGATTATCCTTTTACTACTTTAAAACCAAATCTAGGAATTGTAGCTTACAGGGATTTTCAATCATTTGTAATCGCCGATATTCCTGGAATTATTGAAGGAGCTGCCGAAGGAAAAGGATTAGGTCACTATTTCTTGCGTCACATCGAACGTAATTCGACTTTGCTTTTTCTTGTACCTGTTGATACACCAGACATTAAAGCAGAGTATGATATTTTGGTTAATGAATTGACAAAGTACAATCCAGAAATGCTCGACAAAGAGCGCTTGTTGGTCATTTCAAAATGTGATATGCTCGATGATGAATTAAAAGCTGAATTGAAAACAGAATTAGACGTTGCTTTCAAAGACGTTCCTTATATGTTTATCTCATCGGTAGCCCAACAAGGTTTGACCGAATTGAAAGACAAATTATGGAAAATGCTGAATGACTAAAAGTCTGTGAGATCATAAAAAAAAGGCGTTCTAGTGATAGAGCGCCTTTTTTGGTTTTGAACAATTCTTAAATTTTAGTTAATTGAGAAGAGTTTTTTTGCATTTATATTGGTAAGACTTTAGTGTGATTATCAAAATGATTATATTCGTGTCGTTAAAATAAAATATACCCAAATGAAAAAAATTGTATTATTCTTAACCATGTGTCTCATGGCTTTTCCTGTAAGAGCAGACGAAGGAATGTGGTTTTTAATGTTTATCGATAGATTGAATCATAGAGATATGGAAAAAATGGGCTTGCAATTGACAGCCGAAGAAATTTATAGTATTAATCATCATAGTTTGAAAGATGCTGTTGTTCAATTCAACGGAGGCTGTACTGCCGAAATTGTATCAAAAGAAGGTTTAGTATTGACCAATCACCACTGCGGGTATGATGCTATTGCAGAATTATCAACTGAAGAGCAAAATTACTTAAAAAATGGTTTTTGGGCAAAAAGCAAAAGCGAGGAATTGAAACCTAAATCATTGTATGTGCGTTTCTTTGTCCGCATGGATGATGTTTCCAAAAGAATTTTATCAAAAGTAAATGATAAAATGACCGAAGCTGAACGCAATAAGGCAATCCAGCAAGAAATTGCATTGATTGAAAAAGAAAATAATGAAGGCGGAAAATACACTGTCTCCGTTCGCCCATTTTTTCAAGGAAATGAGTATTACTATTTTGTGTATCAAGATTACAAAGACGTTCGTTTGGTAGGAACTCCTACAGAAAGTCTTGGAAAATTTGGCGGAGACACAGATAACTGGGAATGGCCTCGTCATACTGCTGATTTTTCTATGTTTAGAGTGTACGCTGATAAAGACGGAAATCCTGCAGAATATTCTAAAGATAATGTGCCGTTGCAACCCAAACATCATCTGCCAATAAATATAAAAGGGGTTAAAGAAAATGATTTTGCAATGATTTTGGGATATCCTGGAAGAACAAACCGGTGGATGCCCTCTGGAGGAATTTCTCAAAACGTTGCGTATGCATATCCAGCTTGGGTTGAAGGTGCAAAAACGGGTATGGATAACATGAATAAGTATATGAAAGATGCTGCTGCCGTTAACTTGAAATATGCTTCCAAGTATGCTTCTACTGCCAATTATTGGAAAAACCGTCAAGGGATGATTGATGCATTGACAAAAGCACAAACTGCTGTTACAAAATCAAAAGAAGAAGCCAAATTTAATACTTGGGCAAATAAAGCCGAGAACAAGGAAAAATACGGAAATGTTATTGCTACAATAAATGATTATTATGCAAAAACAAACCTAAAATCACGTCATGATAATTATCTCTCTCAATTAGTGAGAACAGCTTCCTATGGTGTCGCTCCTTCTGTGTTGGGGAATGCATTGATTGCTTATTACAAAGAAAATGAGGCTAAAAGAGTTGAAATGCTTCCTAAATTGAATGCTTTAATACAAAACTATTATGGTGAATTTTATGCTCCGCTGGAAAAAGATGTTTTGACTGCACAGCTAAATTTGTATGCTTCTAAAGCATCGGAATACGGTCTTGCTCCCACTATCGTTACAATGAAAGCCGCTAATAACGGTAATTTTGCTGCCGATGTAGATAAAGCAGTTGCTGTAAGTATTTTTGCCACTAAAGAATCTGTTGAGGCTTTTATGAAAGATCCTAATGCTGAATTAATTGAGACAGATCCTTTATATGTAATTTCAAATGATTTGATTACAAAAATTAGAGCTAAATCGCCAGAGCAATTAAAAACTGATGATGATTTTGCTATTGCTTACCGTAAATTAGTAGAAGGATTAAGAGAATCAAAATTAAATACAATTCAATATCCTGATGCCAATTCTACTTTGAGGTTAACATACGGGAAAGTTCGTGCTTTACCAGCAGACAAACGTAATGATGCCAAAACTAATAATTATACCACTATGGCTGGAATGGTCAAAAAGTATAAAGCAGGAGATGCTGAGTTTGATTTGCCAGCCCATTTGTTGGAATTAAACAAAGCACAAGATTTTGGAGAATATGCCGACAAAGCAGGATATATGCCAATAAATTTCCTTACCGATAATGATATTACTGGTGGGAATTCAGGTTCTCCAGTACTGAATGGTAAAGGAGAATTAATCGGTGTTGCTTTTGATGGGAATATCGAAGCTATGGCAGGAGATGTTATTTTTGACAAAAAACTGCAAAGAACCATCAATCTTGATATACGTTTTGTACTTTGGATTATTGATAAATATGCAGGTGCACATAATATTATTAACGAAATGACTATTATTAAATAATAATATTTTTTTAAAATTAAAAACCGTTTCATTTTAATTAATGAGACGGTTTTTGTTTTATATAAGTTTAGGTTACGATGCAATGATAATCAAAACGTAAATTAATCATTATAGGTGTCAAATAAAAATTGCAGTGTTTCGTTGATGTTATTAGCTTTCATGGTTGGGTATTTTATTGTTGAATCCAGCCAGTTTTCGATAACTAAATCGAAGTCATCGCCTACATCATACAATACGGGAACCCCCAGTTTTTTGAGCGCAGCAGCATTGCATTCCTGCTCATAATGTTTTCGGATAGGAATTGAGAGAATTTTTTTGCCCAGATATAAGGCTTCTGCAGGTGTTTCGAAGCCTCCGCCAGTGATAATTCCTTCGCAGTTTATAAGGCTTTTGTTGAAAAATTCCTGATTTACAGGATAGTAAGTGATGTTTTTTACGGTGTGTTTGGCTTGTACGGTATTTAAAAACCAGTGAAATTTTAAATTGGGAAGCTTATTGAAGGCTTTCTCTAAACAATCCTGCTGAAACGATGGCAGATAGACAGTGATGTGTTCCTTGTTTTTTGGTTCGGCATTTACAATCTCGTCTTTGATAATAGGTGGGAAGATAAAATCATCATATTTGTCAAAATGCAGGCCGATATGTTTGGGTGAAGGAGCATAATGTTTCAGAATCATTTCGCCCATAAGATCCTTTTTTTCGGGTCTTGGGGTCAATGGGGATATAAAACTGGCTTGATGACCGAATTGTACGGAATGTACTTTTTGCATTTTGCACGCCAGAGAAGTAATAGAATCAAAATCGTTGATAACGACATCGTAGTTTTTTAAGGGCAGTATATCGGCGTCTTTATATATTTGCCTTGGCTTTACATTCCTTACGATGTCCCAGTAATTCAATCCTCCGCATTTGCTGTAATGCAGACTACAGCCTTCACTCTTGAATTTTATGGGCAAATTAATATCAAGACTGGCATTGTTTCCGCTTAAAAGGAAATCAACCTCCCCAAATTTTTGTAGATAAGGGTATAATTGTATGGCTCTGCTAATGTGTCCGTTGCCAGTTGCCTGAATTGCGTAAAATATTTTCATATGTAGATAATATTTGTTTTTGTTTGGAATATGTAATTAGCATAATAGTTATTAGTGGTTACGACCAATTTATGGTTATGCTCATTTCATTCCTTGCTGTTTAGGAGTTTCAGGAAAGAATTTTGTTGACAATGTCATTTATCTCTTTTTCCTCAGTAAAATCAGAGCCTGTGTAGTGTTCTTTTTTATAATAGTAAAGACTCCATTTTTGTTTTTTGTATTCTAATGCCGTAAGGTTTTCTATCCAATCACCGCTATTTAAGTACAATACTTTTCCGTGCTCGTTTTCAATTTCTTTCATTTGAGGTTTGTGAATATGTCCGCAAATGACATAGCTGTATTTCTTTTGGATTGCGATTTCGGCTGCAGTTGTTTCAAAATTAGACACAAAGGAAACAGCTTTCTTAACACTGTCTTTAATCATTTTGGAATAGCTTCGTTTTTCTTTGCCTAAGAGTCCCAAAAACCAATTGATTAAACTATTGATTAAGATTAGTAAATCATAGCCTTTTCCGCCTAGTTTGGCCAGTATTTTTGCATAGCCTTGAGTCGAAGAATCAAAAACATCTCCGTGAAAAATCCAGGTTTTTTTTCCGTCTAAATCCAGAATGAGTTTATCTACCAGTTCAAAATTACCTAAAATAAAATCGGAATATTTACGTAACGCTTCATCATGGTTTCCAGTAATGTAAATTACTCGAGTGCCCATATTTGACATTTTGATGATCTGTCTCAATACATTCATATGTGATGCTGGAAAATAGCTTTTGGTAAAGCTCCACATGTCGATGATATCTCCATTTAAAACCAATGTGTGAGGGTTTATTGATTTTAAATACTGCAGTAATTCTTTGGCTTGGCATCCGTACGTGCCTAAGTGAACATCACTTAAAACTACCAGCGGAATTTTTCTTCGTCTTTTCATTTTTAGTTTTTACGAAAGTAAAACCGCAATGTTATCCCAATGTGTTCTCAGTATTATTTGTGTATAAAAAAACCGTCTTGTTATTAACATGACGGTTGTGAAAATTATTTGGGATTTCTTACTCCATTGCCTTTACCCAAATTCCTTTGGTATGACTGGTATATTCAGGAGCATACATACTTTCGATAGTTGAAATTCCGTTAGAGAAATTCCCAGTGTTATTCACTCGGATGTCATATTCCAGCACATAAGTCCCTTTGTTTATTTGATCAAAAAAGAAATGTGTTGCAGCGTCTTTGGTGCTTTTATAAAATCCTAAACCGCCTTTGTATTCATAGACCGAAAGTACATCTACAGGTTCGAAACAGGAAGCGCGCATATCTTTTAAGTGAATAAATTCCATATCCTCTTTGGATGTAATGATTAAGCGAACGGTAACCAAATCTCCAACTTTCAGCACATTCGAAGCTGTTATTTTTTGTAATTCAGGTCCTTTGTTCGTGTTTTTCTTGATGTATAATTCTTTTGCAATAGATAAATTAGTTCCTGAATTGGTTTTTATTTTATCCAAATCCTCAAAATATTGCCAATAAATTCCACCGTATCCAGGTACTTTCGATTTATTAGTAATAGTTATTGTGGCCATATCTTTTTTGATTTCATCGGCTTTCCAGTTGAGTTTTATGTAGCCTGTCTCCGCTTCTTTTTCATTTTCGGACAGTTTTTTGCTCACTATTTTCTGCTCTCCAATTTGGAAAATTGTATTGTCTTTTACACTCAGCCAATCTGTTCCTTGCATTAATAAGGCATAGACGGCTTCGGTGGTTGCTTTTGTGGTTGGCCAGTTTTTAGTTTGTTTGTTTTTGAGCAGCCAAACTTTCATTGCATCGACATATTTGGTGTCGTTCGTGATTTCTGCGAATGCTTCAATTAATAAAGCTTGAGTTTCTATAGGTGCCTGATACCAATACCAGCCTGCTTTGTTGGTAATCCAGTACATACCCCATTCTTCATTATTGGAAGCGGTTTCTTTTAGACTTTCAATAATTTTTTTGGAAGCCGTTGTCTCTCCAAAACGATTTAATACCAAAGCAGTCATCCCTTTTTCATACAATGAATAGTTTAGCCAATTTTCTTTGGCAGTTTCTAAATAGCGTTTGGTAACTTTCTTCAAAGTATCGGAAAGCGGATAATCATTTAAATAAAAACTTCGGGTATAGAGATAATGCAAATCAGAATTGGGATTTATCCAAATTAATTTGTCTGTTGCTTTAAGGTTTTGGGTTCTGATTTTATGATATTCTAAAAATTTACTGTCAATAAACGGAATTCCTTTTTCGGAAATTTGATCTATTTTTTCAATTGTTTTATCATCATGATTTAATTTTGAAAGATGTCCTAAACCTGCCAAAATATGTCGAGTAATATATTCGTTTTCATCGCTTCCGTCAAACCAAGAAAATCCGCCAGAAGGTTTTTGCTTTTGTTTTAATTTGTCAAAAGCTGCTTGTTGCGAAGTTTTCATTTTTTCTAAATCAAAAAGCAAAGCCAGATTCTTTTTCTTTTCGTCTTCACTTTGAGCATCATTTAGCCATGGCGTTTCGGCAAGAATAATCGATTTTAGTTCTTCGTTTTCTTCTAATTTAGAATTCAATTTTCCATTTTTTCTCCAAGTTTCGAATACAGTTGCAATTTTTGGGTTACTCGAAATGATTTCAGAAGCCAATGCATTTGCATAAAAACGGGCGAAAGTCTGTTCGGCGCATTCGTGTTCGTATTCCATCAAATAGGGAAGCGATTGAATGGCAGTCCAAGCTGGGTTTGAAGTGTATTCTAAGGTAAACAGATGGTTTTTTAATGTGGTTGAATTGTTGTTTTTTAGATTTTCAAAAGTGTATTCTTTCTTTGAATTCTCCCGAACCCAAATAGGAATACTTTCGGTAACCAGCATATTATTTGTTAAAACTGGCAAGATGTTTTCTTCTCCATCAGAGAAATTTCCAGCTTTTGCCAAAATTTTATATTGAACCCCTTGCAATCCTTCTGGAATAGTAATTGTCCAACTGGTAGTTGTATTTCCAAACGCACCAATAGTAAAGTTTTTGACATTTTTTGCATTCCCCATTTTGGCGTCTATTGGCATCATAGTTGTAGCATCAAAAAACTGTAAAAGTGCAATTCCGGTTTTGGCTTCTTTTGTGATATTAGCAATTTTTGCGGTTATAACAATAGTGTCTTTTTCTCTAAAGAACCTTGGGAAATTTGGTGTTACCATTAATTCTTTTTGAGTTACAATACTTTTTTCCAAATAACCAGTTACGGCCTCTTTGTTGTGTGCCAATAAACGAAGTTTCCAAGCAGTCAATGCTTCTGGAGAGGTGAAATTAAGACTCACTTTCCCTTTGGCATCTGTTTTTAGGTTTGGGAAGAAGAAAGCTGTTTCGGATAGATTTTTTCTGGCTTTTACTTGAGTTAAAGCTTCTAATGATTTTTTGGTTGTGATGATGACTACGCCGTTTGCGCCTTTGCTTCCATAAATAATAGTCGCTTTTCCATCTTTTAAAACATCTATTGAAAGAATGTCTGAAGGATTTAGATTTTTAAAGGTTTCTTCGGAGGCAATTTCTCCATCTATAACATATAATGGGGAAGCTCCGCTTACTGAAACATTGCCTCTAATTGATATTCCAGTAAGAGAATCTTTTTTCTTTGTGCCATATCCAACTACAACAACTTCTTCTAATTTTGCTGTTGTTGGTTTTACAAATTTAACTTGGTCAACTTTTGGAGGAGGAGGAGGAAGCGTTATGGCTGATATTTTTTGATCTTTAGCATTTCCCACTTCTTCTACAGTTAATGGAGCATCAGGATCCCCTTTAATTGTTTCACTTCCAACTTTTTTATCTCTTATTTCAACAATAGACATTCCATCTCCATAAGTTGAATTATTAATATCAAAGCCAAACCAATTTAGCTGGGTTTCTTCATTTTGAAGTTCTAATGGATTTGATTCTAAATTTAAATTTTGAACATAAATGTTGGTTTTGTCAAATCCTAAACTTGTTCTGAAATACACATTATTGTTGTTATAGTCATTAAAGTTTAATGCATCCCATTCCGTTTTGGTAAATTGATCTAAAGAACTATCATACATTGAAGCCAAAATTTCGGCTTCCGATTTGGTATTGTAGGCATTCAATTTGAATGACCAATTTTCATTGCCTCCAGGTTGGATTTTATTTCTAAAACTTTCGACCAAAAATTCCATCTTGGGTTCCTCAAATTTTAATGCTACTTCTAATTGGTCATTGAAAGCTTGATTTTCAAAAATACTTTCAAAACCAATTTTTAAAGACTTTTCGAATTCCTTTTGAAGTGGAATAGTAATTGTAGCTTGATGGTTTTCTAAAACAATATTTTTTTCATAAAAAGTATTGTTTTTATAATTGGTAATAGTATGAATATGCAATGTGTCCAATGCTGATCGGATCTGAACGATTACAAAGCCATCTTTCTTCGGGTCTTTATTGATTTGCTCAGCAGTGAATAATTTATTCGGGCTGTATTTGTCTTTACTTTGAATGATTGAAAAATTAGAAACAGTTTCAATAGAATTTTCAAAACTGTCTTTCGCAGAAAATACAACTTTATAATTTCCAGATTGATAATCGGATATAAAATCGAGTGCAAGATTTTTGTCTTTTTCGGTATCTATTTTTTTAGAAAACATCAAGGTTTCTATTGGTTTTTTGGAAGTTTCAGAATGGTTAATTTCGTAAGGAAATAATTTTTCAAAATCGGCATCAGCAATAGTGCTGATTTCAGGTTGTTGGAAAACTCTAGATTTGAATTTATTTGGAAACGGATTTACAAAATACAATTTGATTTCTCCTTTTATGGCTTTGAATTCTCCATTCAAATTGTTGCTGTTCAGAGTGATTTCATTTTTGTTTTTCGTTTCGATGCTGTTTGGAATAGAAGCATTCAGCACTAAATCGTGATAACCCACTTTGATAGTTGTTACGGCAGTATGCGTCTCTCCATTGATATCCGTAACGCTTGCGTTTATTCGATAATTGAAAACAGGAAGCTGTTCCTTCGCATTTTTAGACGGTTGCGCAATGAAATCAATCATAAATTTTCCAGAGGCATCAGTTTTGGTTTCACTGCTTACTAAAGTTTCTTCTGGTTCATTATTGTAATAATTTCGGAAAGAATTTGCAAAACGTGTTATAGTGTATTTTACTTTAGCATCGGAAACAGTGCTTCCAGCAAATGCTTTGGCATTTCCATTTACGATAACCGATTGATTCACCTGAAAGCTTTCTTTTTTAGGTTCAAAAGTTACTTCAAACTTCGGACGCTTGTATTCTTCAACTTTAAAATAAGTGGAGGAGTTTTCAAAATCTACGTTATCCCAAAATGTATGTTCGTCTTTTGTTTTGTCATAAGAAGTATTTTTTTTGTAATCTACAGGTTCTTCTGCTTGAATTCTAAAATTTCCTGTCAAGCCCGTTTTTGGTAAAACAAATTCACCAGAAAAGGAACCAAATTCATTTGTGGTAACTTCAAATTCTTTAAAGTTGATGTAATTAGGATCTTGAATGGTTATTTTGAAAGAAGTATTGGTAACAACACTTGATTTGTTTTTCTTTTTTTGAACAGCAATTCCTTTGTAATAAACCGTTTGTCCTGGTCTGTAAATGGCTCGGTCTAAGTAAAATTCTATCTTGCCTTTAAAGTTTTTTTCTTCATCATTTTCAGAATAATCAGCACTATAGGCAAGATAATTTTTATCGATTAAAATGGTGTCGTTGGCTGTAGTTAGTAAAATGGGATAAGAATTGTAATAGCTGTTTTTGTTTTCTTTTGGTTTATAGATTGCTAAGCCATCCGCATTGGTTTTCATGTCGAAATAACTTGATTTTAAAGAGGCGTTTTCGATCGGTTGTCCTGTTTTTCTGTCTAGAACAGTGTAATATTCGGTACCTCCTTTTGAATTTGCCAAAACTGAAATATTCGAAACTGTGATGGTTTCGTAGCCAAATCCTTTTTTGTCTTTGGAATCGGTTTCGCTTTCAAAATAGACCAAATAACTGCCTGTCTCCAGTTGTGGCAAAAGGATTTCGGTGGTGTATTCAAAATAGTCTTTTTTGTCAATAAGGGAATAATTTTTTGTGATTAATGGCTTTTTTTGGGTTGTAATTTGTGTTGCCAAACTATCCCTTTTGTTAGGTTTGTTGTGGAATTCGGCAATTTTGCTGTAATTTATTTTATAAAAGGAAATCGTTACATTGTTCGTGTTTTTATATCGAATAAAAGCTCTGGCATTTTCTTTATTGTAAATGTATTTTTGAAGTTCAATTTGAATGGTTTTTGAAAGCAGTTCTTCCTTTTTTTGAATTGCCAGTTTGTAGGTGTTCGAATTATTGTTAATAGTCAAAACGCTTTCTAATTCGGCAATCGCTTTGTTGTTGTAATCAGGATGCGTCTCTTTGGAAGTCAATTTAGCGTAAACAGTTGCTTTTTCTAATTGAATTTTTTGCAGTTCAATTACTTCTTTTGTTTCTTTTTCTAAGATAATTAGAGCATTCAATAAATCTTCATCAGATTTTATAAGGAATTGGCAACAAAACAAAATGCGTTCTAATCGGTTTTCAAAAGTAGGAGCATTAATTTCTAGTTTTTGATATAAGGAAAGTACTTTTTTTAGATTTTCGTCTTTTACAAAATCAAAGTTTAATTTTGTAAAAGCATTTGAATTATCTAATAAAATAGCTGAATTGGGTTCAAATTCTTTAGAATCAATATCCCATTCGTATATTTTTTGTCTAAAAAAAGCAATGTTTTCCTTTAGTAAATAACCATATAAGTTTTCCTTTTTGAATTTTTCCAGAGTGAAGAAATCAAAAATAGCTTCGTAATTGCTTAAAGGAGTTGCTTTTAAAACCGCTTCGTTTTCCAGGGTTTTTTCCAATATTTTGAGAATATCCTGTTCGGTATTACTATCTATATCTTCTACTGATGCAGAATCTGTGGCAATACTAGAATCTTCATCGTCAACTGTGACTGCTGTCGTGTCTGCAACTACAACAGCAAAGTCTTCATAATAATCATTTAAACATTTACCATATATCAAGTTTAAAATTGCCTTTGATGGAATTGAGACCTGATTTGTCTGATTTTTCAAATCGTTTAAAATCAGTTTTTTTGCATCTTCATCCAATACTTGTCTATACTTAGATCTATAGAAAAAACATTTAATAATCTGTACTTCCTCTTTTTTGGAAACTGCCTTTTTGTAAATCTTGGCAACAATTTCATTGGCAGTTTTTATTTTGCCATTATTTTCGTTTTCTATTACCTTATTCCAGTTTTTCTCATAATTTTGAGCGTAGAAAGACGTTGAAATCAAAAGGAAGACAAATACTATATTTTTCATTGATATTGCACATTTGAAGGGTTAAAAACAATCAAAATTTTCTTTCACAAAGTACTAATTTTTACTTAAAACTAAATGATACTTGGTACATTTTCTTATTTTTGAGGGATGAAAAAGTCACTACTCTTATTTTTGTTGTTTCCGTTGCTTATTTTGGGTCAAACTAATTTTGAGAAAGGTGAAAAACTATACAAAGACGGTAAATTCGACCAAGCCCAGCCTATTTTGGAGATTTACTTAAAAAGTAATCAAAATCATCTCAAAACTATAGAATATTTAGGTGATATTGCTGGTCATGAAAAATCTTGGGATAAATGCGTTGGCTATTATAAAAAGCTGAAAACCTTGAAACCCAATGAAGCTAATTACTACTATAAATATGGAGGCGCACTGGGGATGAAATCTTTGGAAGTTAATAAATTCAAGGCATTAGGAATGATTGGCGAAGTACGGGAATCTTTTGAAAAAGCTATCGCCTTAAATCCAAAACACATTGAAGCACGCTGGGCATTAATCGAACTGAATCTGCAGCTGCCTGGAATTGTAGGCGGAAGCGAATCAAAAGCTATCAAGTATTCAACTGAGTTACGTGAACTGTCTCCAGTTGACGGGTATTTGTCTCGCGGATATATCGAAGAATATTTCAAACGTTACGCCAGTGCAGAACAGCAGTATAAAAGAGCCATTTTAATTGGAGAATCAAAAAATTGTTATCAAAAACTAGCAGATTTGTATAAAAATAAAATGAAACAGCCCGATAAAGCCAATAAGGTTTGGGAAGAGTATAAAAATAAAAAATAATAAAGTAATCGTGAATCGATTATAGGATAAAAGCAACAAAGACATTAGATGAAAACACATTTCATTGCCATAGGCGGAAGCGCAATGCACAACTTAGCATTGGCATTACACAACAAAGGATATCAGGTTACTGGAAGTGACGATGCGATTTTTGAACCATCAAAATCTCGTTTGGATAAAAAAGGAATTCTGCCAGCAGAGTTAGGCTGGTTTCCAGAGAAAATCACCGCCGATATCGAAGCCGTAATCCTTGGAATGCACGCCAAAGCCGATAATCCTGAACTTTTGAAAGCACAGGAATTGGGACTGAAAATATATTCGTACCCAGAATTTTTATATGAACAGTCCAAAAATAAAACGCGTGTCGTTATTGGGGGGTCTCACGGAAAAACCACTATTACTTCGATGATTTTGCACGTGATGCATTATCACAATATCGAAGTGGATTATATGGTAGGTGCGCAATTGGAAGGTTTTGATACCATGGTTCATCTTACCGAAGAAAATGATTTTATGGTTTTGGAAGGGGATGAATATTTATCTTCACCAATTGACAGAAGACCTAAATTTCATTTATACCAGCCAAACATCGCTTTGATTTCAGGAATTGCATGGGATCATATCAATGTTTTTCCAACTTATGATTTTTATGTAGAGCAGTTTGAAATTTTTATTGATAAAATTACAAACGGCGGTATTTTGGTTTACAATGAAGATGATTCAGAAGTAAAACGTGTTGCCGAAAAAGCGGCTAATCCAATTAGGAAAATACCTTATACAACACCAAAATACGAGGTGAAGGACGGGGTAACACTTTTGGAAACTCCGGAAGGCCCTATGCCTATTGAAGTTTTTGGAGCTCATAATTTAAATAATTTGGCAGGAGCCAAATGGATTTGCCAAAATATGGGTGTGGATGAAGCTGATTTCTATGAAGCCATCGCTAGTTTTAAAGGAGCTTCCAAGCGTTTGGAAAAAATAGCTGAAAGCAAAACCAAAGTTGCTTACAAAGATTTTGCTCATTCGCCTAGTAAAGTCGCTGCAACTACCAAAGCAGTTAAAGAGCAATATCCAAACCGTACAGTTGTGGCTTGTTTGGAACTGCATACTTACAGCAGTCTGAATGCTGAGTTCTTGAAAGAATACGAAGGAGCGCTTGAATATGCCGATGTTGCCGTGGTTTTCTATTCACCGGATGCTGTAAAAATAAAGCAACTCCAAGAAGTAACCTATGAACAAATTGCCAAAGCTTTTAATAGAGAAGATTTGATTATTTATACCAACCCAGCAGAATTTAAAACCTTCTTATTCAATCAAAATTTGGAGAATTCAGCCTTATTGTTGATGAGTTCAGGCAATTATGGCGGACTGAATTTTGATGAGGTGAAAGGATTGATCGAATAGACTGTCCAATTTATCATATACAATGTGTCAATTGCGATTTAACGATTGGCACATTTTTATTTCACATATTTAAAATGCCCCACAATTTCATAGCTGAACAGACAGTCCTCCAAAACCTGTCCGTAGCCAACGTTGTGAACGATAAGATTTCGCTTCCCATCGGCTGATTTTTTGTTTGTTATGATTCCAATGTGAGGTAACTTTTCGTTAATCATCCACGTTACTATTTCGCCAGTTTTATAATCGTTTGCATTTTCTGTAACAGCCAATTTTATTCCTTTTCTTTCAAAGAAAATTTCCAAATTTGGCACTCTTCGATGGTCAATATTCGTGTCCGTTTTTGTCATTCCCCACTTTTTTAAATTTGGATATTTCGAAAAATTGGCTTTCATATCTTCGTGAACCTCTTTTTGCAAATCAATGTCAAGTTTTCGGTAAGCCCTTATCACTACATCGGTGCAAACGCCTTTGTTTCTTGGAACATCTCCATTTGGATATTTTATCGAAATATAGGATGGGTCATATTCTATGCTAGGATCAATTATGGAGATTGCCGTTCTGGATAATTTTTCTTCAAAAGTTGTAGTTGCAGCTTGAGTATTAACTGCCTGATTTTTATTTTTTTCTTTTTGGCTACAGCCTAAAAACAATATTGCGATTAATAATGCGGTTATTGATTTCATATTTTTGTTTTAAAAGTAGTCATTATAAAAATATGAATAAATTTCATTGTATGATTTTTCTTTTTTTTAATACATTAGCAAAACTAAAATTTTAGGTTTATGAACTCAATAGTAAAAGTTGTAAAAACAACCAGCGAAAATTCTGATTTTGTGTCTTTGATAAAGACCTTTGATAATTATTTGTGGGAACGTTATCCAGAATTAAAAACCAATTATTGGGGAAACAATGTCATAGAATTGAATCCAAATGTTGTTGTTATTTATTTGGAAGAAAAACCTGTTGCCTGTGGTTGTTTTAAAAGGTTTGATAAAAATACGATTGAGATAAAACGGATGTTTGTTTCTCCCGAAGCCCGCGGTTTGGGTTTGGCCCAAAGAGTATTGCAGGAATTGGAGCTTTGGGCACTGGAATCTGACTATTCAGTTTCTGTTTTAGAAACATTGTATAAACAGGAAGAAGCAATTAGTTTGTATCAAAAAGTTGGATATGCAATTGTCGAAAATTACGGACCTTATGTGGGTTTGGATAAAAGTGTTTGCATGAAAAAAGAAATTTAAAAAGATTATCTATGTCCGAAACTCCATTTTATCCCATTACCAATTGGTCTGAAGACGATAAGCCTCGTGAAAAATTGATGCTCAAAGGAAAAAGCGTTTTGAGTGATGCCGAGTTAATAGCAATATTAATTGGCTCCGGCAGTCGAAATGAATCAGCAGTAGATTTGAGTAAACGGATTTTGGCTAGCGTTAATTATAATCTGAATGCATTAGGGAAGTTGTCAATCTCTCAATTAATGAATTTTAAAGGTATAGGGGAAGCCAAAGCTATTTCGATAATTGCGTCAATGGAGTTGGGGAGGAGAAGGCGAAGTGAAGATGCAGTAGAACTGAAAAAAATCACATCCAGTAAGGCAGTTTTCGAAGTGATGCAACCCATAATAGGGGAGCTGGCTCACGAAGAATTTTGGGTTTTGTTTTTAAATAATTCCAATAAAATACTTTTCAAGTCACAGTTGAGCAAAGGCAGCATGACGGGAACAATCGTTGATGTTCGAATTGTTTTTAAAATAGCATTTGAGCAAAATGCAACCGCAATTATTTTGGCACACAATCATCCTTCCGGAAAACTGCAGGCCAGCGACGCCGACATTCAAATAACCAAAAAGATTAAAAATGCCGGACAGCAATTGGATATTCCTGTTTTGGATCATATTATTGTTACCGAAACTGGTTACTACAGTTTTGCTGATGAAGGAATATTTTAAAAAATTTGCTTAACAAGGACATTTGTCCTATATTTACAGACAAATGTATTTTTATGGAAGCGATTAAATTAAAATCAGGAGAAGCTATTGATAAAGCCGTTAGAGTTTTAGTCAATAGAGTAGAGCAGGAGAGAGGATATAAGCTTTTGAATAAAAACATCACTTATGATGAGTTTTTAAAGAATAGAATGCTGATTGTTCATGCTATCCGCGAAGGAATTCCGTATGAGCTTTTTAACCTGATAAAGGAAATAACTCCTTTTAATGAAGATGATTGGGCTTCTTTTCTGGGGATTTCTACAAAATCACTTCAAAGAAATAAAATCAAAGAAGATTTTATTTTCAAACCATTACAATCCGAAAAAATATTGGAATTGGCCGAGGTAACTTCTTTGGGAAATGCCATTTTCGATTCCGAAGCACAATTTTATATGTGGCTGAATACGCCATCGTTTGCACTTGGAAATTTACAGCCTATCGAATTGCTCAGGGATTCTTATGGTAAAGAAATGGTGGTCAATGAATTGAATAAAATTGATCAAGGGATTTTTGTTTAATGAAAGTTTTTCGATTAGCACGCAAAAAATATCTCATTGAATTGTCAGGAAAAGGGGCTTCAATTTCAGGAGCCCGCTGGAATTCAAAAGGGACAGAGATTATTTATTGTGCTCAAAATAGGGCTTTGGCAATGGCCGAAGTTTTGGTCCATCTTTCATTAGCCACATTGCCTAATGATTTTGTAATGCTGACAATCGATATTCCGGATGATATTTCCGTAGAAGTTTTAGATCTCAATAAATTATCTATCGATTGGAATGTTTTTCCTTGTACCTTTGAGACACCGCTATTGGGAGACGATTTCATAAGGAGGAATGAAGCCTGTGTTTTGAAAGTACCTTCAGCGGTAGTGAAAGGAGATTTTAATTTTCTGATTAATCCGTATAATGCGGATTTTTATAAAATTAAAATTATAGAACAGGTTGATTTTCCTTTCGATAAACGAATTTTTAAATAATTACATTACATGTTATCTTCTAAAATAACCGATATTTTCTTTGATTTAGACCATACGCTTTGGGATTTTGATGTCAATTCGAGTTTGGCTTTTGAAACCATTTTTAAGAAAGACCATCCCACGATTGAAATTACCGATTTTATAGAAAAATATATTCCCATCAATCAAGCCTGTTGGAAATTGTATCAGTATGATAAAATTACTCATAACGAATTACGGTATAATCGTCTTAAACATACATTTGATGCATTAGAATATTATGTTTCAGATGCTCAAATTGAGAGTATTGCTCAAGATTATATTGAGTTATTGCCTGAAAATAATCGTTTATTTGATGGAACCATTGAAGTGCTGGAATATTTGGAAAAAAAGTATAAATTGCACATTATTACCAATGGCTTTGCGGATGTGCAATACAAAAAAATAAATAACTCAAATATTGCTGGATTTTTCAAGACAATTACCAATTCTGAAATGGCTGGTGTTAAGAAACCTAATCGTATTATTTTTGAGCATGCCCTTAATTTGGCGAAAGCCAAAAAAGAAAATAGTCTCATGATTGGAGATTGTCTGGAAGCTGATGTTCAGGGTGCATTGAATGCAGGATTGGATGCTATTTTTTTTAATGATAAGAACATTGAAGTAGAAAAAAACATTAAGCAAGTAACACATTTATTAGAACTAAAAAAATATTTATAAGACATGAAGACTAAATTTCTATTCCTATTACTGCTTGTTTCAAGCTATAGTTTTTCTCAATCGGTTAATGATTATGCAGGAGTAATTATTCCTTTAAAATATGATTTTCTTAAGTCCGAAAACCAATACCGTCTTGCTACGCTAACTAAGGTTAATTTAAAAAAAGCGGGTTTTGAAGCTTTTTATGCAAATGAAACTTTTCCTACCGGATACAATGATAGATGCACTTTGTTAAATGTGGATGTGTTAAGGGATAATGCATTTTTGGTAACAAAACTCTACGTGGTTTTCAAAGATTGTAACGGGAAAGTCGTTTATAAATCTGAAGTAGGAAAAAGCAAAGAGAAAGATTATGAAGCAGCTTATTCTGGAGCATTAAATATGGCTTTTACCTCTGTTTATGCACTGAATTATAAATATAACGGCACATTACCAGCAAGTAATACAAATGTAGCAGCAGTCTCTCCAGTGACAGCATCTGTTGCTCCAGTTACTGCCGTAGCAGTTAATGTGGCCAGCAGCAGTAGTGAGCCAGATGGTTCAGTATTGTTTGCGCAGCCTATTAAAAACGGGTTTCAATTAATAGATAGCACTCCAAAAGTGGTTATGAAAGTATATAAAACTACAAATCCATCTATTTATTTAGCATCTAAAGGCGATATACAAGGAACATTGACTCTAAAAGATAATCAATGGCACTTTGAATATTATGAGAAAGATACTTTAATGTCGGAAATAATTAAAGTGAAGTTTTAATCTAGAAAAAACCGTAAATTTTTAATTAAATTGTTTTGATATCATCACAGCCCATGGTTTATACCGTGGGCTTTTTTTATTATGCTAATACCCATATTTATCCTTCCAACGATTTTTCAGGAATTCGCGAGTAGTATTTTCTCTGGAATTTACGCCGGGAACATAAATTGGAGTATTGCTTAAAGCTTCTGGCAAGAATTCCTGTTCCGCAAAATTATTAGTATAATCATGTGAATATTTATAGTCCTCTCCATATCCTAATTCTTTCATTAATTTGGTTGGAGCATTGCGCAAATGTATTGGTACGGGTAAATCACCTGTCTGTTTTACTAGCTGCTGCGCTGTTCCAATAGCTAAATACGAAGCATTGCTTTTAGGAGAAGTAGCAAGATAAATAGCACATTGGCTCAGAATAATTCGGCTTTCGGGATAACCAATAGTCGAAACCGCTTGAAAAGCGTTATTAGCCATTATAAAAGCCGTTGGATTGGCATTTCCAATATCCTCGCTGGATAGAATAAGCATCCTTCTCGCGATGAATTTTACATCTTCACCGCCTTCGATCATTCTGGCTAACCAATATACAGCACCATTAGGATCACTGCCTCGAATTGATTTTATAAAAGCCGAAACAATGTCATAATGCTGTTCACCAGTTTTGTCATATAAAACCGTATTTTGCTGTACTAATTCGAAAACACGATCATTTGTGATTAAAATTTCGTCTTCTGCAGAAGCGTTTACGACCAGTTCAAAAATATTTAATAGTTTGCGCCCATCACCGCCAGAAAGACGTAGAAGTGCCTCTGTTTCTTGCAGTTCTATTTTTTTGGAAGCCAAATAACTGTCGGCTGTCATTGCTCTTTGCAATAAATGTTCTAAATCAGCCTTTGTGAAAGCATTCAAAACATAGACCTGACAACGGGACAATAAAGCGGGTATTACTTCAAAACTTGGGTTTTCGGTTGTAGCGCCTATAAGAGTAATCCATCCTTTTTCAACCGCAGCTAGTAAAGAATCCTGTTGCGATTTACTAAAACGATGAATCTCATCAATAAATAAAATAGGATTTTTGGCAGTAAATAATCCGCCGCTTTGTTTAGCTTTTTCAATTACATCCCTAATATCCTTAACTCCAGAATTAATCGCACTTAATATATAAAATGGGCGATTAGACTCTTGAGCAATAATTTGCGCCAAAGTTGTTTTCCCCGTTCCCGGAGGCCCCCAAAATATCAAGGATGGAATAATCCCTTTCGCAATTTGTTGTGTCAGTGATCCATTTGGACCAACCAAGTGAGATTGGCTGATGTAGTCTTCTAGTTTTTGTGGGCGTATGCGTTCTGCCAGTGGTGCTTCCATTTTGTAAAATTACGCAATTTTCAGTTTTCACAAGTATATTTTTCAGGAGCTGTATCCTGCTATCCACTATATCTTTTGTACCGAACCCCGGCACAAAAGGATGCCGCTTCCATCATGGCTAGAGCATTCGTTTTCTTAACGGAATTTTTTATATGACAAAATAGCACTAAATTGCTTTTGGTTGCATTTTTGATTTGTTTTAAGAGTCTGTAAAATAATCTAACAATTTAGTGGCCTGAATAATGGAAGAAAATCATTTTAAATTCACCAATGCTGTTTTAGGAGTGCCACTTTTTTTCGTACTGTTCCTGTGGTTTGTTTATTGGCTGGAAATCCGCTTTGGGTTTGATTTTGATGAGAACGGAATTCTGCCGAGAACTTTTTCAGGATTGCAGGGCATAATCTTTAGCTCATTCATTCATTCTAATATAGAACATCTCTATAATAATTCCATACCATTACTCGTGCTTTTGGCGGCTTTATTCTTTTTTTACCGCAAAGAAGCAATAGGGATTTTAGTATATGGAGTTTTATTTTCTGGAGCTTTGACATGGCTTATTGGGAGAGAAAGTTACCATATTGGAGCCAGTAGTTTAATTTATGTATTGGTCTCTTTTATTTTTTTCAAAGGTCTGCAAACTCAATATTATCGGCTGGTAGCCTTATCTCTCACAGTAATTGTTCTTTATGGCGGAATGGTTTGGTATGTTTTTCCAAAAATTGATGAAACCATTTCTTGGGAAGGTCATCTGTCGGGATTAATTGCAGGTTTTGTGCTGACTTTTTTCTACAAAAAAACAGAATTCAGAAAAGTGATAAAATACGATTGGGAGCGCCCAGATTATGATTCGTCCAAAGATAAATTTATGCAGCGTTTTGACGAAAACGGTAATTTTGTAAATCTTCCCAAACCAGAAATTATTGAGGAACTTCAGACGGAAATTAATCCCTTTTTTCAATCGAGTTCTAATGTTGTTTATGATTTTATCGAAAATCAAACCGATATAAACGAAAATAATGAATCAAAACTTGAGTCTTGATTCATTATTTGTTGTTTTATAGTTTATTCTGAAACCTGCAATCTAAATTCTGCAATCTTATCCTCTCTGTCTCACAGCTTCATATAAAAAAGCACCACAGGCTACAGAAACATTCAAAGATCCAATGGATCCAAACATAGGCAATTTTGCTTTCTCATCGACGATTTTAAGCACAGATGGGTTTACACCTCGATCTTCAGATCCCATAATAATAGCTACAGGTTCATTCAATGAAATATCATAAATATTTTGATCTGTTTTTTCTGTAGCGGCAACAGTTTTTATACCGCTTGCCTGCAAAAGAAAAATAGCATCTTTTATGTGTTCTACTTTACAAATAGGAATGTTAAATACTGCGCCTGCCGATGTTTTTACAGTGTCTCCATTTACTGGAGCCGAACCTGCTTTCTGAACAATAATTCCGTTTACACCAGTACATTCAGCCGTTCTAATGATTGCACCAAAATTACGCGCATCCGATATTTGATCCAAAATCAAAAACAGAGGTTTTTTGCCGTTTTCGATTACAGTTTCTATGAGGGTTTCCAAATCATAAAATGAAATAGGAGAGACGGTAGCTACAGCACCTTGATGATTATTGGGAGTTAACCGGTTTAACTTTTCAACTGGTACATAAGAAAAATTGATATTGCCGCGCTTCATAACTTTCATTAAGTCTTTCATCAGTTCGCTGCTTGCTTCCTTCTGAATATATACTTTATCTACAGTTGCGCCCGCCTGTATAGCTTCAATTATCGCTCTTATTCCAAAAATTTGATGTTCTTTTTCCATGATGCAAAGTTATGTAAAAGGTTTGTATAAAAAAAAACCATCTCAAATGAATGAGATGGTTTTTTTTAAGATATCTTTTGAATTACTAGTATTCGTCTTCTTTGAAACCAGTTCTTTTATGTCCTTCATAGGTTATAATAGTACCTGGATCATAACTAAATTCAGCTTTAAATGAAATTTTATCTACCTTATGACCTCCTTTAGATTCTGCTGCACCTTTTTCTATTTTTCCTTCTGTAATTATTACAGTATCAGAGGCGTATGCTGGATTGTTTGCAGCAGTAGTTGGTTTAGTTGGATCGTAAGTTGTTGCTAAATTAGGAGACGCCGTAGTGCTAAATGTACCATCATTATTAATAGTCATTTTGCATTTTATTTCGTAACCATCTCCGTGATCATCTATCCACATAGTGTTATCATTAGCAGCTGTGTTATAAGTGTAATGATGAACATGCTCAGAAAATACTCCTGATGCATCAGAAAGATTTATGTACCAATCACCTGCAAATTGTTCAGTTGTTGTTCCTCCTGGATTTGGGTCACCTCCTTCATCACAAGAAGAGAATGAAGTCATTATAAGAATACCAAAAAGGACTTTTATAATATTATTTTTTAGTTTGTTCATTTTGTTATAATTAAAGTTGAACTTGAGTTAGTGTTGCTACAAAAGTGTATGCAGTTGGAGCAAGCCAAGTAGTTGTAAATACTATTGTTTTAGTTGCAGCGTTAACAGTCATTTCAGTCATGTTAGCAACTCCGCCAAAACCAGTATTTGTTAATGGATTACCCGGGAATGTAAATGTGTTTGTTGCAATGTTTGCAGCATTAATTTTTCCGCCTGGTGTAATGTATCCTATACCTAAAGCTCTTCCATATTGATACCACCCGCCAAATGCATCAGATACTTCATAAGTACCGTCTGTATTTTTCCAGATATAAATATATTTAATATTTCTGTAAGCATTACTTGGTGTTGCTCCATTCCTACTGATAGTACAGGTATAAAGACCTTCTATACTATTTACTAAATCTCCATTTTTATAAACAATAACTCTCCTTACAGCACTCGCTTTAAAACCGTCTTTATTAGTGGCTGTGTAAGTTTGGCTATATTCATCCATAATATTAGTATCAATAGATTTGCCACCTCGATAGTTACCTGTTCCAACACTTGTAAAAGGAATTGGCTGACCGTTTTCTGTAGCAATACATCCAGGGTCTGCATAAGTCCCGCCTACAGGAACAAATATTTGATCTTCACCTTTAAGTGAGATTAAAGGGTAATTGGTTACTGATGATACATTTGCTGTATCATCAGTACTACAGGCCATAAATAAAAGACCTGTAAATATAAGTGTGATTATTTTTTTCATATCGTATATTTTTAATTCCACCAGATTTTAGTTGTTATTGGTACTAAAGCTGGTGTGTTTGGGTTAGCATTTCTTTCTGAAAGGGGGTATACCATTCTTTTAGGAAATAATCCATTTGTAATTCCTGGTTTTGAATAAACAATTTGTCCAGCTATATATCCAGCATTATCATGATAAACAGGTGAGGTTTTTGGATATCCAGTTCGGTTTGTTTCAAAAAAGGCTTCAAAACCATTGCCTGGGAAACTAGCAATCCATTTTTGTGTAATAATAGCTTCTAATTTTTG
This sequence comes from uncultured Flavobacterium sp., assembly GCA_963511475.1. Classification (GTDB taxonomy): domain Bacteria; phylum Bacteroidota; class Bacteroidia; order Flavobacteriales; family Flavobacteriaceae; genus Flavobacterium. The sequence continues at coordinate 87,492 of CAUPJC010000019.1, forward strand.
CTCAAAAGTACCTGCTGTTGGATATACATATTCACCTCCAGTAGCAACAAAAGGTGCACCGTCTAAAACATATTTTGAAAAATTTGCAAGTACTGCAGCATCATATTTTGCTTTACCAGATTGGCCATTTCTCTCTAATGCTTCCGCCTGTAGTAATAAGCTTTCTTCTACAGTCATCAAATATGCAGGAGTTGTTGCATTTAGAGTTACTACAGAAAATGTAGCAGCACCAGCAGGATTATTCAAATCTCCTTGATTAAGAGAGTTTCCAGTGCCATAATATTTTGCTTTTCTTGGATCAGCTTTTTCGTTAAAGAAAGAGGCCAATGTAGTACTCATTCTTAAGTTAGTAGCACTATTTAAACTTCTGTTATTATACTCATAAAGTGGATTACTTTGATTTATGGCATCAGTAAATAAAGAATTTCCTTTGGAATCTTTTATCATTCCAGCATCTACAGTTAAAAATTGTACTCCAGAAGCTAATAATTGTGTTATTCCAGCGTCAGCAATCGCTTTGCGGGAACTTTTCGTCTGTCTTATGTATATTTTTAACTTTAACGTATTTGCCAATTCAGTCCAAGATGGCATATCTCCACGAAAAATAAGATCATCATTTCCAGGGGAATTACCTTTAGATGTGGCTAAATTTTTTGAAAGTGCTAAATTTAAATCATTAATCATTAAGTCATAAACTTCAGCTCCCGTATTGAATTTAGGTGACAGAATATTAATGTTATTTGCTTCTGTATAAGGAATGTCGCCATACATGTCAGTTAATACCTGAGAAGCCTGTACTTCTAAAGTAGTTGCAATTAAGTAATACTTCCAGTTTTCTTCAGCTAAAGCCCTGCGTTTAACATTTCTGATGTCACCTAATCCATCATACATGCCATTCCATACAAAATTGTAATCAGATGTTCCTATAGCGTAGGTATCAATGTCTTTGTATTGATTGGCTGCATTACTTTGTGTCCAGTATTGAGACCACATTCCGCCTATAATCGCCATAGCTGATCCTTCTGACCCGATAATACCAATTATACCTGCAGGTAATTGTGCGGATAATGGTGCGCTATTTGGATCCAAAGCATCAGGATCTCTATTGATATCTAATTCTGTGCATCCTATAAGTGTAGTTGATAGGACGAATATACTTATTATTAATTTTTTCATTTTTCTTTACTTTAGAATGTTAATTTAAGAGACGCTCCATAAGAAACTTGTGATGGATTAGTTCCAAATTCTCCTTGTTCACTTAATAAGCCAGAACCAAAAGTTGATAATTCAGGGTCTACATAAGCATTGCCATCTGGTGTCCACAAAGCTAAATTCTTACCATAGATACTAAAAGCAGCATTAACTAATCCCATTTTTTTAGAAAACGAAGATGGTGCATTGTAGGTTAAAGAAAGATCTCTTAATCTAACAAATGTTTTGTCAATTACATGAGTGTTTTCTATAGCGGCATTATTAGATGTATTGTAAAAATCAGTAATGTTTTCAAAAGATACAGCTGTACTGTTTTCAGTATAACCAGTTACATTTCCTGAAGCATCAATAACTTCGTTTACAGAATTTGGTATTACAAAAGTATTTCTATCATTGTATGCTGTTTCTATACCATTACCAGTAAAATGTGATAATCTTTTTGTGTAAGAATACATTTCTCCACCCTCTTTCCAATCAATACCAAAAGCTAAAACTAAATTTTTATAAGTAAATTTGTTTTTGAATCCCATTATGAAGTCTCTTTGTGCATTTCCAACCCTTTCTTCGTCAGCGGAAACTTCATAGTATCCACTAGCGGGATTAACTATATATTGGCCTGCATCATTTTTTCTAGGTACAAAATTTTGAAATTCTCCAACTGGTTGACCTTTAACGGCGTTAAAGGTAACTCCATAATTTGAATCTAATAGTATTTTATCTACTCCTCCAAGAATATCGGTAACTTCGTTTATGTTTTTAGTAAAAGTTGTTGCAAAGTCCCATTTGAAATTTTCTTGTTGAATTACAGCAATATTCAATGCTAGTTCTATACCTTTGTTCTCCATGTCTAAAATGTTAGCAGTTTGGGTAGCATATCCTGTTGAGGTAGGTAAAGGTCTTTTATATAATAAACCCTCAGTTTTCTTTTTGTAAACAGATGCATCAATATTTACTCTTTTTGCGAACAATGCAGTTTCAAAACCAACTTCTAATTCGTTAGTTATTTCTGGTTTTAATGCTGAATTCCCTAAGTTTGCTGCGGACTCATATCCGTTAACCCCTCCAATTGGTAAAAAAATAAATCCATAACCTAATACGGCATTTCCTTGCACTAAAGAAGATTCTGTTTGGTATGGGTCTGTGTCATTTGCAATTTGAGCATATCCAGCTCTCAATTTTAAGTAATACTCTGGAGTGTCAAGTACAATTCCACTCAAAGCTACTGATGGGTAGAAGTAAGAATTGCTGCCTTGTGGCAAAGTTGAAGTCCAATCATTCCTTCCTGTTATAGTCATATAAAGAACATTTTTATATGATGTTTCTAAAGATCCATATACAGCATATGATTTTCTAACCGAATTTCCTTGGGTAACTACTGGTTTTATAGATGAATTCGTTATCTCATAAAAGTTTGGGATATCTAAATTTGTAATTGATGCTTCCAAAAAAGAAGATTTTCTTTCATTTGTGTTGAAGCCCAAAAGTGCATTTACAGTGAAATTCTCTGCTATTTTGGTGTTGTAATTTAGGTTAAGATTATTGTCGAACTCGGTATTTTCGTTAGTGGATTCTGTAACCCCTCCCACTACTCCGGTTGTAGCAGCTAATGCTTGTGCTGAGCCTGGTTCGAAATTTACAATTGCACCGTATGATTTAATTGCTTCTAAACGGTAATCTCCACCACCCTGATAGCTAGCAGAAAATTTATCATTAATTTTGTAAGTAAAGTTTACATTTCCGAATATGCGGTTACCGTCTATTTTAGTACTGTTCTCGTTAACAGTCCAATATGGGTTACTTGCATATGGTGTAAAGAAATTACTATTATTATTATAAGGATTGTTGGAGTAATCTTTAAGGTCAACGATACTGATGTCTCTCGGCATCTGCAATAATTCCTGATTCAAAACATTTCCTTCACCTGCAGCTGAACCTTGACCAGTATTTACTGCATTTTGATTTTTTCTAACATAATTTATACTAGTCTTTACGCTAAGTTTGTTGTCAGTTATGCCAGCATTCAAACCAAAAGTTTTTCTCTTGTATGCATCAGCATTGCTTGGCATTATACCATCGGAATTAACGTCAGAATAACTTAACGAGAAATTTGAGTTTTCTCCACCACCACTAACTCTTACACTGTTAGAAAAGGTTGTTCCTTTATCGTAGAAATCTTTTAGATTATTTTCGAGTGCAACGTAAGGCTTTATTTGTTGTGAATTGTCTACAATCGAACCCCATGGTCTAATTTCACCATTAAATGCTGGACCCCAAGACCCATTTTCATTACTGGCATTGTTCCCAGGTTGATTGTTAGACCACGATTTTCCAGCCCATCCTTGTCCAAATTGATTTTGAAAATGTGGAACTCTCCCAACTTGAGAAAAATCTGTAGACGTTAGAATGTCAACTGAGATTTTAGATTTATTTTTTGCAGACTTTGTAGTAATCAATATTACTCCATTTGCTGCTCTAGATCCATATAAGGCAGATGCAGCAGCGCCTTTTAGGATAGACATGCTTTCTATGTTGTTTGGATCTAGGTCGCTAACTCCATTTCCTGCGTCAAAAGATCTGCTTACACTCCCTTCATCAGAACCATTAGAACTATTGTTGATTGGTGTTCCATCTACAACATACAAAGGGCTATTGTTGGTTAGTGAGTTAAAACCTCTAATTACAACTTTAGAAGAGGCACCAGGTTGCGCTGGAGCTGTAATGTCCACACCTGCTACTTTTCCAGATAATGATTCGAAGACATTAACGTTTGTAACCTCAGTAAGATCTTTTGCTCCAACGTTTGATGTTGCATAACCTAAAGATCTTTTCTGTTTTTTAATTCCCAAAGCTGTAACTACTACACTTTCTAATTGCGTAGCATCACTTGCTAATTTAACGTTTAGCGTTGTTGAGCTTGCAGATTTCTCTGAAGATTTCATTCCAACATAGCTAAATACCAATACGTCACTTGGTGCTGCCTTGATAGAATATTTTCCATCAAAATCTGATTGAGTTCCATTTTTTGTTCCTTTTACTAATACACTCACACCTGGTAAAGGCATACCTGCATTGTCAGAAACAACTCCTGAAACAGATCTTTCTTGCGCAAAAGTTAGTTGCGCCACTAGTACTACAACCAGTACTAAGAATCCATTGAACTTTAGTTTCATTTTTAAATATTTTGAATTAGTGAGGCAAAAATCATAATAATTTGTTAACTATCCTAATATCTGAAACTCTTTTTTTTGTTAAGGTTAAAATTTAACATTATAACTTATCGTTATGTTTGTGTTATAAAATTTTATTTCTTCGTTTTTTGTCTTTCCATTGGTAATGGCAAATTTTAATAAACCGTTGGCAGTTTGCGCACCTAGCCCGAGTCCGATACCTAGAAGTTTGTCATTGTTTTTTTTTATTGAAGCAATTGTCGGATCTTCGTAATAACAGTAGTCCAGAATGGAATTGAAGTAAAGGTTTGGTGAAATTAAATATCGATATTCTGTCATAAGTGCAGTCATCATATTTGCTTGCAGGCTATTTTCTGAGAATCCTCTTACGGAGTTTATTCCGCCAAAACGATATAATTCATTTGTAATATAATTTTTACTTTTTAAAATGTGATTTTGATTTTTTATATGTATGATATTTTTCTTATTAATATAAAAATCATTCATTATGTTAAAATTTGCAAAAATTTGTTTCAGTGATGAATTTTCTATTGTTGTTCTGTTTCCGCTTCCAATGGTTAAGTTTAGAAATGATTTTAATAGAAACAGTTTGTTTTTTAAATTGTTTTTTTTGAATTCTATAGATGTGGTGTAGAAAGTGTTTTTATAATCCGTCAGGTTTTGACTGTTCAGATTTTGAATGTCGCTTGATTCAGTAGTTTCATATCCAAGATAAATCCGTTTGTTGTAATTTATAAAATACCCTAATTGTAAAGCTGTCTTTGTGTTTTGAAAAATACTGTCTTGTTTGAAAATATTGATTTGTGCTTTAATAGCTATTGGACTGTTGAATAAATATGGGATGTTTAAATTTGCATTAAAAAGTTTTTGATTGTTTCCATCATTTTTCCAGTTAATAGATAATTCTTCACCGTTTCTAAGTGCGTTAACTAAAGTTAGATCTAAGTATCCGTTAAATTGGATTTTTTTATTTTCAGTACTGTTAAATCCAAGATAACCGTCAAAGTTATTCGCTTTTCTTTTTTCTAAATAAATATATACTTTGGTTGTGTCTTTTGTGAATAGAATTTCTGGATACTTGATTTGGTTAATGAATCCAAATTTTTCGAAGTCTTCATGCAGCTGTTCAATTGTTTTTTGATTAAATATTGTGTTTTTGTATTTTTTTAGAATTTGTTTTTCTGCTCCTTTTGGAAAAAGTTTTTTTTGCTGCTGATTGGAGTATTTTATTTCTATTGCATTTAAATTTCTTTTTGTGTCTGTTGAGATTGATAAATCAGCGTATAGATTTTGATTTTTTTGTTGGATATTGATGAGTTTTACTTTTGCGAATGCATAGCCATTTGTTTGTAAATTTTGTAGAGTATTTTTTAAAAATGGTTCTATTTGAGAATATGATAATTTTATAGAATCTTGTTTTATGTCAAAATAACTGGCTAAAAATAAATTGTTTTTTATACCTATATATATATGTATATTTTTTATTCTTTTTTCTAGCGAAATTCTAGCGATATAGGCGCTGTCATTTTCTTTTTTTTCTCCTAATAACTGATTATTGATATAGCCTATTTCTTTCAGTTTTTTGCTAACGATATTTATTTCTTCAATTATTAGTTTTGCGTTTTGTTGTTTTGTGGAGTAACCAATGGAATCAATTATTTTGGTTTCTGTTGCTGTTTTTCCAATTATTTTTAATTGAATAGTTTGACTTTTGGAAGTCAAATAAGTTAGAAAAAAAAACAGGATAAGAATTTTAGATTTCACTTTTAATTTCTTTAATGATGAAAGTAACGCAAATATCAGCTGTTTGTTTCAATAATCATAATGTTTCTCTTTTGAAGTTGTCTTTGCTGTTGTCTCTTTTCGGTTTGTAGGTAACTGTTTTTTGCAAAGATGTATTTTGTTAGTATACAAATGTTTACTTCTTGTGAAAATAAATCAATTATGGTTTGTAGAGTGAAAATTAATTTATACATTTGCAACCCCGTAAAAAGCGGGATTTTAATATAATAAGAAATTTTAGTATTTAATTATGCCAACAATTCAACAATTAGTAAGAACAGGAAGAACTCAGATAACTAAGAAGAGTAAATCGGTTGCTTTAGATTCTTGTCCTCAAAGAAGAGGGGTTTGTACGCGTGTTTACACTACTACACCAAAAAAACCA
>CAUPJC010000020.1:0-93882 GCA_963511475.1 uncultured Flavobacterium sp.
GAAAAAGTTCCAGAGTATTGATCGATTGCGATTTAAATATTACTTTAGCCATTGCTCGTTTTTTGTGCAACTCTAAGATAATATTTTAGATTAAAAACAGCAAAAAAAAGGCTGTCCTTACTTTTCGGACAGCCTCTTTTTTTGTGTATTTTATTTCTAGAATTACATTAAATTACTTTTAATAATATTGATTAGTGCGCTGACAATATATTGAATGCCAATCGCAATAACTATAAAGCCTACAATTCTAGAAATCGCCACAATACCCGATGCTCCTAGTATTTGGGCTAGATAATGAGCACTTCTCAAAATAATAAAAATAGCAATTGCGATTGCAAATATAGCCAGACTAGCAATTATAAGCTCGTTAGTAGCATGATGCTCCTGATAAAAAGCAATCAATAAAGAAATGGAACCAGGGCCAGCAAGCATTGGGATTGCCAAGGGGGTCAAAGCTATATCATTTCGTTTTTGAGCATCGGTTTCTATCTTTTTATTGATACCGCGTTTTTTATTGAATTTACCCGAAAGCAATGAAAATCCTGAGCTTACAATAATTAATCCTCCTGCAATTCTCAGAGAATCAATGCTAATTCCAAAAAAGCTCAAAACATATTTTCCTATAAAAAATGAAATTATCAGGATTAGAAATACATTTATAGAAGTCCATAATGAAATTCTTGAACATTCCTGTTTGGAATCGCCTTGTGTCAGACCTACAAAGATAGGAACGGTTCCAATAGGATTTAATACAGAAAATAAAGCAAAAAATAAGTAAATAAATAAATCCATTCAGTTTGTTTTTGATTGTAAAATTACGATTTTCTCTATAACTAAGTTTAAAATAGCGTTAGATTATTAATTGTTTTATATAAAGCGGTACAAATTGAAAATAACTATAAAAGCGATGATGTTTTGATGGAAATTTTATTATCTCCAAATTTCTAACGTAGAATCCGGGTTTAAAACAACTATTTAGTTAGTGCTTAACGCTTTTTGATTACTTTTGCACTTCATAAAGATTTACAATGACAAAAAATAAAAAGACATTAATTATTGGTGCTACTACAAAGCCTGAAAGAGCTGCTTATAGAGCAATTGAAATGCTTACAGCCAAAGGGCATTCAGTTCTTGCTTTAGGACAAAATACAGGAGAAGTTGCAGGTATAAAAATAAATACGAAAGCAATTCCGGTCAAAAATATCGATACCATTTCGTTATATATAAATCCTTCGCGTCAAAGAGATTATTATAACTATATCGTAGAAGTTAAGCCTAAGCGTGTTTTGTTTAATCCAGGCACCGAAAATCCAGAGTTTTATCAGCTGTTGGAATTAAACAATATAAAGTTTGAAGCTGCCTGTACATTAGTGTTGCTGACATTAAATAAATATTAATTAGATCGGTTTGCTTCGTTAGTTCGTTTTACTCATCCAGATTTCCGCTATATTCGCGAAAAAAGCATGGAATGTCGCTTATATCTGGGATAATCCATTACAGTGAGTTGTTTTAAATTAAAACGATTTATTTTTCCTGAAGAATTAAAAGCTGTATTTCAAGTTAGATATGTCTTCAAAATAGGTTAAATTTTTAAATGACAGTTTGCCAAATTGCTTACTTTTGTGCTCATGGAATTTTCTTCAAAATTAATAGAAAAAGCAGTTAATGAAATGGCTCAACTGCCAGGTATCGGAAAAAGAACCGCTTTGAGATTGGTTTTGCATATTTTAAAGCAACCCAAAGATCAAGCATCTTTTTTAGCTCAGGCATTAGTCACAATGCGAGAAGAAATTAAGTATTGCCAAAGCTGTCATAATATATCCGACAAAGAAGTTTGTGAGATTTGTGCCAATTCAGGCAGAAATCATCAGATTATATGTGTAGTCGAGGATATTCGGGATGTGATGGCCATAGAAAATACAGGCCAGTTTAGGGGAATTTACCATGTTCTGGGAGGTAAAATTTCTCCAATTGACGGCGTAGGTCCAAGTCAGCTTACTATTAATACATTGGTACAGAAAGCCAAGTTAGGACAAATCAAAGAGATTATATTTGCGTTAAGCTCTACAATGGAAGGAGATACAACCAATTTTTACATTTATAAGCAAATCGCTGATTTACCAATTGTAGTTTCAACAATTGCCAGAGGTATTGCTGTTGGAGACGAATTAGAGTACGCCGATGAAGTCACTTTAGGAAGAAGTATACTGCAAAGAGTGCCTTTTGAGAAATCATTAAAAATCAATTAAACTGTTTATTAAGTACCATACTTTTTAAAATAGTAATCTAAAAACTATATTTGTTATTAAATAAATACGAATGAACAAGCACTTAGTCTATATTTTTTTATTTATCAGTGTGTTATTTACATCCTGTATTCCAGTAAAAGATTTGGTTTACCTTCAAAAAAAGGACAATTCTTCAAATGAAAATGCAATTACAATGGTGGAGTCTAAGCCTTATCGATTGCAGACACATGATGTAATAAGTATTTCTATAAAAGCATCTGATCCTAAATTTGTTGCCATTTTTAATCCAACAGCCAGCGGTTCCTCATCAAGTCATTCAGAATCTGGTTTGTATTTTGATGGTTTTACTGTAGATGATCATGGGAATATTAGAATTCCTGTTTTAGGAGAAATGAATGTTATGGGATTTACATTGGAGGAAGTTCGTATAAGTGTTGAAAAGCAATTATTAGCAGACTATTTTAAAGATGATGCAAGTATTTTTGTTGTAGTAAAACTGGCTGGTTTTCGCTATACCATAAATGGAGAGGTGGGTAGTACTGGGACAAAAACACTTTTTCAGGAAAAAGTAAATATAATGGAAGCTGTTGCCAATGCTGGTGATATAAGTATTACAGGGGACAGAAAATCAGTAACAATTATTCGACAAACCCCAAACGGGACTGAGATGAAAGATTTGGATTTAACAAATATCAATGTGATGGGCTCACCTTATTACTTTTTACAGCCAAATGATTATATATATGTAAAACCTCTCAAGCAAAAAACTTGGGGAACAGGAAGTACAGGAATTCAATCGTTGTCAACTATTATTACGCTATTGTCCTTGCTAACAACTACTTATTTGTTGCTTAAAAATTAAAATCATTACCCCAATATGTTAGATATTAAAGATTTTGCAGTTTTTGAAAATGGTCCAAGCTTTGATTTTAAGGGATTTTTGCTTAAAATATTAAGCTATTGGAAATGGTTTTTAATATCGATAAGTATTGCTTTAACGATTGCATATCAGGTTAATATACGCAAAGAGAAAATTTATAGTATTGAAACTTTAATTTCTGCAAAAGAGGAAACGAATTCTCTTTTTACATCAAGTACTAATTTGGTTTTTAATTGGGGAGGTGCATCAGATCAAATTCAAACTATTTTAACAACATTGCAGTCTCGTTCTCACAATGAGCTTGTTGTAGATAAACTGCAATATTATATTGATTATTTAGTTCAGGATGAGTATAATCTTGTTGATGCTTATGGTGCGGTTCCTTTTTATGTAGATATAGATAAAAAACAAGGGCAGTTGGCAGGAATTCTTATTGGGATTAAGTTTTTAAGTGAAAACGAATACGAATTGAGAGTCCTATTTGAAGGATCATCAGTTTCAGTAATTCATTATGTAGATAATAGCTATACTAAGACTTCAGTTGCTGAAGGAGAGTTTATTAAAAAGTATAAGGTTGGACAACAAGTAACACTCCCTTTTTTGAATTGGAAATTACAAATAAAAGACAATCCAGGATTATATAAAGGAAATGAATATTTTGTTCGATTTAAAGACTTTAATGGAACTGTTTCATCTTATAGAAATTTGAATGTTAAAGCTGATGATAAAGGGAGTTCAATAATCACATTGGGAATGCAGGGTACTAATAAAGCCAGAATGGTTGAATATCTAAATTCTACAGTGAAGATGCTGATGAAAAGAGAGCTGGATAAGAAAAACCTGTTTGCAACTAATACTATTAATTTTATTGACAGTACCCTTATAGCAATGGAATCTCAGTTAAAGAAAACGGGGGATGAGTTAAAATCTTTTAGAAAAGGCAAAAATATTTTTGAAGTTGAAGGAAATGGAGGAATTAAGTTTTCGGATAAAATTCTTGACTTCGATGTAGAGAAGGATGGTGTAAAAAGAAAAATAACGTATTATAATTCTTTAAAAGCGTATTTAAAAAACAGTGTGGATTATTCAAAACTTCCAGCTCCCTCGGTGGCGGGAATTGAAGATCCTAATATTGTTGTCAATGTGTCTAAGTTAATAGCACTTTCTACTCAAAGATCGGAGATGGCTTATGCTGTTAAAAGTGAAAAAATATTTCGGGATTTTGACAATCAGATGGAAGCTGTTAAAAATGTTTTGTTAGAAAATATAAATACTGCCAAAGGATCTTTGCAATATGATCTCGCCTTGGTTGAAAGCAAAATTAATCAGACCGAAAATAAAATCAAGAATCTTCCAGATGATCAACAAGAATTGATTAAGATCAAAAGGAAATACGATTTGAGTGATAACATCTATAGCACTTTTTTACAGAAAAGAAGTGAGGCCGATATTATAAAAGCTGCAAATCTATCCGATATTCATTTTATAGATCCTGCAAAAGATATTGGAGGTGGGTTAATAGGACCAAAGACGGGAGTTAATTACATTTTGGCAATATTTCTTGGGTTGCTGTTACCGTTGCTGGTAATTACAATTCTTTTTTTTGTTAATAATACTATTTTTAATCCTGATGACGTCAGTAAATTAACATCCATTCCGTTAATTGGGATTATAGGGGTCAATCCTGATAAAAGTAGTTTAGCAGTTTTTGACAAACCAAAATCAGCATTATCAGAATCTTTTAGAGCCATTAGGTCATCACTTCAATTTTTGTATAAAAAGAATAATGTAGCAGGTGCGAAAACGCTTATGATAACATCATCAGTCAGTGGTGAAGGGAAAACATTTTGTTCTATAAATATTGCGACTGTATTCGCATTAAGCGAAAAGAAGACCGTAATTGTTGGAATGGACTTAAGAAAGCCAAAATTATTTGATGAGTTTAATTTAGTTAATACCGTTGGTGTTGTAAATTATCTGATTAAAGATAAAAATTTAGAAGAGATTATAAATCATACTTCAATTCCATATTTAGATGTGATACTATCAGGTCCAATTCCGCCAAATCCGGCCGAATTAATCATGAATGATGCGATGAAAGAAATGATAGAGGAACTTAAAACTAAGTATGATTATATTATTCTTGATACACCTCCAGTAGGTTTGGTAGCAGATTCACTTGAGCTTTCACAGTATTGCGATGTTACTTTGTATATTGTAAGACAAAATTTTACTAAAAAGGAGATGATAACATTATTAAACAATAGAATTAAAAGAGAAGAACTTCATAATACGAGTATCATTTTGAATGGGTTTGAAAATAAAGCTAAGTATGGCGGAGGCTATGGCTATGGTTACGGCTACGGTAACGAAAATTATTCAAATGGCTATCATGAAGTTGAAAAGAAAAAAAGTTTATTAGAGAAAATTAAGGATAACAAAAAGAAATAATATCGAATTTTAAAAAATAATGAAATGGCTGATAATAATAGAAGTAGAATTCTAATTACTGGAGGAGCAGGATTTATTGGGTCTAATTTGTGTGAATATTTTTTATCCAAAAATTATAATGTTGTTTGTTTAGATAATTTTGCAACAGGTCATCGTCATAATTTAAAAGATTTTATTGATAAAAATAATTTTAGCTTAATTGAAGGAGATATACGTAATTTAGAAACCTGTCATCAAGCCGTAAAAGGTATTGATTATGTTTTGCATCAAGCCGCATTAGGTTCAGTCCCAAGATCAATAAACGATCCAGTAACCACAAATGATGTAAATGTTTCTGGTTTTTTAAATATGCTTGTCGCGGCACGAGATGCCAATGTAAAACGATTTGTGTATGCAGCAAGTTCATCAACTTATGGAGATTCTGCTGACCTGCCAAAAGTAGAAGAGGTTATTGGAAAACCACTTTCTCCGTATGCTATTACAAAATATGTAAATGAGCTTTACGCAGAAATTTTTAGCAGTAATTATGGATTGGAAACCATTGGATTACGCTATTTTAATGTGTTTGGCAGGAAACAAGATCCAAATGGGGCTTATGCGGCAGTTATTCCAAAGTTTGTAATGCAATTGATGCAACATGAAAGCCCAAAAATAAACGGGGATGGAAATTATTCACGAGATTTCACATATATTGATAATGTGATTCAGATGAATGAGCTGGCGATGACTACTCAAAATCCAGAATCTGTCAATACTGTTTACAATACTGCATATGGAGATAGAAATACCTTGACTGATTTGGTAGCTTATTTAAAAACATTTTTGACAGAATATGATTCAAAGATTGCGGATGTAGTGATTGAATATGGTCCTAATAGGGCTGGCGATATTCCTCATTCATTAGCCAGTATTGATAAAGCAAAGAATCTGTTGGGATATAATCCAAAATATTCCCTGCAAACGGGATTAAAAGAGGCTGTATCTTGGTATTGGGACAATCTTAAATAGATAGTTAGCTTTTTTTTAAAATTAAAATAAATGGATTAAAGTATATTTGTAATTTAAAATTTAATAAATGAAAATCACAAAAATTTGTTGTATCGGAGCGGGATATGTTGGAGGGCCAACTATGGCTGTTATTGCGCAAAAATGTCCTCACATTCAAGTAACTGTTGTCGATTTGAATACAGAAAGAATTGTAGCTTGGAATGACAAAAATACCGATAATATTCCAATTTATGAGCCTGGCTTGGATACTATTGTTGCCGAGGCTAGAGGCAGAAATTTATTTTTTTCTACTGAAGTAGATAAAGCAATAGATGAGGCGCAAATTATTTTTATATCTGTAAATACGCCTACAAAAACTTATGGAAAAGGAAAAGGTCAGGCAGCAGATTTGAAATATATTGAATTATGCGCAAGACAGATTGCCAGAGTTGCGAAAGATAATAAGATTGTTGTTGAAAAATCAACTTTGCCAGTACGCACTGCTGAAGCTATTAAAAGCATTCTTGATTCTACTGGAAATGGAGTACAGTTTCAGATTTTATCCAATCCAGAGTTTTTGGCTGAGGGTACAGCAGTACAAGATTTATTGAGCCCTGATCGGATATTGATTGGAGGAGATACCTCTGCTGAAGGTCAAAAAGCGATTCAAGCGTTGGTTGATGTGTATTCGAATTGGGTTAGTCCAGAGAAGATATTAACTACTAATGTTTGGTCATCAGAGTTATCAAAATTGACGGCGAATGCATTTTTAGCACAAAGAATTTCGTCTATCAATGCAATGTCTGAGCTATGTGAAAAAACTGGAGCAGATGTTAATGAAGTTGCCAGAGCAATTGGTATGGACAGTAGGATTGGTTCTAAATTCCTTAAAGCTTCAGTTGGGTTTGGAGGTTCTTGTTTTCAAAAAGATATTTTGAATTTAGTCTATATTGCAAAATCATACGGATTAAATGAAGTAGCTGATTATTGGGAACAAGTGATTATTATGAATGACCATCAAAAGCGTCGTTTTTCCAATAATATTGTCAAAACACTTTATAATACTGTTGCTGATAAAAAAATTACATTTCTGGGTTGGGCTTTCAAAAAGGACACTAATGATACTAGAGAATCAGCGGCAATTTATGTAGCCAATGATTTGATAAACGAACAAGCTAAAATTGCGGTTTATGACCCTAAAGTTTCAAGAAAGAAAGTTTTAGCTGATTTGGATTATCTGGAAACGAGAACGGTTGAGGCAAATGAAAAAAGTATATTTAATTTTGAAGATTCTTATCTTTCCTGTCAAGATGCACACGCAATCGCTGTCCTTACGGAGTGGGATGAATTTGTGCATTATGATTGGAAAAGGATATATGATGGGATGCAAAAACCGGCTTTTATTTTTGACGGAAGAAATATACTTGATAAAACAGCATTGGAAGCTATTGGATTTGTTTATCAAGCTATTGGTTCTTGATGTTTTGTTATATAAGAAGTAGTATTAAGTAATAAGTTTTTTACTTAATTCAATTGCGGTTATTATTTACCAACGAAATTTTATAAAGAGAGAGGGTTAATAGGTGTTACCCCTCTTTTTAATACCTATCTGGCGTATACATTGAACTCTTTTAAATTAAAGCAGTAGAGATTTTTCTCTATCCCTATCAATGTCACTTTTTTAATACCCCACTCATCGTTTTGTCCTTAATTCAAGATGAAAATGCTGAAATTTATACTATATGAAATGATTTAGGATATAATTTTATCGACCTGTTAAAATATCAAAGCATATGTATAATTAACACTGAAAGTCTTTTAAAATAATTGTCTTTTGTGTCTTCAGGTGTATTCAATGCAATGATTTTTTAACGTTAGATTGAAATTTACAAAGAAGTTTTTTTTGTTTTACAGTTATTTATGTTTTTGGTTTGTGATTTTTTTGGAGGATATGTATGTTTTTTTTTTTAGACAAAATTCAAATCTTATTTTTAGTACCTTTGTGCGCTAAATTTGTTCAGGGTGAAGATTAAAAAATATTAAAATTCTGAGAAAATATAGTGTGAGAGAACTTTTAAATCAACAATAGTCAATAAATTGGATAAAGACATAAAAATCGCGGTAATAGGTTTGGGTTATGTTGGTTTGCCTTTGGCTCGATTGTTTGCTACCCAATTTTCAGTTGTGGGATTTGATATCAATGAATCAAGAGTAAAAGCATTAAATTCGGGAACAGACAGTACTCTTGAAGTTGATGATGAAACGTTGCAAAAAGTGTTAGTTCAAAAAGCAGGTGCTGTTAAAGGGCTGTATTGTTCTACGAAAATTGCTGATATTGCCGATTGTAATTATTATATTGTTACTGTTCCCACTCCAGTAGACAAAAATAACCGCCCCGATTTAATCCCATTATACAAATCCAGTGAAACAGTTGGTTCCGTTTTGAAAAAAGGGGATGTTGTTATTTATGAATCGACGGTATACCCGGGCGTTACTGAAGAGGAATGTGTACCCGTTTTGGAAAAAGTTTCAGGATTACGGTTCAATGTAGATTTTTTTGCTGGTTATTCACCAGAACGTATTAATCCAGGAGATAAGGAACATACAGTAGAAAAAATCCTAAAGATAACTTCAGGATCAACACCAGAGATTGGACAAAAAGTGAATGAATTGTACCAATCGGTAATTATAGCAGGAACACATCTTGCTCCGTCCATAAAAGTGGCTGAGGCAGCCAAAGTAATTGAAAATTCCCAGCGGGATATCAATATTGCTTTTGTTAATGAATTGGCCAAGATTTTTAATCTTTTAGATATTGATACTGCATCCGTACTCAAAGCGGCTGGAACTAAATGGAATTTTTTGCCTTTTAAGCCAGGATTGGTTGGAGGACACTGTATAGGAGTAGATCCTTATTATTTGGCCCAAAAAGCACAAGAAAAAGGGTATCACCCTGAAATAATTTTGGCAGGACGCCGTTTGAATGACAGTATGGGAGAATATGTTGCCTCTCAGACAGTGAAGTTAATGATCAAAAAAGGGGTGACCATCAATGGAGCCAGTTTGCTGATGTTGGGTATTACTTTCAAAGAAAACTGCCCCGATGTTCGAAATACTAAAATTGTGGATGTAATAAAGGCATTAGAAGATTATGGAATTCAGGTTGCCATTTTTGATCCTTGGGCAAATCCTGCAGAGGTAAAGCATGAATATGGCTTAACAATGATGAATGAAGTTCCAAAAAATACTTTTGATGCCGTGGTTTTGGGTGTGGCTCATTCAGAGTTTATAGAAATGGATATTGCTTCCTTGCGAAAAGAGTGCAGCGTATTGTATGATGTTAAAGGAATTTTGACGGAAGATGTTGATGGGAAGTTGTAAAAGAGATTATTGTTGTAGGTTATTTGATCAATGGATTTTAGAAAATAGATAAAGGGAAAATATAAATAATGAAGAAGATACTTATTACAGGAGGAGCGGGTTTTATTGGTTCACATGTCGTAAGACGGTTTGTAAATAATTATCCAGATTATCAAATATTTAATTTAGATGCCTTAACGTATGCGGGTAATTTGGAAAACATCAAGGATATTGAGAAAGAATCTAATTATACTTTTGTAAAAGGAGATATTACTGATGAAAGTTTTATAGATAATTTGTTTCAAGAATACCAATTTGACGGAGTAATTCATTTGGCTGCTGAATCCCATGTGGATCGTTCTATTGAAGATCCTTTGGCTTTTGTAAAAACCAATGTGATTGGGACTATGAATCTATTAAATGCTGCAAAAAAACAATGGTTTGGAAATTTAGATGGAAAACGTTTTTATCATGTAAGTACTGATGAAGTGTATGGTTCGCTGGGGGCTGAAGGTCTTTTTACAGAAACTACTCCTTATGATCCAAATTCGCCTTATTCCGCATCTAAAGCAAGTTCTGATCATTTTGTACGGGCTTATGGGGAAACTTATGGCTTACCATATGTAATTACCAATTGTTCCAATAATTATGGTCCTAACCATTTTCCAGAAAAATTAATTCCTTTGTTTATCAATAATGTCATTAATAATAAGGCGTTACCTGTTTATGGTGATGGCAATTATACCAGAGACTGGCTGTTTGTAAAAGATCATGCCGTGGCTATTGATTTGGTTTTTCATGATGGAAAAAACAATGAAACTTACAATATAGGAGGTTTTAATGAATGGAAAAATATTGATTTGGTTAAAGTGCTGTGCCAGTTGATGGATCAAAAACTGGATAGAATTGACGGTGAATCAGCTCAATTGAT
Organism: uncultured Flavobacterium sp.; assembly: GCA_963511475.1. Classification (GTDB taxonomy): domain Bacteria; phylum Bacteroidota; class Bacteroidia; order Flavobacteriales; family Flavobacteriaceae; genus Flavobacterium. The sequence continues at coordinate 10,859 of CAUPJC010000020.1, forward strand.
TACTTATGTGAAAGACAGACCTGGACATGATTTACGTTATGCTATTGATGCATCAAAAATAAATAGTCATTTAGGCTGGAAACCATCATTAACTTTTGAAGAGGGGCTGGAAATTACTATTGATTGGTATTTGAATAACAAAGAATGGTTGAACAATGTGACTTCTGGAGCATATGCATCTTATTATGAAAAACAGTATTCTTAAAGATCTGAGTTTTTGGATATGGTCGGTTTTGTATGAAGTATAAATAAATTGCGAAAAGAGAATTTAATAAAAAAACATGAGCTGGTACGTAGTTTACACTAAGCCCAAATGGGAAAAGAAAGTTGCAGAACGGCTGATCGAAATTGGGGTTAGGGCTTATTGTCCTTTGATAACTAAAGTCAGCCAATGGTCTGATAGAAAAAAGAAAATACAGGTTCCACTGTTTACTTCTTATATTTTTGTAAAAATTGAAGAGAAAGACCGAAATGTTATTTTTGATATTCCTGGAGCCATACGGTACTTATTTTGGTTAGGTAAGCCTGCAATTGTAAAAGAGAAAGAAATTCAAATTATTCAAGATTGGCTAAGTGATCCAAATGCTTTTGAAATAGTAGTGGACAAATGGCAAAAAGGGGATAAAATAATGGTGGAATCTGGACCGTTTGCTACTCAATCCGCTATTGTCCAGGAAATAAAGCATAATCATTATATATTGGTGTTAGAGTCTTTAGGATGTATTCTTAAAATTGAAAAAAAGTAATTTAATTTTTTATTACAATTAACAAGAAAACTGTCAGATTTATTTTTTAAAAAGAGAAAAAAAATCTTTATTTTTAATATAAATTCGCAAACTCTTAGAAAAGGTGATCGAAAATTGGGACTCACCATGGCGGAGCCGTATAAAATATTTTGAAAAGGAAGAATTGTTAAACAAAATAAAGAAAGGCATCAGAAAGTTATTGAGATGCTGGAATTATAAAATTTGGATCCATATGGTGAATTCTATTAAGTTAAAATTTCTACAATGAAAAAAATAATTACGGTTATTATCCTTTTTACTGTGCTTTTCCATAGTAACACAATAATTGCACAGGATATTTTAAAAAGTAATGATTTAAGCTCTATTAGAGTTGATAATCTTACTGATACTGATATATCTAAAATCAAGGCACAATTATTAAATAATCAGATATCTATAGATCAGGCAGAGCCAATGGCATTATCAAAAGGTATGAGTCCTACAGAATTTGCTAAATTAAAAGCGAGATTAGACGCTTCAACTATCAATTCAAATACTTTATCCAGTACAGGGACAGCTGTAGATTTAACTGCAGTCAGCACTCAGAGTGCAGTCCAATATAATAATCAAAAAAAAAATGATGACAGCCTAGTTTTTGGCTCGGAATTATTCTATAATTCCAATCTTAATTTTGCTCCAGATTTAAAATTAGCGACTCCTGTCAATTATATATTGGGACCAGGTGATGAATTGCAAGTTTCGGTTTATGGAGTACAAGAATATAACAGCAATATAGCAGTTACAGTAGAAGGTAAAATAAGTATTCAATATGTTGGTCAAATTTCTGTTTCTGGAATGACTATTGAGGCTGCTACTCAAAAAATAAAAGGAGCGATTGCAAAAGTATATAGTACCGTAAAATCCGGGCAATCACAAGTAAGCGTAAGCTTAAATAAAATACGGACAATAAAAGTGACTGTAATTGGTGGTAATCAGCCAGGGAATTATTCAGTTTCTTCATTGGCCACGGTTTTTCATGCTTTGCAATTAGCAGGAGGCCCTGGTAAAAATGGAAGTTTTAGAAATATCGAATTAATTCGAAATAATAAAGTTTTTAAAAGAATTGACATCTATCGTTTTTTGGTAAAAGGAGACCAATCGGACAATATAGGCTTAAGAGATGATGACGTTGTCAGAATTCCTGCTTACAGCCAAAGGGTAACTTTGTCAGGGGAAGTCAAACGACCAGGAATTTTTGAAATGAAAACTGGCGAAACGTTTTCAGATTTATTATCATTTGCTTCAGGGTTTAATGAATTTGCTTATACTGCTTCTGTAAATGTTGAACAAAAAACTGGAAAAGAATTTAAAGTTCTAGATATTAACCAAGATAAATATTCTAGTTATATTGCCAAATCAGGAGATGTTTTTAAAGTATCGAGAATCTTAGATCGGTTTGAGAATCGCATTAAAATTGAGGGAGCAGTTTTCAGGCCAGACACCTATTCTTTTACAGAAGGCATGAGGGTTTTAGATTTGATTGGCAGAGCTGAAGGGCTTAAAGAGGATGCTTACACTAAAAGAGCTAAAATAATCCGGCTGAAATCTAATTTAACTTCACAAATTGTAAATATAGATTTGTATGGTGCCTTGAATGGAGATTCAAATGCTAACATCGAGTTAAAAAGAGAAGATGTTATAACAGTTTATTCTGTTTTAGAATTTAGAGAGGACTATAAAATCACTATAGATGGTGAGGTGAAAAATCCAGGTATATATCCTTATTATGAGAATCTTACTTTGAATGATTTGGTAGTCCAAGTAGGCGGATTGACTGGTTCTGCTTCAAAAAGAGTAGAAATTGCTAGAATAATTAAGTCCGAATTTATTGATAATAACGATTTAAGACGAGTAGAGGTTTTTAATTTAGAACTAACTCCAGAAAATAATGAACAAATAAAAAATTTCACATTAGAACCATTTGATGTTGTTAACATAAGAAGAATGGCTGTTTATGAAAGACCTTCAACTGTAAGTGTAAGCGGGTCGGTGGTTTATCCTGGAAAGTATGTTCTTGCTAATAAAAAAGAATCAATATATTCTATTGTTATGCGTGCAGGCGGGTTAACTCCTGATGCAAATATTGAGGGATTAAAAATTAAGCGCCCAATACAAAAAGACCAAATCGATGACATTGAAACTGTAAGCGCTAATGTTAATGGTGAAAGTTCTCAAGAAAATTTATCGAAAAAGTTAGAAAATCAAGTCAAATTTGCAACTATTCCTGTTAATTGGGAAATGATTATAAAAGATAAAGCTCATTATTCAAATGTTACCTTGTTTTCAGGAGATGAAATTATAGTATCTAAATTTAATGAAGGAGTAAAAGTTGTTGGAAATGTTTTGCTAACCTCTGAGATTCCGTATCGAAGGGGCAAGAATTTCAATTATTATGTCGATGCTGTTGGAGGAATTGACAATAAAGGCTGGAAAAAGAAGGCTTATATTATTTATCCAAATGGAAAAGCTGCAGTGGTAAAATCGTTTTTATTCTTCAAGTCGTATCCTAAAGTTTTGCCAGATTCACAGATTGTTATACCAGCTAAACCCGAAGATAACAAAATGAGTACAGGTGAATGGGTAAGTATTGGCAGTGTTATAACCAGTCTAGCTTTATTGATTGTAACAGCTTTTAAATAAAATTATATTTTTTATATGGATTATAAGCCTGAAATAAATGATGAAATTTCATTAAAAGAAATACTGAAAAAAACTAAGGAATACTTCGGTTATCTACTTACGCATTGGAAAGTAATTATTCTAGCAGGAATAATTGGAGCTGTTTTGGGATTAACCTATTCTTTTATAAAAAAGCCAGTTTATACTGCAACATTGACGTTTGCCCTGGAAGACGAGAAATCTGGAGGAGGATTGGGTGGCGCTTTGGGCTTAGCAGGTTCTTTTGGGATTGATCTTGGAAGTAGTGGAGGCGGAGTATTTTCTGGATCCAACCTGACTGAACTGTTCAAGTCTCGAACAATGGTAGAAAAGACCTTAATGACACCTGTTACCGTTGATGGGAAAGTGATTTCTCTGGCAGAAATGTACATTCAAAATAACGAATGGCGTGACAGTTGGAAGAATGATTCCAAATTTAGAAACATACAGTTTCTGCCCAATACTAAGCGAAAGTATTTTACAAGGGCGCATGACAGTATTCTAGGGTTAATTTATCAAGATTTATCCAAAACCTCTTTGTTGGTCTCTCAAAAAGACAAAAAAATTGCCATTACATCTATGGATGTGGTCTCAACTAATGAATTGTTTTCTCTATATTTTTGTGAAGCGTTGGCCAGACAGGTGGGGGAATTTTATGTTTCCACAAAAAGCAAAAAGGCCCGGATTAATATGGAAATTTTGAAGAGGCAAACTGATTCTATTCGTAGGGAATTGAACAGTGCTATTACAGGGGTGGCCGTAGCTACTGATAATACGTTTATGCTAAATCCTGCATTGAATGTACGCCGTACACCTTCGGCTCGCAGACAGGTTGATGTGCAGGCTAATACAGCCATACTGACTGAATTAGTAAAGCAAACTGAATTGGCCAAAGTAGCCTTGCGAAAGGAAACTCCATTAATACAAGTGATTGACCGTCCTATTTTACCTTTAAAAAAAGATAAGTTTGGTAAGTTTAAAGGTTTACTAATCGGATCATTCCTTTTCGCATTTATTTGTATTTTTATTCTTGGTGTAAAAAAATACATAAAGGAATCTTTTTCTTTATAGTTATGTTTAACTATGTTTCATTTAATTTAAAGCTTGAATATTATTAATATGAGGATTAAAAATTTGATCATTTTTGGTACAAGACCAGAAGCTATTAAAATGGCACCACTAGTTAAGGAGTTTCAGAAAAATACAAATGATTTTGAGACCAAGGTATGTGTAACTGCACAACATCGAGAAATGTTAGATCAAGTGTTGGATTTTTTTAAGATTGTTCCAGATTATGATTTGGATTTAATGAAGGCAAATCAAAATTTATATTCTTTAACTTCGGATATTATTACAGAATTAAAAACAGTTTTAGAAGATTTTAAGCCAGATTATGTTTATGTTCATGGTGATACTACAACAACTATGGCAGCGAGTATTGCTGCTTTTTATTCTGGCGCAAAAATTTGTCATGTAGAAGCTGGTCTGCGCACACAAAATAAGCGTTCACCATTTCCTGAAGAAATTAATAGACAAGTGACTGGTCGAATTGCAGATTTCCATTTTGCGCCCACAACTGCTTCACGTGACAATTTATTGGCGGAAAATATTAATCCCAAAAGTATATTAGTAACAGGAAATACAGTAATAGACGCTTTGTTAGAGAGTGTGTCAATAGTAGATGTTGTTTATAATCAAGAAATTGAATACTTAAAAAAAATTACTGATTCATCAAAAAAAATAATTTTGGTAACAGGACATAGACGCGAAAATCATGGAGAGGGATTTATAAATATATGTGGAGCTCTAAAAGACATTGCGTTGCAACATCCTGATACTCAAATTATCTACCCTGTGCATTTAAACCCAAATGTTAAAGGGCCTGTTTATGATATTTTATCAAATGTTTCTAATATTCAGTTGATTAATCCTTTAGCATATCCTGCTTTTGTTTGGTTAATGAAAAAATCATACTTAATTATTACTGATTCTGGAGGGGTTCAAGAAGAAGCACCCAGTTTAGGGAAGCCTGTTCTGGTAATGCGTGATACAACTGAAAGACCAGAAGCTGTTGATGCAGGAACTGTAATTTTAGTAGGAACTAATAAAGATAAAATAGTTGCAGAAGCAAATCAGTTATTACAAAATACGGAACACTATCAACATATGAGTGCTTTGCATAACCCTTACGGTGATGGTAAAGCTTGTCAAAGAATAGCAGAATTCATAAAAACGAATCAAGCGTGATAGTTTCCTCTACTGGGCATCTTGGGAAAAAATTGTTTCGGGAAACATTAATTTATTCTATAGGAAGTTTTGGGTCTAAAATATTGTCTTTTTTATTGCTCCCTTTTTATACGTTTTTATTAACTAAGAAAGATTTAGGAGAATACGATATATTTATCACAACAATTACTTTGTTTGTCCCCCTCGTTTCTTTGCAGATATCTGACGCTGCTTATCGATGGCTGATTGACAAAGATAAAGAGGATGAAGAATTAAAAGCGAAAATAGTAACCAATACGATGATTGCATTTGGTAGTGGTTTTTTATTTTTTTCTGTTTGTTTTTTAATTTTCTGTGGATTTGAAACCTTTGAATACAAAGGGGCTTTCTTTATATTAATGTTTTTAAACTGTTTATTGCCGATACTGCAAAGTGTATTAAGAGGTGAAGGAGAAACTAAAAAATTTGCTGTAAACGGTCTCGTTACTACATTTTTTGTAATTATTTTCAACGTTCTGTTTATATATTTTCTACATCTAAAAGTAGAAGGAATTTTGCTTGCTAATATTGCAGCTTATGGAATCGCTTGTTTACTAATCCTTTTTCAAATAAAGATATTCAAATACTTTTCTTTTTCAAAATTTGATAAAAACATGCTAAAAGAAATGTGTCGTTACTCCCTTCCTCTTATTCCTAATTTAATGAGCTGGTGGGTGATAGGATCTGCAAGTAAGTTTATTATTTTACACTATTTAGGAGCAGAGGCTAATGGTGTTTATGCAATATCTTCCCGATTTCCATCGATTATTGTAATCATAAATTCGATTTTTGTTTTACCGATTCAGGATGCTTTTTTAAAGAAAGATACTAAAATAGAAGATTTTAGTAAGTTGCTGGTTTATTTTATAAAAATTGAATTTAGTATCATTGCTGTGCTGATAGCAGGAGCACCTATTTATACCAAATATGTTGTTAATAATGAATTTTATGAATCTTGGAAATACATGCCTTTTTTGTATTTAGGGGTTGGTTTTAATACTGTTGCAGCATTAATTAGTCTTATCTATCAAAAAAGCAGAAGTACCGCAAAAATAACTTTCACCACTATAATGGGTGGAATCGTTTCCATTAGTTTAGGTTTTATACTTGTTGAACGATGGGGTTTATATGGCATATCAATATCTTATTTTCTCGGTTTTTTTGCTATATATTTATTGAGATATTTTGATTTAAAAAAAGAATTAAATCTGGCAATAAATGAGTTTCATTATGTACTGTCTTTGATCATAATGGTAGCTATGATTTTTTTGATGAATATTTTAACATTTAGTTTTCAGCTATATTTATTTATTTTAGTGTTAATTTTGGTGTCGTTTATTCATAAAGAGTTGTTAGTAAAATTTTTAAAGAGATGATAATAAAGATGATTCACGAATTATTTCAAAAAATTAAATTAAAACGATTGTTAAGTAATTTAAAATTAATTGGGAATAATAATAAAATTAGTTCTTCTACAATAATTTATTATCCAGAACGTGTATCACTAGGTAATTATATTTACATTGGACCTAATGCAGAAATTAATGGACTAGGAGAAGTAGAAATTATGAATGGTGTCATTATAGGTCCAAATTTAGTTATACATTCTGCTAATCATAATTTTAAAGATTCAAAATACATACCATATGATGAAACATTTGATTTTAGAAAGGTAACAATCGGGGAGAATGTTTGGATAGGCGGAAATGTTATAATTACTCCGGGGAGTAATATTGGTGAGGGATGTATAATTGGGGCTGGAGCAGTAGTTTCAGGAACAATTCCTCCATTATCTATTGTCGTTGGAAATCCTTGTAAGGTAATTAAAAGCAGAGATTCCGATCATTATTATAGATTAAAGAGTGAAAATAAAATTTATCTTAAGGAGAAAATAGAAAAGAATCTAAAACCAGAAATAAATCTAAATTATGATAAATAATAATTTAGTAGACATTAAAATAATTAAGGTTGCATTCGTAAAATTGATTACGATTACAATTATGTTAACCTGACTTTTTCCTTAGCTATAAAATGAATTTTTATGAAATTACCTTTACTTGTATTTTTAACATTTTGTTATTTTTTTTGTGTTTCATGCTCAGATCCTGACTCTAAAGATATAAAACTTAGTCCGAAACCTATTTTGAGTTTTGAAACCACTACTGGAGTTGAAAACATAGATGTTACTAAAGAATATGATGTAATAATTTATGGGGGAACAGTTTCAGGTATTATGGCCTCAATTGAAGTTGTTAGATCAGGTAAAACTGTTCTTCTGATTAAACCTTCGGATACTGCTTTAGGAGGTATGACGGCTAATGGACTTGGTATTACAGATGTTTTGAATACAAATATATTAGGAGGTCTGACAAGAGATTTTTATAAAGCAATAAAGGAATATTATAGTAATTCTCAAAATTGGTTTGTTGGCAATGCCGATAATTATGCAAGATATTGGTTTGATGGAGATGTAATGATTTGGTTTGAACCTAAAGCTGCTCAAACTGTTCTTCTCGATTTTATTGTTAAAAATGCGATTCCAGTTTTACATACTGAAAGGCTTGATTTAGAGAAAGGTGTCACTAAAAACAGTTTAAATGCCATTACTTCCATAAGAATGGAATCAGGTTTAGTTATAAAAGGCAAAATGTTTATTGATGCAACTTATGAAGGAGATTTAATGGCTAAATCAGATGTCTCTTACACCTATGGAAGAGAAAGTAACAGCCAATATAATGAAATAAATAATGGTGTGCAACACGTTGCTTATAGTGATCGGAATCAATTACCCGATGGAATAAAAAGTTACTCCCTAAATTTACCTTTAAATTTGCCTAGCAGGGGAACCGGAGATAAAAAAATACAAGCCTTCTGCTATAGGATGTGCCTTACTAATGTTAAAGAAAATCGTATACCTGTTGTAAAGCCGATTGATTATGTTGAAACCGAATATGATATTTTGTTTCAATACCTGAAAACATATAATGGAAATACTTTTTTTGATTTGATGCCATTGCCTAATGGTAAAACAGATTCAAATAATTTTGGACCTATTTCAACTGATTATGTTGGAAAAAATTACAATTACCCAGAAGCAAACTATTCAGAAAGAGAAAAAATTGTTGCTGACCATAAACGTTATCAAGTAGGTCTTTTGTGGACTTTAGCAAATCACCCTAAAGTACCTGAAAGAATTCGTAATTTTTATAAGGATTGGGGACTTCCAAAAGACGAATTTGTTGATAATAATAATTGGCCAAACCAGTTATATATCAGAGAAGGAAGAAGAATGATTGGGGAATATGTTATGACAGAAAGGAACTGCAACGGTCAAATTGTTTCGGATAAAGGGGTTGCTTTAGGTGATTATCCAATGGACTCACATCTTGTTCAACGTTATACTGATAATAATGGAAATATTAAAAATGAAGGTCAATTTATGGCAAGAACGCCTAAGCCATACCCTGTTGATTACCGTTCAATCGTTCCTAAAAGATCAGAATGTACAAATTTATTTGTTCCTATTTGTTTATCTGCAACACATATTGCATTTGGTTCCATAAGAATGGAACCCGTTTACATGTCATTAGGCCAAGCTTCTGGAGTTGCGGCTGTATTAGCTTTAAACAAAAAGACAACAGTGCAGGAATTGCCGTATGAGATTTTAAGAAATGAGTTATTGGAGAGAAAACTTATACTACAATGATGACAAAATGATAAAAATTAATATAAGAGGAGCTTACGGAGAAACTAATTTTGGTGATGATCTTTTAATGTGCGTATTTGAAAACTATTTTTTAAAAGAGTTTGATAATACGGAATTAAATTTCGTTGGTGATGAAAATAATTATGTTCTTAAGTTTCTGACTAATAGTAATTATCTCAAACCAGATTTTTATCCAGATTGGGAAATATATGGAGGTGGGACTCAGTTTTTTGCTTTTCAAAGCAATTACAAGACATCTTTATTGCAAAAAATTAATTTTGCAATAAAGAATCCAGTTTTTATCAAAAAAAGGATTAAAAACATTTTTTCTAAAACTATTGAAAATAAATCTAGAATTGCATTTTTAGGATTTGGTATTGGACCATTTTATGAAAATCAGGAAGCAATCATTAATGCCAGAGAAAAGATTTCTGAAGCTCATTTTGTCGGAGTAAGAGATGAAGTGTCAAGTCAATATTGTGATGAGTGGAAGATTTCTGCAACGTTGGGAGCAGATGTCGTTTTTTCTTCCTACTTCACAGAAATTGATTTTAAAAAATCGAAGAACATAAGGTCAAAAAAGAAGATAGGAATTATTGTTAGAGATTGGGATTGGGAAAAATCTGGAAGGAATTATATAAATAATTTACTTGAGTTTTATAAATCCTATTCAAATGTTGAATTGCAATTTATTGTTTTTGCACCTTCTAAAGATAAAGAATGGATTTTAAAGCTAAAAAATGAAAACCCTTTAATTTGGGATCCGCAAAAATATTCAGTGACATCATTTTTGGAAGAATTGAATGAATTTGATGGATTTATAAGTGCCCGATATCATGGAGCAATTGTTGCTACTTTGCTTCAAAAGCCTGTTATATGTGTTGAAATAGAACCTAAATTAAAAATTTTGACAGAACAAGTAAAAGAAATAAAACTTTGGGAAAAACCATTTGATACAGAACAACTGAACAATTTTGTCAGTACATTAGATTATGATATTGATTATACAAAATCTTTAAAAGAGAGAAAGTTAAAGGCAGATCATATGCTTTTAGAGTTTAAAAAAAGGTACAATGAAATAGAGCAATTTTCATAATATAAATTTTATATGAAATTAAAAGTCATTTAATAATTAATTCAGTATGCATTAAAAAGATTATTATATTTTAATTTCTTTTAATTATTAAAACTGTCATAAACTATAAAGAATATAATCTATCATAGTAAATCTATTAAAAAAAGGATTAATGAAAGCATTTTTTTATCTGCCTAAAAGTGCCATGAATGAGGCGACACAATATTACACTAATTTAATTATCAAAGCTTTCGATGGTTATGAAATAGTGATTTCTGATAAGGTCTTTGTAGAAGAAAATATTGATTTTATCATAACTATACGAGTCGCTGACCAAAATCAATTGAAATTCCGAAATAATCAAAAGAAGTATATTTTTTTAAATTGGTTTCAGGGTATTGGTCCAGAAGAATTTGAATTACTACATAATTATACATTGAAAGCTAAAATCGGTAAGGCTTATTTAAGTTATTTTGAGAAAAAAAGTCTTAAAAAAACAGATTTATGTTTATTTGTATCCAAAGAAATGGAGCAGTTTTATAAAAAAAAATACAACTTAAGATTTGAAGATAAATCCCTAATTATACCTTGTTATAATAAGCCATTAGATGAGTCATCTTTCCTTGTTGAAGGTAAATATCAAAACCTTAGTTTTGTATATGCCGGAGCTTTATACGGATGGCAGTGTATAGAAGAAAGTGTAAAAGTATTTAAAAAAGTTCAAGAGTATGATCAATCAGCAAAATTAACTTTGTTGACAGGGCAACAGAAGGAAGCTGAGGAATTAATTAAGAAATATGATTTAAAAAATGTTACTGTTGGTTTTGTAAAATTAGAAGAATTGCAGGATGAATTAAAGAAGTTTAAATATGGATTTCTTTTAAGAAAGAATAATCCTATAAACAATGTTGCAACGCCTACAAAAATGAATTCTTATCTTGCGGCCGGTATTATTCCTATATATACAGACGTTGTAGAAGATTTTGAAGAGAATATACATTTAGGGAGTTATTCATTAAAATTTAGAATAGAGAATGATAGTTTACAAGAAATTGCAAATAAGATTATTAGTTTTGATAAAAAAGGTATTGATATAGATGATATCAAAAATGTTTATAATCAAAATTTTAATAAATACTATTCAGATGCTAAATACATTAAACAGATTAAGGAAATATTGATGGCTTTAAATAATAAAGCTTGATTTTTTGTTCGCTCTAATTTTTATAAAAAATTACTTATAAATAAAATGTTAGTTTCAATCGGTATTCCAATATATAATGCAGATCAATATCTTAAATTAGCTATAGATTCTGTATTACAGCAAACTTTTCAGGATTTTCAATTACTATTGGTAAATGACGGTTCTAAAGATAATTCTTTAGAAATCATGAAATCTTATAATGATCCCAGAATTAAAATAATTAATGATGGTGTTAATAAAGGTCTGATTTTTAGGTTAAATGAGATGGTTCAGCTTTCAGAAGGACACTATTTTGTAAGAATGGATGCCGATGATGTAATGTTTCCCGATAGAATTGAAAAGCAATTAGAGTTGTTGACAAATAATCCTGAAATTGATTTGGTTTATGGTGACGCAGTTAGTATCAATAAAGACAACCATATCCTAGGTTACAAAAAATCTCAAAAAGTAAATAATAAAAATGATATACTTAATGGCGTTTTTCCTATACACCCCACAGTAATGACAAAAAGAGAGGTACTGCTGAAAAACCCATATAGGGAAGGTTTTATTCAAATGGAAGATATGGAATTATGGTATAGGATAATTGAGGATTTTCATTTTCAAAATCTGAATCATCCGATATTGTTTTATAGAGAAGATAGCAGTAGGAACTCCGGAAAACATTTAAAAATGATAAAAGGGAAACTGAAATTTGCAGATGCTTATCAGATGAATACTGTAAATAAAATAAAAATTGTTTTAGAATCGTATATTAAATATACCATTTATATCGTTTTAGAAAGACTTAAAAAGGAGCATGTTTTACTAGATAAAAGGTTTCAGCAAATTGCTCGAACTGAGAAAATAGATTTTAAAAAACAATTAGATTCCATTATAAATGGCGCAATATAAAATTATATTTTACATCATTTATGTACTGGCTGTATTATTGGCAGTTATTACTGCTATAAATGTAGATCTGAAGAAAAAAAATTACCAAAGCATTGCTAATTATATTGTATTTGTATTAATGCTTGCCTATATTTTTTTATTTGGCTTGAGAGCGATAGATGTTGGTACAGACACTGAGATGTATCATTGGCAGTATACTCATTATGATGAAATAACTTTTGGTACTGATGCACCTGTCGGATACATGTTTCAATTCTTAAATTTATTTAGTAAAAATCCGCAGTTTTTTCTATTTGTAATGAGTTTTTTATTCGTAACATTGAATTTTTATGCGCTAAAAAAATACACCTATTTTTATAAGTCAAATTTTTTTCTTTCTGTTTTTTCATTAATGAGCCTTTTTTTTTTTGAATCCCTTGGAATAAATGTTATAAGACAGGGATTATCACTGGGCTTTTTTGTATTAGCAATTACATTTCGAAATTTTTCACCGAAAAAAAAAATTAAATGGATTTTGTTTTTAGTATTATCAGTTTGTTTTCATTTTACCAGCCTCATTCCCGTAACTATATATTTGTTGATTGCTTATTTCAAGAAAGTTCCCATGACCTATTATTATTGTATATATATAATTTCAGTCTTTTTGTCTGCTGCCAGTATAAGTATTTTATCTTTTAAAGATTATTTCATTGGATTTTTATTGATAGATGAGAGAAGAAGTGGGTATTTAGACGGAGATGACTTTTCTTATTCTGTAGGATTCAAACCTCAGTTCGTTGTATTTAATTCTTTATTTTTAGTTTTATTCATATATTTAAATAAGATTGAAAAAAATGAATTTTATACAAATTTATTGAAGTATTACATTGTTATTAGTGCTGTGTTTTATATGATGTTCCAAATTCCTTATTCTGATAGATGGGGAGTCATGTCATGGTGTGTTATCCCATTTCTATTTGCACCAATGTTTAAAGTTTATAAAGATAAGAAAAGTGTAAAAGCTTCCTGTTCTATATTATTCTTGATTTTTATTTTTATTTTTTTTCAATCTAGATAATTCTGAACTTATGAAAAAAACTATTCTTTATATAACATTATTTTTTTGTTTAGTTGTTTCACAATTAGTAAATGCTCAAAATTATGTTTATTTGACACCATCTAAGCTACTAGTAAAAAAGCATTATAAAGGCTATCAAAAGTATTCCTTTCCAGCAAATGCATACTATCTTGAGAAAAGTTTGCCAGCAAATCCAAATAAAAAAGGTACAGTTGATTATACAAACAATCTTCAGGAAGCAATTAATAAATATTCGGTAGTTGTAATGCCAAATTTTCCAGTTTTAATAAATAATAAAGGACTTTATATTCCTTCAAACCGGAAAATATATTTCAATCAAAATTCAATCATAATATTCAAAGGCCCTGCAAAAGAAAGGCTAAATGATATTATTAAAATTTATAATGTTTCTAATATAAAAATTTATAATGCAAATATTATTGGAAGCAGAAATGAGAAGAGTTATCAAAAAGGCGAATGGAGTGCAGGTATTTGCATTTTGAATAGCACAAACGTAGAGATTAATAATTTTAAAATAAAAGATACTTGGGGAGATGGTATTTTTGTAGGATCAGAAAATGGAAATGTAAGTTCTAATATAGTAGTTAAAAATGGATTTATAGATCACGCGCGCAGAGATGGTATATCTATTACTTCTGCAAATTCTTTATTAATAGATTCTGTCTTCATTTCTAATACATTTGGAACTCTGCCAATGTCAGGTATACAGATCGAACCTAGTCTTCACAAAGAAACTATTAAGAACATAAATTTGAGTAACATATATACTTATAATAATCCAGGTGGGCTTATAATTAATTTACAATCTTTTTCAATTAAAAATAGTCCAGGTAAGCAGGTGGATATCATGATAAGTAATTATACTGATGAAAGTTCTAATTATTCCTTTGGTACATCAATCAATGATGATGATTCCCTCAAAAATCCAACAGGTATTATTACTATTACAAATGCGGTCCTTAAAAACCCAAAAAAAGATTTTTATTGGAGAAATTCTAGTAAGTATGGAGTAAAGGTGATTTTTGATAAAGTGAAAAAATATAAAAATAATGAGTTAATTAACACTAAGGGTTAATCTTTTAAAGTAAAATCATTTAGAATTCAATAACTGCTATTTTTTTTTCGAAAATATAGGTTAAAAGTAAAATTTTTCAAATAATAAGATAAAATTAGTAGCCTATTGTAGGCTAAGTAACAAATGAATAAAATTATTCGATTATCCACTGTTCCAATATCACTAAATGTTTTATTAAAAGGACAGTTAAAGTTTTTAAATAATTACTTTAATGTTTTTGCTGTTTCAGGAAATGGGTATGATTTAGACCAAGTTGGAGAACGTGAAGGGGTTAAAACATACTGTATTGAAATGGAACGAAAAATTGCTCCTGTAAAAGATTTTGTTTCTTTGATAAGGTTGTATTTTTACTTTAGAAAAGAGCGTCCCATTATTGTACATTCAATTACACCAAAAGCGGGGTTGTTAGGTATGATTGCAGCAAAACTGGCAGGCGTACCGATTCGTATGCATACCTTTACTGGATTAATTTTTCCATCCAAAACAGGTTTTTTTCAAAAAATTCTCATTGCTATGGATAAGTTGTTGTGTTTATGTGCAACATCTGTTTATCCGGAAGGACAGGGAGTTAAAGATGATTTAATAAGGTATAGAATTACTACAAAACCTTTGAAGATAATTGGAAACGGAAATATTAATGGAATAGATACGGAATATTTTGATTCTGAGTTATTTACCTTTGAGGGTAAAATTGAGAAGCGAAGAGAATTGGAAATTTTTGAAAATGATTTTGTATTTGTTTTTGTAGGTCGCTTGGTTAAGGATAAAGGAATTAATGAACTTATTACTGCTTTTTTTAAACTTGATGCTACTTTTAAAAAAGTAAAGCTATTATTAGTTGGTCCTTTTGAAGATGACTTAGATCCTTTAAATGTCGAAACGGTAAAAGCTATAAAAGAATCAAATAATATTATAAAAGTTGGCTTTCAGAATGATGTCAGGCCTTATTATGCTATTTCTGACTGTTTAGTTTTTCCTAGTTATAGAGAGGGTTTTCCTAATGTAGTAATGCAGGCAGGAGCTATGGAATTACCAAGTATTGTTACTAATATCAATGGTTGCAATGAGATTATTGCAGAGGATCAAAATGGGACGATTATTCCGGTAAAGGATTCTGAAGCTCTCTTCGAAGCGATGAAAAAAATGCTAACAGATAATGCTTACAGAAATAAGCTCAGATCAAATACCCGGAAGAATATTATTTCGAGATATGAACAGCAATTAGTTTGGAATGCTCTTCTGGCAGAATACAAAAATTTAGAAAAAAATGTATAAAACTTATTTTAAAAGAATGATTGACTTTATATGCGCTCTTTTAGGTATATTGCTAGTAAGTCCTTTATTGATATTTGTAACAATTGGTCTCTTTATAGCCAATGCGGGTAAACCTTTTTTTATTCAAAGAAGACCAGGGAAAAATGGCAAAATATTTAAAATTATAAAGTTCAAGACTATGAATGAAATGAAAGATTCAGAGGGGAACCTTTTGTCGGATGCAGATAGATTAACAAAAATCGGCAGTTTTGTACGTAAAACTTCATTAGATGAAATTCCTCAACTTTTGAATGTGCTTAAAGGAGAGATGAGTTTAATAGGCCCAAGACCTTTGCTTCCTGAGTATTTGGCTTTGTATAATGATTTTCAAAAACAACGGCATGAAGTTAAGCCAGGCATAACAGGTTGGGCGCAGGTGAATGGAAGAAATGCTATATCGTGGACTCAGAAATTTGAATATGATGTTTGGTATGTAAAGAATATGTCATTTATTTTAGATTTGAAAATAATTGTAAAGACACTGCAAAAAGTAATTAAAAGAGAAGGTATTAATGCAACGAATGTTGTCACAACAGAACGATTTAATGGAGAATTTTAATTATTTATTTGGTGCTAGTGGTCATTGCAAAGTTATTATTGATGTTTTAAAAAGTAATAATATCATTGTTAATGCTATTTTTGATGATAAGCCAAAACTAAATACGTTAATTGATATTCCAGTTCATGAAACATCAAAAATAGCTATTTTGCCACATGGTAAAATGATTGTATCAATAGGTGATAATAAAATCCGTAAAAAGGTAGTTTCAAAAATCAAAGTTTCTTTTTTTACAGCGATACACGTGAATACTATAATTTCTGAAAATTCAAAAATTGGTGAAGGAACAGTTATTATGGCTGGTTGTATAGTCAATTCAGATACTAAAATTGGTAAGCATTGTATAATTAATACTGGAGCAATAATAGAACACGATTGTAAAATAAGTGATTATGTACATGTTTCGCCAGGTGTCTCTCTAGCAGGTAATATTACTATTGGAGAAGGTTCCCATTTGGGAATAGGAGCTTGTGTGATTCAGGGAATTAAGATAGGGAAATGGGTCACAATAGGTGCTGGAACAGTCATTATTAATGATGTTCCGGATTATTCAGTTGTTGTTGGAAATCCTGGAAAAATAATAAAATACAATATAATAAATGAATAATTCAAAAATATGGCTGTCCTCTCCTCATATGGGTGGATCAGAACAAAAATACGTACAGGAAGCTTTTGATACTAATTGGATAGCTCCTTTAGGACCGAATGTAAATAATTTTGAGAAGGATTTAGAAGCATATTTGAAATCAGATGTTCAAGTAGGTGCATTAAGTTCTGGCACTGCGGCTATCCATTTGGGATTAGTTTTACTTGGAGTTAAAGCAGGTGATGAGGTAATTTGCCAAAGTATGACTTTTTCAGCATCTGCAAATCCGATTATGTATCTAGACGCAACTCCAATATTTATAGACAGCGAAAGTGAAACATGGAATTTATGCCCAATTGCACTCGAAAATGCTATTATTGAAAGGATTGAGAAAGGGAAAAAGCCAAGAGCAATAATTGCAGTTCATCTTTATGGGATGCCTTATAAAGTTGATGAGATTAATGATATAGCTGCAAAATATGATATCCCTGTTCTTGAAGATAGTGCAGAAGCTTTAGGGAGTCATTTTAAAAATAAAAAATGTGGCACTTTTGGAGAAATAGGGGTTCTTTCATTTAATGGTAATAAAATAATTACAACATCGGGAGGCGGAGCTATAGTAACAAAAAAAATAGAAATAAAAGAAAAAGCGGTTTTTCTTTCTACTCAGGCCAGGGATAATGCCGTTCATTATCAGCATAGTGAGGTAGGGTATAATTATAGAATGAGCAATATTTGTGCAGGAATAGGCAGAGGGCAAATGGAGGTTTTAGATGCTCATGTCCACTTAAGAAGAAATATGAATAATTTTTATAAAAAATATTTTGAAAAAATCGCTGGAGTTACTGTTTTGGAAGAACCAAATAGTAATTATTTTTCCAACCATTGGTTATCTGCTATTACGATTGATCCAAATAAAAATGGAGGTAAAACTAGAGAAGATTTGAGACTAGCTTTTGAAGCAGAAAACATTGAAAGCCGCCCACTTTGGAAACCAATGCATCTACAGCCAATATTTAAAGATTTTCCATATTATGGAGCTAAAGTTGCTGAAAATTTGTTTGAAAACGGGTTATGTTTACCGTCTGGTTCAAATTTAATTGATTCTGATAGGTATAGAATTGAAATGGTTTTAAATAATTTTTTTAAATAATATGAAAATAAATAGAGTTGTAATTTTAATATGAAAATTGAAGAAACGTTTATAAAAGGTTTAGTAATTATAGAGCCAACTGTTTTTGAAGATGAAAGAGGGTGCTTTTTTGAATCTTACAGTAAAACAAAATTTGAAGATTTAGGAATTGAGATCGAATTCGTTCAGGATAACCAATCATTTTCGAAAAGGGGAACTTTAAGAGGATTACATTATCAAAATCCACCTTTTGCTCAAATAAAATTGGTGCGTGTTTTGGAAGGTGAAATCATTGACGTAGCAGTAGATTTAAGAAAAGATTCTCCAACTTATGGCAAAGCTTTTAGTGTTTTACTATCGGCGGTGAATAAAAAGCAATTACTAGTACCACATGGTTTTGCACATGGTTTTTCTGTAATTAGCCGGACTGCAACTGTTATGTATAAATGCGATCAATATTACAATAAGGCTTCTGAAGGAGGTGTCAGATTTGATGATCCAACTCTAAATATTGACTGGGGAATGAATTTAAAACGGGCTATTGTTTCGGAAAAAGATCAAGTTTTACCTTTAATGAATAATTGTAATAGTTTGTTTTAGGATAACTTTTCTGGTTCCAAATCACATATTGGAAACGATGGCTATAACTTATTCCATTAAAAAAACAAATTTTTACGTTGTATGAAAAAAATACTTGTAACAGGAGCAAATGGTCAATTAGGTTCAGAACTTTCGGTTCTATCTTCTAAATATCCAAACTATGAATGGATTTTTGCTGATAGGACAAAAATTACTTTGAATGATTTAGAAATACTACAAATTCAATTAGAAGAAATTCAGCCCGATATAATCTTAAACGCAGGGGCTTATACGGAAGTTGATAAAGCAGAGTCAGAGAAAGATTTGGCCTTTATGATAAATCATTTGGCTGTTGAATTAATTGCAAAGTATACTAATGAAAATAATATAAAATTAATTCATATTTCTACAGATTATGTTTTTGAGGGAACTTCTTCTATTGCATTAGATGAGGAAGCAATAGCTAATCCCATTAATGTTTATGGAGCAAGCAAACGAGCTGGAGAAGTTGCCTGTTTAAAAGAGAATCCTAATGCGATTATTATTAGAACATCTTGGGTATATAGTAAATTTGGAAATAATTTTGTCAAAACGATGCAACGATTGATGCAAGAAAGAGAATCTATTAATGTAGTAAATGATCAAATAGGCTCTCCTACTTACGCATTAGATCTTGCTCAAGCAATGTTAGATATTGTTGAGTCTTCAAATTGGATTTCGGGTATTTATAATTTTTCAAATGAAGGTGAGGTAAGTTGGCATGAATTTGCGTTAGCTATAAGAGAATATGGAGTTTATAATTGTAATGTTGGTAAAATTTCATCCTCCTCATATCCAACATCAGCCAAGCGTCCAAAGTTTTCGTTATTAGATAAGAAAAAGATTAAAGAAATTTATAATTTGAATGTGCCTGATTATAGAGAAAGTTTAAAGAAAATGTTTGTTTAAAAATAAAAGACTTTTTGGAAAATAGAATGAAAATTTCTAGAATAGAAATCTAAAATTATAGCAAAGGATGAAAGGAATTATATTAGCAGGAGGTTCAGGTACACGATTACATCCTCTAACACTAGCTATGAGTAAGCAAATGATGCCAGTTTATGACAAACCGATGATTTATTATCCATTATCTACTTTGATGATGGCCGGTATCAATGAAATATTAATTATCTCCACTCCACATGATTTACCCAATTTTAAAAAGTTATTATCTGATGGATCTGTAATAGGTTGTAAATTTACTTATGCAGAGCAAGCAGTTCCTAATGGTTTAGCGCAGGCTTTTGTTATAGGCGAAGAGTTTATAGGTTCGGATAGCGTTGCTCTAGTTTTAGGGGATAATATTTTTTTTGGTGCCAATATGCACGAATTATTACAATCGAATATAAAACCTGAGGGAGGAGTTGTTTTTGCTTATCATGTTTCAGATCCAGAACGATATGGTGTAGTGGAATTTGATGAAAACCTGAATGCCCTTTCCATCGAAGAAAAACCATTGAATCCTAAGTCAAATTATGCAGTTCCTGGACTATATTTTTATGATAATTCAGTTGTAGAAATTGCCAAAAATATAAAGCCAAGTGCTAGAGGAGAGTATGAAATTACGGACGTGAATAAGGTTTATTTAGAAAAAGGGTTGCTAAAAGTTGGGATTTTGAGCCGGGGTACCGCTTGGTTGGATACTGGCACTTTTAATAGTTTGATGCAAGCTGGGCAATTTGTTCAGGTTTTAGAAGAACGTCAGGGATTAAAAGTAGGTTGTATTGAAGAAATTGCTTGGAGACAGGGATTTATTACTGAACGACAATTAAGAGATTTGGCAGAACCTTTGAAGAAATCTGGTTATGGAGAATATTTGCTCGGGTTGTTAAAGCATAAACCATGATTAATATTATTTAAAATTATTGTGGTTAGATATTGAAAATATCAAAGCTGGGTCAACTACTCCGAGATTACAAGTTAGATGAGCTGCCGCAACTTATTAATGTGCTGAAAGGAGAAATGAGCATAGTGGGACCTAGACCTGATATTGAGGGTTACTACGATTTGCTTGAAAATGATAATCTAAAAATTATTGAATTAAAACCTGGATTGACAAGTTTGGCCTCTCTAAAATATTACAATGAAGAATTATTGTTAGGAGAGCAAGCTGATCCTCTCACTTATAATGATAAAGTTCTATTTCCAGATAAAGTCAAAATGAATTTAGAGTATTATCATCATCACACTTTTTATGGTGATTTAAAAATTATTTCAGAAACTTTTAAATTTATCATTAAACAAGGCATAAAGCAGGAGCTAAAATAAATTACTGTTTATGATTTTGTCTTTAAACGAGTGCAGAATTTTAACTGTTGTCCAATCGGCTGTTATTCTGTTTGTGTATAGTTTTTTTTAGATTGATTAATCATTAAAGCACAGATATTAATTTGTATTTTTGTTTTTGCATTCATTATTTTTAAAAATTAATAATAGCATTATAATATGTTTAGAAGCCCCATATATACTAGTTTTTTTTCTAGGGATAATTTAAAATTAAGTATTCGTAACTTGAGTTACCTGCCTAGATGGATTATAGTAATGATTGATTTATCAGTTTTGATAATCACTTTTTTCTTTACGCTGCTAATATTTAGAGGCACTGGCTTGAAATATATATTAATAGCTCATGATGTTTTTTTTACAGTATGTTTTTTTGGAATTAATGTTTTGTTTTTTTGGCTTTACAGGACTTATTCAGGGATTATCAGACATTCATCTTATATTGATGCGGTGAAGCTATTGTTTTCACAAATTTCAGTACTGATTGTATTTTTGGTATTTAATTTTGCTTATGAGCTGTTATATGATGAAAAAGTATTTTTGACTACCGCACTTTTTATCAATGTTGTGCTTTCATTTTGTGGATTGTTTTTATACAGAGTTGTTGTTAAGCAGACTTTTGAATTGTATTTGTCTGAAAAAAACACAACAAAATTAATACGAACAGTAATATATGGTACAGATGCTAATGCAATTTCTGTTGCTAATGCATTAAAATTTGAAACGCCTACCCGTTTTAAAATTGTTGGTTTTGTAGATAGAAATAATCAAAATGCGTCCAAAAGGATGCTGGATTTACCGATTTTAGTCCAAAAGAAAAAACTGCCCTCTTTAATGCGGTCTGTTGGAGCAGAAGCGGTTATTATGGCAGATAAAAGCATTGGTAAAGAAGAGCAATTGATTATTGTAGATCAATGTTTGGAGTTTAATTATAGAGTATATACCGTACCCTTGATTACTAATTGGGAAAATCAAAAAGAGATTTCACAAAAGGTAAAAAATATTCAGATTGAAGATTTACTGGAAAGGAAACCAATTGTTTTAGATAATAAATCTATTTCAAAACAATTAAAGGATAAAACTGTTTTGATTACTGGAGCTGCAGGGTCTATTGGGAGTGAAATTGTTAGACAAGTATTGACATTTAATCCTCAAAAAGTAATTATTTTAGACCAGGCTGAGACCCCATTGCATCATTTAAGTCTTGAATTAGTAAAAACATATTCAAAATCAAAAATTCGAAATGTTATTGCCGATGTCAGGAATAAAGAAATGATGGATCGGATATTTAAATTGTATAAGCCTCAGGTTGTATATCACGCAGCTGCTTATAAGCATGTACCTTTGATGGAGGAAAACCCATCACAAGCAATTTTGACAAATATTGAAGGGACAAAACATTTGGCTGATTTGTCCTGTGAATACGGCGTTAAAAAATTTGTTATGGTATCGACCGATAAAGCGGTTAATCCAAGCAATGTTATGGGAGCAAGCAAAAGGATAGCAGAAAAGTATGTTCAATCGCTGCAAATAAAGAATCAAAAAGAGAACAAACCAAATACCACAAAATTCATTACCACCCGTTTTGGAAATGTTTTGGGTTCCAATGGATCTGTAGTGCCGCTTTTTACCAAACAAATAGCCAGTGGCGGACCAGTGACAATAACTCATCCAGATATTATTCGTTATTTTATGACTATTCCTGAAGCCTGCCAATTGGTTCTAGAAGCTGGTGCAATGGGGAATGGAGGCGAAATTTATATTTTTGACATGGGTAAACCTGTGCGTATATTAGATTTGGCCAAAAAAATGATAAAATTAGCTGGATTTATTCCTGATAAAGATATAAAAATAGAGATAGTAGGATTACGTCCCGGGGAAAAACTTTATGAAGAGTTATTGAATGATACAGCAAAGACTGTGCCTACTTATCATGAAAAAATAATGATTGCCCAAGAGATTCAAGATGAATTCGAAGATTTACATACTGATATTGAGGATTTGATAGGGATAGCCAATTTTTTCAAAAATGATGATATAGTGGCAAAAATGAAAGTCATTGTTCCTGAGTTTAAGAGTATGAATTCAACTTTTGAAGTTTTGGATAAATAAAGTTTTACCTAAATACTAATTGAAAAGGTTTACAAGGACGTCTTTGTGAACCTTTTTTGATTAAGATAGCGTTTATGACTGCATTAAAATGTATAAAAACGCTTTTTTAAATTGTACTTTTGCATTTTGAAATTAAATAGAAATAGCAACATCATGTTATTATTTTTAATACCATTGTGATACTAACATCACTAGGCATTCCAGAATAACTCTTTAATAAAAAAATGAATCTAGAAAAACACATTTATACCAGTTCCAATAGTTATAGTTTTTGGGATGTTGTAAAAGCTAGTCTAAAAGGTTTCCGAGATTCCTTTTATTTAGCCAATCAATTAGCTAAGCGGGATATAAAAGCGCAATACCGTCAATCCTTTTTGGGTGTCTTTTGGGCAGTTTTCCCGTTGTTAATTAATTCGTTAGTCTGGATATTTTTGCAGTCTTCGGGGACTATTAAAGTTACAACAACTAATGTGCCTTATCCAGCTTTTGTGTTAATAGGAACAACCTTGTGGGGTATTATTGGCGAATGCATCAACCTGACCTCTCAAAGTGTTAACGCTAACAGGAGTATAATTACTAAAATTAACTTTGACAAGGAAGCTCTGATTACACTGGGATTAATTAAGTTTTTCTTTAATTTTTTAATAAAAATGGGACTGATAATCCTTTTTTTAATTTTTTTTAAAATAGTTCCTTCTATAGATATTCTATTTTTTATCCCTCTTTTGTTTTTATCCATTGTTTTTTTTGTGGCTATTGGAACTTTATTAATGCCAATAAGCTTACTATATAGCGATATTAGCCGTTTGATACCAATAGGATTGCAGTTTTTAATGTATGCTACGCCAGTAGTTTATGCTATGCCTCCTGATGGATTGATGCGTAAGATAATGCTGTTGAATCCGTTGAGTTATATTATTACCGATTTGCGTAATATGCTGACAGGTTACAGTATAGAAAACCCTGTTTTTTGGTTTTTTGGCCTTTTAGTAACAATAGTTTTAAGTATCATTGCTTTAGTTGTATACCGAGTTTCGATGCCAATACTAACCGAAAGAATGAGTTAATTATGGGAGAAGTATTGATAAAAGTAGATCATGTTTCTAAGAAATTTGCCAAAGATCTTAAAAAAAGCCTGCTATATGGGCTGTCTGATGTTTTTAGCGGTATTACCAGAAAAAAACAAGATAAATCGTTGCGTAAAGATGAATTCTGGGCAGTAAAAGATATTAGTTTTGAAGTACGCCGTGGCGAATGTCTGGGACTTATTGGACATAATGGCGCAGGTAAAAGCACCCTGCTAAAAATATTAAACGGCTTAATTGCTCCTGATGAGGGCAGTGTTACGATGTATGGCAAAGTTGGAGCTTTGATAGAATTGGGTGCTGGTTTTAATCCAATACTTACCGGTAGAGAGAATATTTATAACAATGGGGCAATAATTGGTTTTAGTAAACAAGAAATTGAAGCCAAGTATGAAGAAATTGTAGCTTTTGCTGAGCTAGAAGAATTTATTGATATGCCGGTACAAAACTACAGCTCTGGGATGAAAGTGCGTTTGGGTTTTGCCATTGCAGCACAAATGGAACCTGATATATTGTTGATTGATGAAGTGTTGGCAGTTGGTGATATAGGGTTTAGAGCAAAATGTTATGATGCAATAACTACCATTTTTAAAAATTCTTGTGTAATATTTGTTTCCCATTCAATGCCTCAAGTTTCAAGAATGTGTGATTTGGTTTTAAATTTAAATAAAGGTACATGTGAGCATATTGGTTTAAGTAGTCAAGGAATTAGAATTTATAACAATAGTTTTAAAACAGAAATAACTAACGCCATAGTCGAAACCATAAAGTTAGTTGAATTTACTATAAATGGAAAGAATGATGATGTGAAAATTAATTATGGAGAAGATATTTGTTTAGAGTTTAGTTTTAATTCAAGTTTTATAATTAAAGAACCTTCATTAAATATTCATATAATTGATACAACGCAACAATACATATATCAAGTTAATAATGAAAGAGATAAAGTAACTTTGAAAGATATTGAAATAGGAGATAATAAAATAAAATTAAAGCTTAAAAAAATTCAACTAAACCCTGAAAATTATTCCTTTTCTGTTGCTCTAAGAGATAGTAAGGATCGTGAATTTTATTCTTGGTATCATGGTATTGGTCAATTTGAAATTCTTGGTGATTTTTTAGGAGAATCCCAATATCAGGGTTTGGTAGAATGGAAATAACAGTTAAACGATAAACAATGATAAATAATAATATTGATCCTTACGAATTTGAAAACGGGTTTTTTAAGTACAGTAAACCTGAAAGATTAATGAAGGCAATTGCTCATTATGAATTATATAAAAAAATAATTCATTTGCCAGGAGCTGTTGTCGAATGTGGAGTGTTTAAAGGAAATTCACTTATAAGATTAGCGACATTTAGGCAATATTTAGAAACTAATTATTCAAGAAAAATATATGCTTTTGATATATTTGGAAAATTTCCAGAGACAAATTATATCGATGATATTAAATATCGGGATAGGTTTATTGAAAACGCTGGGGAAATTGGGCCATCTGAAATTGAAATAAATGAAATTTTAAGAAATAAAGGGATATCTGATAATATTGAATATGTACAAGGAGATATTTTGAAGACAATACCTACTTTTACTAAAGAAAATCCAAATTTAAGAATTTGTCTATTACATATTGATGTAGATTTATTTGAGCCAACAAAGACGGTATTAGAATATTTATATCCTTTGATTGTAAAAGGTGGTTTAGTTGTATTTGATGATTATAATATTTTTCCAGGAGCAACAAAAGCAATTGAAGATTATTTTCCCAAAGAAAGCATAATTAAATATTCTTCTTTACACACCCCAACTTATATAATAAAGTAAACCATGAAAGTAGTAGCATTTTTACCGGCAAAGGGTAGCAGTGATAGAATTAAAAACAAAAACATCCAAGTGTTAGATGGGAAACCATTGTTTTTAAGGCAATTAGAAAAGTTGTCCAAATGTGAGTTTATAGATGAAGTTTATCTGGATACCGAATCTGATGAGATTATTGATTTAGCCTCTGAAGTAAATTGTAAGATTTTAAAAAGAGACCTTATCCTTGCTTCAAATAAAACAGATGGTCATCAACTTTTTTACAATGAGGTTAAGCAAGTTGAGGCCGATATTTATATTCAAATACTATGTACTAGTCCTTTCATCAATATTGATACTATTAAAAAAGGTATAGATGTTTTAATAAGTTCCAACACTTATGATTCAGTAGTTTTGGTTAGAAAGGACAAACAATATACTTGGAATCCAGAAACAATTAGAACCAATTATGATTTAAATAATATTCCAAATAGCAATAATTTACCCGATACAATTATCGAGACTATGGGTTTATATATAGTTAAAAAAGATACAGCACACAGTTTAAAAAAACGAATTGGAGAACGACCTTATTTATTAGAAGCAAAAGCAATCGAAGCTATTGATGTAAATTATCCAGATGAATTTGAATTGGCTAATTTTATTGCTGCTGGAATAAGAGAAGAGGAAAGAAAAATTTTTCGAAATCTTTCTCACTTATTAACATCACCTATATTGTCAGACATTTTTGATGACCTAAATATTAATAATCAAATTATTAGTCATTTTAAATTGAATTTAGAAGGGAAAAAAATTTTAGGCAGAGCTAAAACTTTGAAAATAAAGCGTAAAGAAGAAAGTGACACTAATTCAATTTATGATGCTCTTTTAACTTATCAAACAATCGTGCCAAATGACATTATTTTAGTTGAAAATGAAGCACCCGAATATGCCTATTTTGGGGAGTTAAATACTACTTTGGCTATTAGAGCTGGTGCAATAGGAGCCATCATCGGAGGTAACACCAGAGATAATAGCGAAGTTAAAAAACTACAATTCCCAGTATTTTCAAAGGGTTTTAATTGCCAAGATATTAAACATAAGGGTACGGTTGCTCATTACAACAAGATGATAGTAATTGAAGGAGTTAAAATTTTTCCAAATGACCTGATATTTGCAGATGGCGAGGGCATAGTAGTAATTCCACAAAAACACGAAAACGAAGTTTTAGAACTTGCCAAAGAAGTATTAAAAAAAGAAAACAGTATAGTGAATGAAGTAGCAGAAGGAATTGATGTTAATGAAATTAGAAATAGACATGGTGATTTTTGATTTACTAACGTTGTTGTATAAAAAATAACATCATTATATTCACAGTTTACGTAAGTTATATTTTTAAAAAATCATGAAGTTTGAAATACTTGAAAGTTTAAAAAATAAAAAGGTTTTAATAACTATAATTCCTTTACTGTCTTATGAACACAATTTAAAATTACAAACTTTTATAAGTGATTTAAAGTCAAATAATTGCAAAATTTCTTTAGCCTATAAATTAAATGATATAAAAATATTAAATCAAAAAAAATTTCTTGGTGTATTTTCATTTAATATCGTAAATATTTTTTTTCATATTAACTTTTTGAAATGGTATTTTAGATTTAAAAAATGGTCTGGAAGTAAAAATATTTTTTTTGTAATAAGATCTTTATTAAAACAAATATATTTAGCTGTTAAAATTAAATCAACTAATTCGTTTGATGCTGTTTTTATCTGGAATCCCTATTGTTCAGCGTTTGGTGTATTTAGTGAATCTTTAAAAAAATTAAATGTTGAAATATATTCTATTGAATACGGAGCTTTAAAAAATACTTTGTTGATTGATAATGGATTTGTATTTGATTCAAAATTATTATCAAGCTTTAATTGTAATTTTGAATATTATAATGAAAGTCTCTATAAAAGTATGTTAAATACAAATAATAACTTATATAAACAAGAAGAACTTATTCTACCAGATAGATTTATTGATTCCAATAAAATAAAAATTTTAGTTTTAGGATTAAGTGAAGTAGATGCAAATGTTTACCCTTATTGGTCAAAAGAGAGAAAGAGTGTTTATAAATTTTTTAAAAATGGTTTAGAACAAGCAAAGTACATTTCTAATCTATCAAATAATTTCATTGTAATTTTTAAGCCGCATCCATCTCACAACACTGAAGTTATTGATAAGGAAGTTTATAGTAACTTATGGGTTCTAAATGGAAACCCTATCGATGCGATTAAATGGTCAGACATAGTTGTTGCTAATGGGACGAAATTAGAAATAGATGCAATCATTAATAATAAACCAGTAGTTAATATTACTAATGGTTTGCTTTGGCAAGCTAACGCATCTTACAAAGTTTCAAAAAAAGAAGATATTAAACAAATTTTAGATATGGCTTATGAAAATGGAATTAGAGTAGATCAACTTACTAACTTTAAATTTTTCATTTCATATTTGTATCTAAATTCTTATTAATTTATGAAAAAAATTCTTTTCATATCTCATGATGCAACTCGTACAGGAGCACCTTATGTGTTATTACAATTTTTGCAATGGCTGAAAAATTATCATAATGATTCAATTTGTTTTGATGTTCTGTTTATAAAAGGAGGTAATATTCAAAATGAATTTGAACAATTAGCTGTTAAAACTTATCATCTTTCAGATTTTAATGTAATTAACAAGGAGTCTTTTTTTAATAAAATAAAACGCTTTGCATTAAAAAGAATAATTATTAAATCGAAAGAAACCAAAAAATATGATAAATTACTAAGTAATAATTATGAAATCATTTATGCTAATACAATGATTTCAATTCCGCTAGCAGTTGAATTAAAAAAAGCAACAAATTCAAAACTAAAAGTAATTGCTCATATTCATGAGTTGAATACAATTATTGATAGTATGATGCCAAATTTTAGAGATTATGTTCCTTTGATTGATAATTTTATATCAGTTTCTAGATTGGTAAAGGAAAACTTAGAGCAAAACTATGGTGTTTTATCGAAATCAAATCCTATTATTTATGAGTTTTCGGACAAAAAAATAATACGAACCGAAGGCCTAAATAAAAATAAAATTTTTGAAGTTGGGGCTTCTGGCTATGTACACTGGAGAAAGGGAGATGATATTTTTATCCAAGTAGCAAATTATATAAAAAATTACCATCCAGAATTGGAAATTCAATTTACATGGGTCGGAGGAATGAACAACAATCAAAAAACGATTGTAGAAAATGATTTAAAAAAAATGAATCTGACTGAGTGTGTACGATTTGTTGGAGAGCAACATAATCCTGAATCATATTACAGCAATTTTGATTTATTTTTATTGCCTTCACGCGAAGATCCGTTTCCATTGGTTTCCATAGAAATGGGAAAATTTGGAGTACCTATCTTGTGTTTTGAAAAAGCAACAGGGACTGCAGAAATAATAACGAATGGGGGAGGATATATTTTACCTTATTTGGATTGTAAAGCTATGGCGGAAAAAATAGTCTTTTATTATTATAATAGAGAGGAGTTAATAAAAGATGGTGAATTTAATAAGAAACAATTTGCCCGTTTTTCTTCTGAAAATCAATGTAAAGAGATTTTTGATTACATACAAAATTTAAAACTTTTGCAAGAATAAAATGCCTTTAGTCTCCATAATTATTCCCAACTACAATCATTCCAATTTTTTGGTTCAAAGATTAGAATCGGTTTTTAATCAAACGTTTCAAGATTTTGAGGTTATTTTATTGGATGATAAAAGTACGGATGACAGCATAACTGTTTTAGAAAAATATGTTAATCATCCCAAAGTATCTCATTTTATAATAAATACAGAAAATTCGGGAAGTCCCTTTCGGCAATGGCAAAAAGGAATTCAATTAGCCAAAGGAAAGTATATTTGGATTGCCGAAAGTGATGATTATTGCGAGCTTACATTTTTAGAAAGTTTAATTAAAATGTTTACGGCTAACGTGGTTGTAGCTTTTTGTAGCTCTACAAATGTTAATCAGCTTGGAGAAAAACTCGGCATAAATGGCTGGGCTCTGTCTTTTGACAGAAAAAAATTCATGTCGAATTATGTAAACAATGGAAAAAATGAAGTAAAAACCCATATGCGTTACAGAAATTGTATACCAAACGCAAGTGCAGTCCTTTTTAAAAAAAGTGCAGTTGAGGATTCTTTTTTTTCTATTTTTTTTTATTTCTGCGGGGATTGGTATTTTTGGCTCAAACTTTTGCAGAAAGGAGATGTGGCTTATTCTAATGTGCCGCTTAATTTTTTTAGAAAACATGCAGTATCAACAAGAGTAGTCAAAAGTTATGGTCTTGAAGCCCAGCGTTTTGAGGAATATTATTCAATAATAAGGTTGTACAGTTCTTTTTGGAATCTAGCGGTTAATCATAAAAAGTACAATTGGATAGTAGAGGAATGGTTGTATAAGAGTAGTTATTTTAATCTGCAACAAATTATTTGTATAAAAATGCCTTTTATATTCAAACTTTCTTTTTTGAATAAATATGTAAAATTGAAATTTAAAGAAAAGTTATGAACGCAATTTGTACAATAATTACTGGAGATTATGGACATTATGCTTTGGTATTGCATGATTCTATTTGTAAATTCAATTCCGCTATTCCTTTATATGTGTTTATAAGTGAAGGGGATATAGACTCTAGTGTTTTAAACGAAATTAACAATCGTGAAAATCTTTACTTGCTTACAAAAGTAGATTTAGAAGATTCAGAACTTACACAAAAAATATATTCAAAATATTCAAATAATAATATGGATGCTTTGCGCTGGAGCATGAAGCCAGTTGTGATGAATCATTTGCTGCAAAATGAATATGAAAGAGTTATTTATGTTGATTGGGATATTCATTTTTTTAATGATTTTAATTTTTTATTTGAAGAATTAAAAAAATGTAATCTGTTGTTATCTCCACATTGGAGATGTTCAGATCCTAACTTGGATTTAGAAACTTTTAAATTAAATTTTTTAGATGGAATATACAATGGTGGTTTTGTAGGAGCCAGCAGAGGAGGTATTCCAGCTTTAGAATACTGGGCAAAATTATGCCTTTTTAATTGTGAAGTAAATCGTAATGCAGGTTTTTATGTAGATCAAAGGTATTTGGATCTATTACCAACACGATTTGATGAGATAAAAAGTATCACGCATAAAGGGTGTAATGTAGCTAATTGGAATATTATTGATTGTAAACGTGTAAGACAAGTTTCTGGTGAGGTACTAATCAATAATGTATATCCTATTGTTTTTATTCATTTTACAAATAGTTTATTTAAAGGAGTATATTTAAGCAAAAAAGACACAGAATTAATTCCTTATATTGAGAAGTATAGAGATACTATTTTGAGATATAGTAGAGTAGATGTAATTGAAGATTTTTTTGAAAAAGGGATTCATATTAATCCTAGAATGGAGAATACAGCATCAGTAATGCATAATAAAAATAAACCTAAAAGAATAATTAAGCAAGTTTACAAAAAACTAAAAAGGATTATTCTTAACAAGTAATTAGTAGAAATGAAATCATCACCTATAATAGCTATAATCTCTCCTTCTCAAAATGCCTATTCTGAAACCTTTATTCAACAGCAAAAAAAAGGATTAAAAGGAAAAGTTTTTTATTATTATGGAGGCAAAATACCGCAGTATTTAGAAGGATTTGGTAAATTGAGTAATAGTACCGTTACTTACTTTACTAAAATAAAGCGCAAACTAGGATTTAAAACGCTTTCGATTCCAGAAACGGTTTTTATGCATTCACTCAGAAAAAACAAGATACAAGTTGTATTGGCACAGTATGGCACTACAGCTCATCAAATTGTGACTATTTGCAAGAGAGTAAACATTCCTTTGATCACTCATTTTCATGGGTATGACGCTTCTATTGAGGCAGTGATTGAAAACTGTAATTATTATAAGGCAGTTTTTGAGTATAGTTCTTATGTTATTGCAGTTTCTTTTTCAATGAAAAAAAGATTAATTGAATTAGGCTGTCCAAAAGAAAAAGTGATATACAATACGTATGGACCAGATGATTTGTTTTTGAATGTGGTCCCTCATTTTAGTGAATCCACCTTTATTGCGATTGGGCGTTTTGTAAATAAAAAAGCACCTTATTATACGATTTTAGCATTTAAAAAAGTACATGACCAATTTCCTGATGCCAAATTAGTCATAGGAGGCACAGGAGAGTTACTAGAGGTTTGTATCAATTTAATAAGAATATTGAAATTACAAGATGCTGTCTTGTTGCCAGGTATTATTGATAGAACACAATTTATAGAATATTTGACCACAGGTTTAGCTTTTGTACAGCATTCTGTAACTGCCTTGAATGGCGATCAAGAAGGGACCCCTGTTGCCATTTTGGAAGCGAGTGCTGCTGGGTTACCTGTTGTTTCAACAAGGCATGCTGGCATTCCTGATGTAATAATTGAAGGTGAAACAGGGTTTCTGGTCGAAGAGCACGATGTGGATGCTATGGCTGAAAAGATGATACTGGTTCTAAGAAATAAAGGACTAGCTAAGTCAATGGGGAACAAAGGAAAAGAGAGGATAAAAACTGATTTTACATTGCAAAAGCATTTGAATACTATTGATGATTTAATTGAAAGAACAATTAGGGATGCAGTGCTTTAGTATTGGAAAATGATGCTAATACAATAACTAAAAAAATGATTTTAATTATATTAACAGTCATGTTGTTATATTGAATTATGTACTAATTTCAAGTTATAAATTGATATATAAATAGGAAAAAATGAAACATTTTATTGCAACTAGATTTAATTTAAAAAAATCTGATTGGAAAAAAAGCAAGTCTGGTAATTCAGTTTTAACCAATGAATGGTTAGAGCATAGGTTTAATTTGTTTGAAAACTATTGCTTTCCTTCGGTTACAAATCAATCCAATCAAAATTTTACTTGGTGTGTTTTTTTTGATGTAGATACACCACAAAATTTTAAAGATAAAATTATTGCTCTCACAGCAAATTCATCAAATGTAATTCCACTATTTATAGACGGAATGGATGAATTGAATAATTCATTTAAAAAGTTTATATGTGAAAATATTACTAATTCTGATTCCTATATTATTACCACAAGAATTGATAATGATGACATTATTCATACAGATTTTGTAAGCACAATACAATCTCTATTTCAACCGAGTGATCTTGCTGTAATTGACTTAAAAAAAGGATATCAAGTTTCTATTGATGTTGCTAAACCAGAAGTTAGACTGTACACTCATCCCTTTAATGCTTTCATAAGTGTAATTGAGAATGTAAAATCTTTTGATACTGTTTTCTCGAGAATGCACTATGGCTGGAAAACCGAAAATAATATTATTTCCTATAAAAGAAAGCGGCTTTGGATGGAATTGTCACATCAGGAGAATTATGTTAATCATCGACGAATAGGGTTGAAAAAGGCTTATCATTATAATAAGATGAAATTTATTTTACCTGCAGCTATTGAAATAAATATTTTAGATGTTTTGCTAACCAATTTGAAAATAGATATAAATGAAATTATAAAATATTTGAGAGCAAAGGTGAGATTTATAAGCAAAATACCATATCGAGCAAGAAGGTATTTTTTGAAAATGATAAAATAAATAAGTAAATACTATTAAGATGCTATTCGATATAAAGATTGTTCAGTTAAAGAAAAAAATAAAAATATTTTTTTATCAATTAGGCTTAATGAAGCCCAATAGTATTTGGCCTTTTCTATCGGAACGGCAAAAAAAATATTTAGTTAAAAATGTCAATATAGTAAGTGCAAATGAGACCATTGCTGCGATAAGAAAGACCATTGAAATGAAAATGGCGGGTGCCTATATGCGTTTTGGTGATGGCGACGTTTTATTGATGTTAGGAGTTGATGATTGTCTGCATAAAGCAAATGAGCAAATGTCGAAGGAGATGAGGGAAGCGATGAAATTAAATTATGGAGTAATGCATAAAGGTTTGCCAATACATTCAAAACTATTTGGAGTTGAGGAAGGGATGAAAGATGGTGTTCATTTACTTTCTGATGATGTAGCTCTAAAGTACCTGTCAGTTACTTACAGATACATCGACTTAAGTAGAGTTTATAATCATGTTGCATTACATCAGCTCGCTACAATTAATCCTACAGAGTGTATAGACTTCTTGAGGTTTCTTAAAGGTACAAATCCAATTTTAGTTGGTAATGAAACTATTAAGCCTGATCTGGTTGAGAAATTATTTAGTAGTATTCATATTAAAACTCCTTCTCGAGACTCTTATAATGAAATTGACAGGATAGAAAATGATTTAATAAAAGTTTTAAAAACGAAAGGAACAGAATTTCAAGTTGTTGTTATTGCTATGGGATGCCCAGGACGTATTCTACAAAAGAGGATTTTGAAAAAAGGGTATAATGTTTACCTATTTGATTTTGGAAGTTTGTTAGATGCATTTAACGACCATAACAGCAGGGCATGGATTAGGCTCACTGGAGGATTAGAAAATTATACCAAACTGCTTCAATCTTTAGATTGATAAAATATGTTTTCAAAAAAGTTGTATTGCAATAGGAAGCAATTAATACTTATAACTAATAATAGTGATGAATGATATCTTAATTTCAATTATTATTCCAACATATAATAGGGCAAATGTCTTGGAGCAAACACTAGATAGTGTTCAGAGTCAAACTTATACTAATTGGGAGTGTATTGTGGTTGATGACGGTTCAACGGACGCCACAGATAAATTGTTAGCTGAATATTGTAAACACGATTCTCGTTTTCAATATTATAAAAGACCAAAAGAAAGTCCAAAAGGGGGGAATGTTTGTAGAAATTTGGGTTTCGAATTAAGTAAAGGAATATTTATCAAATGGCTTGATTCTGATGATGTATTGTCTGATGGTCTTTTGCTTTCACAGGTAAATGCTGTGAGTACAAGCTTAGAAAATAAATATATTTTGGCAACTTCTAAATGGAACTATTTTACCGAAACTACAAAGGATGTCACTCCCAAAATAAAACAAACTAATAAAAACTATGATAGTGGTTTTGATTTAATTTGTGATTTTGGAAAATATAATACCTTTTTGCCTCCCCATGTTTATTTAGTTCGAAGAGAGCTGATTGTAAAAAGTGGTCTTTGGAATGAATCATTGTCAATAAATCAAGATGGAGAATTTTTTACCAGAGTTTTATTGAATACAACTAAGGTTATTCATGCCGAAGACGGTATGGCTTTTTACAGATATGGACTTTTAAATGATAATGTCAGCAGTTTTTCTACTTCTGCAAAATATATAGATTCAATTCTTAGCTGGATACTAATAGATACATATATTAAGATTTACACAAAAGAAAAAAATAGTATTAAATATGTTCAAAACGCAAAAATAGGACTATCGAAAATAATTAAGGAAAAAAATATTCTTAAAGAATATGCTTATTTTTTTAAAATTGAGAATCAAAAAGGTATGAAAAGTAGAATTAATGACCTTTATCTGAAATTAAAAAAAAGTATTATTAAATATACAAGATAGCGAAATGCATAAAAGAAAAATAGTTTTTAAAGTTCCTGAATTTCCTCATTTGACTGAAACCTTTATTGTTGCACAGATTGTTACTGCAATAAAACTGGGATATGAGATTGAAATTCTTGTTCGCAAGAGAATAGAGGAAAGTACTAATTTACGATCTAATTTAATTGAAGAATATGGTTTATTGAAAAAGGTTATCATAGAAGATTATAAAATACCTAAGAATAGAATTTTGAGATATATTAAGTGGATATTATTGTTAGTAATCAACGTTGTCCATTTTAGTAAAATTTTATCGTATCACAAAGAGCAATCAAAATTTAGTTTAACGTGGTTATTTCAGTGGGTTTTTTATAATAGATTTATAGAAGCTGATTTGTTTCATGTTCAATATGGCACGAACTCAAATCCCTTAGCAACCTTAAAAAAAACGGGTTTTAAACCTGCTTTAATAGTTACTTTTCATGGTCACGATGCATTCTTCCCAATTAGCGGTTATATTCATAATAATGGCTATTATGATAATTTGTTTAAATATGGAAATCTGATAACTGCAAATACTCCTTATTTGGCTGAAAAAATAATAGATTTGGGTTGTCCAAAAGAAAAACTTAAAATCATTCCAGTAGGGGTTGATACCGATTTTTTTTATTCAAATAATGATAAAAAAAAATGTAGTGATACTTTAAAATTGATAACTGTTGGCCGTTTACATGAAATGAAAGGTCAGGTTTATTGTATTGAAGCGGTTCGGATATTAATAAATAAAGGAATAGATGTAACACTTACAATTATTGGCGAGGGAGCTGAACGCATTACTTTAGAAAAATTAATTATTAAGTATCAACTAGAAAGTAAGGTTTTTTTGAGCGGAAAGAAATCACAAGAAGAGGTTCGTCGAGCTTTATGGGAAAGTGATGTTTATTTGTTAACAGGACAAGCTACTATGAATGGACTAAGAGAATCGCAAGGACTTGCTACTTTAGAAGCTCAAGCTTGTGGTTTGCCTGTTGTAGTTTTTGATTCGGGAGGCATTAAATACACATTAATAGATGGACAAACTGGATTTGTTTGTGATGAATATGATGTAGAAGGAGTGGCAGAAAAAATTAAATTATTATATTTAAACCCTGCCCTTAGAATAGAGATGGGCTTGAATACTATAGATTTTATAAAACAACATTTTTCACAAGATTATATTGATACTGTTTGGGAAAAAGAATATTTACAATTATTTTAAGAATGACAGATTTAAAAATTTCAATAGTTCTTCCAGTCTACAACGGTGAAAAGTATCTCTCACAGTCCATAGAGAGTTGTTTAAATCAAACTTTTAAGAATATTGAACTAATCATAGTTAATGATTGTTCTACTGATAATACTTTGAGTATTGCCAATCAATATGCACAAAGAGACAATAGAATTAAGGTTATCAGTAATATTGAAAATAAGAAGTTGCCAGCAAGTTTGAACATTGGTCATAACGAGGCAAAAGGAGACTTTATAACATGGACAAGTGATGATAATTTCTATGAACTTGATGCTTTAGAAAAACTTTTGAAATCATTGTTAGAGAATGAAGCTGATATTGTATATAGTAATATTTTCTTAATTGACAATTTAGGTAATAGAATAAGAGAAGTTAGATTATTAGGATTAGAAAATTTAATTTTCGGAAATGTAATAGGATCTTGCTTTTTATATAGAAGAAATGTCTTTGATAAAAATAATGGTTATAATGAAACTTTATTTTTACTTGAAGATTATGATTTTTGGCTGCGCGCTATTTTACATAGTAAATATTATAAACTTGATCAGTTTTTATACAATTACAGAAAGCATCAAGATAGTTTGACGAATCAGATTAATACAGTTAACGATAAAAAAAATCTTTGGCATAAAAATATAAGTACAATGTATCTTGAATTTTCAAGAAATTTTTTAGATTCCAATTTTCAAATTTTTTCAGAATTGCAGACTAAACTATTAACTTTTCAACAATTAAAATTTGATTGGATCATAAAAAACTATTCTACTATTAAGCAATTTCAAGAAAATATTTCGAAAAATAAAAATTTTCAAAATAAAACAGCAACTGGAAAAGTTTTCTTGAATCAGTTAATCATTTTAATGGCGGGCGATTCTGACTCTAAAAAAAACAGGCATAATTGTTTTTTTATATTTAAAAATTATTACTCTTTTTTAGACAAAAACAGCATAAAAACGTTGGTAAAATACTCTTTTTTTAAATGAAAAAGAAAGTAACTATAATCATGGCAACTTATAATAGAAGCCATTTTATATTGGAGACTTTGCTGTCAATCCAAAATCAAACTTATTCAGAATTTGAATGTTTAATTATTGATGACGGAGGAACTGACAACACCTTAGAGGTTATTACGCCAATTTTAAATAAAGATTCGCGCTTTAAATTTCTAAAACGTCCTGATAATTATAAAAAAGGATTGCCAGGATGCAGGAATTACGGAATTGATTCAGCACAGGGTGATTATATCATATTTTTTGATGATGACGATATTGTACATCCTCAAAATTTAGAATTATGTGTAAAAGAATTAGAACAAGAAAAATTCTCATTTTGTAGATATGAAAGAGCAGTTTTTTTTAATGATTTTGATTATAGTTTTGATTATTCTAAAATTTACTCATCATTTGAAATTACAATGAATGATGTAGAAAAGTTATTAAATCATGAACTTCCATTTAATTCCTGCGCAGTAATGTGGAAGAGAGGATGTTTTGATCAAAATCGCTTTGTAGAACATTTGATGTATGCAGAGGAATGGGAATTATATTCGAGAATTTTATCTTCTGGAGATAAAGGAATTTCAATTAACAAATGTTTGTTTTATGGAAGAAAACATCCTAATTCCAATACTGGAGAGTTTTTTCAAAATAATCCTATTAGAAGAGCTTCGCAAGCAGATGCTGTTGTTTTAGTTGTTCAAAATCTTAAAGAAAAACAATTACTTACAAATTCATTAATCCAATATCTCATAACTGTTTCTATTGGTTTTAAAGAGTATAATTTATTTAATCAAATTTTAAGGATTTTAGATTTAAGGATGCTAGGGGAATTAAAGTGGAAACTTTTTTATATTTCCTATCCATTGCGTCTGCCAATATATAAAATGAAGAAAAAAATAAAAAATAAGAAATGAAAATTCTCCTTTGTTTTGGTACACGTCCCGAAGCTATAAAAATGGCACCGCTTTATCATGAACTTGAGAAAAGTGATTTTCACGTAAAAGTATGTGTGACAGCCCAACACCGGCAAATGCTGGATCAGGTATTAGATTTCTTTGAAATCGTTCCAGATTATGATCTCAATTTGATGCAGCCTAATCAAACCTTGAATGGTTTAAGTGCTAAGATTCTTTCTAGAATGGATGAGGTTTTGGTTACAGAAGAACCAGATTTGGTTTTGGTACATGGTGATACCACAACTTCATCTATGGTTGCTCTTGCTACATTTCATTTGGGTATAAAAGTGGGGCATATAGAGGCTGGGCTGCGAACGTACAATAAACAAGCACCATTTCCCGAGGAAATCAATCGTCAAATTACTAGTAGGATTGCCGATATACATTTTACGCCTACACAACAAGCAACACAGAATTTGCTGAATGAAGGAATTTCTCCAGCCAATATTGTAGAAACCGGAAATACGGTAATTGATGCTTTATTCTGGACGATTAATAAAATAGAATCAAACAATTATTCACACCACGAAATAGAAGCATTAAAAAAAATAATTCCAACTAACAAAAAAATAGTATTAGTGACAGGACATCGAAGGGAGAATTTTGGTGAAGGAATGAAGAATCTTTGTGAAGCACTTTTAAAAACGGCTGAACGAGATGATGTCACTATAGTATATCCAGTACATTTAAACCCAAATGTGAAGGATATTGTGCATGAGTTGATATCAAACAAGGAAAATATTCAACTTGTTGCACCAGTATCTTATCCTGCATTTGTGTGGTTAATGCAGCAATCTTTTTTAATAGTTACAGATTCGGGCGGAATTCAAGAGGAGGCACCGTCATTAGGAAAACCTGTTATAGTTACCAGAACTGTTTCAGAAAGACCAGAAGGAGTAACAGCTGGATTTTCTACTTTGGTCGGAATGGAAAAAGAGAAAATGTATAATACTATTAGCTCAATACTTGATAATTTCAAAGGTTTTAAAGAAATATCAAATCCTTATGGTGACGGAGATGCTTCTGAAAAGATAGTTAGTTTTTTAAGCCGTTAAATGATGTTCGATAAAAGAAAAAAAAAGGCTGTATTTTTAAAAATAATAAAACATTTACCTGTTAATTCGGTTAGAATATTTTTATTAAAAAAAATGTTCGGATATGCTATTGGTAAAAATGTCAAAATAGGCAGAGTTATAATTAACTGTAATAAAGTTACCATTGGAGATAATGTTTACATTGCCAGCAACAATTTAATTTCATGTAATGAATTGTCAATAGGAGAAAAAACGGCAATTCATTCTGGAAATGTATTTCAGGGCAGTGCTAATTTCTCTATTGGTACAAATTCAAGAATTATAAACAATCATTATTTTGATTTGTATAATGATATAGCAATAGGCAATAATACTTGGATTGCTGGCAAAGGCAGTCAGTTTTGGACACACGGTTCTATTCATACAAAATTAAAAACTAAAGATTTGTCGATAAATATTAAAAATGATATTTATGTAGGATCGGCTTCTTGTTTTGCACCTGGAGTCCTTATAGAAAGCGAAAATTTAGTTGGGTTAGTGAGTGTAGTATCAAAAAGTTTTTTAGAAAGTAAAACTATTATTGCAGGCAATCCTGCTGTGGTTGTAAAACAAAATATTGATTGGAGAGTAAATTGGTAGCAACAATGAAAAAAATACTAGTAGTAGTCGATTCGATAAATATAGAAGACAGCAGCGGATCAAAGGCTAATGTGGCTTTGATTAATAACTTGCAGCAAGCCGGATTCGAAGTTTTAGTTCATCATTATACGTTAAAAAATATACGTCTAGAGGATATAAACACATTTGCAATTCCTGAAATTAAGGGGAGTGTCATGTATTTTTTAAGTAGGTCTCAACGCATAATAAGCCGAAATTTTAAGATAAATATGGCTCCTTTTTTGGAACGTTTATTTGGTTTTTCATTTACATTTTTTAATGACGCAAATAGTATTGCACGGGCTCTGAAAAAATGTACCTTTCAGCCTGATTTAGTATTGACTTTAAGCAAAGGAGCCAGTTTCAGACCCCATTATGCCCTTTTGAGACTTCCAGAATTGCATAATAAGTGGATGGCATACGTTCATGATCCCTATCCTTTTCATTTTTATCCAAGGCCTTATACTTGGGTAGAGCCTAGTTATAAGTTTAAAGAGAATTTCTTTTTTGAAGTTTCTAAAAAAGCTAAATATAGTGCATTCCCTAGCCAATTGTTATTAGAATGGATGGGAAGTTATTTTCCTGAGTTTATCAAATCAGGCGTTGTAATACCGCATCAAAATTCAAAAAATATTTCGCAAAATTCAGGTCAAAATAATAATTTACCAAGCTATTTTGATAATTCGAAGTTTAATTTGTTGCATGCTGGAAATTTAATGGGCGGACGATCTCCTAAAGGACTGATAGATGGTTTTTTATTGTTTTTGAATCAAAACCCACAAGCTAGCAAAGAATCTAAACTAATTTTATTAGGTAATGCATCCAATTATGCAGAAATGATTCAAGGATATGAAAGTTATAATAATGAAATTTATTTTTATAATGGAAATGTAGCTTTTGATATTGTGTATAATTTGCAAAAAAATGCCTCAGTCAATATTATTTTGGAATCAAAATCAGAAATCAGCCCATTTCTTCCAGGAAAATTCCCTCATTGTGTAGAAGCAAACAAAGCAATTCTTTCTCTTGCCCCTTATTACAGTGAAATTAGAAGATTGTTGGGGAATGATTATCCTTATTGGACCGAAGTAGATCAGGTTGATAAAATTGCTGATATTATTGATGAGATGTATCAATTATGGAAACAAAATCCAGACGATTTGCTATTAAATAGAGAAGATTTAGTTGACTATTTATCTAAAGATTATTTAAAAAATATAATTGATGGTTTGCAAAATGAATAATAATAAGTTAAGGAAAACAGTATGAAGAAATTAGCAGTATTAATGCCTACATACAATTGTGCTAAGTATTTGCAAGAAAGTATTGATTCTGTTTTAAATCAAACTTATTCCGATTTCGATTTTTATATCTACGATGATTGTTCGACTGATGATACCCAAGAATTAATTAAAACTTATACCGATAATAGGATTTTTTATTTAAAAAACTCTAAAAATAAGGGTATTGCAACGACATTGAATTTAGGTTTAGAAAGATTGTTGCCTGAGTATGAGTATATAGCCAGAATGGATGCTGACGATTGGGCATTTCCAGAAAGGTTTCAAAAACAAATAGACTTTTTGGAACAAAACAAATCTATAGCATTATGCGGAACACAAGGATTTTGGCTAACAAACATTTCAGAAACACCTATGTCAGGATGGCAATATCCGACGGATAATAATTATCTTAAATTGTATTTATTGTTTGGTGCTTCTTTTGGGCATTCATCTGTAATTTTACGGAGTGACTGTTTTATTTTGAAAGGTCTAAGATATAGTGAAGATGTGAAAACTTGTGAAGATTGGGATTTATGGATAAGAGTTTCTAAAAGCAGCAAAGTTCATAATTTACCAGATTTTCTTATGAAATATAGAATCGTTCCTACGAGCAATCATCGTTCGGCAGAAAATAAAAATTTGCATCTTAAAGAAAGATCGACAATAATTTCAAATTATTGGAAAGCGTTTGATATTGATTTGACCCCAGAGCAAGTGTTTGAATACTATTATGATTCACTTCCAGTTGATGCAGAAAATTTTGAACCTAAATTAATAAAGCTAATAGATTGCTTTAATCAATTATATTTAAACCATGCCAATGATTTAAATAAAAATGATATAAAAAAAATTAGTTATTTGTTAGCTCGTAGAATTGCTGACTATAGAAAACGTTCGAATGTAAGTAAATATAGTTTTAATGCTTGGTTTATTTTATTATCTCAAATAAAATTTATTAACTCATTAAGATTGATTAAAAGCCAATTTAATTAGCTCATGCAAAATAATAGAGTAGCACTTTTAGATAGTTTTCGGGGTTTGGCCATTATTTTGGTACTATTTTTTCATTATTTCTCTCGGTGGACTAACTTATATCCTTATCAAAATAAATATGATTTTTTTGGAGATGGTAAATTTGGAGTACATTTCTTCTTTATGATAAGTGGTTTTGTTATTTTTTTTACACTTCAAAAAACAAAATCCTTAGCGCAGTTTTGGTTCAACAGGCTCGTACGGTTATTACCAGCAATGTTTTTTGCATCTATTATAACGTATATATTTTTTTGTAAGTTTGATGATGAATTTTTATTTCCATGTAGTCATTATTTGAAAAACGTTTTTGTTAGTTTAACTTTTATACAGCCAGACCTACTATCATCATTAACTCGATATCGATTTGAATTGGATTATATAAGTGGTTCGTATTGGAGTCTTTGGGTTGAGATTCAATTTTATGTTTTGGCTTCATTAGTATATTTTTTTAATCAAAAAAAATTCTATTACTATTTC
This sequence comes from uncultured Flavobacterium sp., assembly GCA_963511475.1. Classification (GTDB taxonomy): domain Bacteria; phylum Bacteroidota; class Bacteroidia; order Flavobacteriales; family Flavobacteriaceae; genus Flavobacterium. The sequence goes on from CAUPJC010000020.1 coordinate 54,403, forward strand.
TTTATTATAGCCATAGTATTAATAATTTTAAATTTCGTTTTATCACATCTTTATATCGATAACTACTTTATTAAAAAACTTAGAGCACTACGGTCAATTTTTAATTTAGTAAGTGCATTGCCTTTTTTTTGTTTTGGAGCTGTTTTTTACATTTTTTATGATAATAATTTAAAACAAGTAAAAAATTCGATTAAGGAAAAATTCATTTTTTTATTTTTTTTGGCTTTTTGTATATTTACTAGTTACAAGGATTTAAAAATGCTATCACTGTTTATTCTTTTTATTTCTTTGTTTTTATTGATGATTTATTACCCGAAAATGATCTCATTTTTAAATAATAAAGCTTTAAATAGTATCGGAGTTTCATCCTATTTTCTTTATTTGATTCATGAAAATATTGGAGTTTTTCTAATACATAAAAATTATATAAATTTTTCTTTTTTACCTTTTCTGGCACCAATTATTTACGCGATACTATTAATTGTTTGTAGTATCCTGTTTACAAAATATATTGAAGGCAGAATGATAACGGTTTTAAAAAAAATCCATAAATTTTAAGAATGAAAGCCTCAATACTGATCGTATCAAAAAGCAGAAAAGAAGATTTACTTAAGACATTAAGAATATTAGATTCGTTAATAGTTAAATCTGAAGTTGAAGTGTTAGTTTTTTTGGATGGCTGTACAGATGATTCAGAAGATCTTCAAAAGGAACTAACTTGGGTAAAATGGTTTGTTTCTAAAAAGTCAATTGGAGCTTCTGCAGCAAGACATCAAATTTATCCGCTAGCAAATTCTCAGATATTAATTGGTTTAGATGATGATGCACATCCATTGAATGTTGATTTTATTTCTAAAACAGAAGATTTATTTAATAAATATCCAAATGTAGGTATTATTGCTTTTGAAGAAATAAAAGGAATTTTTGAATCAGATTCGGAGGCATTAAAAATATCTGAAAAAGAAAGCAAAGAATTTCTTACAGCTGAATTTATTGGATGTGGTTTTGCTGTGCGTAAATCAGTATATAATCTCACAAATGGTTTTCCGGTTTGGATTGATATTTATGGAGAAGAATCTTGTTTAGCTATCGAGGTTATGTCAAAAGGGTATGATATTTTATATTCAAATGAAATTAAAATAAATCATAGAGTCAACAAAGAGCAAAGAAAACTAAGTAAGCAAAATTATTTTAGATTTGAGAAGCAATTAAAAAATTCGACTTATTATTTTTTGGTTTATTATCCTTATCCGTTTTTTAATATTCTAAAAATGTATTGGCATAATTTAAATAAATATGCTTTAAGTGACAGTGAATACTTCAAAAAATATTTTAAGACTATTTTTGTGGTTTTAATTCATTTTCCTAAAATTTTAAAATATAGAAATGCTGTTGATAAATCTTTAATTCTAAAAATGAGAAATTTGTCGAGTTTAAAATTTTAAAATTTTCACAATTTTGAAACGCCAAAACTGATTGAAAATTGCAAGAATAAAGTATTTTTGTTATAGAAAAGTTAAGTAAAATTAAACATGTTGTTGAAAAAATCATCGCCTTATATCATCGCCGAAATTGGTCAGGCACACGAAGGCAGTTTAGGAATTTTATATTCCTACATTGATGCACTAGCGACTACTGGAGTGAATGCAGTTAAGTTTCAGATGCATATTGCCGAAGCCGAAAGCAGCGAACACGAACCTTTCCGTATAAAATTCTCATTACAAGACGAAACAAGATTTGGTTATTGGGAACGAATGGGTTTTTCTTTGGATCAATGGAAAGGAATTAAAAAACATTGTGATGAAGCTGGATTGGACTTTATTTGTTCACCCTTTAGTAACCTGGCTGTAGACTGGCTGGAAGAAGTAGGTGTCGAATGTTACAAAATAGGTTCAGGCGAAGTAAATAATTTCTTGATTTTAGAAAAAATTGCAAAAACGGGTAAACCCGTAATTTTGTCTTCAGGCATGAGTTCGTATGCTGAATTAGATGAGACAGTTGCTTTTTTGAAAGAAAGAAATGTTGATTTTTCAATTTTGCAATGTACTACAGCATATCCAACGCAACCAGAACAATATGGTCTAAATGTAATTCAGGAATTGAAAAATCGTTATTATGTACCTATTGGTTTTTCCGATCATTCTGCAAAAACAGAGACAAGTATTGCAGCAACTGCTTTAGGTGCCGAAATATTAGAATTTCATGTTGTTTTTGATAGACAGATGTTTGGTCCAGATGCAAAGTCATCTTTAACTATTTCGGAAACTAAAGATTTAGTTATTGCTATTCGTAATATAAAGAAGGCTCTGGAGTCTCCGATAGATAAAAATTCAAATGAAAGCTTTACTACGTTAAAACAAATATTCGAAAAATCATTAGCAATTAACAAAGATTTACCCAAAAACCATATTCTGACTTTTGAAGATTTAGAAGCTAAAAAGCCAAAAGGTTTTGGAATTGAGGCATCAAAATTTAGAGCTGTTGTTGGTAAAAAGCTTACTTTTGGCAAAAAGCAATGGGATTTTTTAAAGGGAGAAGATATACAATGAATAAACGAAAAATAGCTGTAGTAATTACGGCACGACCATCCTATAGCCGTGTAAAAACGGTTTTAGCTGCAATTGATCAACATCATGATTTAGAATTACAATTAATTGTTGCGGCATCGGCTTTGTTAGATCGATACGGTTCTGCTGTGAATTATATTGAAAAAGATGGTTTTACTATTGAAGCAAAAGTATTTAATGTATTGGAAGGAGAAAATCTGACAGCAGCTGCCAAAACTACTGGGATTGGAATTCTGGAATTATCCACTGTTTTTGACAATCTAAAACCTGATATTGTTGTAACTGTTGCGGATAGATTTGAAACTATGGCAACGGCTATTGCAGCATCTTATATGAATATTCCCTTGGCACACATTCAAGGAGGAGAAGTTACAGGAAATATAGACGAGAAAGTACGTCATGCTATTACTAAGTTGTCTGATTATCATTTTGTGGCTTCAGAGAATGCTAGAGAGAGAGTTATTAAATTAGGAGAAAATCCCGATTTTGTCTTTAACACAGGATGCCCGTCCATAGATATTGCCTCCGTAATCAGTAAAATAAAAGGTCTAAATTTCAATCCATATCAAAAATATGGAGGTGTCGGAGCTGAACCAGATTTGTCTAATGGATATCTTGTTGTTATGCAGCATCCAGTTACCACTGAATATCGAAATTCCAGAAAGCATATTGAAGAAACTCTCGAAGCAGTAAAGCATTTGAACATGCCGACTTTGTGGTTTTGGCCAAATGTTGATGCAGGTGCAGATGGAACTTCTACAGGAATTAGGGCTTTTCGTGAACATCATAAATTGGAGAAGGTTCATTTTTTTAAGAATATGGAAGGTGATGATTTTCTTGTTTTATTGAATAATGCGAAAGTATTAATTGGTAATTCAAGTGTTGGAATTCGAGAATGTGCTTATTTAGGCGTACCTGTTATTAATATTGGATCCAGACAAAATAAACGGGCCCGAGGGAATAATGTAGTCGATGTGGAATATAATAAAGACGAAATCATTGAGGCAGTTAATACTATTATTAAAAATGGTAAATCTGAAACTTCTTCTGTGTATGGAGGTGGAAACGCGGGTTCAGCTATTGCTGATTTATTACTAATGCTACCGTTACAATTTCATAAAACGATAATGTATTAATGAGAGTTTTAGTAATTATTCCAGCTCGTGGAGGTAGTAAAGGAGTGCCGGGGAAAAACATTAAGCCATTAGGAGGAAAACCTTTGATAGCTCATGCAATTGAGTGTGCCAAAAAATGCAATAAGGTAACAAAGACAATTGTTTCTACAGATTCAGATGAGATTATAAATGTTGCCCTAAGCTTTGAAGCAGAAGTAATTAAAAGGGATGCAAGTTTAGCACAGGATACAAGCAATGTTGTAACTGCTGTTGAAGAGGTTTATCAAAAACTCGAGCAAGAATTTGATTTAATAGTTCTATTGCAACCAACATCACCACTTAGAACCCCAATTGACTTGGAGAACATAATCGTTATGTTTGAAAAAGACGAATCTATTGATGGAGTTATTAGTGTAGTTCCTTTGGAAGATTATCACCCTGCAAGGATGTATAATTTAGGAGAAGAAAATAAGCTGATTCCTTTTTTAAATGATGGGGAAAGTAAAAGAAGGCAAGACTTGAAGCCAGTATATTTCAGAAATGGATGTTTTTATGCAGTGAGAGTAAAAGCTTTTTTAAAAGAAAAATCTTTTATGGTTGAAAAGAAAAAAGCTTATGTAATGGATAGTAATTGGTTAACTAATATCGATTCATATCGTGATTTTAAAATTGCTGAAGTGTTATATGAAGATTGGAAAAATGAAAATAGTTATAGTTGAATCTCAGGACTTCAGTAAGCATGCTTTGCAATTGCTTTCAGAAATTGGAACGGTAATTTTATTAGATATTCAGGATGTAAATTCTTTGCAGAATTATTTAAAAGATGCTGATGTTCTATTTGTAAGACTTCGATTTCATATCAGCTCCTCAATTATTGATTCAGCTCCTCAACTAAAGTATATTTTAACCGCTACAACTGGTTTAGATCACATTGATGTAGACTATTTTGAGAGTAAAGGTGGGGAAGTTATTTCTTTGAAAGGAGAATATGATTTTTTGAGTTCTATTCCTTCGACAGCCGAACATACTTGGGGATTAATTTTAGCTTTGATGCGTAATACAACTAAAGCATTTGATGACGTTAAAAAAGGTTTTTGGAGAAGAGACTTGTTTAAAGGAAATAATCTAAAAGGTAAGAGAATCGGTTTATTAGGACTTGGAAGAGTAGGTCTGCAAGTTGCCAATTATGCAGAAGTATTTGGAATGGAAATCGGTTTTTATGATCATAAAAATATAGAAAAAGTAAATTGTAAAAAATTTTATGATCCAAAAAGTTTGTTTAATTGGGCCGATATAATTTCGATACATATTCCATTAAACAATGAAAATTTTCATTTTGTTAATAGAGTGTTATTGGATCAAGTTAAAAGTAATGCGGTTCTAATAAATACATCAAGAGGTGCTATTGTTGATGAGTCATATTTATGTGAATTAATTGAGAAAAAGATGATAAAAGGCTACGCTTCTGATGTTTTAGAAAACGAAATAAATTCTAAAAATAATCTAGAGAATGAAAGATTAGTAATGTTGGCAAAAGAAAACTATAATGTGATATTGACACCACATATTGCTGGTGCAACTTATGAGTCAATGGAAATGACAGAGGTATTTGTAGTTGAAAAGCTGTATAAAGAGTTAAATAAGAATAAAAATGTATAAATTAGGAATAGTTATAACTGATGGAGTAGGATTTAGAAACTTCATTCTTACTGATTTTTGCCACAAGGCTCAGGAATCTTTTATCGAAATAACTATATTTTCTTGTTTACCAAAGGAAGCTTATAATGAGCTTGACGGTTTTTGTAAGATTGTTGAATTGCCTGTTTTTGAAGAAAAATTCCCTACTTGGTTTTTTAGAAAAACAAAAGAAGTAGCACATTTAAAACTTCACAAAAACGAAAATGAAGGTATAACTTCTAATCTAAAGAAAAATGAGTCCAAAGCAAAAAGTATAAGAGGGTATTCTACCCGATTTATATTTAAATTTTCTTCTTTTTTAAATTCCGAAAAATGGATTCAAAGATTCAATAAATGGCAGCAAATCTCATTTAGAAACAATAAAGTTGTTAAAGAGTATGCGGATATTCTTGAAAATGAAAATGTTGACATTTTATTCTTTACACATCAAAGACCGCCTTTCATTGCTCCACTAATATATCAGGCAGAGAAGTTAAAAATAATTACAGCTACCTTTATTTTTAGTTGGGATAATTTGGCATCTAAAGGCAGAATGTCTGGGAATTTTAATTATTATTTAGTTTGGAGTAATTTGATGAAATCAGAACTCTTACAATTTTATTCTTCTATTAGTAATAATCAAATTGGAATTGTAGGAACTCCTCAATTCGAACCTTATGTTTTAAAGAAATATCAATCAGCTAAGGAAGATTTTATAGATAAATTTGGTTTAGATAGTTCTCTTAAAACTATTTGCTTTAGTTGTGGTGATGTGTCCACGAGTCAAAATGATGTATTATATATTGATGCTATTGCAAATGCTATTATTGAAAAAAAAATTCCTAAGGTTAATTTTTTGGTAAGAACTTCTCCTGCTGAAGATGAAAAAAGATTTAAGGCTTTGTTTAAAAAGTATTCTTCTATCAAGTGGAATTTTCCTAAATGGGAACTTTTGAGAAAGAATCATCAAGAAGTTTGGTCTCAAAGAGTGCCTACTACTGAGGATGTAATAGACCTTCGTAGTATATTAGAGTTTTCCGATTTGAACATCAATATGCTTTCAACAATGAGCCTTGATTTTATGTGTTTTGAGAAACCTGTAATTAATCCTGTTTTTGGTAATTTAGAAAATGGACTTTACGACGATCAACGCTTCCTACGCTATGCGCATATAAAAAATGTGATAAAATCGAAAGCAACTAGAATTGTCAAGAATGAACAGGAATTAATTGAAGCAATAAATTTATATTTGGAATATCCTAATACAGATACGGAGAATAGAAAGCAACTAGTTAAAATGCAAGTAGGAAAACCACTTGAAGGCACTTCAGAAAGGATTGCAACAATTTTAAGAAAATGGAGTCAAGAAAAATAGCTGTCCTTTGTAATTATGAACTTTTGCCCACACGAGTAGGAGGCATGGATTATTTTTTTTGGCAATTTGATGCAAAATGCAAAGAAAATAATATTCAGGTGGATTGGTTTTTTCCCAATCAATCTGATCATGGGGAGTATAATAAGCTCACTATTTTAGAAAGTAAGAATAGCGCTGTAGAATCTTTTTTTCTAGATTATTTTTCCCAAAACAATCCTGAATACGAATATGTCATTACTCATTTTATAGAGTTGTGTACTCCTTTTTTTAAAAAAGTAAAGCAATTGTCTAATGCAAAAATCATTGCTATAGATCATAATCCAAGGCCTTTAGGCGGGTATTCATTTCAGAAAAAAATAAAAAAAAGGGTTAAGGGATTATTGTATTATAAATACATTGATACATTTATTGGTGTTTCCAATTATACAAAGAAAGAGCTAATCAAAGATTTTGGTTCACAAATGAAGAGGAAAATTCGTGTAATTCACAACGGAATTGCCTTACACGATATTCAAGTAAGACAAAAAAGAAATGTAACGAAACCTAGTTTTCTAACCGCTTCACACTTGCGTGAATCCAAAGGCATTCAAGATTTAATTCAGGCTGTTTTTTTATTGCCAAACACAATTAAAAAAGATATAGTCATTGATGTTTACGGAGACGGGCCTTATAGAAAGCAATTAGAAAATCTGTCTGCAAGTTTAGCATTAGAAAGATGTTTTAATTTTAAAGGAAGCAGTGCCATGCTAAAATCTATTTATTGTAATTATGATTATATGTTACAGCCTACACATATGGAGTGTTTTAGTTTGTCAATTCTTGAAAGTTTAGCGGCAAATGTACCAGTTATTACTACCAATGTTGGTGGAAATGAAGAAGCTATAGTAGACGGTACGAATGGGTATATTTTTAAAGCCAAGGATAGTAATGCATTGGCATCTATTCTTGAAGAAGTCTATTTAGGTACTAAGATGATTCATTTGGATACTAGAATTGCTATTGAAAACCATTTTTCTTTGGAGCAAATGGTTAATCAGCATTTTGACTTACTACTGAAGAATTAATCTTATTTTTGCAAACTCAAATCAGTCAAACCATTTTATGTTTTTCAATTCCCAGGCTTTTGCCGTTTTTTTACCCATAGTGTTTTTCTTGTATTGGTTTGTTTTTAATAAAACAAAGAATACTCAAAATGCACTCCTCATAATTGCGAGTTATTATTTCTATTCCTGCTGGGATTGGAGGTTTTTATTTCTATTGGTTTTTTCGACATTTTTAGATTATTATACGGGTATTAGAATTGAAAAAAGTCAAACTGAAATAAGGCGAAAATTTTGGTTTTGGCTAAGTATTTCAGTCAATCTGGGTTTTTTAGGGGTATTTAAATATTATAACTTTTTTGCTAATTCGTTTGCTGAATTGCTTACAGGAGTAGGCTTCAAGGCAAGTCCTTTTTTGTTAGATATTGTTTTACCTGTCGGGATTTCGTTTTATACTTTTCATGGCCTATCTTATGTCATAGATATTTACTACAAACGCATTAAAGCGGAGTATAATTTTGTTGATTACTCTCTATTTGTTAGTTATTTTCCTTTGTTAGTTGCAGGTCCTATTGAAAGAGCTACTCATTTATTGCCTCAAGTAAAAGTGAAGCGAACGTTTGATTATGAGAGGGCAAAAGAAGGAGTTTATCAATTAATCTGGGGAGTGCTTAAAAAAGTAGTGATTGCAGATACTTGTGCGACCTATGCCAATGCTATTTTTGATAATTATTCGAGTATGAATTCCTTATCATTGATTTTGGGAGCTATCTATTTTGCATTTCAGATTTATGGAGATTTTTCAGGTTATTCGGATATGGCATTGGGAATGTCTAAATTGTTTGGAATTGATTTACTGAGAAATTTCAATTACCCCTATTTCTCTAGAGACATTGCTGAGTTTTGGCGTCGCTGGCACATTTCGTTATCTTCTTGGTTTAAAGATTATTTATATATCCCTTTGGGAGGAAGCAAAGGCGGTATCTGGATGAAAATCAGAAATACTTTTATCATTTTTGTAGTAAGTGGTTTTTGGCATGGGGCCAATTGGACTTATCTGGCTTGGGGTTTTATTAATGCCGTATATTTCTTACCCTTATTATTGCTGAAGAAAAACAGAAATAATATTGAAAGTGCTGACTTGAGCTGGAATTTAGAATCGATTAAAGTACGACTTAATATTGTGCTAACTTTTTTACTTTCCTGTGTAGCCTGGGTATTTTTTAGAGCCAAAACGATAACAGATGCTGTATTGTATTTGAAAAGAATCTTTGTTAATGGTGAATTTGCATCGCAATACCTTTCCAATGAAAGATACAATTATGAATTATTAATTATGGTTGGTTTGTTTGTTTTAGTAGAGTGGAATAATCGAACGAAGATAGAACCCATTTCAGGGAAATATTCCTATCTAAAACTGGCTTTATGTTTGACTGCTATTATTGCACTGGGAACCTATTCAGATTATAAAGAATTTATCTATTTTCAGTTTTAATGAATAGATTTATAAGACATATAGTACTAATTCTTTTTTTGGCTATATCAATTTTAGCTGTATTGGATTTTACCTACACTAAAGTGTATGAGACAGCATCTATACCTAGAACAAAATTTCAGTATTTAAGAAGTTTGAAAGACATGAAAATAGATTATCTGTTTTTAGGATCTTCAAGAGTTGAAAACGCTATAATACCTAAACTAATAACAGATAAAACAGGCAAAAGTGCGGTTAATCTAGGTTTTCAAGCTTCTAAACTTGGTGATATTTACACAGTTTTACAACTTATTAAAGAATATAATATTACTGTAGACAAAATTTTTATTCAAGTAGATTATATATTTAATATTGAAGGTGGATATTCTAATGTTTTTCAATGGGAATTGATGCCTTTTGTTAGGGAAAACAACTCAACGAGAGAGTATTTTGAAAGTCATTTTAAAGAAAGAGAGATGCTGTTTTATTTTCCTTTTTATAGATATTGCACTTTTGATGCCAAAATAGGATCTAGAGAGTTTTTTATGAATTTAATAAATAAAAGAACAAGAATAACTGAGAGTTATGGGTTTGTTGGTTTAGAAGGGAATTCGTCTGAACATAAAAACAGTTTACCTGATTATATAAGTTCTAAGAACAGCTATTTTGATAAAATTAAAGTTTATGGTTCGAAGAATAAAATGCCAATAGTGTTTTTTTGTGCCCCTTTTTGTAAGCATACTAAAAACTTAAATTTTGTAAAAAAATTAAAAAATAAGATACCTGTATTATATGATTTTTCACAGGCTGTTGATAAAGATGAGTTATTTAAAAATTGTTCCCATTTGAATAAGGAAGGAGCATTTTTTTTTACTGAAATTATAATAGACAAAATGTTATTAACCATTCCTAAATGAAATATTTTATTTTCTTAATTTTTAAGGTTCTTTTCACTATTATAGTTTTATTGGTGCTATTGGACTTTGCTTACAGCAAAGTTTATCTAAATTCTTCTAGTAGAGGTAAAATAGATCACGTTTATAATTCAAAAAATGAAAATTATGATGTAGTTATTTTGGGTTCTTCCCGAGCCAATAACCATTTTGTTTCTCAAATGTTTGAAGATAAAGGGTTAAAAACCTTTAATTATGGAATGAGTGGCGGGCATTTGTTCGAAGCTGATTTGTTATTGAAATTAATGATAGAGCGTCATTATAAAATCAAGAATATAATCCTAGAAGCCGATTTGAACTTGTCTAACGAACATAGAGCTGATGGAATTTTCTCGAAGTTTTTGCCTTATTTACATAATTCAGAAACTATTGCAACCCATTTTTCAACTGAAGAAGATTTTAATTATTTATATTATATTCCTTTTTATCGCTACATCCGATTTGATCCTCAAATTGGATTTAGAGAAACTGTCAAAACAGCTAGTAAGGAAAGAACAAGTAATTTACAGAATGCTGGATATTATCCTTTATTGAAAAATAAAAAGGGTAATATGAAAAACAATCTTGCCAGTTTAAAACCGTTGAAACATAACAAATACTACGAAGAAATTAAGCAAATTTGTAAGGATAATAAAATCAATTTCATTGCTGTAATGACTCCAATGTGTGAGAATACAAAAGGAATTAATTATTTCGATAAAGTCCAAAAACTATATCCCGAAATTCATAATTATGAAAATGTAGTGAAAGAAGATCAATATTTTTCATCTTGCGGGCACATGAATGATAATGGAGCGCGATTATTTACTGCTCGAATTTTAAAAGATTTTTTTAATAAATAATTCAACTGCTTACTATTTCCAAATAACTAAAATCGAATGAAAATAGCTTTTTTAACTCCAGAGTACCCACATACCAGAACTGGAAATTCAGGAGGGATTGGTACGAGTATAAAAAATTTAGCCAAAGGACTTTTGGAAGAAGGCTGTCAAGTTAGAGTGTTGCTTTATGCGCAAAAAGAAGAAGCCGTTTTTGACGATGATGGAATTATAATTCAGCAGATCAAAAATGTAAAAGTAAAAGGATTGTCGTGGTTTTTTACTCGAAAGAAAATAGAAAAAATTATCAATCAATTGTATGCGGATGCAGTAATAGATTTGGTTGAAGCGCCAGATTGGACAGGGATTACCTCTTTTATTCGACCTAAAAAATGTCCAATTGTTATAAAACTACATGGTTCTGATACTTATTTTTGTAATCTAGATCAACGTAAGGTCAAATGGAAGAATAAGTTCCATGAAAAAAGAGCATTAGAAAAGGCAGATGCTTTGCTCTCTGTAAGTCAGTTTACAGCAGATGAAACCAACCGGGTTTTTGGTTTACAAAAGCAATTCACGATTATCCCCAATTCAATAGATATTACTTCTTTTGAAACAGATAAAACAATTCAGGAAATGCCTAATACTGTTTTGTATTTCGGGAGTTTGATCCGCAAAAAAGGATTATTAGAACTGCCTGTTATTTTTAATGAATTGATAGCACTTAATCCATCAGCAAAATTAGTTTTAGTAGGCAGAGATGTCCCTGATATTATTTCGGATTCGCCTTCTACCTGGCAAATGATTCAATCGTTATTTTCAGAAAGAGCTTTGGCGAATGTTAGTTATTTAGGAAGTGTCCCGTATCAGGAAATTCAAAAGTATATTAGTGAATCATCGGTTTGTGTGTTTCCTTCTTTTGCGGAAGCGTTACCTGTTTCGTGGATAGAAGCTATGGCAATGCAGAAGGCTATTGTGGCATCAAATATAGGCTGGGCAAACGATGTAATTGATGATGAAGTTAATGGTTTTTTGGTTAACCCTAAAAAGCATACAGCATATGCTTCTAAAATTAATATATTGCTTTCCAATGCTCAAATGCGACAGGAGTTTGGTGGCTCTGCTAGAGAGAAAGTAATTCAAAAATTCAGTATTTCAATCGTGGCACAACAAAGTTTGGCATTTTATACACAACACTCAATCAGATGATATTAAAAGAATATAAAACGAATTCAGAAGAAATTATTTTATATAATGGAATTCCTGATTTCGATAAATTAGAACAGCTTTCAAATGGAGCTGGAGATATTTGGCACAGTTCTTTTGAACAAGGTTATAAAAATGCATTTCCAGAATTAGTGTATCAAACTGCTGTTTTCTTTTGGTATATAAATGATTTTGATAATTTGGAAGAATGTGTGAGCTGGAGAATTAATCCCAATGCGTTTGCTGTCAGAAAATCAGTTTGGGAAACACTCAAAGGTTTTGATGATGAATATGAAAATCCTCAGATAAAAACATTGGATTTTGGCTACAATGCAGTGCGCAATTTGGGAGCGGTTTCATTATATGTGAATCATTTATTTGGAACTACTGAAATTGAAAAAATAAATATATCAGCTAGAGATCGCTATACTTTTTTTGTAAAAAATTTCAAATTAGATCATGCTTTGTTTATGATTTATCGACAAGGTTTTTGGAAATGGAAAGAATGGGATGCTTTTTTTTATGCTAAAAATAAATTTAAGAAGTCAATAGTAGAAACTATAGTAAAGCCTAGAATTTTAAAAGAAATAGAAGGAAATCCAACGGTGAGTTACATTATTCCTACCATGTTTCGTCAAGATTATACTTTGCAATTATTAGCCGATTTAGAAAATCAGAGTTTCTCCGTTACCCAAGTTGTTGTGGTTGATGCAACTCCTAAGAGTAATCGTGATGAGAGTCTGTACAATCAGAAAAAATACCGGTTTGAATTAATTGTTAAGTGGCAGGAATCCAAAGGAAGCTGTAGAGCAAGAAATGAAGCAATTGATTTATGTACGGGCGATTATATTGTTTTTGGAGATGATGATATCCGGATTCCATCTGATTTTATTGAAAATCATATTCGATTTTTGCAGACAAATAATGCTGGAGCCTGTAATGGTTTAGATATTCGAGCCGATCATCAAAAGCAAAACTTGCAAGATTTAGAAAATAAATTAGAAAAAATTGGTGATAAAAGATGGATTGCTGGTTGTACTCAGATGTTTAGTAATGCTAATTCTTGTGTAAAAAGGGAGTTTGTCACACAGTTAGTTGGTAATGATATAAATTTTGATGGAGGTTACGGAGAAGATGGCGATTTTGGAATGTCCTTGTCCAAAATAGGAGTTACCGTATTACACAATCCTTTTTCTGTTAATCTACATCTTAAACCTCCAGTAGGCGGGTATCGCTTTTGGGGGCTTCAAGCGAAGGTTATAGGCAAAAAAAGAAAGATTCAGCCTTGGGAATTGGATCATCCCGTAAAAAGAATTAAACCAGTTCCAAGTCCAACAGTGATGTATGGAATTGTCAAACATTTTACGCCTCAACAAGTTATTGAGTATAAGAAAAAGCATTTTTTTCTATATCTTTTTAAAGGAAAAAAAATATCTTTCTTATACCGATTGATTCGGATTCCGTATAAAAATATTCAATTTAAAAAATCCTTGTTTTATGCCAAAAATCTATTGGCTTTAGGAAGAAGAACAAAATAATCTATGAAGTTTTCTTTAATCGTCTGCACTTATATGCGTCCCGAACCCTTGCTTAAATTACTGCAATCGGTTCAGGAGCAAACTTTATATCCCAATGAAATTTTGATTATTGATGGATCAACTAATCAGGAAACAGAACTTGTTCTAAAACAAAATCATTTTGACAATTTACATTATTTTGCTGTTCAGCCAGAACATCGCGGATTAACTAAGCAGAGAAATTTGGGCATTTCGAAAGTCAATTTGAGTTCTGAAATTGTTTGTTTCTTGGATGATGATATTGTTTTAGAAAAGGATTATTTTGAACAGTTATTACAGGCGTATCAAATTCTCCCTCACGCCTTAGGAGTTGGCGGTTATATTAGTAATGAAACCCAATGGAGTTTTGTTGGAGATAATTATATTATTCCAATTAATGAGTTTTATTTTGATGGCTGGAAACGCAAAGACGGTTCTCGTTTTATTCTTCGAAAGAAATTAGGTTTAGACAGCGATTGTCCTCCGGGTTATTCATCTTTGTACTCTCATGGCAGGAGTGTTGGTTTTTTACCTCCTAGCGGTAAAGTTTATGAAACAGAGATGCTTATGGGGGGCGTTTCTTCTTTTAGAAAAGGTGTGTTTGATACCATACAATTCTCTACTTATTTTGAAGGCTATGGTTTGTATGAAGATGCCGATTTTACGCTGCGAGTTGCTAAAACGGGTAAGTTGTATCTAAATACTGCTGCTCAATTAAACCATTATCATGATGCTTCTGGAAGACCCAATCAATACCGATATGGTAAAATGGTCGTCAGAAACGGCTGGTATGTATGGAGAGTAAAGAATCCACAGCCGTCGTTAAATGCAAAATTAAAATGGCATATAATAACTATATTATTGACAATTATAAGGTTTAGTAATATCTTTACCACAACAAAGCGGAAGGAAGCTTTTACCGAAGCACTTGGAAGAACGATTGGCTGGTGGAGTTTACTTTTTAACAAGCCTAAAGAATAAAATTATTAGATGAATTTATTTCAACTTATACAATCTGATTATAAGAAACACCAAAATTATGGTGGGAATTTCTTTGGAATCGTATTTTTAACTCAAGGTTTTTGGGCTATTTTTCAGCACAGAATAGCACATTTTATTTATAAAAAAATAAAATGGCAGCCATTTCGATTTTTGCTTGTATTGTTAATGCTTTTTTGGCAGAAAATAATTGAAATTACTACTGGAATATCAATACCCGCATCTTCAAGAATAGGGCATTCCTTTTATATTGGTCATTTTGGAGGTATTATTATAAATGCAAATACGATTATTGGAAATAATTGTAACATTTCTCAGGGAGTCACTATTGGTGTTTCGGGGCGAGGGGAAAAACGGGGAACTCCTATTTTGGGCAACGAAGTGTATATTGGTGCGAATGCAATAGTATCTGGTAAAATTACTATTGGGAATAATGTTTTAATAGGAGCTTGTACTTTGGTAAATGATTCTATTGCGGAGGGTTCGGTAGTATTAGGCGTTCCAGCTGTAATAGTTTCTCAAAAGGGTTCTAAAGGATATATTTGATGAAATTACTAATTGTTTCAGCAGCTCCATTTATTTTTAAGGACGAAAAGTGTTTTGCCTACGGCCCTTATGTAAAGGAATTGGTTGTCTGGGGAAAATATGCAACAGAAATTTCTTTTTGCTGTCCAGTTTGGAAAACTCAAAACGGATTATTAGCTGATGAGATTATATTTGATATAAAAAAGCATTATAAATTAATTGATTTTAATTTAAATAATTTCTCCAATATAGTTAAGGCTTTTTTTTATGCTTTTTGGAATGTTTTAATTATTTTCAAAGCCATGTATCAGGCCGATCACATTCATCTTCGTTGTCCGGGTAATATAGGATTACTAGGCTGTTTGGTTCAAATTTTATTTCCAAGCAAACCTAAGACAGCAAAATATGCAGGTAATTGGGATCCAAAAGCGGAACAGCCTTGGAGTTATCTTTTGCAGAAATGGATTTTGAGCAATACATTCTTGACAAGAAATATGCAAGTCTTAGTGTATGGCGAATGGGAAAATCAATCTAAAAATATAAAACCTTTTTTTACTGCGACCTATTTAGAATCAGAGAAAGGTGTGTTTAAGGAAAAATCACTGGCTCAAACGATTCGTTTTATTTTTGTTGGAACATTGGTAAAAGGTAAAAATCCACTATATGCAATTCAATTGATAGAAGAATTATTTAAAAAAGGATATCCAGTTCATTTGGATGTATATGGTGAAGGAGTTGAAAGAGCGTTTTTAGAACGTTATATTTTAGATTTTAATTTAGAAAAAGTGGTGGAGCTGAAAGGCAATCAGACTAAGGACTTTGTAAAAGAGGGATATCAAAACAACCATTTTGTTATTTTGCCTTCCAAAAGCGAAGGCTGGCCAAAAGCTATTGCCGAAGGCATGTTTTGGGGCTGTGTTCCAATTGCAACTCCTGTTTCCTGCGTGCCTTTTATGCTAGATTTTGGCAATAGAGGACTGCTGTTGCAAATGACACGAGAGCTTGGCTCGAACTGGCGAAGCAATTTAGACCAAGATATGCAGCAATTAGAAGCTCTCATCAATAACGAATTGGAATTTGCTGCTAAAAGTAAAAAGGCTTTTGATTGGTCAACAAAATATACACTTGATGTTTTTGAAACCGAAATACAAAAAATGCTGTTACCATGAGAATAGTTCAATTAATAGATTCTTTGGAAGCAGGCGGAGCTGAACGTATAGCGGTAAATTATGCTAATACGCTGACTGATAAAATTGAATTTTCCGGGTTGGTTACTACCCGAAAAGAAGGGCCATTGCTGCATCAAATAAATTCGAATGTATCGTATTTGTTTTTGACTAAGAAAAAGCAACTTGATTTTGGGGCTCTTTTTAGATTGAGGTCTTTCGTTATAAAAAACAGGGTTACTCACATCCATGCACATAGTACCTCTTTTTTCTATGCTTTTTTATTAAAATTGATTTGTCCTTTTGTAAAATTGATTTGGCATTATCATTATGGAAACAATAAAATGTTGCCTAGAAAAAGAATCATTATTTTTAGAATTGTGATGCCTTTTTTTAATGGAGTTATAGCCGTTAATCAAAACCTAAGATTATGGATTGAAAACAATCTAAAATCAAAAAACGCCATTTATTTACCTAATTTTCCGGTACAGACTACAGTTTCTGAACATAAAACTCAATTGTTTGGAATTGCAAGAAAGCGGATAGTATCTTTAGCAAATCTTCGGGAAGACAAAAATCATTTTTTGCTATTGAAAGTGGCTCAAAAACTAAAACAATCTCATCCCGACTGGACTTTTCATTTGGTCGGAAAGGATTTTGGTGATGATTATGCCTTTCAAATTAAGAAAATGATTAAAGAAAATGGTTTAGAAAATAATGTCTTTCTTTATGGTTCCAAGCAAGATGTAGTGGATATTTTATCTCAATCGGATATTGCAATTTTAACTTCACAGTCAGAAGGATTGCCAGTGGCACTTTTAGAATATGGTTTGTATAAAAAAGCAGTTGTTGTTACTGATGTGGGTGAAATACAGACAATTGTCCAACATGGAGAAAATGGATTCATTACAGCTTCAAACGAACCTCATTTGTTTTATAAATCTTTATTAGAGCTAGTAGAGAATGAGACTATAAGAACTGATTTTGGTGAGGCTCTTTTTGATACTATTGAAGCGAATTATACTGCTGAAAGCGTTATGGAAAAATATTTAAATTGGTTACAAATTAGTTAAAATGAGGAAAGAAGAATTGTCATACATCTACTTGATACTGTTTCATGCTTTTTTCGGAGTATTGATATTTGTGTTACCTTTTGTTTCAAAAATCTATACCATTGCGATATTGACTTTTGGTATATATTATATTATCAAAAGTAAAAACAGAAACAATGAAGCTCTGGTAATGTCTGCCTATGTTGTAAGTGTTGAGGTTCTTTTACGAATGACCGATGGAATGCTCCTAAATGAATTTGGTAAATATTCGATCCTTATTTTTATGTTTTTAGGGATGATTTATTCGGGATTCACTAATAAAGCATTTTTATATTGGATTTTTTTGCTGTTACTGATTCCTGGAGTTGTTTTAGCCACACTTACTTTAGATTTGGATACGGATGTTAGGAAGGCAATTTCATTTAATTTATCCGGCCCCCTTTGTTTGGGATTTAGTGCTATCTATTGTTATCAAAGAAAAATATCTTTTGATCGGTTATTGGGTGTGATTACAGCATTTTCTTTGCCTTTGGTTGCTGTTGCTGTTTATTTGTTTTTATATACACCAAGCGTAAAAGCGGTGGTGACTGGAACTCAATCTAATTTTGAAACATCAGGAGGGTTTGGTCCTAATCAAGTATCCACTATACTCGGATTAGGGGTTTTTATATTTTTTGTTCAGTTGGTTTTGAATTCCAAAAGCATATTATTGCAATCGGTTAATGCAGGATTTGTTATCATCTTTGCTTTTAGAGGAATCGTTACGTTTTCAAGAGGAGGGATATTTACAGCAGTATTAATGGTTTTTGTTTTTTTGATAGTGATATATTCTCAGGCAAGTTACAGAACAAAATTTAAAATAGGGCTGATTATTGTGTTGTCATTTGTTGCAGGACTGGGGGTATGGGGATATAGCTCTCTGCAAACCGGTGGTTTGATTAACAAGCGGTATGCTAATCAAGATGCAAGAGGGAGAGAAAAGAAAAGTCAATTAACAGGTAGAGAGACTCTTATAGCTACGGAAATGCAGATGTTTTGGGATAATCCTGTTTTAGGTGTAGGCGTGGGCAGGAATAAGGAAATTCGAGAAAAAGAAACAGGAATTGTATCGGCTTCCCATAATGAAATTACCAGAATGCTGGCAGAACATGGTTCCCTTGGATTGATTGATTTAATTATTTTATTATGCACTCCTATAGTTTTATTTTTGATCAATAGGCAGAATATTCTGGCTTTGTCTTTTTTAGTTTTTTGGCTGTTAACTATCAATCATGCCGCGATGCGATTAGCTGCTCCTGCTTTTATCTATGCACTTTCATTGTTAAAAATTTATACTGTTGAAAAACCTGCTGTACATAGGGAATAAATTATCCAAGCATGGAGTTACTCCAACCACTATTGAAACTCTTGGGCCACTATTGGAGCAGGAGGGCTTTAATGTAGAGTATAGCTCATCGAAAAAAAATAAGGTGTTAAGGCTAGTTGCTATGCTGTGGAGCGTCTTTCAATATAGAAAATCGGATTATGTTCTTATTGACACTTATAGTTCTGCCAATTTTTGGTTTGCATTCGCAGTATCTCAGTTATGCCGCTTATTAAAAATAAAGTATATCCCTATATTACATGGTGGCAATTTGTCATATCGATTGAAGAAAAATCCGAAAATATGCGGAATGATTTTTAAAAACTCCTTTCAAAATGTAGCTCCTTCTCTTTTTTTAATTGACGAATTCAAAGCCAAAGGGTATAATAATATAATTCATATTCCTAATGCAGTTGAGCTGGATAAGTACCCTTTTCTGGAACGGGAGAAAGCTGCTCCTAATTTATTATGGGTTCGTTCTTTTGCAAAAATATACAATCCCATAATGGCTGTTGAAGTGTTCGCTTCAATAAAAAGGATATATCCAGAGGCTGCTCTTTGTATGGTTGGCCCTGAAAAAGACGGTAGTTTATCAGAAGCGAAACAAAGAGCAAAAGATTTAAATGTTAGGGTGTTTTTTACTGGAAAATTGTCTAAGCAGGATTGGATTGATTTGTCTAAAAACTATTCTGTTTTTATTAATACAACTCATTTTGACAATATGCCAGTAAGTGTGATTGAAGCTATGTCATTAGGTTTAGCTGTTGTTTCAACAAATGTTGGAGGTATTCCATTTTTATTGGAAAACGAAAAAGAATCTTTATTAGTTCCGGATCGGGATGTGAATAAAACGGTGGAAGCCATTGTTAGATTGATAGAAGAACCCGAACTGTTCAGTAAAATTACCACTAATTCAAGAGAAAAAACAAAACAATTTGAATGGCAGGAAGTTAAGTCGAAATGGCTTAATATTTTAAAATAAAGAAGGCTTATATTTTATATAATAGTTAACTTGCAACTAAATATAGCTCCTGTAAACAATGAGTAATTCAAAAAAAATGCATTTCGAAATATCTGAGCGTAAACTGCTTTTGCGGATTTTTGATGTGGTTTTTGTATTGTTAGGTTTATATTGTTTAAGTTTTATTTTTAATTTCAATTATTTCCAGTTTACAGCAACCAATTATTATTGGGTTATTGTTTTGGGAATTTATATCAATGTATTTGGAGGTATTTTTGAAATGTACAATCTGCAAGTAGCAAGTAATAATCTTCAAGTGTTGAGAAGTACAATTTTAACTACTACTTCTACAGTACTGACCTATTTATTAACACCATTTTTCTCACCTGAGCTACCCAAAAACCGTTTGCAGTTAGTGTTTTTTTACATTACCTTTTTTATAGCTTTGTACGCTTGGAGATTGATTTATCTTCATTTTTTAGCCTCAAACAGGTTTGTTCAAAATGCAGTTTTAGTATGTGACAAAGATCAAGTGGAAGAACTTGTTTCAGGACTAGAAAGTGTTGATCCTCATTATAGAATAATAGGCTATATAAATGCTGATAGTGATTCGGTTTCTGATTTTGAATTTCAGCATGTGAAGCATATCGAAATAAAAGACTTAACTTCATTTGTTGCTAAAAATGGTATTTCTGAGATAGTGGTTGCCTCTCAAAAAACAGATGGAATTACCACTGATTTATACCACCAGCTGCTTCATTTACTGGAATCTGGGAAAAGTATTAGAGAGTATACGCAGATATATGAAAGTAAAACACAGCGTGTTCCAGTTCAGTATATTGCTAGGGATTTTTATCGTTTTTTTCCTTTTAGCCGCAGTAATCAAAACAAATTATATTTATTATCCATCCGATTGCTTGAAATTGTCTTTTCGTTAATTGGGTTGAGTATTGGTATTGTTTTAATTCCTATAATTCTTATTGGAAACGCTTTTTGGAACAGAGGGAAATTATTTTATACCCAAAAAAGAGTTGGCAAAGACGGGGTTGTTTTTAAAATAATCAAGTTTAGAACCATGATCAAAAACGCAGAAAAATCAGGAGCTGTTTTTGCCAAAGCTAATGATTCCAGAGTGACTAAATTTGGAAAGTTTTTAAGGAAAACCAGAATAGATGAATTTCCGCAGTTTATTAATATTCTAAAAGGAGATATGGCGGTGATTGGACCAAGACCTGAGCGGCCAGTATTTGTTAATGAAATTGCCGAAATTATGCCGTTCTACGAAACAAGGCATATCATAAAACCAGGGCTTACCGGCTGGGCTCAAGTTAATTACTCTTATGGAGAAAAACTTGAAGACAGCTTGATAAAACTGCAGTACGATTTATATTACATCAAACACCGAAGTATTTATTTGGATTTAAGTATCACTTTCAAAACCATCTCAACTGTTTTATTTTACAGAGGGCAGTAATAATATTTAAATAATTATTGGAATACGTTTTTTGTTTCTAATAGCTATTCGTGTCAAAATAAAAAAATTGGTTGTAAGTATTGGCAAAACGATGAGTAAATGTGCTTTTGTGATAATCATGAAGAAATAGACTATCATTATCAGAATATTGAAAACGGCCAATTTGTATGTCCATCTTGAGTTTTTGGTTTTAGCAAAATACAATAGAATCAAAAGAAGAGGGCTAAATAATAGTATATTGTAGTTGTATTCCAATTCTTGATGGAAAGAATAAAATCCTAAAAAAACAAATAACAAGCCCAATAAAGATAGTACTGACAGATAAATATAATCAATACTTTTCTTGTTTATCAGCGTTACAAATCCTAAAATGAAAAGATAAGTATAACTGTTATTCCACCATGAGGCTGGAGCTTCTTCTTCAAAATTTAATATCGTTTTGTTTTCTTTGGATATGGGCTGGTTTTGATATTGAATGTGTTTTAAGCTTTTTTGAAGTTCAAAAGGCAAAAATATTTTAGTACCCATTTGATCTACTTTTGTTCCAAAAACAATGCTTGTTCCCAGTTTTTCATAAAAATGATTATTGAAATAAGGGAATAAAATTGATCTGTACGTTTGGTCAGTATCTCCTTTTTTGGTGATTACTGTGGCTTTTAATGTTTTATTAATAACGTCTACAACTTTTGAAGTGCAATTATTATCAATGAATTTATATTGATATAGGCGTTCATCAGATAACATAGACTGGGCTAAATTTTCAAGTAATTCTTGTTTCAGTTCTAACGGAATATTTAATTCCTGTTCGTAAACATCTCTTTTTTCATAATTGTACTGATTAATAAAATCATCGTACCTATTATTGGTAATGGAATAATCCAAATCCCCTTTGGTAAATTTCATTACAAAATTCGGAGTGTTAAAATCAAAATGCCCGTAGTTATACACCACATCAAGATTGTTGTCAGAATCACTGATTCTTATGGCAGTATGACCAAATAAAGAATAGGATTCGTTTCCAGTACCACAGGTTAATACACTCACATGAGCATTTTTTGACAATAAAACATTTTGAGCAAATGAATTATAAATCTGACTCAATAAAAGAATGCAAACGAATATTTTTTTTAATAAGGCAGTTTTCATACGAAGATAATATTTGTTTTTTATTTGAATATGGTATCGCCATTCTTCATTCCAATTTGTATTTTGGAATCATGGCGATTTCATTTTGCTATTTTTTAGATATAAAATAAGATATTTTTTTTAAATAATCAAAGTTAGTTCCTAAAAAGGGATAAATCAATTTTTAAGGAAAATACATTAGAATACAACGCTGTACTCTGATTACCTAATGAAGTTAATGCATAATCAATCGCAATTCCTTTGTATTTAAATCCTAAACCAATATTGGGCTGAAAGCCTATTTTTTCTCCATTGTCCAATTGTGTTACCTGTTGAAAATTCCCAACTCCTGCTCTTAAAAAGGCAATATCTGTATAGCCAAATTCCAACCCGATGGCTGGATCGATACTCACAAAAGAACTTGAAATTATATCATTTGTCTGCGTAAACTGCATATTCATATTGGCAGCTGCCAAAAGACTGTAATCCTCATGAAAAATAAACTTTTTAGCTGTTCCTAATTGCGCTTTAGGAAGTGTAATCTCGGTACTCTCCGGCACTTCTTGATTCTGACCTGGGATAGCATCGGCTATTTTTTGATAAGCTTCTTCATTGATGTTCCAAATATTGTAAGTAGTGGTAATGTCCCGAAGCATCAATCCAAACTGCCAGTCGTTTTTTTCAAACTGTAAACCAAAGTCGAATCCAAATCCCCAAGAAGTGGCAAAGTCTCCAATTATTCGTCGGATAATTTTAGCATTTACTCCATATTGAAAGCCTGGGACCGGTAATTTTACCGCATACGAAAATGTAAAACCATAGTCAGCTGTTGAGAAAAGTTTGATTCTGTTGTAATCAATATTGCCTTCATTATCAATTAATTCGGTTGTATTCATGATGTCGTCAACACCAAAACGGATCAACGAAATTCCCCAAGCGCTTCGGTCATCAATGGGACTGGCATAAGCTGCATAGTCGTATTTAGCAATATTGGCGAAGTAATTAGAATGCATCAGCGAAATTTGATCGTCTTCCAAATGTAGTAACCCCGCTGGATTCCAATAACTGGAATTAACATCGGAAGTTGAAGCAACAACGGCATTTGACATTCCTAAAGCCGCCGCATCTACACCAATATTCATAAACTCATTGGAGTATTTTCGAACGGTTTGACTGTAGAGACTGCTCACTATGAAAAGAAATAAAAAAAGCTGTGTTTTTTTCAAAGGATATTATTTGTTGGCTAAAAGCGTTTTTTAATTATTTACCAAAAATAAAGTTTTTTGATGATGTAACTGCTTCAATTCGATTAATTAATAATTTTTGTCCAAAAGAATTTGAAATCTATTACTGAAAACAGATACCGATTTCACTTATTGTATTAAATTTGCCAAGCTTATTATTCAATTTAAACACTATGAACATCAAAAAACACATCCCGAATGCAATTACTTTGTTAAACCTTTTTTGCGGCTGTATCGCTCTGATATTTGTGAGTAATGACAAATTTGAAATGGCATTCTTTTTTGTTTGTCTGGGAATTTTTTTAGATTTTTTTGATGGTTTTTTTGCTCGTCTGTTCAAAGTATCTGGCCCTTTAGGCCTGCAGTTGGATTCTCTAGCCGATATGGTAACAAGCGGTGTTGTTCCTGGATACGTAATGTTCAAAATGATGCAGAGCAGTTCGGTTTACATGAGTGAAGGATATTTACAGTTTTTTCCATATTTAGGATTTATCATTACTTTGGGATCATGTATGCGTTTGGCTAAATTCAACATAGACACTCGACAAACTGATTCGTTTATAGGACTTCCAACTCCCGCGAATGCACTTTTTATATTGAGTCTTCCTTTGGTTCTGGAATATTATGCTTCTGATTCATTGTTTGTAATTGAAATTTTTACTGAGAAATGGGTTTTATTACTCATATCATTATTCAGTGCATATATCCTGAATGCCGAAATTCCTTTATTTTCTCTAAAAATCAAAAAGTTTAATTTCAAAGACAATGCACTTCAGATTATTTTCCTTGCAGTATCTGTTTTATTATTGTTTTTTCTTCAGTATTTAGGAGTTACATTGGTTATTATTTTCTACGTTTTGCTTTCTGTAATTAATAATAAGTTTCAAAAGAAGTAATTTTCTGGATGAGAAAAAACAACAGTACTGTGCCAAGGCGTAAACCAAAAAAGAAAAAAAACATTTTTTCAGGAAAGTGGATTAATTTCTTTTTTATAGGGATTGCGGTTCTTTCTATCTTGTCAACAGCCTATCATTACCGTTCTGGTATTGCTCGTTATTTAGGTTTTAAATCAAATGTTACTAAACATGCCGATGTTTTTTCTGAAGCTAGAAATCTGAAGGTTTTGGAAAAGCATGAAGGAAAAGTAATTGGTATAGATGTTTCTGAGTATCAGGGGAAAATCCGCTGGTCGTATGTGGATACTATTGAAGAAAAATATCCTTTGCGTTATGCTTTTATTCGGGCAACCGTTGGAAATGACAGGGTAGATCGTCAGTTTAAGAAAAATTGGCTTGGTGCCAAAGAAAATAAAATGATCCGCGGAGCCTATCATTATTATCGTCCAAATGAAAATTCGCTTGAGCAAGCCGAACTTTTTATTAAAACGGTAAAGCTGAAAAAAGGAGATTTACCCCCAGTTTTGGATATTGAAAAACTTCCGAAAGAACAATCCATTGAGCGTCTGAAAATTGGTTTAAGACGCTGGCTGAAAGCGGTAGAATCACATTATGGAGTACGGCCAATAATTTATTCTGGCGAAAAATACTATGATGATTTCCTGAAAGAGGAGTTTAGCGATTATCTTTTTTGGATAGCCAATTATAACTTTTATCGGGAAGAAATTCAGGACGAATGGCTCTTTTGGCAATTTACAGAGAAAGCCACTGTGCCCGGAATCGACTGTAGTGTCGATGTTAATGTCTATAATGGCGACTTACAGCAACTACAGTATATTACGGTGGAATAATAAGTAATTTTTTGATTACTTTTTGGTTGTAATAAAAAAGAGAACCATTCCAAAAAAAGCCAAAGCTCCAAGTAAAGCCAATATCGATTTTGGGTTTGCAAAATTTATAGTACTACCCATTGCTTCTATTTTCTTTGGAGGAAAAATGCGTGGGTCTTTTTTATTATAATAAAAAATTCCCCAAATCCAATTGTTGGGGTCATTTTTCCATCTATCTGAGGTTTCTTTGGAAGGCTCTTCGTTTAAGGACATTTTATTATATTTATTGTTTGTGAATTAAGATCAAAATCTACATCAATAACTAAATTAAAATTCTAGTTTCTTCTTTCTCAATTCAAAATTCTGACCTAGATACACACGACGCACCATTTCATCTTCAACCAATTCTTCTGGAACACCCGCTTTTAGAATTCCTCCTTCAAACATAAGGTAGGTTTTATCTGTGATGGCTAGTGTTTCCTGCACGTTGTGGTCGGTGATTAAGATTCCGATGTTTTTATTTTTCAATTGAGCAACAATCCTTTGAATGTCCTCTACAGCAACAGGGTCAACTCCTGCAAAAGGCTCATCGAGTAAGATGAATTTAGGGTCGGTTGCAAGACAACGGGCAATTTCGGTACGGCGGCGTTCTCCACCCGAAAGTAAATCACCGCGGTTGGTGCGAATGTGTTCCAAACTAAATTCAGCAATCAGGCTTTCCATTTTTGCTACTTGCTCTTCTTTAGAAAGTTTTGTCAATTGCAATACGCTTAAAATATTGTCTTCGATGCTTAATTTTCTAAAAACAGAAGCTTCTTGTGCCAAATATCCAATTCCCTGCTGGGCTCTTTTATACATCGGATAATCGGTAATATTCAAATCATCGAGGTAAATATTCCCAGAATTTGGTTTTACCAAACCTACAATCATATAAAATGAAGTAGTCTTTCCAGCACCATTAGGGCCTAGAAGACCAACAATCTCACCTTGATTTACTTCTACCGAAATCCCTTTTACAACACTTCGGCCTTTGTAGGTTTTTATTAAATTTTCTGCTCTTAATTTCATTTTTTTAAGTTGCTAAGTAGCGTAGTTACTGAGTAACTAAGTTTTATTTTTACAAAGAAACGAATTTCGTCTATTTGATTTTAGGTTTTAACTTCAATTTTGGTTTTTTAATCTTAGCAATTAGAATCTGAAAAATGACTTACTGCCATCTGATTTCTGACACCTGCTGCCTATTTTTGCTCCTCCAATGCTTCCCAAAATTCATAAGCTCTGCGTAAATGAGGAACTACTATAGTTCCGCCTACAAGGGTTGCAATTCCCATGGCTTCCATCATTTCTTCTTTGGTAACTCCTTCTTTATAGCTGGTTTCCAAGTGGTATTTTACGCAGTCATCACAACGCAAAACAGCCGAGGCTACTAATCCTAGCAGTTCTTTGGTTTTTACATCTAAGGCTCCAGGAGCATAAGCATTGGTGTCAAGATTGAAAATACGTTTTACAATTTTATTATTGTCAGCCAATAATTTTTCGTTCATTTTAGAACGGTAGTCGTTAAATTCTTGTACGATATCAGACATTTTCTTTCTTTTTATTTAATACTACAATTTTTGAAATCAAGATACTTACTTCATAAATAAGCAACATTGGAATGGCAACAATAGTTTGGCTCACAACATCTGGCGGCGTTACAATTGCAGCTACAATCAAGATTATTACAACAGCATATTTCCAATATTTTCTTAAAAATTCAGGGGTTACTAGTCCGAGTTTCGTTAGGAAGTATATAATTATAGGTAATTCAAAAAACAATCCACTGGCAAGAATACTGGTTTTGACCATTCCTATATAGGATTCCAAAGTAAATTGGTTCAGTACAACATCACTTACCGTAAAAGTAGCCACAAAATTAACTGACATTGGGATCACTACATAATAGCCAAATAACACACCTAAAAAGAAAAGTAAGGAAGAGCTAAAAATGAAAACGCGGGCATTTTTCTTTTCTTTTTCGTATAAAGCGGGGCTAATAAATTTCCAGATCTCCCATAAAATATAAGGAAAACTCAAAATGAAACCTGCCAAAATACACATCCATACAAAAACATTAACCTGACCTTCCATTTCTGTATTCTGAATAATAAATGGCATCTCGGTGATGCAGATGCTTTCAGCAAAACCCAATTGATGCGACAATTCACAAAAAAAATGATACGTAAAAAAGGAAGCTCTTGTTGGTCCAAAAATAATAACGTCAAATAAATAATCACTTATTGTATAAGTAACACACGCCATGATTATTATTGCTACAGTACTTCGAACTAATAACCATCTTAATTCTTCCAGATGGTCTAAAAAGGACATTTCTCCTAAGTTTTTCTTCGCCATTATACAATTCCTTCTTTTAAAATATCGTGTAAATGCAATACGCCTTTGTACTCACCATTGTCAACAACGATTAATTGAGTGATGGAGTAATCCTCCATTATATTAAAGGCATCCACAACCATGTTAGTTGATTGTACTGTTTTTGGATTTTTGGTCATAATGTCTTTGGCGGTCAATTCGGCAAAAGTATCTCGGTCATTTAACATTCTTCGGATATCTCCGTCAGTAATTATTCCAACTACTTTATTGTTTTCTACAACGGCTGTTACCCCTAAACGTTTTTCTGAAATTTCGAAAATTGCTTTTTTAACTGGAGTATTTGGGCTTACCTCTGGTTTTAAAGTATGTTCCAGCATGTCTTTCACACGAAGCAGTAATTTTTTGCCTAAAGCGCCACCAGGATGATAGACAGCAAAATCTTCGGCTTTGAAATCTCTCATTTCCATAAGACAAACAACAATAGCATCTCCCATAACTAATTGTGCTGTTGTACTGTTAGTAGGAGCTAGGTTCAATGGGCAGGCTTCTTTATCAACCGTAGTGTTTAAGACGTAATGAGAACCCTTAGCCAAAAAGGAAGTCATATTTCCTGTTATACCAATTAATTTGTTGCCAAAACGAGTTAAAAGAGGAACCAATGCTTTGATTTCTGGACTATTACCGCTTTTGGATATACAAATAACAACATCGTCTTTTTGGAGCATTCCCAAATCGCCGTGTATGGCTTCAGAAGCATGTAAAAATAAAGAAGGAGTGCCTGTTGAATTGAATGATGCTACCATTTTTTGAGCGATAATAGCACTTTTTCCAATTCCTGTTACTACTAATCTCCCTTTGGAATTGTAGATACATTGTACCGCTTCCGCAAATGTGTTGTCAATGAAATCAACTAGTTTAGCTATAGATAGGCTTTCGGACTCAATAGTTTTTTTGGCATTAGCCAATATGTTTTCTTTTGTAATCAAAACAGATAATTTAAAATTTGTGAGTGTAAAAGAAAGTTGTATCTTTATGTGCCGCAAATTTATATAAAATACCACATATTAAAGAATGAATTCAAACGAAATTGACATAGATAAAGAATTAAAGAAGTATTTTGGATTTAGTAAGTTCAAAGGCTTGCAGGAAAGCGTAATCAAAAGTTTGCTTAATAAGCAGAATACATTTGTAATTATGCCTACAGGAGGAGGAAAATCACTCTGCTACCAATTGCCCGCTTTAGTTCAAGAAGGAACTGCAATTGTTGTATCTCCTTTAATAGCATTGATGAAGAATCAGGTAGATGCTATTCGAAGCCTTTCTTCCGAAAATGGGATTGCCCATGTTTTAAATTCTTCACTTACCAAGACTGAAATTACACAAGTTAAAACTGATATTACAGCAGGTATAACCAAACTTTTGTATGTAGCACCAGAATCTTTGACTAAAGAAGAGTATGTTGCTTTTCTGCAGACAGTGCCAATTTCATTTGTTGCAATTGATGAAGCGCATTGCATTTCGGAATGGGGTCACGATTTTAGACCGGAATACCGCAATCTAAAAAATATCATTAAGCAATTAGGAGAAGTTCCTATTATAGGTCTTACTGCTACAGCAACTCCAAAAGTACAGGAAGATATCCTGAAAAACTTGGAGATGTCTAATGCTACAACTTTTAAAGCTTCATTTAATAGAGCCAACTTATTTTATGAAGTTCGTACCAAAACTAAAAACATCGAAGCGGATATCATTCGGTTTATAAAACAGCATAAAGGAAAATCTGGTATTATTTACTGTTTGAGCCGTAAAAAAGTTGAAGCAATAGCCGAAGTGTTACAGGTAAACGGAATAAGTGCCGTTCCGTATCATGCTGGTTTGGATGCCAAAACAAGAGCAAAACATCAGGATATGTTTCTGATGGAAGATGTCGAAGTTGTTGTTGCTACAATTGCTTTTGGTATGGGTATCGATAAACCCGATGTACGTTTTGTAATTCACCATGATATTCCAAAATCATTAGAAAGTTATTATCAGGAAACAGGTAGAGCCGGACGAGATGGAGGAGAAGGACATTGCTTGGCTTACTACTCTTATAAAGATGTAGAGAAATTAGAAAAATTTCTTTCGGGAAAACCAGTTGCTGAACAGGAAATAGGTTTTGCTTTATTGCAGGAAGTCGTAGCTTATGCTGAAACTTCAATGTCTAGACGAAAGTTTTTACTCCATTATTTTGGTGAAGAATTTGACAGCGAAACAGGAGATGGCGCAGATATGGATGATAATGTCCGCAATCCAAAAACAAAAGTGGAAGCAAAAGACGAAGTACTTAAGCTTTTGGAAGTTGTCAAAAAAACCAAACATATTTATAAATCAAAAGAGATTGTTTTTACATTAATTGGCCGTGTAAATGCAGTTATTAATGCACATAAAACAGATTCGCAATCCTTTTTTGGATCAGGATCTAATCATGACGAGAAATATTGGATGGCATTATTGCGGCAAGTTCTTGTGGCAGGTTTGTTATCAAAAGATATTGAAACATACGGTATTGTAGAAATCACTAAAGAAGGTTTGGCTTTTATGAAAAACCCGGAATCTTTTTTGATGTCCGAAGATCACGAATACAATGAATCTGAAGATGAAGCTATTGTAACTGCAGCAAAATCATCAGGAACTGCCGATGAATTATTAATGTCAATGCTGCGGGAATTACGAAAAAAAGTAGCCAAAAAACTTGGTGTTCCTCCGTTTGTGGTTTTTCAAGATCCTTCTTTGGAAGATATGGCTTTGAAATATCCAATTTCGCAGGCAGAGTTGATTAATATTCATGGAGTTGGAGAAGGAAAAGCCAAGAAATACGGTAAAGAATTCATTGAATTAATAAATCGTTATGTAGAAGAAAATGATGTTATACGCCCTGATGATCTGGTAGTAAAATCTACTGGGGTTAATTCTGTCAATAAGCTGTATATCATTCAAAATATTGATAGAAAATTAGCTCTTACTGATATCGCTTCCGCAAAAGGGTTAAAAATGGATGATTTGATAAAAGAGATGGAACAGATTGTGTATTCCGGAACCAAATTGAACATCAAATATTGGATTGACGAAATGCTGGATGACGACCAACAAGAAGAAATTCATGAATATTTTATGGAATCCGAATCGGATAATATTGAAAAAGCGCTCAAGGAATTTGATGGCGACTATGATCTTGATGAATTGCGTTTAATGCGGATAAAATTCATTAGTGAAGTAGCGAATTAGTTTGCAGATTTCAGAACGCAGATTTCAGAATTAAAAAAAATCTGTTTAAAAGTTTTTTATCAAAAACAAAAATTGAATTTTTAATAGATCAAAAGCCGATTTTCAGACGAAAATCGGCTTTTTTTTATGTTTAGTTTTATAAAGTGTCTACTGCCTTCTTCAACCTGAAATCTGCTTACTGGTAAACTTCTCCTCGATGTGGTTTCAATGTGTCCCGTACCTGAATCATATTTTCTTCCATTACCACCATATAAGCAATCGCATACATTTCATCTAAGATTTGGAATCCGGTAATGTTTATCGGTAATTTCTCAATGGCGATGTATTCTTTCAAATGGATTTCGTGGTGTTCGGCAGTTTTGGCAGAAGCCGGACCGCGAAAATCCCATATAAGTTTTATTTTTCTGGACATTCTTTATGTAGTGTAAAGTTTGAAAGAAACAAAGGTACAAAGTCTATTTTGAAAATGGATTTTATATTAAAGAACTAATTTCATTTCAAAATACTATTTTTGCATTTTCTTTTCATAGAAAGAAAAGCTAATTGTATAAATAAGATATGCCACAAGAACTCCTGTTACAAGTTTCTCCAGAAATTGCATCCAACGAATCGTTGCTAAAAGACTATTTGTCAAAACAAATAAAAGTTTCGGTAAATGAAATGCAGCATGTAGTTGTTTTAAAAAGATCTATTGACGCCCGCCAAAAAGCAATCAAAATCAATTTGAAAGTTTCTATTTATTTAAAAGGAGAACCTTTTCAGGAACAAAAAATAGAACTACCCGATTATAAAAACGTTTCAACTGCTCAAGAAGTTATTGTTGTTGGGGCTGGACCAGCCGGGCTTTTTGCGGCTTTGCAATTAATAGAATTAGGTTTAAAACCAATAGTTATCGAACGCGGAAAAGATGTTCGCGGCCGTCGTCGCGATTTGAAAGCTATTAATGTCGATCATATTGTCAATGAAGATTCCAATTATTGTTTTGGAGAAGGTGGAGCAGGTACTTATTCCGACGGGAAATTATACACTCGCTCCAAAAAACGTGGCGATGTAACCCGAATATTGGAACTGCTTGTTGCTTTTGGAGCTACTGGAGATATATTGGTAGATGCTCATCCGCATATTGGGACGAACAAATTGCCCCAAATTATACAGGATATTCGAGAGAAAATTATCGAATGTGGCGGACAAGTTTTGTTCGAAACCCGTTTGACCGATATTTTAATAAAAAATAATGAGGTTGAAGGGATTGTAACCCAAAGCGGCGAAACCATCTTAGCTAATAAATTAATTCTGGCAACAGGACACTCGGCAAGAGATATATTTGAATTATTGGACAAAAAGAAAGTGCTTATTGAAGCCAAACCTTTTGCTTTGGGCGTAAGAGCCGAGCATCCGCAGTCGTTAATTGACAGTATTCAGTACAGTTGTGATTATCGTGGAGAGCATTTGCCACCAGCGCCTTATTCTATAGTGAAACAGGTAAATGGAAGAGGAATGTATTCGTTCTGTATGTGCCCAGGAGGTGTAATTGCTCCTTGCGCTACCAGTCCTGGCGAAGTAGTTACCAATGGCTGGTCGCCGTCTAAACGCGATCAAGCAACTGCTAATTCAGGAATTGTAATCGAATTGAAACTGGAAGATTTTAAGCCTTTCGCTAAATTTGGTGCTTTAGCCGGAATGGAATTTCAAAAAAGTATTGAGAAAAAAGCATGGCATCTGGCTGGGCAAACCCAAAAAGTGCCGGCACAGCGCATGATTGATTTTACACAAAATAAAGTTTCTTCCAGTATTCCAAAAACATCTTATGTTCCAGGAACTACTTCGGTAGAAATGGGACAGGTTTTTCCGGGATTTCTCTCTCAGATTTTAAGAGAAGGCTTTACTGAATTTGGTAAATCTATGCGTGGTTATTTGACAAATGAAGCCATTTTACATGCGCCGGAATCGAGAACCTCCTCACCAGTTCGTATTCCTAGAGATGCAGTTTCCTATGAACACTTACAGATAAAAGGATTGTACCCTTGCGGTGAAGGAGCAGGTTATGCAGGCGGAATTATTTCGGCGGCTATTGACGGTGAAAAGTGTGCTTTAAAAATTGCTGAGGTATTGAAACAATAAAGCTTCTTATGTAAGAACACTCACATGATTTTTTAGCAATTAATGATCATAGCTTATCATTCTTGAAATTTTCCACTGGTTGTTCACTTTTTTCCAAATTGCCATAAACTTAAAAGTTCCTATTTCTTCTTTTCCGTTTTCTACATGTCGAAATTGATGAACTCCAGTTTCTATAGCTCCAAAATCTTTTATGGGGTGTATTTCAAGACTGCCTTTCACTAATTGTCGAGTGAGTTTGTTTTCGTTTTTGAACATTTTTTCAAAGTTGGTAAAGACAGTTTCATAGGAAAGCAAACCGCCGTTGTCTTGGTACCATTCTAGATCTTCGGTAAACAAGGGTCTAAATTTCGCCATATCTTTGGCATTGAAAGCATCAAAAAGAGTGGTATCCATCGCAGCGATTTCGTTATACAGTTCCTGCGAAGTCGGAGCTACTTTTTTTTCTTGAGCTTGAGTTAAATTTAGACCTAGAATCAATAGAAACGTCAGATAAATTGTTTGAGATTTGAATATTCTTTTTCTCATAGTTTTCAAATTTTGAATGGAAAGTTTTTTGAAATAAGATTTTTATGTTTTTAAAGATAAGGAAAGAATATTGGATTTTGCCAAACACCAGTTTTTAGTCTTTCATAAGGAAGAGCAGTTTTGTGCGGTTTATATCAATTGATTGGACATCTGATGATTTTAAGAAATAATCCAATTGCCATTTTTGTGTTTTTTCGGCTTGCTTGCTGGTTGTTTTATCCCATGGCGGATAAACTCGAATAGCACGTTTTCCTTCTTTTTTATCAGTTACTATTTCCTTGGTTATCAAAATTGATTTAGGAAAAATAAACAATCCAAAGTGATTGCCTTTCCTAACACTAATAACAAATAAATCAATTGGATCTGTGGAGGCAAATGGCTGAATAGGACCCTGATTTATTCTTTTCCAAAGCGTAACAAACTGACCAGTTTTGGTAGGTGTGATTTTGGCAGTTCGGAATCGAATATTTAAATTGTTTAAAGCAAAAGCGCAAGCTCCATATTCAGCACTTTCAGCTTCAGGAATGGGTTGTGTGATTTGGAAATTGCAATTGTCAAAAAGTATTTCTTGGATTAAAATTAAGTCTTCAGGTAAACCTTCTGATGCAGTCCAAGGCTTTTGTGTAATCATTTGAAAAACAATTTATTGTTTGTAAATAATAAAGCCGAAAATAGATTTCGGCTTTTGTGAGGTTGAAAATTACTTTTTAGTTTTCAATTTATCTTTGAATACTTTTTCAAATTTTTCCAGCTTGGGCTGAATCACCATTTGGCAATAAGGCTGACTTTTATTATTTGCATAATAGTTTTGATGGTAATCTTCTGCTTTGTAAAATTTCGTAAACGGTTCTAACGTAGTTACAATTGGATTTTCATAGACTTTTGCATTTTTTAGTTCAGCAATAATAGACTGCGCTTCTTTTTTTTGTTCTTCATCATTATAAAAAATTACAGAACGGTATTGCGTTCCTTTATCGGCACCTTGTCTGTTAAGAGTTGTCGGGTCGTGAACGGTGAAGAAAACTTTAAAAATCTCATCAAGACTAGTCACATTTTTATCAAAAGTGATTTGCACAACTTCGGCATGGCCAGTAGTCCCCGAACAAACTTCTTCGTAACTCGGATTGAGTATTTTTCCTCCCGAAAATCCAGAAACGACTGATTTTACACCTTTCAGGTTTTCGTAAACAGCTTCTACACACCAGTAGCATCCTCCGCCTAGAGTTATAGTTTCAAAATTAGATTGTGTCATTTTTTTAGTTTTAGTATTGTTTTGAGAAAAAAGGATTCCAGTAAATAGCACACAGGCTAAAATAATTATTTTCGTTTTCATGAGATTCATTTTTAATTTTTATTTGGCATCTGGAACAAAATCAAGAGCGATAGAATTCATGCAGTATCTTTTTCCGGTTGGAGCTGGGCCATCATCAAATAAATGGCCTAAATGACCATCGCATCTGCCACAAAGAGCCTCGATTCGTTCCATTCCAATGGAATTATCGTCTTTGAATACGACGCTTTTTTTATTTTCCTGTTCAAAGAAACTTGGCCAGCCACAACTGCTGGAAAATTTTGCACCTGATCGAAAAAGCAGGTTACCGCAGGCGGCACAATAATAAGTTCCTTTTACATCGGTACTCCAATACTTGCCTGTAAATGGTCTTTCGGTATCTGCTTTGCGGGAAACCAAATAAACTTCTTCTGGAAGAATTTTTTTCCATTCGGCATCTGATAAATTTAGTTTTGTGGTGTCAGTGCGCGAATAATATGGGTTTTTAGATTTGCTTTCGGCTGGATTTATTTCATTATTTTTTGATTCTTTATTCTGCCCGCAGGCTTGAAAAATAAAAAGAGGAATTAGAAATAAAATACAATAAAATGATGTTGTTTTCATAGTGTCTGTTTTATACCCAAAAGTAAATAGCAAATTACAATCAAAATGTCGGGTATTTTACAATTCAATTTCTATTTATGTAATTTTTAACTAATGAGATATACGTCAAAAATGCTTTTTTAGTTTTTGAAAGTAATAAAATCAGCAATTTTTCATAAATCAAAAGTTAAATCCGATCTGTAAAATATTTAGTAACGCAGATTATAGTTTCTAACCCGAACTCGATTGTTGATTTTTTGGAGCAGAAAGATTAGGCATTTTCAGGAAGTATCGTCCCGTTATCCGCTGCAATCTTTTGTGCCGAACCCCGGCACAAAAGGATTTTCACTACTACCGGGGCTAAAGGAAATGTTTTTGCTTTTTTAACATCATTCAAAAAAATAATAATAATAATCCACGATTCAATTACACCCAACAGTTTCATTTTTTTTGAAGTTAATAATAATCGAGTTCAGGCTTCTAAGTTTGAGGTTTTAAGGAGTATTTGGGGGAAGATTTGAACAAAAAGTAAAAGAATGTTAAAGCCTTTACAGGGAATATCTTTTTCGTACTTTTGCTTTATCAATAAATACTATGGAAGAAGAAAAAGTAATATTAGTAAATGAATTGGATGAGCAGATTGGTTTAATGCCAAAACTGGAAGCGCATGAAAAAGCTATTTTGCATCGTGCTTTTTCTGTTTTTGTTTTAAATAATAAAAATGAAGTGATGCTTCAGCAAAGAGCGCATCAAAAGTATCATTCACCTTTATTATGGACGAATACCTGTTGCAGTCATCAGCGTGAAGGCGAAACCAATATTCAGGCCGGTAACCGCAGATTGTATGAAGAAATGGGGTTTAGTACCGAATTGAAAGAACTTTTCCATTTTATTTATAAAGCGCCTTTTGATAACGGTTTGACAGAACACGAACTTGATCATGTAATGATTGGGTATTATGATGCAGAACCGTTCATTAATACTGATGAGGTTGAAGCTTGGAAATGGATGAAAATTGAAGATGTAAAAAATGATATGCTTTTGAATCCAGAAATTTATACCGTTTGGTTTAAAATTATTTTTGATGAGTTTTATCACTTTTTAGAAGAACACGCTTTATAACAAAAGAACTAATCTGTATTTTATTTAAATTCTAAAATCCCTTATGAGAGTAACCATATCCAGAAAAGCCCATTTTAATGCAGCACATCGTTTGTATCGAAAAGATTGGACTTTTGAACAAAACGATGCTGTTTTTGGCAAATGCAATAACCCCAATTTTCACGGACACAACTACGAATTAATCGTTAGTGTTACTGGAGAAATCGATAAAGAAACGGGGTATGTTATGGATGTGAAATTCTTGACTGATATTATCAAAGAAGAAGTCGAGAATCAATTTGATCATAAAAATTTGAATCTGGACGTGCCTGAATTTCAAGATTTAAATCCAACGGCAGAGAATATTGTAGTGGTGATTTGGAATAAAATTAGAAGAAAAGTTAAACCTGAACTAGATCTGGAAGTGCTTCTTTATGAAACCCCCCGCAATTTTGTAACTTATAAAGGAGAATAATGGAACTAAAAGTGGGAGATAAAATTCCAAATTTTACAGCAAAAGACACCAATGGGAATGATTTTAAGAGTCAAGATCTAATTGGCAAAAAGTCATTAGTTATTTATTTTTACCCAAAAGATAATACTCCGGGCTGTACAACTCAGGCCTGCAGTTTTAGGGATCAATATGAAGATTTTAAAGATCTTGGAGCTGAGGTAATAGGAATCAGCGGTGATAGTGTTGTATCCCATCAAAAGTTCACCAGTCAATTTAAACTGCCTTTTATTCTTTTGTCAGATTCAGACAAGAAAATTAGAACTCTTTTTGGAGTACCTTCTAATTTGTTTGGATTAATTCCAGGAAGAGTAACTTATGTAGCTGATAAAACGGGAACTATTATCATGATATTTGACAGCATGAAAGCAAAAAATCATATTTCAAAAGCCCTTGAAGCAATTAAAGAAATAGAATCATAAAAGGACAAAATAACATTACCTTTTGTAGTTAAAAGTATAGAAATTTGTAAATAAAAAATATGAGTTCAAAAAATTATCCATTGCAGTTTAATGCCATTCTGAAAGAAAGAATTTGGGGAGGAGAAAAGTTAAAAACGATTCTGAATAAACCAATTACGTCCAATATTACCGGCGAAAGCTGGGAATTGTCTACCGTAGAAGGAGATGTGAGCGTAGTGGCAAACGGGGAGTACAAAGGAAAACTTTTAACGGAGTTAATTAATGAGTATCCTGATGAAATTCTGGGAACGGCAGTTCATGAAAGATTTGGAAAACAATTTCCATTGCTTTTCAAATACTTAGATGCTCGTGAGGATTTATCGATTCAAGTGCATCCTAATGATGAATTGGCCAAAAAACGTCACAATTCTTTTGGTAAAACCGAAATGTGGTATGTTACTCAAGCCGATAAAGACGCTAGAATCATTGTTGGTTTTAAAGAAGATTCAAGTCCGGAGGAATATGTAGAACATTTGAATAATAAAACGCTGACCGATATACTTGATGACGTAAAAGCAAAATCTGGAGATGTTTTTTTCTTAGAAACGGGAACGGTTCATGCTATTGGTGCAGGATTAGTTGTTGCCGAAATACAGCAGACTTCGGATATTACATACCGTTTGTATGATTTTGATCGGAAAGATTCACAAGGAAATACAAGAGAACTTCATGTTGATTTGGCATTGGATGCGATTAATTATAAAAAAGTCAATACTTATAAAGAGTATACTAAAGAGGTTAATCAGTCAAACACAGTGGTTGATTGTCCTTACTTTACAACCAACTTTATTCCATTGGAAAATGTAAAAGCAGTTGAGAATTCAGGATTATCTTTTACAGTGTATATGTGTATTGAAGGCTCTTTTGAATTAGAATATGATGGTGTAATTTATCAATATATAAAAGGAGATACAGTTCTTCTTCCTGCAGCAATCAAATCATATAATTTGAAGGGAAAAGCTTCTATTTTAGAAATTTACATTTCATAGTTGGGAATAGAAAGATTATGTGTACTTTTGCAAACGCAAATTAAATAAAAAATAAAATGGCAAACGTTAAGAATTTAAAGAAAGACATCAACTACGTTTTAGGTGATATAATTGAGGCAGTTTACTTGTTTGAAATTTCTACAACAGGAAAACCTACTGATGAAACGAATGCATTGATTGACGAAGCTATCGCTGCTTTTGATGTTTTGATCACTAAAGTGAATGCTAAAAATGTTGAAAACAAAAAAGCACATTTCAAACAAATAAATGTAGAATTGGAACAAACTGCTAATCAATTGATTGGTAAAATCAACGATTTGCAGTAAAAAAAAGGGTAAAAAAAGTTTGATTTTTTTTTGGAAAAACGAAATTCAAGCTTATCTTTGCAAACGTAATGAGTCGCCAGCGTAGCTCAGTTGGCTAGAGCAGCTGATTTGTAATCAGCAGGTCGTGGGTTCGAGTCCCTCCGCCGGCTCAAAAAAAACCATCTATTTATTTAGATGGTTTTTTATTTGAGTTGACGCATTACAAAACATATTGAGTCTGCCAGCGTAGCTCAGTTGGCTAGAGCAGCTGATTTGTAATCAGCAGGTCGTGGGTTCGAGTCCCTCCGCCGGCTCTTTATGAAAACCATCTAACTTTTGTTAGGTGGTTTTTTTTTGTTTTAGGGTGGTTTGTGATTTTGGCGCAAAAATCTGAGCTGTTTGGGATCAACACGAAAAGTTGTGGATTAGCAAAAATTAAGCATAAATATTAGTTAGCCTAAAAAGGAAGAAAGCAACGTTTCTAACGCCTCTAAATTGACTTCTAAATGCTTTTATTTTAGCATTGAAAGATTCCGCA
>CAUPJC010000021.1:0-92205 GCA_963511475.1 uncultured Flavobacterium sp.
AAATTTGGTCAATGATGGAAAGTTTTAAGTCAAAACCGATTTTTTTGTACTCAATTTTTGGACAGTGTCCTTTTTTTGTGGGTTCCATAGTTTACTAAAAGTGTTTAATTTTTAGTCAACCTATTTCAGGATTTGTCATGCTTTAAGCTTGCAGGTAACGTCTTGGCACTACAGAGGGTTTGGGATTAAATTAAGCCCTATTTTCGGATTTGCCAAATCGTCCCAAATACAAACCAATTTTTCCATTAAGCCTAATACCCAAATTGCTTGTAGCGTGTGTTGGGCGATGTTTTTTTAATAGTTGTATGTTAATTCAATCGGATTATTTGCTGTAATTATCATTGGAAAATCTTCAAAGGAATATACGCCATTTTTTCTTTTTAAAATTCTTATTACATTGTTTTCGCCTTCGGCTACAAATACATTTAAACGATTATTAAGTTTTGTTGCTGTCCAATTGTCATACCCACTAAAACCTGTTGAATATTCAGAATTTAAAAAATCATTTTTTCCAATTTTAGTTCCGAAAGGATAAAATGTTCGAACTTCAAAAAAATCATCAGCTTCTATTGGAATGAAATTATTTAAATTCACTTTTATATATGCTTTTTTAGGAATATAATATGTTTTGTCAATTATTGTATCTCTAGTTGTAATTGAGTAAATTGAAAATCCAATTTCAGTCCTCATATCTGTAAAATTATTGGTCCTAATATATTTATTAACATCAAGATTTGAGTCATCAATATTAAATTGAAAAGATCCATTTGTAGTATTGCCTAGTTCCTTGTCATTTATAAAAAAGTTTTTATAAAAACTCCCATTTTGGTCAGATTCAGTACTTATTATCTTTCGTGTGTAACCACCA
This sequence comes from uncultured Flavobacterium sp., assembly GCA_963511475.1. GTDB lineage: Bacteria > Bacteroidota > Bacteroidia > Flavobacteriales > Flavobacteriaceae > Flavobacterium. The sequence continues at coordinate 869 of CAUPJC010000021.1, forward strand.
CCAAATCCAAGACCACTTATTTCGTAATTTAGTGAAACTTTAATATTTGGAACGGGAGCATTATTTAGTGTTACAAATCTACCCCTTAAAGTAGTGCAATTAGATGTACAATCATCGTTTGTGTTATCTTCTGTTTTTTCGCAACTTGTAAAAATAAACAATAGAATAAAAACTTTAATTAGATTTTTCATAGAAATATTTTTCAATTGATGATTCCGTTTTTTAGGCTAAATATCGCCCAACGTTCTGGCACTACAGCGGGTTTGGGATTTAATTAAGCCCTATTTTCGGATTTGCCAAATATTCCAAATACAAAACCAACTTACCATTAAGCCAATTGCCCAAATCCGTTGTAGTAGCTGTTATAGGAAGCCATTATTCTACTGTTTTATAACTTTAATATTTTCAATTCCATTTTCAGAATATATTTTCAAAATATATGTTGCTTTTGGAAAGTTTATGATGTTTAATGCATATGTACTTTTATTTACTTTTTCAGAAAGTAAATTTCTTCCTTCAATATCAAAAAGTTCTATTTTTTCAATTTGATATCGAGAATTTAGAATATTTATTGTCTCATTTGTGGGATTAGGATATAAAATATTTGCCTTATTATTTTGAAAATGAATGATGTTTAATGAATTTGGACAACTTATTCCATTAGGAATACTTATATTAGAATTTGTCCCGACACCTATTTGACCGAAGGCATTCATTCCCCAACCCCAACACGAGCCATCATTCTTTATAGCTATTGTATGATATCCTCCAGATTTTATTAAATTCCAATTGTTATCAGTACCTATTTGAATAGGATTGTTTGAATAGTTATTAGTGCCATCGCCTAATTGTCCAAAATTATTTCTTCCCCATGACCAAAGCGTCCCATCGGTTTTAGTAGCAATGGTGAAGTAATATCCAGCAGTCATCTTATCCCAATTTGTCGCGCCATTTATTTGAGATGGAATATTAGTATTTGTGTTTGTACCATTCCCTAACTCACCATCAAGATTTACACCCCAAGACCAAAGTGTGCCATCCGATTTCTTGGCAATTGTAAAATCCCGACCAGCACTTATAGAAATCCAGTTATTAAACGTGCCAATTTGAATGGGTAAGTTTTTATTTTCATATGTACCATCGCCCAATTGTCCATAATCATTATATCCCCATGCCCAAATAGTACCATTAGTTTTTATGGCGGTGGTATAATCTACACCTGAACTTATAATAGACCAATCATTAGCAGTTCCTATTTGGATAGGAATATTTCTGTCGGTATATGTGCCATCACCTAATTGCCCATAATTATTTCTTCCCCAAGCCCATAATGTCCCGTCACTTTTTATGGCAATAGAGTGATTACTCCCAGCACTTAGTCTATACCAATTAGTAGCTGTACCAATTTGAGTGGGTACGTTTATATTGCCAATTGTTCCATCTCCAGTAGTTCCGTTTCCTAATTGTCCTGAATTATTAAATCCCCATGTCCAAAGTGAACCATCATTTTTTTTTGCAACGGTATAATTAGCTCCTGTACTTATATCGTTCCAGTTATTATCTAAACCTATTTGAATAGGTGAGTTTTTATTAATATTAGTTGCATCACCTAGTTGTCCGGCAGCATTATATCCCCAAGCCCAAAGTGTACCATCTGATTTTATTGCAACAGAATGCCATGCTCCAGCACTTATTGACTGCCAGCATTGTCCAAATGACTGATTAGTTAAAATTAGTAGTAGAAATATGAACTTCTTTTTTTTATTGAATAGAATTGTTTTCATTGAAAAAGCTTTTTAAATTTTGTTAAGTTTTATAATTATTTAATGTTGTGTTGTATATGGTTTCCTATAACTTATATATATGCGATACAAACCTTCGTATATACACCTAAAATTGGGTAGATTGGCGAAAGTTTGTCTCATTTTATTCTTTTCTCAAATATAGAAAATAATAGTTACAAACCTACAAAGCATAATTTTTGTTCATTTTGTCATTTTTCACACTCAACCCAGTAAAATAGGGCATTCAATGAAAAAATAATGCCCTGATACGAGCTTCGGACTCCCTGATGCGGTCTTCGGACAGCCTGTTGCATGCTTCGGACTCCCTGATGAGATCTGCGGAATGCTTGTTACATACTTCTGACTTCCAATTACAATCTTCGGACAAATTTTTGCATGTTTCGGATTGCCGATTACTGTCTTGGGACAGTAAAAATGCTATTATTGAGAGCTTTGCAAATTATTAGTGTAATGTTTTTTTTATATGTAAATGTAGTACATATTGTATTTTTAATATATTTGTGAGTATAAACCTAAAAAACATAATAATTATGAAAAAACCAGAAGTAGTTCGATTGTATAATTTTTCGGATGCCAAATTAGTAACCACAGGGAAAGAGAAAATTGCTTTTATGCGCAGGGATGCAGCTGCTTTTACGCCTTTTGGTGTTACGGCCGCGCTAGTAACCAATCTTGAAACGGCCATCAATGCTTTTTCAAACAGTATTACCGATATCGAATCTGTAAGCAAGCAAACCGGTGTTACGACCAACAAGGATGCTAAGGCCGACCAATTGCGAGTGGCAATAAGAGCTGTCATGGCGAGAGCCGAGCTAAAGTATGGTACTCAAAGTGCCAAATACAAACAATTTGGCACCGAGGCACTTTCGCAACAATCGGATTCTGATTTACTCATTACTGGAAAAAGAGTGGTAAGGGCAGGCACCGAATTTTTGGCAGATCTTACGCCTAACGGTCTGACAGTAGCCATGCTTACCGCTATTACCACACTTTGCAACGAGTTTGCAGTGTTGATTGTAGATGTGAAATTTAAAATAGGAGAGCGTGATATCATGCAGGAAGACCGTGTAGAAGCTGCTAATGCCATCTACAAAACTTTGGTGCAGTACACCACAACGGGACTTAGTATTTGGGAAACGAGTGATGTGGCCAAGTACAATGATTATGTGATTTACAATACCGTGACTGGGGAAACTCCAGAGGCTGTAGCACAGCCTATAGTTTAAATTATATTTTTTTGAAAAAGAAACGCACTGCTTTTGGCAGTGCATTTCTTTTTTCAATCTGGATTTGGCGGCACTAAATAATTATAAGATTGAGATAATCTAAAGCAAATAACAAAACCTTGATCTTCGTTATTTTTTGCTAAAATATTTCAAAAAAAAACAGTACCAATCCTTTATTTTTTGCTAAAATATTTCAAAAAAAAACAGTACCAATCCTTTATTTTTTGCTGTCTGAAACGTAGATTGCCTTTCAAAATGTCATATGTTTTATTATAGAAATACCACATTACAACCACTCGTCTTAAGGAAATTATATAAATAAAAAAATAATTTTGTTCCAAAATCATATGTACCTTTGTAGCTAAATTAATTCTAAAATTAAAAAAAATGAGAAAAATTCTTTTGATATGTACTATGGCCATTTTGGTCTTTGCGTGTAAGTCTGGATCTACAGCACCTACAGCACCGGAACCAGTTTCTAATGCTCCAATGACAAAATTAGACAAGACTTCTCAAGTTGGGATAAAAGGCGACTGGCAGATTGTAAGCGTGGGCTATCCAGGATCTGATTATATTAAAGTAAATTCTTTTAATCTTGCTGATTCAAAATGTTTTATCGGAAGCACATGGAAATTTATTTCAAACAATAATAAAGGAAATTTGACTTTGAACAGTCCAAACTGTACTGCATTTACTTCGGCAATTACTTGGTATATTAATAAAGAAGGACAATTTGTTTTAAAGATATTAGATGAAGGATTGAAATCTAAAAACGTAAAGACAGGTTTTGTTCTAGGAGTAAGAAACCAATCCGAAACTTCGTTTGAATTGGTCGATAAAATAAATGTAGGAAGTAAACCAACAGATGTTGTTTACTCATTTCAAAAAGTTAACTAAAATAGAATAAAGATGAGAAAAATTGCAATTATAGGATTAAGTGGATTATGTATGTTGAGTATGCTTTTTACAGGCTGTGATTCTGTAAAAAATGCCAATAATACTCAAAAAGGCGCTGGAATAGGAGTTGTTGCCGGAGGAGTTATCGGAGCTATTCTTGGAAATAATCTAGGAAAAGGTGGCAACGCTGCCTTGGGAGCTGCAATTGGAGCTGCTGTTGGTGGTGGTACAGGAGCCTTAATTGGAAACAAAATGGACAAACAAGCCCGCGAAATCGATCAAGCATTACCAGGAGCAGATGTTGAAAGAGTTGGAGAAGGAATCCATTTGGTTTTGAATGAAAATGCAGTTCGTTTTGATCTAAACAAAGCTACATTAACACCAACTGCAAAAGCTAATCTGGATAAATTAATTCCAGTATTTAATTCCTATGCTGATACTAATATTGAAATATTTGGTTATACAGACAGTACAGGTAAACCAGAATACAATCTGACGCTTTCGCAAAAAAGAGCCGAATCTGTAAAGACATATTTGATCTCAAAAGGATTGGCAGCAAGCCGTTTCAAAACATCTGGTTTTGGAATTGCAGATCCAATAGCATCTAATGAGACCAAAGAAGGACAAAGCCAAAATCGCCGTGTAGAATTTGCAATTACTGCAAATGCTAAAATGGTTGAAGATGCCAAAAAGCAACAATAAGGACTAAATCATTATGTAAAAAAAAACTGCTTTATCATGAAGCAGTTTTTTTTTGGATATAAATGAATTATCAGTATATTTTTTTTGGTAAAGAAACTATCTTTGTTATCCTAAAATTTTAATAGTATAGAATGCTTCAAGTTCAAAATATTTCATTCGGCTATACCGAAAAAATCATTATTCAGAATGTTGACTTCACTGTTGCCAAAGGACAAAATATAGCGATTCTTGGCGAGAGCGGCTGTGGAAAAAGTACGCTTTTAAAACTGCTTTATGGAATGTATGATTTAAATCATGGACGCATTTTGTATAACGAAACAGAGATTCGGGGACCAAAATACAATTTGATTCCGGGGATGCCTTTTATGAAATATCTGGCACAAGATTTTGATTTGATGCCTTATGAAACCGTATCCGAAAATGTAGGTAAGTTTCTTTCCAATGGTTTTTTACCGTTAAAAAAACTGCGTATTCAAGAATTGCTGGAAATGGTTGAAATGACCGAATTTGCCAATGTAAAAGCCAAATTATTGAGCGGTGGACAGCAGCAGCGTGTGGCTCTGGCCAGAGTTTTGGCTCTTGAACCAGAAGTATTGCTGTTGGACGAACCTTTCAGCCATATTGATAATTTTAGAAAAAATGCACTCCGCAGAAACCTTTTTGCTTATTTAAAGAAAAAAGAAATCACTTGTTTCATTGCAACCCACGATAGTGTTGATGCCCTTTCTTTCTCAGACGAAACTATTGTTTTGTATCAGGGAAGAATTATGGAAAAAGGACCTTCAGCCGATGTTTATAAATACCCTTTGAATAAATATGTTGCCTCACTTTTTGGAGAAGTGAATGAATTAAAATTATCGCAGTTAATGCCAATTGAAGGAGAAGATGATATTGTTTTATTATATCCGCATCAGTTAAAACTGGACTCCAACGGCTCTATAAAAGCAATTGTAAAAGAATCTTTTTTTAAGGGAAGCCGGTTTTTAATTAAAGCAGTTTTTGACCGAAGAGTCATTTTCTTTGAACATGAAACCGCTTTAGAATTCAATCAGGAAGTAGTATTGAGGATTATTTAGACAGTTTTTCTGAATTTCAAAACATAAAGAAGCTATTTACAAAGTGGCTTAAATCAAAAAGAGACAGTGAAAACTGTCTCTTTTTTTGTTTAATTTCTATAGTTTTAGTTCTTCAAATATTTCTCCAAGAATTGATCCTGCTCCCATAATAAGTGCAGAATATTTTCTTTAGCAACATAACCGTGAGATTCTTTCGGTAATATTACCATTCTCACAGGAGCGCCTAATCCCTTTAACGCTTGGAAATAACGTTCAGTCTGTAAAGTAAAAGTACCCGGATTATTATCGGCTTCGCCATGAACCAAAAGTAATGGTGTTTTCATTTTATCGGCAGTCATGAATGGTGACATTGTATTGTACACTGCAGGAACTTCCCAGTAATTGCGCTGTTCGCTTTGAAAACCAAAAGGAGTTAAAGTTCTGTTGTAAGCACCGCTTCTGGCAATACCGCAGGCAAAAAGATTAGAGTGAGTCAATAAATTAGCTGTCATAAAGGCACCGTAAGAATGTCCGCCAACAGCGACTTTTTTTGGGTTGATGTATCCTAAAGCATCCACGGCATTTATAGCGGCTTCGGCATCATCTACTAATTGGGTGATGAAATTATCATTCGGTTCTGTACTTCCTTCGCCAATAATCGGAAAAGAAGCATCATCAAGAACAACATATCCTTTGGTTACCCAATATACAAAGGAACCATAATAAGGAAACGTAAATTCATTAGGATTCTGATTGCTTTGCCCAGCACTGCTTTTGTCCTTGAATTCGGCTGGATAGGCCCAAATCAGTAAAGGCAGTTTTTCTTTTTTGACTTTGTCATAACCTTCCGGTAAGTAAAGTGTTCCGGATAATTCAACTCCGTCTTTTCGTTTGTATTTGATTACTTCTTTGCTCACATTTTTGATGCTTTCAAATGGATTTGCAAAAGCAGTAATAGGAGTCAGGCTGTTTTTTTGCTTGATATTTCTAAAATAGTAGTTTGGGTATTCATTTTTGGACTGAATCTGAACCAATACTTTTCCGGTTTTAAAATCTTCAATTTCCAGCAAATCTTCTTTTTTGTCTTTATAAAGAGACGTGTAAAGACGCTTGGACTGCAAAGTTTTCAGGTTTAATTCGTCTATAAAAGGAAACTGACCATCTTTAGTAAATCCCTCTCCAATGCGGTATGCATTATTGTTTTCTATTGCCAGTACATTTTTATTGTATTGATTTTTTTTGGTTTCAAAATTCCCTAGATCTGAATAAATGTCTTGTGAATTTCTATCCGAAATTACTTTTGGCTTTTGATTAGGATCTGATGGATTGATCAGGTAGGTTTTAGTGTTTCGGGTGTCATACCATTCATCAAAGATAACAGCAATGGTTTCATTCCCCCAAATAATTCCCCCAAAACGCTGTGGTGTTTTTGCTAGTGAAGTTGGATTTGCTGTAAATGGAGCAACCCATAAAAAGATTTCGTCTCTAAAATCTACTTTGTTTGCTGGATCTCCTTCGTCCAAAGCTGCTGCATAATATAACGTAGCAGGCTTGTCGTTTCTCCAGTTCATTTCTCTTTTTCCTGTGCGTACCGCCATGAATCCTTTTGGTATAATTTCATTCAGCGGTACTTCATTTACTGTTTTTATTTCAAGACCATTTTTGTCATAAACAACCGTTTTTGAAGGAAAACGATTTATAGGGACAATATAAGAGAATGGTTTTTGAATGGTGGTTGTCATTACATAATTTCCGTCAGGGGAAATTCTTTCTCCAGCAAACATAGCTGCTGATTTGAATAAAACTGCTTTTCCGTCCAGAGTAACTTTATAAAGCTCAGACGTAATGATGTTCTCGAAATTGATTTCATCATTTTGGTTTTTCAGCATATCAGGATACGTCCTATTTTGTGATTTTGCTCCAGCTGAGTTTGAGATAATTGGTCCAGTTGGCAAATCTTTTTTGGAATCTAATAATGCGGCTCTGTTTTTAGGAAGCATTTTTACCAAAATAGTTTCATTATCATTGAACCAGCTAAATGGTGTTCCCAGATTTGCATTTACTGCTGCATCGGTTAATTTTGTTGCTTTTGCGGAGGCAATATCCAAAACCCACATTTCTACTCCAGTAGCAATAGTGTTTGAAAACAGTATCTTTTTATCATTTGGCGACCAAACTACATTGCTTATTTTCGGATTAGAGGGCAAACCGGTAACCTGTATTTCGTTTTTGTCAGCAACTTTTCTCAATTTTATATTGTTGATGTAAGTTACCGTACTCGAAATGTTTGTTATGGGATTGATCCGTAAACCTCCCAAACGCATTTCATCCTGATTTAAATCGTCCAGTGTTTTATATGTGGCTCTATAGCTCAATAGCATGTATTCTTTTTTGGTATCTAAAGAAACCGATGGCGCTCTTTGATAATCGGCTAAATCTAGTATTGATTTGGATGGTTTTTGATAGTTTAGATTTTCTTGTGCCAATGAAGAGAAGCTTATACACAGAAATGTAAATATGGAAAGTCTTAATTTCATAAATAAAATAGTTTGATCAGTAATTTAAGAATATGTCGAAGCAAATTAATTTTGTTACATATTAAACAAAAATAGCTTTTTTTAAGTGCTTTTTATGTTAATTACTTATGCTTATAGGAAATACTGTAAAATAGCTTCTGAAAAAAGAATTGGGTATTGCTAAAAAATCAGTAATTTGTAATCAAATATTTTAAAAGATATTTAAATTTGCTACCTTGATTTTAACAAAACGATAAAAGTATGTACCATTCAAAAATAACGGGATTAGGGTATTATGTCCCAGATAATGTAGTGACCAACGATGATTTGTCGAAAATCATTGATACCAATGACGAATGGATTCAAGAAAGAACAGGGATTCAGGAAAGACGGCATATTATTCGTGGCGAAGATACCACTACTTCAATGGGGGTTAAAGCTGCCAAAATTGCTATCGAACGTTCGGGTGTTGCTAATGAAGATATAGATTTTGTAGTATTTGCAACGCTAAGTCCTGATTATTATTTTCCTGGGCCTGGTGTTTTGGTACAGCGTGATTTGGGTTTAAGAACCGTTGGAGCATTAGATGTAAGAAACCAATGTTCGGGTTTTCTTTACGCTCTTTCTGTTGCCGATCAGTATATTAAGACTGGAATGTACAAAAATATTCTTGTAATAGGATCCGAAGTGCATTCTACAGGATTGGACATGACTTCACGTGGCCGAGGAGTTTCGGTAATTTTTGGTGATGGGGCAGGAGCGGCAGTTTTAAGCAGGGAAGAAGATACTACGAAAGGAATTCTATCTACGCACCTGCATTCTGAAGGATTGCACGCCGAGGAATTAGCTTTGACCGCACCTGGAATGGGCGCACGTTGGGTAACCGATATTATAGCTGACAATGATCCCAACGACGAAAGTTATTTTCCTTATATGAACGGACAATTTGTGTTTAAAAATGCAGTGGTTCGTTTTGCCGAGGTAATCAATGAAGGTTTAGAAGCCAATAATCTGCAGGTTTCTGATATTGATATGCTGATTCCGCATCAGGCTAATTTAAGAATTTCACAGTTTATACAAAAGAAATTTGGATTGTCTGACGATCAGGTTTACAACAATATTCAAAAATACGGAAACACGACGGCTGCTTCTATTCCGATTGCTTTGACCGAAGCTTGGGAGAAAGGAAAAATAAAATCAGGAGATACTGTTGTTTTAGCAGCTTTCGGAAGCGGATTTACTTGGGCAAGTGCTATTATAAAATGGTAGTTTGTTCGTAGGTCTTAAACATAAGAAACCCCAGAGTTGGCATTCTCTGGGGTTTCTTCTTTTTGTAACCTAATTATTAAAACTAATCTTTAAAATATATAATTTGTTTTTTGATTGATGATTGCAAATAAGACTATTTTGTTGTTGCTTTGTAACACTTTTTTAGAAAAAAAATAAATTTTTGTTTTGAATCGTATTGAAAATATTTGATTATTAAATATTTACCGTCTAATTTTTTTTATCAAATAATATGTTTTAGAGCTGTTTTTAGATTTTTATCGCCTGTTATTGGATGATATTTTACAGTTGCATTTTTAAATGGACAAACACAAGCAGAATGTAATTTTTCACTTTCTATATTTGACGAATAAGCCTTATATTTGCACACTTAAAAAAATCAAGCACAAAATGTCATTATCCAATATTCTTACGCCATCCATAGAGAAAGCCATTCAAACTTTGTTTGATGTAAACATAGATAAAATTGAGTTTCAAGCTACCCGAAAAGAGTTTGAAGGCGATATTACAATGGTTATTTTTCCATTATTGAAATTGGTAAAAAGTAATCCTGTTGAATTAGGAAATAAAATTGGTAACTATTTGGTTGAAAATGTTTCCGAAGTAGCCCGTTTTAATGTGGTTTCCGGATTTTTGAATATTGTGATTGCAGATCAATATTATTTGAATTTCTTTAACGGAATCAGAAGTGCTGAGAAATTCGGATTTGTAACGCCTTCGGCAAATGACAAAGCGGTAATGGTAGAATATTCTTCGCCAAATACGAATAAGCCTTTGCACCTAGGACACGTTCGAAATAATTTATTAGGATATTCAGTTGCCGAAATTATTAAGGCTTCGGGTAAAAAAGTATACAAAACCCAAATCATCAACGATAGAGGAATTCATATTTGTAAGTCGATGCTGGCTTGGCAGAAGTTCGGAAACGGAGAAACTCCAGAATCTACAGGATTGAAAGGCGATAAATTAGTAGGTAACTATTATGTTGCTTTTGATAAAGCCTACAAAGCTGAAATTACCGCTTTGATGGAGTCCGGAAAAACAGAAGAGGAAGCCAAAAAACAAGCGCCAATCATTCTCGAAGCACAGCAAATGCTTTTGGATTGGGAAAATGGAAAGCCAGAAGTAATTGCCCTTTGGAAAACAATGAACCAATGGGTTTATGATGGTTTTGCAATAAGTTATAAAAATCTAGGCGTAAACTTTGATAGTTTTTATTATGAAAGTAATACCTATTTATTAGGAAAAGATGTCGTTCAAATTGGTCTTGAAAAAGGTATTTTCGAAAAAGATCCCGATGGTTCAGTTTGGATTGATTTGACCGATGAAGGATTGGATCGTAAAATTGTATTGCGTTCTGATGGAACAGCGGTATATATGACACAGGATATTGGTACGGCGATTCAACGTGTAAAAGACATGCCGGATGTTGGCGGAATGGTTTACACAGTTGGGAACGAACAAGATTATCACTTCAAAGTTTTGTTTTTGATATTGAAAAAATTAGGTTTTGAATGGGCTTCCAATCTTTTTCATTTATCGTACGGAATGGTAGATTTACCGTCTGGAAAAATGAAAAGCCGTGAAGGAACTGTAGTCGATGCCGATGATTTGATGCAGGAAATGACCGATACAGCCCAAAAAATTGCCGAAGATTTAGGGAAATTGGATTCTTATTCGGCAGAAGAAAAAGCAAAATTATACAATACAATAGGACTTGGAGCTCTTAAATATTATATTTTGAAAGTAGATCCAAAAAAACGAATCCTGTTTAATCCAGAAGAATCTGTTGATTTTGCTGGAAATACTGGTCCTTTTATACAATATACGTATGCGAGAATTCAATCAATTATTCGCAAAGCCGATTTTGATTTTGTTTCCAATGCAGGAATTGTTGAGCTTCACGAAAAAGAAAAAGAATTGGTGAAACAACTCGAATTGTTTCCAGAAGTAATTCAGAATGCGGCCAACAATCACAGCCCGGCATTAATTGCAAATTATACGTATGACTTGGTACGCGAATACAACTCTTTTTACCAAGCCGTTTCTATCCTTGGCGAAACCGATTTGGATAAAAAAATATTCAGAGTGCAGTTGTCTAAAAAAGTAGCCGATGTTATTGCTGATGCTTTTAGTTTGTTGGGAATAAATGTACCGGAGAGAATGTAATTATTTTAACTAAAATTAAGGAGGCTGTCTATATTTTAGACAGCCTCTTTTTATTTGTTAGGGACGGGGGGATTTTGGTTTAATTGAAAATCATTGCAATTTTAATTCATTGCTAATTCATTGTTTGTTTTAACAATTTCGCCTGTTAAACTAATTTGTATATTTTGAGTTTGATTATCTTTTTTAAGTTTCAAATGGTATGATTTTTTTAATATTACTCCTTTTTGTTGAGAATATTCAAACTTATTTTTTGTAATTGTCCATTCAGGATACCACATAAAGACAAAACGCATTATTTCTCTTGGTAATTCTACATTTACATATTTTTCGGAAACAGATGTTAAGACTCCTTTTTCATCGTAAGTTGCCACTAAAGAACCCTTTCTGCTTTCTAAAGTCACTAAATATTCGTTGAAATTTTTGCATTCATCATCTACATTATACAAAATGAATTCGTTTTGAGTATTTCTTACAACTGCATCAGGATTATTATCCGAAATGTATTTTTTAGCGTGCGAAATTAATACTTCAGGTAGTTCTTCAATTTTTACAGTTTCGTTTTTTTTATTCACTGGATTATTGTCTTGTGAATATGACACGGAAAATAAACTTAAGCATAGGACGAAGGTGATAATTGTTCTCATGATTTTGTGTTTTTTTATATTGTTTTTTTGAAAAAAAAGTTGTTTTTTAATAGTATAAATGTAGCATTTGTTTTTGAAATTGCAAAATATTTAATTATTAAATTCATGTAAAAATTATAATTTTTTTATTGATAATACAATAAAACCTTTTTATCCGAATTATAAATTGAATTATAATTATTATTTTAACATTAAGTCGTTATTTTTTAAACCATCTTCACATAAATAGTCAAACAAACGAAAACGTTTGATTAAAATCAATGCTAAAAGCGTAAAATCTGATTAAATTAGTAATTTGATGACTAGAAAAACAACTATTGAATTATTATAAATAGGATGCCTCAAAATATATATTTATACTTTGCTTTTGAATAATAACAAAAAAGTAAAATATTTCCTTTTGACCCTGTTTGAAGTGGGAATTCTTTGGTGCTGAGTATCGGTTCAAAGGAGTGAAAAAAAAATCCGAACTGTGGGGTCCGGATTTTTTTATGTGTTATTTCTAAAAGAAATCAATTTGAAATTATTTGGTAATTGATTTCAACAGGCTTTAGGATTTTGTAATGACTAATGCAGTCTACCAAAAAGCGCAATTCCTCCAGTTCTTTTCTGTTTAGCAAAATGATAAAGTTAGACTGTAAAGTAGGGATTGGAATTTTCTTCTCATAAATAGAGTGTTTATATTCGGTTTCCCAATAATCAGCGTCAATTTGATCCAAATAATTAGAAAAGCTGGTCATTTCTATACTGCTCAAATCAAATGTCAAATTGTTAAACAGCAATTGATACATATCTCTATGCTGGCAGAATAATAGGATGCCATTAGAAGTTCTGTTTAATACTTTTAGATTGCACATAATTACAAATGTTTATTGCTTGATTACAAATGAATCAATGATAGCATCAACTTCAGCTTGCGTAGCTGTTGGTTTTAAATCGAATAAAACTGAGAAAAGCGATTTTTTGTTTACCTTTTTTTCTAGCGATAAATCTTTGTTGTTTCCATATACTTTTTCCCATTTGCTTCTTACTTTTAACCAAAGTTCTTGATTGTTTTTCCACCAGTTTTGGGCCAGCAGACATTTGCTATTATCAACTTTGGTGTAAATATCAAGTCCTTTTTCTTCAGCTAATAAAGTGTCTTTTCCGCTTTCATCTCTTACCAGTTTTTGGTTATCTTGTTCATGATTCCAGCCTGTAGCGGTAATTTCATGAATGTTTCTTCTTTTAAGAACATTGTAATCGTTTCTTTTAGTATGCTCTCTTCTTGGTAAAGGAGCATCGGCAGTGTTCATCCAATAGGTTTTTCCGTCAATATGTGTCCAAGTTGAAGAACCCTCATATCTAGGACTGTCATCTACCTGAAACACTTTTTGTGTCCATTGTCCTTTTACATTTTTTGCAGGCAATTTGTTGAATTTCCAGGTTTGGTCTTTGTAAAATGAATACAAATCGGTGTTTTCATACAGCCAGTCTTGTCTCCAGTGTTTTACAATATCATTTTCGCCAGTTCCAACAATCAATAAATGCTGCATTACTATTTTGTTTGGTTTGTCTTCTACTAATGCTATCCATTCCAAACCAGATTCGTGTTTTGTTTCAGATGGTTTATAAGTGGCTGAATCTTTAGGATATTCAAATGTTTCAGTAAAATTGAATTTCACTTCATAACAGCCGCACATCGATTTAATGGTGTTAATGTCTTCTTTTTTAGATTCTTGACTAAATCCTGAAAGGCTTGTAATTATCATTATTACAGATAAGTAAGTTTTTTTTGCAATCATAATTGGGTTTTTGTTATTAAAAAAGTTTCGACAAATATATTAAATTTATTTAGAATAAATAAAAATAAGTATATATTTGCATCGATTATTAAGACTAAATAAAAATAATGAAAACCAAAATTACTCTTTTTATTACCTTTCTTTTTTGTCAAATTTCTTTTGCTCAATTAGTTGAGAATTCAACTAATTCAAAAACAAAAGAATTGAATGAGGTAATAGTTGTTACGGCGACTAGAACAGAAAGGGTACTTTCTTCATTGCCTTTGCCAATTACGATTGTTACATCGGATGCAATTGTAAAATCAGGTGTAACTAGATTAAATGAAATTTTAAGTGAACAAACTGGAATTATTTTAATTCCAGATGAAAGTGGATTTGAGGGTATTCAAATGCAAGGATTAGATGCAGCATATACTATGATTTTAATTGATGGAGTTCCTCTTGTTGGAAGAAGTGCTGGGGTTTTAGATTTATCAAGAATTTCGGTGGGTAATATAGATAGAATTGAAATTGTAAAAGGAGCGTCATCAGCGTTATATGGTTCTGAAGCAATGGGTGGTGTTATCAATGTTATTACCAAAAAACCAAAAAACGATATGTTTTCGGGAAGTCTTTCCTATCGATATGCAACCTTTAATACCAATGATGCTAATGCAAATCTTCTTTGGAAAAAGAATAAATTTTCGGCTAATTTATTTGCCAACTATTATTCTTCTAATGGATATGATTTGGATAAAACTACTATTCAAAAAAATATTGAAAAATTTTATAATACAACTATTCAACCAAAGTTATATTATGATTTTTCTGAAAATTTAAAATTTATAGTAAGCAATCGTTTTTACTATCAAAATCAGGATAATTATGCATTGATTGATAAGAAAAATTATAATGGTGATGCTATTGAAAAGGAATGGAATTCTCAAATAAAATTAGAACAAAAGTCATTTAATTCTAAATTATATTCCGAATATGAATTGTATATCACTAATTATAAAAATGATGCATTTTTGAATAATGAAAATAACGTTCTTTATGAAAATAGTTATTACAACCAATGGCTTATTCGTCCAGAATTTAGAACCACATTATCTATTAAAGACAATAAATTAACTGGTGGAATTGGAGTAAATTATGAAACTCTAGACCGTACCTATTTTGATAGTAATGTAAAATTTAATTCACAATACATATTCATGCAATTCGATTACAATCCAACCGAACAATGGAATGTTCTTGCTGGATTCAGGTATGATAATCATAGTGCATACGCCTCGCAGTTTAGTCCTAAATTAGCATTGATTTATAAATTCACGCCAGTTTTTTCTTTAAAAGGATCAGTAGGCTATGGGTATAAAGCACCCGATTTTCGTCAGTTGTATTTCGATTTTACCAATCCGTCAGTTGGTTACACTGTTTTGGGCTATAATGTTGCCGAAGAGCGCTTGAAAGAATTAGAGAGTCAAGATCAAATTGTAAATAGAGTTGCTGGAATTAGTTTTGATAAGCCATTGGAAGCAGAGAGTGCCATAAATTTTAATTTCGGTACTTATTATAAAAGAGATAAATTCAAGATGGATGTTAATGCTTTTTATAATTCAATTACCAATTTGATAGACACACAAGTGGTCGCTTCTAAAAAAAGTGGACAAAATGTTTTTAGTTATACCAATATTAGTCAAATTTTCACTTATGGTTTGGAATACAATTCAATATATACTTTCACTAAAGATTTTTCACTTTCATTAGGTTATCAATATTTGATAGCCAAAGACAAGTCGGTAGTTGATGATTTTAGCAGTCATAAATTTGTTCGCCCTTTAGGTTCATTAGAAACTATTGAAATTAATAAATCAGATTATTTTGGTTTACTCAATCGTTCTAAACATACTGCAAATATTAAAGTATTATATACCGTTCCAAAAATAAAAACAGACATCAATTTGAGAGTTTTTTATAGAAGCAAATACGGATTATTCGATACTAATGGAAATCAAGTATTAGATGCGTATGATGAGTTTGTGGATGGTTATTTCTTAACTAATTTATCGATTACAAAACACATAAAAGACAAACTGATGCTTCAGCTTGGAGCCAATAATTTATTTGATTTTACTAATCCGGATAAAATAGGGAATCTAGCTGGAAGACAAATTTTTGCCCGAATTCAATATGATTTTTAATAACCAATTTTAATATTTAAACACTTTTACAATGAAAACAAATTTTTTAAAACTTATCTTATTAGCTTTAGTAATTTTCACAGCATCATGTGATAAAGATGATGATAATAATAATACAACTCCAGTGGCTGTTGTAACAACAAAAGTTTCTAACATTCCAGCTCCACAAACTGGTGGTGGACAATCAGGTACACCTATTGGTGGAGAATTTACAAAATTCAGTTTTTCTGAAAATAAAATTGTTACTACTGAAAAGTGGGATATTGCGTTTCGCGGAACTACAATTATTGTAAATGGTGGTGCTAAAGTAGGTATTACTGATGAGCCAAGTAGGACAGGTGTTGCGGCTGTAAGCATTGTTTCGGGTACATTTTCTAGTATAACAGCATTCCCTGCAGCAACCACTTTTGTACAAGATGCAGCTAATAGTGTTTATGCAATTCCTACAGGAAGTGATAAAGGATGGTATAATTATAATCAATCAACCAGTTTAGTTACTCCATTAGCAGGAAAAGTATTTGTAGTAAAAACACATGATGGAAAATATGCTAAATTCGAAATATTAAGCTACTACAAAGATGCACCAGCAACTCCAACTGCGACATCAGAAGCTAGATATTTCACTTTAAATTTTGCATATCAAGCGAATAGTACAACAACATTTTAAAATAGGTAAAATAACATTAGCCATTGAAGAATTAATTTTCCAAATGTTAATTTATGAAAATGTATTTCTGATAATATATTGTGTCTGTGAAATTTCATATCAATAATTTAATGACTCAGCAGGAAACCTATATAAATTAAACTTCACTGATGGTGCAAGTGAGACAGGGGAAAGAGGATTTCCTGTATTTCAATACGCTATCTTAAAATAATAAGTAAATTAAGAATGGTCTTGAGTTAGTTAGTTTTTATTATTTTTGGAAAAGGAGGCTGGATTTATTCAGTCTCTTTTTGTTTTTTAAAATTTTATCTTAAAAGAATTGTTTTTTATTTCTAATACTATTTAAACTTCAATATCAAATCATTAAATTTGCGCCTTAATTAAAGAGAAATACAATTATGTTCGATAATTTAAGCGATAAACTAGATAAAGCCTTTCATATATTAAAGGGACACGGAAAAATCACCGAGGTAAACGTTGCCGAAACTTTGAAAGAAGTTCGTCGCGCATTACTTGATGCCGATGTCAACTTTAAAATTGCCAAAGATTTTACCACCAAAGTAAAAGAAAAAGCAATAGGTCAAGATGTATTAACGACATTGCAGCCGGGACAATTGTTGGTAAAGTTAGTCAAAGATGAGCTTACTGAATTAATGGGTGGCGATGTTGCTGGAGTGAACCTTTCAGGGAATCCTTCGATAATATTAATGTCAGGATTACAAGGATCTGGAAAAACTACTTTTTCTGGAAAATTGGCTAATTATCTTCAAACAAAAAAGAATAAAAAACCGCTTTTGGTTGCCTGTGATATTTACCGTCCAGCGGCGATTCAACAATTATATGTTGTTGGAGATTCGATAGGAGTTGAGGTTTACTCTGAACCAGAAAATAAAAATCCTGTTGAAATTGCACAAAATGCGATTAAGCATGCAAAAGCAAACGGTTTCAATGTGGTGATTGTCGATACAGCCGGTCGTTTGGCTGTTGATAAAGAAATGATGGATGAAATTGCCAAAGTTCATAAAGCAATCCAGCCACAGGAAACCTTATTCGTTGTGGATGCCATGACAGGTCAGGATGCGGTAAATACTGCAAAAGCATTCAACGATATTTTGAATTTTGATGGTGTTATTTTAACCAAATTAGATGGTGATACTCGTGGTGGAGCTGCAATTTCTATTAAATCTGTAGTAAACAAACCAATTAAGTTTGTAGGTACTGGTGAGAAAATGGATGCGATTGATGTTTTCTATCCAAATCGTATGGCAGAACGTATCCTTGGTATGGGGGATGTTGTGTCTTTGGTAGAAAGAGCGCAAGAGCAATATGACGAAGACGAAGCTAGAAAAATCCAAAAGAAAATTGCCAAGAATGAATTTGGTTTTGACGATTTCCTGTCACAAATTCAGCAAGTAAAGAAAATGGGTAATATGAAAGACTTGGTAGGAATGATACCAGGCGCATCGAAAGCCATGAAAGATATCGAAATCGAAGATGATGCTTTCAAACATATTGAAGCTATAATCCATTCAATGACGCCAATTGAAAGAAGCAAGCCAGCATTAATCGATGTAAAAAGAAAAGCAAGAATTGCCAAAGGTTCCGGGACAAAAGTGGAGCAGGTAAATCAATTGATGAAACAGTTTGAGCAAATGAGCAAGATGATGAAGATGATGCAGGGTCCAGGAGGAAAAAACCTGATGAAAATGATGGGCGGAATGAAAGGCGGAATGCCGGGCGGAATGCCAGGAATACGTTAAGCAATATTCAGATTTCAGTTTGCAGAAAGCAAATTTTAGTATGCTGTTTTGAAATACAATTATAACTATAAACAACTATTCAGTTTTAAGGTTTGTTTTTTAGTTCTTAGGGAATTAAACTTTTAAACTTTTAAATTTTTTAAACAAAGTAAAAATGCAAATACTAGACGGAAAAAAAACATCTGAAGATATTAAAAACGAGATTGCTGCCGTAGTGCAAAAACTAAAAGCTGATGGACAGAAAGTGCCACATTTGGCTGCAGTTATTGTGGGTAATAACGGAGCAAGTCTGACATATGTAGGAAGCAAAGTTAAATCTTGTCAGCAAATCGGTTTTGATTCCACCTTAGTATCTTTGCCAGAAACAATTACAGAATCTGAATTGTTGGCAAAAATAAAAGAGTTAAACGAAGATGATAATTTGGATGGTTATATTGTTCAATTGCCGTTGCCAAAACATATTGACGAGCAAAAAATATTAATGGCTATTGATCCAGAAAAAGATGTAGATGGTTTTCATCCTGCAAATTTTGGAAAAATGGCTTTGGATATGGAAACATTTTTGCCAGCAACTCCATTTGGAATAATGGAATTGTTAGAACGGTATAAAGTAGAAACTGCAGGAAAGCACACTGTAGTTATTGGACGCAGTCACATTGTGGGAAGACCAATGAGTATCTTAATGAGCCGTAAAGGTTATCCCGGGGATTCTACTGTAACACTTACTCACAGCAGAACTAAAAATATCGAAGAATATACCAAGAATGCTGATATTATAATCACTGCACTTGGTGTCCCAAATTATCTGAAAGCCGACATGGTAAAAGATGGAGTTGTTGTTATAGATGTTGGTATAACCCGTGTTGAAGATGCTTCACATCCAAAAGGATATGTAATTACTGGTGATGTTGACTTTGACGGAGTAAGCAAGAAATCGTCTTTCATCACTCCTGTTCCAGGAGGAGTTGGGCCAATGACAATTGCAATGTTGTTGAAAAACACCTTATTGGCAAGAGAAATCAGAAGCAGAAAATAAAATTGTTTTAAATAATTAATAGCTATAACCTCAAATGAAAGTTTGAGGTTTTTTTTGCTTAAGACTTTATTAAATTTCCATTACTTCCTGATGTTTTTAAAATATAAAGAATACTTTTGCAAAACTCAAAAAGAATAACTCAATGGACGATTATTATTCGGAAATATTGAAAGAATAAAGCACTTGAAAAACATTCAAGATGCTATAACTTAACCTATGGAATTTTGAAATGAAGGCTTTTTACAAAAACAATAACGGATTAATCGAGTCTAAAGAGTGGACTCCAAACTGCTGGATAAATGTTGAATGTCCAACAGAGGAAGAAAAAAAATACCTGCTAGAAGAACTAAAAATTCCCGAGGAATTCTACAATGATATTGAAGATATTGATGAAAGACCCCGTATAGAAATTGAGAACGGATGGACTTTGATTATTATCAGGATTCCAGTAAACACAGATAATGTGAAACTGCCTTTTAGTACGATTCCAGTTGGAGTTGTTTTTAAAGGAGAAATCTGTGTAACCATTAGTTTTCATAAAACTGAAATGTTAACAGATTTTGTAATCTACACGCAACGTAAAAATAAAGATATCAAAGATAATTTTGATTTGGTTTTAAAGCTGCTGCTGTCGTCAAGTGTCTGGTATTTGAAATACTTGAAACAAGTTAATCAAAAAATAAAACTAGCCGAGGATAATTTAGAGCAATCAATCAAAAATGAAGAGTTACAGGCTTTGCTTCAAATTGAAAAATGTTTAGTATTCTTTATGACTTCGCTGAAAGGTAATGATATATTACTGCATAGAATCAAGAATATAAAGTCCCAAAGAGAGTCTTATGATGCTGATTTGTTGGAAGATGTTGAGATTGAGCTGCGCCAGGCACAAGAAACGACTAATATTTACAGTGATATCTTGACAGGTACGATGGACGCATATGCCTCTGTTATTTCAAATAATATGAATGCGATTATGAAACAGATGACATCCATTTCTATTATTTTGATGATACCTACACTGATTGCAAGTTTGTATGGAATGAATGTGCCTAATGATCTGGAAGATAATGATTATGGTATTTGGGTAATTATTTTGGTGTCTGTTTTATTGTCTGCTTTTGGAGTGTTTTTATTCAAAAAAAAGAGATGGTTTTGACATATAAAGACAATGAAGTTTATATGTTTTTTTGATTTTATTTTACAATTTATACTGGCATTATTTCAGCAATGTTGAGTTAAAATAAAAATCATTTTGGTGTTTTTTTATATATAAATGAAAGGGTCAGGAAATTCAGGTCTTAATGAATTTTAAATTGATATAAATTTTGTTATTTTAATAAACAAACTATAATTATTGTTGAAAATTTAATCTGTATGTATTTCGTTAAATTTTCTTATAATTCCTTTTTTTTGCGAAATACATAGTGTTTTTTATGTGTTTAGTTGTTTTTATGACAATAAATCCTTGTTTTTCGACATTTTTGTGCTAATAAAATTGATGGAATAATTATCTTTACATTAAAGAAAATTAAATTAACAAATTCCACAAAAGTATATTAATTTGAAAAATTAATCAAAATCCTCGGCTATAAAATCGGTCATGATATCGTTTTGTGTTCTAGCTCTTCTCTCATCGGACGTTTTTTATTATTTTAACGGTATGAGTAATGAGTCTGAACCGGAAAAAGTTTTAAAGTCAAAATTGACCAAACCAGTTTTGACGTCAAATGAGCGTGATAGAAAATGATTCTAGAGGAGCTTAAAGACTTAAAAAAAACTTATGATGTGATTTTTTGAAAATAAAACACTGTCCTTAGAGTTAATTCAGGAAAGAGATAAGGTAATTAAATTAATGTCCGATTTACTTGTATCTCAAGACAGTCAGATTTCTTCGGATAAGTATAAATCTGAGGTAAAGTCCTTACAAGAAAAACTAGCAATGGTGACAGCTGAAAATGTGAAACTAAAAGAGCAGAATATTTCAATTAAAAAGCAGAATGCCAACATAAAAGAGCAGAAGGATATTACAGAAGTAGTTTTGAATGAATCTCAAAAAAAGAATGAAAGCTTAAAACGTGATTTAGCAAACACGGTTGAAAAATTTTCTAAGTTAGATGTTTCTAGTGCTTCGGCTATTTCTTATAGGTTAAAAAGTTCTGGGGAATTAGTAATAACTGATAAGGCTGCTAAGGTAGAAGGGATTAATATCAGTTTTGTAATTGCAAAAAATGAAATAGCAAAAGCCACTGATAAAAAGTATTATATTCGGGTGATGAATGGTGAGAATACCGTTTTGGGCGATAGTAATATGAGGACCCATCAATACAAATCTTTAGTGTATAGTATGGAAGCTAATGTAAGATATGAAAATAAGATGGTTCGTGTTTCGGAAAATTTAACGGGTAAAAATTTCGCAAAAGGAACTTATTATGTTAATATTTTTGATGGGGAAGAGTTAGTCGATGAAAGTACTTTTACTCTTAAATAGTAAAGTTTAGCTAAAAGATAAAAAGAGCCAGGATAATTATCTTGTATCACTTTTTCAGGACTAGACAAAGTGTTAAAATGTTCAAATAGAGTTGCTGTTTTTACAAAAAACCACGGAATAACTTATATTAAATAGGATAAAGTAATAATTCCTACAATCATAATAATAAGTGTATGGAATACTAATCTAGGAGCAAATTTCAAATCACTTTTAAAAAATAACACGAGCTCCTGTACGCTCAGTTTGAATAATTCTAGTGCTACTATAGCCCAAGCAAGCGTTTCTATATCTTTATAAATGCAATAATATGTTATAATTGGGTAAAGTAATAGGCTTAATGCCATGGCTTTAATTTCAACTTTTGTAAGTTTAAGCATTTGCAAAAAGCTGTTGTTTATAGCGCCAAGACTATAGATTAAGTTATAAAATAAAATTATAAAATAGACATTCGTTATATATGTCAAATGGGAGTCTAATTTGAATAATTGTAAAATAGGGCTATAAAATACCACCGCAAGGGTATATATTACAATACAGCCAAAAGTATAAATTTGGTTTGTATCTTTCCATAATTTAAAAATTCCAGTTGTGTCCTTCTGATTATTCAAGCGACCAATTATTGGTTTTATTGCCATTCCCCAGCTTGTGGTATAAAGTTGAAATCCAGCATTAGTAAGCAAACAAATATTTAATAAACCTCCCGCTTCCTTGCCAAATTGTAGGTATCCAAATATTCGGATAAAAATAATTGGAAACGAATAAACTAAAAATGTGAGCATCAAAAAAAAACCTTGTTTGGTTAGGTACCTTAGGTTTTTTTTTAATTCAATACTTTTTTTCTCTGTTTCTCTTTTGAGATTAATAAATACTGATAAGATTATTAAAACATTTATACTGCTTATGAGAATTAATATGTTTTCAAAAGTTAGAATAAAAAAGAATTGGAGAACTAAAATGATAATAAACTTTAAAATTTCTTTTGAAAGAAGTATATATATGTCGTTTTTAATGTTCAGTTTACTTCTGTAGTGCGCCAATGCGATGTTGGTCAGGGAATTGCTAAAAATGGTAGAGATTATAAAGAGTATGCAAATAGTAGAGATTGAGTCAGTATAGAAATAAATTTTTAGGCTTATTACAAATAATATAAAAATAACAAGCCCTAAAATTACAGCTAGTAAGCCTGCCGAAAAAGCCAAATTGCTATTTTTATTTTTTCCGCTTTGTGTCTGTATGATTACTGGACTACCCCAGGTCAGAAAAATTTCCAATATAGTTGTGATACCTAATAAATAGTAATACGTGCCCATATCCGTAATGGGTAAAGACCGTATAATAAACAGAGTAAATAGAAAAGAAATTAGTCTGGTTAATGCAAGCGTAAACCCATACTGAAAGAAACGTTTTTTTATCAATGCATTAAAAAATTAAATAGTTTTTTTATCAAAAGTATATGGAATCTGAGAGTCATTAGGCTCAATTCTTATATGATCTGGATTTTCATATATATATGCCTGATCTACCATATTTAATATTAAACTGGCATCTTGATGGATGTTTTGTACTCCGTGCCATACACCCGGTGGAATTAGTAAAGTACCAGGGCGATGTGCACTGATTTTAAATTCATTGATCATTCCTGCTGTTGAGGATTCTTTGCGACCATCAAATAAAACTACTTTTACAGTTCCAGATATTATAGAAAGATGGTCTGTTGTTATTTCGTGGGCATGCCAAGCTGATATTGCGCCTGGTTGTAAATAAACTCGGAATACTTGATTTATATCAGTATGGCTAAACCACTCTGATCGGTACATTTCTGTTAAGTATCCATTATCTTTAATTACGTTTCGGACTTCTTTGTATTCAACGCCTAATATTAGGTTTTGAGCAACTTGTTCCCAGTCTGCTGTAATGCTTTGTTTGTCTTTTTTAAAGTTTTGAATCATAATAAATTTATTTTAATTTAGATAAGCCTCTTATTTGTCTTAAGGAGTTAATATGGCCTCCTTTTTTTATATACTTTAACCTGTTTATAAAGCCAAAAGGAGAGATTTTATATCGAATTGCTAAAAACAATATTGGTTTTTTTAAAATGTAAATTATATTTTTCTTTAATGAAATTTCATTAAATCGATATGCCAATTGAAGGCAAATTTCGGTTAACATTTCTTCTCTAAAATCATTATCATACATTTTATTATAAACATATTGATGTTCTTGTTCTTGGCGATCTGAATAAGAGTTTTTCCTACTTCCAGATTGGATGGCAATAACAGTTAATTTATTTACTGGAGTTATTCTTTTTCCTAATTTATAGGTACGGTTTATCCAATCTTGGGAGGGAATATTATAAATTTTTCTTGCACTTTTCCATAAACCTACCTCTGTTACCGTGCTTCTTTTTACGAGCCAAGATGATGCAGGAATAAATAAGTTTATACTGTATTTAGGGTCTATTTTAAATATTGGAAGATTTATAACTTTCTCTTTGTAAGGGAAAAGCCAAGAATATACGAGATCTGATTCAGTGTCATAAAGCTTTTCAATAAGTGTGTCTAAATGTTCTGGATACCATAAGTCATCATGATTTAGCCAGGCAATCAATTCTCCTTTGCTTTTTTGAAAACCAAAATTATTTGGATAAGATTGCTCTCCAAAATTTTCTTCTAAATTGTAGAAGTTTATTCTTTTATCGTCAAAAGAATTAATTACTTCCTCTGTATCATCAGTACAATGATCTCCAATAACAAGAATTTCAAAATGCTGGTAATTTTGTTTTAGAACAGTTGAAATAGTATATCTTAATATATTACTGCGATTGTAAGTAGCAATAATTATCGAAACAAGTGGGCTAGTTTTATGCATTAAAAAGATTTGTCTAGAAGCTCTAAGAAATAGTATTCATTAATTATAATTCAATATTCCCCTCTTTTTTTAAATCGAGGGTCGTCTTTTTTAATGAATTCCGTTCTTCGTTTAGGAGCTTCTGTTTTAGGCAAGCTGGCTTCTTCGGTTTTGCTGGAGGGTTCAATCAATTCATTAAGTTCTTTTATTTCGGCATCGGTTAAATCGCGGTAACGACCAACTGGCACATCAAGTGAGATATTGATGATTCGGATGCGTTTCAAGGCCGTAACTTCGTAGCCTAAATATTCGCACATTCTGCGGATTTGGCGGTTCAATCCTTGTGTTAGTATGATTTTGAAGATGTATTTACTGATTTGCTCAACTTTACATTTGCGTGTAACGGTGTCTAGAATTGGTACACCATTCCCCATTCGTTCTATAAAACGATCCGTTATGGGTTTGTTTACCGTTACGGTATATTCTTTTTCGTGATTGTTTCTAGCGCGCAGAATTTTGTTTACAATATCGCCATCGTTAGTCATAAAAATTAAGCCTTCACTTGCTTTGTCCAAACGCCCAATCGGGAAAATACGTTTGGGATAATTGATGTAATCCACAATATTGTTGCGAACTTCAAGATTAGTAGTGCATTCTATTCCTACAGGTTTGTAGAAAGCAAGATAAACTGGTTTTTCATTTTTCTCACGGATTAGCTTTCCGTCTATGCGTACTTCATCATCGGGTGAAACTTTTGTTCCAAGTTCTGGTACGACTCCATTGATGGTTACCCGGCCTTCTTCGATAAATTTATCGGCCTCGCGTCGGGAACAGTAGCCTGTTTCTCCTATGAATTTATTGAGGCGTTTTAGATTTTCTTCCATACTGCAAAAGTAATCTTTTTTTAGACTTCTTGGATTTTAGATTTCTCGATTCTTAGGCAGTTAGATTTTTGGAAAAATTATTTTCGATACTTATGCAATCTGGCAATTCATGCAAATCCAAAATTGAATAATCTAACAATCTATTTTTCAAATAAAAAACGGTATATTTCCTGATATAATTTATCGTCGTGCATCGAGTGGCCTAAATCTTTGGTTGTGATGAATTTTCCTTTTTTCCAGCCGTTTGCTATTTTTTGGCCTTCTTCAAATGCGACTACAGAATCGGTGGTGTCATGAGCGATGATTCCTTCGATTTGGATATGCTTGGCAAGTGTGCCTCCTGAAAAATCCTCCAGTTTGAGATTGAAATTTTCTAAATAGCGTTTTTCCAAAAGAGTAAACATTTTTCGGTTGAGGCTCAGCATTTGGATATAGTTGTCGATGAGTGTTTTTAAATCGGAGGGTGCGCCTAGAATCACCATTTTTTCGATACTCGTTTCGGGATGTAAATACTGATGATAGACACAGGCTGCACCGCCAATAGAGTGGCCGATGATAATGCTGGGGCTGTATTTTTTGACTGCTTTGTTGATGAACTCGGCATAACGGGGAACGTTGAATTCCTTGCCGCTGCTTTGTCCATGGGCGGGCGCATCGATAGCGATGATAGTGCTTCCCGATTTTTTTAGATATGGCAGCGTTTTCTCCCAACGTGCCGAATTGCTTTCCCAGCCGTGAACTAGAAGAATTTTGGTTTCATTTCCCTGCCAGATGTAGGTTTGAAAATGATCTTCGTCGTGATGAAATGTTTCTTTGATGGTATCCTGAAGAATTTCCGGAAGTTTGTCTGCTGGAATTTTGCCTATTCTGGGGTTGGTAAAAAGAGCATAGGATAAATGCAGTGCTTTTTTGGGATGGATAAAAAGAAGGAGGTTGATGTATTGACCAACAGATTTGACAACGATAAACCGGATGCTTTTTTTTAGGCTCAAAATAATATAGGATATAAAAAAAGCCTCGAAATTCGAGGCTTAGTTGTTTTTTTAGAACTTAGAAAACAATTGTTGCATTTTCTCTCTTTCTTCTTCAGCCAATACACTGTCGACTAAGATTCTTCCAGAGTGCTCATCAATTAAAATTTTTTTTCTAGCAGCAATTTCTACTTGTGTTTGTGGCGGAATCGTGAAGAATGATCCAGCAGATGCTCCTCTTTCGATAGAAACAACAGCTAGTCCGTTACGGACACTGCTTCTGATTCTTTTGTAAGCAATCAGTAAACGCTCTTCAATCAATGCTTCAAACTCTGCTGATTTCTCGCTTAAGAAGATTTCTTCTTTTTGAGTTTCAGACATGATAGCATCCAATTCTGATTTTTTATGTTTTAAATGCGATGATTTAGAATCTAATTTTTCTTTTGAAGAAGAAATTGCTTCTTTTTTGTGTTCAATAGAAGCTTTCATTTCTTTAATTTGCTTTTCAGCCAATTGAATTTCTAATTCTTGAAACTCAACTTCTTTAGTCAAAGAATTGAATTCGCGATTGTTACGAACACTTTCTTGTTGCTTAGTGTATTTTTTTACCGCTTCTTTGTGCTCGTCAATTGCATTTATTTTCTGTTTGATAAGGTTCTCGATTACTTCGAGTTCGCTTTTCAACTTCTCTGAACGAGTGCTTAAACCTGCAACTTCATCTTCCAAATCTTCTACTTCTAAAGGCAGTTCACCTCTCACGTTTCTGATTTCGTCAATTCTAGAGTCAATAAGCTGTAAGTCGTAAATTGCTCTTAACTTGTCTTCAACACTTAATTCTTTCGTATTCGCCATATTCTATAAGTACTTAACTGGATTTGTATTTTCTTCCGATAAAATGATTGCAAAATTAAGGATTTTTTTTCTAAGATAATCAACAATATACTCTTTTGTATAGCGTTCACTTTCAAAATGTCCAATATCGGCTAATAAAAGCTGATTTTCGGCTTCATAATATTGGTGATATTTCAAATCGGCAGTCAAAAAGGCATCTGCTCCGGCTTGAATGGCATTTTTTATGGCAAAACTTCCTGAACCGCCCAAAACGGCCACTTTTTTTATTTTTTTCCCTGTAAAAGCGGAGTGACGGATTCCACTGGCTTTCATTTTGTCTTTAGCATACACAAGAAAATCTTTTTCATCCATTTCTTCTTCCAATTCGCCAATCATTCCCAAACCAATATGATTAAATGTGTTTTTCATATTGTAGATTTCGGTGGCTACTTCTTCGTAGATATGATTTTCACGAAGTGCTTTTATAATTCCAGCTTCCAGATGTTTGGCATAAACCACTTCTATTTTGGTTTCGGTTCCTCGAGACATCACGCCACGTTCACCAACAGTAGGTTCGCTTTTTTCGTTGCCTTGATAGGTAAAAGTCCCCTCGGAGTTGAAACTGCATTTGTCATAATTCCCAATGCTTCCCGCTCCAGCTTCAAACAAGGCGTTGCGGACTTTTTCGGCATTGTCCCGAATAGTGTATGTAACTAATTTTCGGATGTGATTTTGTTTAGGGATTAAAATTTTGGTATTTATAAGTCCTAAAGTATCACAAAATATTTTATTTACTCCTTCTGGATGATTGTCTAGTGCGGTGTGAACTGCATAGATCGCAATATCGTTTTTAATGGCTTTCAGAATGGCACGTTCTACATAGTTTTTACCAGTTATTTTTTTTATTCCATTGAATAGAATTGGGTGGAAACAAACGACCAAATTGCATTTTTTAGCAATGGCTTCGTCAATTACATTTTCTAAAGCATCGTGGCAAACCAAAATGCCTGTTGCTTTTGTGTTTTCATTTCCTATTATTAAACCTACATTGTCAAAATCTTCGGCATAAGCCAGTGGAGCCATTTCTTCAAGAACAGAAAGAATTTCTTTTATTGTACTCATTTTTTAATCTTTTCTGGATATTTGTTATCTGTATTTTATAAACTAATAACGTAAACTATTTGCAATTAATTCTTAAAGTTACAATTAGTCTGTTTTTAATAATTTCCCTCCAAAGATAAAATATTATACATTCGTAAAAAGAATTTGCTCCGAAAAATTACGATTCTGTCAGCCATTTTGTATGGCTTTTATATTAGTGCTTAATTTTTTTAATTTTTTTGTCTCCGATTAATAAACGATAAGCCTTATTTAATCTTAAATATTGGGATAGAATTGGCAGATGATAAAATCTTGTATATTTAAAATTATGAATTAATATAGTTTTGCTTTTAATTCTTTGTACTCAGCAGTCATCTCCAAAGCATTGTAAACACTCAGAAGGCTTTTAGAGATGTCTTCATTTTCAGGATTCATTTCAATAGCTTTTTGGAGATAAGGAATCGTCTTTTTATAGATAGTATCTCTTTTTACTTTTAAAATATCGTATTTTGACATTTCTTCTGGAGATGTTCCTAGTTTATCCATGTCATTATTTATAGTTTCAGCTTCTTCCAGTTTTAGAAAGGACAGGTTTATATAAGCATTGCCATATTTAGGATTAAGTGTAATTGCTTTCAAATAAAAATTTTCGGCATCGGCAGTATTTTTGGCTTTAGCACTAAGGACGCCCAAATTATAAACTAAATCGACATCATTCTGATTTCTTTTCAAAATAGGTTCTATTGCTTTTTTGTACGATTCATAGTCTTTGTTTTCTAAAAACAGATCGGCTTGTGCCAATGCCAGTGAAAGATCTTCCGGATTTTTTATTCTCGCATCGGAAATCACTTTTTTGGCTTTTTCACGATCTCCTTTTTGGATATAAAGCAAAGCCATGTTTTTATAGATCTCTCCTCTTTTGGATATTCTTTTTTCTGTTCGTGGTCTTTCATGGGTTCCGGCTTGAATAGACAATTTCTGGTCGTATTCTGTTGAAAAATTTTCTTCAGTTTTTGTTATCTGGTTTGTTGCAAAATAATTAGTGCCAATTCCGGAAAAGTTTATGGCTTTGAGTGTTTCATAATGTTTAAGAGCTGTAATGTAATCTTTTCCATTTACAAAAGCTACAGCAGAATTGTACAGATTAATAGTGTCTTTTGTATCCGTCAAATAAGCTTCGTAACGTTCATTGGCACTGTCAATATATCTTTTTTCTTTAAAATCATTTACAGCTATTTTGATTAATTCTTCTTTAATATTTTTAAAAGAACTCTGAATTTGGCCAGTATATCTTCTTTTTCCTGATTCTGATTCAATTTTTATGGTTTCTCTGTATGATTTTGCTGCTAGAACTAAGTTTTTGCCTGCGTCAGTTTTATTGTTAGCTAATCCTAAATAGGAGCTTCCCTGAATAAAATAATATTGAGCTCTCTCTTCATCTTTAGAATTATAAACTTGATATTCGATGCTTTTCAGGATAGAGATTGCGCTCTGGAAATTACCGTCATTCATCTCTTTTTCACCTTCTTTTATTTTTTCTTTTTGCGCCTGAATGGTTCCGGTAAGCAATAATAAAATTAAAACAGTAAAGTAGTTTTTTTTCATAATGTGATAATTGCAGGTTAAACAAATTTGGGTTTGTCTGTGTTTAATAGCATCAATTATGTTATTTTTTTGTTCGAAATTATTAAAATAACATGGTTTTTTAACAAAAATAGAATTAAAAATGAACTGATTAGGAGGTTTTAAAGAGAATTTCATTCATAATAAGCCGATTTCAGAAAACGATAAAAAACGATATGTTAATTTATCGTTATCATAATTCAAGAGGCTTTTTTTAGTAAAAAAATAATACGGTTAAAAGATCTTGTTTTTGGAGTTGTGAAGGCTATTTGTCTGCATATCAAATTGGCAAAAAACATTTTTAGATTTGTAATTGCTTTCGCTATTATCATAAAATGCTTTACTTTCGTAAAATGAATTTACTTCGAAAAATATTGTTCCCATTCGCTGTTTTATATGGCTTTATTACTAGTATTCGGAATTTTCTTTTTGATAAGGGGTTTCTAAAATCATATTCTTTTGATTTGCCTATTATTGCAGTGGGGAACCTTAGTGTAGGCGGAACGGGGAAAACCCCACAAATAGAATGTTTAATTCGGCTGCTTTCTGATCAGTATAGAGTAGCAACTTTGAGCAGAGGTTACAAAAGGAAATCGGAAGGATTTGTTTTGGCCAACGAAAATTCGGATGCATTAGAATTGGGAGATGAACCATTTCAGTTTTATCAAAAATTCAAAAACATTCAGGTTGCTGTAGATGCCAATCGAAAGAATGGTATCAAACAATTACTCTCTGGCTCAATTAAACCAGATGTTATTTTATTGGATGATGCTTTTCAGCATCGAAAAGTAAAGGCAGGCTTGTACATTATGCTTACTTCGTATGGTGATTTGTACAGTAATGATTTCATGTTGCCCACAGGCAATTTGCGGGAGAGCAGGAGCGGAGTGCAAAGAGCTAATATTGTTGTTGTTACGAAATGTCCGCCAAATTTATCCTTGGAAGCTCAAAATACTATTAAAAAAGAGCTGAATCTTTCCCCGAATCAAAGTTTGTTCTTTACCTTTATAGAGTATGATGAAGTGGTTTATTCGGATGAAAAAACGCTGAAAGCTGACGAAGTTAAAACTATGGATAAATTGCTTTTGGCCGGTATTGCAAAACCCGAATCGTTTTTTGCTCATTTGAAGCATGAAAATGATGAATGTCTGACTTATCCCGATCATCACCATTTTAGCGAAAGCGAATTACAGGAGATTAAGAAAAAAGCAAATGGCAGAATTATAATAACAACAGAAAAAGATTATGTGCGGTTGAAAGGCAGTATTTTGAGCAGTCAGCTTTACTATTTGCCTATAAAAAGTTCATTTCTTTCTGATGGGGATAATTTTGATAAAAATATTTTGAATTATGTGGGACAAAGTACAGGAAACAGTTAGTTACATTAAAGGGAAAATTAATTTCACTCCTGAATTTGGAGTGATTTTGGGGTCTGGATTGGGAGGGTTTACTGAGGAAATTATGATTGAATATGTGATGCCTTATGATGAAATTCCTAATTTTCCTGTTTCGACAGTTCAAGGACATAAAGGAGCATTGGTTTTTGGAACTATCGGGACTAAAAAAGTAGTTGCTATGCAAGGGCGCTTTCATTTTTATGAAGGATATTCTATGAAAGAGGTGACTTTTCCAGTCCGGGTGATGAAATATTTGGGGATTGAAAAATTAATAGTTTCTAATGCTTCAGGAGGGGTGAATCCAAATTATGAAGTGGGTTCGATTGTGATAATCAAAGATCATATTAATTTTATGCCAGAGTATCCTCTTAGAGGGAAAAATGATGAGTGTTTTGGTCCGCGGTTTGTAAATATGAGCCAGCCATATTCAGTTGAAATGATTGCCAAAGCCAAAACTATAGCTGAAGAATTAAGTATTGAAGTTCATGATGGAATTTATTTTGGACTGCAGGGGCCTACTTTTGAAACTTTAGCTGAATACAGAATGGTCAAAATTCTAGGAGCTGACTGTGTTGGAATGTCTACCGTTCCCGAAGTTATTGTAGCTCGTCATATGGAATTGGAAACTTTTGGCGTTTCTATCATTACTGATATGGGTGATGAGGAAAGCATACAGACCATTTCTCATGATGAAGTTTTGCAAGCAGCTAAAGGTGCTGAGCCTAATTTGCGAAAGCTTGTTAAGGAGTTAATCGTGAGGAGTTAAGAACTGCTGAAATTTTTTGCGATTGTTGTGTAAAAATCTTCTGGAATAAATGGTTTTGTAATTACATCGGTCATGCCATAAGAGATTAACATTTCTCTGTTTTCATTTAATGAAATAGCAGTCAGTGCAATAATAGGTGTTGTGGTGTCAAATTCTCTAATTTGCTGCGTTGCAATAGTGCCGTTAATCCCCAATAAATGGACATCCATTAAAACTAAATCGTAATTGTTATTTTTTAATACTTGAATGGCTTCTTCACCGTTGTCCAGAATGGTGCATTCCATTTCCTTTCTTGAAAGCATTTTTTGGGTAATCATTTGGTTGATTTTGTTGTCCTCAACTAATAATATTTTTTTGTCTTTGAATATTTCAGAATTGTAATTCTTAATTTTTGATTTGATTTGGATGGGTTTTGTATCGGCTTTAAATTTCAATTCAAATGAAAAAGTGGATCCTTCTCCAACAACGCTTTTCAATCGTATATGACCTCCTAATATTCGAACAAGTTTTTTTACAATAGTTAAACCTAGCCCAGTTCCTCCAAACTTTCTGTTGATTTCGACAGATCCCTGTGAAAAGCTGTCAAATACTTTTTTTAATTTATCTTCAGGAATTCCAATGCCTGTATCGATAATTTGAAAATAAATAGTAGCATTCTCGTTGGTATAATTTCTTAAACGGGCAATAACACTTACAGAACCATTGTTTGTGAATTTTAGAGCATTATTGATTAGGTTCATGAAAATTTGGGATAATTTAGTTGGATCACCAATTAAATTTTCAGGAATAGCAGAATCTATTTTAAGGATGAATTTATTGTTACTTATTATGGCGATTTCTTTAAGAGAGTTTTGAATGTCTCCCATTAATTGTTTAAGATTAAAACTAATGTATTCGATCTCCAACTTATTGGAATCTATTTTGTTTATCTCTAAAATATCATTAATAAAGTTGGTCAAATAATTACCCGAAAACTGCAGTGAAGTTAGGTAATGCATTTGGTTTTTTTTAGGATTTTCTTCTAATAGCAGATGAGTTATCCCGTTAATGGCGTTTAATGGTGTTCTAAGCTCATGGCTTACTGTTGATAAAAATTCAGATCTGGCTTTTGAAGCTTCCTCAGCTTTGTTCTTTGCAACAATCAATTCATTATTTTTTTCTTTCAATAATAGATTAGTTTGATTGCGGATGATATTGTTTTTATACAGCGATAAACTTAATAGAGACAGAATAGAAATTATCGCAATAGCTAATATGCTAATTAGTTTAGAGAATTTATCGTTTTTTTCTTTTTCTTTATTTTCTTTTACTTTCATTAATTCCTCTTGAGTCCGTTGAGCTTTTTTAAAGGCGTCATAATCGTTGATGCCAAGTTTTTCATCATTTGCAAGAGTAATACTTTCTTTTAGGTTCAAATACTTTTTCAAATAAGTATAGGCAGCTGTTTTATCTAATTGTTTATCATAAGCTGTACTTATTGCTAATAAAATATTCGCTTGTTGGTCAATATTTTTTGTTTTCTTATTTAATTCCAATGCTTTATTGAAATAGTTTAAAGCAAGGTTGTATCGTTTTTTTTCTGCTTCAATAATTCCAGTTTGATATAATGCTTCAGTTTTTGCCAGAGACTCGCTTTGTGGTTTGGCAGCGATAGATCCAAATAAGGACAATGCTAAAGGATTATTGTTGTTTTTTTTTGCAAGTATTCCTTTTTGCAAATTGATTGAATCAGTAAAATTTTTGTCGTTAAAATTTGTCTGAATTTCTTCAGCTTTGAGAATACAAGTTTCTGCAAGGGTGTATTTTTTCTTTTCTATATACGTCAGGCCAAGGTAATAGTATGTTACGGCTGTTTCCTTATTAGGTTTTTGTAAAACAGTATTGGATATGGAAATACTTTTTTTTAAAACTTCAATGGCATCATTATAGAGCTTCAAATCGAAGTAAATTTTGCCTAATTTTAAGGTTTGATTAGCTTCATCTTTAGTTTTGTAATTCTTCTTGCAATAATTGATTGATTTTTGAATAAAAAATAAAACTTCTTTATAGTTATTTTCTTTTTCATTTTCTTTTGCTAATTTTGAGTAATAAGCAATACTGTCTGTCGCTCTTTTTTGAGGATAGAGCAGTGTTTGAAAAAGTAAAAACAATATCAAGAAGTATTTCATATGTTGCTATTTATGGATATAATATCTTAGATAGTAACTTGTAGGTAATTACTTTTTTTATTTTGTTAAATTTATTTGTTATTAGATGTTAATAATAAAATTAAATCAATGATCCGGGAAGAATAACCAATTTCATTATCATACCAGCCAACAACTTTTACCATCTTATCAATTACTGAAGTAAGCTGAGAATCAAATATACATGAATTTTTGTTGCCAATTACATCTACTGATACAATTGGGTCTTCAGTGTATTCTAAAATGCCTTTCAAATTAGTGTTTGAGGCTTTTTTAAAAGCATTATTTATCTCTTCTATGGTAACTGTTTTTTTTACATTGAATGTAATGTCGGTCAAAGAACCATCTGGTACGGGTACCCGAATACCGCATCCTCCTATTTTGCCATCCAGTGATGTGAAAATTTTTGTCAAAGCTTTTGCCGCTCCAGTAGTTGTCGGAACAATCGACTGACTTGCTCCTCTGGCTCTTCGTAAATCCTTATGAGGCTGATCATGTAAACTTTGATCAGTTGTAAAGGAATGGATTGTTGTAATATAAGCTTGTTCGATACCGCAAAGTTCCTCAATAACCTTAATCATAGGCGCTGCGTTGTTGGTGGTGCAGCTGGCATTGGAAATAATAGTTTCAGTGCCGTCAAGAATTGATTCATTAACACCTAAGACTACTGTTTTTATACTGTCAACTTCAGATGGAGCAGACAAGATTACTCTTTTGGCTCCAGCCAAAACATGAGCATTTATTTCATCAAAAGTTTTATATTTTCCGGTAGATTCTATAACAAAGTCGATGTCAATACTTTTCCAATCTAAGTTTGAAATGCTTTTTTCGTGGAAAAATAAAAAATGCTTTCCGTCAACCAAAATGCCTTTTTCATCATCGCTTACCGCAAAAGGTAAAACACCATGAATACTGTCGTATTTCACCAAATGAGCCATGGTTTTTTTATCGGCAATGTCATTGATGGCAACTACTTCAACAGTAGGATGGTTTAAAAGAAGACGGAATAAATTTCTTCCAATTCTTCCGAAACCGTTTATGGTAATTCTTGTTTTCAATTCTTTTTTTATTTGTTTAACGGTTTAATCGTTTAAGCAGTTTGACAATTAAACGATTAAACTTTTTATAAAATATGTTTTTGTGCTTTATAAGAAGATCGTACCAAAGGACCGCTTTCCACATGGCGGAAACCTAGTTCCAAACCGTATTTTTCATATCGCTCGAATTGTTCAGGCGTTATGAATTCTTTTACAGGAAGGTGTTTTTTGCTGGGTTGTAAATATTGTCCAATAGTAACAATGTCAACATTGACTGCTTTTAAATCCCGCATAGTTTGAAAAACTTCTTCTTCCTGTTCGCCAAGACCCAGCATAATTCCAGACTTGGTTCTGTTAATCCCTTTTTCTTTCAGATATCTCAAAACTTCCAAACTTCGATCGTATTTGGCTTGTATTCGTACTTCACGGGTTAATCTGCGGACAGTTTCTACATTGTGAGATACTACTTCGGGATTTGCCTCTACGATACGGTCAATGTTTCTTTCGATGCCTTGAAAATCAGGAATCAATGTTTCAAGAGTAGTATTTGGGTTCATTCTGCGGATGGCTTTTACAGTTTCAATCCATATAATAGAACCGCCGTCTTTCAAATCATCTCTGTCAACACTGGTAATTACAGCGTGTTTTATATTCATTATTTTGATAGAGCGAGCTACTTTTTCTGGTTCATCCCAATCTACAGTTTCGGGTCTTCCGGTTTTTACACCGCAAAAACCACAGGAACGTGTGCAGATATTTCCAAGAATCATAAATGTTGCAGTTCCTTCTCCCCAGCATTCTCCCATATTCGGACAGCTTCCAGAGGTACAGATAGTATTCAGACTGTATTTATCGACAAGCCCTCTAAGTTCAGTATATTTTTGTCCTATTGGGAGTTTTACTTTCAGCCATTTTGGTTTAGCTATGCCATGTTCAGCTTCGCCTAGGGTTCTAACAGGTTTTGTATTATCTAAAGCAGTTTCCATATTTCATTTTTCTGACTGCAAAGATAAGGAATGTAGTTTTAGAATTAGAGTTCCATATTTATGAATTTTGATAAAACTTGTTGGGTTATTAGCTTTGCTTTTTACATTAAAGAGAAGTCTTTTGTGGATAATTCTAAATTAGGAGATTTTATAGTATTAAATTTTAAACATTAAAATAAAACTGAATTGAGTTATTTTTAAAGTTATTGTATATTTGTGCCTTAAATTAAATATAAAAAGAATGAACATAAAATCATTATTACTAGGAGCATTAGCTGTTTTACTTGGAACTTCTACAGCACAAGCGCAAATTAATTTTGGAGAAAAAGCATTAGGAGCCGTTCAAAAAGGGATTACAGGATTTACTTTTACTGATGCCGATGCGGCGGCTTTGTCTAAACCAGCGGTTGATAAAATGGATGCCGAAAATAAAGTGGCAGCACCAACAGACCCTTATGCTATCCGTTTGGCCAGAGTTTTTGGAAAATATACTCAAGGGGAATTTTACACCCTCAATTATAAAGTGTATTTAACGAAAGATATTAATGCTTTTGCTACTGCAGATGGCAGTGTACGTGTGTTTTCAGGTTTGATGGATGTGATGGATGATAATCAGTTAATCGCTGTTATCGGTCACGAAATTGGTCATGTTCATAATCATGATTCCCGAGATGCCATGAAAGCTTTGTATCAAAAGGAAGCTTTGATTGATGCGGCTTCTTCTCAATCAGTTAAAGTCTCTGCAATTACGGATAGTCAGCTGGCAAAAATTGGAAGTGCTATGGTTGACAGTAAATACAGTCGTAAACAGGAATCGGAAGCTGATTTATTTGCTTATGATTTTATGAAAAAAAACGGATATGATGTGAATGCTGAGGAATCTGCATTTAGAATATTAGCAAAAATGAGTGAAGGCACTGAAAAATCTTTTATAGATCAAATGATGAGTTCTCATCCTGATTCTAATTTAAGAGCAGATAATGCCAAAGCAAGAGCTGAAAAAGACGGTTTGTACAAACCTTATGTACAAAAACCGATTGTTAATACTATTCCAAAGAAAGCTACTATGAAAAAGACAACAGCTACAAAAAAGAAAACTACTAAAAAGAAATAATAAATTTTAAAAGTTTAGAATTAAAAAAGAGAAAGCTGAATTGCAAAAATTCAGCTTTCTCTTTTTTGTAAAAATCAAATTATTTTAAATTAATTTGTTTGAATTGTAATCGGCAGATTATAAGAAGTTCGAACTGCTTTTCCATCAAGAATTCCTGGACTCCATTTGGTTTTTAATGATTTTAAAACACGGATGGCTTCTGCTCCCAATCCGTAACCAGGGTCTTTTATAACTCTAATGTCTGTCATGCTTCCGTCTTTTTCAATAACAAAAGATACACTTACGCGGATTGCCATTTCACTGTCCAGTTCTGGTTTTTCAAAATTATTACCAACATAGGTGTAAAACTTGTTGATTCCTCCTGGAAATTCAGGTTTTTTGTCTAATACAGCACTATTTATGATATTATTGTTAGGAACGCTTGGTGTTTCTACTCCTGAAGTTCCTGTTGAGGTTCCTGTGCCTAATTCTGTACCCGAAGTACCGGTCGAATTATTAGTGCTAGGATTTTCTTTGAGTTGATTATTAGTAGCAATCGCTTCCTGAGTTGCTTCCGTTGGACGAACAATTTCTGGATTTATTAGTTGCAGGTTGGTTTTAATATTTTCTGTAACTGGTTTTTCAATTTCAGGAAGAACTGATATTTCGTCTTTTACTTGATTTGGGACAATAGGGTCAAGATCTACGAGAACTATTGGTGGTAAGTCGGGGACAATAGAAGTAATCGAATGTCCAGGATTCAGGTAATTATAAATCATTGGAATGCTTACTGCAGCTGTCAGAAGTGATATTCCCATAAGGAATGCAAAAAAGGTTGTTTTGGAGTTTTCTTGGCGTAAATGATACGCACCGTACTCTTTGTTTCTGTTTTCGAATACGATGTCAGTCCAGCTTGTTTCGTAGAGGTTTAATTTAGACATAATTTATGGATTTAATGGTTAAAGTAGAGATTAAATCATAAGCTAAAAGTGGTTTTGGTTTCTAACGCAAATAACAGGTTTTTTATTATGTGTGAATGTGATTATATTTCAACAAAATTGTTAAATAAATGTTGTTGTGAGTAAATGTAAGGATATATATTGAGTATAACTATAATTATTTAACAAATTAATTCTGTTAATGTAATTGAGTTTTATGACTCTAATGTAAGGGGAATAATCTGTTTTTTGAACTGCTGTTCAGTAAAATCTTTTGATGGGATTATCGTCTGTTCTGTATAATTTCAGAAAGTAGTTTTTTGGCTCGAAGCAATTTTATTTTCACATTACTCAAGGGTTCGTCAATTTTGTTAGCGATTTCCTGATAGCTCATTTCCTGAAAATAACGCAACTGAATCACTTCCTGATAATGCGGTTTCAGTTCTTTGATGAACTGCAGTAATTGAGAAAGATTTTGCTCGGTAATTAATACATCTTCTGCCGATGGAGTAGTATCGGCCACATTATAGGCAGTTTGGTCTTGTTCGTCTGTAATTTCAATAAACAGACTTGATTTTTTTTTGCGGATTAAATCGATATGTACATTTTTGGCAATAGTAATGAGCCATGTATTGAATTGAAAATCAAAATTGTAAGTGGCTATTTTGTCAAAAGCTTTAGAGAATGTTTCAATGGTAATGTCTTCGGCAGTGGTTTCGTTTTCAGTGCGTTTTAGCATAAAACCATATACCTCATTCCAATAGTGATTTAATAGAAAAGTAAAGGCGGTCTGGTTTCCTTTTTTAGCTTCTTCTATTTGTTTTTTTATTTCCAATGCGCAGGTTTTGAAAAAATGTTAGTCACAAAAACGTTTATTTGCGTGAATATAAGTATAATTTCGATAATAGGATACCAATACATTACATCTTTTTCTTTTAATTTTCCAGCTGCGAACCCTATAACAATCCATGAAATTAAATAACGAAACCCAATAAGGCTTAAAACTAATATCCATTGAAACTGAAAAGCCAATAGTACAATAGGTGTTAATAAGAACAATAATTGGGAGCTATAGAAAAGTCCCAGCTGTATTTTGTCAAATGCTTTGTAATGGCCTGCAGTAGCAACATGTCTTCTTTTTTGGATAAACCAATCTTTTAAAGAGGTTTTTGGTGCCGAATATGTAAAACTCTCAGGAGTGTAGCTGATAGTTATATTGTCTGAATCTGCGGCCTGATTAATGAATAAATCATCGTCACCAGAACGGATTTGGATATGGTCAATAAAGCCGTTTACGTTGAAAAATTCATCTTTTTTATAAGCCAGATTACGGCCAACCCCCATATAAGGTTTGCCTATTTTTGCCCACGAAAAATACTGCACAGCCGTAAGCAGCGTTTCATATCGGATTATTTTATTCAAAAAGGAATTGGTAATTTTCTCGTAGGCTCCATAACCCAAAACAATGGTTTTTTGCTTAGTAAACTGAGAGCTCATCGCAGTAATCCAATCTTTGGAAGTTGGGTAGCAGTCGGCATCGGTAAACAATAGGTGTTCTTTTTTGGCTGCTTTTATTCCTAGTGTCAAAGCGTATTTTTTGTTTCCCCAAAAAGCTTCGTTGTTTTTTACTTTAACTAATTTTATGTTCGGATATGTTTTTTCGAACTCTTCAAATATATCCAAAGTAGTATCGCTCGAAGCATCGTCAATCAAAACGATTTCGAAGTCGGGATAATTTTGTTCAGCTAATAAAGGAATGTATTTAATGACGTTTTCTTCTTCATTTTTGGCACAGACAATTACCGAAATCGGAATATTTTTGGCCTCAATTTCCTGTGCTTTGGCAAAAGAAAATTTTGCAAAAACAATCAGATAATAAAAAAGTTGAATGACAATTATTGCAATAAAAAAGTATAAAGTAAAGGCTAGCATCATTGTATTTTGGCTTTTAAAAACGATTGCAAAGGTAATTAGCAATTGTCAATTATCAATATAAAATCAGTAATTACTTTCTGGAATTAGCCATTTCTCTCGCTACAGCTATAGATTGCGGGTTTTCTGTTTTTTCTAATTCGGATATAATATTCAAATAATTTTTGTCATCTCTGTTTTGCGACATTTTATTTTTGGCTTGTATCTCTTCAATTTTAATTTCAAAAGCTACTATTCCGCGTGTCTGTATCATTGTTTTCTTCGATAATTCGGTTATGCGAACAGGACATTTGGAGTTTTGTTCGTATTTATCCACGAGTTTTGTTAACGAATCAATTACGGCATCTCCTTCTATGATTTTTATTTTTCCGTAAACATGAACTGCCGAATAATTCCAAGTGGGAACATTTTCATGATCGTACCATGACGAAGATATATAAGCGTGAGCTCCAGTAAATACTGCCAAAACTTTATCATCCGATTCAAAAGCAGTCCATTGCGGATTTTCTTTTGAAATATGACCGTGTAAAACTTCTTCTCCTGCTTTATTGATTTCCAGTTCCAATGGAATATGAGTTGCCCATAATTTTCCATTGGTTTGATTGATGAGAATACCAAAAGCATTTGCTTTTAGGAAGGTTCTAATAGCTTCTGGATCTTCGTTTTTGTATAAATCTGGGATGTACATTTTCTGCTATTTTAAATTTAGGATTGCTGCAATCTGAATTCTAAAATCAGGAATCTAGATAATATTCACTTCAGCCTCAATATGAATACCAAACGTATTGAAAACAGTATCTTGAACGGTTTTGGAAACATCCAAAATTTCCTGTCCTGTTGCGCCTCCGTAATTTACAAGAACTAATGCTTGATTTTTATGAATTCCGGCGTCGCCAAAACGTTTTCCTTTTAAACCAGCTTGTTCAATGAGCCATCCCGCAGGAACTTTGACTTCGGTTTCCGAAATGTCAAAGAATCTCATTTCGGGGAATTTTTGGTGAATTTTTTCAAAATCAGATTTTAAAAGTATCGGGTTTTTGAAAAAACTACCGCTGTTGCCTAACTCGTCGGGATCAGGTAATTTGCTTTTGCGAATAGCAATTACCGCATTGCTCACGTCTTTTAAACCGGGAGTTGTGATGTTGTTTTTTGCTAATTCGGCGGTGATGTCTCCGTACGAAGTGTTTATTTTGTGATTTTGTTTCGTCAGTTTGAAAACTACAGAAGTTATGATATATTCATCTTTTACTTCGTTTTTGAAAACACTTTCTCTGTACCCGAAGTTGCATTCTTCTTTGCTGAAAGTTCTCATTTCCTGATTCTCAATATTGATGGCTTCGCAGGAAACGAAGGTGTCTTTAATTTCGGTACCATAAGCGCCAATGTTTTGTACTGGCGTTGTACCAACATTGCCCGGAATAAGAGACATATTTTCGAGTCCGCCAAAGTTTTGGTCTATCGCCCAAAGAACAAACTGATGCCAGTTTTCACCGGCCTGACTTTCGACCCAAACATAATCGGTATCTTCTTTCAGGATTTTTTTTCCTTTTAGATCAATATGGATTACGAGAGCTTCGATGTTTTTAGTTAAAAGCATGTTGCTTCCGCCGCCGAGAATAAATTTCTTTTGGTTTTTGTTTTGTTCCAAAATGCTTTTCAATTCGGGTACATTATGAACAGCAACAAATTGTTCAGCTTTGGCTTCAATGCCAAATGTATTGTAGTTTTTTAAAGAAAAATCGTTTAAAATCTCCATGAAGAATTGTATTTAAAATAGTGCTTTGTTTTGGATTTATTCCGAATATAAAGCTCTGTCGATAAAATTATTGAAAGGTTTCAAGGCTATCATTTTTTCTACCATTGTAGGTACAAAATCTTTTTGAGTAACCAATTTGGTGTCAAATGGTTGAGTAGCGGTGAAGCTTTTCAATTTCAAAAATTCAATAGCAGGATCTTCTTTATCATAGCCTTTTGGCGGGTTTTTTAAAGTTGAATTCTCGTCCCTGTTTAAATTTTGATAAATAGCTTGAAACGTTTTGTCGTTTAGAATCTCTTGTAAATCATCATAGAAAAAGTGAATTTCTTTTCTGATTTTTTGAAGCTGGTCGGGCTGCGGACAATATAATCCGCCGCCTACAAAGCATTTTCCATTTTCTATATGAAGGTAATAACCCGAAGCTTCTGCGTTTTTGGCTCCTGCGGATATCCAAACGCCTAAATTCGTTTTGTAAGGTGATTTGTCTTTGGCAAACCGAACGTCCCTATTGATTCTAAACGTGCAGTTTTTAACTTCCAGCATTTCTAATGAAGAGTCTAACGGTTTTAGAGCATCAAGAAAAGCAGCAACCAATTGATGGTAGTCTTTCTTTACGGCTTCGTAGCGTTTTTTGTTTTCAAGAAACCAATCACGATTGTTGTTGGCTTTTAAATCTTCGAGGAATTGTAAGGTATCTTTTGAGAGCATAGACCAGATTATTGTAATTGGGTTTTTAAATCTTCTTCACTGACGAATCCGGATTTTTGCCATTTTATTGCTTTATTTTCATATAGTACTAGAGTAGGCAATTCACTGATTTTCAATTCCTGCATAATGGTTTTATTTTCGTCCGCATTCAATCGGATGATGACCACTTTGTCTGTCATTCCTTTTTGCATTTTTAGAATATAAGGTTCCATTTTTTTGCAGGGCGCACACCAAGGAGCATAAAAACTAACCAATACTTTCTTGTCAGATTTTAATAATTCAGCATATTCTTGAGAACAAATGCCAATTATTTTGGTATCTGGTTTTGCAAGTCCCGCCGACTCCCATTTGAGCATGCCACCGTCAAGATTGTAAACGGTTGTAAAACCCAATTCGGCTAATTTTTCAGATGCTTTGGCACTCCTTCCGCCACTTTTGCAATATACAAAAACAGGTTTTGTTTTGTCGTATTTGTCTGTTCTTAAAACAAAGCTTTCACTAAGCCAGTTTACATTATCTGAGTTTTCGATATGTCCTGTTGCATATTCGTCGGGTGTACGAACGTCCAGAATTTGGGCATTTGGTGTTGCTTTTATTTTCTCGGAATACGAAGTAACATCGATGGTTTTAACGGCTGGAGATGTTTGTCCGTTGCAGGAGAATAATATGAAAGAAATAACGAATAAATAAAGAGGCTTTGATTTCAT
Source organism: uncultured Flavobacterium sp. (assembly GCA_963511475.1). GTDB lineage: Bacteria > Bacteroidota > Bacteroidia > Flavobacteriales > Flavobacteriaceae > Flavobacterium. The sequence goes on from CAUPJC010000021.1 coordinate 44,851, forward strand.
TGAGTTGATCTGTTTAATTGATGTAAAATTAAGCAATTTTTACTTTTTGAATCGGGAACTAATCTTAAATAAAGTTACAAATTGAAAATAGTATAACTCTGTAGCGTTGATTTTACGATGCTCTCTGTTCGTTCGGGATGCGTATCGGATATAAAAAGCTGTCCAAAGGTATCGTTGTTCACCATTTCTATTATTTTTGAAACGCGGTTTTCGTCTAGTTTATCAAATATATCATCAAAAAGCAGAATGGGTTTTACGCCGCTTTGTTTTTTTAGGAATTCGAACTGTGCGAGTTTCAAGGCTATCAAAAATGATTTCTGCTGACCTTGGGAACCAAATTTCTTGATGGGATGATTATCGATTTCAAACGAGAGGTCGTCTTTATGAATTCCTACGCTGGTGTATTGCAGGATTCGGTCTTTGCTGATGCTTTGCTGTAAAAGCGTCAATAAATCATTTTCGAATAAATGACTTTCATAATTCAGCTGAACCGATTCCTGTGAACCTGTTATGTTGTGATGGTGAAAGTTGAAAATAGGAATGAACTCGGCTACAAAAGCCTTTCTTTTTTCGAAAATCGATTGACCAAATTCAGTTAACTGCTCATTGTATATAGATAAGGTATCGTTGTCATACGTATGGTTCAGCGCAAAATACTTTAATAAAGCATTGCGCTGGCTCATTACTTTTTGATAGTGGATGAGCTGTTGCAAATACTGTGGATCCAATTGGGATATCACGCTGTCCATGAATTTTCTTCGGGTTTCGCTTCCTTCCACAATTAAATCTCTGTCGGCTGGAGAGATAATAACCAACGGAATAAATCCGATGTGGTCTGAGAATTTATCGTAGGCTTTTCCGTTGCGTTTGAGAATTTTCTTTTGCCCTTTTTTGAGACTGCAAACAATTTGTTCGGTTCTTTCGTTCTTTTCAAATTCGGCGTCAATTACAAAAAATTCTTCGCCGTGTTTGATGTTTTGAACAGCGAGCGGATTGAAATAACTTTTTCCATACGACAAATGATAGATGGCATCCAGTACATTGGTTTTTCCGATGCCGTTTTTGCCTACAAAACAATTGATTTTGCTGTCAAAATCGAAATTGGCTTCGGAAAAGTTTTTGTAATTGAATAACGATATTTTTTTTAAATACATTTGAAGTTCTTGCTGGAATTATTGACTCTGAAACCTTTTTATAGACGGTTTTTAAGAGGGTGCAAATTATTGAAAAATATCGATATAAAGTATGGGAATTTGTGTTTTCGTTTTTTTACTACGTACGTGGGCTCGCGTGAGGGATAGAAATTAGCTACCAAAGTAGCATGGATAGCCCGACAGCAGCTAGGGAAAAGGGCAATGAAGACAAAGTTGATAGCCCTTTTTCCTAGCTGGTGGCACGCCCTGATTATTTGTATAATGGATCGTTTTTTTTGAGTAAAATAACGATTCAACTATTTTTTTTTAATTTTTGATATAAAAGCGAAATTTTTTACGTGCATTAGAATAAAAATTTTATTTTTGCCGTTCACTAAATTAAATTTTAAATGGCTACTTACAGTAAAAGAGGATATAAAGCACCAAAAGAAAAGGAAGTAAAAGACGATGCAGTTGAAAATGTAATGATTGACGAAAAAGATAGTGCTACGGCTGAGGTTTTTTCGAAATTAGATGAAACAGCTTCTAAAACAGAAGACTGGGTTGCTAAGAATCAAAAAATTATAATTGGGGTTGTTGGTGCTATTACATTGGTAACTGTTGGATATTTTGCTTATCAAAAATTTATTGCTACTCCTAAGGAAGAAGATGCTGCTAACGAAATGTTTGTGGCACAATCTAATTTTGAGAAAGCAACAAACGGTGTGGCTAGCGATTCATTGTATAAATTGGCATTGAACGGTTCTGAGGGTAAATTTGGATTTGTAAAAATCGCTGATGAATATTCTGGAACTGCTGCAGGGAATTTGGCTAACTATTATGCGGGTATCGCTTACTTGAATACAGGTAAATATGATGAAGCGATTACTTATTTAGGTAAATTCAGTTCAACTGATGTTATGTTGAGCGCTTTGGCAAAAGGAGCTATTGGTGATGCTTATTCTCAAAAAAAGCAGCCAAAAGAAGCTTTGGAAAATTATATTAAAGCAGCTGAATCAAGCAAAAATGATTTCACGACTCCGCGCTTCTTGATGAAAGCTGGAAAAGTGGCTTTGGCATTAGGTAACAAAGAAGATGCTTTGAAATATTTCACAGATATTAAAGAAAATTACGAAAATTCTCCTGAAGCTGCTACAGTGGATGGATTGATAGGTTTGTCACAATAGTAAAAGATTTAAAATTGTTGATTTAAGACTAGTGATTTTTGATTTCAAAACGCTATCTTTAATATCTGCAATTTATCCCGATAGCTGTCGGGACTGCAATCTAAAATCTGCAATCTAATATCTAAAATTAAATGGCTACCGTAAATAAAAATTTATCGGATTACGACAAAAACACAGTCCCAAATGCGAAAGATTTTCGCTTTGGGATTGTTGTTTCAGAATGGAATGATAACATCACCGAGGGGCTTTATAATGGGGCACTTACTGCTTTATTAGAAAATGAAGTACCTGCTCATCACATTATCCGTTGGAATGTTCCCGGAAGTTTCGAGCTGATTTATGGTTCAAAAAAAATGCTTCAAACTCAAAATGTAGATGCTGTAATTGCTATTGGATGCGTGATTCAAGGGCAAACCAAACATTTTGATTTTGTATGCGAAGGAGTTACACAAGGAATTAAAGATTTGAATGTTCAAACGGATATTCCAGTCATTTTTTGCGTATTGACTGATGATACTATGCAGCAGTCTATTGACAGAAGTGGTGGTATTCATGGAAACAAAGGAACTGAAGCGGCTATTGCAGCCATAAAAATGGCTTACATTCGTCAGCAGGCTTCATTGTCTCACAAAATTGATAATCAGCATTTATTATCTTCAGGAGCTTTGCGAATCGAAAATTTGCCATTGCAGATAGAAGAATAATTTATTTTAGTAATTGGCTATTAGTGATTAGTAAAAAGCTAATTACTGTGAGCTATTCACTAATTACTTAAAAAAAAGCCTATACCGTTCGCTGAATGGTATAGGCTTTTTTTATGCTTTTTTTGTGATTCATGAGATTTTACAGAATCTTCTTAATTGTTATATTTGATGCCAAACGTTTAAAAAAAATAGTTGATGATAGTTTCGAGTATAAAAAAGTATGAATTTATTCTATTGTTGTTTGTATTTGGATTCAGTCATGCACAAAGCGCAATTGATGAAACCTTGAAAAAGGAATTGGATGGAATTTACAAATCGGACCAAATTCTTAGAGAATATATTGATTCTGAAACTACCAGCAGTAGAAAAGCTCAGATACTCAATGAAACAGGTTACTCTAGAGATGATTTGGTAAATAGCAAGGTGTACAAGATAATGAACAATCAAGATTCTATTAATCTTATACGGATTGAAGAAATTATTGCCAAATACGGTTATCCCGGAAAAAAATTGGTCGGAGAACCGACTAACGAAGCGGCTTGGTATGTGATTCAGCACAGTAAAAAAATAGCCAATTATTTCCCGATGATTCAAGAGGCGGGTTCAAGTAATGAAATATCTTTTGTCAAAGTCGCTATGATGCACGACAGAATGTTGATGGAGGAAGGAAAGGAGCAACTTTATGGAACGCAAGTGGCAGGAGAGAATATTCTAAACGCAACTACCGGAAAGGAAGAGTTTTGGTATTATGTTTGGCCTGTTCAGCATCCTGAATCAGTAAATGAATTGAGGAAGGAATCGGGTTTTACTACTACGGTTGAAGAGAATGCAAAAAGGTTGGGATTAGAATATAAACATTATACATTGCAGGAAATTAAGAGAATAACTGGTAAAAAATAGGTGTATTGTTATTGGTTTTAAAAGGGTTAGCGGTTACTGTAAATTTGGTTTTTTTTATGAGTGCCAAAGAGGTAAAACCCAAGAGAAATTCCTTAAATTTGTCTTCCTTTGATTTAAACTTTTAAATCTATAATCATAAATCTAATTTTTTTCAATGTCGAGTATTATTCAATTGCTTCCTGATCATGTTGCCAATCAAATTGCCGCTGGTGAAGTGGTGCAAAGACCTGCTTCAGTAGTAAAAGAACTGTTGGAAAATGCGGTGGACGCAAAAGCAACCGACATCAAACTAATCATAAAAGATGCTGGGAAATCATTGGTTCAGGTGATTGATAATGGTTCAGGAATGAATGTTACCGATGCACGTATGTGTTTTGAGCGTCACGCCACTTCCAAAATCCGTCAGGCCGAAGATTTATTTTCACTGCATACCAAAGGTTTTCGCGGTGAAGCATTGGCTTCTATTGCGGCGATTGCCCACATGGAAATGAAAACCAAATTGGAGCAGGAAGAACTAGGAACTCATATCATTATTGAAGGAAGTAAATTTATGTCCCAAGATGTGGCGGTTTTGCCGAAAGGAACTTCATTTGCAGTCAAAAATTTATTTTTTAACATACCAGCTCGCCGTAATTTCCTGAAATCCGATACGGTGGAATACCGCCATATCATTGACGAGTTTCAGCGTGTGGCTCTGGCGCATCCCAAAATTCATTTTACGTTTTACCATAACGGAAGCGATATGTATAATCTGCCTCCGTCAAGTTTAAGACAGCGCATTGTTAATTTTTTTGGCGGAAAAACCAATGAAAAACTAGTTCCTGTTGTAGAAGATACTGAGATGATGAATATTCAGGGTTTTGTGAGCAAGCCTGAATTTGCAAAAAAAAATAAAGGAGAACAGTTTTTCTTTGTTAATGACCGATTCATAAAAAGTCCGTATTTGCATCATGCTGTTATGGCTGCTTATGAAGGAATTTTGAAAGATGGCTCGCAGCCCAGTTATTACCTGTATTTAAAAGTGCCCCCAAATACAATCGATATCAATATACATCCTACAAAAACCGAAATCAAGTTTGATAACGAAAGTGCGATGTATGCTATATTGAGAGCTTCGATTAAACATAGCTTAGGGCAGTTTAACGTGGCTCCTATTTTGGATTTTGAGCGGGATGCTAATTTGGACACTCCTTACCATTATAAAAACTTGGATGCAGAAGTGCCAACGATTCAGGTTGACAGAAGTTTTAATCCTTTTGCTGAAGAAAAACCTTCTAAATCTAATTCCTCCTATAAAAAAACAGAATCAACGGCAAGCTGGGAAAGTTTGTATGTGGGGGTTAAGCATGATACGGAAGTTCTTCTCGGAGGCGATTCGTTTGCTTCCAGTAATAACGATTTCAGTTTTGAAAGCAATGGGTTTACTTTTGAAAACGAAGAGGTTACATCCTCTTTATTTAATGATGAAGAAGTAGAACAGACTGTTCAGAAAACATACCAAATTCATAAAAAATACATTGTTTCTCCGATAAAATCCGGAATGGTTATTGTTGATCAAAATAGAGCGCATCAGCGTATTTTGTATGAACAATTTCTGGTAAGTATGACGGTGCATCACGCTTCGAGTCAGCAATTGCTGTTTCCAATTAATTTATTTTACTCGGCTACAGAGATGGAACTTATTGCCGAACTGCAGCAGTCATTAGTTAATACTGGTTTTATTTTTGAAGAATCCAATTCAGATCATATCGTGATTTCGGGTATTCCAGTAAATATTACTGAGAGCGAAGTTGCGGTAGTTTTGGACCAGCTGTTGAGTGATCTGCATAACGGAATTCCAGAGAACAGTTTCAGCCAGAATGATACAATTGCTAAATCGATGGCGAAAAGTCTGGCGGTCAAGACAGGTGCTTATTTAACCGAAAAAGAACAGGAGAATTTAGTAAACGGTCTTTTTGCCTGTAAAGACCCGAATGTTTCTCCATTTCAGAAACCCACTTTCATCACCATGCGTGTGGAAGATTTAGATAAAAAATTTGCATTATGATGAATATTACACCGGTTGTAAAACAACTATTGATTATTAATATTATCTTTTTTATTGGAGCCCAATTAGTTCCTGTTACAAATGACTTTTTTTCTTTATACTCTTTTCAAAGTTCAAATTTTGAATATTGGCAGATAATAACGCATATGTTTATGCATGGAGGGATAATGCATATTGCGTTTAATATGTTTGCATTGTATTCTTTTGGTTCTGCATTGGAACATTATTGGGGAGGTAAAAGGTTTGTTTTCTTTTATATTTCCTGTGGTTTAGGCGCAGCTTTACTTCAAATGGGCATAAATTATTTAGAGTTACAACACATACTTCAGGAAGTAAGCAGTTTAAAACTTTCAGCAGATACCTTGCATCAAATTCTGAATGCAACTATTTCAGATAATACGGTATATCGTCCTGATTTATTTGAATTAGAGATTAAGCCTATTTTCGAAAATGCTGGGAAGTTGAATTTGTTAAATCAAGAAACCTTTAATTCGCTTTTTAATGCAGCACAAAGTGTTCAAGTTCCTATGGTTGGGGCTTCAGGAGCTATTTATGGTTTGTTGATTGCTTTTGCATTTATGTTTCCTAATGCTGAATTAGCGATGATGTTTATTCCAATTCCGATTAAAGCAAAGTATTTTGTTCCTGGATTACTGTTAATTGATTTATATTTGGGCGTTTCTGGAGGTTCTATTTTTGGAGGATCAAGCGGAATTGCACATTTTGCCCATATTGGAGGAGCAATTGTTGGTTTCGTTATGATGTGGTATTGGAGGAATAATAAATTTAAACATAATCGTTGGAATTAAAATTTCCAAATTCAGAAGGGAATTGTAATGATAGCTTATAACTCATAATTTAAAGTATGAATATATTAGACGATTTGAAAATGCAGTATAGATTGGGAGGCATTGCTATGAAAATGATCTACTGGAATGTTGGCTGTTTTTTGGTTTCCCTAGTTCTTTTCTATCAATTTAAGATTGGTGCTTTTGATTTTCCTAATTGGATAGCTTTGTCATCAGAACCAGCTGGTTTTTTCGTAAAACCTTGGACTTTTCTAACGTATGCTTTTTTTCATGATGGATTTTTTCATTTGCTTTTCAATATGATGGTACTGAATTTTTCCAGCTACTTGTTTTTGACTTTTTTTTCATCAAAACAGTATTTGGGACTTTATATTTTAAGCGCTGTTTTTTCAGGGTTGATTTTTGCTCTGGGTTTTAATCTGATGCATTACAGTGGAGCCATAGTTGGAGCTTCGGCAGCCATAATGGCAATCTTGGTAGCTGTAACAAGCTACAGTCCTTTGATGGATGTGCGGTTAATGCTTATTGGGAACGTCAAATTATGGCATGTCACAGCTGTAATTCTTATTTTGGATCTAATGCAGTTCCGTTTGGAAAACTCCGGCGGACATATTTCCCATTTGGCAGGTGCTTTTTTTGGGTTTGCTTATATTAAATTACTTCAAAACGGAATTGATTTGAGTAAAATAGTAAGTACTGTTTTGGACTTCTTTACCAACTTATTTAAAAGACCGTCGACACCTTTCAAAAAAGTACATAAAAATTATCAAAAACCAATCGAAAAACCTATTTCTAAAATTGTGGTGAAAGATAAAAAACAGCAGCAGATAGACGAGATTTTGGATAAAATCAGTCAGTCGGGTTATGACAGTTTGAGCCAAGAAGAAAAAGAATTTTTGTTTCAAGCCGGAAAATAACCTATTTTTATTTAATTATTGAAGTGTAAATCGAGAACTTATAGTTTTTAAAAGTTCAAAATACATTAAAAAATGAAGAACCTTTCATGGTTTAATAAAGGGATGTATCTTTTGAATTTAGTACTTATAGTGCTGACATTCATCGCTTATCTCCTGCCTTTTTTGGCGCCAAAAATCTTTCCGTTTTTATCGGTATTGACTTTATTCATGCCCTTGTTTTTTTTAGCTAACGGATTGTTCTTTCTGTATTGGGGACTTCAGTTCAAAAAACGCATGATTTTGTCTGGTTTAGTTCTTCTAGTAGGGATTACTTTTTTTAATAAATTTTATAAATTTTCGGCCAAAGAATTTCAATCAAGTGATAAGGATTTTACCGTTATGAGTTATAACGTGAGATTGTTCAATGTCTTTAAATGGCTTGACCGAGATGATATTCCTGATACGATTTTAGAATTTATCAATACTCAAAACCCGGATATATTATGCATTCAGGAGTTTTCAAATTCAGCTGATATTGACCTAAAAGTTTATCCTTATAAATATGTTTTGATGGAAGGAGAACAAATTAAAACGGGTCAGGCCATATTTTCTAAATTTCCTATCATTGATCAGGGACATATAGTGTTTCCCCATTCCAGCAATAATGTTGTTTTTGCGGATATTAAGAAAGGAAAAGACATTATTAGAGTATATAATATGCATCTGCAGTCTATAAAAATTTCACCGGAAGTAGGCGAAATTTCAGAAAATATTGATGTGATCGACCAGCAAAAATCCAAGTACCTTTATGGCCGCATCAGTAAAGCGTTTAAACAGCAACAGGAACAAGCGGCTATTTTTAAAGAACACGAAAAAGAATGTAAATATCCTATTATCATTTGTGGCGACATGAATAACAGTGCTTTTTCGTATGTGTACCGCAATATTAAAGGAAAATTGAGAGACAGTTTCGAAGAGGCAGGCACAGGCTTTGGAGCAACCTATAAATTTAAATATTATCCTGCAAGAATAGATTACATTTTTGCTGATGAAACTATGGAAGTGAAGCAGTTCGAGAGCTTTCCCGATTTTCAAAACTCAGACCACTATCCTATTATGGCAAAGTTATCGATGGAATAGACTTTGTGTTACCTTTTACAAAAGGGAAAAACCATTAAGAAATTAAGCTTAATTCCTAAATGAATATTAATTTTTTAATGGTTTAATTTTAAAGGGTATTTTGTTATCAAATAATTGCTTGACTTTTCAAATAATCCATTGCAAATTTACCTTCGTTAAACAGTAAATCAAGAACGCTTAAATTGTTTAAAAATCCATGTTTATCGTCAAAAACTTGAGTATAAGGTTCGAAAATGGAATGATCTTTTTTGCCGTTTATCAAATAACGAAAATCAGTAATTTCTGGATTTTTGATTTCGTGGAAATATTCGTTTGTGGTGTGAAATTCAAATTTCATCCGCAGACATTTGGCTGTTATTTCTAAAGCTTCAAAATTAAGATCCATTAAAAAAGTATGTCTCTTTTGAAAAATAGGAAGTAAATCATCTTCAAAATATTCAAAGAAAGGAGAGCTTCTATAAGCGGCTTCCAGTGATTTGAAATGCTGTTTTTGCCAGTCAAATTCCTGTTCTATTTTAATATCTTTTGTCTTCTGATGACTTAAATTAGAATGTTTTATAGGTATGTTCAGCAATTGAATTCCATTTGGGCTGTAGATATAAGTTCGGTTACGGTTGGTTTGCTTTTGAAAATTATCCTCCATTTCAAATGTAATACTATCCGATTGAGCCATTGCAACAAAGTGACTTATGGACGGGAAATAGGAGGGATGCAGTAATGTTTTCATTTTTTAAAAGTTTTAAGTTTCAGGTTCTAAGCTGCGTAACTTAAAACCTGAAATTTCTTAAACTATTTCTTTTTTCGCCTTTCTTTTGTTCCAAAAATATTCTCCTGCGAAAAAGACAGCAAGCGCAATCAGGAAGTATTTAAAATACGATTGTGGCTGTCCTTCACCACTCACGGTTGTAAATACTCTATCCCAGCGAATTTTGTTTATGCCTTTACCATTAGTATCCCAGCTTAACCAAATGAAAATAGGTTTTCCTACGATATGATTTTCTGGAACATAACCCCAATAACGGCTGTCTTCAGAGTTATGACGATTGTCTCCCATCATCCAATAATAATTTTGGTCAAAAGTATAAGTTGTAGCTATTTTGCCGTCAATTCTAATCTCATTGCCATTTACTAAAAGGTTTTTTTTCTCATAATCAGTGATGATGGTTTTGTAGAAAGGTAATGATTCTAAGTTTAAGGCGACTGTTTTTCCTTTTTGGGGAATGTAAATTGGTCCGAAATTATCTTGGCTCCATTGTTTTGTATGAGGAAAAATACGACTGTCCGGGTCTTTGTCAATAACTCTGTTCACAGCTGTAATGCCAGGAACATTTTTTAATCTTGCTGCACCTGTGGCTGTTAGGGCACTCATATGTAATGTATCCCTTGTTTGCTGATTTAAGAAATAACCGCCGTCAATAATGTCCATGTCCTTAAAAAGATACTGAAAATCAATTGGTGTTTTGCCATCCATAACAATGTTGTATGAAAATTGAGGTTTTGCACGCTCTGGCAAAATCAATTCTTTTCCGTTTATGTAAACTAATCCGTCTTTTATGGATAAGCTGTCTCCAGGGACACCCACACAGCGTTTTACATAATTTGATTTTTTGTCAATTGGTTTATCGACTCTAAGCCCTGATTGGTCTCTAAATTTATAAACAGTATCTGCTGGCCAGTTGAAAACAACAATGTCAGTACGGTTAATGTTTTGTATGCCAGGAAGTCTTAAATAAGGCAATTGGGGCCAATTTAAATACGATTTTTGTTTAGTCAATGGAATAGTATCGTGTACCATTGGCATTGCTACTGTTGTCATTGGGACTCTAGCTCCGTAATTCATTTTGCTTACAAACAAAAAGTCTCCAACTAACAATGATTTCTCCAACGATGAAGTTGGAATAGTGTAGGGCTGGATGAAGTAAGTATGTACAATAGTCGCTACAATAACAGCGAAAAGCAATGAACTAATTGTATCGGCGGCTTTATGCTCTGGATTTGTGTTTCTATCGGAAATGTAGTTTAAAGACTGCGTGTAATTAAGGTAATAAATATAAAATCCTAAGGTCGCAATTACCAGTAAGGTATCAGAAGTGGTTTTTTTGCCAAAACTGCGGATCGTTTCTACCCAAATTACTGGAAACATGATTAAATTAATAATTGGGATGAAAAGTAAAAACGTCCACCATGTAGGGCGTCCAATTATTTTCATTAGAACAATTGCATTGTAAACTGGAATAATTGCTTCCCAACGTTTTCTGCCGGCACTTTCGTATAGTTTCCATGTTCCTAAAAAATGAATAACCTGTACGGCTAAGAAAAACACAAACCAAAGATATAGTGTCATAATTTTGAAAATTAGAAGTTAAAAATTAGAAATCAGACAGTTTTCTAATTGGGATTTGAAGTTTTATTGTTTGGGATTTATTTTTAATTTAAATTCAAAACATCTTTCATAGTAAATACGCCTTGTTTACCTGCCAGCCATTCTGCAGCTATTACAGCACCTAAGGCAAAGCCTTCACGATTATGAGCGGTATGTTTTATTTCGATGGAATCCACCTCAGAGTTATAGGTTACAGTATGAGTTCCTGGAACTGTTCCTACTCTTACGGCTTCTATATGAATCTCGTTTTCTTTTGGAGTATCCAATGTCCAAGTGGTGTAATTGCTGTTTTCGGTGATGCCTTTGGCCAATGAAATAGCAGTTCCGCTAGGTGCGTCAAGTTTTTGATCATGGTGTATTTCTTCCATGTCCACTTTGTAATGATCAAATGGAGACATAATTTTTGCCAAGTATTCGTTGAATTCAAAAAATAAATTCACGCCAAGGCTAAAATTAGAACTCGATATAAATCCTCCGTTTTTTTCTATGCAAAGAGCAATCATTTCATCATAATGCTCTAACCAGCCCGTTGTACCCGAAACTACAGGCACATTGGCAAGAAAACAGCTGGAGATATTGCTGACTGCTGCCGCAGGAACACTGAAATCGATTGCAACATCTGCTGTCGAAAGACCGTCGTATGTATTGAATTCATCTTTCTTTAAAACAATTTCATGTCCTCTTCCTAAAGCAATTCTTTCGATTACCTGCCCCATTTTTCCGTATCCTAAAAGCGCAATTTTCATTATATGATGTTTTTTATTGATTTTTTAAAGACGAATAATTTCGAATCTAAAAGCGATAGTTAAGTGTTAGTCCAACATTTGATTTTAATGTTACAGTATCTGGGGTTATTTCTGGTCTCACAGATAAAGTCTGATTCACATTGAATTGAATTAATGCGGCATCTACATTAGCATCTATAATGTTGAGAACATAAAAACCAAGTACAAATAATCCTGACAGCGAAGCATTTCTTTGGTAAAATTCTTGTGCAGAAATTAATTGTGTGTCTGAAAGATAGTCATATTCAGGGTCGGGATTGCCGGATAGACGGCTTTTGTATGCATCCCGATATTCGTTGTATTTCTTTTTACTATCAGCATACAGGTATAAACTAGTTCCCATAGCTCCATAAACTATTGGAATTTTCCAGTATCTTTTGTTGTATGCCTGACCTAATCCAGGTAAAATAGCGGAATAAAAGGCAGCCTTCGCAGGTGTCAGAGGGTCTATTTCTGTTAATTTTAAAGTGTCTTTTGATTGTAAAACAGCATCTTTTTTTGCTTGTGCAAAAATTGCGTTTCCAAAAAGAAAAAGCAATAGACCTATGAATATGATTTTATTCACTACCCTTCTATTAGTTTTATAATTCTATTGAAGTCTTCTTCAGAATGGAAAGGAATAGTAATTTTACCTTTGCCATTTCCAGCCACTTTTACATCTATTTTTGTTCCAAAATATTTGTTGAAAGTACTTACGTCTTCATCATTAATTTCAAAAGAAGCAGTTTTTGCAGGGACAGCAGGTTTTGGTTTCAAACTTTCGTGATAGTTTTTTACCAAAGTTTCAGTCTCTCTAACGGATAGATTCTGACTCACTATTTTTTGGTAAATATCTGTCTGAACATCATGATCGTCTATGTTAATGATAGCGCGCCCGTGACCCATACTGATAAAACCATCACGTATTCCAGTTTGAATAATCGGATCTAGTTTTAAAAGTCTTAAGTAATTGGCAATAGTAGAACGTTTTTTACCAACTCTTTCACTCATCTGTTCTTGAGTAAGCTGAATTTCGTCAATCAGTCTTTGGTAAGAAAGAGCAATCTCTATCGGGTCTAAATCATGACGCTGGATGTTTTCCACCAAGGCCATGATTAATGACTCATTATCGTTTGCAATACGGATGTAAGCAGGAACGGTAGTAAGTCCAATTAATGTAGAAGCGCGTAAACGGCGTTCTCCAGAAATTAATTGGTATTTGTTAAAGTCTAATTTACGTACAGTAATAGGCTGAATAACTCCTAATTCCTTAATTGAAGTGGCTAGTTCACGTAAAGATTCCTCGTTAAAATTACTTCGGGGCTGAAATGGATTTATTTCTATAGCATCAATTTCAAGCTCTATAATATTCCCTACAACTTTATCTGCATTTTTGTCTTCTACCGATTGGATATCGTTTTCAGGATCTTTTAATAATGCAGATAAACCCCTACCTAAGGCTTGTTTTTTTATTGCTTTTGACATACAACTATTTACTGTTTTTCTTTATAATTTCTTGGGCTAAATGAATGTAATTAACAGCTCCTTTACTGGTTGCATCATAGTTTATAATGCTTTCTCCAAAACTCGGGGCTTCGCTCAATTTTACATTTCTTTGAATCACGGTTTCAAAAACCATATCGTTAAAGTGTTTTTGAACTTCTTCGACCACTTGGTTGGATAAACGCAGTCTGGAATCGAACATCGTTAATAATAAACCTTCAATGTCCAAATCCGGATTGTGGATTTTTTGAATACTTTTTATGGTGTTCAATAATTTACCCAAACCTTCCAATGCAAAATATTCACACTGAATTGGAATTACTACAGAATCTGCAGCGGTTAAGGCATTCAAAGTTAAAAGACCAAGAGAAGGCGCGCAGTCAATTAAGATATAATCGTATTGATCTTTTACGCTTTCTAATGCTTTTTTAAGCATGTATTCTCTGTTTTCTTTATCGACAAGCTCAATCTCGATCGCAACAAGATCAATATGTGCAGGAATTACATCTACATTTGGCGACGAACATTTTATAATAGCCTCCAAAGGCGTATGACTGTGTTCGAGAATCTGATAGGTTCCAATTTCGACAGTTTCTACATCAATTCCTAAACCTGATGTGGCATTGGCTTGAGGATCAGCGTCTATTAGTAATACTTTTTTTTCTAAAACACCTAATGAAGCAGCCAGGTTAATTGAAGTAGTTGTCTTTCCAACTCCGCCTTTCTGATTCGCAATCGCTATGATTTTGCCCATTTATTTTCTAAATTTTGAACGGTAAAAATACAATTATTTATGGGTTTTGAAAATCTATTTTGTTAACAAAAACAAATAGTTTTACACTTCCCAATTTATCTTAGGAATACTGTGGATTCTTTGCTTTTTTGGTAATGAATATATTTGAAAAAAGAGAACTGTATAATTAGTTCTCTTTTTGATTTATTACTGAATGCTTTAAATTATCACAATCTGAATACTGAATTCTGAAAACTGCTAATTCTTTTTCTTTGCCTTAATCATCATTTCCAATTGATCCCAAAGTTCCTCGGGAATGGCTTCCAATAAATTAAATTGTCCAGCGCCTTTCAGCCATTCACCGCCATCAATAACAATAACTTCTCCATTTACATAAGCTGAAAAGTCAGAAACTAAATAAGCAGCTAAATTGGCTAATTCCTGATGGTCACCAACCCTTTTTAGAGGAACTTTTTTGGCCATATCAAATTTTTCGGCAAGATCTCCGGGCAATAATCGATCCCATGCCCCTTTAGTGGGGAATGGACCTGGAGCTATTGCATTGGTGCGAATTCCGTATTTTGCCCATTCTACTGCCAGACTTCTTGTCATCGCTAGAACACCAGCTTTTGCAGTGGCACTTGGAACTACATAAGCCGAACCAGTCCAAGCATAAGTGGTAACGATATTTAAAACTGTGGATGAAGTCTGTTTGGTGTCAATCCAATGTTTTCCAAACGCAAGTGTGCAGTTTTTGGTTCCTTTCAAGACAATGTCTATTACAGTATCAAAAGCATTGGATGATAAGCGTTCGGTTGGCGAGATGAAGTTCCCTGCAGCATTATTCAATAAAACATCGACTTTGCCAAAAGCTTTTAAGACTTCCTGCAGCATATTTTCAACTTCTTCATAATGGCGAACGTCACATTGAAGCGGTAAGCATGTTCCGCTGGTCTCTGCTTCTAATTCTTTGGCTGTGTTGTTTAATTTTTCTAAATCTCTTGAAGTGATGGCTACTTTTGCGCCTAGTTCTAAGAAATATTTGGTCATTGCTTTACCTAAGCCACTTCCGCCTCCTGTAACTACTATTACTTTGCCTTTTAAGGCATCGTCTCTTAACATTTTATCGGTATAACTCATAATATTTTATATAATTGGATTGTAAATATAGCAAAATTAAATAGTATGCATGCATAATTTTTTTAAGTTGCTGAGTTTCTTAGTTACTGAGTTTCTAAGAAAATGGAATACTTATGCTAGAAAAAAACTTAGTTCTTTAGAAGCTTAATATCTCAATAATTATACTGCTTCCAATCTTCTCGCTGCTTCTGCTAAAGTCATATCATCTTTAGTAAAACAAAAACGAATTAATTTTAAGTCTTTTCCATTTTCGTAAAAAGCGGATATTGGAATAGCTGCAACACCATAATCTGTAATTAATCGTTTGCAAAAATCTACATCATTTTCATTTGAAATACAGGCATAGGAAACTACTTGAAAATAAGTTCCTTCGCAAGGCATCAATTGAAATCGGCTGTTTTTTAATAATGTTCTAAAGTAATCTCTTTTTTGCTGATAAAACGTACTGATTTCATTTATGTCAACCAAATCTAAATATTCTGAAACGGCTATTTGGCAAATACTGTTGACGCTGAAAACTAAAAACTGATGCACTTTTTTGATTTCTTTCATCAAATAGTTAGGGGTTACAAGATAGCCTATTTTCCAGCCTGTTACATGAAAAAATTTGCCAAAAGAAGAAATTGTAATGCAACGGTCGAGCAGTTTTTTTCGGGTATGAGTTGAAATGTGTTTTTGTTCGAAAGTAATGTACTCGTAAACTTCATCGGAAAGCAATAATGCATTTGGGTATTTTTCTAAAAGCGTTTCCAGATTTTCAAAATCGGATTCGTTTAGTATTTTACCCGTTGGATTATGCGGATTATTGATGATAATCATTTTGGTTTTCTCTGAAAATGCATTGGCAATCGTTTTCCAATTGGGCGTGTAGTCGTCATTTAGTGCTACACGAATGGGTTTTGCCTGACTTAGTAAAATAGGAGCTTCGTAGCAATCATAACTTGGGTCGAGAATAATTACTTCATCATTTGGTTTTAGCAAAGCCAGTAATGCTGTGAATATTGCTTGGGTTGCACCCGCTGTAATCAGTATTTCGGTTTCGGGAAGGATACTGCGATTGTAGGATGATTTTACCAATACTGCAATTTTGTTTAGCAATGGTGGATAACCAGACATGGGTGTGTATTGATGTACGCCTTCTGTTGCTAGGCGTGAAATGATTTGGGTTAATCTTGGATTAACGGGAAAGTTTGGAAATCCTTGCGAAAGATTGATTGCATTGTATTCGGTTGCCATTTTGGATATTACCGTAAAGATACTGGTGGTTACGTTTGGTAATTTACTCATAAGAAATCAGATATTAAAAACCGGTGAGTTTAAAATGAAAAGTCAATTCTTATTGATTTATAGGTATCGGAATCGAATAATGAACTCTAACTGGCTTGCCGTTTTGTTTGCCAGAAATCCATTTAGGGGATGTTTTTAATACTCTTATAGCTTCTTTTCCTGTTCCGTAACCTATGTCTCTTATTACAATAATATTAGTCAATGAACCATCTTTTTCGATAACAAAAGTCATATAGACTTTTCCTTTTAATCCAGCGACTTGTGGGATTTTATAATTTTCTTTTATGAACCTTTGAAATGATTCGGATCCTTCAGGAAAAGTAGGTAGAATTTCTAGTCCAGCAGTATTATATATTTGATTTTCATCATAAATAATTTCTTCACTTTTATAATTTTCTAGATTATCTCTTAAATCATATGGAACTCTCTTAATTTCTTCAGATTGAGAAAATATACTCTGTGTCGTACAGATTAAAATCACAATTAAAAACTGTTTCATGAGAAAGATGATTTTAAGTTTATTTACATTTTATGAATGATAAAAATAGTAGGTCGTTTGTGTAAATCGATGGTTTCTTTTTTCCATGCCGAAATTTTCTTTGTTTTGATGTATTCCGTTGGTAAAGTTATATCGGTAGCGATACACAAATGCGTTTCTGGATGCAGAGTTTGGATTAAATCTTCGAGTAATTTATTGTTGCGGTACGGTGTTTCGATGAAAATCTGAGATTGATTTTTTTCGAAAGATATTCGTTCCAGGCTCTTGAAACTGGCTTTTTTTTCGTCTTTTTCAATGGGTAAATAACCATGAAAAGTAAAACTTTGGCCATTCATTCCAGAAGCCATCATAGCTAATAATATTGAGGACGGACCAACTAACGGAATGACTTGAATGCCTTTTTCATGTGCTAATTTGACGATGACTGCACCTGGATCGGCTACACCGGGACAACCGGCTTCGCTCATGAGTCCCATGTTTTTTCCTTCCAAAAGAGGTTTGATAAATTCCTGATGTTCTTTAGTTTCAGTATGTTTGTTGAGGGTGAAAAGTTTTAATTCGGATTGTTTTTTCTCCGGATTAGTGAGTTTGATTGATTTCCGGGCTGTTTTATCATTTTCAACTACGTAGTAATCAATAAGTTCAACACATCTTTTAATGGTTTGCGGTAATACGTCCATTGGGTCGCAATCGCCCATTGTAGTTGGGATTAAATATAGTTTTCCAAGAAGAGGTGCTGATTTCATTTGGTTGTTTTCAATTTTTGAAATAGGTTTTGCCGTATACCAATGACATTGGATGAAAAAGTGATCACTTTTAACAAAGTTATAAAAACTTATTTAGTTTTCTTAGGAATGTTTAGTAATCAGTCTTTGTGCAATTACGTCACAGGCTTCGTCGAGCATTTCATAAACCATATCAAAACCGTTGGCTACGCCATAATATGGGTCTGGAACATCTACATTTTCATCAGGAAATATTGAATTCAAAATAAGCTGGACTTTTTCTTTTTGAGTTTCGTTTTGTGCTAGATGAATTATGTCATTGTAATTGCTATTGTCCATTACAAAAATATAATCAAATGCATCGAAATCGGTTTTTTGAAATTGCCTTCCTTTTTGATTGCAAATGTCCAGGCCATTTTTTTTAGCGGTGGCTATGGAACGATTGTCAGGTGTGCGCCCAATATGCCAAGAACCTGTTCCTGCTGAATCGACAAGAAATTTGTCATTTGGAAGTTTGGAGGCGAGTATGCCTTCTGCCAGTGGAGAACGGCAGATATTCCCCAAACAAACCATTAAAATTTTAACAGGCATTGCTTTATAAGGTTAATTTTGAATTGATATCTTCGACATACTTTTTAAACTGTTTGTCGGTAGCAACTAAATTATCAACAGTTTTGCAGGCGTGCAGTACGGTAGCGTGATCGCGATCACCTATTTGAGAGCCGATATTGGCCAATGAAGCTTTGGTGAATTTTTTAGCAAAAAACATAGCTAACTGTCTAGCCTGTACAACGTGTCTTTTTCTTGTTTTGGATTGTAAAGTTTCTAAATCCAATTGGAAATAATCGGAAACAATTTTTTGAATGTAATCGATTGATATTTCTCTCTTTACATTTTTAACAAATTTTTCTACGACACTTTTAGCCAACTCAATGGTTACTTCTTTTTTGTTGAAAGAAGATTGTGCAATCAATGATATGATGGCGCCTTCAAGTTCCCGAACATTAGATTTGATATTTCTAGCTACATATTCTATAATTTCATCAGGCATTTCAACACCATCACGATATAGGATATTTTTTAAGATTGAAATTCTAGTTTCGTAATCTGGTTGGTGTAACTCAGCGGATAATCCCCATTTGAAACGGGATAATAAACGCTGTTCAATATCCTGCATGTCAACAGGAGCCTTGTCTGAAGTTAGGATTACCTGTTTGCCGTTTTGATGTAGATAATTGAAAATATGAAAGAATACATCTTGTGTTCCTGATTTTCCGGAAAGGAACTGAACATCATCAATGATTAAAACGTCGATTAATTGATAAAAATGAATGAAATCATTTCTATTGTTTTTCTTTACCGAATCTATATATTGCTGTGTGAAAATTTCGGCAGAAATATATAAAACAGTTTTTTCAGGAAATTTATCTTTAATTTCAACTCCAATAGCATGTGCCAAGTGAGTTTTTCCTAATCCAACGCCACCAAAAATTAATAATGGGTTAAATGAAGTTCCTCCAGGTTTATTGGCAACAGCCATACCAGCTGAGCGGGCAAGTCTATTAGAATCTCCTTCTAGGAAATTGTCAAAACTATAATTGGCATTTAATTGAGATTCTATTTTTAAATTTCGGATTCCGGGAATTACAAAAGGATTTTTTAATTCAGGATTAAGGTTTTTAAAAGGCGCATCTACTTCTTGTGCTTTTACGGGACCTCTATTAGCACTTGGCAATTGTTCCGTAAACGGTTGTTTGTTGCCATAAGTGTTTTCCATTTTAATTTTATAGAGTAACTTTGCGTTTTTTCCAAGTTCTTTGGTTAAGGCTACTTTTAATAATTTTACGTAGTGTTCTTCTAACCATTCGTAGAAAAATTTACTTGGTACTTGAATATATAATGCATTGTCGGTAAGTTCAACTGATTTAATTGGTTCAAACCAAGTTTTATATGCTTGATCTTGAATGTTGTCCTTTATAAAGGACAGGCAGTTTTCCCATACTGATTGTGCAGTCTTGTTCATATATCTAGTTAAATTATTTTATTTTGGGTATTTATTATCTTATAAAAATGATGAGAAAATTATCCTTTTTTCGGGATAGCAAATATGTGAACAATTATCTGTAAAAAAAAATATTTTAGGTTATAATTTTTGAAAAAATTGTTGTAAGAAGCTTTTTTAAATTTAAATTTTTTAATACAAAATTAATGAAAGATCATCAAGTTCAAGTTCGTGTACGTTACTCTGAAACCGACCAAATGGGCGTAGTATATCACGGAAATTACATCCCCTATTTTGAGATAGGAAGAGTGGAATGGCTTAGAAATAAAGGGGTTTCGTATAAAAAGATGGAAGAAACCGGTATAGGTCTGCCAATTGTGAATATGAATATTAATTATAAAAAAGCGGCGAGATATGATGAGCTGCTGACTGTGCATACGGTTTTCAAAAGTCAGACGTCTGTGAAGATTGAATTTGATTGTGCAATATATAATGAAGCCAAAGAGTTATTAACAACGGCTCAATTTTTATTGGTTTTTGTATCTCTAAAAACAGGAAAACCTACAGCACCTCCAGATTACATTTTGGAACTATTAAAAACTTTTGAATAATCATCAGAATGAGTTCTTTTTAATGAGAATTTATAGTTTTTTTATGTCAATCTCAAACAATGAATTAAAAGTGTCGAATATCGTTTCGGCATTTTTTTTTCTGGTTTTTATTACAATTTTACCAATAGGCAAATTCGTTTCTTCGTTTATTTCCATTTCTTGAGAAGTAATATCCAGTTTCTTTTCTTTGATTACCCGCATCACTTTGTTCATGTTTTTATAGTCGAATGAAATCTGAAATGAAATATCAATGGTTCTTTCGATTATTTCACATGATTCTAATGTGATTTGTGCCGAAGTTTTATAAGCCGAAATTAATCCGCCTACCCCTAATTTTATTCCGCCATAAATTCGAACTACAACTACAAGAACGTTAGTAAGTCCAAAAGATTGTATTTGACCGTAAATTGGTGCACCAGCAGTATTGCTTGGTTCTCCATCGTCGTTCGCTCTGTATTGAATGGTTTCGGTTCCTATTTGATAAGCATAACAGTAGTGAACGGCGTGTGGATGCTGTTTTTTTAAGATTTCTATAATGGGTTTCACCTCGTCTTCTGATTCGATTGGAAAAGCATATCCGAAGAATTTACTGCTTTTTTCCTTCAATAGTGATTCTTCAGAGGGGAATGCAATGGTGTTATAGGTGTCTTTCATTTTTCAATATCAATGTCAATATCAAAAATCAATGTTAATTTCAATGTCAAAATTTAAATATTGACGATTTTACTTTAAAAGAGATTTTTTTATTGCAATTGCAATTGATTTTTGCAATTGCTATTAAAGTATTTTTTTCTCAAACAAATCAACAACATCTTCTTCACCTACTTGTAGGTTCCAAATATGAAGACCAAGTGCCTGCGCAGCATCGGTATTTTCTTTTTTATCATCTACGAATAATGTCTGTTTTGCCTGCAGTCCGTTTTGATTGAGTACAAAACTGTAAATTTCAGGATTTGGTTTTCTCATTCCAATTTCAAATGAGAAATAAACTTTTTCAAAACATTGGTAAAAATCGCTGTAAAATGAAGCTCCTGATTTTTGTTCAAAAGTTGCAATATGAATCGCATCGGTATTACTCAATAAAAACAAGCGGTATTTTTGGGAAAGCATTTGAAGAAATTCCAAACGGTATAAAGGGAAGTCGGCTAATATAGTATTCCAGGCTTTGCGGATATCTTCGATAGAAGCATTGTTAGTATGTTTTTGAATGCCAGATAAAAAATCTTCACCAGAAATGGATCCAACTTCATACTGCTGATTCAATTGGTTTAAATCCTCGTTCCAATGGGATATGCCAAGATTCTTTAAACCATTCATTGTAGCTTGTTTGTCTAAATTAATAAACACATCTCCAAAATCAAAAATGATAGCATTAATCATGGTTTCTTAGTATTGTAAGTTCGTCTTTGTCTATTAAGTGTTTTTTAGAATTTGTTTTTGGCAGTAAAGGCGCTTGAATTCCTTTGCCCAAAGTTATTTGTCCTGTAAAAATTCGAGCTTCATCCCAAAGATTTGCATCGATAAAGGTCTGCAGAGTTTGAAGTCCTCCTTCAATAATAACTGATTGAATATTATTATTATTGTATAACGAATCAGTAATTTGTTCGGTAATATTCTGTTTAAAATCAATTACTTCAAAGGTAGTGTTTTCTTCTGAGATAGTTTTTTTGGAATAAGTAAAGACAATGGTTTTTGTTTGATTGTCAAAAACGTTACTTTCTTTTGGAATACGATTGTTTTGATCCAATATAATTCGGACTGGATTATTTCCGTGCCAATCTCTGGAATTCAGTTTTGGATTGTCATCGATAACGGTTTGTGTTCCCACCAAAATAGCCTGCTCTTCGGTTCTCCATTTATGAACCAATTGTCGGGAATAGGTATTGGTAATCCAAACTGGCTTTTTTTCTAATTTTTCAAGAGGCGCAATAAATCCGTCTTGACTTTGCGCCCATTTTAGAATGATATAAGGTCTTTTCTTTTGATGGAAAGTAAAAAATCGTTTGTTGAGTTCGTTGCATTCGTCTTCGAGGATTCCAACAGTGACATTAATTCCCGCTTCAATTAATTTTCTGATGCCATTTCCTGCGACCATGATATTTGGATCTACAGTGCCAATAACTACATTTGGGATTTTATTCTCTATAATCAAATTACAGCAGGGCGGTGTTTTTCCAAAATGACTGCAGGGTTCCAGACTCACATAGATAGTAGCTTTTGAGAGTAATGATTTATCCTGCACCGAATTTACGGCATTTACCTCGGCATGTGGTCCGCCAGCTTTTTTGTGCCAGCCTTCGCCTATGATTTTGTCTTCATAAACAATGACGCTTCCAACCATGGGATTTGGATAGGTGGTTCCCAGTCCGTTTTTGGCTAGGGCTATGCAACGGCTAATGTATTTTTCATGTGTATTCACTCTGCAAAAGTAATAATTTTGAAATTAGGATTTAGTTTCAAAACTTAAGATGTTTTCCCATTTACAATGGCTATTTTTGTTTTCAGAATTAATAATAGGAGATTTTTATGGATAATTGGATTATTAGAAAAATAAAAAAAGAAGACAATCAGGCGGTTGCTAAACTAATAAGAGATGTTTTTGACGAATTAAATATTCCAAAAACAGGAACAGCTTATGAAGATCCTTATCTGGATTTAATGTTTGAAGAATACAGTAAGCCAAGATCTGTCTATTATGTAGTGGAAAGCGAAGGCCGAATTGTTGGTGCAGCAGGAGTTGCACCACTGGCAAATGAAGCCGAGACTTATTGTGAACTGCAAAAAATGTATTTCCTTCCGGAAACACGCGGAAAGGGAATTGGAAGCCAAATGATGAAGCAATGTCTGCAGAGTGCCCGTGAATTTGGTTTCTGCAACTGTTATCTGGAAACGATGCCTTTTATGCTTGATGCCCAGAAGCTTTATAGAAAAACAGGTTTCGAAAATATTTGTTCTCCAATGGGAAGTACAGGTCATACAAGCTGTCAGGTTTGGATGCTGAAAGAGTTATGATTTTAGATTTATGATTAACGATATTTGATTTTAGATTTTAAAGCTGAAAAAAATATTTGCATTAAATAAAATATGAAAATAAAAGAATACAGAATCCAATTTATTGAAGCGCTCACTTCACTATATGGAGAAGGTGAAGCAGAGAGTTTTTTCTATTTGATATTGGAAGAAAAACACCAATTGAAAAGAGTCGATTTGGCTTTGCAACCCAATTCTTTTTTTTCAGAAGTTGAAATTGCGGTTTGGAATTCGATTTTGGAACAATTAAAATTGGAAATCCCGATTCAGTATCTGTTACGGAAAACGAGTTTTTATGGATTGGATTTTGAAGTCAATGCGAATGTTTTGATTCCGAGGCCGGAAACCGAGGAATTAGTGGATTGGATTGTTTCTAATGTTCTAAAAAGCGGAAGGTCTAAAAGCATAAAAATCCTTGATATTGGGACAGGAAGCGGATGCATTGCAATTTCGTTAGCAAAGACTCTCCCGAATGCCGAAGTTTTTGCGATTGATGTTTCCGAAAAAGCTTTGGCAACAGCCAAAAAAAATGCTGAAATCAATACCGTGGAAGTCACTTTTATCTCCCAAAATATTCTTGAAACCCAGGATTTAAACCAAGAGTTTGATATTATTGTTTCGAATCCGCCGTATGTGCGAAATCTCGAAAAACTGGAAATCAAGAAAAATGTTTTGGACAATGAACCTCATTTGGCTCTTTTTGTGGAGGATGACGATGCCTTGATTTTTTATAGAAAAATAGCCGAATTGGCTCAAAAGAACCTGACGAGTTCAGGACAACTGTATTTTGAAATTAACCAATATTTAGGAAAAGAAATGATTGCCTTATTAGAAGGAATGAATTTCAAAAATATAGAACTCCGCAAAGATATTTACGAAAATGACAGGATGATATTTGGATCGCTTAACGAATAGACTGTTCCTTACTATATGTATCCAAATCAATCATCTGAAAAATAATATTAATTTTTTTTAATCTCTTCCCAACCTTTTTCTCTTTTCAACCCTCTTTAGTAGAAAGACAACAATTGTGATAAACAAAAACTTAATTTCTGACTGCAAAAAAATGCACCGTGATGCCCAGCGTCAAGTGTATGAGCTTATGGCTCCAAAACTGTATCGCACTTGCAAGCGTTACCTAAAGAAAGAGGAAGAAATAGAAGAAGCCTTGGCCGATGCTTTCTATACTATTTTTACAAAACTCGATCAGCTCAAAGAGTTTGGCGCTTTTGAAGCCTGGTCCCGTAAAATTACAGTCAATCACTGTTTGGCAGCTATCAAGAAAAATACCAATTTCAATTTGTATCTCGAAGATGTCAAAACCATTTCTAAGCCTTTTACCGATGAAGTAACCGAACTCGAAGAGGAAGATTTACTGAATTTATTGAACCATATTCCTGATGGATGCAAAACTATTTTTAATCTTTTTGTTATCGAAGGTTTCAGTCACAAAGAAATTGCGGCTATGCTCAACATTTCTGAGGGGACATCAAAATCACAATTGAATGTTTCGAAAACCAAGCTAAAGGAATTAGTGAACAATTTGTATTACCAAAAAGCGAAATAGTCATGGACAATCAAGATAAAATATTCGAAAAAATAAAAAGCGCTTCCCAAAAAGCAGAAGAAAAAGACTTTCCTGCATTTGAAAAAGTATGGAATCGCGTGGAAGAAAAACTAGATAAGAAAGAAGATAAAATAGCAATTGCTCTTTGGAAAAAGTTGACAGTTGCCGCTTCGCTGTTATTGTTTTTTTCTTTGGGTTACCAGTTTCTTAAAACGGATTCAGTGATAATTACTCCGAAAGCAATAAAAGAAAACAACGTGGTTATCGAAGAAAAACAAGATACTGTTGTGGCAAAGAAGCCTTCTGAAAACATTAAACCTGACGCCACTAAGATTCTAAAAAAGCAGTTTGAAAAACAAACACCTGTTGTTGTTTCAGAGAGCATTAATTCTGGAATAGAAAATAGTTCAGCAGTAATTACAGAAGTTGAGGCAAAAGCTGATACTGTGAGCAATGAAAAAGAAGTTGCGTTAACTATTCAAAAAAGTGAACCAATTGTTTTGGAAGAAAAGAATTCTAATGCTAAAATCACTTCAACTTATGATGCCGTAAAAAGAACAATTTCAGGAATAGTAACTGATGAAAAGAATATACCGCTCTCTGGTGCGAGTGTTTATATAAAAGGTAAAACAAAAGGAATCGCAACCGATTTTGATGGAAAATTTAGCATTCAAGCTGAAAAAGCTGACCAACTCGTTTTTTCATATATAGGAATGGAAAATGGTTATGCAACTGTTGGAAAAACAGATAAAATAAACATAAAATTAGTCAATGCCTCAATGGCTTTGAATGAAGTGGTTGTTGTTGGTTATGGAACTCAAAAAAAATCATCTATGACGGGTTCTGTTACTTCGGTTTCTGCCAATGTTAATCAAGCTCTTCAAGGAAGAGTTGCAGGAGTTCAAATTACAAATAATAATAATGGATATGTAAGTTCCGAACATTATCTTTCAACAAATAAGATCAAATTCATTCCAGGCAAGAAAACAGTATCTGGAGTTACGTCATTAGTTACAGAGCAATCTTCAACAACTGTAGCCATTCGAGGAAAAGGATCCATTATGCAAGGGAACGAACCATTATATGTTGTGGACGGTGTTCCGGTTAATGCTGATGATTTTACGCAAATAAATCCTAACGATATTCAGAAAATGAATGTTCTTAAAGATGCATCAGCAACAGTGATATATGGAAGCCGTGCTTCTAACGGAGTCGTAATAATAACAACGAAAAACGGAACCTATCAAAATCTTTCGGAAAAACAGTTAAAAAGAAAGCTCAAAAAACTGGATAAAAACAAAAAAACAGGAGATAAATCAGTTGTTCCAAAATCTATTGAAGTTTCTCAGGAAGACTATGACAACTTTATAGAAAATCAATTCGAGAGTCCAAAAACAGCACCATTATCAACTTTTTCTATTGACGTTGACAATGCTTCATACACCAATGTAAGACGATTTATAAACAACGGACAAGCTGTTCCGAAAGATGCTGTGAGAGTCGAAGAAATGATGAATTTCTTCAAATATAAATATCCTCAGCCACAGGACCAGCATCCGTTTTCGATTAATTCGGAATACAGCGATTGCCCTTGGAACCCTAAACACCAATTGCTAAAAATTGGCTTGCAGGGCAAGAATATTCCAACGGATAATTTGCCGGCTTCCAATTTGGTTTTCTTGATTGATGTTTCTGGTTCTATGAGTGAAGCCAACAAATTACCATTACTAAAACAATCGATGAAGATTTTGGTAAACGAACTGCGAAAAAAAGACAAAGTGGCTATTGTTGTTTATGCTGGAGCCGCAGGAATGGTTTTGCCTCCAACAACCGGAGATGAAAAACAAACCATAATCAATGCTCTAGAAAAATTAAACGCTGGCGGAAGCACAGCAGGCGGTGCAGGAATTGAATTGGCTTATAGATTGGCTCAGGAAAATTTTATCAAAGGAGGGAATAATCGTGTAATTCTGGCCACTGACGGTGATTTCAATGTAGGCGCTTCATCCAATACCGATATGCAAACTTTAATTGAGGAAAAAAGAAAATCTGGTGTTTTCTTGACTTGTCTGGGGTATGGAATGGGGAATTACAAGGACAGCAAAATGGAAACTTTATCCGATAAAGGAAACGGAAACTATGCCTATATCGACAATATTCAGGAAGCCAACCGTTTCTTGGGGAAAGAATTCAAAGGCTCCATGTTTGCTATCGCCAAAGATGTGAAAATCCAAATCGAATTCAATCCAAAACACGTACAGGCGTATCGATTGATTGGCTATGAAAACAGAAAATTGCGTCCCGAAGATTTTACCAATGATGCGATCGATGCGGGTGAATTAGGAAGCGGACATACTGTTACCGCTTTGTATGAAGTGATTCCAACAGGAGTAAAAAGCGAATTTTTAAGCAATCAGTCTGATTTGAAATACACAAAAGTTACCGCCGCCGAAAGTGATTATTCTGGTGACTTAGCAACTATAAAATTCCGTTATAAAAAACCGGATGGCGATAAGAGTATTGAAATGATAAAAGTGATTGAAAATAAAACGATTCCGTTGAAAAGTTCCTCAGATGATTTCAAATTTAGTGCTGCCGTGGCTTGGTTCGGGTTGAAATTGAGAGACTCCAATCTGGTTCCTGATAAATCTTCGGATGCTATTAAAAAACTTGCAAAAGAAGGTTTGTCTAATGATGAAGACGGTTATAAAGCAGAATTCATTCGCCTTGTTGAAATAGTGAAATAAGATGGCAGATTTCAGGTAGCAGATTTCAGGTAGCAGAAGGCAGGTTTTAGAACGCAGAAAACAGAACGCAGAATTCAGAAAACAGAATTCAGATTTAGAAGTAAGATAACAGATTTTAAAAACTCAGTTAAATTTATCAGGATTAGACATCATATAATTTAATAATTTTCCAACTTCAAGGCTTTTTGAGGTTAAGCTGTCAAAAGTTTCTTGATTAATATATTCGCAGGCAAGAGAATATTCCAGCCAAGATTGAGTTTCTGAGTTTTCGGCATCACTATCCGTTAATTTGGAAATAAAATGATTGACATATCTTCTTTTGCGGGTAGCTTCGGCTATATTAACAGAAACGCTTCTTGATGAACGTCTAATTTGATCTGTCAACGAATATTTTTCTTCGGTAGGAAAAGTTTTTGAAATATGAAAAATAGACATAGCTAATTCAAATGATTTTTTATAAGCCAATAAATCTTGAAATCTCATCTTGTTATTTGAGGTTAGTTTTTTTTTCAATTCAACGTTCTGAAATCTGCCGCCTGCAATCTAATTTATGCTACCTGAATTCTTCCTTCTTAAACCTGCCACCTAATTTCTGCAATCTGCAATCTGCAATCTAATTTCTGCCTTCTGAAACCTGCCATCAGCCGTCTAATTTCTGTTACCTGAATTCTGCCTTCTGAAACCTGCAATCTGCAACCTACTCATACCGCAGCGCCTCAATAGGATCTAGATTTGCCGATTTTATAGAAGGATACAAACCAGATACTACAGCAACAATAAAACTCGTTATAAAAGCGGCTATGATGGCTCCCCAAGGAATTACAAAGGCAAAGTCCATTAAGTTCGAAATTATAAAACCGATTAAGATTCCAAAAATAATTCCGATAAAACCGCCTATCTGTCCAATAAGCAGTGTCTCAATAAAAAACTGAAAGGCAATGGTAGTTTTTTTTGCACCCAAGGCTTTTCGTACTCCGATTTCTCGTGTACGTTCCGTTACCGAAACGATCATAATATTCATCAAAGCAATAGATGATCCTAAGATGGTAATAATCCCGATAAGCCAAGAAGCCATGCCTAAATATTGTGTAATACTCAATATTTTATTGATTAAATCATCACTTCGCACTACGCCAAAATTATTTTCTTTTATAGGGCTTAATTTTCGGATTCTTCGCATCGAACTAATAGCATAGTCGGTTGCTTGGGATAATAATTCTTTTTTACCGACCATTACGCTCACAGAATAGTTTATGTTAGGAGCTGTAAATAAGGAACGGGCAACCTGTATAGGAATCATAACCCTTAAATCCTGACTGTTCCCAAAAGTGGAACCTTTCTCTTTTAGAACGCCGATTACTTTAAATTTGGCACCTCTTATCGAAAGGGTTTTGCCAATAGGGTTTACGTCTTTCAGGATTCCTTTTTCAAAATCGGAACCAACTACACAAGTATAGGTGTTGTTCGAAATGTCAAAATTGGTAAAATTTCTACCCGAACTGGTTTCCAGTCCCGAATTGCCTAAAAAATGGTCATCGACACCCAAAACACTTATTTCGGGATCAGTCTTCAGGCCTTCATATCGTACTTCGGCAGTTGATGTAGCGGTAAACGATAATGACGTTTCGGTCATTGGGTAATTGTATTTATTCTTGAAAGCCACCGCTTCGGGATAGGAAATAATAGGATTTATGATTTCACGTTCCCCGCCGCCGCGTCTTCTGGAATTGCTTTCGTACTGATTAATGTTAAACGTATTGGCACCCATCGAAGCAAAATCTGATGATAATGTGTTCTCCAGTGCCGACACAACGGTCAGGATGGCAACCAGTGCCGTTATACCAATAGCGATAATCAGCACCGTCAGAGTGGTTCGTAACAATTGCGTTCGGATTGAACCAAATGCAATTCGGATATTTTCTTTAAATAATTTTGGCATCATGATAGTTTGACACGAAAATACAATTTTTGTTACAAAAAGTATTTGGGAAATTTAGCTATTTTTTAGGAGCTAATTCCTGCTATTCGTTTCAATCTTATGAGCCGAACCCCGGCTCATAAGGATTTCCACTACTATCAGGGCTAGGGCATTCCGTTATTGAAGAAACATTAAATTAAAATCAAAACAGCTTGCTTTCATACCAGTAAAACGCCCACGGAAGCAAAGGATCCAGCTGATTCGCAAGGAGGTTTTTTTATAGGCATTTTTGAATCTGCGAAAAAAGTTCTGTGTAAATCCGTTTAATCCGTAAAATCTGTGTGCCATCACGCAATCTTGATTGAAGAAGCAGTAAATTAAATTACAAATTTTTGAAACGGAATTATTTTAAAAGTAAGATATTTGCATTTGGAAAATTAAAATGAACAATTTGAATTTTTCAAATAAAATATGATTTTGGATATCATAATCTAAAATCTGCAATCTAAAATAAAAAAATGGCATCAAAACCGAGCATTCCAAAAGGAACCAGAGATTTTTCACCTGCTGAGGTGGCAAAAAGACAATACATTATCCAAATCATAAAAAGTAATTTCGAAAAATTTGGATTCCAACCTATAGAAACACCCTCCTTCGAAAACTCCGAAACCTTAATGGGAAAATACGGAGAAGAAGGCGACCGATTGATTTTTAAAATATTAAATTCAGGTGATTTTTTGGCAAAAGCCAATGAAACTCACTTGGAAGCCAAGGATAGTACGAGATTAACATCAAGCATTTCTGAAAAAGCCTTACGTTATGACTTAACCGTTCCGTTTGCGCGTTATGTGGTGCAACACCAAAACGAAATCGAATTCCCGTTCAAAAGATACCAAATCCAGCCAGTTTGGCGTGCCGACCGTCCGCAGAAAGGGCGTTTCAGAGAATTTTTTCAATGTGATGCCGATGTGGTGGGATCAAAATCCCTTTGGCAGGAAGTAGAATTAGTGCAGTTGTACGATTCGGTTTTTACCGCTTTGGGATTGGCAGGCGTAACCATAAAAATCAATAACAGAAAAATACTTTCTGGAATTGCCGAAGTAATCGGTGCATCAGATAAATTGATTGACTTTACAGTAGCCTTAGACAAACTGGACAAAATAGGCGAAGACGGCGTAAAGAAAGAAATGATCGAAAAAGGAATTGCCGAGGAAGCGATTGCCAAAGTACAGCCGTTATTCAATTTCACGGGAACCATCTCAGAGAAAATAGAAAAATTATCAGTTTTACTTTCTTCATCAGCCGAAGGGTTAAAAGGAGTGGAAGAACTTCGTTTCATTTGTGATAATGTTACCAATTTAGGATTGTCAACTGCCAGTTTAGATTTGGACGTAACACTAGCCAGAGGACTGAATTATTATACAGGAGCTATTTTTGAAGTAGCTGCTCCAAAAACGGTGGCCATGGGTTCCATCGGCGGAGGCGGACGCTACGATGATTTGACCGGTATTTTTGGATTGAAAAACATGAGCGGAGTAGGGATTTCTTTTGGACTTGACCGAATTTATTTGGTTGTAGAAGAGTTAGGTTTATTCCCAGAAGCGGTAACTTCTACTTCAAGAGCTTTGTTCATTAACTACGGAGAGAAAGAAGCTTTCTATTCGATGAAAGCCATCAAAGAATTGCGCGGTTCAGGTGTTAAAGTAGAATTATATCCCGATAATGCCAAAGTCGCCAAACAATTCCAGCACGCCGACAAGAGATTTATTCCTTATGCAGTAATCGTAGGCGAAGAAGAAATGAATGACAATCAGTATAGTCTAAAAGACTTGGTTTCTGGAGAACAGAAAAAAGTAAGTTTAGACGAATTGAAAGATATCTTGAAATAAAGAAAATTAAAAACGGAAACAAGCGATTGTTGAATAGGTAATGCTATTCGCAATCGCTTTTTTTGTTAATGGTGTTTTTAATAGCTATCACTGCTGAGAATTGAAATGAGATAAAGCTATATTTTGGGCTATCCATTTTATTTTTTTGGTGATTCGGGAAATCGTTTAGAATAGTAAAAATGGTTTTGTAAGTTTGATACATATAATAATAAACCAAACTTCGTATGTACATCTACCTGTTGGGTAGAGAGGTGAAAGTTTATTTGATATATAGACAAGTTGTAGCGCATTTTAAAAAACACTCAATGACATTAATTGTAGGATACATACATTCAGATTCTTCAGTTCATATTATTGCGGATTCAGCCGAAACCATCACGGGATTCATAGAAAATCCAAATATAGGAAGCGGTGCGTATAATTCTTTTGGAGAAATTATTCAATTAGAAGACAATGAAATTGTCTTAGAAAGTGCTCAAAAAATATATAATGTAGGAGAAACAGTTTTAATCACTTTTTCAGGACAAGTTTTTGAAGGAAGACAAGTTTTAGGGGATTTGAAATTTGAAATTGAAATTCAAAAAGATTTAAAAATTTCAGAAATTATTTCGAACTATTTTACAATAAGAAAACCAACTTTAACTGAATATATAATTGTTTTTTTTGAAGATAATAAATCTAAATTATATTATTTTAAAGAAAAAGGTAATTTTCTAAATGACATAGGTTCATATGTAATTTTGGGTAGCGGTAGTCAAAATGAATTAATTATCGCGCCATTAAATTATATTTTAGAACCGCTTTATAAGATGCAGACAGATCCAAAAAATCTGCTCATATTTATTATCTCTATGGTACAATGTTGTGCAATAAATGCTTTGTCTTTCAAAAAAGGAGTTGGAGGTTTTTTTAATGGAGCAACTATTTTCAATAACAAAATATATTGGGCAGACGATACTTGCAATGTTTTGTATTCAAGTAAACATTTTGAAAAAGCAGAAAGATTTATTGTTAAGAAATTCAATCGAGATAATATAACTTTTTTGACTTCTCCCCAAATTAAAAACGCTGCATTTTCCCCTGGATTAGAATGGGTAACTTTTACAACTAATGAGTGGGTAGAAAAATGGATTGACCATTTATTAGAACTTAACGCTAATTGTGAGTTAGATTATTACGTGTTTATTTGTTATGATAGAAGAATTATAACCATAGTAAACAGACATAATAAGCGATTCAGTACAAACTTAAAGATGGAAAGATTAAATGATGGTGAAGTAAACCTTATACTCAGCCAAAACTTAATTGATAATTTGTTACGTTTTGCGATTGATACAAAAACAGGAACAGAATCAGCCGATGGATTTGGTGTTCAATTCAACTATATCTAAAAACGTGCTACAACAGCTAAAACGGATTTGGGCAATAGGCTTAATGGAAAGTTGTTTCAGTATTTGGTGTGATTTGGCAAATCCGAATAATGAGCTTGATTTAGTCCCAAACTGCTTGTAGCGTGGGAACGTCAGGCTGTGAAAAAACTAATTCAACATCCTGAAAATTGACAAAGAATTTCAAACTATTCTTGATTTGAACACAACAAACAGAGATTTGACTACATAGACCAATAATTGTTGACTGACCTTTGTGCCATCATTAACAACATAAAAAAAATTAAATGGCAACAAAAAACTGGACAGCAGACAATATTGCTTCACAGCAAGGAAAAACATTCTTAATCACAGGTGCAAACAGCGGACTTGGTTTTGAAGCAACAAAAGTGTTGAGTAAAAAAGGTGCTCACATCGTTATGACCGCTCGAAACTTGCAGAAAGGCAATGAAGTTTTAGAAGCTATCAAGAAAGAAAATCCAAATGCAAAATTAGACTTAATGCAATTGGACTTGGCTGACTTGCACTCAATCCGAAATTTTTCAGATGAATTTCATTCAAAGTATTCAAAACTTGATGTTTTGGTAAATAATGCCGGTGTGATGAACCCACCCAAAAGAGAAGTGACAAAACAGAATTTTGAAGTTCAATTTGGTATCAATCATTTAGGACATTTCTTACTCACTGGCTTGCTTTTGGATACACTTAAAAACACGCCGAATTCAAGAATTTCGGTTCAAAGCAGCATCGTTCATAAAACAGAAAGTATGAAGCCTGATATTCATTTTGATGATTTGAACTTTGAAAAATCATATAACAGAGACCAAGCTTATGCCCAAAGCAAATTGGCTAACTTGCTTTTTGCTTATGAATTAGACAGACGTTTGCAAGCCAATAATATCAATACTATTGTAACTGCGGCTCATCCAGGTTATACAAAAACAAACCTGCAAGCAAATTCAGGATTTTTAATATCTGTTATTTTGAATAACATTTTTGCCCAAAATGTAAAAATTGGAACTCTACCCATTTTAAGGGCAGCCACTGACGAAAATGTTAAGGGTGGCGAGTATTTTGGACCTACCAAAATGATGGAATTGAAAGGATACCCTGAGCTTGTAAAATCAAGTGATAAATCTTATGACAAAGATTTGGCTAAAAAACTATGGGAAGTGTCCGAAAAATTAACTAACCTAAAATACGAATTTTAATATGAAAACAGTAAAAATCGTATTACTCTGCCTGTTGGTTGTATTTTACCTTTTTATGGGGTCAATGCACTTTGTACAACCCGAACAGTATTTTGCAATGATGCCTTCGTGGTTACCAGCACAAAAGGTTTTAATCATTTTGAGTGGAATTGTTGAAATTGTTTTAGCAGTGCTTTTGATACCAATTAAAACAAGAGCAATTGCTGCAAAGTTAATTATAGCTATGTTGGTGGTATTTTTCTTTGCAATTCATATTCCTGAAAGCATAGGCTACTACAAGACAGGTAATGAGAAGTTTGTTGCAAGCATCATAAGGCTACCTATTCAGTTTCTTTTTATTGCGTGGGCTTGGATGTTTGCGAAAAAATAATCTACTAAAATAGAAACCTAAAAAGTCAACAATGTAAGTTCAAATCAAGCGTTGTTGATTTTTTATTAAATTTGACCAATGGCAAAAAATGTAAATCATATCGCTATCAATTCCATTTCAGAGCTACATCGCCTAATGGGATTACCTAAACCACTTCACCCATTAATCAGTTTGATTAATATGGATGAAGTACAATCATCTAAAAAAACAGAAGAACTACATTTTCTGCTTGATTTTTATGGCGTTTCTCTGAAAAAAAATATAAGTGGCAAATTAAAATACGGACAGAACTACTACGACTTTGATGAAGGTGTATTGGCTATGACAGCACCCAAACAAATTTTATCAGTAGGCAGCGAAGAAAATTACAAAGTGTCAGGATATTGGTTAGTTTTTCATTCTGACTTTATATTAAATTATCCATTAGGAAAAGTCATAAAAGGCTATGGCTTTTTTTCGTATGCAGTAAATGAAGCTTTGCACCTTTCTGACAAAGAAGAAAAAATGCTCGAAGGAATATTTAAGAATATAGAGCAAGAATATCAGACATCGATAGATCAGTTTAGTCAAGATGTAATGGTTTCGCATCTTGAATTATTTTTGAACTATTGTAATCGTTTCTACAACAGACAATTTCTAACGAGAAAAAAAGCAGGAAATGACCTGTTGAGTAAAATGGAAGAATTGCTTGATGAATATTTTAAAAACGATAAACTTATAGAATCAGGACTTCCCACAGTTCAATATTTTGCAGAAATAATGAACGTTTCTTCCAATTATTTAAGTGATATGTTGAGAACACTCACAGGACAAAGTACACAACAGCATATCCACAACAAATTAATAGAAAAGGCAAAAGAAACATTGACAACAACCAATTTATCTGTAAGTGAGGTTGCGTATCAGCTAGGCTTTGAACACCCGCAATCGTTTAGTAAATTATTTAAGAGCAAAACAAATTTGACACCCATTGAATTTAGAGCTTCATTTAACTAACAAAGAAAAGGGCGAACAGGCTACAGCGGGTTTGTGTAATGGCGTGAACAGTGCTTCGTATGACAGTTTAGTGGTAGGTTAAAGTGCAATACTTCGATTGAACTTTTGTGCTAAAAATCCGCCACTACCTCTGAAGGAGTTTTTTGCCTTCACAATAAAATAGATACTGCTGTTTCAGAAAGTTAAGAAGTGATGTTTTTTGGAGTCATTTTTTTCATCTTAACGAGTTGATATTTTTATTAATTTATTCAGTATTTTTTTGTGCTGTAAAATCAATAATAGAGTCTTCTTTTGACTGTGATAAACTGATGATTTTATTTGAAAACAAATATATGTATATTGTATTAACAATGGCAATTAACTTAATTTGTTACCGGACATTCGCTTTTAAAAGTTTCTGACACAGATTTCACAAATTATCAAAAATTTTTTTGATGTTAAAAATTGAATTCCATCGATTTTATATGATTTTTAATAATTTGAGTAATCAAAACATATTGAAATCTGTGTCTATTTTTTTAAAAGCGAATGCTGTAAGTTTGTTAGCTTCAAAACTAATGAATTATCGGTTTACTGAATAGTTTTATTGATCCAATGCATTTGCTTTTTTTATGGGATGAATTTACTTTTTCCCAGCATCCAGTCGTAGATTTTATCTTCTCTAAAATAACGCTCCACACTGCTGTGATTCCCGCCTTTTACAATGGTAAAAGTGACATTAGCATCGGGATTGCAGGTCTGGATGGCTTTGACCATTTTTTTGGATTCTGACAATGGGATGATGTAATCTTTGTTTCCGTGGATAACCCATAAAGGAATTTTTGTCAGATTGTAGGCGTCTTTTATATTCCCGCCTCCGCAAATGGCTACTGCAGCGGTAATCTTATCAGGATATCTGCCTGCAAAATCAAAAGTCCCATAGCCACCTAAACTCATGCCGCATACATAAACTCTCGATAAATCAGTATTGTAATTGTTCTGCACATATTCCAAAAGCTGTAAGAGCTTGTCTGGATTCCAAGGGCCTGATGCAAGTTGAGGTGCAACCACAATTGCGGGTATTTCTTTCCCGGTTTCAATTGCGCGAATTACTCCGTAACGTTTAACCCGATCCAAATTTGTTCCGGATAAGCTTTTCCCGTGTAAAAACAGAATGATAGGCGCTTTTCTATCCAATACATCCTGATTGGGCAGATTAATCCAGAAAGGATAGTCGGTTTGGTCAGTAATCGCTTTTAGTTGTGCTTGTGCAGTAGGAATGGTGCAAAGAGTAAACAGGTAAAATAGAATTAGGGAACGCATTAATTTTTTTAATAAAGATTTGAGTTTGTGTTGCAAATTAAGTTTTTATAATCGTTGTCACCAGTTTTTTTGATTTTAATTGAGAAAAAATAATAATCCAATGTCTGTTTTACTTTTAATTCTCATAAAATCAATTAAATATGTACAAGCCCGATAATCTGCATTATTTAGCTATTTTTTGGATTTCATTTAAGTAGGAAAATAGAGTATTAAATTTTGAAAAATTTTCAAAATTTATATTAAATTATTGATAATTAATTAATTTTTATTTGTTTTAAAACGTAAATGGTGTGAATAATACAACACTTGATTGGAATTGTGTAACCTTTCTGGAGGCCAACACGGTCACCTTTGTTCGATAAAAACAATTAACCCTTAAATCAAAATAAAATGAAAGCTAAAATTTTACTATTCACTTTTTCAATACTATGTATTGGACTAATTTTTGGCTGCGCAAGTGATGATTTTGAAGAAGTCATTGGTGTATGTCCAGTGGTGGCGTCTACAATTCCGGCGTCTAATGCGGTAAATGTTCCAGTGGGACAGACTATTACCGCTACCTTCAACGAGGAAATGGATCCAAGCTCGATTAATTCAACAACATTTACAGTTGTTGGAACTGCGCCAGTAGCAGGAACGGTTACTTACGATGGCACAACAGCATCGTTCAAACCAACACTTCCGCTAGCAGAGAATACCACTTATACAGCTAGAATTACAACAAAAGCAAAGGACTTAATGGGTAATTTTTTGCAGGTTGAGTATGTATGGGCATTTTCAACAGGTACGATTTTAAGACCTGTAGTGATTACAACAGATCCTATTGATAATGCTGTTGCTGTGATGTTTGATAAAACAATTTCGGCAACATTCAATATGGCTATGAATCCATCAACTTTAAATGCAACAACTTTTAAAGTTAATCAAGGACTCAATCCTGTAGCAGGAACAATTAGCTATACAGGAACTACAGTTTCTTTTGTGCCGACAAATCCTTTATTGGCTAATAGAATCTATACTGTAACTATAACTAAGGATGCTAAAAATTCATTAGATGCCGCAATGGCAGCAGATTATACTTGGACTTTCACAACAGATGTGGTACCAACAGTAACTGATACAGATCCTAATAATAACGCTATGGGTGTAGCCTTGAATCAAACAGTAACCGCTGATTTTAGTACCATAATGGATGCTGCTACAATCAATACGAGCACATTTACTTTAAAACAAGGAACAACAACAATTCCAGGAACTGTTTCATATTCTGGTACGACAGCTTCCTTTAATCCAACAAACTCACTTGTATTAGGAATGGTTTATACCGCTACAATTACAAATGGAGCTAAAAATGCTGCAGGGACTTCATTGGCTAGTAACTATGTTTGGCAGTTTACCACTATGTTAAACCCTCCTGCACCAATAATCGTTGATTTAGGTACAGCTGCTGTATTTGGCGCTTTTGGCGGAAATGCTGGAATCACAAATCAAGGATTAAATACGGTAATCAATAACGGAAGCATAGCGACCACCGCTGCTTCAACACTTATCACTGGGTTTCATGATGGTAATGGAATTTATACCGAGACACCTCTAAATGTGGGGAATGTGACTGGTGATATATTTGCCGCACCTCCTGCTCCTGGAAATGCTACTTCATTTGCAGTAGCACAACAAGGACAGCTTGATGCAACAGCGGCGTATTTGAGTATTTCACCAGCTTCAAAACCAGGAGGATCTGACCCAAATGCAGGCGAATTAGGCGGATTAACATTAGCTCCGGGTGTTTATAAATCAGCAAGCGGTACTTTCAAAATAAGTAATGGTGATCTTACACTTGATGCAAAAGGCGATCCAAATGCTACTTGGATTTTTCAAACGGCAGCTGGTCTGACAGTTGGAATCGCAGGCCCTACAGGTGCTAAAAGTGTAATACTAATAAATGGTGCATTATCCAAAAATGTGTTTTGGTATGTAGGCAGTGCTGCAACTATTAATGGTGCTGGTGGCGGAACTATGGTAGGAACTATTATTGCGACTTCAGGTGTTACTTTTTCTACTCCTGGGAATGCAGTACAAACAGAACTTAACGGTAGAGCGATATCATTAGTTGCATCTGTAACAATGGTAAATACTACGATTAATGTTCCACAATAAATATAGTAATCTGATAAATAGTATATCCCGTTTTCGGATGGGATTTATCTCAATAAAAATTTAACAACAAAATAGTTATAAAATGAAAGCTAAAATTAATTTCAAAAAGGAATTATGTATAACATGTATTCCCTATAGCGTTTCCTTAAAAAGTCTTCTGCTGTTGACTTTATTATGGTTAAGCACACAAAATCCAGTTCAGGCGCAGGAAATTCAGTATACAAGACCTTCTTGGTTTTTTGGTGTAGCTGCGGCTTCCAACTATAATCTTTACCGAGGTTCGACACATCAGCTAAATTCGTCTTTGACTCCTCCGATTACCTTTCACGAGGGAGATGGCGCCGGGCTTTATTTGGCACCTGTTATAGAATTTCATAAACCAGATACAAGATGGGGATTTATGTTTCAGGCAGGTTATGACAGCCGTAAAGGTTCTTTTGATCAAGTAATCACCCCTTGTAACTGTCCAGCAGATCTTTCTACAGATTTAAGCTATATTACAGTAGAACCTAGTATTCGTTTTGCACCTTTCAAATCTAATTTTTATTTGTATGGAGGTCCTCGTTTGGCTTTCAATATGGATAAATCATTTAAGTATTCGTTAGGAATAAACCCTGCTTATCCAAATCAAGAGCCAACACCTCGTGTAGAAGGAGATTTTGATTCGGTAGACAAAACGCTTATTTCTATGCAGATAGGAGCAGGTTACGATATTCAATTATCTTCACAAAGCCATAAAACACAATTTGTTTTGTCACCTTTTGTGGCTTTCCATCCCTATTTTGGTCAAAATCCACGCTCGACCGAAACTTGGAATGTAACCACGATCAGAGCAGGTATGGCGCTTAAATTTGGACAAGGACGTGAAATTGTAGCTGCCGAAGCGGTAGGGCCTCAAGTTCAGTTTTCAGTAAATGCGCCTAAAAACATTCCCGGTGAACGTAGTGTAAGAGAAACATTTCCATTGCGAAATTATGTTTTTTATGATCTAGGTTCAAATCAGATACCAAGCCGTTACAAATTGTTACGAAAAGAGGAGGTAAAAGATTTTAATGAAGATCAGATTGCAGCTACTGCAGTTGTAAACCCATCTGGCCGTTCTGCAAGACAAATGACGGTTTATTATAATGTCATTAACATTCTTGGTGATCGAATGGTGAAAAATCCTTCAACATCAATTACTCTTGTAGGCTCATCAGAAAAAGGATCGGAAGACGGTGCTTTGATGGCCGAATCTATCAAAACTTACTTAGTTAATGTATTCGAAATAAATGCTGCAAGAATAACTGCTAAAGGGCAATTAAAACCGAATATTCCATCGGAACAGCCGGGGGGAACAAAAGAATTAGAATTACTCCGAGAAGGGGATCGCAGGGTTTCTATAGAAAGTAATTCTCCTGAATTATTGATGGAATTTCAAAGCGGGCCAGATGCTCCGTTGAAACCATTAGAATTTACTGCTGTTCAAGAAGCACCAATAGACAGTTATGTTACTATTGATGCACCGGGATCAGGTGAAGCATATTCATCATGGTCTTTGGAAACTACAGATCCAGACGGGCAGATGAAAATTTTTGGTCCGTATACTCAAGAGCAAGTAAAAATTCCAGGTAAAAAAATCATGGGAACACGTGCCGAAGGTGATTACAAAGTAAAAATGATAGGTCAGACCAAAAGCGGTAAAATCGAAGTAAAAGAAACTACAACTCATATGGTACTTTGGACTCCCTCTAAAACAGATGAAGGACTTAGATACAGCATCGTTTTTGAATTTAATAAATCAAAAGCAATTGCTATGTATGATAAATATCTGACTGAGGTTGTTGCACCTAAAATACCAAAAGGCGGAGTAGTTATCATTCATGGCCACACCGATATTATTGGAGAAGAATCATATAATCTAAATTTATCTTTGGATAGAGCTAATGAAGTAAAAAACATTCTTGAGAAAGCATTATCGCAAGCCGGCAGAAGAGATGTTAAGTTTGAAGTGCATGGTTTAGGAGAAGATGAAAATGTATCTCCTTTTGAAAATAAATTTCCCGAAGAACGTTTTTATAACCGTACTGTGATAATTGATATTATTCCAGCTGCAAGATAAAAAATGTAATTCATTGAAAATACTCTTAGGAGTATAGAAAAGACAGGAACTTATAATCCTGTCTTTTTTTTTATTTAAAATCTAAGTTTTAGATAAAGGATAGTCAATGAAAAATTGGCTCATGCTATCTCTTTTGAATGCAAAAGATGTTACAAAAATAATGCAAAAAATTATTTTAAAATTGCGTTAGATTCTTGACTTTGCGTTTGAGTAGAAAGGATAGATAATACTAGAAATTGTTTTATCATTATAATTTAGTAAGTTATTACCTGTCTAACGTAATCGGCATTGGTTTTAAAATTTTAAGTTTTTGAAATAAAAAAATCAACTGCCATTTGTTTCTAGCTTTTAGAAAAACATAAATATTCTTCTTGCTAAACTTCAATCGATATCTGGCTTATTTCTCCTGTTCCAAATTGTCAACGGCTGAAATTTGGTCAAGTATATTTGTTTGATTGGGCGAAATGTAGTTTTTTACTTCACTGGTATTTTCTTTCTTGAAAAGCATGTCTAATGCATTGTACAGTTTTAATAAAACATCTTTGTCTTCTTTTTCAATCTGTAAAGCAGTATTAAAATTGAAAACATAATTATTCGAATTTCGTACTTCTACTTTTATCGTTTTTGATGTGATTTTAAATTTGACAATATCCATTTTTATTTATAAATTAATTAGTTTACAAAAATGCTATTTTAACGGCAGTTATGGTCACTATTTTTGATATTTTTTTATATAGATTTTTATGCAGAGGAAATCATTTTGTTACTATCAATTCTTGAAATCTAAAACAATGATCAGTATGTACCAAAAGTCTAGTAGTAATAAAATGTTGATTACGCCCTTAATGTGATCTAATAAGATTAAATTTGACTAAAAAAAGACTATTAAATAAAATCAAAGCCATATTTAATCACTTTTTTTAATGATTTTTTTTCAATGCCTTTCATTTAAGAGCCTCATTTTTAATAAGAATTCCTTATATGGAACAATTTATTATAAGAGAATCGTGTTATAGGGGTACATCTCTTTTCCGCTACCTTACCTGAGATCTCTGAGATTATTATATCAGATAAGCTCTCGTCTTTTTCAACTACAAAGGTTGCATAAATTTTTCCTCTCATATCTTTTTCTTCCACTTTAAAGTTTTCTTTTACAAAGTTTAATGTAAATATAAATTAAGGTTTATTAGTATTTAAACGTTTTGAAGTAATAATTTAGTTTACAAAAATCAACGTTATGTTTTTATAAGTTCAGATTTTAATTGAGATCCAGAGGTAGTATTCATTTTTCGATACGTTTACTAATTATAAAGGTAAAAGTTATTCGCAGATGCGGCAAAACCACTGAGAACCCATTTATCGACACTTTTTTGTAATTTGTCTATAATATAGTGTATACCTGACGAATAAAGTAATATTTTTGTCAATTATAAAGATAAATTTGATGTGAATAAGGATGTAACTTATTAGTTAATTCAAGTTGCAAGTTTAGGTGTGTTAAAAAAAAGAGTTTTAATCCCTTGGGTGTAAATATTAATAGTGAAAAAAAACTGATTAAATATTTGTCAAAATGCTAAATTTTAGTATATTTAACTCGTTAAACAACCCAATGTCTATATTAATTTGATTAAAATTAGTTCTTAATTCATTAAAGTTTGTCCTTCAAGAAAAAAATAAACATGAATAGTATTAAGGTTGAAGATTATTAATTAGTAGACTTTAATAAAATAAATTTATATTTCAGGTTAAAATATTTTTAATTGAATTACCTGTAAAATTTGATTACTTATGATAAAGAAAACTACCCTTAATGTTGTAAACAGGTCTTGGTTACTTAGTTTTAGTTGGAAAAACTTGTTTATAGTTTTTTTTTATTTCTTTAATTGTGTCTTATTTGCAAATAATATTGAGTTTTTTGATGCCAATATTAGGTCTGTTAAATTGGAATCACATGACAAGATAAAAGCAAATAATAGTAAAAAAAAATCTTCACTTGTTTCAAGTAATAAGGTATATACTGTTAGTAGCATTGATTTAAATGGTCCAATGCCAGGTGTTAATCATGAAATCATGGTTACTGCAGCCGTAACAATTAATATTTGTAACTTTAATATCGATGTAGTTACTACGTCAGGGACCGCTAATAGTGCTAGAGTTGTATTCTCAACAAATACAAATGGATCACCAGCAGGTGTACCAAATACAGCAAATGAGTTTTTTTATGTTTACAACGCAGCAGGAACAAATTTAGGCAATTATCAGATCAGTGTTGCATCTGCTACTACCTATGATATTGTTGTTGGAACAAATACTTTTAGAATTTCGCATGTTACTGCAAATGTATTTGATATTGTAGAGCGTTTTGGGCAACCTATTCAATTAGCTAATTTAGAAGCATTGCTAAGAGTTCAACGTTATGCACATAGTAATCCAACTGCTGTAGGAGATACTCGTAGATATGCCGTAATAAGCGTAACTGATTCAGATAATACCTTGTCAGCATATACAAAATTGACTACAGGAAATGCCCCGGTAGCTGTTGAT
Source organism: uncultured Flavobacterium sp. (assembly GCA_963511475.1). GTDB lineage: Bacteria > Bacteroidota > Bacteroidia > Flavobacteriales > Flavobacteriaceae > Flavobacterium. The sequence continues at coordinate 88,534 of CAUPJC010000021.1, forward strand.
GATACTAACACCGTTGCAGCAAATTCTGCAGCACCTATAACAGGGAATTTAGTTACGAATGATACTGATGCAACTGCTGGAGATACAAGAACGATTATTGAAGTACATGGATATACATCTTCTGTGGGAGCTGTGTATACTAGTACTTATGGGACTATTACAGTGCAAAGTAATGGTACATACTCATATAATGTAGATGTAAATAATGCTACAGTAAAAGGTTTAAAAAACGGTAACTCAATTACTGATATTATTTCTTATAAGGTTACAGATAATGTTGGTAACTTTGATTTTGGTTATTTGACTGTAACTATAAATGGGGTAACAGAACCACCAGTGGCAACTAATAATACTAATAATGTTACTGTAGGAACCAGTACTGTAGCTACTGGTAATGTTATAACTGATGATAGTGGTTTGGGGTCGGATAAGCTGGATAGAAATACATCTTTGTTTGTTTGGGAATCTCAATATACAAGTGGGGCTACAGTAAATGGAACAACAAGAACTGTAGGAGGTGTAAATGTTTCTTTTGTTCAAGATACACCTGCTGGAGTTGGTGGGACTGGAAATCAAACTGTCGATTTTGCAACAAATGGAGGACATACTGGTTATTTTTTATTTGCTTCAGATGCAGCTGTAAATCCAGCAGGGGATAATAAACTAACAATTAATTTTAGTAAACCTGTAACTAATATATCTTTTACCTTATCAGATTTTGATTTTTCACAAGCAACTTCTTGGCAAGATCAAATGAGAGTCCTTGGTAGTTTGGCAGGAGCCAATGTTAATTACAACAAGCAAGTCGCAGGTTCAATAGTGCAAACAGGTTTAGATACATTTTATGGTACAGGAGTTGTTCCTCCTACTGATGCACATGGTAATGTGACTATTTCATTTAATAGTCCTATTAACAAGTTAGAATTTTATTATAACTATGGCCCTAATGCAACTGCAGCCAATCCTGGTGCGCAAATTGCAGGTTTAACTGATTTGCTTTGGCAAGACGATGAGGCTTCTGGCGTTTTACGAGTTAATGGTTTGACAACCAATGTAGGGGTGCCTGTTGCGGGAACATATGGCACTTTTATCATTTATGCTAATGGTAGTTATACCTACACTTTGAACTCTAGTAGTCCAGCTGTATTAGCTTTAGCGTCTGGTCAAACTCTTACAGATTCAATACCGTATTCAATTAGTGATAATATTCCAGGTTCTGGTAATGTAGCTACGGCAAATTTAATTATAACAATAAGATGTACGCCTCCAGTAGCACCTACAGTGACTACAGGTGCTGCAACTTGTGCTAGTCCAGGAACTGCTACAATTACAAATTACGATAGTTCATTTACCTATACTTTTTCACCTGCCGGCCCTACTGTGGGGGCTGGAGGTGTAATTAGTAATTTAACCCCAAATACTTCCTATACAGTTACAGCTACTGTAGGAGGCGGTGGATGTACATCTATTGCTTCAAGTACTTTTAGTGTAAGTCCTTCGCAAACCCCATCAGCCCCTACGGCAGGAGTAATTACACAGCCAACATGTTCAACAGCGACAGGCAGTTTCCAGATTACAGGCTATGATGCATCCAATACGTATACATTTACTCCAAGTGTGGTAAGTATTTCGGGTACAGGTTTAGTGACCGCTAATGCAGGCACTTATACCTTTACACAAACGAATACAGCAGGATGTACTTCGCCGGTATCATCAAACATTGTTGTTAATGCACAGCCAGCTACACCATCAGCTCCTACGGTAGGAGCAGTTACGCAGCCAACATGTTCAACAGCAACAGGCAGTGTTGTTTTAAGTGGTTTGCCTTCATCAGGAACTTGGACCGTTACTGCTTCACCTGGAGGAGCAACAGTAACCAGTACCGGTACAACTACAACTTTTTCAGGTTTAACAGCAGGAACTACCTATACTTTTACAGTTAGAAATGCATCAAGTTGTACTTCAAGTTCATCAACAAATGCTATAATTTATAATAGGCTATGTGCAAATAATGATTCGTTTACAGGTGCTGGTTCCTCCGTTATACAAAATGATTTCATAAATGGCGTTGTGGTAACTACTACAAATACAGATGTTACTCCAGTAACTAATGGACCATTATCGATTGATGCTAATGGTAATTTGACAATAGTGTCAGGTACAACACCTGGTACATATACTATTACTTACACCATTTGTGAGACTTCCAATCCTTCAAATTGCACTACAGCAACCGTAACAGTTACGATAATAGATAATGATGGTGACGGAGTTTACGATTCATCAGATTTAGATGACAATAATGATGGTGTTTTAGATACTGTGGAATTAAGATGTGATTACAGCCCATCTGTTTATAATTTTGTTTCAGGAAATGGAGCTACTAGAAATCAATTGTTGATTTTTGATTGGACAGGTGCGTCTTTAACAAACGTAAATGATACTTACACAACTTCAAAAATAGTAAATGGAATTACTTATACTGCAAGAGCTACAGTTGTAGCATTAGTAGGAGGGTATAATACACCAGCCCAAAGTCCAACACCTTCTGTTTTGAATACATTTCCAACAGGAGGAAATCAAATGTTTTGGCGTTATGCTAATTATGGAAATAGTGCAGCTGATGATTTACGAGGAGCTCTTGTATTTCAATTAGCTAGAGTTGCTGGAAATAAACTAAGTATCAAGTTTGATATTACTGCAACAAAAGGCGGCTTGCCACAAGAATTTGATGCCGTTGCTTTTGATGCTGAATCAACAACAGGAGCAGAAAAAGGGTTGTATACAACAAACTCATCTGTTTGGACTTTGATTGATAATATTGGTGGGGTACCTTTAGCGACTGAAGCAAGTATTGTAGGGAATGAATTAAGATATGATAATACTCAATCAACCCTAAGATCTTTGTTTGCTTATACTAGAGGAGTGAACGTTTCTATTTTGGGAGAGTATTTAAATGAGACAAATCTTGCTCGAACACAAGCAATGGGTGTAGGTGTTTATTTGTATTGTGACTCTGATAATGACGGTTCGTTTAATTATTTAGATTTAGATTCCGATAATGACGGATGTTCAGATTCAAATGAATATTATAATTCAGCAACAGCTGATGGTAATGATGGAGGCGGTTTTGGAATAGGTACTCCAACAGTAGATAGCACAGGATTAGTAACAGGGCCAGTTGCTGCTGCCTATTCTGGGGATTATTCAAATGCTTTAATTCCAGGTACTGCAAGCACAATAGATACACAACCTATAGATACATCAATTCTTGCAGGCACTAATACAACCTTTTCGGCAGCAGTTTCAGGAGGTTCGGGAGTTACACAACACCAATGGCAAGTTAGTACAGATAATGGAACTTCTTGGACAAATATTACAAATGCAGGTGTTTATTCTAATGCTACAACTGCAACTTTAACCATTACTGCAGCAACCGCAGCAATTAATGGTTACGATTACAGAGATGTAATTACCGAAAGTAATTTTGTTTGTGGAACGATAACTTCTGCAAGTGCTAATTTAATAGTACTTGACGACGCACCGGCAGCAGGAGCCGACAGCCCAGCCAACGTAGCCGAAGACAGCGGATTAACCAATATCGCAGTATTAGGAAATGACAGTTTTGGCGGGGACGGACCAAGCACAGGCAGCATCACCGTAACCCCAATC
>CAUPJC010000022.1:0-91561 GCA_963511475.1 uncultured Flavobacterium sp.
GTTCTGTTTTTTGAGTTTCTTATTAAAAACTCCAATTTAAAACCCCAATTTTCAAGTTTCTGAATCTCGGTTTTATGAGTAATTAAATTGCTGTTAAATATCTGATTTTAAACGAAATGATTTTTTTAACTAGCTCATAACTAGTATATACTCGCTACAAACTAGCGACAATCTTCCTAATTTTGGATGTATAGTCGCTATTATATAGCGCATTTTTAACAAATATAGAAATAATGTTTTTATTACAAATCATCAAACGGACTTTTTATTTGTTGAATACTTTTGGTACTTACGTGGGTGTATATTTCGGTGGTTTTGCTACTGCTATGTCCCAATAATTCTTGTATGTATCTTAAATCGGTGCCACTTTCAAGTAAATGGGTGGCATAACTATGGCGCAACCAATGTAGCGTAACAGGTTTTGTTATGGATGCTTTTTTTAGTGCTTGTTTCAAAACCTGTTGCAAACTTCTATCATCATAAGGCTGTCCTTTGATTTTTCCTTCAAACAAATACTTTGTGGGTTTAAATATGGTGTAATATTCTCGAAGCATTTCTAGTATTTTTAGAGACAAAGGAGCGATTCGGTCTTTTTTTCCTTTACCGTTTTTGATCACTACAATGTTCCTTTTAGAATCGATGTGAACAGGCTGCAGAGTCAATAATTCGCCACAGCGCAGTCCGCAGCTATAGATTAGCGAAAGCATCATTTTGTGTTTGAGGTTGCTGTGGGCGTTTAAAATCAGTTTCACTTCGGCTTTGCTCAAAACATTGGGTAGTAATTTTTCTCGTTTTGGACGATGAATTTTCTCTAGTTCTATTTTAGTGTCTTGTACAGTTGCAAAAAACAGTTTGATGGCATTAACGATTTGGTTTTGGTATGAAGCTGATAAATTATTGTTCAAAATATATTCGTTGTTGTACCGAATGACATCGTCATTATTAATTTCGGTAACTGCTTTATCGTTGTAAAAGGTCAGGAAGGTTTTTAATGCCTCGCTATAGGTTGTTATCGTGCTGTCACTGTAGCGTCTGGATAGTAACCAGCATTTAAATTTTTCTATTTGTGCGATTCCCTTAGGCGAAGGAAGTTTAATTGGTTCTTCAATAATTTGAAATAACATTCGGTTTTCATAAGTGTCGGGCAAATGCCAAACTCCCAATGTCTGACTCCATCGTGAGCCTTCTTGTTCTCTAATGCGATCAATCCAGTTGTAGTTTTTTTCAAAATAAATAGCGATGCGGCTTTCTCCATCGCGTTTGATGAGTTGTGCTTTCCAGTTCATAAGGCGTATAATTGAAGTATAAATATAAGAAATGTTTTAGAATTAACATTCAAAATTTTACATTTAGGGTATTCGCTTTTAATTTTTTTGCGACAGATTTGCTTCGCCTATTCACTATCGCTCGTGTCCTCGTTCTTCGGAATGACAAAATGATGAATTTACATCCTTAACTTAATGACATTACACGCGAGTATCTTAGATAAACTTCTTATACCAATTTGACATTAAAATTACTGTATTAACCATTTGTCAATCTGAGGAATGAAAAATCACATAACGTGAGTGTATATGTGATTTCTCCTCCGTCGAAATGACAAATCACCTGTTTTTATTCCAGTAAATTTAAATATAAAATGGTATTATAAAAAACTAAAGCTGTAAACTAGCCCTGATGGAAGCGGCATCTCCCGATTTAGAAAAACAAGGCTCTTTTGCCGTAGTTTTTATTAATCGGGAATACAGCGGACAGCAGGAGTCATGCTGATGAAAAAACGGAAAACTGCTGCTCCTGATATTACTCGCAGTTATAAAACCAATTGATGAATACTAAGGAAAGTATCAAATGCAAAAAAAAACACCTGCACAGCGTACATATGTTTTAGTAAAAAAAATAAAAGGCAAAAAAGGATTGCTATTCGGCTGCTACAATATTAACGAGATTCAGGGCAACATCATTAAGTAGGCAGTCGGCTTCTTTTTATTCGGCGAATGTCTGGGTCAATAATTTGACAGCGTCATTTTCGCCTAATGCTTTTGCAAAGGTTGCCAGAGTGCCATAGGTTGCGATTTCATAGTGTTCAATCTTTTACGACGTGGCAATGATACCGGAATCTCTTACAGCTTCAGGTTCTGTTTCTATAAGGATACTGTCGCCTTCTTTGAGCAGTCCGGTCATAGCTTCGCATTTTTTTCCTTCGGCACTTTCTCCAAGGAGATCAAAAACTTTTTCAAGTCGTTTTACGTGATTTTCGGTTACGGCTAAAGGCTCCAAAATGGTACTGGCAAGATTGCTTGATGTGGCATTGGTAGCCATTTTTGGCAAAGCACCCACCAGTGCGTTTTCGGACCAGTAAATATCTTTGAGACTTTCGATAAAAAGGTCTCTTAAATCTGCGGCAGCATCTGCTGATGGCGATACGAAATCATTTTTACTGTTTTTTGGCAGCAGTTTTATTTTATATAGTTTTTCTGAATTTTTCATATGTTGTTATTTTGATTGTTAATTGTATAAGTTAGGTTCACGGTCCCAAAAACGATGCATGCCTACAGCGGCTATGAAATTTTTTGCAAAATTTTCGGATGCCACATCACTGCTCAGTACGATGCCTGCATCATTCTCAGTCAGTTTTGAAGCAAATGGCACTAAATTCAATAATGATGCTGGTTCACCATCTGCATCAATAACTTTGCGGTGTTTATAGGCATCGTGAAGGAATTCCATCATAGCATCATTATCTGCCAATGCATTAGTATCCAGTCCATGCGGCACATTCATATTTTTTTGTCTGAATGCAGAGGGTATTTTTTTGCAGTGTTAACCAGGTTGCCTTTATCAGGCTTCAGACCGTCATGCATGGATGAAAATCTGAAGGGAATTGTATTATGGAAATATGCTTTTTTTTTAAAATTTTAGAGATGTATAATGTATTGTATATTGATAAAAATAATAGTATTTAGTTTTTAAAATATATAATTTTTTATGTATTGTGTTTTTTTATTGGTAAAAAAATATAAAATTACCAATATGACCTTCTTTTTTTTCCAATTTCCCCCTGCTTAATCATTTTAGTAAGACATTACTTTGTAGCTACAATTCTATTGATAATTTTTTAACCAAACCTATATAACCTATGAAAAGAACTTACGATTAATTGCAGTGATGTATTATGCTATAAGGAATCTTTTTAGTTGATTCTTGGAAAAGAAATACAAATAAAAAGAGTCTGGATATTTTAACGCATTATTTAAACGCATATACCAAAATGCATCAAGAACGGTATTACTATATTAGCTTGAACAGTAAACAAAATATTAATTTAACAATTTAAACTATTTTATGTCAATGAAAAAAAAGTATGTACTCATGTTGAGCATCATTTTATGTGCCTGCTCAAAAGACGAGGTTACGGAAGTTAACCACGCTAATGCAGCAGACAATGCCCTTGAAATTGAAAATGCACCGGTAAGAAATAATTCTTTAACTGCCAAGGTTGGAGCAGCATCGATTGCAGGATTAAATTGGGCAGATGGCCGAGATAATTTTGTAGATGGCTGGGTTATTATCTCAGGATTGACTGCAGGAGACTCCTATGCTACAGTTGTATCCAAAACAGATGCCGTTTTAAATGGTTTTACAAGTAAAATAAGCGGGGTTAATACGATACGCATTCCAATTAATCCGCCTTCGGTTGCAGAGAGCTGGTGGGCTAGCTATCAAGGTGTAATAGATAAAGCGACCAGTAAAGGCTGGAAAGTTATTATTGCCTGTTGGGAGTCTTCATCGTCAAAGGATGGTATAATTGACAACACAACAGCTTTTTGGAGTATGTGGAATACGGTAGTAACTAAATACCAAGGTAATGCGAATGTATATTTTGAACCGTTCAACGAGCCTCATGGATATACTTTAGCTCAATTAACAACTATTTATGCTCAATTTCTTTCTAATTATCCTAGCGTTCCAAAAGGCAGAATAATCCTGGATGGAATAGGATATTCGGAGAATGTTACAGGAGTGGGAGCTGACAGCCGTTTTAACGGCTGCTTGCTTGGATTGCATAATTATGCGTTTTGGGCGACCAGATCTGTTGCTCAATGGAGAGCTGATTGGCGCAGCAGGATAGGGAGTTATGGCAGCCGCACAGTTATTACTGAATTTGGTGCTGGTATGAACTCAGGTAAAGATTATCAAAATGGAAATCAGTCCGACAATGAAATTGCCTATATAGTAGCAACCAGCGATGTATGCAGAACAGATAAGATTGCGAGTGTGTATTGGCCTGGCTTAAGAGATGGTGACTCCTATAGTTTATTTAGTAGAGGTGGCAGCGGAACTAATATTACCATTAACACAGTCAGCAGTTCCGGTGTATTCCGAATAAGATACGGCTGGGGTGAGAATTAATTAAAAAATTTATGATGGGAGAAGGTCAGTTATGGCCTTCTTTCTTATATTCGGAATTACGTTTTTCAATGAAAGTCACTCTATACAATTTCGCACCATTTGAATAAAGGACAAAGATTAAAATTTTTCTTTGTCCTGTCTTTATGATTATCTAATAACTTTCAATAATTTTATTTTTAAAGTAATCTATTGATTATTTAACTCATCGTCTAATGCATTGTGTTCCAAAAGGTGCTGCTTACGATTTAACGAAAAAACAAACCAAACAAAAGCAAACAGCCCGACTGCAAAAACGGTATCGCCAATTATACGGAGTCATTTAATGTTATCCATTCCAGGACCTTTTAGGAATTCTGCTGAACGTGCATACCACATTCCTTTATTGATACTCGCAACTGCCTGTAAAATTACCATTGGAAGCAAACTCAGCACCAGCATCAGACCTATGTTGATTGACCAGAATGCAAAACCAATCAGCTTATCATTCCATTTCTGGATTCGATACATGTTTCGAAGCGTAAATAAAATGAGTCCGATGCCGAGCATTCCGTACACTCCAAACAAAGCACCGTGGGTATGTGCCGAAGTTGTATTTAAGCCTTGGATATATTACAATGCAAGCGGCGGATTGATGATAAAACCTAAAATTCGTGCACCGAAGAAATTCCAAAATACGACTGCAACAAGACAGTAAATAGACCATTTATAATCAACAAGCCATTTTGTTGCTTTACTTAGACGGTAATTTTCGTAAGCTTCGTGCCCAATCAACACAGAGGTACCACTTCGAGTGCATTGAATGTTTCTCCAATAGCCATAATTGCTGTTGGCGTTCCACTGAAATACAGATGATAGAACGTCACGTATTCAATAGCTTCGGCGCGCATTTGCGTGACAATGATATCTCCAGTTTCTGGATTTTAGGTGTTTTTGTGAAGTTCGAGCTGAAGCCTGCGTTCCAACCCAGCCTGTTTTTCGCTTGGCAAAGTTTCATATGATATTCCATATTCTGACTTTGACCAGCGGTTTAAAATATAAATAGCTTCACGATGCAGCCAGTCGGCGGTCCAATCTGGCGCAAGGTAAGCACCATGCCTCCAAACCGATCCAACTTACTGTCCTTCATTGCTTTGTCATACATTCTGTCCATCTTTAATATCCTGTCCTTCAAAAATCACCTGCCCTGATGCTGTAACAACACGTGCTGGCAAGGGAGGGGCTTTTGATAAATTTCGTGGCCGTAATACCCCAAAATCCCCAACTATATTGTTGTGATTAGGATAAATGCAATCCATAGTTTTCTTTCTTGACTCATGGGGCTAAATATTAGTTGATTAGATATGAAATTATCGTTTCTGCCGCTACTCCGGCAAATGTTTTTAGTAACTGTTAGAATGCTGCATTTTGTAGAGGGGACAGCATGTTTATGTTTTTCTCCAAATCGGATTATAAGTCCGTAATGGTTACAAAAAGCATCTATAATTTGAATTGTTCAGGTAAGGCAGCTCTTTTTAATTTTTAAATGATTGATTTTCAATTTAATTAAATCAAGCTTCTATTGGAGCGAATGTTTCTGACTCCGCAGCAACAAGCAAAAGTTGTTATGATAACCTATATAAATGAGCCTAACTGTATACACTTTATTTTGTTCGCACAAATATCAGATACCCGCTGTAAACGAGCACCAGATCGGAATGAGATGGAATTCTGTTTTCTAAATTATAAAACTTGAAGATTTTCCGCTATTGGAATATAGATATTAAATATTACTCCTTTTTTTAAATTGCCGTCTGCGACTATAATTCCATTGTGATTATCTACAATCTTTTTGACGATGGCTAGACCAATTCCTGTTCCCGAATATTCTTCAAGATGATGCAGTCTTTGAAATATAATAAAGATATTTTGGTTATGGTGCGCTTCAAAACCAATTCCGTTATCTTTAAAAGTAAGATTCCAATAGTCACAGATTTGCGGGCTATTGGGCAGATTAAGCTTTCTGAATTCACTATTTTTAAGGATAGCCGATTGTATGGTAATTTGAAGTTCAACTTCGGGGATAGAAAATTTTAATGAATTACTAATCAGGTTGCAGATAAGCTGGCGAAATTGAAAGGGCACAATTTTTACGGGTACTAATTGATTGATTGTAAAAACGGCCATCTTCTCTGAAATAGTATCTGAAAGTTCTGATTTTACATCTTCAATAATGCTCTTTAAATCGTTCATTTCAAAAGGATGATCTACAGCGCTGACCCTTGAAAAATCGAGAAGATCCTCAATCAGCTGGCGCATTCTTGTTGCTGCGGCATGTATGCGGTTCAGATTATTTTTTCCGCTTTCTGTCAGGGTGTCCATCTCTCTTTCCATCATAATTGAAATAAAAGTCTGAATTTTTCGGAGTGGTTCCTGAAGATCATGGCTTGATATAAAATTAAATGCCAGCAGTTCTTTATTTGCATTCATTAATTCTATCGCTCTTTTCTCTTTTTCAGCATTTTGAAATTCCAATTCCTGATTGGCTATTAATAATGCAGCGGTCTGTGTTTTTAGTTTTTTAATTAAATCTTCTTTCTCAACTAATTCTTCAGCTTCTTTCAGCGCGCGTCCTATTTTTTGAAATAAGGAGGAGAAATTGTTTTTAGAGACATAATCTGTTACGCCGTCTTTGATGAGCATAACTGCATTTTCCTCACCAATTGTACCGGAAATAATTATAAACGGTATCGTAAGATTTCTGTCTTTTATTATTTTAAATGCCGAAGCAGCATCAAATGAAGGCAGTGAAAAGTCAGATAAAATAATATCTGGTAGGAAGGTATCAAGAGATTCTTCAAATAATTTTTTTGATTCAACTATTTTTGAGATAAAAGACATTTTTGATTTTGTCAGATGTCTAATTATTAAATCCGCATCAGCAGTATTGTCTTCTAATATCAATACTTTTATATCGTCCTTCATTTATATGCAATCATCATTTTATATGAATAGCTTACTTTTTTTTAATTCTTATTGTGCAGGCTGGCTGAGTATTATCCAGTACATTCCCATTTCTTTTATGGCACTGAAAAAATTATTGCTGTCTACAGGTTTAACTATATAACTGTTAGCACCAAGACTGTAACATTTTGCTATATCAGGATCTTCTTGTGAAGAGGTAAGAATCACAACAGGAACTGATTTAAGCTTATCATCACTTTTGACTTTCTCTAGTACCTGCATTCCGGACATTTTTGGCATTTTTAAATCTAAAAGAAGAAGCTTTGGATACGCATTTGGATTTCTTTCGGAATAAATCCCCTTGCAGTATAAAAAATCAAGTGCTTCTGCACCGTCTTTTACATGTAAAAGTTTGTTTGTAAAACCGCTTTTGTTAAGCGCACGAATGGTCAGCATGGCATCCTCCATACTGTCTTCGGCAAATAAAATTTCAATATCGTCGTAGTTCATTTTTTTGTTTTTTAGTGTTTACTATTTGGCAGGCTGAAGTAAAAGTTCGCACCTGCATCTAATTTTGAATCTGCCCAGACTGTTCCTTGGTGTCGGTTGACAATTTTTTGTACTATAGCAAGTCCAATGCCGGTTCCTGCAAATTCCTCTTGTGAATGCAGACGCTGAAAGACACCAAACAATTTATCATAGTAGGCCATGTCAAATCCTGCACCGTGGTCTTTTATGCTGTATATGATTTTATCATCTTTGGAAGTTGAACTAATCTTAATTCTGGTTTCTTCTTTATATTTCGAATATTTAATTGCATTAGAAATCAAATTCACCCAAACCTGCTTAATTAATGATGGATCTCCAATTGCCTCATCAAGTTCATCAATTTCGAATATCGGTGTGTTCTCCTCTTTTGCAATTGTAATTTCGTTAATGACTCCATTCAATAATGCCGTCATGTTTATAGTTTTAACAGTCACCTGTTTTCTGCCTAATTTACTAAAAGATAACAAATCATCTATCAGTATTCCCATTTTATTAGAATTATGAACTATAGCCTGAAGGATTTTTTTTCCGTCTTCATCAATAGAATCGGTATGATCTTCTATGAGAATTTGTGTATAACCATTTATCGCACGTATTGGAGCACGCAAATCATGAGAAACAGAGTAGGAAAATGATCCCAGCTCTTCCTGTGCTTTTTGCAGTTCGTCATTTGCCAGAGTCAGTTCATTACTTCGTTTTTCCTGATAAGCCAGTTCCCGATTTGTAACAATTAATTCAGCAGCTCGCTTTTCCTTCTCCACTTTTCTTTTTTCTTTAAGGATATTTTCGGAGGCTAGTTTCTTGTTTGCAATAATTAACTCAGAGGCACGTTTTTCCTTTTCCTTGCTTTGAATGGCAAGTTCCTTATTTGCTATTACTAATTCTTTGGCACGTTTTTCTTTCTGCTCGTTCTGAAATTTCAGCTCTTCATTGGCGATGATCAACTCAGCTGCGCGTTTTTCCTTTTCCTGAGCCTGAACCGCCAGCTGCAGAAACTGGGTTTTGGCAAGCGTGATATCTGTAGCAATTTTTAGAATTTTATAAGGTTTGCCAAATGTGTCAAAAATGGGATTATAGCTTCCAAAAAGCCATATTACAGTACCATTTTTCGCTACTCTAATAAATTCATCTTTTTGATGAATTCCTTTTTTTAAACTGTTCCAAAATGATTTGTAAGCATTTGATTTTGAATGAGAAGAATCTACTAAAAGGCTATGATGTTTTCCTAGCAATTCCGCTTCGCTGTAGCCCATAATTTCAAGAAAATTCTTGTTGGCACTTAGGATATTGCCATCAAGATCAAATTCTATTGTTGCATTTGTGCTGTCAATAGCATTAATATAATAATTTAACTGCTGTTCTTTTGCTTTTAACTGTTCTTGGAGATACTGGATTTCTGCACGCTGCTTTTCCTTATCTTGAAAATCAGCAGTATTGGAAAGGATTTCTTCTTGGGAAAGGATTTCTTCCTTATCGCCATTTTTTTCTTTGATGCTCATAGTATGCGAAGCTGTATTGAAAAATAATGGCAGAATTTGATTGAAAAAGCACCTATATTTTAATGTTTTATTGCGGACTAATACCCTAAAAATGGGATATTTTACGAATATACGTAAAATTAACGGTTAAACAGTACTGTTTTAACAATATGGATGATAATGTTTTTAATGGAAGTCGGTTTTTTTTGGCACAGAAAGCTTTAGAAACATGCTCAAAAAAGTAATTTTAAAGGAAGAAAGGATATCAAAATGATATTGATTTTGAAGTCTGTCTGCTAAAAGTTCTTGAACTTAGTTTATTTCTATTTCTTTACAGTAAACATAAAATAAAAGCTTAATTTTACCTTTTAAATTTTATATTCTTCCCCTGCCTGTCATTACAAAATAATCCTTCCTAATTATTCTGACAAGCTGTTGCTGAGAAGGTATTTTCAAAACTCATTTTCACTTACATAAATTCATAATTTCATGTATAAATCTATAAAATATATTTTGGTGTGTTTTTTAGCATCATTAAGTTTAGTTTCCTGTAAACAAAAACAAGGAGATAAAATCGAAGTTGGTTTTTCTCAAGCTATGACAACTGATGACTGGCGCAAACAAATGAATAGCTCCATGAAAATTGAAGCTTCATTAAGGCCTGAAGTCGATTTGAAAATCAGCGATGCCAACAATAATATCGATAAACAAATAGAAGATATCGAAAGGTTTATTGCGAACAAAGCAGATGTTATAATTGTATCTCCGATTCAATCAAAACCCTTAACGGCAGTTGTCGAAAAATCTATAAAAGCTGGAATTCCGGTTCTTGTTGTGGATCGAAAAATTGACAGCGAAAACTACACTGCCTATCTTGGAGCCGATAATATAGAAATTGGCAGAATTGCCGCCCGATATATTATTTCTCACGGTAAAGGATCTGGTAAAATTATTGAAATTACCGGAGCAAACGGATCATCGCCTGCGCATGAGCGCAGTCTGGGATTTGAACAGATAATCAAGGAAAATACGCATTTTAAAATTCAAAACACTATTCGTGGGGACTGGGAAAAAGAATCGGTTAAAGAACCATTAAAAGCAATCCTTTTACAAGATTCAGGTATTGAATACATTTTTGCCCACAACGACCGTATGGCTTTGAGTGCGTGGGAAACTGCTAAAACACTAGGGTTGGAAAAGAAAATTAAATTTATTGGTGTTGATGGACTTAATACTGTAAATGGTGGCATTGAATTGGTAAAAAGCAGTGTTTTGGACGGGACCATTTTGTATCCCACAGGAGGAAACGAAGCATTAAAACTGGCCTTAAAAATGTTTAATAAAGAGCAAATTGCTAAGAATAACATTCTCAATACAATTGTAATTGACAAAAATAATGCTGAAATTATAGAAAATCAGATGGATAAAGTCGATCAGCAGCAAGTTGTTATTGAGACACAGCAAAACGCAATAAAAGTGCAGGAGGGTGAATATGCTTCACAGAATAATCTGGTTCGGCTGTTAAGTTTTTTTCTGGTAATTATTTTAAGTTTAACCATTTACAGCATATATTCTACTATTTCTATTTCCAGAAAGAAAAAACAGCTCGAAAGGATTAATCAGACTGTAATTGACCAAAACCTCGAAATTCAGGACATGGCTAAAATTGCAGAAAGAAGCAATGAAGCAAAACTGAATTTCTTCACAGGACTTTCGCATGAATTTAAAACCCCTATAACTTTGATTATGAGTTATGTGGAATCATTGATTGAAAATGATAAAATTAAAGGAACAGCATTGATTGATGAAGTAAAACTGATTCATAAAAATTCGAACCGATTGCTTCGATTGATAAATCAGCTGTTAGACTTTAGAAAAATTGAAGAGCAAAAATTCACATTAAGAGCTTCAAATACTAAAATATATGATTTTACCAGCGAAGTAATGACCAACTTTAAAGGTGAAGCCGCACGCCGAAATATTGATTTTCAGCTTATCTGCAAAAACAAAAACCTAGAGATGTTTGTTGACAGAGGCTTGATGGATAAGGTGTATTTTAATCTGCTTTCTAATGCTTTCAAATTTACTCCCGATAACGGAAAAATAACTATTTCGATTATCGAAAATCAAGATAATACGGTTAAAATCAGTTTTAAAGATTCTGGAATTGGAATTCCTGAAAATGAATTACCCAGCGTTTTTAGTCCTTTTTTTAAAGCTTCAAATAATAATAAAAGCAGTTCGGGAATTGGACTGCATTTGTCAAAAGAGTTTGTGCTTTTACATCATGGGAATATTGAATTAAAATCAAAACAAGGCAGTGAGTTTGTGATTACTCTGTTAAAAGGAAACCAGCATCTGCAGTTGGCTGAAATCATGAATAAAGTTGAAAATCAAAGCGTAACGTCAAATTTAATTATAGATATTTTAGATATAGAATCTGGTTTTGGAGAAGTGAGTATAATTTCGGATTCTGAAAAACACTCTCTTTTAATTATTGAAGATAATATTGATTTGGTTACATTTCTGAAAGCTAAATTATCCGGCGAATACGTAGTTTATACTTCTGACGGTAGTGATGCAGTTGAAAAAGCAATGGAAATTATTCCGGATATCATCATTTGCGACATTAATCTGGTAGATAAAGATGGTTATGAAATTACAAAGGAATTGAAAAAGGATCTGCGTTCTTCACATATTCCGATTATTATTTTGACAGCGCAAAGTAATAAGGAATCTGTTTTAAAAGGACTTCAAAGCGGTGTAGACCAATATCTTACAAAGCCATTTAGCCTTTCTATTTTAAAACAGTCTATTTCTAGTCTGCTTTTCAACAGAGAAAAGCTTCGATATTATTATACCAATAATATTTATCGCGTTGAACCAGAGTCTAAATTTGGTAATCAGGAACAGTCATTTATTACCAAAATGAATGATATTATTAAGGTGAATGTTGAAAACCCTAAGTTCTCAGTTGAGGATTTAGCCGATAAGCTTGGGGTTTCCAGAGTGCAGCTGTACAGAAAGGTAAAAGCAATTATCGGAATCAATATCAGTGATCATATTAATAATGTAAAATTGGAGAAAGCGGCAGAGCTTTTAAAGTCAAATGATATGAATATTTCTGAGATTGCATACTCTCTTGGATTCTCTTCGCCAAACTATTTTTCTACAGCTTTTAAGAATAAATTTGGAGTTTCACCAAAGGAATACAAATCTTCCATTTAGTATTGGTTCAAAATTGATACAAATCAGGTATCAATTTTATACCTCATGTAACAAAATCGAAACTACAAGGTTTTCGTAAATATTTTTTAATTTACGTAATCCCTTGTAAACAAAGGCTTTGGTCTTAAATTGTCAAACCCTCAGTAATTGAAGAATTAAATTGTAACATCATTAAAAATAAGTTGTTTTTTTTGCGGATATCTTAGCAATAAGTTTTTAATACATCTACAATGAACAAGATATTACTTTGGTCCGTTACTGCTGCACTGGCAGGTTTTCTTTTCGGTTTTGATACCGTAGTTATTTCTGGAGCTGATAAACAATTACAGCTTCTTTGGCAATCATCTGATGCTTTTCATGGATCTGTTGTTATGGCAATGGCATTATGGGGAACAGTTGTAGGTGCTATTTTTGGAGGAATTCCAACTAATAAAATAGGACGCAAAAAAACACTGTTCTGGATTGGGATTTTATATTTCGTTTCTGCCATTGGCGCTTCTTTTGCAAATGATCCTTACGTTTTTGCATTTTTCAGATTTATAGGTGGTTTAGGTGTTGGTGCATCAACCATTGCTGCTCCGGCTTATGTTTCTGAAATTGCTCCAGCCGACAAGCGCGGACGATTAGTGGCTTTGTACCAGTTTAATATTGTACTGGGAATCCTAATTGCCTTTATATCCAATTATTTTTTAAAAGATATTGGTGAAAATGCATGGCGCTGGATGGTTGGTGTTCAGTCTTTTCCATCTATTATTTATATTCTTTTCATACTTACAATTCCGGAAAGTCCAAGATGGTTATTGTCTAAAGGGCGTGATGAAGAGGCACGTAAAGTACTGCTTTTAATTGACCCGTCTGCAAGCATCAAAGACATCATGGACGATTCAAGAGATAATGGTGCTGGCAAACATGAAAATATCTTCATGAAAAAATACCGTTTTCCGTTAATGCTGGCTTTTTTCATTGCATTTTTTAATCAGTTTTCGGGAATTAATGCGTTTTTATATTATGCGCCAAGAATTTTTGAAGAAGCAGGTCTAGGACAAAATACCGCTTTGTTGAGCAGTATTGGAATCGGGATAACGAATCTTATATTTACTTTAATAGGTGTGGCATTAATTGACAAATTAGGAAGAAAGTTGTTAATGTACATTGGTTCTGTCGGATATATTATTTCGTTAGGATTAGTCTCTGCTTCTTTTTATTACAATTGGGGAGGATTATCAGTACCTATTTTCCTTTTCTTATTCATCGCTTCGCATGCCATTGGTCAGGGAGCTGTAATCTGGGTTTTTATTTCAGAAATTTTTCCAAATCACATTCGCGCTTCTGGACAAGCTTTTGGAAGTTCTGTACACTGGGTTCTGGCAGCGATTATCCCTTCATTAATTCCGATGCTGTTTTCAGAAATCGGTCCTGAAGTTGTCTTCTTAATTTTTACTTTGATGATGGTGATGCAATTACTGTTTGTAATTTTTATGATGCCGGAAACCAAAGGAATTTCTCTGGAAGTATTAAGTGAAAATCTAACTAAAAAAAACACTAAAAAAAATGAAATCAAAGAAACATCTACCGCTGGCATTTTGTAGTGCAGTTCTATTTTCAATAGCTGGCTGTAGACCATTTTCAGCTGCAGCCCAAACTGCTCCTGTTTCATCTGTAAATGCGGCTGAAGAAAAAATGTACCGTCCTAATTTTCATTACAGCCCCAAAAAAGGCTGGATGAACGATCCCAACGGAATGTTCTATGCTGACGGACAGTATCATTTGCTTTATCAATATTATCCAGACGGAAATAAATGGGGTCCAATGCATTGGGGACATGCCATTAGCAAAGATTTAATTAAATGGGAAGAACAGCCCATTGCCATTTACCCGGATAAAGACAAATACATTTTTTCAGGAAGTGCGGCTGTAGACATAAACAATACATCAGGTTTAGGAACTGGAAAAAAGGCTCCGATTGTTGCGATTTATACTTTGCATGATATGACAAAGGAAAAAGAAAACAAAATTGATGTGGAACAGCAGGATATTGCGTATTCGAATGACAATGGTTTTACATGGCAGAAATTTGAGGAAGGAAATCCTGTCATAAAAAACCCTGGAATTCGTGATTTTCGTGATCCTAAAATGACTTGGGATGAAACCCATAAACAATGGATAATGGTGCTAGCAGCACAAGACCGTGCGCAGTTTTATAAATCCAAAAATCTTAAAAACTGGGAATATTTATCCGATTTTGGAAAAAATATTGGTGCTCATGGAGGAGTTTGGGAATGTCCTGATTTTTTTCAGATAAAAGTGGAAGGCTCTAATGAAACCAAATGGGTTCTGATTCAGAGTTTGAATCCAGGCGGAGCAAACGGAGGTTCAGGAACGCAATATTTTATTGGAGATTTTGACGGAACAACTTTTACCCTTGATTCCAATTTTGCCAAAAGAACGGAACAGGAAAAAGCAGTATGGATTGACTATGGAAAAGATAATTATGCCGGAGTAACATGGAATAATGTTCCAACTGCTGACGGGCGACGATTATTTATTGGATGGATGTCTAATTGGGATTATGCGCAAGAAGTTCCAACTAATGCATGGAGAAGCAGCACTACAATTGCGCGCGAAATTAAATTAGTAAAAAAAGGAAATGCATACAGCCTGATAAGCAATCCCGTAAAAGAAATCAATAAATATATTTCTAAAACCATTAAAGAAAAATCATTAAAAGGGAAAGGAAAACTTGATCTTATAACAGATGGAAAGATTGATTTGACTAAAGCAATTGTCAATTTTGATTTAAAAAACCTGAAACAGGACACTTATACTTTTACCCTTTCAAATACACTTGGAGAAGCTTTGACTTTCGGAATCAATAATTCAGAACACTATCTGTTTACAGATCGTTCCAAATCTGGAAAAACCGATTTCTCTGAAAAATTTGCTTCTACAGTTACCAAAGCTGTTTTAGATGGAGATCAAAAAGAAGGCACTTTTAAAATTGTTTTAGACAAAACATCCATTGAAATTTTTTATAACAACGGCGAAAAAGTAATTACCGAAATCTTTTTCTCAAACCAGCCATTTACTTCTCTTTCCGTTTCTTCAAATCAAGAAATTGAATTGAGTAATCTTGTAATCAACCAATTAAATATAAATTAAAACTAAAAACCAAAAACTAACCATGAAAAGTAAAATTATTTATTTTCTAATTTTCTTCTTTCCGATGCTGATAATGACAGCACAGGATGGGGGAATTAAAGGGACGGTGATTTCGTCTGAAGACGGATTGCCTCTTCCGGGAGCAACAATAACTGTATCCGGAACAAATACCAGTGCATCAACAGATTTTGATGGAAAATTTTCATTGCCTGAAGTAAAATCAGATGCTGTAATTGTTGTTTCATTTATCGGATTTGCTCCGCAAACGATTACGCTCAATGGACAAAAAATACTGAACATTAGTTTAAGAGTAAATAACAATCAGCTTAATGAAGTTGTTGTAACAGGATATGCTCAGCAAAAGAAAAAAGATATTACTGGAGCCGTAGCTGTTGTAAACATGAAAGACCTCATGAAGCAGCCAGAGCCGAATCCTATTAAAGCTTTGCAGGGACGTGTAGCAGGGGTGAAAATTTCTTCTGACGGTTCTCCCAGCGGATCAAACACAAAAGTGGTGATTCGCGGTGTTGGTACTTTAAACAACACGGATCCTCTTTATGTGATTGACGGAATGCCGACTAAATCCGGAATGCATGAACTGAATCCAAATGATATTGAAACGATTCAGGTTTTGAAAGATGCTTCTTCAGCCAGTATTTATGGTTCCCGCGCTTCAAATGGAGTAATTATCATCACAACCAAAAAAGGAAAAGAAGGCAAGATGAGAATCAATTTCAGTACCTATACTTCTGTTTCTGATTATTCGAGAAAACTGGAAGTGATGAATGCGAATCAATTTGGACAGGCTTTATGGCAGGCAAATATTAACGACGGATTAAATCCAAATAATAATAACTTACGCTACCAGTTTGATTGGTCGGTTAATAATAACACACCGCAATTGAATAAAGTTTTGGTTCCTGAATATTTAGATGCTAATCAGACAATCAAAGCTTCAAATACTGACTGGTACGATGAAATTTCACAGACAGGAATAGCAAGTTCTTATGATTTATCAGTTTCCAATGCTTCAGATAAAGGGAATTATGTTTTCTCTTTGGGCTATTATGATAATGAAGGTATTGTAAAAACAACTGATTTCGAAAGAATTTCTGCTAGATTGAACGGCTCTTATAAATACTTTGACGGAAAATTGGTAATAGGCGAGAACTTTAGTTTCAACCGTACTAATGAAGTTACAGATCCTGGTGTTTTAGATCCTGCACTTCGTGCTCTGCCAATAATTCCAGTGCATACCGTTGACGGAAAAGGCTGGGGAGGTCCTGTTGGAGGAATGAATGACAGACAGAATCCGGTTCGTTTATTAGAATATAACAAAGACAATAAGTATGACTATTTACGTCTTTTTGGGAATATGTATGCAGATTTGGAGATAATCAAAAATCTGCATATCAAGAGCAGTTTTGGTATCGATTACGGTTCTTATAAAAAACGCTCGCTACAAAGAAGCTATCAATCCGGTTATTTGCAAAACGACCAGACATCGGTTACAATTGACCAATCGGTGAGCGATAAATGGACATGGAGCAATACTGCCATTTATAATTTGAAAATTGGAAAAAGCAATTTAAATCTGATGGCAGGAACAGAGATGTACAAAGATGTTTTTGATACAACCACTTTGCGCAAAAATGACTTTTTGATTGAAACACCGGATTATATGTATCCTGATGCCGGAACCGGTGAATCGTTTACCAGCGGCACATCAACACTATATTCATTGCTTTCCTATTTCGGAAAAGCAGATTATGAGTTTGATAACCGTTACTTGCTTTCGGCTACAATCCGTCGAGATGGTTCTTCCCGTTTTGGTAAAAACAATCAATACGGAACTTTTCCTGCGGTTTCAGCGGGCTGGAGAATCAGCAATGAAAATTTCATTAAAGACAATGTATCAGCAATTACTGATTTGAAACTTAGAGCAGGCTGGGGGCAAACCGGAAATCAAGAAATAAGCAATACTGCCGTTTACAGTCTTTATTTGGCCAGTTATGCAGGCGGAAGTCCAACATGGGCAACTTCTTTTGGGACTGCTTATGATATTGCAGGAAACGGAAACGGATTGCTTCCGTCAGGTTTTATAGCAACACAATCAGGAAATGATGATTTAAAATGGGAGACAACTACCCAAACCAACATCGGTTTAGATTTTGGATTATTCCAACAAAAATTAAGTGGCTCTGTTGATTATTACATAAAAAAAACAGAAGATATTTTGGTTCTGCCACCTTATTTAGGTGTAATTGGCGAAGGCGGAAACCGCTGGGTAAATGGAGCTTCAATGGAGAATGAGGGATGGGAAGTTTCTTTAGGATACCGCGATGAAACTTCATTTGGTTTGAAATATGATATTTCGGCTAATGTTTCGTCAAACAAAAATAAAATTACTGCATTACCTGATGAAGTTAGAAATAATTATGGAGGAAATGGAGTTGATGATAATATTTTGGGACGCCCGATTAACTCTATGTACGGTTATGTTACTAACGGATTGTTTAAAAGTCAGGACGAAGTTGATAACTCCGCCAATCAGGATGGTAAAGGTCTTGGGAGAATCCGTTATCAAGATTTAAATGGAGATGGAACTATTACTGACAAAGACCGAACTTGGATAGGGAATCCAAATGCAGGTCTGCTTTACGGATTTAACTTAAACTTATCTTATAAAAACTTCGATTTCACCACTTTCTGGGAAGGATTAAATGATGTTGATGTAATTAATAATGCAAAATATCAAACAGATTTCTGGAGTGTTGATGATGTTGGGTCTAACAAAGGAACCCGTCTGCTGAATGCCTGGTCTGTTGATAATCCAGATTCAACTATTCCGGCTTTAACAACTGTTGACAGAAATGCGGAATCAAGATTTTCTACTTATTATGTAGAAAACGGAAACTATCTTAAACTTCGTGTGCTGCAAGTGGGATACAGTCTGCCAAAAGAGGTGTTGAAAAAGATGAGTATAGAAAGCTTTAGACTTTACCTCAGCGGACAAAATTTATTGATCATTGATGCTAAAAATTTCACGGGCGTAGATCCTGAAAATGCTGCAAATGGAGTATCTGGATATCCGCAGCCAACAACTTTTACAGTTGGGCTTAATTTTACATTATAACAAAAGATTAAATCGAAAAAACATGAAAAAAATAATATATATAGCAGGGTTTTTAGTGATGGGAATCATCTCTTCCTGTTCTGATTTTTTGGAGAATAACCCGCGCGGCGTATTGTCTGAGGATGATATTGTTACACCAGAATCTGTAGAAGGATTTATGAATGCTGCCTACGCACAATTGGGGAATGACCATTATGATTCTCCTTACAGTCTGTGGCCTTTTGGGAATGTCCGTTCAGATGATGCTTATAAAGGCGGCAGCGGGACTAATGACATTCAGGATTTTCACTTTTTTGAAGTATCCAATAATATCAGACCTGATTTTGGTGAATTAGATTCTTTTTGGTACATCAGTTATGTTGGAGTTTCAAGAGCTAATAAAGCTTTGAAAGCTTTGGAACAAATTCCGGAAGCCGATTATCCGCTGAAAAAAACACGTATTGCTGAAATGCGTTTTTTAAGAGGGCACTTTTATTTCATGCTGAAAATTATGTTCCGAAATGTGCCATATATTACAGAAGATATTCCAGTAGAAGATTATAAAACGATTTCAAATGCATCACTTCCGAACGAAGAACTTTGGAATAAAATTGCAGCAGATTTTCAGGCAGCGGCCAATGATCTGCCAGCAACACAGCCACAAGTGGGGCGTGCTACCCAAAAAGCAGCTTATGCTTACTTAGCCAAAACACGTTTGTATCAGGCTTATACACAAGACGAAACCTATGCTGTTACAGGAATCAATGCCCAGCATCTGCAGGAAGTAATTGCTGCAACAGATAAAGTAATAGGGAAAGCGACTTTGGAACCTGATTTTGCCAATAACTTTTTGCCAGGAACTTTTGAAAACGGTTCAGAATCCATTTTTTCTATTCAATTTTCAGATAACGACGGAACTTTATACGGAAGGTTAAATTTTTCGGATGTTCTTTCTACTCCTCAAGGGTTGGGATGCTGCGATTTTCATAAGCCAAGCCAAAACTTAGTAAATGCTTTTAAAACAGGCGCTGATGGCTTGCCTCAATTCGATACTTATAACAATCAGGATTTTGATTATAAAAATGTAGATGCCAATACAGTTGACCCTAGATTGTACCATACGGTTGCAATGCCGGGTCTGCCATACAAATACGATCCTGAATTTTTATATGTTGAAGCATGGGTAAGATCTCCAGGAACTTATGGCTATTTTGCTTCTTTAAAGGAAAATGTTGCGCCAAACTGCAGCTGTGTTGTAAACATTGATCCCTTTTATGGGAATTCGAAAAACAGAATACAAATCCGTTACGCCGATGTTATTTTAATGCGTGCAGAAGCTTTAATTGAATTAGGAAGACAAGCCGAAGCTTTACCTTTAATCAATGAAATCAGAGAAAGAGCGGCTCAAAGTACAGGAAGGCTTCCGTATGTGAACAACTTTAAAATCAATACTTATGTAGATGGTGTTAACTGCAGCTGGACAAAAGATTTTGCCCGTAAAGCACTGCGCTGGGAGCGCCGTTTAGAATTGGCCATGGAAGGAAGCCGCTTTTTTGATCTGGTTCGCTGGGGTGTTACAGATCAGGTAATGAATGATTTTTATGCAGGTGAAAAAACAAAACGTACTTATTATCAAGATGCTTTTTTTGATGCACATAAAGAAGAGTATTGCCCAATTCCATTAAAACAGATTAATTTCAGTCAGGGATTATACAAACAAAATCTAGGATACTAATCCATTTTAAAAAACATCAATATGAAAAAAATTATATATAAAATCTGGATGCAGGTGTCTTTGATATTAGCATTGCTTTTCATGGCAACAGCTTGTGAAGACAGTTTCGAAAATGGCGGTTTTGATGTCAATTCACCTTCTAATGTCATCTCTTTTAAGCTAAAGGGAACGGCTGGAGAAATTGACCAGAAAACAGGAAAGATTACTGTAACGATGCCATACGGATCTGATATCACAGCTGTAGTTCCAGAAGTTGTTTTGGAAGCTGGCGCAACTTCAAATCTTGATCTGTCAGCACCAGCCAATTTTACAAATCCAGTAAAATTCAGAGTGATTAATGGTAATTTATTTAAAGATTACACAGTAACCGTAACCGTTTTGAGTCCAATTAAGAGTTTCAAAATTAATGGAGTTCCTGCAACCATCAACGATGTCAGCAAAACGATAACGATGACTCTGCCTGAAAATATTAATTTAACGGCACTGCAACCCGTAATCGAATTAACGGGCGGTGTTTCGATTTCGCCAGCTTCAGGAGCAACGGTTGATTTTACAAATCCAGTAACTTTTGTAGTAACGTCTAATGGGAAAAGTGTTAATTATACTGCCAATGTAGGCGTGCCTGCAGCAGGTTTAGTTGTCGCATTTTTAGGAACAGCAGCAACGAGAGCGGAAATAACAAATATGGATGAAATTACAGCTTCAGACTGGCTGTTTCAAAATTTCCCAGATGCCAAATACATATCATTTGAAAGTATTTTAAGCGGTGCAGATTTAAGTGATGTCGATGTTATTTGGTGGCATTTTGATTCGGCAGCTAATTTGCCTGCTGCAGCATACAATCCTGCGGTAACAGCTGCGCTGAAAACTTTTAGAACAAATGGAGGGAATCTATTGTTAACGTCATTTGCTTCACAATATGTTGATGCTTTAGGAATTGTTCCTTCTGGAAAAGGGCCTAACAATGTTTTTGGAGATTTTCCTCCTAACGGATTTGTAGATGGAAATTCATGGGGAATGTCATTCGTAGGGCATGAGAATCACCCAATCTTTGAGGGCTTGGTAACTTATGAAGCAGGAAAAGCTAATTTACTGCAAAGCGGGACTTTTAGATTAAATCACACCGCTTGGTGGTTTTTACCAGAATGGGGAGGCTACGGAAACGGAGAGGGCTGGAGAAATCAAACCGGAGGAACAAACTTAGCCAGTGAGTCTTGGGATAATGCTCTTGACGGAAGAGTAACTATTGCTGAATTCCCGAACGCAGGAACCGATAAAAATGTAGTTGTTATTTCTATGGGAGCTTATGATTGGTATAACGAAGCTAATAGCAGCGGGGTGCCAAGTCAGGCAAATCAGTTTATCGGTAATATCAAACTTTTGACACAAAACAGCATCAATTATTTAGCTGAAAATTAATCCAATTTGAAAACAATAAAAATGAAATATAGAAACATAATAGTATTGGCTTCCATTTTCTTTTCAGCAATGTCCTGCAGTCAGGAAGAAACGTATATTGGAGGTTCAATTTCAGGTGGTGAGTCAGAAATGACAAGTATTTATCCAGCTCCGCCCTCACAATGGATGGGTGGAACAGATCCATATTACAGCGCTGGCTATACGGGAGATATTATGCCTTTTTTTGACAACGGAAAATTCCATATCTATTTTCTTCATGATGCCGAGAATAAACCTGCGGGCAAGGGTTTTCATGATATCCATAAATATTTAAGTACCGATTTGGCTCATTTTACCTATGAAGGACAAATGATCCCATTCGGAAAAACTACTGATCCTGATTTTGCCGTTGGCACAGGGTCAGTTGTAAAAGTGGGTAATCTTTATTACTTTTATTACACTGGTCACAATGGGACACCGGCTTTTGTACAGTCAAATGCGAGAGAAAGCGTTTTGTGCGCTACTAGTTCAGATTTGGAAAATTGGACAAAAGTTCCTTCTTTCAAAGTTACTGCACCAGCGGGATATTATAATTTTGATTTTAGAGACCCGCATGTGTTTTATAACGATGAATTAAAGAAATATTCGATGTTAGTAAGCACGCAGACGGAACCTGGAAGAAAAGCGGTTTTATTGCATTTTACAAGTGCTGATCCTGCTTCTGGAAAATGGGATGTTCAGGCTCCAATTTACACCACAACTCCTGAAGAAAATTATTTGATGATGGAATGTGCTGATATTTTTAAAATGGGTAATTATTGGTATTTGATGTTTTCAGAAAACTGGAGCGGTAATAAAGGAACACATTACCGAATGGCAGCATCAATTAACGGACCTTGGCTCAAGCCAGTAAATGATATGATTGACGGTGAATATTTTTATGCAGGAAAAACGGCCTCTGACGGAAATAAAAGATATGTTTTTGGCTGGAATGCCAGAAAAACACCTGAAAATGATTTAGGAAATAAAGATTGGGCAGGAAATATGGTTATACATCAGTTAGTACAAAATTCTGATGGAACTTTGGGCACTCAGGCACTGCAATCCGTAAAAGATTTGTTTTCTAAAAAGACTGTTAGTGCAGAAGTGGATTCAACGTCAGGAAATGCTAATGCAAACAATGGAACTTATACTTTGTCAGGTTCGGCAGAAAAAGCTATGATAACATTTAAGCCTATTGGAAAAAAAGCAAAAATAAAAGCGGAAATTACATTAGGGAAAACAAATGGAACAGCTGGATTTGTTTTTCATACTAATGATGCAGGAAGTTATTACAAAATTGTTTTTGATATTGCTCAAAGTAAAATTGCTGGATACAATTCGGCTTCTCAGGAAACGTCAAGAATTCCTTTTAAATTTCAGGCAAATGTGAAATATGATGTTGAAATAATTGCAGAGGGAAGCACTGTTGTACTTTACATAAATGGAAAAACAGCATTAACAAACCGCATTTACGGAAGAGATAAAAGTAAATGGGGACTGTTATCTGAAGGACAAAATGCTGTGGTTACAAATCTCGAGGTTACACAGCCCGAATAACATTAATATGAAAATAATTGAAAAATGAACAGCGGAAAAAATCTTAAGGCGGTGGCCTACGGAGAGGTTCTTTGGGATGTCTTTCCAACTCATAAGAAAATTGGGGGAGCACCACTGAATGTAGCCCTTAGAATGAAATCATTTGGAGTGGAATCAGCTATTATCAGTAAAGTTGGTTCCGATACAGATGGTCAGGAAATTGTTTCTTTTCTATCTGAAAAAGGAATTGAGACAGATACAATTCAAATAAGTGAAGAGTATAAGACAGGTGTAGTTAATGTCATGATTAATGAGAAAGGAAATGCATCCTATGATATTTTATATCCTTCTGCATGGGATAAAATCGCACTGAATGATGATATTAAAAAAAAAGTATCTGAATCCGATGTTTTTATTTTTGGGAGCTTAATCTGCAGAGATGAAGAATCAAGACAGACTTTAAATGCTTTATTAGATAAAGCAAAATATAAAGTCTTTGATGCCAATTTAAGAGCTCCGTATTATACAACTGATGTCTTAATAGAACTTATGATGAAAGCAGATTTTATTAAGCTTAATGATGAGGAATTATTTGAAATAAGCAGAAAACTGGATTCCCCTTATAATTCATTCGAGCAAAACATTAAATTCATTGCTGATAAAACAAATTCAAAACAAGTCTGCGTTACAAAAGGAGCATTTGGAGCTGTTTTGTATTATGATGATAAATTTTATTATAACAGCGGCTATTTTATAAAAGTAGTGGATACTGTTGGTGCCGGGGATTCTTTTTTGGCTTCATTAATAGTACGATTATTAAGAGGAAAGTCACCTCAAAAATCATTGAATTATGCTTGTGCCATTGGAGCGTTAGTAGCTGGAGAAGAAGGAGCTAATCCTAAAATTTCTGATAAGGTAATTAGCGATTATATGAAAATTGAGAAAAAAAGTATAAAAAAATAGTTGAGATTCTAGTAACCCGCTGGATGTAATTATTTTGAATTACATCTAGTGGGTTCTATTATTAGGGGACATTTTTATGTTTATCTCTGAATTTGCACAATTCCGAATACAATTTTTGAGAGCAATAAAAAACAAAAGTCTGTAAATCCTAGGATTTACAGACTTTCTTGTTTCAATTTAAAAATGAATTTATACTTATATCTGCAATTAAAATTTTGTTCTTTTATTACAAACTGATTTATTAAAATTTTGTCATATATTTCATTGATGAATTCTTTGGTCGATCGAAAGTATAAAGTTGTTATTTTTTAAATCATAAAAGAGAGTAATATTTTAAAATAGCCATTAGAATTAAACGTATTCTATTCTCAATGCAGTTGATTAAAAAATTGTAATTTAAAAAATTGTTTAAATCAGATAATATTAAAATTTATGTATAAAATCAGTTCTTTTTTAGTCTTTTTACTTTTTATTTCAAATGGTAAAGCGCAGGTGAAGCAAAATGATGTTCCCATAGAAGCCGAAGTTGTAAATTATACTTTCGAACCTGTAGTTACTGGAATTATCATTCCGTGGGGTATGGTTATGCTGCCAGACGGCACTTTATTGGTTACAGAAAAAAGCGGAAAACTTTTTCATGTTAAAAATGGAGTGAATAATGAGGTTAAAAATGTGCCTAAAGTGTATACACGAGGTCAAGGCGGATTATTGGACATTGCTTTTCACCCCAATTATGAAAAAAACAGTTGGATATATATGACTTTTTCGTCTGAAGGAGCTGAAGGTGAAGGAGGAAATACGAAACTAATAAGAGCAAAATTAGCAGATGAAGGTTTGACCGAAATTCAAGAATTATACAAAGCAACACCAAATACTACCGGTCCCAATCATTTTGGTTCCCGAATAGCTTTTGATAATGAGGGATATGTATATTTTAGTATTGGAGAAAGAGATAAAAAATTCGAAAACCCTCAAGATATAACCCGTGATGGGGGAAAAGTGTATCGATTACATGACAATGGTAAGATACCAGCCGACAATCCATTTGTAGGGAAATCGGGAGCAAAAGAAGCTATTTTTTCTTATGGACACCGCAATCCTCAAGGGATGACCAAAAATCCTATAACTGGTGAAATTTGGACTCATGAACATGGACCTCAAGGAGGAGATGAAATTAATATTATTAAAAAGGGGGCTAATTATGGGTGGCCTGTAATTACTTACGGAATTAATTATGATGGTAAAATCATAAGCGATATAACCGAAAAGGAAGGAATGGAACAGCCTTTATATTATTGGGTTCCCTCTATCGCTCCTGGTGGAATGGTTTTTGTCACAGGCGATCGTTACCCGGATTGGAAAGGACAATTGCTTGTGGGGGCCATGAAATTTAAATATTTGGAACTGCTGAAATTGAAAGACAATAAAGTGATTAAAAGACAAAAAATTGCAACAGATATTGGGCGTGTAAGAAACGTGATTCAAGGTCATGACGGTTACATTTATTTTGCTGTAGAACAAAAAGGAATTTTTAAAATTATACCAAATTAAGTTTATGATATTCAATAAAATTTATACTCTAGTTAGTCCTGCTTTGATAGGTTTAACATTTTTGGGTTTGTCAGGTTCTGTTTTAAAAGAAGCAGAGTATGTTGATTTAATTCCAGTAAAGTTTCAGGAGAAATCAAATTTGCAAGCAAGTATAAACAGAGGAAAAGACATTTATACTGATTTCTGTATGCAATGTCATTGGCAACCGGTAAAGGGGATTTGGTTAATTTCCCACCTCTTGATGGTTCAGATTGGCTAACAAAGAAGCGAAAAGAAAGTATACATGCCGTGAAATATGGGCAGACGGGTGTAGTTATTGTTAAGGGCAAAAAATTTAATAATATAATGCCTCCGTTGGGTCTTGAAAATCAGGAGGTAGCAGACGTAATGAATTACATTATGAATTCATGGTCTAACAAGCAAAAGAAAATGGTAACTGTTGAAGAAGTGAAAGCTGTTGTTAAATAATAATTAGTAGCATTATTTTTAAAGAGGAATTAAATATTTATTTAAAAAGGTAGGTAAATGTTATACCGCCATAAAAATTACTTGGATTTCCTGGATAATAGTAACGAGGAAGAGCAGTGCCAAAACCAACTGCATTAGGCAGAATACTTGATGAATATTTTTCATTTAAGATGTTTTGTATTCCTGTGTTTATTTCTGTTTTTAATTTTTTCAGGATAGTAAATGTGTAAGTAATTTTTGCATCCAATAATTGGTAGATTTTGGTGTATTTAGAATTGGCATCATCCATTGGCATTTTGCCAAAAAAGCCAAAGTTTGTGTTGAAGTTCAACCCAAAATTAGTGCTGAAATCAAAGCCTAAATTCCATTGGATATTGGATACTGCAGGAAGTTTATTTCCTGAAAAGTCAATGTCTTTATCGATAAAGTCGGTAAACCTAAAATTATTTATTGTACCAGAACAATAAGGTCGAATTTGTAAATTTAAATTTGTAATCCAGTTATAATTCACTAAAAACTCTATGCCTCGATGCGAACTTTCACCAGCATTAATTCCCATATACTGGTCTTCGGCAATACGGCGAGCAACTAATAAATTTTGAATAAGCATATCATAAAATGCCAGTTCTATGTAAAGTTTTGAGTCTATAAAATTTCCTTTGAAGCCTACCTCATAATTAATTCCTGTCTCAGGTTTTAAATCCGTGTTGATTTGCCCTTCTGGCGTTAATGTTTCAGCAACGGTAGGTGTTGAAAAACCTTTACTAATTGAAGTGTATAGGTTTTTGCCTTTTGATATTTTATAAGAAAGCCCTAAGCGAGGAGACCAAATCGATCCGAAGGTATAACTCTTTTTTTTGGTTTTATTTTCAACAAAAACATCATTTTGTTCATAATTTGTGGTGTTGTAAGCTAGGCCGGATTCTAAATACAGTTTTTCTAGAAGCTGCATATTCATTTGTACAAATACATTTGAATTGTTCCTTTTTTGGTCAACTTCACTAAAACGATCTCCCTGAATACTTCCTTGGCCAGGTTTTGACTTATATAGATTTTTATAAAAAGAAAAATGATAATTTTCTGTTATGGTTTCTATTCCTAGGCTAAAAGTGGTAGGTATTGAAAACATATTAGTCATATGGTTAATTTTGGATCGAAAGCTAAAAGCACCACTTTTATCTTCTAAAATATCAAATGGACGAGCTTCATATCCATTTTTGAATGATGTGGAAATACTCGTGTTTAACGACCAGTTTTTTGAAAAATGATGTTGATATCCCAAACCAACTAATAATTTGTCATAAGATTCAAATCCTTGCGCTGCTTCCCAAGTCACGGCAGCTTTTTCTGGAGAATTGTTGTAATCAATTTCATTTACAGAACTAGGAATGTAAGCTTTTAGGTAGGTATTGATTACAAAAAGGGAAAGGATGTCATTCTTAGAAAGATGTTGTTTTCCAAACAAGTTGAATGATTTTCGGTCATAGTTACTATTTGATCTGTAACCTTTGTTTTGTAGTACGCTGTAATTGGTAAAAAAGTTTGATTTCTTATCACTGTATCCAGCAGTTAATGTCTGTTTGAGTAGTTCAAAACTTCCTACGGTGGTTCCAGATTTTGCAAAAGAATTTTCATTTGGAGTCTTATTTGAAAACAGATTGATTACACCGCCAAGTCCAGTTCCAAAGCCAGTTGAATTTGGACCTTTTATTATTTCAATACCTCCGATAGCTTCCAAATCGATGTCTTCTAACGATGTTTCACCTTCGGCACTAGTAAGCGGAATTTCTTCAAAATAGGCTTTGATTCTAGTAGTGCTGTATTGTGATCTGGATCCAATGCCTCTAATGGTTATTTTATTTGTATTCAAGGAGCCTTGCTGCATATATACACCCGGAATTTTGTTGAGAATTGGGGTAAGAATTACACCATCGGATTGTTTGATTTCTTTCTCTGTAATAATAGAAACTGGTGCTGCCAAATTTTGAATTGTATTCTGAATGGGTAAGCTTTTAACAATAAGTTCAGAAAGTCCAATAGTATCTTTTTTTACCTGTCCTGTAATAGAGTGACAATAAAAAAGTGATACTATTGAAATGAAAATGCTGGAAAATATTTTATACGAATTTTTGATTTGAGCTGTTTTTATAGATTATTTATAAATTTCGACTTTTTTTTGAAATTAAAAGCAATATAGCTGTTTGTTTAGATAAGGCTTTTAAACCCAGATTAAGCATTAGACTTCGTAACAAAGCTAAATTATTCAATATAAGCAAGAGCTCACAGACTATTTTGAAGAAGGGAATTAAGTTCAATGAATACCAAAATGAATATTGATTGATGAACTACTACTTTTGTCTTTCGATTTTAATAATTTGAGTAAGTTCTTGGCTTTGAAGAAAAATTTCCTTTGATGCGGGTTTCTTTTGAAAATAAATTTGTGGACTAGCTAGGAATTGAACGAAGCTATAAATTACTTTATTTTCAATCGTTTTGAAGTGGTTTGATTAATCAGATAACCAAATTACATCCTTCAAATACCCGCTAAAGCATCTTACATCTTATAAGGAAAATTTAGTTTTAATAATTGATTATGTATTAGTTACACTATGTTTTTAAACTGCTTGCTGAACAGGTATAGTTGTGTTATTTCAGGATAAGACACTTCTGTTCAAAGCCAAAATACTCCACAGCATTCTCGCTGCATATTTTACGGACTAAATCACCGATCATTTCAATGTCATTTGGTAATTCTTGTTTTTCTACTTCTTCACCCAAAACATTACATAAAATACGTCTGAAATATTCATGACGTGGAAAAGAAAGAAAACTTCTCGAATCTGTAAGCATTCCGACAAAACGGCTCAATAATCCAAAATTAGAAAGTACATCCAATTGTTTCTGCATGCCGTCTTTTTGATCTAAAAACCACCAGGCAGCTCCATACTGCATTTTTCCGGGAACAGATCCGTCGTTGAAATTGGCAGCCATAGATGCCATCATTTCATTATCACGAGGGTTTAGATTATAAACAATAGTTTTAGTTAACGAATCATTTGAATTTAATTTATCAAAAAAACCGCTCATGTTTTGCGCCATAGTCAGATCGTCTATTGAATCAAATCCTTGATCTGGACCAATTAGCTTCATCATTTTACTGTTGTTATTGCGTATTGCACCAACATGAAATTGCTGCACCCATGATTTTTCATTGTTCATCACTGCAATTTCATATAACAAAGCCGATTTGTATTTTTCGATTTCCAATGGAGTTAAGCTGGCAGCTTGCATTCCTTTTTCAAAAATCAGATTAATTTCAAGTTCTGTATAAACAGCATTATAAAAAGAAGCATGACCGTGATCTGAAATTCTGCATCCCATTTCATGAAAATAGTCATGACGTTTTTGTAATGCCTTTACTAAGTCATTAAAATTTTGGATTCGGAAAGAAACTGCACTTTCCAGTTTTTTGACCCAGGAAACAAATGCTTCTCCTTTTTCAATTTCTGTTGCTTTATCAGGTCGAAAAGAAGGCAATACCGCAATTTCAAAGTCTTCGTTGTTAAGCTGTTTATGGTAATATAAATCATCTGTAGGATCATCAGTTGTTCCCATCATTTTCACATTCATTTTATGCAATAAATTGCGAACACTGAACTCCGGTTTTTTTAATAATTCATTGCAGGTATCATAAATTCCTTGAGCCGATGCTGCATTCAATAATTCGGTAATTCCAAAGTAGCGCTGCAGTTCCATGTGTGTCCAATGATACAAAGGATTTCTAAGCGTGTTTGGTAAAGTTTCGGCATACTTTACAAACTTTTCAAAATCAGAAGCATCTCCTGTGATATATTTTTCAGGAATTCCATTTGCACGCATAGCTCTCCATTTGTAATGATCTCCTTCTATCCAAAGCTGTGTTATATTTTCGAATTGGCGGTCTTCAGCAATATCCTTAGGGGAAAGATGTGAGTGGTAGTCGTAAATGGGCTGTGTTTTTGCAAAATCATGATACAGTTTCTTTGCTGTACTATTGTGTAATAAAAAATCGTCGGTTATAAAGCTTTTTTGCATACTGTTCTTTTGAAAAATTCCACCTAAAATTTTATAAAAATTAAAGGTGGAATGCTATTATTTATAAACTTCTTTTAATTCCCAATTCTAGTCCGCGTAATTCGGCTAAACCTCTTAAACGGCCAATTCCAGAATATCCAGGGTTTGTTTTTTTCTTCAAATCATCAAGCATTTGGTGTCCGTGATCCGGACGCATTGGTATGATTCTGTTGGTTTTATTTTCCATCTTCACAATAGATTTTACCACTTCGTACATATCTACATTTCCTTCCAAATGGTTTGCTTCGTAGAAATTGCCTTCATCATCACGCTGTGTGCTTCTCAAATGGATAAAATTCATTTTTTCGCCATTACGATCGATCATTCCTGATAAATCATTTTGAGCAATAACTCCATAAGAACCTGTGCACATACAGAATCCGTTTGAAGGAGAGTCAATTGCACTTAGCAGCTGCACTAAATCAGCTTCGGTACTTACTACTCTTGGTAATCCTAAAATTGGATAAGGAGGATCATCAGGGTGAATAGCCATTTTAACGCCAACGCTCTCTGCTACTGGTACAATTTCACGCAGGAAATAATATAAATTTTCTTTTAGTTTATTGGCGTCGATACCATCATAGCCTTGAAGTACTTTCAGGAAATCTTCTACACTATAAGACTCTTCAGCACCCGGTAAACCAGCGATAATGTTTTGCTGCAGTTTTAATTTGTCAGCATCCGTCAATTTTTCAAAAGTCGCTTTCGCTTTCGCTTTTTGTGCTTCTGTATAGGTGTTTTCTGCTCCCGGACGTTTTAGAATGAATAATTCAAAAGCTGCAAATTCATTGATGTCAAAACGTAAAGCTTTGGAACCATCCGGCATTTCATAGGATAAATCGGTTCTCGACCAGTCTAAAACAGGCATGAAATTATAGCATACGATATGAACACCGCAAGTCGCCAAATTTTTGATGCTTTGCTTATAGTTTTCTATGTATTTTAAATAATCACCCGATTGTTTTTTGATGTCTTCATGCACCGGAATACTTTCTACTACCGAAAAAGTCAATCCTGCAGCTTCAACTTCATTTTTACGTTTCATGATTTCATCCACTTCCCACACCTGTCCATTTTTAATGTGGTGTAAGGCAGTCACAATTCCGGTTGCACCGGCTTGTTTTGCATCAGATAATTGTACGGGGTCATTTGGTCCGTACCATCTCCATGTTTGTTCCATAATTTCTATATAATTATATTTTAAATACTATTTTTTAAACACCGCTAAATGCGCTAAATCCGCCGTCGATAGGGATAACAACTCCAGTCACGAAAGAGGATGCGTCATCACACAAATAAAGAGTAGTGCTGATCAAATCCTCTGGTTCTCCAAATCGCCCCATAGGCGTTTGCCCGATGATGGTGTTTCCTCTTGGCGTCAATTCGCCATCTCCAGTGGTCAATAAAGCTCTGTTTTGGTCTGTTAGGAAAAATCCCGGTGCCAAAGCATTAACACGAATTCCTACTTTCGAAAAATGAACTGCCAGCCACTGTGTAAAGTTGGATACTGCTGCTTTAGCCCCGCTGTATGCAGGTATTTTTGTTAAAGGCGTGAATGCATTCATCGATGATATATTCAAAATGCTGCAGCCTTTTTTGCCTATCATATCTTTTGAAAAAACTTGGGTTGGCAATAGAGTTCCGATAAAGTTTAAGTTGAAAACGAATTTTATTCCTTCGGCAT
Source organism: uncultured Flavobacterium sp. (assembly GCA_963511475.1). GTDB lineage: Bacteria > Bacteroidota > Bacteroidia > Flavobacteriales > Flavobacteriaceae > Flavobacterium. The sequence goes on from CAUPJC010000022.1 coordinate 32,370, forward strand.
CCAAATCAAAGAAAGTTTTGAAGCCTTCGGTCGTATTCAGTAAATCCTCCTCCAATAGAAATGGGTTTGTAGTTGTCCCCAACGGATGATTGCCGCCAGCTCCGTTCACCAAAATATCGCAGCTTCCCAATTTTTCGTTGACTTCTTTTTTTGCAGCTTCCAGTGATTCTCTTTCCAGTACGTTTGCTGCTACCCCAATTGCTTTTCCGCCCGTAGCGTTAATTTCTTCGGCAACTCTGTCTGCTGCTTCTTTTTTTAAGTCTAAAACTGCTATTTGGTAACCTTCTTTGGCTAAAGATTTGGCCAATGTACCACACAAAACTCCTCCTGCTCCTGTTATTACTACTGTTTTCATTTGTTAATTTCTTTATTTTTTATAGATTCGACTAAACTCAAAATTTCTTTAGTGTCAGCTTCAATTTTTGCATAATTCTTGTCTGCCATTAATTGTTTGCTGATCAATTTGCTTCCCATCCCAACTGCAGAAACGCCAGCTTTGAACCAGCCTCCGATGTTTTCGGCTGTCGTGTCCACACCGCCTGTAGGCATGAAAACAAGATTTGGAAAAATGTCTTTGATACCGCTTAAGAAATCCGGTCCTAACATATTGCCTGGGAAAAGCTTAATGAATTTTACCCCCGAATTTTCAGCGGTAATGATTTCAGTAGGAGTCATACAGCCCGGGCTATATAAAATTCCTTTACTATTAAGGTATTCTGCCACTTCAGGAACAAAACCCGGACTGATGAAAAAATCAGCACCGGCAGCAAAATACTCTTCCGCTTGTTTTTTGTTTTTGATTGTCCCAATACCTAACAGCAAATCAGGCATTGCAGCATTACGAACTTCCACCATTTTGGTGAAGTTGTTCAAAGCAGTTTCACCGCGGCTTGTGTATTCAACCGCTTTGATTCCAGCTCTGTAAATAGCTTTTAATACTTCTATTGTTATGTTTTCATCTGCATTAAAATATAAAGGTACCATACCTTGTTTTATAATTGTGCTGATAACATGTTCGATCTTATTTTCCATTTTTAATTTTCTTACTATTTTAAATTATCGAATGACTCTTCCGCCGTTAGAACCATTAACCAAAGCCATGATATCATTAACCTTAGTCAAGTTTATATCACCAGCTATTGAATGTTTTAAGCAGGAGGCCGCTATGGCAAATTCAGCTGTTTTTTCTGAATCTTCCGGCCAGGTGATAAGCCCGTAGATAAGTCCTGCCATGAAAGCATCGCCTGCACCAATGCGGTCAATAATATGCGAGATTTTATATTCCGTAGATTTATATAATTTTGAGTTATTCCATAAAACCGCACCAATAGTATTGGCAGACGCATTGGCATTGTAGCGGAGTGTGGAGACGATGGTTTTTAATTTTGGATAATATTCCTGCCATTTTTTGTAAACCGTTTCAAAAGATTCTTCGGCAGTAGTTTTAATGGCTAAGCAGTTTTCAGAATCATCTATACCGCCCAGCAGAACATCGCAGTATTTTACTAGATTCGGCATTACATCACTTGCTTTTTTGCCATAATTCCATAAGGTTGGCCTGTAGTTTAAATCAGCGGAAATTGTCAGTCCCATTTCTGAAGCAATGATTAAAGCTTCTTCACAAACAGCAGCCAAATCTTGTGAAAGGGCAGGAGTTATGCCTGACCAATGAAACCATTTGGCCTCTTTAAAAATTGTTCTCCAATCAATCATTCCCTTTTTTAATTGGGAGAATGAAGAACTGTTTCGGTCATAAAGCACTCTTCCAGGTCTTTCTGATGCACCATGTTCAAAATAATAGACACCCAGACGGTCACCTTGTCTTGTTATGTCGGTTTTCATTCCGTACGAAAGCATTTCACTTTCGGCCGAATCTCCAAGTTCGTTTTGAGGCAATGCAGTTACTAAATTCACATTTTGTCCCATTAAGGCCAATGATGCTCCAACATTTGCTTCAGCACCGCCATAATGCACTTCAAATGTTTTAGACTTAAATAGTTTTAAATGATTTGGAGGAGAAAGGCGGAGGAGTATTTCCCCAAATACAATAATTTCTTTTGACATAGCTTTATAATTTCGTGTTGGCACACGGATTTAATACAAAATTTTAAATCTAAATATTCTTGAATCATTTTGAGAAAAGACATTATGGGATTTTTCTTTAAATGTAATACTTTCTTCTGATATGAGTTATTGTTTTCGTGTGCGTACACGGGTATTGCAAATATATATAAAAACTTAAATAAAAAAAGCGATTTTTAAAATAAAAAAATTAATTTTACTACTTTCTATACATTATTAACTTAAAGCTGAAGAATATTATAACAATAAAAAAAATAGCAGAATTAGCGAATGTTTCTCCGGGTACAGTGGATAGAATTATTCATAGCAGGGGACAGGTGTCGCAGGAGAATATTGATAAGGTAAATGCTATTATTAAAAAACATGGTTTTAAACGAAATATTTTTGCAAGTAACTTAGCCTCTAATAAAAAATGCAGAATAGCTGTTTTTTTGCCAAAATTAGAAGAACTGGAATATTGGGAAAGCCAGTTAAACGGAGTTAAGAAGGCAGGTGATGATTTTGGAAAATTTGGTATAGAACTGCATTACTTTCTTTATGATTTTGACAGTATTTCATTTCAGAAAATGTTTTCTAAGGTAATTGATTTTGAATGTGACGGATTACTTTTCTCGCCTATTTTTCATGAAGAGTCGCTTGTATTCCTGAAAGATTATAAAAAGAAAAATATACCAGTAATAATGATTGACTCAGATGTTAAAAATGAAATGCCGCATTTTTATATTGGTCAGGATGCTTTTAAAAGCGGTTATTTAGCAGGACGGCTAATTAGTTTTGCAGTAAAAAATGAGCACAATGTGCTTATTGTTAAAATTGCAAGAGAAATAGACAGTACTTCGGCTTATTTACAGCGCATTAAAGGGTTTTATACTTTTTTTGAAGATCATCCGGAACTGACTAATTTTAGTTTTTCTGAAATTACCATTAATCCGGATGCAGGTCAGCTCAGTTCGGATATGTTTAAAAATGTCAGCAGTATATTTGTTCCCAACTCCAGGGCATATATTGTGGCACAATTTTTAGCAAAACAAAGCATAAAAGGAATACGAATAATCGGTTATGATCTCTTAAAAGAAAATATTGTGTATTTAAATTTGGGAGTAATTGATTTTTTGATTAATCAAAAACCTGAAGAGCAGGGGTATATGGGGGTAAATTATCTTTATAAAAAAATTATTCTGCAGGAAAATTTAACAGCATCACATTTTATGCCATTGGATATAATTGTAAAAGAAAATTATAATATGAGCATAAATAAATAAGGTTTAATGAAATTATAAGCTTTATCTGTTTGATTAATATTAGAATAAGTGGTAATAAAAAACGGGACAAAGAAGATTTTTCTTCTTTGCCCCGTAAGTGCTCCCTGCGATACAAATTTCAAACTATTCTCACCAATATTTGAAGAAGTTAGCCTGTTTTTAAGTTAATTTTAAATAATTTATTTTTGGTGTTTATTATCTTTTGATTATTTTTCTATTGGTAGTGCCTTGATCGGACTTAATTTTTAGGAAATAAATACCCTTTGTCAAATGTGTTAAATCTAATTGAGTAGATAATGCTGGGGTATTAAGTTGGAATTCTTTTATTAATCTTCCATTAACATCAATTACCGACACTTTCTTAATCATCGTATTTGATTGAATGTTTAAAAGACTGGTTGTTGGACTTGGATAGATGTTATATTGATTTACATCACTTTCTGCAACTGCCAGCGTACCTGTAAACTGAGTAGAAGCGGTATTTGTGATGATTTTTGGATTGAAATCGAAATAAATATCTGCTGTATTTTTGATGATATCTCCAGCGACAACATTATTCAATGGTTTTATTTTATAAGCAATGAAGCCGTGTGAGTTGGGTTCGTCTGTGGTGCTGTCAGGAAGGTTAATTTTATTGAAAATAAATTTAATTTGCTTTCCATCTTTTATTTCTACGTTGCCACTGTGACTCAAACTTTCGAGTTGCATAGACGTCCAATCCAATTTGCTGTCCAAAATGTTTTCTACACTTACATTTATCGCACTGGCGTTTCCTGTATTTTGAAAGCGGATGATGTAGTGAAGAAATTCGTCGGAATCTTCGATCAGTACCTGCTTGCCTTCAAGACAGCTGATGTCATTTGGATCATATGAACCGATGACAGTTTGGATTAGAGTAAAGCTATTATCTTTTTGTGTCTGATCATCTCCAGAAGCAGGGATTACAGTTACACTTGAAATTACTTCATCATTTATATTGGTTGTAGGTGGTGCTAAAACAGTAAAGTTTAAATCGATATTTTTGGTTTCGAACGGTTTTAAATTTGTGAAATCAAAAACTAATGTGTTGGCAGTTTGTGAGGAAACATTTTCGGTCGCAGTTATGAAACTAAGTTTGTTGTTATTGTATTCAAATTTTACGGTACCACTCGATGTTGTAGTACCAATGTTTCTGTAGACAATACGATAATGCGTGGCAAAACCTGGTCGTAGATCATTTAGTGATGGATACAAACTAACATTCAAATCATTTATCTCGCTAATAGGAGCGATACAAAAGTCTGCTAAGTATGTATTATTCATTCCTGAAAAACTAGAAGCATGCGACGTTGGATTAGAAGCAAAATAGTCTGGCAGCTGAGATATTATTGATGTGGTAAAATTTCCCTCAGTGGTTGCAACAAGATATGCTCCATTTTGATCTGTAAAGGTTGCAAAACTATTACTTCCATTATCTGAAATAACCATAAGGTTACTTCCCTTTATGTCGGCATTTGTACATCCGTTAGAATCTGTATCAATAAGGACTTTTCCATTTATTGTATTACCCAAAGGCCCCAAATTTTCAAATACAGAAACTTTGCCAATTGTCGAACCATACCCAAATACTGCTAAAACATCCAGATCGCTGTCATTGTCAATATCTGCAACATTCACATCCAGACCTATATAATAATTAGAAATTTCGTGAATAGTTTTTCTTTCATAAAAAACACCTTTTCCATTATTTTCATACCACGCAAGTAGCCCTGATGTTTGTGAATGACCTGAGGCGGTCAGCACATCAATATCACCATCATTATCGATATCTGCCGCATGAATTGATTCACCATGCGTTGTTAATGTAGAAATGTCATGTTTAATAGTACTAAAATTACCCTTTCCATTGCTATTTTCATACCAAACGACTGAATCAAAAGAACCTCCGCCGAACGCACTTACCCCAACGATATCATTATCGCCATCACCATCAATATCCGCAGGATAAACAGCTTGCATAGCACTAAAAACAGACATATACTCTTTTACAAAATCTCCTAATCCATTCGTGTTTTTATAATAATGGGTATCCGTGTTATATGATGAGGCAATAATGTCCATATCGTTATCTCCATCCATATCGGCTATTTCCAAAGAAGTCAGTGACCCGTTGTCATCTCCTGTGTCAGTAATTATTAGTTCAGAGCTAAAGGTACCCTTGGAATCGAGGTTTTTATACCACGAAATTTTATCTGCGTTATAGACACCGCACACCAAATCCATATCTCCATCACCATCTATATCCTTTGAACGGATGATACTTACGGAACTGGTATCGTCAATTATATGTTCAGTGGCAAAATTTCCCAGTCCATCATTTTCATACCAAAATAACACTGGCGTTTTAAGAGTTGCAATATCTAGATCTCCATCCCCATCAATATCTACAGGATAGGATACAGGAGTAATATTACCTACTTCAACACTTTCTGTAATAATGTGTTGTTTGCCATAAAAGCCCAATCCGTTAACATTTTCAATCCATGCTAATTTAGCATCATCTTTTGAATTTACTAACAAATCAATATCATTATCTCCATCAAAATCACCCGGATACACATTACTTGGATTTTGGACTCTGCAGGCAATTGCCAACTGCCTGCCAAAATTTCCGTTTCCATCAATATGCTTATACCATGCTACTTTATCATCATCCTGAGAGGCAGAAATGAGGTCTTTCTTTCCATCTCCATCAATATCTGCGGTTATCACAGACCTTACACCAAAAGCTTTCTTTGTAATGACTTGCTGGCTGCCAAAATCACCTAAACCAGTCGTGTTGCTCATCCATCCAATTTCATTTTTACTGGTATATACAATATCAGCTTTACCATCATTATTTATATCGGTTACCAAAACTGCATTGGTATCAGCTGCGTTGGATACAAGAATAATTTCATCACTAAAATTACCTAATCCATCCAGATTTTTATACCATACAACTTGTTTGTCGTTTGCTGAGGCAGAGATGATATCCTTATCTCCGTCATGATCGATATCTGAGGTCGTGATCGAACTTACTCCTCCAGATAAGATAGTTATTGTTTTGGGCGCACTAAAAGTACCTTTACCATCCGTGTTGCTGAGCCATGTAATTTTACTCCAATCTCTATATCCAATGATAATATCCTGGTCGCCGTCTCCATCCAGATCATCAGTAACTAAGAGTGAAGCTGTAATTATATCATAATAACTGTCATTAATAACTTGTTCTTGTCCTAATTTTCCGGAGCCGTCGTTTTTGAACCATACTAGTTTTGGCTTAGATGGACTAGTTGTATAGACATTGTAATAGCATAGAATATCTATATTACCATCACCATCTATATCACTGGGCATCACTGTTAGAGCCTCAGTACCAAGAGTAGAAGTCTGCATCACAACAAAATTCCCTAAACCATCAGTATTTTTATACAAAGTGAATTTATTGTATACTGAACCTAATATATCAAGGTCTCCATCGTTATCAAAGTCAACAGTATATAAAGAGGAAGCTCCACTTTTTGCTATGGTCTTCTTTTTGTCAAAATTCCCCAGGCCATCAACATTTTCATACCAGTTCAATTCGCTTCCATAAACAAGAATATCCAGATCATTGTCACCATCAAGATCTTCTGCCTTTACAAATTGCGGATCAATTGTCTCATAAGGTTTTCCTACAACAATGTTTTCCTCAAATCCTATTTGTCCAAAAAAATTCGTAGAGACTGTCAATAATAGTAATAGTAATTTTATTTTCATATGTAAAAGATAAGGGGTTTATTGCTTAAAAAAAAATTAAGAATCATCTGCCCAAAAATATAAAATTATAACCGATTAAAGGGCAATTTTAAAGACAATCTATAAGATTTTTTCAGCCTGAAACCTGTTATAATATCTATATAAAATAGAAATTCCAAATACTTCTCTTTTTATAATTATGTAGAAAGAATCGATGAACTATATAACACGATTTATAATCTTTAAAATTCAATGATTTAAATAAGGTTTGTATTTAGTGAAGTTGCCTTTACAGGACATCCAAACTGCTTATTTTATATGTTTAAACAGGTTGAATAGTTGTAAGAAGAAATAATAAAAAGTCCATTCGTGAGAAATGACATTTTCATTTGTGACCCCAGAAGTACAAATTTCAAACCATTTTCTCCAAGATTTGAAGAGATTAGAATGTTTTTAAGAATATTAAATAAGATAAGTTGTGAAAACACATTTAAAACCGATTTAATGTCTATTCATTTACTCCAAAGATGCAACAGAGCCAAAATAATATAAAATTGTTTTTAAAAATGGTTTTGATAATCAATATTATTCGTAATTTTACGAATAGACAAAAAATCAAAATGGATAAGATAAAAAAAGATTATTTTACTGACCAGCAGACAGATTTAGCTAGATATGCAAAGGCATTAGGACATCCTGTAAGAATCGCTATTTTGCAATTGCTTAATTCACAATCGTGCTATTATCACGGAGATATGGCAGAGGAGTTGCCTATTGCTAAATCAACCTTATCGCAGCATCTAAATGAGCTTAAAGATGCCGGTCTGATTCAAGGAACTATTACGCCTCCAACCGTTAAATATTGTATAAACCGAGAGAATTGGACAATTGCAAAAACACTAATGAACGATTTACTTAAGTAAAAAAATTTGAATACATAATTCGTAATTCTACGAACACCGAACAATTGAAAAATGAAACCGCATTGTTTATGATTTTCAAAATTAAAATAGTATATCATGAGTAAAACAATTAAAGTATTAGGACCAGGCTGTCCAAAATGTAAAACAACGTTTCATAATGTTGAAGAAGCAGTGAAACAATTAGGCATAGAAGCAGAAATAATCAAAATTGAAGATATCGAAGAAATGATGAGATACAATGTATTGACTACTCCTGTATTACTAATCGATGAAGTTATAAAAGTCAAAGGAAGAATTGCTCAAATAGATGAAATCAAGGAGTTCTTAAAATAATAAAATAATGGAAAATCAAACATTAGTAAAAGAAATTAGCCCAACCACAACGCAGCAATGGGTTGCAAACGGAGCATTGTTAGTAGATGTTCGAGAGACAAATGAAGTAGCAGAACTGTCTTATGATGTCCTCAACATAATACACATTCCACTAACACAATTTGAAGAACGATATACTGAAATACCAAAAGATAATGAAGTAGTTATGGTTTGTAAAAGTGGCGGCAGAAGTCTACGAGCGTCAGGATTCTTGGTCAATCATGGTTATGATAAAGTAGTAAATATGCAGCACGGAATGATTCGCTGGGCGCAAAAAGGGTTTCCAACTAAATGCGATACAGTATCAGTTTTAAGAAATATACAAAACAGCGGATGTTGCGTGACAACGACTTCTTTGGCTGAACAATCATGTTGCGATAGTACTCCTAAATCTGATGGAAGTAAATGTTGTTAATTTAAATCATTATGTTCGACTGGCTTCAATATTTTGCCGATTGGCTGATATATTCTGTTTTTGCAATTGAACAGCATACTAAATTAGGAGATGCTTTAAATTTCTTCGTATTTGATACCCTGAAAATTGCATTACTGCTTTTTGTAATTACAACGGTAATGGGAATTGTAAATTCTTATTTTTCGGTGGACAAAATGCGTAATTTTTTAAGCCGCAAAAAGCTCTACGGTTTTGAATATCTGTATGCTTCCACTTTTGGTGTCATCACGCCTTTTTGTTCCTGTTCTTCCGTTCCTTTATTCATTGGTTTTGTAAAAGGAGGGATTCCGCTGGGGATCACATTTACGTATCTCATTACAGCTCCATTGGTAAACGAAGTAGCAATTGCCATCTTTTTAGGAGCTTTTGGATTAAAAATAACAGCCATTTATGTAGTGACAGGAACTGTTTTGGGTATTATTGGTGGTTTTACTTTGGGTAAATTAAAACTGGAGAAACACCTTTCTCCTTGGGTGCAAAATATTATTGCCAATTCCCAAACCGAAGCTGAATTTGAAGCAGATAAACAAACATTGGCAAAACGAATTCCGGGTATTTTAAAAGAAGCCTACACTATTGTGAAAGGAGTTGCACCCTATATTATTATCGGTATTGCTATTGGTGGCTTGATGCACGGATTTATTCCAACTGGCTTTTTTGAAGCGTATAGCAACAAAGAAAATTCTTTTGCTGTGCCAATAGCCGTAATTTTGGGTATACCAATGTACAGCAATGCGGCAGGCGTTATTCCAGTAATACAAGTGCTGGTTGCTAAAGGTGTTCCGCTTGGAACTGCAATAGCATTTATGATGGGAGTTATTGGCTTGTCATTACCCGAAGCAATGCTTTTGAAAAAAGTAATGAACTGGAAATTAATAACAATTTACTTTGGAATCATTGGCTTCTTTATGATTTTATCAGGTTATTTATTTAATGCAATCTTATGAAAAAGTAAAGAAGGTTTACCAACCAAATTGAAAGTATAACAGATGAGGATTTACTGAAAAAAGTTAAATAAATTGTCAATAAATATAGAACAAATTAAAATCAACTAATAAATTTTTTACAAATGAAGAAAAGCATTTTAACATTCGTTTTCGCAGCCGTAATGTTGCTATTTGTTTCTTATAATGGAAACGCCCAAACAAAAACAGTTGCTGAAAAAAGTAATTCGACAGCAACTACTATTCAAGTCATTCAATTTCACTCGGAACACCGCTGTATGACCTGTAACAAAATCGAAGAGTTAGCAAGGGTTGCTTTAAAAAAATATCCTTCAATTCCGTTTTCTTTGGTCAATGCCGATGACAAAAAGAACGAAAAACAATGTACTCAATTCCAAGCTTACGGAAGCTCCTTGTTTCTTTACAATACCAAATCCAAAAAAATCAAGAATTTAACCGAAATGGCTTTTATGAATGCGGGAGACCAAGAAAAATTCATCAAGGAATTTTATAAAAATATGGACGTTTTCCTAAAATCATAGTATGGAGTGGTTAACTGAACTGGCGCAAAACAATGATTTACCGCTTCTAGCCGCTTTTGCACTGGGATTATTAACTGCCATCGCGCCTTGTCCGTTGGCAACGAATATCACGGCAACGGCATTTATCGCCAAAACCATCAGTAGCCGAAAGAAAGTTTTGTTAAGTGGCTTGCTGTACACTTTGGGGCGAATGATTTCCTACTCTGCAATAGGTATGATAATTTATTTTGGCGCAAGCACATTCCAAATAGCTAAACTTTTGCAGGGAAATGGTGAAAAACATATCGGTTTTGTCTTGGTAATTCTGGGGCTGATAATGCTGGACATCATAAAACTCAATTTCATAAAAGGAGGGAATTGGATTGAAAAACTTTCGAATAAATTCAAAACCAAAGGTTTGCTGGGGGCTTTCCTTTTGGGCACTTTATTTGCTTTGGCTTTTTGTCCTTACAGTGGCGCATTATTTTTTGGAATGCTTATTCCAATGACTATTAAATCAGGTTTGGCAATGCCGGTGCTGTTTTCCATAGGTACGGGGTTACCTGTTATTCTCTTTGCATTTATTATCGCTTTTAGTATGGAAAAGCTGGGAATGTATTTCAAAGCCATTACCAAAATCGAGAAAATAATGCGAATTGCGGCTGGAATTATATTTATCATTACTGGATTGTATTATATCAATATTTATTTTAAAATCATAGAATGAAAGTTTTTTTCCGTGAATGTAAATTCGATTGACTATCCATGGTTCTAAAAAACGTAATCTTTAAAATTTCACATTAAATTTGTAACTCAAAAAAAATATATAATGATTGACTTACTGCAAAAAAACTACGGGCATATTTTTGAAAAAGAACTGATTGATGAAATTGCTCAAGTCTCAGTTCTTAAAGATTTTAAAGAAGGTGATGTGTTAATTGATTTTGGCGACTATATCAAAAAAATGCCTTTGCTTATATCTGGTGCCATAAAAATAATGAGGGAAGATTTAGACGAAGGTGAAATGTTGTTATATTTTCTAGAGAAAGGCGACACCTGTGCCATGACTATGGCTTGCTGCATAGGCGACACAAAAAGCGAAATAAGGGCCGTTGCCGAAAACGATGGTCAAGTCATAATGATACCGGTCAATAAAATGGAGGAATGGCTCGGTAAATATAAAAGCTGGAGAAATTATGTTTTCAGTAGTTATAACAATAGATTAAAAGAAATGCTTTCTGCAATTGACAATTTAGCTTTTATGAATATGGATGAGCGATTGTTTAGCTATCTTATTGAGAAAGTCAAAATCAATAATTCAACCCGAATTCTAAGCACGCATCAGGATATAGCTTATGATTTAAATACCTCAAGGGTGGTGATTTCAAGACTGCTGAAAGCATTGGAGAAAAAGGGAAAAATTAAACTCCACCGGGCGTATATAGAATTAATGAATAAGCAGGAAAAGCTTTGAATTGGAATTTTGTCTAATCAAATGTTTTTGTGACAATCAGAAAAAAAAATCGTTATATAACATTTGTAACAGTAGTGTTGAAATTATGGAATTACATTTGGTATTGGATAATTACGTCATTATTGATAATAACTTAAAAAAAATATTCACATGTCAGATCAACACAAATATCAGGTACAATTAAATTGGATTGGAGACCGAAAAGGACTTTTGCAATCCGATGTTTTAGATAGCAAAATCGAAGTGGTTACACCTCCCGAGTTTCCAAAAGGCATAGGCGGATTATGGTCGCCCGAACATCTTTTTGTGGGAGCTGTAAACAGTTGCTTCATGACTACGTTTCTTGCCGTTGCAGAGAATTCCAAATTAAACTTCAGCAAATTCGAATGTAATGCCATCGGAACCTTAGATCGAATCGATGGCAAATACCGAATCACCGAGGTCACATTGTTCCCAATTCTGACCATCAATGAGGAATCATTAAAAGACAAAGGAATTCGAGTGATGGAAATGAGCGAAAAAGCCTGTCTCATTTCAAATTCAATTAATTCTAAAGTCATATTGAAACCGGAAATTCTTATAATAAATGATGCAATAATCACTGAAGAACCAAATATCCGTTAAGGAAATCAAATTTAATATTGTTTATAATGCACTTCAGTTAGAGTGCTTTTTATTATTTGATTTGCAATATGCGGGCCTTCTTCCTGTCTATTTAGTCCAACAATTCAGGATTATTTAGGATTAACTCTATCTTTTTTAAAATTATAGTAATCTGATTCATTTGTGTTTCTATATTTCTAAAAAAGAGGCTAATATCCCTATTAACCCAACTTTCAGAAATTACTCTTGCCCCCAAACTTATTCTCAAAACTGCACTTTGGAAATTATTTCCATATTTTACATTAACAGGCTGTCCAATATGGCATTTTTGAGAAGCAAGCCTAATGATTTCCACAGGAGAATCTGAAAATTTGTCGGATATGTCTGAATTTAGCAAGGTATAGAGTTTTTTTACGTGGTCAAGAGATAATGCTTTTTCATCTTTAAGAATAAAGAAAGGAAAAATTGTGCAGATGTTTCTTAATCCAAATTCGTTACTGTCAAAAGTGTTAGGTTTGGTTTTATCTTCAAAAAGAGGTTCTAAAAAATCGACATCTTTGATAGAGTCTTCAACAAAATTACAAAACATCTCAATTCCCATATTTCTGTATAAAATGGGCGTTTTATAATACCTGTCCATTTCAACTATGGCAGCATTCCAGCGCATATTGGACCCATAATTGAATCCATCTGATAAATCTTTGGAACAAAACCATGATGCTGGCCAATCGGAATGATTGTAATAATTGGTCAAACCTTTTGGTATAGTAATTCTTGCAGAATTAATGGATTTACTAACTTTTTTAGGCAGGATTAATGCTCCTGAATAAGGAGGTCCTGTAAAATATTTGCTTCCGGTTATTGTAATAATATATCCTTTACTTAAATAATTTTGTATGTCTTTTGGGTCTAATCTAAGCTGTGACGCATCTACAATAATCTGCATGGATAAATTGTCAAGAGTATTCAGGTTTTTTATTATTTCTTCACTTGGTGATTGATACCCTAATTTTGATTGATCCATTACATGCAATACAATATGTCTTCCTAATTTATTGGTTTTTGAAACAGCAGTAAAAACTTCTGAATCCAATTGAAATGAAGATTTTAATCCGCCGTTTTCGTCTCTTAAAGGAATTTTAATCAAATCAATATCTCTAAATCCTTCAATTTTATCTCCTTTTGTAACAGGATGATTTAAAGCTGTGGTATTTTCAAAATGGCACCCTTTTAATGCAGCAGGCACACCGCTGCCCGTTTCATCAGAAGCTACTAAAACATGCGTAATTTCCTTATCAGAAATGATTTGAGTAATGGCTGCTATTTGAAGAGCAGAATCAGTCCCCGATGGTGAAAAAATTATTTGACATTCATCATTTATTTTAAGCGTTTTTCGGAGGTTGTTTTTTAGCAATTCTGAAAATGCAGTGGTTGTGTTTTTGAAACCTTTTTTTAAGCTGTTTTGAATTAATATGCGTCTGACTTTGTCAGTTTTATCAAAAGCAAAATTAGAGATACTTGTTGCGGTTGATGAGGCAAAAGTAAATGCATCTGGTCTTGGAAACGGCCGGCAGCCATATTTGTTTAACAATTCAATTTCGTCAATATTTAATCTAAGATCGCCTCCTGACATTAATAAATATTCAGTTGGTTTTGCTAAATTTTCAAGAATTGGTTCCCAAGATTTTTCAAATACTTTTTTGGAATTATTTATTCCATGTATAGATTCTAGTTCTCTGTTTTTTATTAAAGATTCAATATCCAAAGGCTCCTCATTTTTAATCATGTCGATTAAAAAATGCTTGAGGTTTTTTAATTTTTCCTTATCCTCTTTTGGCAATATTTCATAAAATATTTTAGTGACTTTTACTGCTGCTATATCGCATAAAAGGGTGTCTGATTTATCTTTTCCTAAAGCTTTGTACCAAAGCTGCCATTCAATTCCATATCTTAAATAAATTAGGGCTAAAACGGGTTTGTCTAAAAACGATGAACCAATTATAATTGATCTGTTGGGAACAATTTTAAATAGATTGGGTTCATTATTTGAAGTAATAATGTTTATGTTATTGATCTTTGGTACGGTATTAAATCTCTTTAAAACTCTAACCAAATAACTTATGTTTTCTTTTTCAAATAAACGGGTTCTTTTATATTGATTTTCAATAAGTATATTATTTGTCATTTGTATTATAATTAAAAATTTATCTAAATCAACCTGTTTATGCAGTTGATTTATTGAAAATTTGAATATTTATGAGTCAAAATTCTAGACCATAACCTTGCAAAGGAAATGAATTGTTTTCAGACGAATGGCTGTCATGCAATTTATTATTTTTTAATATTATAAATGATTACAGACGTGTTCACCGTCGTGTTCTCTGTGATGGTGGCAATCTTCGCCCGAATCGGCTATTTTACCTTTCAAAAAGCTTTCGACCAGTTGGAGAACATCACCTGAACAGCCACGATAAACTTCGATGCCATGATTTTTCAGTACATTTAATGCTCCTGCTCCCATATTGCCGGCAAGCATTACACTGACGCCTTTTTCTTCTAATATAGCTCCAATATTACTTTTACAACCGCAACCCTGCGGTGAGGGCAACATTTCAGTCTGTTCAATCTTTTTATTTGCGTTTACTGTAAACACAGTGTATGCATCACAATGGCCAAAATGGTCATCGACAACATTTCCGCTTGTTGGTACTGCTAATTTCATCATAAGGATTGATTTTTAATATATATGATAATGCTTTCATTCAATATCATACTTGTTTTATTTACATGATTTGAATACGGGAGGGTATTGATTAACTTCTCCTTTTTTTGATAAATACAGTTGATGATGATAACTTCCTTCTCGAATTAATTTTTTCTTGCATTGCGGACAATCATTATCTCGACATGGTATTCCTTCAATGTGGGGGATCCGTGTATTGCAATGCAGGCAGATACAATATTCGATGCTGTCATTTGCTTCCATTTGGTTCAATTTTTTTGTTTAATTTTCGTAAAAGATCAGATTGACAGTAACTGCATGAGTGAGTTTCCTCTTTATTAATGTTCAATTTTAAGCAATTTTCGCACTTGTACCAGTGATCATCCGTGTGGTAATTCCCGCCTTCAATAAAAATTGCTTTTCCTTCAACAAAAGCTTTGGCAATTGCTCTCCTTGCTTTTTCATATATTCGGGTAAACGTTGGTCTTGAAACGTTCATCTTTTCGGCGGATTGTTCCTGCGTTAATCCCTCGTAATCTGAGAGCCGTATCGACTCATATTCTTCGTACAGCAATATAACAGGTTCTAAATCCTTCATGGCAATTCCAAAAGGTCTAAAACCTTCCATTATCGGGGGATTTACAATGGTTCTATTTAGCTTCGGTCGTGGCATTATTTATGGTTGCTTTTCTAATTAATTAAGAGTTTATTATGACGCAAAAATACAAATTATAATGAACAAATGTTCATTATAATTTGTATTTTTGTTACTATATAGTTTTAAAATATTCCATTGATTTTGTCTTTTATAGACCGATAAATAGCATTAGAATTCACATAAGTAATTTCACCCAACGGGTAAAAAAATATTCTTTATTAACTATAAAATAAATTCAAATGAAAACATTATTATTAAAAACAGTAGTAATTCTCTTGATTTTTTCAAGCTGCAGGAAACAAAATGAAACTAAACTTGAAACAGCTCTCTCAAGTACTACAGAAATCAAAAATGACCCAGAAGGCTTAAGACTAATGAAACAGAATTGTTATGTATGTCATAGTGTAACATCTAAATCTCATGATGAAATTATTGCACCGCCAATGATTGCCGTAAAAAAAAGATATTTAATGCAATATAATACGAAAGAGGATTTTGTAAATGCATTTGTTGCTTACACGAACAATCCTAAAGCAGAAAATGCATTAATGTATGGAGCAGTAAATAAATTCAAAGCAATGCCTAAACTAAATTATAATATCAATGATTTAAAAAAAATAGCATCATACATTTATGATAATCAGATTGAAACCCCAAAATGGTTTCAAAGCCATTTTCAACAAAGCGGTCAAGGTATGGGAAATGGTCAAGGTATGGGGAAAAGAAACTAATCTACAAACATTCAGTAAACCCGTTGGGTGAAATTAATCTCAAATTATGTATTAGAAACAATGCTACTAAATTTTACTAATTGAACCCGAAAACTCATTAATTAAACACAGATTTTACAAATTAGCACAAATTAATCTGTGTCAATTTGTGAAATCTGTGTTTAAATTTTGGGAGGTTAATTTTAATGCATATTCTAAATAATTTTGACTTGTGTAACTAATGTAACAGAAAAGAAAAAATCATCAAACGAAATTTGCACCAATAAATAATTAAATAACAATAAACATTTATAGCCATGTTTGGAATTTTTAAAAATATGTTCGCACAAGAGAACAACAGCCAATTAAGTGAGGCCATTCAAAACGGAGCCTTTTTAGTAGATGTGCGCACTCCTATAGAGTTTTCTGAGGGAAGTGCAAAAGGAGCGGTAAATGTCCCGTTGGACAAGTTGCATAGCCACTTAGAAAAATTAAAAGGAAAGAAAAGCATAATAGTATTTTGCAAAAGTGGCATGAGAAGCGCACAAGCTAACAGCATTTTGGAACAAAATGGTTTCAACAACGTAATCAACGGTGGCACATGGACAAATGTTCAAAGTGTCATCAATTCAAACAAGTAAGAGATAGATCTCAATTCTTATTAACGAGCATAAATTTCATTTGTTTTCACGAGCTTTAGGAGAGCCCTTTCGATAATTCGATAGGGCTTTTCCCTTTTTATCGAGTCTTGCTTAAATAGTTTTTCAATTTCATAACCCTAAATCAGCATTAGAAAATGGCTCCTTGTGATGGGTGTGACTCCTATCTTGTGTTCAGTTTCACCAAATATCTCTCTATGTAACCATTGTTACTGTGCAGGCTTTTTTCCTAATTTACTTTTGCTTCAAATTAATGAATCAGCAATCGTATGAAAAATAAAAGAACATTTTCCTTATTGGCAATCCTAGCTTTTTCTTTTTACGGATTCGCTCAGGATACACTGAGTATTTCCAAAAAAGATCTATTTCAAAAAGTGGCCGATAAAAACCTGCAGATTAAAATCGCGGAGAAATCGTATGAATCGGCATTGGCGGATTATCATCAGTCCAATTCCCTGTTTTTGCCTAATGTTTCGGTTTCGCATACCGCGACAGCTACCACCAATCCATTGATGGCATTTGGTTCCAAATTGAATCAGGCAATTTTGACCGCTGCCGATTTTAATCCTGCCTTATTGAACAATCCTTCACAAACCAAAAATTTCGCAACTTTAATCGAAGTGCAGCAACCCTTAATTAATTTCGACGGATTGTACGAACGAAAAGCAGCCAAGTCAAAAATGGATGCGTTCCAATTGCAGACCGAACGCACCAAAGAATACTTGGAGCTGGAAGTTAGCAAGGCCTTTATGCAGTTGCAGTTGGCCTACAAAGCGGTAAAAGTTTTGCAAAAAGCTGACGCTGCTGGAAAAGCCAACTTGAAATTGGTGGAAAATTACTTTAAGCAGGGAATGCTCCAAAAAACAGACTTGTTGAACGTTCAGGTTCGCATGAATGAAATCAGTGACCAATTGCAATATGCAAAATCCAATATTCAAAATGCTTCCGACTATTTGGCTTTTCTGTTGAATGAGGGCAGCACCAATACCTTATATAAACCTTTGGAAGATCTGGAAAATGAGATTGTGGTTACTGTTGTAAATACGACACTTTCAGCCAACAGAAAAGACATTCAGGCAATGGATAAATCTACTGAAGCCTATTCCAGAATGTGGCAATCAAGTAAGATGAATTTCCTGCCCCGTCTGAACGCCTTTGGAAGTTATCAAATGTATGATGATGTTGTATTCGGCACCAATGCAAAAGGATATTTCGTGGGAGCACAATTGGCTTGGAATGTTTTTGATGGATACAAATCCATAGGAAAAATGGAAAAAGCCAAAACAGATTTCAATAAAGCCGAAGTTGAAGTACAGCAATACAAAGCCCAAAGCCAAATGGAATTGAACAAAACCAATCGTCAGCTGGCTGATGCCGAAAATAAGGTTAAACTTTCAAGACTGGCTTTGGAACAGTCTCAGGAAGCCTACCGAATCAGAAGCAATCGTTTTACGCAGGGATTGGAAAAAACAACTGACTTATTGCAATCCGAAACCTTACAGTCACAGAAAGAGTTAGAATACCTTCAGGCTGTTTTTGAATATAATTTCACACAGGAATATTTACAGTTTTTAACCAAATAAAACGCCAAATTCAATGACAATTACAAGAATCAATATCAATTTCAAAAATAGTATAATGAAGAACTTTATTTTCAAATCAGCACTTACGATTTCGCTTTTGGCCTTGCTGGCTTCCTGCAGCGGAGACAAAAAAGAAGCAGTCAAAAATGAACCTGCCATTGCTGTGCAAGTGAGCGGAACAGCATCAGACGGTAACAGCTCGTTTGTAACGGCAAGCGGTAAAATTGAAGCCCAAAACAGTGCTAACTTAAGTACTAGAATGATGGGCTATGTAACTAAATTGAATGTGTACGTTGGACAAAAAGTAACTGCTGGTCAGTTATTAATCAGCATCAATAATACCGATTTACAGGCCAAGAAAGCGCAGGTGGATGCCAGCATTCTTCAGGCGGCTGCAGGTTTCAACAATGCAAAAAAAGATTACGATCGTTTTGTGAATTTATTCAAACAACAAAGTGCCTCTCAAAAAGAATTGGATGATATGACTGCCCGTTACGAAATGGCAAAAGCCGGACTGGAAGGCGCCAAACAAATGAGAAATGAAGTGATAGCTCAATTTTCATACTCCAATATAACTGCTCCGTTTTCGGGAATGGTAACCAGCACTTTCGTGAAAGAAGGAGATATGGCCAATCCAGCAATGCCATTGGTTAGCATCGAAGGCGCATCCCAACTGCAGGTTACGGCAATGGTTTCTGAAGGTGATATCAATTCAATCAAAAACGGAATGGCAGTAAAAGTTTTGGTAAAATCATCTAATAAAACTCTGACTGGAAAAGTTAGCGAAGTGAGTTTGTCAGCGAAAAATACAGGCGGACAATATTTGGTAAAAATCAATCTGGACAAAACCGATTCATCAATATTATCAGGAATGTTTGTGAACGTTCAATTCCCGATTAGTAATAAAGTGCCAGCAATTGAGCAAACGAATAAGGTTTTGGTTCTACAATCTGCTTTGGTAAAACAAGGGCAATTGACTGGAGTTTACACCATTGGAAACGGAAATGTCGCCATCTTGAGATGGTTGCGTATCGGGAAAACTTTCGGAAATGAAGTGGAAGTTTTATCCGGCTTATCTGCTAATGAGCAATACATCATTTCTGCCGACGGTAAATTGTATAACGGTGCTTTGGTCAGTATTCAGTAATCAGATAGTAGGTTGCAGATGTTAGAATACAGGTCTTAAGAAAACTAAATAATGTTAATTCCGCGTGAGGGATAGAAGTGGAAATCCTTTTTGTTTTTCCTTTAAAAACAAAAAGATTGAAACGGATAGCCCGACCCGACCTTTTTCGGGAGGGTCACGCCCAAATAAATAAAAGAAAATGCAAGAAGGAATTTCAGGAAAAATAGCCCACTTTTTCATCAACTCGAAACTTACCATTTTATTGATGGCAGCCTTGATGATAATTGGTGTGTACAGTTCGTTTCTTATCCCTAGGGAGGAAGAACCACAAATTAATGTTCCTATGGCCGACGTAATGGTGGGCTATCCGGGAGCGAGTCCTGCGGAAGTGGAAAGCCGTGTGGCCAAACCGTTGGAAAAAATTATTTCGAATATAAAAGGTGTCGAACACGTGCATACGATGGCAATGAACGGTCAGGCGATGCTGATTGTTCAGTTTTATGTGGGTCAGGACGTGGAGCGTTCTTACGTAAAATTGTATGACGAGTTGGCGAAACACGAAAATATGTTTCCCCAAGGTGTTTACAAACCGATGGTAAAAACACGTTCGATTGATGATGTACCCATGCTGGCATTGACACTTTGGAGTGAGAAACAAGACGAGTTTCAGTTGCGCCAGATTGCCGAAGAAGTAACTTCGGAAATTGAAAAGGTGAAAGACGTTGCCATTACTAAAGAAATAGGAGGTCAAAAGCGTGAGTTGAAAGTGATTTTGGATAAAGATAAAATGGCGGAAAGCGGTGTGGACGCATTAGGAATTATCCAGATGATTCAGGCTAATAACGGCAGTTCCCAGTCAGGAAGTTTTGTGCAGAATGATAAAGAATTTTTGATCACTACAGGTCAATTTTTGTCAAATGCCGAAGATGTAGAAAATCTGGTTGTGGGTGTCAACAAAAATATGCCGGTTTATTTGAAACAGGTTGCAAAAATCCAAGATGGACCTTCAACGCCCAAAAGTTATGTGTCTTTTGGATATGGCAAAGCCAATGAGAAATTCAAAACAGCAAAATCAGAATATCCGGCCGTTACGATCTCTATCGGGAAAGTAAAAGGTGCCGATGCGATGAAAATTTCGGAAAAGATTATTGAAAAAGTAGCCCATTTAAAGACGAATCTGATTCCGAATGATGTTCATGTCGATGTAACCCGTAATTACGGTGAAACTGCATCGGACAAAGTGGGCGAGTTATTACTGCATTTAGGTATTGCAATTATTGCCGTAACTATTTTGGTAATGCTGGCCATGGGGTGGCGTGGTGGATTAGTGGTTTTCTTTTCGGTGCCGTTAACCTTTGCGTTGACATTGTTTGCTTATTATTTGTTGGGATATACCTTAAATCGAATCACACTTTTTGCGTTGGTTTTCGTGGTGGGAATTGTGGTGGACGACAGTATAATCATTGCCGAGAACATGCACCGCCATTTCAAAATGAAGCGACTCCCATTTAAGCAGGCGGCTATTTATGCGATCAATGAAGTAGGGAATCCAACCATCTTGGCAACCTTCACGGTTATTGCTGCAATCTTGCCAATGGCTTTCGTATCTGGAATGATGGGGCCTTACATGAGTCCGATGCCGATTGGGGCTTCTATTGCAATGTTGCTATCCTTGTTCGTAGCATTGACTGTGACGCCTTATTTGGGTTACCATTTGCTACAAGAAAAAGAAGAGCAGGAACACAAAGCAGTCGAAGGATTGGAAACCAGCTGGATTTACAGGGTTTACAACAAATTGGAGCGACCGTTTTTGGAAAACAGCGGCAAAAGAAAAATATTGCTGCTACTAACAATAGTATTGCTGTTAGGGTCGGTGACGATGTTCTTTACCAAATCGGTATTGGTGAAAATGCTGCCTTTTGACAACAAAAATGAATTTCAGGTGGTAATTGATATGCCCGAAGGAACAACTTTGGAGCGTACTTCGGCAGTGACCAAAGAAATTGCCCAGTATTTATCGACTAAACCTGAGGTGGTTTCATATCAAAATTACATCGGGACGTCGGCTCCAATAACTTTTAACGGTTTGGTTCGTCATTATGATATGCGTGGCGGAAGCAATATGGCCGATATTCAGGTAAACCTTTTGCACAAAGAAGAGAGAGACGTGCAAAGTCATGAAATTGCCAAAACAATGCGTCCCGATATTCAGAAAATTGCCAAGAAATATGGCGCCAATGTAAAACTGATTGAAGTACCGCCAGGGCCTCCTGTGTTATCGACTTTGGTAGCCGAGATTTATGGCCCTGATTATAAAGAACAAATCAAGGTAGCCAAGCAGGTAAAAACAATTTTGGAAAACACCTCAGATATTGTAGATGTCGATTGGATGGTGGAAGACAGCCAAACCGAATACAAGCTCGTAGTGGACAAAGAAAAAGCAATGCTAAACGGTATTGCACCGCAACAAGTGGTTGGAAATCTTACCTATTTATTGAAAGAATATCCGGTTTCGAATCTGTATGATGAACGTTCCAACGACAATGTGGGGATTGTGCTTGCGCTTGACGACAAAGATAAAACCAGTTTGCAGGACATTCAAAACCTAAAAATCAAAGGCAGTCAGGGGAATATGATTCCGGTGAGCGATTTGGTAAAAGTGAAAAACGACACTTTGCAGAAAACCATTTACCGCAAAGACCAAAAGCGCGTGGTGTATGTAACGGCCGATATGGCAGGAGCATTGGAAAGCCCGGTATATGCTATTTTGGGAATGAATGAGAAACTGGCTAAAATGAAATTGCCAAAAGGCTTTAAAGTAAATGAACTCTATATGGAACAGCCAACAGACGAAAGTGATTTTACCGTAAAATGGGACGGAGAATGGCAGATCACACTCGAAGTCTTCCGTGACCTTGGCGTGGCGTTTATGGTGGTTATCGTAATCATTTACATGCTGATTGTAGGTTGGTTCCAAAACTTCAAAACCCCAATCGTGATGATGCTGGCCATTCCGCTTTCACTCATCGGAATTGTGTTGGGACATTGGTTGCTGAATGCCTATTTCACGGCGACATCTTTCATTGGTATGATCGCTCTTGCTGGAGTAATGGTAAGGAACTCGGTACTGCTCATTGACTTTATCGAAATCCGACTCAATGAAGGTGTTGCCCTGAAGCAAGCCATTATTGAAGCCGGAGCGGTACGAACCACACCAATCTTATTGACAACCGGAGCGGTGGTAATTGGGGCATCGATTATCTTGTTTGATCCGATTTTCCAAGGATTGGCTATCTCACTGGTATTTGGTGCCATCATTTCTACCATATTAACACTGATTGTGGTGCCTTTGATTTACTACGTCACCGAAAGAAATAAATGGGAAAAATAATTTAGGTTGATGGTTGTTAGTTGGCGGTTAGTACTTCCAACCAACAACCGACAACTGTTAACCAACAACTCAAAAAAACATGAAACTACTTATTATAACTGCCGTCTCAGAATTTGACAGTGCTATCAAACAAATGCTGAAACAAGCCAATGTAAAAACGTTTACTTATAAAGAAGTGAAAGGACATAGAGATCATTCGAGTGATATTATTGAAGGCAATTGGTTTGCCGGAGAAATCACCGAAACCGCATCAACATTATTTTATGTCTTTATAGAAAAAGAAAAAGTAGATACGGTATTTGATCTAGTTGAAGAATTCAATAGAAAACAGGAAACTTTATCCAAAATTCACGCAGCGGTTTTAAACATCGAAAAATCCAATTAACTAAAATTTTGAATCATGAAAAACAGAATCATCAGGGCAGTTGCCGGAAGCTTTATACTTATAAGCTTACTATTGTCAATTTACGTTAACCAAAATTGGCTTTGGTTTACCGCTTTTGTGGGTGCCAATTTATTGCAGTCATCTATAACTAAATGGTGTTTGATGGAAGATATCTTGACAAAATTTGGGGTGAAGGATTAATGAAATATTGACAAAAAACAAGTTGTAAATATAGATGAATTCTGCCAATACACCAGTCTAAAATATGAACAAGTATAGCCTCGTATTATTGGGTAAATTGTTTAAAAAAGACTTGTTCTTGATGTTATTTTGTATTTGATAATTTGCAAAAATTCATATAATTTGATTAAATTTAAGCTGTCAATACAAGTAATCAAATTGAGTCAAAAAAAAGGTGCATAATTCGGTGCACTCATTTTGATAAGGCATGAAAGCCTAATAAATACAGTCCTTTCGGAAGAGAAGAGAATAGAATTCCTTTTTTTTCTGCAATAAGCCTTGTTTATCAATAACTTGTAGTGTTTGCACCCAATTCTACACCCAAAAATGTAGAATTGGGTGTTTTCGTTTTTGGCTCATTTTGTTTTGTAGTAAGTAACACCATCTTTTAGTTGTATTTGCTAATAATGAAAGAAATAGTAAATATTGAATATTTACAAGAAGAGCTTCCCAGCGAATATGCTGATAGACTTGGGATTTATTATACAAAATTAGTATCACCAAAACACAAAAAAGGTAATGAGCAATTTTCAATACAAGGTTTCCGTTTTGTTTTTCAAAATAAGTCCCTACTGCACAGGTTCTGTATCTCAGGGTTGACAATGTTTTCTATGTCTTTTCTTGTAAAACATAATCCCCTTCATTATCTCGTATTTTCTTTGCAATAGCAGTCTGACAACCCATTGCATCGATGGTTATGATACAGTTTTTAATGCAAATCAAATCCAACAATCTCGCAATGGCAACAATCTCATTCTCCTTTCCAGCAACGGTTTCTTCACCTAAACTCATTCTGTTTTTTGTGCAAAAAGCAGTAAGGATATGAAGGGGATAACCATCTTGAGTAAGAAATCCTTTGATTGTTTTTCCGTCAAGAGCAATAACTTTCGAATCGTATTTTGCAAGTGCTTTTGTAAATTCAATAAGACATTTTGTAAATTCTTTTGGTCTTACTCGGCTAAAAAATTCTCCCAAAGTATCGTGAGAAGGAATTCCAGATTTGTAAGGATAAAATTGACAAAGCCAATCTAGTTTGATTTCTCCAAATCCCTCAATGAGTTCATAAGTCTGGAAACCGCTAACAACTGCTGATAATGTCAGGAAAATCAACTCTTCTAAGCTGTATTTTATATTTCCTTTTGAGGTTCTTCTGGGATCATTAAAGGTGGCGAAACAATCTTTGATAAGTAAATTTTCTAATTCCGGGCCACTAGTGGTCATTTTTTTTTATATGGCAGACCGCCTACCATTCATCCCGTAAATATAAATCTTTGCAACATTATTTCAAAATTTTAAAAGCCAATGCCCTGCGTAGTAATTGCATACGACTCAGTCTGTCGGATTGACTGATGCCCCAGCATCTCTTTTACTACGGAAATTGGCACATCATTATTAAGAGTAACTGTGCTACCAAAAGTACGTCTGGCTTTATGTGTGTTCAATTCGCAAGTAAACCCACATAGATCGGCTATTTCTTTAAGATATGCATTCATTTTTTGATTAGATGCGACGGGTAGGACAGTATTCCTCGAAAGGCAGAGCGGATGTTCTTTGTACTTTTCTATTATTTCGAGGGCTTTGGGAAGTAATGGAACATTGGTCACAGAACCAGTCTTTTGTCTTTCGGACATTATCCATTGCGCTCCATCTATACCTATTTTTATATCTGTTTTCCGAAGTTGGTATGCGTCAATATAAGCCAGACCAGTATAGCACTGAAAGATAAAGATATCACGAACTGTTTGGAGTCTTGTGGTTGTAATACTGACCTATTCGAGCGTGCGCAGTTCACTCGCGGTAAGTGGTCTTTTTACAGTTTTTGTCATTTTACGTTTGAATGCTCTGAAAGGATCCTGAACAATTATATCTTTATCAATTGCCCTGTTTATGATTTTTTTCATGCAGGCAATATATTTTAAGGCAGAGTTATTTAAACAATTTCGTACGGTTTTTAGATATAATTCATAGCTGATAATAAAATCATAATCTAAGTCCCTGAATTCAATATCCTCCGTCGCGTATTTGTATTTCACAAATTCTCTGGCATGAAATCTTGCTGTCTCATAGCGTTTGTGTGTTGCTAGAGCATAATCTTGAGGTACCAATGCTAACATTTCGTCATTATGCTTTTTAAATTCTTCAAGAAGCATTGCTTTGGAAATTATCCTTCCCAATACAAAATCAATAATCCGTTGCGCGGAAATCGATTTTTCGTTGTACATTAAATCCATCTTGAACTGGTTGATTCTAGTCATTATAGCATCTAGAAAATGATTTAGCGCCCTAGCATCTTCCTTATTTCCCGTTGCTCTTTCTGTTTTTTGATCCCACCTCTGAATCTCCCATTTCCTTTTGGTAGATATCTCTTTTGGTATTCCATCTACTGTTACTCTCAGATAAATATATCTGATGCTTGATTTGTTTTTGGGTATTTTCAAAAAGAAACATAGCCCAAAGCTGCTTTCTAACATAATTCAATTTTTTAAGTTAATAAATATAGAATTATGACGTTCTTCAGTCAAGTTGTTAACTTGATTTACGTTCTGTAAATGAGTAGTTTAAAAGTTTTTTTATGACAAAATTGTGGCGCTTTTTATTTCAATAGTAAAATGCCACAGTACCGCCATATAAATTTAGAGCACTTTTGAAAATTTTGATAGTTGCAGGAAAAATAAAAAAGCCTGCAAATTTTTGAATTTGCAGGCTTTTAAAGGTTTTCGAGACATTTTGTGTGTTTTTGTCAACTTTAAAAAGTTGGCCTTAAACGGTCCCAGTGGAATCGCCGGGAATCGAACCCGGGTCCAAACAAGCAATTAAAGAGCTTTCTACACGCTTATTTCCTGAATAGATTTTCGACTCGGAGTTAGGTCAGGAACAACCGCTCTTTGCTTAGCTTCTTTAATTTCGAAATCCACCCGAAGCATGCAGAAATCTAGGTTTAAATTTACGATTTACCTTAATCGACCGCTATAAACCAAAGCTTTCGAGGTAAATCCTGCTTTCCTACCTGGTAGGACGAGGCTAATCTTACTATAATTCAGATTATGCAGCAAGAGCGTAGTTTCCTTCGCCGTGTAAAATGTTTGAGACCTTTTATTTACGAGAATTGTCCCAGTTCTCGACGTGCTTACTTTCCAATTCGACTTGCTGTCAAAACCAGTCGACCCCATTTTTTATTTTAGATCACAGAATCTTAAATAGGACTGCAAAGATACGACATGAATTTCAAAATTCAATGTCAAAATTCAATAACAATATCAATTTAAAAAATCAATTGCAATTTCAAATTCTTAAATGGGAATATTGCAATCTAAATTCTGCAGTCTTATATCTAATAACTGCAATCTGATTTTACTCAGTATCTGCCACTTTGAAAGGATAATCCCCAAATATAACAGACAGTTTTCTTACCGCATAAGTGCTTCTGCTGAATTTATTAGACAAAGCAATGATAGTAACATTTTCATCTTTCAAAGTAATATACGAAGAAGTAAAACCATGCCACCAGCCGTTGTGGAAATAAAAGTTCTTGCCGTTATCCCAATTGATCATTCGGATTCCCAACCCATAATTTTTGGTTCCTTTTCGTTCATTACTGTAGCCTGTGTACACTTGTGCCAACAATTCAGGCTCCAAAAAAGAGGGCGAATTTCTCGCTCGATCAAATTTCAGTAAATCTCTCGGAGTGGAGTAGATGTTTTTATCACCATAAATTTTGTCAAGATAATCAATGCCAATTTCGACTCTATTGGCTTTATAGGACGGAGCAACATCATGTTTGTCATTATCAAAATCCAGAACAAAAGTATGCGTCATTCCCAATGGCTTAAAAATGATCTGCGCCATCGCATCTCTATAGGAAAGCTTAGTTACTTTTTCAATAATCAGAGCCAGCATCGCATAATTAGTATTGCAATAAGCAAATCGGGTACCTGTTTTTTGCTCTAGCTTAATGTTTTTAGTACCCATAATAGTCAGTATATCCTGATTTGTCAAGGTATTTTGCCTGTCCCAAACACTTTTGTCACGATCAGTAAAATAGGCATAACTGCGCATACCGCTTCTATGAGAAAGCAGCATTCTTACAGTAACCTCTGGATATGGAAACTCAGGCAAAAAATCAGTTACTTTCTGGTCTAAATCAATTCTTTTGGCATTGACTAATTTTAAAACAGCTGTTGCCGTAAGAACTTTACTAACCGATGCAATATGAATAGAAGTCGTATCTGTTATAAGTGTTTTGTCTCTTAAATTCGAATAACCTTCATACTTTTCATAAATAATCTGGCCATTTTTAGCCACTAGTAATCCGCCGTTCATACTGTTGTTAGGCCAATTTTTTCTAACAAAAGAATCTATTCTAAGTTGTTTTTCCTTTATATAATCGGCTGTAAGAGATGTTTCCTTACCCATGGGTTTCATTTTTGGTAAAACGTTTTTGGGAAGTTCAGAATCTTTTATTTCTATTACTGCTTTTTCGTTAGATGCTGATTCCTTTTTACAGGAAGTCAATACTGCTATTGGGAGCAGTAAATATAGTATATTTGCCTTTTTTATAAAATTCATTTTTTTTGTGCTAAAAAGCAAATATATATAATCCTTTGATTCTGTTTTTGTTTTTTTTTGATTTCTAATGATTATTTTTAAGAACCCGCTAAGAGGAGTTTTTATAGTTTATTAATCATCATGACATTAAGTTTTTTTAGATGAGAAAAATTTTTATAAAAAAAAATGAAAATTAAATAATATTGTTATATTTGTAACAAATATATGTCGTAAAGTTATATTTTTTACAAACTAAAAAAAATAAGCATGAAATTCGGAATTATTAAAGAAAGAAAAAATCCGCCAGACCGCAGAGTTGTTTTTTCTCCCAATGAATTAACTAAGATAAAACAGCTCTATCCTAGTTGTACAGTAAAAGTAGAAAGTTCCGATATCCGCATTTTTACTGATGTTCAATACCAAAGTATGGGAATTGAATTGGCTAATGATGTCAGTGACTGTGATGTACTTTTTGGAGTGAAAGAAGTTCCAGTTGATAACTTGATAGCAAATAAAGCTTATTTCTTTTTTTCGCATACCATCAAAAAACAGCCTTATAACCGAAAATTACTGCAGGCTGTTTTAGAAAAAAAGATTGACTTGTATGATCATGAAACCATTGTAGATGCTCATAATCGCAGATTAATCGGTTTTGGACGATACGCGGGAATTGTAGGGACTTATAATGCTTTCCGTGCTTTCGGTATCAAATTCGAATTGTTTAAAATGCCAAAAGCCGAAACACTTTCCGGAAAAGATGCCTTAATCACCCATTTAAAAAGACTGGTTTTGCCACCTTTAAAAATTGTGGTTACAGGAACTGGAAAAGTCGGGAATGGAGCCAAAGAAATTCTGGATGCGATGAAAATCAAAGAAGTTTCGGTTGAAAATTATTTGACAAAAAATTTCACACAAGCCGTTTACACACAGATTGATGTTTTGGATTATAACAAAAGAAAAGACGGACAGGTATTAGATTTTACCGATTTTTACAATAATCCAACCGAGTATGTTTCTGATTTTGAAAAATTCACAAAGGTTTCCGATATCTATATCACGGGTCATTTTTATGCAAATGATGCTCCGGCGATTCTCACCCGCGAAATGCTTCAAGCCAATGACTGCAAAATAAAAATCGTAGCCGATATTTCCTGTGATGTCAACGGTCCTATTGCCTGTACACTGCGTTCCTCGACAATTGCCGAGCCTTTGTATGGTTATTTGCCTAACGAAAATAAGGAAGTAGATGTCTTTCATCCCGCTGCGATAGTGGTTATGGCTGTCGATAATTTGCCTTGCGAATTACCAAAAGATGCCAGTGAAGGTTTTGGAGAAATGTTCTCAGAGCATGTAATTCCTGCGTTTTTTAACGACGATAAAGATGGTATTCTCAAAAGAGCCAAAATGACCGAAAACGGTAAACTTACCGAACGTTTCAGCCATCTGCAGGATTATGTGGATGGAAAATAAATTTTTAAATTATGAGTTATGAATTATAAGTTATTGTGAGTGAAATGTTTTTGTTAACTCATAATTTATAATTCATAATTGTTTCTAAACCATTTCCTCCGGTTTCACCCATTCGTCAAATTCTTCGGGAGTTACATAGCCCAATCGTACCGCTTCTTCCTTAAGAGTTGTACCATTTTTGTGAGCCGTCTGTGCAATTTCTGCCGATTTATAATAACCAATTTTGGTATTCAAAGCCGTAACCAGCATCAATGAATTGTTGACCAATTCGGCAATGCGTTTGTAATTAGGTTCTATTCCCTGCGCACAATGTATGTCGAATGAATGACAGGCATCTCCGAGCAATTCAGCCGATTGTAAAAAGTTGGCAGCCATCATCGGTTTAAAAACATTCAGTTCATACTGCCCCTGCATACCGCCAACGGTAATCGCCATATCGTTCCCAATGACCTGCGCACAAACCATCGTCAGGGCTTCGCATTGTGTTGGGTTTACCTTTCCAGGCATAATAGACGAACCTGGTTCATTTTCGGGAATTAGGATTTCGCCAATCCCAGAACGTGGTCCCGAAGCCAGCATCCGAATATCATTGGCAATTTTATTCAAAGAAACGGCTAACTGTTTCAGCGCGCCATGGGTTTCTACAATGGCATCGTGTGCTGCCAATGCTTCAAATTTATTGGAAGCAGTCACAAAAGGATGTCCTGTAAACTGAGCAATATATTCTGCTACTTTTGTGTCGTATCGCTTTGGAGTATTTAAACCAGTTCCCACTGCAGTACCGCCCAAAGCGATTTCGGATAAGTGCTGTAATGTATTCTTTACAGCTTTCAAACCAAAATCCAATTGCGTCCCATAACCCGAAATTTCCTGACCCAAGGTAAGGGGAGTAGCATCCATTAAATGTGTGCGTCCTATTTTGACCACAGATTGAAATTCGGAAGCCTTTTTTTGAAGCGTATCTCTTAATTTTTCAACATTGGGAATAGTGTTTTCTGTTACAGTTTTGTAAGCAGCAATGTGCATAGCCGTTGGGAAAGTGTCATTAGATGATTGTGATTTATTGACATCGTCATTTGCTTTGATAAAAGGTTCGTCATCCGCAATATTCAGCCCTTTTAAAACCTGAGCGCGATTAGCGATCACTTCATTAACATTCATATTGCTTTGCGTACCGGAACCAGTCTGCCAGATCACCAGCGGAAATTCATCCGAAAGTTTTCCTTCCAGAATTTCATCACATACCAAAGCAATGAAATCTCTTTTTTCTGCAGACAAAACGTTCAATTCACAATTGGTATAAGCCGCCGCTTTTTTGAGATAAGCAAAACCCTCAATAATTGCTTTTGGCATCGACGCTGGGGAGCCGATCTTGAAATTGTTTCGGGAACGTTCGGTTTGCGCTCCCCAGTATCTGTCAGCTGGAACCTGTACTTCGCCCATCGTGTCTTTTTCGGTTCTAAAGTTCATTTGTTGTGTTTTAATATTTGAAAAAAGAATATCCTGCCGTGTATTCTGTACTAAAGTTACTTCTTTTTTTAGTTATAATCTGAATTCGGTTATTATTATCTCCAACGGTTGAAACCGTTGGCTGTAGTAAACCTTAAATTGTTTTTTTTTGAATGATGACAAAAATGCAAAATCTCTCTCTTTAGCCCCGATTGCAGTGAAAATCCTTTGTGGGCTGGGGTTCAGCCCACAAAGATTGCAACGGAAAGCGGGACGATATTTCCTGAAAATCCCAATATTTCTGCTCCAAATATTGATAATCGGAATCAGTTTTGGTCATAAAAAAAAGGTACTGATTGCTCAATACCTTTTTAACAGTTATAATTTCAAGTAAACAACCAAGATTGAATCTTAGAAACTCAGAATCTTAGTTTCTCAGTAACTTTAAAAAATTACTTTTTAACAAAATCTCCAGTATTTACAACTACGAATTTTTTAGGATCAAAATATTTAACTAATGCTGCATTTACTTTTTGCACATCTAAGCTTTTAACTTTTGTTTCAAAATCTTCAAAATCTTTAAAAGTTTTTCCTAAATCTAGATTTTCTCTTAGTTCGCGTACTAAAAATTCGTCAACTCCTAGTGTCGTTTGCCTGTTCTGAAGCCATGATTTCAATGAATTATCGAACTCTTCTTTAGTAAATCCTTTACTGATTGCTTTTTGAATTTCTTCATTCAAAGCATTGGTTAATTTATCTTTCATTGTTGGATTGTAAAAGGCATAAATTCCCCAATCGGTTGTAGGATCTATAGCATTAGCCTGCAAATAAGAACCTGCACCGTAGCTTAGTCCTTCTGTTTCACGTAAACGCTGCGGAATTCTGGAAGATAAGAAAGCTCCTCCTCCAAGTAATTCATTTGCCATAGAGACTGCGGGATAATCAGGGCTTTTTTCTCCGATATTCAAATTGATTTTTCCTAGTAAAACAGCATTAGTTTTATCATTAATCTGAACCGTTTTATCATTTGATTTTACGTCAAAATATTGAGTTGGAATTCTCTTATAAGCAATTTTTGAATTCCAATTATCAAGAGTACTGCTTAAGAAATTTTTTATAAGAGCTTTGTCTATTCCGCCTACAAAGGAAGAGCGACTGTTTGCACCTCCATAGAATGAAGCGTAAAAGTTTTTAACATCTTCAATTTTAATTTTGTTTAATGTAGCCAGACTTTCATCTGTTGTCTCTGAGTAATATGGATGTGATTTAGGATATAAAGAAGTAAGTTTTGTTAACTCTTCATTAGCTACAGCTTGCGGTTCGTTGCGGTTAGCCTCTAATCCATTTTTGGTTTCCAGTTTTAGTTTTTCAAATTCAGTAACATCAAAAGAAGGGTTTTTCAGAATGTCCTGAACTAAGTTTAAAGCATTGCTTAAATTAGCCTTGTCAGTACTAACTCTTACATATAATGCATCTACAGATCCACCGAAGCTAAGATTGATTTTGTACTGGTCAATTTGGTCGTTGATTTCTTTTTTAGTTCTGTTTTTTGTTCCAAGTTTCAGCATACCCGCAGTTAATGAGGCAATCATTGATTTTTGGCTCAAAGATTTTTCATCTCCCATTCGTAGTAATATTCTACCTTCAATTTTATTTCCTTTGGCAGGTTTTTCTAATAAGGCATATTTTCCTCCAGAAGCTAATTTTCCTTCTTCGGTAGATTTTGTAATATTGGCTACAGATGCTTCAAAAGTAGCTGTGTTGGCTTCTAAGGCTTTTCCTTTGTATCCTTTAACCAGAGCTGCAACATCTTTAGTTTCGGCTACTTTTGTTCTTTCGCTTGTTGCTTCTGGAATAAAACGTCCCCATGTTCTGTTGCTTTGCAGATAGTATTTTTTGGCAGCATTTTGAAGATCTGCAACAGTCAGAGCTTCAATATTATCTCTGTCAATAAAAAACAAGCGCCAATCTCCAGCTCCAACAAATTCGGTCAATGCTACAGATAAATTGATAGTTTTATTATAGGTATTTTCAAATTGCTTTAACAATTCATTTTTGGCACGCTTAAGGTCTTCTTCTGTAAAAGTCATTTGTGGAACTGAATTCATAGTTTCCAAAAAGGCTTTCTGTACCGTATTGATGTCTTTGTCTTTGGCGATTTCACAGGCAAAATAACTAAATGCAGGATCTTTTAATGTTATCGTATATCCATAAACATTCGTTGACAATTTAGTTTCAACCAATGCTTTGTACAAAGCTCCAGAAGGGTTGTTGGTAAGTATTGAAATTATGGCGCTATTGGCGGCATATTCTTTGTCCGAATAACTTGGAGTGTGGTATGCCATACCAATATATTGAATGTCTCCGTTTCTTTTTAGTTCAACAAAACGTTCTCCATCCTGAGCTGGTTCTACGGTGTAAGTTTGCGGAATTTCGTTTTTTGATTTTGGAATAGAAGCAAAGTAGTCTTTAATCCAGGAAAGCGTTTTTTTCTCGTCAAATTTCCCTCCAATTATGAGTGTAGCATTGTTTGGCTGGTAATATTTTTGATAAAATTCTTTTAGTCGGGAAGCAGGTACACGCTCAATATCTTCTTTACTTCCAATAGTTGATTTTCCATAATTATGCCATAAATAAGCAGTAGAAAGAATACGATCATTTAAAACTCCTGACGGATTATTTTCACCAATCTCGAACTCATTTCGAACCACACTGAACTCACTGTCCAAATCCGATTGAAGTATCGCTGATGTCATCATTCTGTCAGACTCCATTTCTAGCGCCCATTTTAAGTTTTCGTCAGTAGCCGGCAAAATTTCATAATAATTTGTTCGGTCATAATAGGTAGTTCCATTGGCTTGAGCACCTTTGTCGGCAATCGTTTTTTTGATGTCAGTAAATTTAGAAGAACGCTTAAACAGCATATGTTCTAATAAATGCGCCATACCCGATTCTCCATATCCTTCATGGCGGGAACCCACACCATAAACAATATTTACAATCACATTCGATTGGGCAGCATCTGGAATTAATAAAATTTTCATTCCATTGGGTAAGCTGTATTCTTTGATACCTTCTACCGAAGTAACAAGAGCAGCTTCTTGGGAATAGGAATTTGTGGATAAAAAAGACACAAAAGAAAGAGCAAAAAGAATTTTTTTCATTTTTTGTATAAATTAGTTGTAAGTTTATATTGTAAAAATATGTATTTTTTTAAAAGAATAATTACTTGTTTTGAAAATTTTAAGAAGGCTGTTAACTTTATTCTTTAAGTTGATGTAATTTTTTAAATGTGTAAAATTTTTCACGTTAAAATAAAAAGTAACTATTTTAAAAATTTGATTTTCAGTATTTTTTTAAGCTATGGAAAATAAAAAAGAGGCAATTGCATGGGCCAAAAATTATTTAAGAGGAGAAGATATTTCTATTAGTATTTCCTTTGAGAATTTGTACCAAAACTTAATAATATATGAGCAGTATGGTTATGCAACTGAGATACTGCTGAAAAAAATTGCTGAAAATGAAGATAAAGGCACTGAAATAAAGTTGTCAAAATATCAGGATTTAGCAGAAAATGTATATAAGGACAGTACATTATCTTCTTATTTTAAGTTTGATAAAGCGATTAATATACTCAAATCGTTTTGTGATTTAGAATATACCAAAAATTCAAAAACATTGGGGATTGCAGGAGCAATTTATAGAAGCAAGTGGAAATTTGATCATCAGTTTCATAATTTACTGCAGTCGAGAGCCTACTATAAAAAAGGATATCTGATTTGGAAAAATAAGACGCATAAAACCATTAAAACCGAAACTGAGTGCATCAATACAGCGGTGAATTATGCCAATCTCAATGAGTTAATTGTGATTGAAAACTTAGAACGGCTTTCTGAAACATGTGAGATTACTGCAGAAACACTTGTGAGATTTGAAACGGCTCAAAAGACAAGAAAAGAAATTATTGATGAGTATTTGATTGATGCTGCTGAAGTCATTTTTAAAGAAGGGATCGAAGACAAAGAAAAATTATATGAAGCATTAGCTGAAGCTTTTTTTGGATTAAGAATGTATAAAAAAGCACTTCATTTCATTGAATTATATACTCAGGATAAGACAGAAAATTGGCAGATAAAATCTTTTAGCAAGCAGCTTTATAATTTGGCTAATTATCAGTTAAAGCAGAAATATCAAAAATCTATCAATAAAGATCCTTTTCAAAAAAATGAAATTAAAGAGGAAGGGCAGAACAGTTGTCTGATTGCTTTAAATCTTGAGGCTGACGAAAATATAGATGCTGATGATGTCAAACACAAGCAGCAGCATAAGTTAGGAATTGGACTTTCTGGCGGTGGTTTTAGAGCGGCTTTATTTCATATTGGTGTTTTGGCAGCTTTAGCCGAAAAAAACAAACTGAAAGATATTGAGGTTATTTCCTGTGTTTCGGGAGGTTCAATTATCGGTGCTTTTTATTATTTAAAGATTAAGCAATTATTTGAAAGCAAAATTGATGAAGAAATTATTCAAGACGATTACCTTAGGATTGTAAAAGAAATTGAAACTGAGTTCCTGGATGCAGTTCAAAAGAATATTCGGATGCGTCTGCTGACAAGTTTTTCTAAGAACTTAAAAATGTGGAAAGGAAATTCGTATTCGCGTTCTAACAGGTTGGGAGAGCTTTACGAAGAGTATTTTTATAATCCGTTACTGCCTAAAAAAGATTCATCTCCAATTCTTATGAATGATTTATTTATTAATCCTTTAGGAAACGAATCATTTAAATTGAATGACAACAATTGGAAAAGAATTAATAAAGTGCCTCAATTAATTTTGAATGCTACAACAGTAAATACGGGACATAACTGGCAGTTTACAGCTTCCTGGATGGGAGAACCTCCTACTTATATTTCGGATGAATTTGATGTAAAACCCCGTTTAAGGAGAATGTATTATGAAAATGCGCCAGAGCAGTACCAAAAATTTAGATTGGGCTATGCTGTAGCAGCTTCTTCTTGTGTACCTGTTTTGTTTCAGCCTTTAGTACTTAAAGGGCTGTATGAAAATTTTGACTTGGAGTTAATTGATGGAGGTGTGCATGACAACCAGGGAATTGCATCGATATTGGAACAGGAATGCAATGAAATTATTGTAAGCGATGCCAGTGCTCAAATGTCGGATAATGCGGTAAGTACGGATAATGCCATGTCTTTGTTTTTTAGAGTAGATATTATTTTGCAGGAACGCCTGCGCGAGATTCAATTATTGGATTTAAAATCCCGAAAATTTACTTCGATTGTTTCCAAACTTTCAATTGTTCATTTAAAAAACGGATTAGAACAGCTTCCTGTGAGCTGGATTGATTGTACCGATGTAAACCGAAGCATTTTGTATGATAAAAAAATAGAGGATGAAAATGTGCTTTTGCGATATGGCGTAATGAAAAAAATTCAGAAAGGACTTAGCGAAGTACGGACTGATCTGGACTCTTTTAATGATCTGGAATCCTATGCTTTAATGTACAGCGGATACAAGCAAATGATACATGAAGAGGATTCTGCGGTTGTGAAAAATGGTGATTGGAATTTCCTAAAAGTAGCAGAAAACTGTACTTATCCTGCAAATGAAAAACAGCTTGTAAAACAATTGAAAGTGAGCAGTTTTGTTCCTTTTAAAATTGTCCGAATGTCAAAATTTATACGTATTATTTTATTGCTAATTGGTAGTGGTTTATTAATTGGAGTGCTATATTATTTAATTTGCAATTGGAATAATCCAAATCCATTTAAGCAAATTAATATTTCCTATAAATTCATTGGATTCACGCTTATTGTTTTTTTAGCTGGTTATTTTTCTAAAATTTTGGCCACTGTCATCAACATTGAAAGCGTTGTCAAAAAGAAGTTCGTATTATTTTTATTAATAACTGTTGGATGGCTGTTTTCTCTAATTTATATCAGTATTTTTAATCCTTTGTACAATAGATTAGGGAAAGTAAAGTAAGAGTAATTATGGTTTTAACGATTATTAATAGTTTTTGTTTTAATAGTTTTTTAACCCTTCTATCAACAAATCTACATCTTCTTTGGTATTAAAATGACTAAAAGAAATACGGATATTTGGTTTTTTTAAATCATTTGGCGAGAGCATTTCTGCTAATACA
Organism: uncultured Flavobacterium sp.; assembly: GCA_963511475.1. Lineage (GTDB taxonomy): Bacteria > Bacteroidota > Bacteroidia > Flavobacteriales > Flavobacteriaceae > Flavobacterium. The sequence goes on from CAUPJC010000022.1 coordinate 69,862, forward strand.
TGCGAAGGTCTGATACTTCCAGATTGGCATGCGCTGCCTCGGGAAACGGCGATTCCCTTCATATCCAAATGAAATAAAATCATAGATGTCTTGCTTTCGTCCAACGGCAAAGTAATATTAAGCAGATTGTAAAACGTATTGTCTCCATTGATTTTAAAATCAGGGAAATTTGTTTTTAGTTTCTCAATAGTGTATTCTTTCAATGAAGCAATATAAAGGCTTTCGGTTTCAAGATTTTGACAGGAAAGTTCCAGCGCCTTTGCCATTCCTGCAATTTGATGTATGGCTTCGGTTCCTGGTCTAACACCTTTTTCCTGTTCTCCTCCAAAAAACAAAGGCTGTAAACCCGCATTTTTTCGAATAAAAGCAAATCCTACCCCTTTTGGACCATGAAATTTATGGGCACTGGCCACTATAAAATCAATAGGAGTGTGCTGTAAATCAATTTTTGTTTTTCCCACCGACTGAACGGTATCTGAATGAAATAAAACATTATGTTCCTGACAAATTTGGCTTACTCTGTCAAGATCCAAAACAGTTCCTGTCTCATTGTTGATATGCATCAATGAAACCAAAGTCTTCTTTTCTTCTGATAATAATTCGACTAAATGTGTCAAATCCAGTTCGCCGTTGGGTTTCACATTTACATAATCTACCTGAATTCTGTATTCATTTTGAAGTGCCATTGCTGTATGAAGCACCGCGTGATGCTCTATTTTGCTGGTGATAATGCGTTTTATTTTTAAATCTTTTACAGCAGACCGTAAAATCCAATTGTTAGCTTCGGTACCGCAAGAAGTAAAAATTATTTCAGATGCAGTTGCATTTAGCTGTTTGGCGATTGATTTTCGAGAAAGTTCCAGGATATTTTTTGAATTGCGCCCTAAACTGTGTGTAGAGGATGGATTGCCATAATCTTCCGTCAATATTTTGGTCATTTCCAGAATCACTTCGGGATGAAGCGGAGTAGTGGAGGCGTTATCAAGATATACTTTTTTCATGCTATATAGATTTTGAATCCTGAACAATTGCTTTGGATTTCTTTTTTTTGCCAAATAATACTTTCTTATTGAAAATAATAATGGAGAGTAAAATAAGGGAATACGAAACCATCTGAAGCAGACTTACTTCTTCCTTAAAATAAAAAACAGCCAACGTAAAATTGATTATCGGATTGATATACATTAAAATTCCCACAGTCGATGAATCAAGCCCTTTTAATGCATACAGATTTAAAAAAAGCGGAATAATTGTAAAAAGTACAACGATGCAAAATAAACAGGTGTAAAATAAAGGATCACTTGGAACTGTTCCGCTGTAACTTGGATAAAAAGGCAAAATAAGTAAGGCGATAAAAAGCAGCTGAATGTTTAAAACCAAAAACTTATCAATTTCATTATTTTTGCGCTGACTCACCAAATACAAGGCATAGGTCGAAGCAACTACAAGACTGTAAAAAATATCCTGAAAATGATTTAGTGATAATAAAACACAGCTTATCGTGCTTATGCCCACAGCAGTCCATTTCCATTTGCTTAATTTTTCCTGAAGCAGGAAAAAAGCAAAAACGGTAGTCAGAATGGGACAAATTAAGTATGCCAATGAACCCGCTTTGACATTTACATGATTAATCACATATATAAAAATAAGCCAGTTGGATGCCAAAATTAAACTTCCGGCCAAGGTCAGTATGGTGATTGTCTGTTTCTTTTTTTTAGGTATTACTTTAAAATCATCCCAGTTTTTTTTGAGATTTTTTCGTCTAAAGAGGAGATTTATGGCTGTAAGTGTAATTACGCTAAAAAACACACGATAAAACATAATATCGAGGGAGGGATAGCTAGAAATTGGTTTTAAAGCCAAACTGAAAAAACCCCAGATAAAAAAAGCAGTGAAAGCGGCGAAATAATAATTGTATTTTTTCATTGAAAAGTAAAATTCGGTACAAAGATAGGAATTTCTAAAGCCAATGAAATGGATTTAATTTTTGGTTTTTTGTTCGTTTTCAACAAAACTGTGTCATGCATCAGTTTAAATAATTATAAAAATGGCAGCAAACCACACGTTTTTGGTGTGTAAAGTTTACGGAACAAATTAAAAATTCTATTTTTGTTCAAAATTAAAATAAGGATGAAACGATTTATAGGAATTTTGTGTTGCGCAATTGCTTTTTCAGCCTGTGATGACGGAGATTTGATTGTAGATACAATTAATTTTGATGAAGTAGCTACAAGTACATGTGGAGATGCAAATAATTTGCTTTTTAAACTTAAAGACAGTGAATCTTTGCTTTTAAATTTACCAGAAGATATTTTTGAAAAAACTTTTAAGGAAGAACCCACAGCAGACAATACTCGAATTGAATTAGACATCAATTCGAAAAACCAAGTGGTGTATAATTTTTATGACGGTAAAGTAGGTACAGTAAATGTTTGCGATTTGATCCCTCCAGCGATTCCTAGTGTAAAAACGCAATGGAAGGCATCCTCTGGTGTTATCGAAGTTACAACTGAAACTGTTAAAACATTAAATGAGACTGATAACAGTACAAAAATAACAGGATATAAGCATAATATTATTTTTACAAATATCACTTTTGCTAAAGGAGATGGTACGACTCAGTTTTATAAAAGTTTTATTTTTGGTGATTATTTGAAAAACATAACGCCGCTGGCTTTAGCTTTTAAAGAAGAATTGAATATTTGTGATAGTGATTTGGTTTATAATTCTAATGGGACTGAGTCGTTAACACTTAATATTGATCCAACATTGATTGATAATGTAGTTACTCCTGTAGATAAGCCAAGAAGAGGTACAATAGAATCAGTTAAGAATAAATTGGTTTACCGCACCTATGAGAATGGTGTTTTACAGCCTAGTTATTTTTGTCAGACAACAGATCCATCATCGCCTACAGTTAAAGAAGAATGGTTAGGTAAAGCAGGAGGAATTATTGAAGTTACCACTACGACATCAGGTCCAGGTACATTTAAGCATACAATTGTTCTAAAAAACGTAACTCTTGAAAAAGGCAACAGCAATTTTCAATTAGGTAATAATTATTCATACGGAGAGCTACAGAAATAAAAAATCTCTTGATAAATATAAAAACGTCAATGCTTATCTTTTAGCATTGACGTTTTTTTTGGGGGGTAAAAGGGAGTTACTTATTGTTCTGTTTAAAGTAAACTTCGGTAGCGCCCTGACCATATTTTTGATAATTAGCATCTTGAAAAACAACATTGTCATAACGTCCTAAAAGAAAATCTAATTCGGCTTTCAAAATTCCTTCGCCTATGCCGTGAATAAAAACAATTTTAGGAATTCGATTACGAATTGCAAACTCGATATGGCGCTGAGCAGTTTCGGCCTGCAGCGTCAAAATATCATAATTGGACATACCTCGTTTATTGGGAACTAATTTTTCGATATGTAAATCAAATTCAGGAACAGGCAGTTCATTCTTGTCTTTTTTCTCTTTTATAAAACTGCGCGGTTTCGGAATTTCCTTTTCCTTCTTGATTTCATTGATATTAATTCCTTTTATGCCTTCCATTAAATTGTCCGATCCGCCAATTTTAATCAGCTCGCTGGAGGCATAATTCATCACAAAGCCATCTGTTGTTTCTATTGTGACTACTTTGTCTTTGATGGATAAAACCACACCATCAATAGCATCGTCTAGTACCGAAACTTTATCTCCTTTATTGAACATCATCTTCGTTATTATCTTGGTTTTTACTTGGAGTTTTGCTGCTCAAACGCATCATTCCCATCATGAAGATGACAATGGCAATCACCATTACATAAATATTTTTATCAGCACTTGTCTGTTCGTAGAACGCAGTGCCAATAGCTAAGACCATTATTAGAATTATAAATTTTTGCATTATTTCATTTTCAGGCTTCAAAAATACTAAACTTTAGGGGAGTATTGTTTAAAGCTGTTGGGATTTTCATCACTTGCTTTTAAAATCCATCCAAAAAGCGCTTTTTTGAAACCTGAATAGATATAAGGGCGCATCTCCTTGTGAAAAATGACGTTCGTCCCTCTCTTATTTTTCACAAGGAGTCGGGCTTTTGGCGATATCCTTTATTTTTTAAAGAAAAAAATAAAGGATATCGCCGCAATTCCTTACGCAAAATTCCAGTAACAGAAAATTGATTTTATATTTTTTAGTACAACAATATGATTCCCGCATCAAAAAAAAATTAACAGAAATCATAGAAGCGTTTTTGAAATATGGCCGTCAGTTATTTATTGGTTTTTAATTTATATTGAATTTAATTCTTGTTGTATTGTAAGATTAATAAATTATTTTTTATTTTTAACGTGTATTTCATCGATAATAATTGGATTTTATCTTATTTATTATAACTTTGGGTTAGTGATTGATTTTGAAGCTTAGGGTTTTAGAGTTAAATCACTAATGAGATTATAAAGTTTAACCTAAATAAAGTCAGTATGTATTTATTATTAGAATTCGGAATTGTTGCAGGAATTTTACTTTTAAGTTTTCTTATTTCTTTTGCAGTAAATAAAGACTCTCAGAGATAAAAAAGACACTAATAAAATGACATGCAATTGAAATGACTATAATTTCATTTTGTAGTCAGCTTTGTAGAATGCAATTTTTAGATTTCCAAAACTGAGTGAGACAGTTAGGGGATTTTTTTTTATTAGACATAAAAAAACACAAAGTAACAATTTGTTATTTTGTGTTTTTTTTGTTTTGATTGATATACTTTTATAATTAAAGTTACTTTCTAACGGAGCGAAAAATATAATCTTACGCAAAAGGTCTTCTATAGAAAAATATTCTTAACTACCTAAAATCCCTAGCCCTGATAGCAGTGAAAATCCTTGCTGGCCAGAGTTTGGCCAGCAAGATTGAAGCGAATAGCAGGAAACAGCTCCTAATTATTCACCTTATTTATTCCAATCAATTTTTCTGGAAAAGTACATTACGGCTGCCAATATGCAGAATAAACCAATGCTTCCTACTAATAAAGCGTAGTTTTCCAACTGGATAATAACGTAGATAAAAGTGTACAGTGCTGTGAGTGAGCCGGCGATAAACAGCGGAAATCGGCTTCCTTTTAGGATTGAAACGGAGTACAGCGATATCAATGTAATTACAGCCAGAGCTGCAATCAAGTAAGCTTTCATGAAACTGCTGTGTTCTGTGATTGAAATAAGCAGGGTGTAAAATAAAATGAGTGCCAGACCAATCATCGAATATTGAAAAATGTGGATTTTGATTTTGCTGATGGATTGGATGAGGAAGAAGATTAAAAACGTTAGGCCAATTACGAGAAAGCCATACTTAGAAGCTCTTTCATTTTGCTGGTATTGGTTTACAGGAATTACAAAATCTACTCCAAAAGCATAAGTTCCTAAATCAGGCAGATTCTCGAAGAACTGCTGTGAAAATGCTCTGTTGATGTGCAGGATTTTCCAGTTGGCTGTAAAGCCGTTGGCATCGATTTTTTTGGTTTTGTCATCTGGAAGAAAATTGCCTGTAAAACTTGGCGAACTCCAGTTGGACTGCATGCTTAGCTGTGTGGTTTTACCGATAGGCACCATTTTTATCTGTTTGCTTCCGTTGTATGTGATATCAAAATTAAAGTTTGTTTTATCTGTTTTTAAAATGCTTTTCAGGTCAATAAAACCAGTTTCCAGAGCTTGTGTAGAATCGTTTAGATTTGAACTGTAAACTGGTTCGAAAGTGTATTTTGTCCTGCCAAGATTGACTTTTACTTCGTCTTTGATACTTTTTAGATTGGTGGTTTTGATTAAAATTGTAGCTTTGTTCCATTGAATGACTTCGTCAGGAATGTTTTTACTGCTAAAATCGGGCTGAATGTAGTGGCCTTCAAAATTCATTTTCGAACTGTAAACAACCGATTCGTAATTGTTTCGATTAAGCACTTTGGTTACTACATTGGACTTTGCTTTTAAATCTTCGGGAAAGAAATAGGCGTATTTGGTAATTGTTTTTCGCTGTTTTACAGTTTCGTTTGTTTTTTGGTTGATCGATAAGGTTTCGTCAAAAGTGGTGTAGGGAACTTTTAATATAGGTCCGTAGAAATAGACGCTTTCTCCCCATTTATCATTGATTTCGGTAATGACTTCTTCCTGGCGAAACGAGCGTTCGGTTATCAGGCTTTTGACAAATTCCAGCGGAATCAGCAATACAAAAGTTAATATCCCGACCATAATCATTTTGGCGGTATTGGATTGGAAAAATGGTGTTGGAGCTGGGTTTTGATTTTCTGGTGTTTCCATGTTTTCTGTTGTTTATAGTGTTTAAAGATTATAATAGTTTGAATGAGTCTGTAATAAGGTAATACAAGAATGCAACTGGGATATTGCTTAACAAAATCGAAATTCTTATCGCAATGTATTTCCGTTGCTGTGGCAGGATATAAAAATGATAGAGCAGGTTTGTGAGCATAATAATGTTGAGAAATGCTGCCAGAACAATAAAGACAAATCCGATAATGAGAATAAATGAATTGTCCTGCAGCGTCAGAAAGAGTATAAAAAACAGTGTGCCGATTGTAAAACATCCAAGGGCAAGTTCGGTAGAAGCGCTACCTTCGAAAGGCTCTTCTTGAGTTAGAGTAGTTTCCATGATTTAATATTGGGTTATAGTTGAATAGATTTTTTTTAACGAAAGAAACAAATAGATGTTGACTCCAAAATAAAAGGAGAACAGCAATGCGTTAGCAGATGTAACAGAAAGAAATATAGCCCGAACTAATTCGAATGGATTACTGATAATATCCCAGCTGTTATACCGAAGGATTCTCCCTAAATAAATCCCCACTCCGCATAAAAAGCAGATTGCAGGCATTATTAAATGGGTAATCAGGGTCGAAGTGTAGTTTTTTATAATGTTTTCAAATTCTATCAGTGAAACGATGCCAAGTGTAAATCCAATTAGTGCGTATGAGCTTATGACAACCAAATCAAACCAAAATAAATGGTTGCTTGATTGTGATAAATGAATCAGATCGGTAAGAATGTAAAACGAATTTGGCAGAAAAGCAGCCAAAGAAAATGCAGTGAAACTGTTTTAATTTTGCTTTTATGAACCGTAATCTGCGTTTTTAAATAGCTGATAAAAAAGTAAGGAACGAAAGCAAGGAACAGGTTCCAAACCAAGAAAAAGAGATAAATAGTATTGGTTAATTTGGCACGGACAATGAGTAAAAGCAAGCAGTAAATGGTAAATAAAAACAAGATGCTGTTAATCTTGCGGTTACTGTTGAATAGTTTGATTATGAGCTGCATAGTTTTAGATTTTAAAAGTTTGTTTAATGGTTTCGATTGGTTGTTATATGTGTTTTTTTGTTTTTTTTAGTTTTGAAATAATCATTCCTGATGTATAAACAACTATAGAAATAATTGAAGCGAAAATAAAACCTGTTATAAATGAAAAATTTATTCCTGTGTCTCTAATTAATTTTTGCCTTGCTTCCCTTTGTTCAGTTGTTATTTCTTTTCCGCCAAACATTCCGTCCTTATCTAGGTCATAACGGTTTAAATCCCATTGATAATAAACATCACGAAAGGACGCATTTCCAACTATTAATAAGTAGAGGACAAAAAAGACGGTCATACTTATCCAAAACAATTTGTGTTTAGTGAAAAATAATTTTCTATAAAAAGTAATTATACAAAGTCCAATTATAGAAATCATTGTAGGTATTGCTAGGTGGTACGGTATTGTTATTTCTTCCATTTTTGGTCAATTATTTTATTTATTGTTTTTCCTTTAAATCAATGTTTTTTTTGTTTTTCAATAATTAAAAGTACTTTGAAATTCAAAGTTTAAAATCAAAAAAAAGAGTTTAACGCTTTTGTATCAATTTTTCAAGGGCATTGATATGATCTTGGAATGCTTTTCGCCCTTCTTTGGTTGCCCTGTAGCTCGTATTTGGTTTTTTTCCTATGAATTGTTTTTCAATTGCAATATAGTTTTCTAGTTCTAAGGCTTTGGTATGACTGGCTAGATTACCATCGGTAACGCCTAATAACTCTTTCAAAGTACTAAAATCGGCCGATTCATTGACCATCAAAACGGACATGATTCCCAGTCGGATGCGATGGTCAAAAGCTTTATTGATATTTTGAATAATATTTTTCAAATCTTAGTATGTATCTAGTATTATTGTAACTATTTTGGAACTTTCAAGGTCAGACGGAGCGACTACGTTCTCATCGAGTGGTATTTTAGTTCCATATCTTTCTGCTAATATGGCTTGAACCCGAACGTCTTTTAAATTAAAATCTTTCAGTTTTTGTAATGGGCATAATTCGATTCCAGCTCCGTTTTTATATATTTTCCAGATTAATTCTGAGCAGTATATTTTATCATCAGACCATTCAAAATAGAGGTCATAATCTTTGTTATTGAATGAATTTCCATAGGCTTTCATTTTTTGTATTGTCTGCACATTGAGTACAGCAGAAGCATTTTTTAATCGTGTTACTACAAAATGATTTTCTTTTCCGTGGGTAATCCAATCTTCGAGAGGCGTATATTTTACGGGCTGTACGGCTTCAAAAACATACTTTTTTCCTTTCTCAATAAAAATGATGCCACAATGAGAGAATTTAGAGTTGGTTGCTATTTTTACAGCTTCACATTGCTTGGATTGTGAAGTTTGAAAAATCATATCGCCTTGTTCAATTTTATCTAATAAGTTAGTTGAGCGTTCACCAAAAAGTATATTCCCAAACATTGAATTAGCAATGAACAAAGCACAGCCAAAACTCATTAGAAAGGTAATGCTGGCAAAAATATATTTCGTTTTTTTCATAGCTGAACTTTTGGTTTGATATTATTCCTTAAATAGTCAGTATTTAATTAATTCTACAGTTATTGTGTTTTTATCTGTATGTTAAATTCTGTAAACTGCAATCTGAGTACTGCTTTTTATTTTCTGTCGTACTTAAAATACATCATGCTTCCATATACAATATGGCAGATTCCAAAACCCAATGCCCAGAATTCTAATCCGTATCCGGAGAATTCGGTTGCCAAAAGCCCAATTATAACAATTGTGATACCAAGATAACGAACATCTCTTAAGGTATATTTACTCGCATTTACGCAGGATAAACCATAAAAAATAAGAGTTACTGGAGCTATTAAACCATAGGTTCCGTTACGTAATAATAACAAGCTGAAAATTCCGCCTGTTACTAGTGGAATTAGGAAGTTTATTAACAATCTTTTTGAAGCAGAATTCCAAACGCTTTCTTTTTCTCTATTGGCTTTACTTATAGTTAATATGAAAGCTGTCCCGATAGATAATACTAAAACAATTAAGGCAGTAAATGCTATTGATTTAAATGTAGAACTCTCTAAAGTTATAAGGTAGTTATTGTCGTAACTTTTATGATTTTGAATTAATTCATGACCAATATAAGCTCCAATCAAAGCGTAAACTCCAGCCATTATTCCGCCCAAACCGCTCAAAGATATAAACTGTGAGGATTTGTTCATCATGTTTTTGATATCACTAATGTCTTGTAAATATTTATCTTCCATTTTTAAAGTACTTTGAATAACAAAGTAAATAATAAAATTTATTATAAGCAATACTTTTTTGATTATTTTTATTAAATGAAAATAACAGACGAATATATCTTACGCCAGCCCGAAAAGTATCAAATGATACTATTCCATTTAATTAGTGTTTTTAAGCGGGAAATTCCAGACTTAGAGATGAACTTTAAATGGGGAATGCCTTATCTGTATTATAAAAAAAGAATGTTTTGTTACCTGATTTCCAATTCTAAAAAAGGTTTTGTAGATGCTGGTTTTGCAAGAGGATTTCAATTAAAAAGGAACCAAGACAGCCTTGTGGATGAAAAGAGAAATACAGTAAAGTCACTTCGGTATTTTAATCTGGAAGATATTGATAATGCTGTTTTGGTAGATGTTATAAGGGAAGCTTTATCATTATATAAATAAAAAATCTCCCGAAGGAGATTCTTATTTGTTGTGTTATTAACTCTTTAAATCCTAAAAATACCGCCAAATGAAATAATAGTTTCTCCAAAGAAAAAATGTTGAGAGGCAGTATCCGATGAACTTTTAGTAGTACGAATATCAGGCATGTTAATGTAACCTCCCTTTAAGGTACCTTCGATGGTAAAATACTTAAAAATGGTAAAATTGATTCCTGCTTTAATCGAAGTTCCAAAACCTGAGACATGAAAAGCATCGTGTCTTTCCTGTCCCATAAGAGTAGTATTTGTTTTAGGATATAAAGCACCGATTCCCACACCTTCATTAATATTTATTTGTAATTTATCTGTGTTTATAATTCCAAACCAACTAGATATATCATCTTGTCTGGCAATTTCGGTATAAACGTAATTTAATCCATCTGTATGCTCAAACATCAGGAAATCTTCGGTCATTACTGTTGCAGTACCATTGTAGGATTTATTAAAATCTGGATTAGACTGATTGCTGATTTCTCCCGTAACATTAGCTGTTTGTCCTTGTTTCATGACATATTTCATGTGATCTACTCCAACAAAAACTATGTATTTGTCTGAAATAAAATAACCTAATTTAAAATTAGTTTGTGGAATTGTCATTCTACCTGGCGTAATATAATCAACGTGCCAGCCTTTTGGCTTGTCATGTGATTTAGCGTTTTCAACAGTGAAATTATAATCATTTCCTTTGAAAGTTATATCTGAATCGGTAAAATAACCTCTGTTTCCTCCCCATGAAATTGTGAATTTTCCTTTATTGTGGGCAGTGTACCTTTCATTTTTTATAGAGTCATTCTGTGCGAATGAATTAAATGAAACAAATAAAAATAATATAGCGGAGTATAAATATGTTTTCAATGTATTGGTATTCTAGTTAAATTAAAATTGATTTATGGTTTTTCTAATGGCAACCAGCTTATTCATCAACGGCTCAAAGTAATCTAAGTGTAACATATTAGCACCATCACTTTTAGCATTAGCCGGATCAAAATGAGTTTCGATAAAAATACCGTCGACACCAACCGCAATACCAGCTTTGGCAACGGTTTCAATCATATCTGGTCTTCCACCAGTAACTCCTGCAGTTTGATTTGGCTGCTGCAATGAGTGCGTTACATCCAGAACTGTGCTTGCATATTGCTGCATCGTTGGAATACCGCGGTAATCTACAATCATATCTTGGTAGCCGAACATCGTTCCGCGGTCTGTTACAATTACGTTTTGGTTGTTGCAGTCCAATACTTTCTGTACTGCGTGTTTCATGCTTTCAGGACTCATAAATTGTCCTTTTTTCAAGTTTACCACTTTTCCGGTATTGGCTGCGGCCACAACTAAATCTGTTTGACGCACAAGAAAGGCTGGAATCTGTAAAACATCTACATATTCTGCAGCCATAGCAGCATCTTCATTGGTGTGAATATCGGTTACAGTTGGTACTCCAAAAGTTTTAGATACTTTTTCAAGTATTTTTAGTGCTTTTTCATCACCAATTCCAGAGAAACTGTCAATTCTGGAACGGTTCGCTTTCTTAAAAGATCCCTTGAAAACATAAGGAATTTGTAACTTGTCTGTAATGCTAACCAATCGTTCTGCGATTCGCATTGCCATTTCTTCGCCTTCAATAGCACAAGGACCTGCTAGTAAAAAGAAGTTACCGCTCTCAGTATGTTTAATTTGGGGTATATTTTGTATGTTCATATTTTGTTTTTTTTGAAAGTGCAAAGGTAATCTGAATTTGCGGTTTCCGAATTAGATTTCGCAATTATTTTTAAAAGCATCAGCGCAATAATTAGGAGCTTAATCCAGCTGTTCGCTACAAGTCCTCCTTCAAAAAACTTTTTTTCTAAAGTAATAAAAGGAGCTTCCTGCCGGTCGCTCTTTTATTACTAGAAAAAACAATTTTTTCAGTCCGGGCTTTCCACTTCCATCTGGGCTAGGGCAGCAAGAATAGAATTATATTTTTTTAATCTTTAATCTTTGTTCTATTTTCTATTCTCTATTTACATTTTTTTCAAACTAAGTCCAACAGGAACCATCAGCTGTCCTCTTTCGTAAATGTTCAGATACAAAATAATTGGAGTTTTTAAACCTGCCCATTTTAATTCATATACATCAAGAAAGCCGGCTCCCATCTCACTTGTTTTAGTTGGAAACGGACAGCAGTTTTCTAATTTGGTAAAAGTTATTTTTTCTCCCTTTGGCCCAGCCAAAGCATTCAGGAAATATTTTTGGTTTATGGTGTCGTTTTTTGTGCCTTTATAAAAAATGTTGATAGGGTAATCCTTATTATAACCATATTTTTTGTCTTTACTGTAGGCAGAGATTACGAATGCATTGTTTTTTACAACAGGTACCGGCGCAGTATTGTCTACATTTTTTATAGAAGATTTAATGCTTCCGCAAGAAGTTATTATAAGCAGTAAAGCAATAAAAAGAACTGTTTTTTTCATATTTTCAGAGTTAATTGTTTTTTAAATTTAACAGGTTTGAATTATAATTTCAAAATTAATCAAATTGTAATTATCATTTGATTCAATACGGAACTTTATGTTGGTTATTATTTTTAGAAATGTAGCATTTCTCACATAAGGATAGCTTCATCCTATTTATCTTTGTTCAAAAATAAACTCTATGAATATTATTTATCAAACATGGCCTTGGTATGTTTCGGGCTTTTTAATCGGAATGGTGATGCTTTCGCTAATCTATTTTGGGAAGAATTTTGGGATGTCAACCAATCTGCAGTCTTTGTGTTCCATGACTGGATTAGGAAAGCGTATAGCTTATTTTGATTTTGACTGGAAAGCAAACAGGTGGAATTTTGTTGTAGTGCTAGGTGCTATGGCGGGAGGTTTTGTTGCCGTACATTTTATGAGTGATCCATCTAATGTGTCCATAAATCCGCAGACAATTGCGCAGCTTTCTCAACTGGGAATTGATACTCCCAATGGTCAGTTAATGCCAAAAGCTTTATTTGGAGGTCAGATTTGGCAGTCTCCAAAAAGTATTCTAATCCTTCTTGGAGGCGGTATTTTGATTGGTTTTGGAACGCGTTATGCAGGAGGTTGTACATCCGGACACGCTATTTCAGGATTGAGTAATCTGCAGCTTCCTTCTTTGAAAGCGGTAATCGGTTTCTTCATTGGCGGATTGATTATGTCACATTTTTTATTACCCTTATTATTTTAGATTATGAATGTATTAAAATATTTTCTGGTAGGATTCCTTTTTGGAATTGTGCTAACCAAGTCGGAAGCGGTTTCTTGGTACCGTATTTATGAAATGTTTCATTTCCAATCTTTCCACATGTACGGAATCATTGGAGTTGCAGTTGCGACTGGAATTTTAGGTGTACAAATTATCAAAAGAAAAAACATTAAAGATATCAAAGGTCTGCCTATTGAATTTAAGGAAAAAGATAAAGGGACTGCGAGATATATGATTGGGGGAATTTCTTTTGGTTTAGGCTGGGCATTGGTAGGTTCTTGTCCTGGACCGATTTTTATATTGATTGGGGTAGGGTTTTTGCCTGTAATTATTGTACTTATTGGAGCATTGATAGGAACTATCATTTATGGTGCTTTAAAAAGCAAATTGCCTCACTAATATAGTTTTTGGGTACTTAACGTGACTCGCTTATATTGTCTCCAACGGTTGAAACCGTTGGCTATAGTTTAACCGCAAATTATTTTTTTGATTAATGGCAAAAAAGCAAAATTTTTCCTTGATAGCCCCGATTGCAGTGAAAATCCTTATAAGCCGGGGTTCGGCTTATAAGATTGCAACGGAAAGCGGGACAATGCTTGCTGAAAACGCCTAATCTTTCTGCTCCAAAAAATAATAATCGATTTCAGGCTATTGCGTAAATACCTTTTAAATCTGTAATTTACTGAAATAAAAAAACCTATTCAAGATTGTACTTCTTGAATAGGCTTAAAAAAACTCCTTTTTGGAAAAGTATTATAACTTAGATTATTTCGGCGCTTAAGCCTGCTTCTAATAATCCAGTGCATTGTATTTTTAATTTGTCATATTCACCAGTTTTTACAGTACATTTTCCATTAAAATGAACTATCAGGGAACATTGTTCTGCTTGAATAGGAGTGTGGTTGCAAACACGAACTAAAGTGTCAATAACGTGGTCAAAAGTATTTACATCGTCATTGTATACTATGATTTCGTTGTTCATAGCGGTAACTTCCTGCTCTTTTCTTTTTTCTTTTACTTTCTCTATTGTACTCATGCTTTTAGGTTTTTGTACATCGTTATTTAAAGAATTGTACTAATTTACGTATTTTAATGATACCCAGTTGTTTTTTTGGAACTTTTTAACATAAGTTAAACCTTTTTCTGTGCAGGAAGCATCAATATAAGGAATGTCCTCTTCATAAAAACCGCTAAATAATATAGTTCCCTTTGGATTTAAGCAGTCTACATAGCTTTGCATATCATTCAACAAAATATTTCTGTTGATATTAGCTATGATTAAATCGTATTTTTTGTCTTTTAGTAATGAGGCATCTCCTTCGTAAACGGTTATGTGTTTACAATTATTGCGTTCGGCATTTTCGATTGAGTTCAAATAGCACCAGTTGTCAATATCGATGGCGTCAATAGGCTGAGCTCCTTTCATTTCGGCAAGTATTGCTAAAATTGCTGTTCCGCAACCCATATCTAATGTTTTCATTCCCGTAACATCTGTTTCCAGCAAATGCTGAATCATCATGTGTGTAGTTTCGTGATGTCCCGTTCCAAAACTCATTTTTGGTTCAATCACAATGTCATATTCAGCACTAGTTTTTGGGTGAAAAGGTGCGCGGACATGGCAGTTTCCTTCAACATCAATAGGTTCAAAGTTTTTTTCCCATTCTTCGTTCCAGTTTACCTGCTCGATTTCTTCGTAGCTGTAATTGATTTTAAATTCTTCTGACTGTAATATCTGAATGTCTTCCAAAATCATTTCATCCCAAAGATCTTTTTGCACAAAAGCTGAAATTCCAGTCTCAGTTTCGGTAAAGCTTTCAAATGCTTTTTCTCCTAATTCTGCAATTAATATCTCCGATCCCAGTTCTTTTGGTTCTATGGTAAAATGATACCCTATATAAATGTTTGACATGTTTAATTTTTTTGCAAAGATAACGATATAAGAAGGACAGGACAAACACATCAGTTGTTTTTACCGCAGATTCGCGGATTTTTTAAAGTTAAAATTTGTAATTTTTATTAAAATCTGCGAATCTGCGGTTAGTATGATACGGATCCATTCCTTTTTGAATTTTAAAATATTTCACCGGTTTTTTTACCTCAGCATCTTTTATCATATAATCCACAATACTATTTTGTAAATGAATTAATTATGTTTTTTTGACCTGATTTATACTTTTTTTGAATGATATAAAATATGATTTTTATCATGTTTTTAAAAATATAACTATCTGAATTACAGATAATTAATAGTTAAAATTTCATGTTTTTGTTTTATATTTTTTTATATTTGTATTACTGTTTTGAGAGAGCTAGAAACAGTATTATTTTAATAATCAAATTAACAAACCTATTATGAAAAAAGTTTTTATTTATACCGTAGCAGCACTGTTTTTTGTTGTAGTGGGGCATGCACAGGATATAAAGCAAGCGAAGGATGCTATTAATGCAGAGCAGTATGAAAAAGCAAAAAATATTTTAGAAACGATTACAGCCTCAAAACCTGCTGACGGCTATGCAAAATTTCTCTTGGGAAATGTATGCTTGCTGGCAGGAGATTATGAAACGGCCAAAAAGCATTTTGATGCTGGAAGCACGTATTCTTCCAAAGGGAATTTCAATTATATCGGATTGGGAAATATTGCCTTAGATAAGGGAGATACTGCCGAAGCTGAAAAATATTTTGCGTTAGCAGTAAAAAACAGCAGTAAAAGAGATTTAGAAGAGAAAGTGTTTATTGGCAAAGCCTATACTTTTTCAATGCATCCGGATTATCCAAAAGCGATTGATATTTTGAGTAAGTCTAGAATAATTGACCCAGCGAATACTGATGTTTTATTAGCCTTGGCGGACGCTTATAAATTGAACAAAAAACAAAATGAGTCTTACGAATGTTATCGTGAAGCTTTCCGTCTGGACAGTTCTTTGTTGAGAGCTAAAATGGGATTGGGTACTTTGATCAAAAATGCTCACAACTTCCCATCGGCGTTAACTTCCTTTGACGAAGTAATTGCCTTAAATCCAAATTATGGTCCAGTTTATCGTGAGTTGGCCGAAACACAATATCTTTGGGCTTTAAATGATGCTAGAAATTATGATAGTCATATCTCAAAGGGACTAGCTTTTTATGAGAAATATATGTCTTTAACTGATTACTCTTTGGATTCCCGTATGCGTCATGCTGATTTTCTTATTCTTGCCTCTGATTATAAATCACTTGAAAAAGAAGCAAATGAAATGAGTAAAATAGATAATGTTAATCCAAGGATTTACCGTTATTTAGGTTATTCAGCGTATTATAATAATAATTTTGACACGGCGATTAGTTCATTAGTATCATTTGTTTCCAATACTTCAAACCGCGTTATTGCCCGAGATTACTTTTATATTGGTGCTGCAAAACTGAGTAAAGGATTAAATGCAGTTCCTGTCGATAATGCATTAATTAGTGAAGGAATTTTAGATTTTAAAAAATCATTCGAAATGAGTCCAGCTGTTGCAGTGGAACTTCCTGAGCAGGCTAAAAAATTATATGAGAAAAAATTATATGCTGATGCTGCTTCTGTTTATGAAATTGCGATTGCCAATACAGAGACAAAATCCTATCTAATGGATAATTTCTTTTTTGCATCATCTGTTTATTGGTCTTATTATAATGCTGAAAATTTAAATGCACAACAGATTGAGTTATTAAAAAAGGCTGATGCCTCTTTGGATGTAATTATTCTGGCCTCGCCGTCAACTCAAGATGCTTATCTTTTTAAAGCGAGAATTCAGGTTTTGCTTAAAAACGATATCCTTGTGGCAAAAAATTATGAAGATTTCATAGCAGCTGCTAAAAAGAAGAGTGTCGATGAATTGAGTTCTAAAGGAATGAAATCTAAATTAATTGAAGCCTACAATAATTTAGGGGTTATTTATGCAGTTAATGATAAAGTAAAAGCAAAAGATACTTTTAATAAAACATTAGGAATCGATCCTGCTAATCAGTATGCAGTAGATCAATTAAAGTCTTTGCAATAAAGGTTGATTTATTTGATTATTGAAAAGCCAACAGCATTCAGCTGTTGGTTTTTTTGTTTTAAAATGGTTAGTAAAATTAAAGCTGTTATGTACACAAGAGGGATGGGAGCAGGCTACCGAAGTAGCGCGGACAGCCCGACCGCAGCTTAATGAAAGGGCGAATATGCGCAAAGTGAATTTAGCCCTTTTATTGAGCTGGGGTCTTGCCCAAATAAATTAAAGCGGAAATAAAAAGAGGCTATTTCATAGATTTGAAATAGCCTCTTTAGTATTTGAATAATCAACTTCGAGAGTTGAAAAACATTGTATTTTAGATAGACGTCACAATTGTAATGAAATCTTTTGCATTAAGAGCTGCTCCACCAATAAGACCACCGTCTACGTCTGGTTTAGAGAAGATTTCTTTAGCATTATCTGGTTTTACGCTTCCACCGTAAAGAATACTTACATCTTCGGCGATGTCGCTTCCAAAGGCTTTACGTACAGTTTCTCTGATGAATTCGTGCATGTCCTGCGCTTGTTCTGGTGAAGCTGTTTCTCCAGTTCCAATAGCCCAAACAGGCTCATAAGCCAAAACGATTTTTTCCCAGTCTTTAGCTTCAATGTGGAATAAGCCGTCTTTCAATTGGTTTTCAACGATATTGAAATGATTACCAGACTGACGATCTTTTAATTCTTCTCCAAAACAGAAAATTACAGTCAAATCGTGTTTCAAAGCTGTATTTACTTTACTTGCGATAATAGCATCGGTTTCGTGAAAAATTGCTCTGCGCTCAGAGTGGCCTAAAATCACAGTGTTTACACCTATGCTTTTAATCATGTCTGCAGATATCTCGCCTGTAAAAGCGCCGCTTTCTGCCTGGTGTAAATTTTGAGCAGCAACTGCTATATTGGAGTGTGTTAAATTATCTACTGCTGAAGCTAAGTTGATAAACGTTGGTGCAACAATTACTTGTGCAGCAGTTTCAGCTGGAATTTGAGTTAATAATTCGTTTAATAATTCTTTTGTTTGTGCAGCATTTTTATGCATTTTCCAGTTTCCTGCAACAATCTTCTTTCTCATTTTTTATATATTTATAGTTTTGTATAATTAATTTATGCTGCAGTTTTTATTGCAGTTTTTTTAGGGTTTCTTCAATTTGTGCAAAGTCGGTTTCGATGGCTCGGTACACAACGATTTTTCCTGTTTTGTCGATGATGATGTATCTCGGAATCCAATCTAAGTCAATTGCAGTTCCAAAAGCTCCTTTCATACCGTCGTTTGCCATAAAATGCAATCCTTTTAATTCGTGCTTTTCAATTCCCAGTTTCCATTTATCGGCTGTCTTATCCATTGAAAGGAACACATAGGAAACGTTTGGATTGCTGGCTTGTACTTCTTTTAGTTTTGGCATCGCTTTTACACAATCACCGCACCAGGAAGCCCAAACTTCTATTAATGTAGTTTTTCCTTTTTGTGCATTTAGAATGTCTTGAAATTTAATCTGATTGCCATCTGCAGTTAATAAAGTTTCAGAAAGCGCTTTTTCTGAAAATTCTGTTTTCTGAGCTTTTTGAGCTTGAGAGCATGAAAAAGTTACAAAAGCAATAATTAAAAGAGCAATTTTTTTCATATGAAGTATATACTTGTTTTTTATTGGAATATGGAATAGCTATTCTTTATTCCTTATTGGTATTTGGGAATTAGGTCGATTTCATTTAAATTAAGTTTTCACAAAGTTAACCAAAGAATTGTAAATTAAGTAAGCAGATTTTATAATTTTATAATAAAAAGCATCCAAAACGGTTACAATATCGTTATAGTTAATATTTTTTTTGCTATACCAGATTTCAGTTTATAACTACTAGTCCAAAAAAAAACCTTGCAGGAAAATGATACTTCTGCAAGGCTGATTTTTAATTTTATATACGGTTATGAAAATCTTATTTTTCTATTGGGACTTTTATTATGTAAGTTCCTTTTTCTTTATTAAGTTCATACTCTGTTTCTTTTATTAAAACTTGATTGTGTACGGTATATGAACAATTATCGCCATTTAATCTGCTGACATCAGCATACAATTCGAAAATTTTTTTATCTTGGATGGTAATGGTATAATTTACTTTTTCTGTTTTCCAGCCGATAGTTTGAATACTTAAAATATTTATCCCGTTTTCTGATATGAAGTTAAAAGGGACTTTTAGATTAGTAGCTAAATCAGTAACTATAATCTGTCCTGATTTGTAGGTACCGTTGGTAAATAAGTTCTCTCCAGTAGTTTTATCTACAATTTCAAATGTAAAACCCGGAGGAGGTGTAAAACATTGGACATTATTGTTGTTATCATCACATGCACATAGAATAAAAAATAAAAAAAATAGGAATACTTTAATTAGAGTTTTCATAAAGTTATCGATTTTTAAAATTGAAAATAAGAAAACAAATATATTACTTTTCATTCAATTAAGTATTCAGATGTTTTGTAATAGTCTGATTTTTAAAATGTAATATTGTCGTCATGAAACAAAAAAAAACCTTGCAGTAAAATGATAGTTCCGCAAGGCTTATTTGTATGTTGAAAAATAAAAATTTAGAATACCAAATTTTCAGTATCGTTATAGTGTACTTTTTGTTTTACGGTTCCTTTTTCAAGAATGACAAAACTTGGATTGGCTCTTTCGATTGTTTTTAACGGAATAGCATCACAGAAATAAAAATCAAAAGTGATTCCGTATTGTTTTTTGATTTTTGCAATTTCTTCTGGAGCAGTTGCTGTCATTCCAATTACTTTGTATCCTTTAGCTGTAGCTTTTTTATTTATGAGCTCTACTTTAGAAAGCCCGTCAGCATTGGCTTGCGCCAAATCATAGGCAACAATCATTAATAATTTTGGTTCTTGCAAAAATTCTTCCTTATAATCAGACCCGTCTTTTTCCATTACAAAATCGTGAATAGGAGGGATGTAGCCTTCGGTGATTACTTTATCTTTTCTATCCACAAAAACAGCACCAGCAGGTATATTTGCCAAATCCTTCTCTGTAAATTCTTTGTCCACACCATTTACTTTGTAGATAAAAATCATTTCGACTACCGATTTAGGAGCTCCTTCTGGGATTTCCATTCCCTTTTGGATATTATTTCCAACTTTGAAAGCACGAAAATCTTTTAGAGGCAGGTGATTAATAACCCAGTAGCCCATGAAACAGCTAAGCAAAACCGAAATTACCACTAAGCTATTTTGGATTTTATTACTGAATAAAGGTTTTACCAATTTCATATTGATAAACAGAATCAATATAAAGAATAGTAAAATAACGTCTTTGGTAAACGATTGCCAAGGCGTAAGATGCAGTGCATCACCAAAACAGCCACAATCTTTTACTACATCAAAGTAGGCAGAATAAAAAGTCAGGAAAGTAAACTTAACAATCAAAAGCAGTAAAAGCCAAATCGTTAATTTTGATTTGTAACCAATAAGTAGCATAACGCCCAAAACCACTTCCAAAATCACTATAAATAAAGCTATAGCCAAAGAAAAAGGTACAAAAAACGGCATGTTGAAAACCGGTTCACTGAAATATTCTGCCAGTTTATAGGAGAAACCAACCGGGTCGTTTAATTTTATCAATCCTGAGATTATGAACAAGACTCCAATAAAAATTCGGGAGAATTGGGTGATGATGTTTTTCATTTTTTTTTGTTTTATATTTTGGGGTATTTAAAAAAAGGTGTTTTGAATTTATTTTTTGTCCATCAAAATCAAAGCAAATACGGAATAGTTAATCATATCCTGATAATTAGCATCAATCCCTTCGGATACGATAGTTTTTCCTTTATTGTCTTCAATTTGTTTAACCCGTAATAATTTTTGCAAAATTAAATCGGTTAAGGAACTTACGCGCATTTCGCGCCAAGCTTCTCCGTAATCGTGGTTTTTGTTTTCCATCAATTCTTTGGTCAAAGCTACTTTGGCATCATATAATTGGGTTGCTCTTTCGGTTTCCAAGTCGGGTTGATCTACTACGCCCAATTCCAATTGAATCAATGCCATAATTGAATAATTAATGATACCGATAAATTCTCCGGTTTCGTCTTCATCGACTTTTCGGATTTCATTTTCCTGTAAACTTCTTATTCTTTGTGCTTTTATGAAAATCTGATCGGTAAGGGAAGGGAGTCTCAAAATGCGCCAAGCACTGCCGTAATCTTTCATTTTATTGATAAAAAGTGTGCGGCAAACAGTAATTATGCTGTCGTATTCTTGTGAAGTATTCTTCATTATTGATGTATATTTGTATAAAATTGCTTCAAAAATAAGAAAAATAAAGTTTAAAAAATTAAAGGTTTAAGAGTTTAAAGGTTTAAGAGTTTAAAGATTTAAATTTTAAACAATTTTAAACTTTTTGAACAGCTTTAAACCTTTTAAATAACTTTAAACTTAAAAAAACATATAAATGAATTGTAAA
>CAUPJC010000023.1:0-89088 GCA_963511475.1 uncultured Flavobacterium sp.
CACGTTTCAACGATTCCTAATTCTTCTGAAAAGGATAGGATTTCTAGCTTTTCTTCTAAACTCCATTTCTTGTATTTCATATCTCAAATGTACTATTTGAAATTTAAAATAGCACTCCGAACTATTAAGGGGCTAAAATATTTAGCGAATTAATAGAAATTAACTTTTCATTGTAATTTTGTTTTACAGATTCTAATTTAATACTATTTAAGAAAATTTCTTTACTATCATATAAATTTCCAACTACTTGTTTTATTTCATTCATTGTAGTTTTGGCAAGTAAAAAATCAGATTTATAATCAGATTTTTTTTGTTCAATCAAAACTTGTTTTTCTTGAACTGCTTTATATTTCTCTAATTCTTCAGGTGTTAGTCCTGCTTCTTTATTAAGCTCTTCAACTTTTTTTGTGTTTGTAGATATATTAGTTTCTAATACTTCTTTATTAGATTTAGTTTTTAAATCAATTTCAAGTGTTTTAGTATTATCAAGTAATTCAAAGTATTTTTCAATTAATATTTCTCTGTCTTTGTCAATTTGCTTGACATTTTTAATAAAACTATCATATTTAGTTTTCGAATCAATATCCTCATTGATTAAATCTCTAACTAGTTTATTTAAAGGTTTCCCTTTTTTATTTAATTCTGGTTCTGCTAATTTTACTAAATAGTTTTGAGGAATGTATTTAATGTCTGGGATTATCGAGTTTTCATTCTCATCTCTAAACATTTTTTGTGATATTCCTGCCCTAGAAGTAATCTCAAAATTAAAATCAGAATCTATTGATTTTAATGCGTATTTTTCTTCATCATTATCATTTAATAAAACAGATTGGTCAGGTAACAATGTTTTAGCAATTGAGTAGAGTAATATTGATTTCCCTGATGATTTTCCACCAATTATAACATTTAAGTTTTGATTTAAATGAATTACGTTGTTATTGAATGCTTTTGAAGTAGATGAAAATTTAACTTTGTCAATTATAACTTTGTCTTCTTTAAAATCAGGTTTAGAATTTTGAATTTTTACTCTTTGTTCTGGCTCAAAGCAAATTTGGCGTAAACCTTCAAAATTTAATTTACCTTTTATCCAAGTGAATCGATTAAAAAGAGTTGATTCTGTATGAGAATCACAACCTACTAGACAAGATTTTAAGGAACCTCTTTTTTCAATTACCTCTTCAACTTCTTTTTTATAGATTTTATCATTGTATCCTTCAGTTGTTTCTAATCTTTTACCTAAAAAATATTTGATATCTTTCTGATTTGTTGAAAAAATAGAATTTGATATTTTATAGATTGAACTTCTCAAGCCATCTAATGAACCTTCTTCATTTTCAAATAAGTCATAATGTTTTTGCGTCGCAGAAGCACCATCATTATTTGAATTACTTACTACTAAAATGCAATTATTATGAAACTCTTTATTATTAGCTAAAAGATTTTTTAATGTTTTTAAGTCTATAACAAAATTGTCAACCCCTTTTTTATATTTTAATTCATCTGTTGAAAGAGAAGAATTTAAACTCTGACCATAATTAATTAGTCCATGTTTATTCATCTTTTTCCCATCTTGATTTTCAATATGTCCAAAAAAGTCATTTTCGAGATGTTCAACATAGTCAGGATTGAACAAACAATGTATGTTTATCAGTCTTCCTCTGTCTGTCGCTGGCAACATTCTTAATTCAACATTTGGAAATAAAAAGATGTTTTTGATAAACTCAATTTCAGGCTCTGTGAAAAGCTTTGTTCTATTATCTTCATCAATTTTAGTATCTATTTCCGCAACATATTTTAAAGCGTCTTTGTACCTATCAATTGAGAAATAATCAGTAATACCAATTGCCTCAATTTGATTAGAATATGCAGATTTGAAAAATGTATAGAAGAATAAATCTAAAGTACGAGATGTAAATTGGTCATTTTTATTTGTTCCTTTTGTATGTACATGTAAGTTCCATTTTTTCCATTCAGAGCCTTTGTTATTCATAGTTTGATTTTGTTGATTCTGCTTTAAAATATTATCTAATGTACATATATGATAATCCACACAAAGCCCCCCAGATTAGGGCAAATATGTATGATTTTATCACACATTATTTCAATTCAAATATATACAATTTTAATTACAAACCGCCCAACTCTTTTCCACTTGAACAACAAGCATATTCTGTCTGTTTTGGGTTGGCGCGCCAAGTGCTGGTAATTTCTGCCATTATGGAGAGTGCTATTTCTTCAGGAGTTTTACTTCCAATAGCCAAACCGGCTGGACCATGAATTTTATCAAAGACCTCATCATCAATCAGTAGATCCATATCAAGAATGGCGTTCAGTAATTTTTCCCTGCGATGCACTGGACCAAGAAGACCTATATACCGAACTTTAGAAGTAATGATGTTAAGCAAAAAGCGCAAATCTTTAGAGTAATTATGACTCATGACTACGACGGCAGTATTTTTGCAAAATAAATTGGGATCCAAATCTTCCGGTTTCATTGTCAAGACCGATTTTGCAAATGGAAAATCACTGCCATTTACAGCACTGTATTCAGAACCTATCACGATGACTTCCCATCCTAAGAACGATGCCATTTGGCTTAATTTTTCTGCATCATGTTCTATTCCAAAAATGCATAATCGGTTTAAAGGCTGTATTTTTTGTGTAAAGACCAGATTATTGGAACCTTTTTCATAATTGGAATGATAAATAGTAATGTCTTTAAATTCAAAAGAAGTTCCAAAATTGGGTTTGCTTATTTCATCCGTCAGGAAAGAACACGACAATGAAAAGGCTTGTCTTTGCTGGATAGCATCTTCTATCAAATCGATTAATTCAGTATCTGGATGGAACAATTCTAGTAAAATGTAAATACTTCCTTCACAGCCCAATCGAAAGCGTCCGTCGTATTTAAATACCTTTGGACAATTGGAAGAAAACACACTAACAGCTTGTCTGATCACTTCCTGTTCGACACAGCCACCGCTTAATGCTCCCGTACTATTTTCATATTCATCAATGAGCATCTGCGTTCCTTCCTTTCGATAGGAAGAACCTTCTACATGGACAATGGTAGCCAGAACGGTTCGTACATTCTTTTTACTGGCCTTTTGATATGACGCTATTATTTTTAAAAATTCGTGGGTCATGTATGCTATGATTTAAATTTTAGGGAATATGACTGTTCGCAAAGAGTACCATGTATATTTTTGCCACAGATTAAAAAGATTCTCACAGATTTCATTACACTTTTTGAAAAAAACTATGTAAATCTTTTTAATCTGTGGCTAATTCTATCTGTTTGGTATTAGTTACGGATAGTCTTATTAGGTAATGCTTAATTATTCCCGAAAAGATTTTTATAGTTCAATTGAATGTATTCCAAAATTTCACTCGATGAAGGTTTTGGATTACCGGTCATATCTTCGAGAACATCAGCTATCAGGTGATGCAGGTCGTTGATGTGCAATTCTCCAGCTTTCAGATTCCATTCCAGTGGTGTTACAGTTGGAATATCATCTTTACGGGCATATTCCAATTCCAGCAAGGACGAAAAATCAGGTGCATTTTTATCCCTTTCGGTAAGAGAACCTTCAAGGTTAAAACAATTCTGAACCGTTTTGATAATAGAGGAATGATCAAATGGAGTATAACCATCGGGTCTTGCAATAAGCCCTTTTTTGATGTATGGATTAATCACCACGCAGGGAACCCGCACACCAAAACGATTGAAAAGGAATCCATCCTGACCCGCTCGTTCATCTGCGTAAGGATTTTTGGCACCAGTTGGAGGAGCAACGTGATCGTAAGTTCCGCCATGTTCATCATAGGTAATAATAAACATCGTGCTGTCAAAAACAGGCGACGATTTTATCATATTGTAGATATCGGCAATCAATTTTTCACCCGCCCGAATATCGGTAGGAGGGTGCTGGTCGTTTTGACCTTCTCCGCCATAGTTGGGTTCTAAGAACGAATAACTAGGAAGATTTCCTTCTTTGCATTTGGCTTCAAAATCGCTCAGCGTTCCAAAATTGTTATTGTATTTAGCATCGTGCAATTGTGTCATGATTAATCGGGTAAGCGAGAAATGATTGTCTCCGAATTCACCGTCTTTATCATTTTTATTTGAGAAATCATTGTTGCCGAAAATTCCCCAGCTTAGATCTTGTCTGCCTCCATCAATAGCCTCCTGTATTTGATTAAAGATCGTTTTGGCATCGCATTGAGCAACGGGATTGTTATTGACATGTCCTGTCGAAGTGGCAGCATGAACAAAGTCACGATTTGGAATGGTCTGACTGGGTACTGAACAATGATAATGATCGCAAACCGCAAAACCTTTCGCCAATTCGCTCAATACAGGAGTTTGTTCAGGAGTATAGCATTTCATGATGCTGCGGGGATTTGTAGGATCATCACCGAAGCTAAAAGCTCCATACAGCATGGCATTTTGATAATTCTGAACAAAACCCATATTAATAGCTGGCGGTGCATACTGCTGAGCCACATCATATTTTAAATACAATTGATGATTGGTGTCTTTAAACCCTTCTCCCGGATCGGGGTTTGGAAGGGTAAAATCTACAGGATTTGGAATAAGTTCCCCTCTGTGTTTTTTGGGCTGACCGTTTTTCTCAATCATCACTTTTTCAATGAAAGGAATCCCATCAGAATCTATATTATCCAGCGGATTCCATAGATCTTTTGTCAGTCCTTCAAATTGCTGGTTATGAGGTGGTTTTTCGTCACTATACAGCCAGCCTAATAGATTGTCGAAAGATCGGTTTTCCAGCATAAGCACCACGATATGCTTAATGGTATTTTGTAGTTTGTCTTTATTCGTTGGTAGATATTGGTTCATCTTACTGCATTTATTTACTAGGTTTTGGTAATAAATCGAGTTTTGTTTAGTGTGTCGCTTTGACTAAGTCCTGAGCGTCAACTCTTGAATGTCCTGGAGGCGCAACGATAAGGTCTGTTTTTGACAAAGCAGCCCATAATGTATTGTCCTGAAATGCGATAGTGCCTCCTCCGCGTTTTTCCTGAGAAATCATGCGATTGATATCTCCAACACAAACCCAGTCAGAGTCTACACTAACCGCCCATTTGGCATGGTCGTGGGTTTCAGGCCAGTTCCATGGCACTCCAAGCGGACTCAGGTCGATATATTTAACATCGAAAGTTTTGTGAATTCCATCACTGTCTAGTGTTGGCGGAATTTTTCCTCTAATCCAGGTTTCTACATCGATGTCAGTTCCAAGCGCAGGACCAACTAGATCATTCCAGAAATCTTTGTTCCATTTTTGGTTCTTTGCAATCACTTTAAAGTCAAATCCGCCTCGGGATTTATAAGCCAGAACATCTGAATCTCCTGTGGGATTTGGGTTCAAGGCCTGACTGAGAATATAAAGCGGATCATTTTTATCTAACGAATCAGGGATGCGTGGTAAATATACTTGCGGCACCTGATGGTTTGCCATTTGAGCAGCAATTTTGCTCGCCGTATCCATGTCTATGGAAATGCAGAGAAAAGTCTGTCCGTATTCTGGTGTTGGCATTGAGGTGGCTGTGGCATCAGCATATTTTGGCCAGGAATGAAGCAACCATAAAGCTGTTTTTGTATCGGTATCAAAAGCGAGTACGCCCTTTGTGTGTCCATAAGAACTACTGTCTGTTCTATTAGCATCGGCAGGCATTTCGTCATTATAAAGAATCCATCCGGTAGTTGGTGACGGAGTGTCGAAAATAGCTTTCAATGTTAGGTCAAGTGCTCCTTTTCCATCTGTGAGTAAATTAGGGGACTGAACCACCTTTTTTATATTAGGATCATAATAAATGTACTCGTAGCCGGTAGCTGTAGGTTCGTCTGCCGTTTTACCCAATTTTGGAACTTTATAAGCAAACCACCAATCAACGGGTTGACCGCTTTCATCTAATGCAGAAATTGTATTAACCATTTTATATATTTTTTTAAGTTTTATAAATAGTATTAAGTATAGTTATACCGATTCAAATTTTTGAGGACTTGAATCGGTATTCTAATTATGAATTAATAATGTCTGCTGTAAATTATTTATTAGGAGCTATATCTCCACGGCGAATTGGTACACCAACAGCTTTGTACTGGGAAGCAAAACTTCCTTTTTCTGCGGCTTCTTTAGCAGTGAAAAAGTTTTCCAGAGCAATCGCTACCTGAAAAGAGAAATCAGTTGAATATACTGTCGGATCCATAGAGGTACCGCAGTCTAAATTTTGAAACCATTTCATCCATACATCACTACCGCCGCCTACTGGAGGAGCTTGTCCGCCATCTGGTGCTGCATTAGGCGGAACAAGAGAAGTAACTGCAGGATATTGTGCTGCATTATGGCAGGACATACATGAAACGGTATTTAAATCGGCAGGACCATCCAATCGGCCATTCCATCCAAGATGCTGAGGCGGAAGATCTGCACTTTCGAAAATCACTGTTTCTTTCAGATCCTTGTTAACCTCAGTTTTGATTGGAGGATATGGAGAGGTTTTGTTGATTTTGTTTTCAGGATCATTACCCCATGTGAGTCCAACAGGGACAAGGTTCATCAATTTGTTTTTCTTATTCAATTTTCCGTTGTAACAGAAAGTTCCAAATACCCATCCAGTCCCTTCAGGATTGCTTGGACTTCTGTCTGCTCTTGGATCACGAACTGAAATATCCATTTGTAAAAGATGTACATCAGAAACGACTCTTTTGCTTGATTTCCAGAAATTTTCAGTGATATAAGCTTTCCATGTCAATGGATTTACAAGATAATCTACGAAGTCAGTTCCTTTAGGTGCATCGGTAAAAAGTAATTTTACAAAAACAGTTCCTGTTGGGAATCCGCCGTTATCATAGCGTTTATCCAATGTTTTTAGATTAGGATGCTGCGGATCTTTCCACATTTTACCCATAGCATAACCTGCTTTATCATTAATTAAAGTGATAGCATATACAGAATAATCGCCATCAACTCCTTTAAGTCCGGGGCCTAATTGTAAAGGCCCCAGCGGAGCTTCTTTAATCAGACCGTGAAAACCTTCAGTGCCTCCGTTTGGCGGATAGGCAGCTGGTCCTTCAACACTTGGATGCAGCCATGGAATATGATACCAATCGCGGATTTTATTTTCGAAAGGATTCCAGTCTTCTGTATTTCCTTCAAAACCATAATCACGAACGGCTTCAATATATTTTAAGGGGTCTTTTTTGAAATCGATATCAAAAAATTTAGGCATTTCTTCAGGCATTTCTGTTGGGAAATCTGTTTTTAGACGAAATATTGGCTGGTCAGAATATTTTTCTCTGTATTCCTGAGGGCTTACCATATAACCGAAATCAGGGAAACCATTTTCTTCATAGTTTTGTTTCTCTAATGCTGTCAGGGCAATTGGTGTTTTTTCGGTAACTGGAGTTTCATGTTTTTTGTCGCAGGAAGCGAAAAAGATGGAACTTGCAATAATAAGCGGTTTTAGTTGTTTCATTGGTAGATAATTTGGTTAGTATTTATTTTTATATTGTTCTGTTATTCTCCGAGATTTTTTTCAGTTATTTCACAAGCTCTGCGCACTTCCTGAACCGTTGCTGGTGCATCTAGTCGAAAAAGCGGCGATAGTTTACGCTCTGTTCTTGAAGCACGTATGGCATCTTTTATGGCGAAGAAAACGCTATTGGCCAATACCAGTGGCGGTTCACCAACTTCCTTTGCCGAGAATATTTGGTTGGTATCTTCTGGGATACTTTGTACTGATTCTTCATCTCTAGGAAAAAGAAAAGTGTTCATTTCCAATGGAATCGTTGTAACAGCAGGGATTTTATAACGCCAAGTGTTGGTTGAATTTAATCGTCCTTTATTAACTCCTTCTGTTTCTGAAACTAATTTTTCGGTAAGCAGGTATCCGATACCCTGAACAAAAGCCCCTTCTACTTGTCCTATGTCGATGGCTGGATTCATACTCCATCCCATATCATAAATAATGTCTGAACTAATAATCTTAACTTCTCCAGTAAGAATATCAACTTCGGTAACTGAACATGCCACGGAATAAGTGAAACCAACAAAAGAATCAACACCACCGCCAAGTTTGGCATTTTTAACACGGTCTATACCGGGGATATTAGGTTGATCTTTTTCAGTTTTGAATGTCATGGCAGGGATTTGAACCTCACCGCCTTTTATTTTAGTATTAAAAGAAGCAATAAGATTTACTCTTTGTGAAGCTGCCAAATTGATGAGGTACTGCCAAATCATCAATTCATTTCCTTCACTAACTTTGATTTTTTTAGCCCAGCCTTTATTTTCTCCTGCACCATAGTTCCAAAAGTCTATGTTTTTGTTTTTACACCAGTCTTCGCCATTTTCTTTTAGCATTTGGTAGCCAAATTCCATAAGTCTGGCCCTCATTTCTTCGCAGGTTTGTTTTACAGCTTCACAAGAATATGGCGTTCCTGTAGAACCTCCTGTACTTGTTGGATTAGGCGTGACACTTGTATTTACATTGTCAATAAATATCATTTCCATTGGAATTCCCAATACATAAGCAGCGACTTGCTGTGCCTGAGTAACTAAGCCTTGTCCTATTTCAACACCGCCCTGATGGATGACAACAGTTCCGTCACTTGGATTTATAACCACGATAGCAGCAGATTGTTCTAGTGCAAGCAAATTGTATCCTGAGCCATATTTTACAGGTATCATAGAAATACCTCTTTTATGCCATCTGTTATCCTTGTTGAATTTTTGAACATCTTGATATTTAGCTTCAAAATTTGAAACTTTCTTAGCATAAGCCCATACTTGTTTCATATAACAATACGAAAGTGCTTGTCCGAATGGGGTGACATCACCACGATCGTAAAGATTTTTTTCACGCAAATCTTCTGGTCTCATGTTTAATGAAATAGCCGCATCGTCAATGGCGTTTTCAACAATATTTTTTCCTTGGACATCGCCAAAGGCACGCATCGCTGTACTAGGAGCTGTATTGGTTCGGCATACATCGATTTGACTTTCAAAATTTTTGATATTGTAAGCATTGTCTGTTCGCAATTGAATACAGTTTGATACGATAAAAGAGCAGTCATAGAATGCGCCACCGTCTCCCCACATTTTCAATTGGAATCCATGAATAATTCCTTTGTTCTTTTCATTATGCGAACCAGTATCCACTGCAATCTGGTATTCACCATAATACGCATGACGTTTTCCAATCATTGCTGTATCCTCATCACGTGGAACTGCAAGACGAACAGGTCTTTTGGTTGCTTTTGCGGCAACGGCTGTTGGTCCGGCAATAAAGCGGGTTTGTTCCGTTTTTCCCCCAAATCCTCCTCCAACTGCTGGTACTTCAACTTCAATTTGATGATGATACATCCCTAATGCCGAAGCAACGGTATCATGCATTCCTCCCGGACTCTGAACAGATGGCTGTACTTTCATACGATGCTCATCCATGGGAGTTACAATGCAGGCTTGAGGTTCCATATAAAAATGTGCTTGTCCGCCACAAAGCTGTGAAGAACTGACTACAGTACAAGGTACGCTGTCCACAGTAACTTCCTGAGTATTTATTTTTTGCTCCCGCAAAAGAACTTTAGGAGTTGTTGTGTCATCATTAGCCGCCCAGTCAAATTGACTTCCTGGACGGGTTATCTTCCAAATATGAGAAACAAAAGAAGCAGAAACGGGAGCGTCAGGGAAAATACTTCCTTTTTTAACAGCATCGAGTAAGTCTATAATCGGTTCATTCCATTGCTCTGTCCAAGGAGCTCCTGGTTTTGAGTACTGAACGCATTCTGTGGA
Organism: uncultured Flavobacterium sp.; assembly: GCA_963511475.1. Classification (GTDB taxonomy): domain Bacteria; phylum Bacteroidota; class Bacteroidia; order Flavobacteriales; family Flavobacteriaceae; genus Flavobacterium. The sequence continues at coordinate 9,819 of CAUPJC010000023.1, forward strand.
TACAAATGCAGCAATCTTAATGGCATCCTGTTCGGTTGGAGCAAGTATCATTGCAATAGACTGTCCCACATAACTAACTAACTGCTCTGCAAAAAGTGGCTGGTCACTTCCCATTCCCTGATAGTTACGACCACCATTTTTAATATTTTCGGCTGTAATGATATCGGTAAAGGATGGGAATTTATCTTTTAGAACTACTCGTAATTCCGCTATTGTAATTGTATTTTTTTTCTCTGGATTTATAAAATAATAATTCATCAATGCACTTTGACTTTGTACAAACGCTCCATTTAAAGTAAGCGACGGTACAGCAAGTTCATGGGTGTAATTGGTTTGTCCAGATGTTTGGTACATTGCAGTGACCTTGATATAAGGCTGTGCAACCGGAGCTTTAAAATCCTGTGTTTTGTAAGTTTGAATTCCGTCACTTACGGGCCAGTTGCCCCATTTGACTTCAGCAGTTGAAATTAGGTTTTCAGGTATAGAAGCCCCTTTAACAACTAAGGCATTTACAATGGCTTTGTAGAAAAAAGAAACTGTTAACTGTGTACGGTATTCCGAAGTAAAGTCTTCGTTTGGAACTTCTTCCATTCTTTTTTTCTGAGCATCAAGTTCTTCTAAAACTTCCTTAGCGAGTATTTTTGTTAGTTTCTCGGCATCTGCTAAGGTTAGTTTTTTATCCTTCATCGCCTTTTCGGTAGTTGCTGCTCTCCATGGATAAGGTGCAATACCGCCAAAAACAAGTATTGCCGATTTTACTATACGTTCATCATTAATACTGAAATTGATAGTTGAATTCACAATACTATGAGCATTGACTTCTCGTAGCGCTACTTTTTGAGCAAGAACAACGTCATTAATATCCTTCAAAGGAATTGTATAGGAAGTAAGTACAATTTCGTCAGCTAATTTTGGCTCTTTTATAATAGCTTCAACAAGTGCTTCAGCTGTTTTTGTATGCTCTTTGAAACTACCATTTTTATCTAATAGTAAATAAGTAATCTTTGTTTCTACAGCAAATAAGGCAGTAAAAAGATCAGACGGAAATGGCTCTCCGGTACCTGTTGGAATATGTTTTAGTACTAACATTGTGTTACCGCCGATAGTTGCAGCATTACGAACAATACGACCCGCAGTACGTCGTGCCATATAATCCAATGCTTCTAAAATTGAAATATCAGATGCAGATGGTTTTTTATTAATGTATTTAAATTTATTGATTCCTTCTGTTAGAATCTCAATAAGTTCGCTGTAGGTAGTACTGGCAGCTATTTGAAGATAATCATTTGTCAGTTTGTAATCAGTATTCAGCTCTGGTATAAAACGAATATCAGCATATAATGTAGTATCTAAATACTCATTTTTGTAAATTCCAAAAGAGGTATTAGCATGTACGAGTCGAACATTCTTATTTTTTTTGAAGATGTCGGCTAGTTCTGTTAGTGATTTTGGAGTCAGCCAGCGGTTTGTCGAAACTCCCGAAGCAGGCTGTTGAGCTTCTTGAGGAAAAGGTATCTCAACATTTGCAGGAAGCTGGGCTTTAGTAACAGGATCCAGTTTACAAGGCATTCTGTTTTTTTCGTCAGCGGCACTCCAATCTGAGGCAAATGTTTTCATTCCAGTAAGGATGGAGCGATAACCAGTACAGCGGCATAAATTTCCATCAAAGGCGTCTTCAATTTCTTTTTTAGTTGCTTCTGGTTTATTATGTATAAATTCAGACATATTCATTACAAATCCTACACTGCAATACCCGCATTGGCTTCCGTTGTTTAAAGCCAATTGGTACGCCACAGGATTCATACCTAAATGCGACTGTTCCGAAGGATATTCAGAAACTTCGTCTATAATCTTTATCTCAGCTGAACTGATTCCATTATGAAGGCTTTGAGAGATTTTTTCCTGAACAGCAACAAGTTTTTCACCTGCTTCTTTCATTGCGGTATCTAATACTGGAGAGTTGTCTTCGTCAATAGGAACATTAGAACGTGTTGAACTAGATTTTTGTAATAGAAATTTAGGATCAGGTTTACGGGCAGCACCAGTTCCTTCAATAGTAGTAACCGATAATCCGCCTACAGCACATATAGGTCTAAGGCAAGAGTTTATAGCCAAATGTTTTGGTGTTTTTTCCTTATCGTCCCATTCAGATACAATTACAGTACAACCACCGCAACCTCCTTGACCGCATGGTTTTTTTGGGCCGGAAAGACCAACTTCAGGAGACCGTAAATAATCAATTAAAAGTAAATCTGGAGAAGGATTTTCTATGGTAACGGGCTTCCCATTTAAAAAGAAATTTACAGAATTTTTCATAATCAGTATTTGAGGTTTTTGGTTGTTTCTGCCTTTTATGAGTTTATAAAAAACATGGTTATTGGTTAGCTTGTTTTTAAATAAATCTTTGACGCTAGGTTTATTAAAGCGACTCTCCTTTATTTATTGGGAATAGTTTCCTTTTAACTATAGACTTTTCTGCCCGTAATAAATATTTGATCGTATATTATATTAGATTTAGAATCTTTTTTAGAAACTAATAGAATCAGATTTCTTGTATGAATTTATTTAATATTATTTAGCTACTCAAAGTTGATAAATTGATTTGTTGATTTTAAAAAAAATAGCATTAACCCTTAGTATTAAGTCATGAAGTGGGGAAATAGCGTTATGAGTACAGAAATATTTTTTTAATTTTATCGTTTTGATAAATCTTCAATTTTAGATTTAATTACTCATGCCGATCACAATATTGAAGTTTATATTGTTATTCAGGCGGTTATTTATAAATGGTATAATTATATAATGAAAAAAAATTGCGACAAAATGTGTCTCAATTTATAAATAAAAAAACGGCGTTTAAAGTTAATTTAAACGCCGTTTACTTTTTATGGTATAAATGTTATTACCGAATTGCTTTCACAAACTCACTAATTTTTTCAGTTCCGTTTTCTTTCAAATGTGTGATAAAAGCACTTCCAATAATAGCTCCTTTCGCATGTTGCGTGGCTTGATTGAAAGTTGCGGCATTGTTGATTCCGAAGCCAATAACTTGAGGATTTTTCAGATTCATATCGGCAATGCGCTTGAAATAATCTTCCTGTGTACTTCCAAAACCAGATTGTGATCCCGTTACACTCGCAGAACTCACCATATAGATAAATCCGCTTGAAACGCTGTCGATAAAATTGATACGCTCGTCTGAAGTTTGTGGTGTAATCAAGAATACATTTATTAATCCGTATTTATCGAAAGTGGCTTTGTATTGTTCAGCATATACGTCTACAGGTAGATCGGGGATGATTAAGCCATCGATTCCAATTTCGGCACATTTCCTGCAGAAATTTTCCACTCCGTATTGCAGCATTGGGTTAAAATATCCCATAATTACTAATGGAATGTTTACGCTTTCGCGAATGTCTTTTAGCTGGTCAAATAAAATTTGAGTGGTCATTCCGTTGTGCAAAGCAGTGGTAGAACTCGCTTGAATGGTTGGTCCATCGGCCAAAGGATCGCTAAATGGCAATCCTATCTCAATCATATCGATACCATTTTTTTCTAAATCCTGAATGATTTGTACGGTGTCATCCAAGTTAGGATATCCAGCTGAAAAATAGATGGAAAGTATCTTTTTGTCTTCTTGTAATTTTTGACTAATTCTGTTCATTTTAAAGTATTTTATCTTGGGATTTTAAAATCCTCTAGTTATTTTTTATATTTATTATTTTGCTTTTCCAGCCTGCACCTTGCTTTTTTACAAGCAGTAATCCAGAACCCGAATCTTCCATTTGAGCAATTAACTCTCCTTTATTGTTCCAAAAAGCAGAACGTCCTCCAGATGGACATCCGTATGAATCTCCTCCAAAGTTAGCCATCAGGACATTCATTCTATATTGAGAAGCATAACTTTGCAGAGATTGATGCGCTTGAGGAATTCCGTTTGGCGAAAAGAAAATACTGGCAATATAAGTTGAGCTATTATTTTTACCCGCATTTTCCGGATGCTTTGGATTATCAATATCGGCACAAATGGCACAGGAAATAAGTTCATTTTGTATTTTCAGCATTGGATTATAATCAAACGAAGGCTGGTAATAAACTTCTTCACCCGCATGCAAAAATTGTTTGGTGTATATTGAAACTTCATTGTTTGGAGCAATACAGAGTTCCCCAAAAAATAAGTCGGATTCTATTTGAATTGGAGCTCCTGCAATGATTGTAATGTTATTTTCGGTGGCTAATTGTTTTAAATAATCCAATCGGGAATCATTTTTGGTAAAAGCCAAATGTTCGGCATTTTCTCTCTCATAATCTGTAATTGACAGTTCGGGAAAAACGATTAGTTGCGCGCCATTTTCGGCAGCCAATTTTACAAGACGATAATGATCCAAAAGATTGGCATCGATATCTCCTCGTTTCGGTTTGGTTTGCGCAGCAGCTAAAATCATTTTATCGTGTTTGGTTTAAAATCCTTAATTATTTCTATATGGCAGCACTATATGCCCAGGCTTTTTGGTTCGATTGCAACAGTACTTCAACGCGTTTGTAATGCAGTCCTTCATACAGATCAGCCTGATGGAGTTCTCTCATTGAGACTTCATATAAAACCCCGCTGATGGTGTCATTGGAATTATTGGTTTCCATAATGATTGGATAGTGTTCTATGCCAAATTCTTCTTCGATTTGGATTTCATTTAATTCATACCCAACTAATGTTTCTGGAGTTCCGCTAAGAATACGTCCAAAAAGGTTTTCTTGAACATCTTTGTCCTGTAAAGTTCCGTAAGCGAATAATTTTTGCATAGATTCTATTTTTGGAAAATGTTAATTGTACCTAAAAATTACCTGTATTTAGTGTTTGCGTTAGGGATGGCAGTGAAAATCCTTTTATGCCGGTGTTCGGCATAAAAGATTGTAACGAACAGCCTGACCCGACCTTTTCGGGAGGGTAACGCCCAAATTATTATATTACAATTTGAAATAATCGATGTAATTGTCTAAATCTTTGTCACCACGTCCTGAAAGGCTAATTACTACAATGTCTGTCGGTTTGAATTTTTTCTGATCCAAAACAGCAAAAGCATGCGCGCTTTCGATGGCTGGAATAATTCCTTCTAATTTAGTAAGCTGTAAACCTGCGTTCATAGCATCATCGTCGGTTACTGAAAAGAATTCGCCACGACCCGTTTGTGCCAAATGAGCGTGCATAGGTCCAACTCCCGGATAATCAAGTCCTGCAGAAATCGAGTAAGGTTCTGTAATTTGACCATCGGGAGTCTGCATTAGTAGGGTTTTACAGCCGTGAATAACGCCCACTTTTCCTAGTTTACTGGTCGCTGCACTATGACCGCTGTATACACCTTTTCCAGCTGCTTCGACAGCGATGATTCCCACTTCTGGCTCGTGTAAAAAGTGGTAATAAGTTCCTGCAGCGTTGCTACCACCACCAATACAAGCTACTACATAATCAGGGTTTTCACGACCTTCTTTTTCTTTTAACTGCCATTTGATTTCTTCGGAAATTATGCTTTGAAAACGGGTTACCATATCCGGGTAAGGGTGCGGTCCGATGGCTGATCCGATGATATAGTGGGTGTCTACCGGATTATTGATCCAATCGCGAATGGCTTCGTTGGTAGCATCTTTTAAAGTTCTGGAACCCGAAAGAGCAGGACGAACTTCGGCACCAAGCATTTTCATTCGGGCTACATTGGGTGCTTGACGCGCAATGTCGATTTCGCCCATATACACAATGCATTCCATGCCCATTAAGGCGCAGACAGTTGCTGTTGCTACTCCATGCTGACCTGCGCCAGTTTCGGCAATGATCCGCTTTTTGCCCAAACGTTTTGCAACTAATATCTGACCAATGGTGTTGTTGATTTTGTGGGCACCAGTATGGTTGAGGTCTTCTCTTTTGAGGTAGATTTTGGTATTGTATTTTTCAGAAAGTCTTTTGGCAAAATACAAAGGACTTGGACGACCCACATAATCTTTGAGCAGTTGGTTAAACTCTGCTTTAAATTCAGGTTCGGCTGTGATTTCTAAATATTTTTGGCGTAATTCTTCCACATTTGGATATAACATTTCTGGAATGTAGGCTCCTCCAAATTCTCCGTAATAGCCTTTTTCGTTGACGTTGTATGACATTTTATTTTTTATTTTTTAATTATTTTCGCGTAGTAGGGACAATTCGCGAATTGTCCCTACTACAAGATTAATATTTTTTAATCCCGGTTCAATTTCAAATTTACTGTTTATATCGATGGCATACAGCGGTAAATTGGTCTTTAAAATTTTGTTTATGTTTTCTAATTCCTCAATTCCAATTCCGCCGCTAAGGAAGAATGGTTTTGTTGATGGATACTTTTCCAATATTCGCCAATTGAAAGTGGTTCCGTTTCCACCTGGGAGTTTTCCTTTGGTATCAAAAAGGAAATAATCACAAACAGTTTCATAAGGTTCCAAAACGCTGAAATCAAAATTTTCGTCAGCCGAAAATACTTTGATGATTTCGATGGAATCACCAAATTTAGTTTTTAATTCTGAACAAAATGCTATTGATTCCTGACCGTGTAACTGAATGGCCTGCAAATCGTATTTTACTATTTTTTCTTCAATTACTGGAATGCTTTCGTTGACAAAAACACCTGTTTTTTTTATTGATTTTGGTAATTCTGGCATTTCTCCGTCAAAATACCGAGCTGATTTTTGCCAAAATATAAATCCCATATAATCGGGCAGGAGCGATCCTACTTCGAGTATATTGTCGGGGTATTTCATGCCACAGATTTTGAGTTTCATTTGATTTACCGCTAAGACGCTAAGGCGCCATAAGTTAATATTTGTTTTTTATTTACAATTTGCTAATAAATTCCGTTGCTGCTTTACCAGCGTTATCGGTTTTCATAAAGTTTTCTCCAATCAAGAATCCTTTATAGCCGTATGGTTTCAGTTCATTTATGGCTTCGATTGATGAAATACCGCTTTCTGAAACTTTCACAAATTCATTTGGAATTTTTGAAGCCAGTTCTTTACTGAAATCAAGGCTTACATCGAAAGTTTTCAGGTTTCTATTATTAACCCCAATCATATCCAGTGTTGGCATAATTGATTTTTCTAATTCTTCAAGATTATGAACTTCGAGTAAAACTTCGAGTCCTAAACCTTTAGCGAACTCCGATAATGATTTGATTTCTTCTCTTGTCAAAACTGCAGCGATAAGCAAAATCAAGTCGGCTCCGTGTGCTTTAGCTTCCAGGATTTGGTATTCATCGACTATAAATTCTTTTCGCAAAAGCGGAATGTTTACTGACGCTCTGGCCAAAAGTAAATCGTCCAATGAACCGCCAAAATATTTACCATCTGTCAAAACTGAAATTCCGCAGGCTCCGGCACTTTCATATCCTTTTACTACTTCTTCAACAGTGAAATTCTGATTGATAATCGATTTTGATGGGGAACGGCGTTTGTGCTCGGCTATGATTCCAGAGTTGCTGTTTTTTAAATTTTGGCTTAAAGAAATTGTTTCTTTTCCAAAGAAAACCGAAGCTTCCAATTGCGAAACTGGAATGACAGATTTTTTGAGAACGACTTCTCTTTTTTTGTCGATTATGATTTTATCTAGTATGTTCATTTTTTTAAAGCTTATGGGGCTTATTGGGCTTAGAAGGGTTTAGAGGTAAACTCTTAAGCCTTCTAAACTTTCTAAACTATTTTTATTTACTTAGTTCTTGTACTGTTTTCAAAGCTAGAAAACCTTTTCCTGATAATAAACTTTCTTTTGCTATTTGAAATCCTTCTAGAGTAGAACATTTTGTAACAGTAGCAATCGCTATTCCTGCATTGGCACAAACTACATTATTTTGGGCTTCATTACCTTTTCCAGAAATGATATTCATAAACATTTCTGCAGATTCTTCGATGGTTTTTCCGCCTTCAATTTCGCTTTGTTCCAAAAGGCGAACGCCAAAATCAGCAGGATTCAAAATTCCTTCTTTGGTGCTGGTTATCATTTTTGTTGGTCCTGTCAAAGAGACTTCGTCATAACCATCCAATGAATGCAAAATTGTAAAGTTTACATTGGTATTTTGATATAAATAACTGTACATTCTAGCCAATTCGAGATTGAATACACCTACCAATTGGTTTTGTGGAAACGATGGATTTACCATTGGTCCCAGCATATTGAAAAAGGTTTTAACGCCCAATTCTTTTCGAATAGGGCCTACGTTTTTCATAGCAGGGTGAAACAATGGCGCGTGTAAAATGGCAATCCCGGCTTTGTCGATACATTTTTCAATAAATTCGCCGTCATTGCTAAATTTTACTCCCAATTTTTCCATCACGTTACTAGAACCCGAAATAGAGGAAACTCCGTAATTTCCATGTTTTGCGACTTTAATTCCTGCTCCAGCAGCTATAAATGAAGCTAAAGTTGAAATGTTGAAAGTGTCTTTTCCGTCACCTCCAGTACCGCACAAATCGATGGTATTATAATCTGACAAATCTACTCGAATACACAATTCCAAAAGCGCTTCCCTGAATCCCGCCAATTCTTCAATGCTAATGCTACGCATCATATAGACGGTCAAAAAGGCTGAAATCTGACTTGGATTGTAACTCCCGCTGGAGATATTTACCAATACATTTTTGGCTTCTTCTTTGGAGAGAATTTCGTGGTTGATTAGTCTGTTTAATATGTTTTTCATTTTATTTTTTATTATTATTGTAGAGACGTTGCATTGCAATGTCTTTACCACAACGTTTCTACGATTTCAACCAATTCTCCAAAATCTTTTTTCCGTTTGGCGTCAACACACTTTCTGGGTGAAATTGAACACCTCTTACATCGTATGTTTTGTGTCTTAACGACATTACTTGACCGTTTTCATCAAAAGAAGTTGCTTCCAATACGTCAGGTAAATTTGTATCTACAACCCAAGAATGGTAACGTCCTACCTCAAATTCGTTTCCTAAACCTTCGAATAAAAGCTCATCATTAACAGATGTTTTTACCAATGTTGCTACTCCGTGATACACTTTGTCTAAATTCGAAAGTGTTCCTCCAAAAACTTCTCCTATGGCTTGCTGTCCAAGACACACTCCTAAAATACTTTTGGTTGGAGCGTATTTTTGGATAACGGCTTTCAATAATCCAGCTTCGTCTGGTATTCCTGGTCCAGGAGAAAGCAATATTTTGTCGAAACCCGAGATTTCATCAATATCAAATTCATCGTTTCTGTAAACGGTAACTTCGCAATCTAAATCTTCCAAATAATGCACTAAATTATAAGTGAAGCTATCGTAATTGTCTATGACTAGTATTTTTTTCATTTTTTTAATGATTTAAAGATTGAGAAATTTAAAGATTAAAAATTTTTCAATCATTCAATTTTTTAATTTTTAAATATTCTCTGCTAAATCCAATGCTTTGTTCAAAGCTAGTAATTTATTGTAAACTTCCTGCATTTCGCTTTCTTCGTCTGAGCTAGCTACAATTCCAGCTCCAGCTTGTGAATGCAATTGGTGATTTTTAGAAAGAAAAGTTCGAATCATAATAGCGTGATTGAAGTTGCCTTCAAAATCCATAAAACCGATGGCTCCTCCATAAAAATTGCGGTTTGTTTTTTCGTAATCTTCAATCAATTGCATCGCTCTGTGTTTCGGCGCTCCACTCAAAGTTCCAGCAGGGAAAGTATCTGCCACGACTTGCATTGTTGTTGCTTTTTCGTGTAATTGTCCTGTCACTTTGGATACCAAATGGATTACGTGAGAGAAAAACTGAACTTCTCTGTATTTTTCTACATTCACGTTATGTCCGTGACGGCTTAAATCATTTCGAGCCAAATCGACCAGCATCACGTGTTCGCTGTTTTCTTTTTTGTCTTCCGATAATTTTTTGGCCAAAACGGCATCTTTTTCATCATCGCCGGTTCTTCTGAAAGTTCCAGCAATTGGATGAATTTCGGCTTTACGGTTTTTGACAATAATTTGTGCTTCTGGTGAAGAGCCAAAAATTTTGAAATCGCCATAATCAAAAAAGAAGAGGTAAGGTGATGGGTTAATGCTTCTCAATGCTCTGTAAACATTGAATTCGTCACCTTTAAATCCTTGTGTAAATCTTCTGGATAAAACCAATTGGAACACATCTCCACGGAAACAATGTTTTTTGGCTAAAGCCACATTTTGTTTGAACTCTTCGTCGGTAAGGTTCGAAAAACCTTCACCTTCTTTGGAGAATTTATACGAAGCGATGTTGCGTGATTGCATTAACTGTTCAATTTCGGAGATATTGTTTTTTCCGTCAAGGTTATGGCAGAAAATATAGGCTTCGTTTTTGAAATGGTTAATGGCAATGATGTTTTGGTAAACCGCATAATACACATCGGGAATGGAATTGCTGTTTTCTTTTTTGCCAATGCTCACTTTTTCGAAATAACGAACTGCGTCATAAGAAATGTATCCAAACAAACCATTATTGATAAATTTGAAATCGCTTTTGTCTAATTTAAACTGACCTGAAAATTCCTGAATTACTTGCGGAACATCTGTGTTTGCATCGATTGAAGTTTCTTCTGTACTTCCGTCAGGAAAAGTTTTGAAAATAGTTTCGTTTTCAATTTTTATAGATGCAATCGGATTACAGCATACATACGAAAAACTGTTGTCGTTTCCGTGATAATCACTGCTCTCAAGTAATAAACTATTTGGGAATTTGTCTCTTATTTTAAAATAGATGCTTACCGGTGTTATTGTATCGGCTAGTATTTGTTTGTAATTGGTTTGTAGTTGATAGGTCTTCATGCTTTATGTTGTTTTTTGATACAATTGTTTTTTTTCTTTTAATTTTTTCTTCATTTTACTAAATGAAAAAAGGCCTGTCGTGATGACAAGCCTTTTATATTTATAGTTCAAATAATACTATAGGAGCTTAGTTCACGACGACTGACGTAAATTATTCCACCACCAAATATTGTTTGTTATTGTTATCATGTTCTTTTTTGTTGAATGCAAATATATAAATCATATTTGTTTTGACAAAGATTCTTAAATAAAAAAAAAGATATTTTTTTTGAATTTTTGTTAAATTATAATGATTAAAAGACTAAAACTACGTTTAATTCAAAATCATCGTAAATTGTTTTATCTCCTAAATCATCAAAATAACTTCCAGATCCATATTTAATGTCATATTTGGTTCTATTGACAATCAAGGTAGCTGTCGCCTTGTTTTTTCCAACAATAACCATATCAAATTGTATGGAGTTAGTATTTCCTTTGATTGTCAGGTCACCAGTGACAAGACAGGTATTATTTCCTTTGCTGGCGATACTTTTAAATACTAACGTTGAAGTGGTGAAAGTTGCAGTGTTAAAAAAATCCTCAGATTTCAAATGACCTTCCAGTTTTTGTTTAGAACTGCCCGTTTGATCCGTATTGGATAAGCTAGTCATATCTACAGTAAAGCTTCCTCCAGTTAATTTTTTGCTTTTAAAAACAAGAGACCCATCCTTAAACTTGATGCTTCCTTCATGTTCACCAGTTATCTTTTTTCCGATCCAATGAATGTTACTTTTTGATACATCAATTTTGGATGTTTGTGCATTTCCTGTGTAAAAGGAAAATACAATCAGTAAAACAATGCTAAGTGATTTTAAATTTCTCATATTTTCTCTAAATTAAATTAATTAAAAGGCAAATAAAATACAGACTGATTTCATTTTGATGAAAAAACGAAATCGATTGAATTATGATGATGATAAGTGTCAGATTATAAAGGTTATATAAAGTTAATTTAAATTCTTGTAAATCAGCGGTTTTCAGTCTATTATTTTATAGCTGTATTTTTAATGTTATCAAAGATGGTAAGCGTTGTTTTACAGCATAGTTTTTACACATTGTTACAGAGGAAAAAAAAGCCTGATAAAATATCAGGCTTTGTATGTTTTGAAGTCAAAAAAACTTAATTATTTGCTCACTATCGGATTGGTGCTTTTTACTCTAAAATCGGGAGTGTTTTTAACATCTGGCTGAATGAATAATTCAGTGCTGTTTAATTTGGTAAGCTCTAACGAAAAGGTGTCACTATTGTACCAGCTATTTAATTCTGAATTATAGTTTGGGCTTTCGCTAAGAACTACTCCGTTGCATCGGTTTACCTGTATTCCCTGAATGTTGATTTTTGCCAGATTTGCAGGAAATGCACCTATTTTATTTTCGAGCAAAACACAGCTGCTAAATCCGTCAACAATACTGTTGTTGATATTGAAATAACTTTTTTCCTTAATATAAACCGCTTCTCTAACCAGTCCTTGATTGTTATCTTCGGTATTTATCATTGTCATATTATTCGCTGTAATCTTGGTTAATTTTTTAGTCATATCAGTATTCTCAATTTTATCGTATGAATCAATTTCAAAACAGCGTGAACCTGAAATATCCGAAGAATAAGGATTACGGATAGCAATACTATTAGAGATAGTGCATTGTACTCCTTGCGTAAAATCAAAATCATCATCGGTTGCTCTATATGAAATAAGGTTACTGAAATTTACATCACCTCCATAGGATTCAAATGAATCATCATTTGAAAAACTGATTTGGATGAATTCAAACTTAGTGCCTCTCCCAACACCGCCCAATGATAACCCATTCAGTTCTTTAAGAGCATTGATTTTGTGGCCTGAATATTCGATACGCACATATTTTAGAATACCCGAATTGCTGTTCGGATCCTGTCCTCCATAATAACTCACAGCAGAATCTAGATTGAAATCTAAAAAACTAACACCGCCAACTTTATTGATAGGAGCTTCGCCTAATATAATAATGCCTCCCCAGTCTCCTGGTTTTCTCATTAAATTAGAGTTGTTTGAAGTGAAAACAATAGGTTCGGCAACGGTACCTTCTGCGATAAGTTTACAGCCTTTGGTAATTACAAGTGTGCCGCAGGATTCTTTATCGCCTCTAATGACAGTTCCTGGTTCTATTGTTAAAACAGCTTTATTAGTTACATAAACGGTTCCGATTAACTTATAGGTATTGTTTTTTGTAAGTTTTAAATCTTGGTCGATAGTACCAGTTAAAACTTGGCTGGCTTCTTTATAAACTGTAGCCGATGGTTTGAAGTTTGTCCAGTTATCCATCCAGTTGGTATTGCCGGTAATTCCTTTTATTTGTTGCGCATTCAGTGAGGTAATCGAAAATAGAATGATTGTGACTACGAGTAGTTTTGCTTTCATAACACTAATGGTTGTGGTTTTTTTGATGTTTTAGTTTTCTTTTCAAAATTACCATTACAATGTTTTAGGGATATTTTCTTAGTGTTACCGATTCGTCATTTTTAAGTTAAGCTGCGTTTTTAAATAGTGGTAAAGGTTGGTTTTAGTATAAAAAAAATACCCCCAGCAAAGAATGCTGAGGGTACTTCCCACAATTAAATTCTAAAATTAAAAGTTCAAGTTTACTGTTAATTCAAATTCGTCATAGATAGCTTTGTCTCCAATACTTTCGAAGAATGATTTAGAATTGTATTTAATGTCGTATTTGGTACGGTCTACATTGAAAGATGTAGTTGCAGTGTTTCCTTTTACAGTGATGTCAAAACTTACCGGTTTAGTGATTCCTTTGATAGTCAAATCAGCTGTTACTGAGTAAACATTGTTTCCTTTTGAAGTGATAGTTTTGAAAACTAAAGTTGAAGTTGGGAATTTATCAGTTCCAAAAAAGTCATCCGCTTTTAAGTGACCGTTTAATTTTCCTTGGTATTCACCTGTAATGTCAGTAGCTGTCAATGAAGTCATATCAACAGTGAAAGTCCCTCCTTTTAGTACATTTTTTTTGAATACTAAAGCACCGCTTTTAAAACCTACAGTTCCAGAGTGCTGACCTGTTACTTTTTTTCCAACCCAGTTGATGTTACTTTTTGCAACATCAATTTTTTTAGTTTGTGCAGTTACTGCTAATGTAGACAATGCTACTACGAATGCTAATGCGATTGTTTTTAAATTTTTCATAGTTTTAAAATTTGTTTAAATTAATTTAAATTAGTAATTATTATAGTTGTTATTATAAAGTGATAAATAAATCTTCTTGAGATTTTCTTACTTTTTTGTAAAATTGGGTAGTGTCTTCTTCGTGACGGTATCCAACAGCTGCAATAAGAGAAGCATTAAGGTTTAGTTTATCTAAGCCTAAAATTTCGTTTACTTGTGCAGGAACAAAACCTTCCATTGGCGTTACGTCAATTTTTAATTCAGCTGCTGCGTTTAATAAATTTCCTAAAGCTAAATACGTTTGTTTTGATGTCCAACTGTTTTTAAGCGATGGTTCCAAAGTCGAGATTTTAGATTTCATGAAATCACCGTATCCTGCCAATGCTTCAAGCGGTGTTTCTCTCTCAACGCTGATTGTATTCAAAAATTTATCGATAGCTTCGTCTCCAATATTTGTGTCATTAGCAAAAATAAATAAATGAGAAGCATCTACTATTTGTGATTGTCCCCAAGCTGCTGGCTGTAATTGTGTTCTTAATTCCGGGTTTTCTACGATGATTACTTTATAAGGCTGTAATCCGTATGATGAAGAACTCAATCGGATAGCTTCTTTCAATGTATTTAAGTCTTCTGCTGAAACTTTTTTTGTAGCATCAAATTTCTTTGTTGCGTATCTCCAATTTTGATTGTTTAAAAAATTGCTCATTGTTATATTTGTTTATTTAGTTCTGTATTTTTCTAATAAGTTATTTAACTGTTCCAGTTCTTCGTTATTTAATTTTTTTGCAAAAAACTCTTCGTGTTCCTTTACTTTAGGATCTAGTTCTGCCAATAAATCAAGCCCTTTTTGAGTAATTAATACTTCAATTTTTCTTCGGTTATCTGGGCAAACGTTACGCGTGACCAAGTCTTTCAATAATAATTTGTCTACTAACCGCGTTGTATTACTAGTTTTGGCCAGCATTCGTTCTTGTATGATGCACATATTGGCAGGATGTCCTTTTTGTCCTCTTAATATTCGCAATACATTAAATTGTTCTCCTGATATATCATAAGGTTTTATAATATCATTAAAACGTTCTGTAATTACGTTTACCGTGTACATGATATTCAAAACGATTTGTTTTGATTTGCTATATTCAATCTTGCTTTTTAATTCATCTTCAATCTTCATAGCGGAACAATCTTTATTTGTTGATACAAATGTAACATTTTTTATATTTGTATATACAAATGTTTGAGTTAATTTTCTGTTAAGAAAAATAGTTAAGCTTTTTTGAAACAATTCAAATAAAAGGATAATTAGAGCTTTCATCTGTCGCTATTTGTATCATTAAATATAAAAGGAATTCCTGTTTACTAAATTTTCCTGATGAAACAGCCGAATGTCCTAGCCCAGATGGAAACGGCATCCTCTTGTGGCGGGGTTCGCCACAAGAGATATAGTGGACAGCTGGATTAGCTCCATATTATAATGACAATTGTAAAAATGTCAGTTTGTCATATTGTTTTATGCCAATTGTATTATAAACTGACATTTTACTCGGTTTTTTATATTGGCACAGTGATTGCTTTTTAGTCTTCGAGTTATGAAACAAGTATATAATAAAAATTAAATATATTAAAAATGGGTAAAATAATCGGAATTGATTTAGGTACTACAAACTCTTGTGTTTCTGTAATGGAAGGTAATGAAGCAGTTGTTATTCCTAATGCAGAAGGAAAAAGAACTACACCATCTATCATCGCTTTTGTTGAAGGTGGAGAAATTAAAGTGGGAGATCCTGCTAAAAGACAAGCAGTAACTAATCCAACTAAGACTATTGCTTCTATCAAACGTTTTATGGGACATTCTTTTGCTGAAATCACTGAGGAAGCAAAAAGAGTACCTTATTCTGTAGTAAAAGGTGATAACAATACACCACGTGTGGATATTGATGGTCGTTTGTACACTGCACAGGAATTGTCAGCTATGACACTTCAAAAAATGAAAAAAACTGCTGAAGACTATTTAGGTCAAACAGTTACTGAAGCAGTTATTACTGTTCCTGCTTACTTTAATGATGCACAGCGTCAAGCTACAAAAGAAGCTGGTGAAATTGCTGGTCTTAAAGTTATGCGTATCATCAACGAACCAACTGCTGCTGCTTTGGCTTACGGATTGGATAAAAAAGGAACTGATCAAAAAATTGCTGTTTACGATTTAGGTGGAGGTACATTTGATATTTCTGTTCTTGAATTAGGAGACGGAGTTTTCGAAGTATTGTCTACTGATGGAGACACTCACTTAGGAGGAGATGATTTTGACCATACAATTATTGACTGGTTAGCTGACGAATTTAAAGCTGAAGAAGGTATCGATTTGCGTCTTGACCCAATGTCATTGCAACGTATCAAAGAAGCTGCTGAGAAAGCAAAAATTGAATTGTCATCTTCTGCAGAAACTGAAATCAACTTACCATACGTAACTGCTACAGCTTCTGGACCAAAACACTTAGTTAAAAAATTATCTAGAGCTCAATTCGAAAAATTAACTGATTCATTAGTAAAACGTTCTATGGCACCAGTTGCTAAAGCGTTGAAAAATGCAGGTTTATCTGTTTCTGATATTGACGAAGTTATCTTAGTTGGAGGTTCTACTCGTATCCCAAGAATTGTTGAAGAAGTTGAAAAATTCTTTGGTAAAAAAGCGTCTAAAGGAGTTAACCCTGATGAAGTTGTTGCAATTGGAGCAGCTATTCAAGGTGGAGTTCTTTCTGGAGATGTAAAAGATGTATTGTTACTTGACGTTACACCTTTATCTTTAGGTATCGAAACTATGGGTGGTGTTATGACTATATTAATTGAGGCTAACACAACTATCCCAACTAAAAAATCTCAAGTATTCTCTACTGCTTCTGATTCTCAGCCATCTGTTGAACTACACGTTCTTCAAGGAGCTAGAGCAATGGCTGTTGATAACAAAACTATCGGTCGTTTCCATTTAGATGGTATTCCACCAGCACCAAGAGGAGTTCCTCAAATCGAAGTTGCTTTTGACATCGATGCTAATGGCATCATCAAAGTAACTGCTACTGATAAAGGAACTGGTAAATCTCACGATATTCGTATCGAAGCTTCTTCTGGATTAACTTCTGAGGAAATCGAAAGAATGAAACAAGATGCTGAAGCTAACGCTGAATCTGATAAAGTATTGAGAGCTAAAGCTGAAAAAATAAATGAGGCGGACAGTACAATTTTTCAAACTGAAACTCAGTTGAAAGAATTAGGAGATAAGCTTACTGATGATAACAAAACTGCTATCGAGTTTGCTTTGACTGAATTAAGATTTGCTCACCAATCTCAAGATATTGAGGCTATCCAAAAAGGATTAGACAATGTGAACGCTGCATGGAAAACTGCAACTGAAGCAATGTACGCTCAAGGAGAACAAGGTCAACAAGCTGCTGAGCCACAGGCACAGGCACAAGGAGACAATGTTGAAGATGTTGAATTTGAAGAAGTAAAATAAGTATTAAGTAATTAGTACTAAGTATTAAGATAAAACCGAGTCAGAAATGGCTCGGTTTTTTTGTTATTATAAGGTTTAATTCAATTTGTTTTTTTTATTAAACATTTTTGTTATTACAAAAGCATGAGGAAATGTTATTGCGGCTAAAAAGGAAAAAAAGATAGCATTAAATATTAGTTTGTCTCTAAATAAAAAATAGAGTGTAATAATTCCTAGAATGGATATAAACCAATAAGGTAAAGCAGATTTACAGTACATTTTAAAGTGAGGGAATGAATAATTGCCGTATAAAAATTTCATTTGCTCTAAAATGGAAGGAATACTATGCCATAATATAAAATAGATAGAAAATCCCCATATTAAACTAGAGGTTTTGAAAATAATGGTAAAAACTATTAAATAAAATAACTCTGTTAGAATTTTCTTCCTCATTCCTATATATTTATAATAACAATAAGCACTTGTTAGCAGAAAGGCACTTACTATGATTTTAAATAAAAGCGGTATATATAGCGGAGAAATCCGAATTTTAGTAATATCCAATATTATGTTTTCAACTTCTAAAGTATGAAAAATAAAGAGCAGTAAAAGTATTAAGAGTCCATAAGTAAAAGCAATTGAATTGCAAATCCAATTTGGGTAGTAATTAAGCAATTCTTTCCATTGCTGTTCTCCAAAGTGAAAAGCACTGACTATAATAAATAAGAATAGCGCAAACCAGGGTATTATATAAAACAGAATAGCGCTTATTGTTACAATCATAATATATAGTAGTATCGTTTTAAAAAATGAAATGGTTGTTTTTCTAGACTTGTTATTTTCAATAAGTAGCAAATCATTTGCTCCATGCAAAATGCCAAACGAGAAAATCAATGAAAATCCTAGAATTATTTGAACTTGATTCGGAATAAACGAATCCAACCATAATCCAAAAAAGCTTATAACTATTGATATATTTGAATATTTTGGCATAATATTTTATATTATTTTAAAAATAAGTAAAAATAAGTAAAAATAAGTAAAAAAAAATGTCTTTTTATTGTTTAATTATTTATACATTTGGTTAAACAAAAAACAATTTAAATTTATTATATATGACAAAATTTATGATTATTCCAGGATTGATTACAAAGTTATTACCTACGGATTATGTAGGTTTTACTTTCTTCGTTGGTTGCATGGCTATGATGGCCGCTTCGGCATTTTTCTTTTTATCATTAAGTCAATTTGATAAAAAGTGGCGTACTTCTGTTTTAGTTTCAGGTTTGATTACGTTTATTGCAGCAGTACATTATTTTTATATGAGAGATTATTGGGCTTCTTTTCAAGAATCTCCTACATTTTTTAGATATGTTGACTGGATACTTACAGTTCCTTTAATGTGTCTTGAATTTTATTTAATTCTTAAAATTGCTGGTGCAAAACAAAGTTTATTGTGGAAAATGATTTTCTATTCAGTAATTATGCTTGTAACAGGTTATTTTGGAGAAGCTGTTTATCCAGAAAATGCTGCTCTTTGGGGCTTTATTTCAGGAGTTGCTTATTTTGCAATTGTTTATGAAATTTGGTTGGGAAGCGCTTCAAAACTGGCTAAAGAAGCAGGTGGTAACGTATTAGGTGCCCATAAAATTTTATGCTGGTTTGTCCTAGTAGGTTGGGCAATATATCCATTAGGTTATATGTTGGGAACAGATGGATGGTACACTAGTATGTTAGGAAAAGGAAATGTTGATGTTGCATACAACATTGCTGATGCAATCAACAAAATTGGTTTTGGCTTGGTAATTTATACTCTAGCTGTAAAATCACAAAAAGACTAGATCTACAATTTAAAATATTAATGACCGAGCTATAATAGGCTCGGTTTTTTTGTGCCTTAAAATCAGTGTTTGCAGTTTTTTTTCGTAATATTACTATACAAATTATTTTATGAGAAAGATTAAATACAAGAAAGGAAAACGATTACAGCCTTATACGCTCGAATATACAGGTTTACACAAGAACAAAGAAATCGAGATGCAGTTGTTTGTTTTTGATGATTGTACAGTAAATGAATATGAGAATGGAACTATTGCTAATTTGGAAAAGCACATTGATTTAACTAAAATAAATTGGTTAAATATTCACGGATTAAGTGATGTAGATTTGCTTAAGGATATAGCAAACCATTTTAAAATCGACAATTTTATGTTGGCCGATATTTTAAATACCACCAGAAGAACCAAACTTGAGGAAGAAAAAGACGTTTTGTTTTTTAATATAAAATCGATGCTGCCTTCAGAAACCACAGATGATATCAAGGTGGAGCAGATAAGTTTTTTGTTAAAAAAAGGAATCTTAATTTCGTTTCAGGAAAAAAGAAGTGATTTTTTCACTCACATCCGTGAACGCATCCGAACCAATTCTGGAATTGTAAGAACTAAGAAAGCTGATTATCTGCTGTATATTTTATTGGATGCTATTATTGGGAATTTCTACATAACTCTTGAAGATGAAGAAGACAAAATAGAGGATTTAATTGATCTCACCAAAAATAGTACAGATCCTATTATTTTGGAAAAAATTGAAAAGCACAGAGATAACTTTAATTTTTTGAAACGCTCTATTATACCGCTTCGGGATTCTTTGTATGATATTAAAAGTATCCAAGAGGATGATGTTTTTGATGAAATTGAATCGGATAATTTTAGTTTTTTTTCCCGTTTACATCAAAAATGTTTAGAGCTTTTGGAACAAATAGAATCGGATATGGGCTCATTAGAAAGTGCTTCAAATTTCTTTTTTGCAGCGCAGACGCATAAAATGAATGAGATCATGAAAACGCTGACTATTATCTCAGTTATTTTTATTCCGTTAACATTTATTGTGGGAGTTTATGGGATGAATTTTGATAATATGCCAGAACTGCGAGAACCGAATGGCTATTATTTTGTAATTGGTTTTATGTTTTTAACAGTAATTGGCATGGTTATTTATTTTAAAAGACGAAATTGGTTTTAATTTTGTGTTTTAACTGATTTTGGTCATATTTATAAGGAAATTAAACTTCTACTTTTGTAATTAATATAAAGGTTTAAAAATTAAATTTACAATATGAAGAAAGCTATATATATCGCAACGATTGAAGAGAATTGCGGCAAGACAATAATTACTTTAGGATTATTGAGAATGCTTTTGGGAAAGACTGCAAAAGTGGGTTATTTTAGACCTATAATAGAAGATTCTGAAGAAGGAAAAAAAGACACACACATTGAAACTGTTATTTCACATTTTGATTTAGATATTCAATATGAAGATGCCTATGCCATAACCAAAAGCAAATTAATCAAGAAAAAAAACAACGGTAAATTAGGCGATGTTGTTGATTTAATTATCGAAAAGTACAAACGATTAGAAGACCGTTTTGATTTTATTTTGGTTGAAGGAACCAGTTTTACAGGAGAAGGTACAGTTATAGAATTGGATATAAATGTATTGATTGCTAAAAATCTAGGAGTTCCCACTATTATTGTTGGTTCTGGAGAGGGAAAAACTTTAGATGAATTAATAGATAATTTGAATTTAGCGTATAATTCCTTTAAGATTAAAGAAGTAGAAGTGTTGGCCGTAATTGCTAATAAAGTGCAGCCGGAAAACCTTGAGTTAGTCACAACCAGTCTGCAAAAAAGCTTACCGTCATCTGTTCTTGTAAATTCGATACCTTTAATTAGCAGCTTAAATAATCCAACAATTCATGAGATTGTAGAAGAGTTAGAAGCAAAAATATTATTTGGACAAGAATATTTGAACAATCAAATAGGAAATTACAGTATTGGAGCGATGCAATTGCGTAACTATTTGTTGCATTTAAAAGAGAATGCTCTTGTGATTACTCCCGGAGACAGAGCGGATATTATTCTCGGGGCACTGCAGGCAAACGAATCGGCGAATTATCCATCGATTTCAGGAATTGTACTGACTGGAAATATTCTTCCTGAAGACAGCATTATGAAATTAATAGAAGGACTTTCTTCTATAGTGCCAATTATCACAGTCGATGGCGGAACCTACCATATTGCTAATAAAATAGGAAATATTAAATCTAAAATCTATCCTGATAATGTGCAAAAAATAGAAACATCTATCAATACCTTTGATAAATATGTAGATTTAGATGTTTTGATTGATAAGTTTAACGCTTTTGAGGCAGAAGGAATGACACCGAAAATGTTTCAGTATAATTTGGTAAAAAGAGCCAAAGCACACAGAAAACATATCGTTTTGCCAGAAGGAAGCGACGAAAGAATTATTATAGCTGCAGCCCGTTTACAGGCTATGGATGTTGTAGATCTCTCTATTATTGGAAACAAAAAACAAATTGAAAGCAAAGTAGCCGAACTAGGTTTAGAATTTGATTTTTCAAGAATTCCGATTATAAATCCGATAGAATCTGAGCTGTATGAGGATTATGTAAATACGTATTATGAGTTGCGAAAAGCCAAAAATGTGACGCTTGGAATGGCAAGAGATTTAATGGAAGATGTGTCTTATTTTGGGACTATGATGGTGTACAAAGGGCATGCTGACGGAATGGTTTCGGGAGCGGCGCATACGACGCAGCATACAATTTTACCTGCATTACAGTTTATTAAGACTAAACCTAACTCATCTGTTGTTTCTTCTATATTTTTCATGTGTCTAGAGGATCGTGTTTCCATTTTTGGAGATTGTGCGATTAATCCAAATCCTACGGCTGAACAATTGGCAGAAATTGCAATTTCATCTGCTGATTCCAGTATTGGTTTCGGAATAGAACCAAAAATTGCCATGTTGTCTTATTCATCTGGTTCATCTGGAAAAGGTGATGAAGTGGATAAAGTAAGAGCCGCAACCGAAATAGTGAAACAAAAACGCCCAGATCTTAAAATTGAAGGGCCTATTCAATACGATGCAGCTGTCGATTTGGAAGTAGGACAAAGCAAAATGCCAAACTCTGAGGTAGCAGGTCACGCCAGTGTGTTGATTTTCCCTGATTTGAATACAGGAAACAATACTTATAAAGCAGTACAGAGAGAAACAGGAGCATTAGCAATTGGACCAATGTTACAAGGATTAAATAAGCCTGTAAATGATTTAAGCCGTGGCTGTACTATTGATGATATTATAAATACGGTTGTAATTACAGCTATTCAGGCACAAGGATTGTAATCAATTAAAAAATTAGAATTCAGAATCAAAATTTTGAATCTTTCATCAAAAACAACTCAGTAACTTAAAAATAAAATGAAAATAGTAATTATAAACTCTGGAAGTTCTTCTATAAAATACCAATTAATCGAAATGCCAGCTGGCGAAGTCATCTGTTCAGGAATGATTGACAGAATAGGGCTGGAAACTTCTAATTTTAGTTATGTTACCAAAGCTGTTAAAGTAGAGGAAATTCTGCCAATCGCTAATCATAAAACGGGCCTTAATAAAATCGCTCAATTGCTGATGGATGACGAAAAAGGAGTTATAAAAAGCACCAAAGAAATTGTAGCCGTAGGACATAGAGTGGTGCATGGCGGCAGTTCATTTTCGGACACAGCTTTGATTACTCCCGAAGTAAAAGAAGAGATAAGAAAATTATGTGATATAGCTCCTCTGCATAATCCTGCTCATTTGGAAGGAATTATTGTTGCCGAAGAAATTTTTTCTGAAGCCAAACAAGTCGCTGTTTTTGATACTGCTTTTCATCAGACTATGCCTGAAGTGGCATACAAATATGCGATTCCTACTCATTTCTTAAAAGAAAATAAACTTAGAGTGTATGGATTTCATGGAACATCTCATAAATATGTTTCAGAAAAAGCAATTCAATATCTAAAATCAGAAAAGAAACCGTACAAAAATATAGTCACTGTGCATTTGGGTAATGGCTGTAGTATTGCTGCTGTGAAAGATGGGAAATGTATCGATACCTCGATGGGCTTTACGCCAATTAGTGGGTTAATTATGGGAACTCGAAGTGGTGATATTGATTCATCTGTGTTGTTTTATATGATGAAAGCATTGAATTATACTGTAGATGAAGTTAGTACTTTATTGCAAAAACAAAGTGGTATGCTTGCTCTTACAGGTTACAGCGATTTAAGAGATATTGAATCAAATGCCGAGCAGGGAAATAAAGATTGTCAATTGGCTTTGGCAATGAATGCATATCGAATAAAAAAATACATTGGTTCCTATACAGCAGCTTTAAATGGTTTGGACGCCATTGTTTTTACTGCAGGAATTGGTGAAAATTCTTCTTACATCAGAAAATTAGTTTGTACTGATATGGAGTATTTTGGAATTGAATTAGATTTGCCTAAAAACGAAATCCGTTCCAAAGAAATTAGAGAAATCAATTTGCCTCAATCGAAAACTAAAATTTTGGTTGTTCCTACCAATGAAGAAATCGAGATTGCAAATCAGGTGTATAAATTACTGCTGAATTAAAAAATAAATAATAAAGGTTTAAAAAAGCTTCTGTATTCAGAGGCTTTTTTTGTGTTTTTAATTGAAGAATTGTAATTATATTTGATGAAAAATCTCAACATTTTGAAAGCTAAACTTCTCTATATATTCATTTTTGGTTTTATAACATTACAGCTTACAGCTCAGGAATTGCTTCCTTTTGTTGAAAATTACAGCAAATCAAATTATCAAGGAGATAATCAGATTTGGAGCGCAGCACAAGGGAAAGACAATGCTATGTATTTTGCTAATAACAACTATTTACTGCGTTATGATGGTGTAAAATGGGAGAAATATAAATTACCCAACAAAACAATAATCCGTTCAATAATGGTTGATGGAGGTAAGATCTATTCGGGTTCTTATAAAGAATTTGGTTATTGGTACCGAAAAGAAGCCAAGATGCATTATGTTTCTATTTCGAAAGAAAGAAAAGTCTTTGATGAAAATAATAATGAAGAAATATGGAAAATATTTAAGTTTAATGACAAAATTTACTTTCAGTCTTTTAATGGTATTTTCATCTTTGACGGAAAAGTTATTAAAGAAAAAAAGTTTCCTTTTCTAATATCCTATTGTTTTGTTGTTGATAACCAATTGTTTATTGCTTCTGTAGAAAAAGGAATTTTTCGATTGAATAATGGAGAAATAGAAAAAGTAAATGGTTTATCCCTTTTAGAGAACAATGTAATTCATGCTATTCAAAAACACCAAGATAAAACGTATTTTTTTACCAAAAAAAATGGAGTTTATGTGCTTGAAAATAATATTCTTACTCCTTGGAAAAATGGTTTAAATGAGGTTTTGAAATCGGCAAATATTAATGTAGCTCAATTTATAAATAGTGATAAATTAATTATTGGTACAGCAAATAATGGCGTTTATGTTCTGAATTTGATTGATGGAAGTTATAAAAACATTAATAGAAATAATGTTCTTATGAACAATTCAATTTTGAGTATTGGACAGGACAAAGAAAATGATTTGTGGTTAGGTCTCGATAATGGTATTGCACATATTGAGGTGAATTCTTTAATTTCAATATTTTACGACAGTTCAGGAATTTTAGGGTCAGTTTATTCGGTAGCGAGTATTCCTAAAGGCTATCTGATGGCTTCCAATCACGGTGTCTTTAAACATGAGGGTAAACAGCTTTCGTTGATTCCTAATACGCAGGGACAAGCTTGGAATATAAGTAAAATAAATGATCAGTATCTCATTGGTCACAATGAAGGGACGTTTGTTTATAAGAATGGTTTATTCAGCAGATTGAGTGATGTTAATGGAGGTTGGAATCTAGCCAAGAGTGCTATCAATAATTCCTATCTGCAGGCTACCTATAGCGGCATTGTGATTTATAATGACGCCAATAATTTAAAGAAAACGGAAATAGTAAAAGGGTTGCTGAAGCCTATTAAATATCTTGCCCAAAACAGAAAGAATGAAATCTGGGCAGCAGATATCAATAGAGGTTTATACCGTATTTTATATAATGATAATTATGAAACAAAAGTCGATAATTTGACTCAGCGCAGTAAAATGAGTAATGACTTTGGAGTGAAAATATTTGAGTTTAGAAATGAAATCCTCTTCTTGATTAATAATTCCTGGTATACTTTTAATTCCTTTACAAATCAATTGGAAGCTAATCAGTTGTTTGATGATAATTTTAAAAATGTTTCCAATATTGTCTCTATTGATGAAAATCATTTTATGGTATTGCAGGATGGTCTTTTATATCATGTTTATGCTCAAGGATCTAAGTTTATTCGAAATAGTATTCAGGAGAAATACTATAAAGGAAAAATTATTAATGATAACTTGAAGATTTTTAAAGATGGAAATAACTATTTGCTGAATCTCGATGACGGTTTTATTTCTTTGGATTTAAAGTATAATAAGAAGGAAAATGCTATTGTAAAAATTGAAGCTTTTAATAATGATGATTTAGTCGAAAACAATTCGAAGATTAAACATAATTCAGAGTTGATAATTAATGTTATATCGGGGATTTACGGAGCTTCAAAACCAGATTTGTTTTATAGATTGAACGGTAAAAAAGAACTAATTCCAATAAAGGAAGGTGTGATTCTCTTAAATAACCTTACAAGTGGTTCTCATGATGTTACGATTTACAGTAATGATGGTGTGCGTTATAATAAAGTGGCTAACTTTCAGTTTGCTGTAGCCAATGCATGGTATTATTCAATTTGGATGATTTTTGTTTATATTATTGTGGTTGGGCTTATCTTATATCTTTATTATAAATGGAATAAGATGAAGTATATCCAGAAACTTAAACTTCAGAAAGAAGAATTAAAGCACCAGAGAGAAATTCTGGAAATGGAATTGAAAGCCGAAAA
Organism: uncultured Flavobacterium sp.; assembly: GCA_963511475.1. Classification (GTDB taxonomy): domain Bacteria; phylum Bacteroidota; class Bacteroidia; order Flavobacteriales; family Flavobacteriaceae; genus Flavobacterium. The sequence goes on from CAUPJC010000023.1 coordinate 36,164, forward strand.
TGAGTTAAACAGGCAAGAGTATGAAAAACACATTCTGGAACTCGAATTGCAGACTAAATCTTCGGAAGTAGCAGGCAAGTCGCTTTCTATTGCTAAGCAAAGCGAAATGATTGATAACATTCAAAACATATTAGATACTGAATTAGATTTCAACAAACTAAAAAGTGAAATAAAAAAAGCTATAAAAATTAATGCTGTTAATAAGCATGAATGGGAGATTTTTGAGACCAATCTAAATCAGATTAACAATGAGTTCATTATTGCCCTTTCAAAGAAATATCCAAATCTTACTTCAAAGGATATTAAGCTGTGTGTATATCTTAAAATGAATCTTTCCTCGAAGGAAATTGCTCCCATGATGAATATTTCTTTTAGAGGAGTAGAGCTACACAGGTACCGTTTAAGGAAAAAACTGGGACTTTTTCAGGAGGAAACGCTTTCTAAGTTTTTATTATCTGTATAAAAACCAGTATTTTTTTTATTAATAATATATTTATTTTGTGTAATTTTTGCAGAATAACAATACATCATTGCTACATCATTAAGCTTTGATGTGCTCTTTGATAGTTTTGTTAATACTTTTAAAACAAGGGTTTATGAAAATAAAAATAGGGTTTGATGTATTCATGTAGTAGTGCGGCTTCGGCTACTACAACGTTGTATTTGTCTAATTTAGCTGGACTAACTTAAACGTTTAACAAACCTATGAGAAATTTTATTTTTAGCTTTTTAGCACTCATTCTACTTCCAGCCTATATGTCTGGTCAAGTAATCAAAGGAAAAGTATTGGATCAGACCGGTCTTGGAATCCCTGGAGCATTTATCGTTGCAGGAAATGTTTCAGCCGAAAGTGATTTTGATGGAAATTTTAGTATAAATGCTAAAGAAGGCGATATATTGAAAATTAGCTTAGTCGGTTTTGAAGCTGTATCAGTCCCGGCAACTTTGGCACCGATGACCATTACGTTGCAAGAATCCAAAGACACTGAATTAAAAGAGGTTGTGGTCATTGGATATGGTACAAGAAAGAAAATAGATAATACTACAGCTATTTCTTCCATAAAAACTGAGGAAATTACTAAAACGAAAGTATTGAACGCTTCGCAGGCCATTCAAGGTAAAGCGGCTGGTGTACAAGTAATTTCTTCCGATTTGCCGGGAAGTACTCCTTCGGTTGTAATTAGAGGTTTAGGTACTGCATTGGGAGGAAGAACTCCTTTATATGTTGTTGATGGAATGCCAACTCAGAATATCAATAACATTAATACTAATGATATTACGTCTTATGATATTCTAAAAGATGCTTCAGCACTTGCCATTTATGGTACAAGGGCTGCAAATGGAGTTATCATTATTACTACAAAAAAGGGTAAAGGAGAAAAGGTTTCTGTAGAGATAGAAAGTTTTGCCGGTATAAGAGAACCACTCAAAAAAGTTAAAATGGCAGGTAGTAATAAATATGCTTATTATAACAATTCGGCCTTGCAAGCGACTACTTTTTCTCAGGATCAACCCGTTAATACTGATTGGTTTGACGAGATAACCAGAACGGGGACTTATACTCAAAATAATATTTCTGTTTCGGGATCAAATGAAAACATAAAATACTTTTTCAGTTTAGGAAATTATGAAGAAAAAGCAATTTTAAAGGGTCTCGATTATAGTCGTACGACTTTTAGAAATAATAATGAATTTAAAATTTCTAAAAAACTTACTTTAAATCAGAATTTTAGTTTCACATCTACTAGATCTACTCCAAAGCCTTTAGATGCTTTCACTGCAGCGTATAAACAATCACCAATTGTCCCTGTTTATTTTCCTGACGGAAAGTATGGTGTTCCAAGGGCAGGAGAAGATGGTTTTGCTAATCAAATTGGTTCAGCATTTAATAATGTGGGTAATCCTGTTGCACAATTAGATTTTAAAGATGAGAAGCAAAAAAGTATAACCCTGCAAGGAGGTTTGAAATTAGATTATCAGATTATGGAGTCATTAAAATTCACTTCACAATTTAATGGAGAATATTATACTTGGAACCAATATGATTTTGAAGATACAAGAAATATTTGGTTAGCCGCTAATCCAAATAAAACGGCATTTGATTATGACAATGTTGATAAACCACAGCCTTATTTTAATTTATTGACAAAAGGAAGAGCAGAATATTTTAACTGGAATTTATCAAGCTATTTAACTTATAACAAGGTTTTTAATGAAATACATGATATTGAGGCTACTGCGGGTATTGAAACAAATGTAAAAGGATCGAGAGAAAATTTAACAATTGTTAGAAAAAATGTCAATACAAATGAAAATTACTGGTCTTTAGAAGGTGTTGAATATGCCACTGACATAAAAAGTTATAAAGACGAGGTATTTAATGAAGTAAGATTGGCATCATATTTAGGGCGTTTTCAATACAAACTATTAGACAGATACTTAGTAACTGGAACAATTAGACGTGACGGTTCATCTAATTTTGGTAAAGACTATCGATGGGGAACCTTTCCAGCATTTGGATTAGGTTGGGTTATTACCAAAGAAAAATTTTTGGACGATGTGAAAACAATCAATTTGCTAAAATTAAGAGGTGGTTGGGGACGTTTAGGAAATCAAGATGTTCCTCTTAACAGACAAGGTTATACCTCTGGTTTAAATGGTTATTTAGGTGGTTCGATTTTAAATCTGGGAACAACGATTAACTCACAAATTGATCCTAGTTTATCTTGGGAAATTACAGAAGAATCCTCTCTTGGTTTAGATTTTGAAATATTAGAGAACAGATTAAAAGGATCATTTGATGTTTATGATAAAACGACAACTAATGTAATTCTAAATACAAAACCTTATTTTACCTCAGGTATCACAAAGGAGTCTCCAGCTCATGTTGGTGAAGTATCAAACAGAGGATATGAAATTTCTTTACGATGGGATGAAAAAATAAATGAGGATTTTAGTTATTGGGTTGGAGGTAACTTTTCAAACAATCAAAATGAACTTACAGGCTTAAAAGAGGTTCAATTATCTGCGCTTAATGGAGGAAATTTAGGGAATGGACAAAATACAAAAGTCCTTGATAATAGTTCCATAGGTCAGCCCTTAGGGAGTTTCTATCTTTATGAATATGCAGGTTTTGATGCATCAAATGGTACAATGTTATATTACAATGCCCAAGGAGAAAAAGTTACACAGGACGCACTATTTTTAAACGTTGATAGAAAATATGCAGGTTCAATTTTACCTAAATCTACCTATGGTGTTTCTTTAGGATTTAACTACAGAAATTTTGATTTTTCTGTTGACGGATATGGTACCGCTGGAGCGAAGGTTTATAATGGTAAAAAAGCACAGCGTTTTGGCGGCGAAAATATTGAAGAATCTCTTGCGACTGATTTTTGGACACCAAATAATTTAACAGCTTCAAATCCAGGACCATTCAATCAGCCTCCAGTAGCCTCTACTTATTATTTAGAGTCTGGTGATTTCTTTAGGATTAATAATATTACAGTAGGATACAAATTGCCATTGCCAACTAACGGTTTTATTAGCTCTTGTAGAATTTATATAAATGCTATCAACCCATTTATTACTCAGAAATTCTCAGGATTTTCACCTGAATTAAATGATGATGGTAACCCTTATAATCTTCAAGGAGTTGAACTGAATGCTTATCCAACCTTGAGATCATTTGTAATGGGTGCTAACTTAAAATTTTAAAATTATGAAAAAGATATATATAGTAACGTTTGTATTATCAGCATTCGTATTTGCAGGATGCGCAGATGATTATTTAGATGTAGACCAAACCGAAAAAATTTCTACAATTGATACTGAGTTATTTAATAATGATGCAGATGCTCCTCAGTTTGTTACAGCAATTTATAATAAGTTCTTGAATTGGGATATGACTTCATTTGGTTGGATAGGTCTTTCTAGTATCACTTCAGATGATGCAGATAAAGGTTCGTCTCCAGGCGATACGGGAACAGATAAAGATGTATTAGATGCTTTAACTTATAATGCATCAAATCCTTCTGCCGAAAGTACTTTTATTGCTAATTATGATGGGATTAACAGATGTAATCAGGCATTATATATTCTTCCGCAGTTAGATAAAGTAACCCCTAATTTAAGAAATAGGTTAATAGGTGAAACTAAGTTTTTAAGAGCTTTTATGTATTTTACTTTGGTAAAATGTTACGGCGGAGTACCTATAATTGATCATTTACCAGTTCCGGGTTCAGATTCAGATAGAATTATGCAGTTGACTCGTAAAACAGCTGCAGAGGTTTATGCTTTTATCGAAAATGATTTAAATGATGCAATTGCTGCTTTACCAGATAAATCGGCTTATGGCACAAATGAAAGAGCAAGAGCTTCAAAAGGAGCTGCTTATGCCCTATTAGCAAAAGTAAGTCTTTACCAAAAAAACTGGCAAAAAGTAGTTGAAAACTGTAATAAAGTTACAGGCTACTCTATTGTTGATGATTATGCTACGATGTTTAGACCAGCAGGAAAATTTGATTCAGAATCAATTTTTGAAATTTATGCGCAGGGTAGTGTTCCTGCCAAAGGAATTGAAGGATACTCTAATACACAAGGTGCTCGTGGTGCTGGAGGTTGGGGTTGGGGTTTCAATACACCATCTGAAAGTTTAGTAAACGCTTATGAGGCTGGTGATGTCAGAAAAGTAGCAACCATTATTTTTAAAGGAACCACTTTATACGATGGCAGGGAAGTTCCAACAACAGTTGAAAATGACCGTTACAATTACAAAGCATATTCTTCTGCTTATACAGCTGCATGGGAAACAGATGTTGACATAAAATACCTAAGATTCGCTGAAGTTTTATTAATGAAAGCTGAGGCATTGAATGAATTAGGACAAACAACTGAGGCTATTCCGTTGTTAAATCAAATAAGAAACAGAGCAGGATTAGCAAATACAACATTTAGTTCTCAAGGGGATGTTAGAACAGCTATTTGGAAAGAAAGAAGAGTGGAGATGGCTTTTGAGCACGATAGATTTTTTGATTTAGTTCGTACAGGTCAAGCTAAAGCAGCTTTTGCAGTTGATGGAAAAGTTTTTATTGAAGGGAAAAATGAATTATTTCCTATTCCTGCAGTATTCTTAAAACAAACAGGTAGTTTGTCATCACAAAACCCTGGTTATTAATTCTTAAAAAAAAGTAAAATGAAAAAAAATAAATATATTTTCTTATTTGCTTCGGTTATAGTTGCACAATTTTTTGCAAGTTGTAACGAGGATAGTATTGATAAAGTGAACAATCCAATTCCTTATGAGTCAATTGGAGGTTATGAGAATTCTGATGATATTGCGGCTACTCATTTAGTTTCAAAATTTAGTTTTGATGGAAATATTCAAGATTCCAAAAATGCTATTACAGATGGAACAGGAACAGATGTTACTTATGAAGCAGGTATAAAAGGTCAGGCTTACAAAGGATCGCCAACAGCATTTATAGCATACAATAATGTATCAAGTTCTGTAATAAATGTTAAGAGTATTTCAGTTTCAATGTGGATAAAAACTGAAACTCATACAGGAGGTGCACAGTCATTATTTATGTTGCCTAAAAAAACAGATTTCTGGGGGAATATTTTTTCTTTGATTGAACAGAGTAATTCAAATACTTCGATGTTTCTAAAAAATCATATTCAAAAAGACGTAACGCCTAGCATTCCTTGGTTTGGACAATTTCTAGAGCATAAAGATGATAATATTCTGAAGAATATGTATGGAGCATGGAAACATGTGGTTTGGACTTACAACGGAACAAGTTCCACTTATAGCATATATATCGATGGTGTAAAATTAGATTTACCAGCTACAATATCGAAAAGATATGCGAGTGATCCTTTAACAGGAGGTGCTCCTTATGGAGAATTAGCAAATTCTGAAGTTTCAAAATTTATTATTGGTGGTTATCAGCAACATTTAGGAGCTCCTTGGGGTAACGCCGATGGCTGGATGCTTCACTATAAAGGTTTAATGGATGAATTTAGAATCTATGATGTGGCATTAGCTGACAATGAAGTTACAGCTCTTTATAAACTAGAAAAAGACAACAGATAAGGATTCTACTTTACACACCTGATTAAACTAAAAATCAGGTGTGTATTTTTTAGCCATCAAATTTTATAAAAATGAAAAATCTATTCTTGTTTATTTTTTTGAACTTCTTTAATTCATGTTCATCATCACCACCCTCGGAAGGTAACACTGGAGGTACGCCTTTGCCTACAACTCCAACAGCGCCTGTCACCGCATTGACTGATGAACAAGCCATGGATCAGGTTCAAAAAGATGCCATAAAGTATTTTTGGGATTATGCCGAACCCAATTCAAAATTAGGAAGAGAACGATACCATACAGACAACCCTGGATTCGAATCCAATAAAGTAACCACTGGCGGTTCAGGTTTTGGGCTGATGTCTTTGATTGTTGGAGTAGAAAGAGGTTTTATTCCAAGAACCGAAGCCGTTACTCGAATGACCACCGCAATGGATTTTCTGGAAAAAGCAGATCGTTTTCACGGAGCATGGGCACATTGGATGGATGGAACTACAGGAAAAGCAATTTCTTTTGGGAATAAAGATGATGGCGGAGATATTGTTGAAACTGCTTTCTTGTGCCAAGGATTGATTGCTGTTCGGGAATATTTTAAAAACGGTAACGCCCAAGAAAAAACTTTGTCTGCCAAAGCAGATAATTTATGGAAAGGTGTGGAGTGGAGTTGGTACACCAACGGCGAAAACGCGATGTATTGGCATTGGTCGCCTACGTATCAATGGGAAATGAAGTTCAAATTAGAAGGATACAATGAGTGCTTGATTGCTTACATCTTAGGAGCAGCTTCAACAACGCATCCGATTCCCACAGCTGCTTATCACGAAGGATGGGCACGAAACGGAACTATTACAACTAGTAAAACACAATACGGAATACCTTTAGTTTTCAAATACAATACCGTTAGCGGAAACGCTGGTCCTTTGTTTTGGGCGCAGTATTCTTACTTAGGATTAGATCCTTCCCAATTGTCTGATAAATATGCCAATTATTGGGAATTAACTCAAAATCAGGCGAAAATAATTTACAGCCATTGCGTTGCTAATCCAAAAAATTGGAAGGGCTATTCTGAAAAATGCTGGGGACTCACAGCAAGTTATTCCCGAAATGCTGACGGATCAACAGGCTATTCTGCCCATGATACCGATAATGATTTGGGTGTAATTACACCAACTGCTGCATTATCTTCTTTTCCGTATACTCCAAAAGAAAGCATGAAATTTTTGCATTTTTTATATGAAGAAAAGAAAAGTACCCTTGTCGGAATTGCGGGGCCTTATGATGCTTTTTCACCTCAATTTAATTGGGTTACGCCACGTTATCTGGCAATAGATCAAGGAACAATAGCGCCAATGATTGAAAATTACCGTACAGGTTTAATATGGAAATTATTCATGAATGCACCCGAGGTAAAACAAGGCTTGCTGAATCTTGGCTTTCATTCTGGAAAGTATGGTTTCTAGCCAAAAGAGATGATAAATTATTATAATTCAAAATATTATTGATTGTTTGAACCAATAACATAGGTGCTTACTACCAATTATATAGGTGTAAAACACTAATACTATTGGTTGTTTGAACCAATTAAATAGGTATTTAAAACCAATAAAAGAGGTAGGAAACACTAATAGTATTTGTGCTTACAGCCAATAATATAGATGTTAAGTACTTATAAAACAGGTGGTAATAACTTATAAATATAGATGTTTAGCTGTGCTATGTATTTAAAATAAAAGAAAATGAAAAAAGCATTAATTATACTATTCTTAGGCTCTGTTTTTTTTGGCTACAGCCAAAAGAAAGAAAATAAAAAAGCCGTTAAAATTAAACCAAAAACCGAATTTGTAGCCGAGCTGTTATCCAAAATGACTTTGGAAGAAAAACTAGGGCAATTGAATTTACCGACTTCGGGAGATATAACCACCGGCCAGGCCAATAGTTCTGATGTTGCAAGAAAAATTGAAGAAGGCAAGGTCGGTGGATTATTTAATATCAAATCAGTTCAAAAAATAAAAGAAGTACAGCGGATTGCAGTCGAAAAAAGCCGTTTGAAAATCCCTTTGATTTTTGGGATGGATGTGATTCATGGCTACGAAACGACTTTTCCAATTCCTCTTGGATTATCCTGTACTTGGGACATGAACTTAATTGAAAGAAGTGCTCAGATTGCAGCAAAGGAAGCGAGTGCCGATGGAATAAACTGGACTTTTTCTCCTATGGTTGATATTTCCCGCGATCCGCGCTGGGGAAGAATTTCTGAAGGTTCTGGAGAAGATCCATATTTAGGAAGCCAAATTGCCAAAGCCATGGTAAACGGATATCAGCAGCATGACCTTTCGAAGAATAATACGATTATGGCATGCGTTAAACATTTTGCTTTGTACGGAGCGCCGGAAGCTGGCCGTGATTACAATACGGTGGATATGAGCCATATCAGAATGTTTAATGATTATTTCCCTCCTTATAAAGCAGCTGTTGATGCAGGAGTTGGATCGGTTATGGCCTCTTTCAATGAAGTTGACGGTATTCCTGCCACTGGGAACAAATGGCTGATGACAGATGTTTTGAGAAAACAATGGGGTTTCAAAGGATTTGTAGTAACCGATTTTACAGGTATTCCCGAAATGATAGCTCACGGTATGGGCGATTTGCAGACTGTAACGGCTATGTCTTTGAATGCTGGTGTCGAAATGGATATGGTAGGAGAAGGATTCTTGACTACTTTGAAAAAATCATTGGATGAAAAGAAAGTGACTATTGAGCAAATCGATAATGCGGTAACTCTTATTTTGAATTCCAAATATGATTTGGGTTTATTCGATGATCCATATAAATATTGTGATGACAAAAGATCTAAAACTGAAATTTTTACCGCAGCCAGCAGAGACGAAGCCAGAAAAATAGCTTCTCAATCATTGGTTTTACTAAAAAATAAAAATCAGTTATTGCCTTTGAAAAAATCCAGAACTATTGCTTTGATTGGTCCTTTGGCAGATGCCAAAAACAATATGTCAGGAACTTGGAGTGTAGCAACTAATGGGGAAAAATGTATCTCATTATTGGCAGGAATTCAGGAAGTTGCTGGGAAATCTGCTAAAGTCCTTTATGCTAAAGGAAGCAATCTTGATTATGATGAAACTTTTGAGACCAATGCCACGATGTTTGGCAAAACCTTAAACAGAGATAAACGCTCTAAAGAAGAAATGCTAGCCGAAGCTTTAAAAGTAGCTAATCAATCCGATGTTATTGTTGCAGCACTTGGAGAATCTGCTGAGATGAGCGGTGAAAGCAGCAGTCGTACTAATCTGGAAATTCCTCAAGCGCAAAAAGATTTATTGAACGAATTATTAAAAACTGGAAAACCTGTAGTACTCGTTTTATTTGACGGTCGTCCATTAGTAATAAATGACGAAAATGCAACTGTTCCAGCTATTTTGAATGTTTGGTTTGCCGGCAGTGAAGCCGGTTATGCAATAGCCGATGTTTTGTTTGGTGATGTAAATCCTTCTGGGAAATTAACCACTACTTTCCCTAGAAGCGTTGGGCAGGTACCAATTTATTATGCTCATAAAAATACGGGAAGACCACTTTCTAACACAGAAGGTAAATTCGAAAAATTCAGATCGAATTATTTAGACGAAAGAAATGAACCTTTATTCCCTTTTGGTTACGGAATGAGCTATACCAATTTTGAATATTCAAACCTGAAAATTTCATCAGATAAAATGAATTCAAGCGGAAACGTAACTGTGACTGTTGAGGTTGCTAATACTGGAAATTATGATGGTAAAGAAACGGTTCAATTGTATATTAAAGATGTTGTTGGTTCTGTGACAAGACCTGTTAGAGAACTTAAAGCATTCCAAAAAATAACGCTTAAAAAAGGAGAAAAACAAACAGTAACATTCGATATCACTATAGAAGATTTAAAATTCTATAATTCTGATTTAAAATTTTTTGCTGAACCTGGACAGTTTGAAGTTTTCGTTGGAGGAAACTCAAACGCAGATAAGAAAGTTGATTTCATTTTAGCAGATTAAAATTGGTTAGTAGTTTGTTCGGCCCTTCGTTTTTTGGTTAGACGAAGGGCTTTTTTTATTAGACACAAAAATAATAGGTATTAATCTTTTTAATCTGGGGCAAATTATAAGCAATAAAATCAATGAGCTTTATGCTGTTATGGTTTAGTTTAGTAACTTGTAAAAACTTTAAAAATGAGAAAGTTTTATTTAATTGCGCTATTGTTATTGGTACAGCAAATTACTATAGCACAAAATAATAGTGGAAAAACAGAATGGTTTGATCCTAATAAACCAGCAACGACTTATTGTAATCCAATAAATATAGGTTATAATTATACAACTCAAAATCATAATGGTATTCCCGAATCCCGCCGTTCAAGCGCAGACCCTGTGATTATTACTTATAAAGGAGATTATTACTTGTTTGCAACCAATCAGGCTGGATTTTTCTGGAGTAAAGATATGTCCGACTGGAAATTTGTGTATGGCAGTTTTCAAAGAAATCCTGGTGATGATGACCAATGTGCACCTGCAGCTTGGGTTGTAAATGATACTTTATTTTATGTAGGTTCTACTTTGAAAAAAGACCATCCGATTTGGAAAACTGCCGACCCAAAATCAGGAAGATGGACAAGACATGTAAACATTGCAATGCTGCCCACTTGGGATCCTGCTATTTTTCAGGATGATGATAATAAGGTCTATATGTATTATGGTTCAAGCGGAAAATTACCACTTGTTGGGGTTGAAGTAGATTATAAAACCTGGCTTCCAAAAGGGAATCAGGAGGATTATGCAAAACTATATGCTGCAACCGAAGTGGAAGATATTCAGCGCCCGTATGGCGAAGCAAAAGCGGTTGTTGGTTTAGATCCTGCAGCACACGGCTGGGAACGTTTTGGACCAAATAATGACATGGAGCCTGCACCTTGGGGAAATTTTATTGAAGGAGCTTGGATGACCAAACACAACGGGAAATATTATATGCAGTATGGCGCTCCGGCAACCGAATTTAAAGGCTATGCAAATGGTGTTCATGTTGGGAATAATCCTTTGGGTCCCTTTGTATATCAAAAACACAATCCGATATCCTATAAGCCGGGAGGTTTTGTAATTGGCGCTGGACACGGAAATACTTTTGCCGATAATTATGGTAATTATTGGAATACTGGCACTTGTAAAATCTCTATTAAAGACCGTTTTGAAAGAAGAATTGACATGTTTCCGGCCGGATTTGACAATGATGATGTAATGTATTCTATTACTTCTTATGGCGATTTTCCAATTGTGCTTCCAACTAGTCAGCGAGATCAGACAAAAGGGGCTTCTTCAGGCTGGATGTTACTTTCATATAAAAAGCCTGTGACGGTTTCATCTTCTGAGGAGTGCAAGGAAGTCGAAACACACAGAATGGATAATGGAGGAAAAAAAGTGTTTGAAAAAATCTGTTATGATGCTTCGAATTTAACCGATGAAAATATTCAGACATATTGGTCAGCAAAGACAGATAAAGCAGGTGAGTGGCTGCAGCTTGATTTGGGCAGAAATATGGAAATTAAGGCATTGCAAATCAATTATGCCGATCATAAAGCGACTCAGTATAATAAAGCGATGGATATTTATTATCAGTATAAAATCTATATGTCTGATGATGCTGAAAAATGGACTTTAGTAGTTGATAAATCAAACAATGACAAAGATGTTCCTCACGATTATGTTGAACTGACAAAATCGATTACCGCTCGTTATATCAAAATGGTCAATATTCATAATGCTTCCGGTCTATTTGCCGTTTCCGATTTCAGAGTTTTTGGAAATGGATTATCAGAAAAACCAAATGCTGTTACTGGTTTTAAAGTCAAAAGAAATGCATCAGATTCTCGTAATGCAATGATTTTTTGGGAAAAGCCGACAGATCCTATTGGCTATACGATTTATTACGGAATAGCACCTGATAAATTGTATAACAGCATAATGGTTTATGGAGACAGTTCTTATGATTTTAGAGGTTTGGATAAAGGAACAAAGTATTATTTTACGATTGAAGCTTTTAATGAAAATGGAGTAGGACATAAAAATAAGATTATTGATATAAAATAATTTTATATTTAGAGAAAAGTCGGCGGATAAATTCCTTTTGGTTGTTTAGAATTTTGTTTCTTTGCTTTAGCCCAAAAAAGGGTTTTGATAACCAAAAAAGGAATATTACCTATGAAAAAAACAATTCTTTTAACTGCTTTAGTTCTAAACGGATTGACATCATTTGCACAATCAAATGATGAAAAAAACATTAAACTGTTTTATAAAAAAGCCTTAACCGAATCTAAATGCTATTCTTGGTTAGAATATTTATCTAACGATATCGGGAGCCGTTTATCTGGATCTGCCAATGCAGAAGCCGCAGTTCAATACACCAAGTCACAATTAGAAGGTCTTGGTCTTGATAAAGTATATCTGCAGGAAGTAATGGTGCCTCATTGGGTTCGCGGAGAAAAAGAGACTGCTTATATTTTAGACAATAAAACAAAAACTGTCGTGCCAATCTGTGCATTAGGCGGATCAGTTGCTACTGCAAAAACGGGACTTACAGCTGAGGTAATTGAAGTTAAGGGAATAGCAGAATTAAATGAATTAGGCGATAAAGTAAAAGGGAAAATTGTGTTTTTCAATCGCCCGATGAATCCTGAAAATATTGAAACTTTTATGTCTTATGGAGCTTGTGTAGATCAAAGATTTGCTGGAGCTAAAGAAGCTGCAAAATTTGGAGCTGTTGGAACTATCGTCCGCTCAATGAATTTACGTTTAGACGATTTTCCTCATACAGGAGCGCAAAGTTATGGTGATCTGCCAGAAGAAAAGTATATTCCGACTGCGGCCATAAGTACTAACGGAGCTGAATTATTAAGCGAATCTTTAAAAAATAACCCAGCACTGAAATTTTATTTCAAACAATCATGCCAGACATTACCTGATGTTGTGTCATATAATGTAATTGGTGAAATAACAGGAACAGATCATCCTGAAAATATTATGGTAGTTGGAGGACATCTTGATTCTTGGGATTTAGCTGATGGCTCTCACGATGATGGAGCAGGAATTGTACAAAGTATGGAAGTATTGCGTATTCTAAAAAATCTAAATTACAAGCCTAAAAATACGATTCGTGTGGTATTATTCATGAATGAAGAAAATGGTGGAAAAGGCGGTGCAAAATATGAAGAAGTTGCAAAGCAAAAGAACGAAAATCATATTTTTGCTTTAGAAAGTGACTCTGGTGGTTTTACTCCAAGAGGTTTCTCTATCGAAGCCGATGAGGTTAACTTCAAAAAGATTCAAGGATTTAAAGATTTTTTTGAACCTTATTTGGTTCATAGTTTTACAATAGGCCACGCAGGATCAGATATTGAACATTTAACGTCTAAAAAGATTGTCAAAGCGGGTTTAAAACCAGATTCGCAGCGTTATTTTGACTATCATCATGCTGCCAATGATAAGTTTGATGCTATTAATAAAAGAGAACTGGAACTTGGTGCAGCGACTATGACGTCACTGATTTATTTGATAGATCAAAAAGGGATAGAATAATTTTTACCTGAACTCGATTATTAATTTTTGGAGCAGAAAGATTTGGCTTTTTCAGGAAGTATCGTCCCGCTATCCGTTGCAATCTTTTTGTTTTTAAAGGAAAAACAAAAAGGATTTTCACTGCTATCGGGGCTAAAAGACAACATTTTGTTTTTTTGCCATTATTCAAAAATAATCTGTTAAGATAAGCGTTTCCTAACAGGTTTTTTTTAACCTGTTAGGTATGTAATCCTTAACTATAGCAAATGGTTTCAACCATTGGTGATTTTTTTATAAAATCATTTATAACCTGCAGGGAATATAATTCCCGCAGGTTTTTTTGTGGAAAAATCGATGCTTTACATACTGAAACAGTTAGTAATTTAAATATTGATTTGTCATAAATAAATGCAAAAACTCAAACTTTTCAAACGCACTTACTTTTTAATACACAAAATAAATCCTACTTTAGCATTCTATATTAAAGAACAAAAAAATGATTACTGAAGAGCAGTTTCAAAACGAATTAAAGGTATTAATTGCAAATGCTATTAGAGAGGATGTTGGCTCTGGAGATTACAGTTCCTTAGCGTGTATTCCTGCAGATGCTCAAGGAAAAGCAAAATTATTGGTAAAAGAAGATGGTATTATTGGGGGAGTAGCTTTTGCAAAAATGATATTTGAATATGTTGATCCTAGTATGCAGATAGAAACTTTTATAGAAGATGGTACGGCTGTCAAAAACGGTGATGTTGTGTTTCATGTTTCGGGCAGTTCTCAGTCTATTCTGAAGTCCGAAAGAGTGGTGTTAAACACGATGCAGCGCATGAGTGCGATTGCTACCAAAACAAACAGTTTTGTGCAATTGTTAAAAGGAACGAATACAAAAATATTAGATACCCGAAAAACCACTCCAGGATTTCGTGTAGCCGAAAAATGGGCTGTGACAATTGGAGGTGGAGAAAATCATCGTTTTGCATTATATGATATGGTTATGCTAAAAGATAATCACATTGATTTTGCAGGTGGAATCACTTTAGCAATAGCCAAAACACAAGCTTATCTGAAAGAAAATAATCTGGACCTAAAAATTATAGTTGAGGCCAGAAATCTTGCCGAAATTGAAGAAATTTTAAAAAGTGAAGGGGTGCATAGAATTCTGATTGATAATTTTAATTATGAAGATACCCAGACAGCTGTTGCTTTGATTGGTAACAAATGCCAGACTGAATCTTCAGGAAATATCAACGAAGATACGATGCGTAATTATGCAGAATGTGGTGTGAATTATATTTCTTCGGGAGCGTTAACACATTCGGTTTATAATATGGATTTAAGCTTGAAAGCAATTTAAGGTTATGACATTTAAGATCGAGGCAAAAATCGAAAAAATTCCTGTGGTGAGAAACCTGATGCATATCTTGAAAAAGATTAAAATGCCGGGTTTGGGAGGTTTTTCTTTCTATGATTTATTGGAATTGTATTTTGAAGGAATCATTGATGGAGCATTTTCCTATCATGCCAGTGCGGTTGCATTCAGTTTTTTTATGGCACTGTTTCCTTTTGCGTTATTTATCTTAAACTTAATACCTTACATACCTATTGAGGGTTTTCAAGACGATTTTCTCCAGTTTGTTAAAGAAGGAGTACCGCCAAATACCTATGATGCAATTGCTAATATTATAAACGATATTCTTAATAACAGTCATACAGGATTAGTCTCTACAGGTTTTTTTCTGTCTATTTTTTTGATGGCAAATGGTATAAACGGAATTCTTGGGGGCTTTGAATCTTCACGTCATGTTTTGGAAAAAAGAGGTTTTTTGAACCAATATTTCGTCGCCTTGGGAATTTCATTACTTCTTTCTGTTCTTTTACTTCTGACAGTTGCAATTATTGTGGTTTTTGAGGTTGTGATTCAAAGTACAGCGATACAGGATGTGCTGAGTGACCGCATACCGTTGATTATTCTAGGGAGATATATTTTTGTGATATTGATGATCCTGATCACATCTTCGGTTTTATTGCGATATGGTACTAAACAGTCACATAAACCTCCATTTATTAGTGTTGGTTCGGTTTTTACAACCGTGCTTACAATTATTTCTTCTTATTTTTTTGGAATTTGGGTCCTGCGGTTTTCGAAGTATAATGAATTGTACGGTTCGATTGGAACATTGTTAATTATGATGTTTTATATCTGGATTAACTGTATGATTTTATTATTGGGATTTGAGCTGAATGCCACGATCCGTAAGCTGAAAAAGACAAATGAAGCTGTAAAGTTTAGAAATGAATGAGATTGTTAGTGTGAAATTTTGTATTCTTGCCAGCTGAAATCCCTCTCAATTACTGCAATGGTGATTTTGAATAAAAAAAGTGAGACAATAATTTAAGAAAAAATGAAAAAAAGTATCGTATTTGGTTTGATTGTGTTTTTTGCAATGGTTTTTAATGCTCAAAGCCAGAATGTTTTAGGGAAATGGAAAACCATTGATGATGAAACTGGACAAGCAAAATCAATTGTTGAAGTTTACGAAAAAGGTGGAAAAGTGTACGGGAAAGTTGTCGAAATACTTCGTGCAGAACACAAAAAAGATATTTGTACAAAATGTGAAGGAGCTGAAAAAAACAAACCAATTTTAGGAATGATTATAATCAATGGTCTTGAAAAAGACGATGCAGAATACAATGGAGGAACTATTTTAGATCCTCAAAACGGCAAAAAATACAAATGCTATATCGCATTAGAATCTCCTGATAAATTAAAACTCCGTGGTTATATTGGTCTTTCAATTATGGGAAGAACACAGTATTGGACAAGAGTGAGAAATTAATTTTTTAGTATATAAAATGCGAAAATTAGCATCGATAATTTTATTCTTTATAATACTGTCAAATAGTTTTGGGCAATCTAAAAATTCGCCATTGCAAATAAGCCGTCTTACAGGTGATTTTTATGTTTATAAAACGTTTCATGAATATAAAGGAAGTCTTATTTCTGCAAATGCAATGTATCTGGTTACTGATAAAGGGGTAGTTTTATTTGACGCTCCGTGGGATAAATCGCAATTTCAGCCTTTATTTGACAGTATAAAATCTAAGCATAAAAAGGATGTTGTGATGTGTTTTGCGACGCATTCTCATGACGATCGTGCAGGAGGTTTGGAATTTTACAGACGGAAAGGAATTAAAACCTATACTATAAAATTAACGGATCAGATTCTTAAAGATAAAAATGAAAAGCGTGCCGAATTTGTAATTCCTAATGATACTCTTTTTACTTTAGGGAAATATAAATTCGAAGTTTATTATCCTGGAAAAGGTCATGCTCCGGATAATATCACAGTTTGGTTTGATAATGAAAAAGTCCTTTATGGCGGATGCTTTATTAAAAGTCTCGAAGCAAAAGATTTAGGTTATTTGGGCGATGCCGATGTGAACGAATGGGAGAAATCCATTAAAAAAGTTCAGACAAAATTTAAAAACCCAAAATATATTATTCCGGGATATGATGATTGGGCTGATGCCGAATCTTTAAATCATACGCTGAAATTGGTCCAGGAATATAAAAATAAAAAAGCGTCTGATAAATTAAATAAAAAGTAATTTTACAGACCATAAATTCTTTACATGTATTTCGTCGAAGTCATTTTACCGCTTTCTTTAGCTAAAACATTTACATATTCTGTATCTGAAACTGAATTCCAATTCATAAAGAAAGGAATGAGAGTTACAGTGCCTTTTGGAAAAAATAAAATCTACACGGCTTTAGTTATTGAAATCCATAATAATGTACCGATTTTATATGAAGCCAAAGAAATTCATCAAATTTTAGACACAGCAGCTGTAGTAACCGAGTTTCAGATCAATCACTGGTTTTGGATTGCCGATTATTATATGTGTGCGATAGGTGATGTGTACCGTAACGCGATGCCAAGTGCATTGCTGCTGGAGAGTGAAACGATGATTACCAGAAAGAATGATTTATTTATTGATGAAAGCCAGCTTTCAGATGATGAATATTTAATCTATGAAGCCCTCCAGCAACAGAGTTCATTAAAGATACAAGATATTATTTCGATTTTGAATAAGAAGAATATTTTTCCGGTTATTCAAAAATTGATTGATAAAAATATTTTAGTACTGCAGGAAGAGCTTCAAGAAAGTTACAAGCCTAAATTGGTCAGATATGTGCGTTTGCATCCAAAATTCGATTCAGATCAAGGCTTAAAAGATTTGCTCGAAATTTTAAAAAGTGCCAATAAGCAGAAAGAAATAGTTTTGAATTATTTCCAATTAAGTGCTTCTGAAAAAAAGCCAATAACGGTTAAAAAATTAGTAGAAACTGCTCAATCCTCTCCTGCAATTGTTAAGGCATTGGTCGAAAAAGAAGTTTTAGAAGAATATTTTTTGCAGGAAGACCGAATTAATTTTACTGGAAAAGGAAGAGAAGATGAACTGCAATTAAGTCCAGATCAGCAAAAAGCTTTTGAATCGATAAAAGAAAGTTTTACGCAAAAATCAGTTTGTCTTTTGCACGGAATTACTTCAAGCGGGAAGACTGAAATTTACATTAAACTGATAGAAGAATATTTGGCAACGGGAAAACAAGTGCTGTATTTGTTGCCGGAGATTGTTTTAACTGCTCAATTGGTTTCGAGAATTAGAGCGCATTTTGGAAATAAAGTAGCTGTTTTTCATTCTAAATATAATAATAATGAAAGGGTAGAAGTCTGGAATCAGGTTTTGTTGAATGCTGAAAAAGCTCAAATTATAATTGGTGCCAGATCGGCTTTGTTTTTGCCTTTTTATGATTTAGGATTTATAATTATTGACGAAGAGCATGAGCAGACTTTTAAACAGTCAGATCCAGCGCCAAGGTTTCATGCTCGTGATTCGGCTATTGTGTTGGCTAATGCTCATAAGGCGAAGGTGCTTTTAGGTTCTGCAACGCCAAGTATTGAGACGTATTACAATGCAAAATCAGATAAATTTGGATTCGTTGAAATTTCAAAGCGTTTTGGAAATGCAACTCTGCCAGAAGTTTTGCTGGTAGATTTGAAAGATAAGTACTTTCGAAAAAAAATGAATGGTCATTTTAGCGATGTTTTAATAGAAGAAATCACAACTTCTTTATCTGTGGGAGAGCAAGTGATTTTGTTTCAAAACAGAAGAGGATATTCACCAATTATAGAGTGTATTACCTGCGGACACGTTCCTCATTGTCAGTCGTGCGATGTAAGTTTGACGTATCACAAGCATAAAAACCAATTGCGCTGTCATTACTGCGGTTATTCTATGGCAAATCCTACTCACTGTCATTCTTGCCATAGTGTAGATTTGACCACAAAAGGGTTGGGGACAGAACAAATAGAGCAAGAACTGATAACTATTTTTCCAAATGCTAAAATTGGCAGAATGGATCAGGATACCACTCGGGGAAAGTTTGGTTTTGAAAAAATAATTGACAGTTTCAAAAATCGGGAGATTGATGTTTTGGTAGGGACACAAATGCTTGCCAAAGGTTTGGATTTCGATAATGTAAATTTGGTTGGTATTATGAATGCTGATACCATGCTGTATCATCCAGATTTTAGAGCTTTTGAGCGAAGTTTTCAAATGATGACCCAAGTTGCCGGACGTGCTGGACGTTCTGAGAAAAAAGGAAAAGTTATTATTCAGACTTATAATCCCAATCATAATACGATTCAGCAAGTTACTAATTCAAATTATATTGGAATGTATAATGAGCAATTGTATGACAGGCAAATATATAAGTATCCGCCATACTTCAGAATTATAAAACTGACTTTAAAACAGCGTGATTTTGATAAACTGAAGCATGGTGCTATGTGGTTGTATCAAGTGCTGAGCCAAAACCTTGTAATGCCTGTTTTAGGACCGGAAGAGCCTGCTATCAGCAGAATTCGAAATGAGTACATCAGAACCATAATTATTAAAATTCCTCAAAATACTTCAATTATTGGCACAAAAAAAACTATTCAGAAGATACTAAATAGTTTTGAAGCTGTTTCTCAGTACAGATCCATTAAGGTTACTGTAAATGTAGATTTTTATTAAAGTATTGTTTTAAGAATAGGCAAGTGCTTTTACTAGATCTTCTTTTTTGTTTCGGCTCAAAGGAATTTTTGTTACTCCAATTTCGGCAAATTTGCTGTTGAAACGGTCAATCTTATCAATATTTACAATGTAAGATTTGTGAACCCTGATGAATTTGTCTTTTGATAAATCATTTTCAAAAGATTTCATTGTAGAAAGAACAAGATTGCTGTCATCTTCGGTTACTACTTTTACATAGTCGCCAAAAGCTTCAATCCATTTGATTTTAGAAGTAAATATCTTTAATTTTTTTAGATTGCTCTTAATAAAGATATGTTCTCCTTCGTCTTCCTTATTTTCTTTTTTAAGAAGAAAGTGATCAATCGCTCTGCGGACAGAGGCATTAAACCGTTCAATAGAAATTGGTTTCTGCAAATAATCCGTCGCATCATAATCAAATGCTTTCATAGCATATTCAGCTTTTGAAGTAATGAAAATGATTTGAGGTTTGGTTTTTAAACCGTCAAGAAAATCAAAACCGCTGATTACTGGCATTTCAATATCAAGAAATATTAAATCAACCGTATGAACAGTCATACAGCTTTTAGCCTCAATTGCGTTAGAAAAATCTCCGATTAGATTTAAATTGGTATGATTATTAACCAGTTTTGCAATAATCATTCTTTGTATTGAACTATCATCAACAACAACACAGTTTAGTTTCATAGTATCAAATTTTTGATTTGGTAAAGTAAAAATAGTTTTTTTTTTTAATTAATTGAAAAAAATCATTTTTTTTTACACCGTTTGTCGATTATACTTAGTTGGTGCTTGTTTGTTTGAAAAAAAAGATTACTTTTGCACCCAATTTAACAAATA
Source organism: uncultured Flavobacterium sp. (assembly GCA_963511475.1). Classification (GTDB taxonomy): domain Bacteria; phylum Bacteroidota; class Bacteroidia; order Flavobacteriales; family Flavobacteriaceae; genus Flavobacterium. Next base: position 56,783 of record CAUPJC010000023.1, read on the forward strand.
AATAAATTTTTTATGAATCATTATGAAACTGTTTTCATTTTAAATCCCGTTTTATCTGAAGTTCAGGTAAAGGAAACAGTAAGCAAATTTGAAGATTTTCTTACTAGTAGAGGAGCAGAAATGGTATCTAAAGAAGACTGGGGTCTTAAAAAGATGGCTTACGAAATCCAAAACAAGAAAAGTGGTTTTTACCATTTGTTCGAATTTAAAGTATCAGGAGAAGTTCTTATCGCTTTTGAAACTGAATTCAGACGTGACGAAAGAGTTATGCGTTTCTTAACTGTAAGTCTTGACAAACATGCTATCTCTTGGGCTGAAAGAAGAAGAGCAAAACTTAAATCTCAAAAAGCTTAATTATCATGGCAACATTACAACAATCTGCTTCAGGAAAAAAAGACGGGGATATCAGATATCTTACGCCTTTGAACATAGAAACTAACAAGACTAAAAAATATTGTCGTTTCAAAAAATCAGGTATCAAATATATTGATTATAAAGATGCTGATTTCTTATTGAAATTCGTTAATGAGCAAGGAAAAATTCTTCCTCGCCGTTTAACAGGAACTTCATTAAAATACCAAAGAAAAGTGTCTGTAGCTGTAAAAAGAGCACGTCACTTAGCTTTAATGCCATACGTGGCCGATTTATTAAAATAATTAAAAATTAACAGTTGTTGGTTTTCTGAGATATGAAACCTAACTTCTATAAAAAAGGACAACAACATGGAACTTATTTTAAGAAAAGACGTTCAGAATTTAGGATTTAAAGATGATGTAGTAAACGTAAAAAACGGATACGGTCGTAATTTTTTAATTCCACAAGGATTTGCTCATTTAGCTACTTCTTCTGCAAAGAAAGTATTAGCTGAAAACCTAAAACAAAGAGCGCACAAAGAAGCTAAAGTTGTTGCTGATGCTAAAACATTGGCTGAAGCTTTAAAAGCTATCGAAATTAAAATTTCTGCAAAAGCAGGTGGTGAAAAATTATTCGGATCTATTACAAACATTGATATCGCTGAAGCTTTGGCTAAAGGTGGTCAAGTAATTGATAGAAAATTTATCACTTCTGGTATCGTTAAACGTACCGGTAAATATACTGCTTCAGTTAGATTACACAGAGATGTAATCGTTGAATTAGCATACGAAATTGTTGCTGAAAAAGCATAATTTTTAAATGTATATATTGAAATCCCGATGAAAGTCGGGATTTTTTTGTTTAAAATAATTATTAAAAAAAAATGAAATATTCTAGGTTAACCAAAGAACAATTTGAAGAATTGACGCAGGAGTTTACTACTTTTTTGGCAACTCAGACGATTGATAAAGCGGAATGGGATCAAATCAAAGCCGAAAAACCTGAAGTAGCAGAGCAGGAGTTGGATGTTTTTTCAGATTTAGTTTGGGAAGGTGTGTTGACTAATGCTAACTATTTGGAATTTTTTTCCAAAAATCATATTTTCTTGTTCCAGTGTTTTGATACCTATATAAAGTCAATCGTTTTGAAATCGTTGGTTCCAGAAGTTGATTTTTTGACTAAAGATGGACTGCAATGGCTAAGTGATAATATTTTTACCGAAACTATTGAAATGAAAACAGGTAAAAAAGAATTTACAGATGAACGCAATCTTTCCATTTTTCAATTGATACAGCAAGGTTCAATTTTGAGCGATGGGCAGTTATACAATCAAATTAATACGATTATTGAGTCTTAAAATTTGATTTTTAAAATTTAAATTGGTTATTTTAGTAGATTATTTAATCGACTGGAATAGCCAATTTTTGCTTTATGAATATACAGGAAACCATACAAACACTTAGAGAAGAACTCAATCTTCACAATCATAATTATTATGTTTTGGATAACCCGACATTGTCTGATTATGAGTTTGATATGAAATTAAAAGAACTTCAGGATTTAGAAAGCAAGCATCCTGAGTTTTTTGATGCCAATTCACCGTCACAAAGAGTAGGAGGTACAATCACGAAAAATTTTGAAACTATTCCGCATGAATACCGCATGTATTCTTTAGATAATTCTTATTCTAAAGAAGATCTGCAAGATTGGGAAGTTCGAATTCAAAAAGTTTTAGGTCAGGTTTCTTTGCAATATACTTGTGAATTAAAGTATGATGGTGCTTCTATTAGTATTACCTATGAAAATGGAAAATTAGCTTGTGCCGTTACTCGTGGCGATGGTTTTCAAGGTGATGATGTTACTAATAATATTAAAACTATAAAATCTATTCCGTTACAATTGAAAGGAGATTTTCCAGCGCAATTTGCTATTCGTGGGGAGATAATATTACCTTTTGCAGGATTCAAAAAAATGAATCAGGAATTGATAGAAATTGGAGAAACCCCCTATTCTAATCCTAGAAATACGGCTTCGGGAAGTTTAAAGTTACAAGATAGTACTGAAGTTGCAAAAAGGCCTTTGGATTGTTTATTGTATTTTGTTATTGGGAACCAATTGCCTTTTAAATCACAGTTTGAAGGTTTGGAATCGGCTAGAAAATGGGGTTTTAAAGTTCCAAATGAATCTAAATTGACCTCTAGTTTGGAAGAAGTTTTTCAATTTATAGAATATTGGGATATTCACAGGCATAATCTTCCTTATGAAACAGATGGAGTTGTAGTTAAGGTTAATAATTTGCATTATCAGGAAGAATTAGGATATACAGCCAAATCCCCACGTTGGGCAATGGCATATAAGTTTAAAGCAGAGCAGGTTTCTACAAAACTAAATTCTATTTCCTATCAAGTTGGAAGAACTGGTTCTATTACGCCAGTTGCCAATCTTGAACCTGTACAATTGGCTGGAACTATCGTAAAAAGGGCTTCGCTGCACAATGCCGATCAGATTGAAAAACTGGACATTAGAATAAATGATATAGTTTTTGTAGAAAAAGGAGGGGAGATCATACCGAAGATTATTGCTGTAGATTTAGAGAAACGGTCAGAAAATTCAGAAGCAACCAAATACATTACACATTGCCCGGAATGCGAAACAGAATTGGTTCGAAGTGAAGGCGAGGCAAATCATTATTGTCCTAATTTTTACGGATGTCCTCCGCAGATTATTGGAAGAATTCAGCATTATATTTCAAGAAAAGCAATGGATATTGAAGGTCTTGGCGGTGAAACTGTTGCTTTACTTTTTAAAAATAATTTAGTTCACAACTATGCTGATTTATATGAATTAAAAGTTGAAGATATTCTGCACTTAGAAAGAATGGCGCAAAAATCGGCGGAAAATCTGGTAAATGGTGTCGAAAAATCAAAAGAAATTCCATTTGAAAGCGTGTTGTTTGCACTCGGAATCCGTTTTGTTGGAGAAACAGTTGCCAAGAAATTAGCTAAGCATTACAAAAATATTGAGGCGTTAAGTCAGGCTTCTTTAATGGATTTAATTTTAGTTGATGAAATTGGTGAACGAATTGCCAAAAGCGTAATCGAGTTTTTTGAGAATGAAGAAAATAAGAAAATAATTGAACGGTTAAAGAGTTATGGCGTTCAGTTTGAAATCGCTGAAAAAATAAATCCAAACGCAACAGAGAAATTCATTGGAAAAACATTTGTCGTTTCAGGAGTTTTTGCTCAATTTTCAAGAGATGATTTAAAAAAAGCCATTGAAGATAACGGAGGAAAAGTGGGAAGTTCTATATCGGCCAAAACGGATTTTATTGTGGCTGGAGATAATATGGGACCGGCTAAATTGGAAAAAGCAAATAAACTGAATGTAGCAATAATTTCTGAAGATCAATTTATAACAATGCTAAATGAAAGCTAGTACTCCATCACTTATATTGTTTTTTGTAGCTTCAGCATTGGTTGTACTATTTAAGTTGTTGAATTATGAAAGTTTGGTGCTGTGCGGTAAATCAATTATAGTTCCTTCTTTATTTATCTATTATTTTGTATCCAATAATTACAAGATTACTATTTTTAAAGGATTGATTTTTATACTGCTTTTTCTCAGAGATGTTTTTACCACGCTTAATGTTAGTCAATCTCCAATGGGGGCTTTGTTATGTGTTTTGATGATTTATGTTTTACTTTTGTATTTAGCCCAAAAAGAAATTAAACAAATGAAATTTAGTTATAAGGACAGCCTTTCTATTTTTGTTCTAATTCTTGGAATTGGCGCTATCTGTTATTCTGTTTTAAACTTGGAACTAGAAAACTTGGAACTTGATTTTTCATTGTATGCAGTTTTTGGAATAATTTTGAGTGTTTTGAGTGTTGTTTCTATTATAAACTACATTAAAAAAGGCAGTTATGCCTTTTTTAATTCCATGTTAATGTGTATTTGTTTTGTAGTAACTGATGTTTTTTTTGTGGTGTATAAATTTTATTTTTACAATGATGTTTTTATTTTAATTAGTATTATTACTCAATTTTTATCCTATTTCTTTATGGTAAATTATTTATTAGAAAAAGATAAAGTAATTGATGATTTAAACCACTATTGATTTTCCTTGAGTCTTTATTTGTTTATTGGAATCAAAATAAAAGTCAATTCGGCCTAAGTTAATTCCGTAGCAACCCACTTGGTTTACCAAAACTTCTTTTTGTTCAAGATTTTTCACAATAGTAGGCTTGTCCAAAAAAGTGTGGGTGTGTCCGCCAATAATCAGGTCAATATCCTTAGTCAGAGCGGCTAGTTTCAAATCACAGATTTTATCAGGTTCTGTGTTGTACTTATATCCTAAATGTGACAAACAGATTATTATGTCGCATTTTTTTTCTTGCTTTAGTATCCGAACCATTTCCTGAGCGGTTTCAACTGGATTGTTGTAAATGGTTTCTTTGTAGTTTTTCTTATCAACCAGACCGCTTAGTTCTATTCCTAATCCAAAAACCCCAATTTTAATATTTCCTTTATTGAAAATCTTATAAGGTTTTACATAACCATCCATAACCGTGTTCTTAAAGTCATAGTTGGAAGAAATAAATTCAAAGCTTGCATGTGGCATTTGTGCTACGATACCTTCCAGTCCATTATCGAAATCATGATTTCCAATGGTTGTGGCATCGTATTTCATCATGCTCATTAACTTAAATTCGAGTTCTCCTCCGTAGTAATTAAAATAAGGAGTTCCCTGAAAAATATCGCCCGCATCGAGAAGCAGTACATTAGGATTTTCAAGACGTATTTTTTCTATAATGGAGGCTCTTTTAGAAACACCTCCCATATTTGGGTTTCTTGGATGATCGGCAGGAAAAGGATCTATGTAGCTATGGACATCATTTGTATGCAAAATGGTTAAATGCTCAACAGATTCTGATTTGAAACTGCTTAAAGATAATCCTAAGCTTAATATTGCAGTGCTGGCAGCTGTTTTTTCGATAAAATCTCTTCTTTTCATTGGGTTTTGCATTGAAAATTTATTGAATATATATGTTGTTAAATCATTATTTTAGAATAGTATACCAAAAATTATTCTGCTAATATCCGAATGTCATTTTTGACAGTTACAGTGTCTACTTCAATAAAATAATCAATTAATACATTTCTTAGTTTGTATTCTAAATCAAATTTTTGAATTCCTTTTTTGAAGAAAGCCATATTGTCTCCGCCGTTTATTAAGTATTCATTCGTTGCTACATAATAAATCTTATCATTATCTAAAGGTTTGCCTTGTACTAAAATATCCTTAGCCTGATTGTTTTTGTCAATGCTAAAAGTAAGACCTGAGAGTGGATGTGGTTTTTTATCAGCAATAAGAAAATCGGCTATTTCCTTAATTTGTTCACCTTTTAAAGAAATTACAAAAAGGGTATTTTCAAAAGGCATTATTTCATAGGCCGTTCTTGAAGTAATATTTCCTTTTGGCAGGATAGACCGTATGCCTCCATGATTAAGCAGACAGATATCTATATTTTTATTTTCTCTTTTATTAAATACTGTGTTTCCTTTTGATAAAGTGACATCCGAGATAAAATTACCAATATTGGTCTGCCATTTTCCTTTGCTTTTTTCTAATGTTTCCGGATTGTAGGCAAGAACTTTATCGAGATCGTTGTTTATTCGTTCACGATATGGTGTGATAAAGTTTTCTATCTCAGTATTTTGATTTTCTTTTCCAGTAATTGGAATCTGTTTTCCTTCAATTTTTGTGACGCTGAGACTTTTGGTGCTGCAGGAAACAATAAAAGAAAGTGTTAAGAATATAACAAAAAGTTTTAAAAAGTCGCTGTAGTTTTTTAGATTTACCATCTTAAATGTAACTTAAATAATTAAATTTGTAATCTTGCAAATGTATTATGTTTTTAAAAAATATAAAGAGCTTTTTATTAAAAAATAACTTAAAAAAACGACTGAGCAATGTTAAGGAGGAATCTTTAAGTTGTCCGGTTTTGAGAGTAGGTTTGGTTGTTGATGAAAGTAAATTTTTTGAAACAGATGCATTAAAAAGAGAAATTATTTCCAATGGAATTGCTGAAGATAATGTCAAAATTATTGCCTACCGTGATAATTTAAAAGATAAAGAAGTGTATTCTCATCCCACATTCAGTTTGCAAAAATTAAATCTGCAATGCGAATTTACTCAACAAGAGATTAAGGAATTTATTTCAGATGAATTTGATTTATTGATTAATTATTATAATGAGGAGAATCCAATTTTGATGCTTTTAACACATAGTTCTAAGGCAAAATTCAAGGCTGGTTTTTCAACTGTTGATAAAAGGCTGAATCATTTATTAATAAATATAGCTTTGGAAGATTACAAAGGCTTTACTCACGAGTTATTTAGATACTTAAAAATATTAAACAAAATATAATTTAAATTATGCAATCATTAATAGGAACAGGAGTTGCCCTAGTAACGCCGTTTAATAACGATTTTACAATTGATGTTGAAGCTTTAAGAAGAATCGTAAATTTTTCGATAGACGGCGGGGTTGAATATCTTGTTGTGCTTGGCACTACAGCAGAAAATGCTACACTGTCAGCTGATGAAAAGGAACTCGTAATAGCTACGGTAATCGAAGTGAATGCCGGCAGACTGCCGTTAGTTCTTGGAGTAGGAGGAAATAATACATTAAAAGTTGTAGAGGAACTGCGCACAAGAGATTTATCAGCGTTTGAAGCAATTTTATCTGTTTCACCATATTATAATAAGCCTAGTCAAGAAGGAATTTATCAGCATTTTAAAGCAGTTTCTGAAGCCTCTCCGATTCCGGTAATTCTATATAATGTGCCAGGAAGGACATCCAGCAATATGCTGCCGTCAACTGTTATTAGACTGGCAAATGATTTTGAAAATGTTGTAGCGATAAAAGAAGCTGCCGGAGATTTAGTTCAGGCAATGCAGCTTATAAAAGATAAACCTAAAGATTTCTTAGTAATCTCGGGTGATGATATGATTGCGCTCCCGATTGTTTTAGCGGGTGGTGCAGGTGTTATATCAGTAATTGGTCAGGGCTTTCCAAAAGAATTTTCCGAAATGATCCGATTAGGATTAAATAGAAAAGTGGATGATGCCTATAAACTTCAATACTTATTATCCAATTGTATTGATATGATTTTTGAGCAGGGAAACCCAGCAGGAATTAAAGAAGTATTTAAAATTCTTGGTATCTCAGAGAATGTACTGCGTTTACCATTGGTATCTGTAGATGCATCATTATCTGAAAGATTAGGGGTTTTTGTTAAAAAAATGGTAAAAAATACTTAAAAATTTCCGTTTTTTTTAACTAAAGAAATATTTTGTAATAGCTAAATTAATAACTAAATTTGCCACCTAACTTTGGTGGCTTTTACTTCCTGTATACATTAGGCAATAAAATTAAAATCAGTGAATGAAATGAAAAAAATAATATCTGTATTGCTTGTTGTTTTGTTTTTTAGTTCTTGTGGTGAATATCAAGATGCATTAAAGAAAGAAGACGTAGCTGTAAAGTTTGATGTTGGAACAAAATTATATGATGCAGGTAAGTATTCAAAAGCTATACGTCTTTTCGAACAGTTAGCTCCATCTTATAGAGGAAAACCACAAGGAGAAAAGCTATTTTACATGTATGCACAGTCATTGTATAAAACAAAACAGTACTATTTAGCTGGCTATCAGTTTGACAGTTTTATTTCAGGTTATCCAAAGAGTGAAAAATCTGAGGAATGTATGTACTTAGGTGCTAAGAGTTATGCTATGCTGTCTCCAGTTTACAGTATAGATCAGACGGATACTTTTAAGGCTATTGAAAAGGTTCAAGCATTTATCGATCGCTATCCTAACTCGCAGTATATTGCAGAGGCTAATGCTACATCAAAAAAGCTGAATGATAAGATTGAACGTAAAGTTTATGAAAATGCATTTGAATATTATAAAATTTCTAATTACAAATCAGCATTAATCGCATTTGATAATTTTATTGCAGATTATCCTGGAACTTCCTATAAAGAAAAAGCATTGTATTATAAATTAGATTCTGCCTATTTATTAGCAATGAACAGTATTTATATAAAAATGGAAGAAAGATTAGTTACTGCAAAAACCTGTTATAATAATTTGGTTAAATTTAAACCGAATACTGAATACAAAAGCGAAGCAGACGAAAAGTTAGCCAAAATTGATGGTGAATTACAAAAGTTTAATAAATAAATAAAGTCATGGATTTAAAAAAGACAAATGCTCCGGTAAATACAATAACTTACAACAAAACAGTTATTGAAGAACCTACTGGAAATGTGTATGAGGCGATAACAATTATGGCTAAAAGAGCAAATCAAATCAATTCTGAAATAAAAAAAGAATTGACTGAGAAATTAGAAGAATTTGCAACTTACAATGATAGTTTAGAAGAAGTTTTTGAAAATAAAGAACAAATTGAAGTTTCTAAATTTTACGAAAAACTTCCAAAACCACATGCTTTAGCTGTTCAAGAATGGTTAGACGGAAAAATTTACCACAGAGATTCAAATAAATAATCTATACTAATGTCAGTTTTAAGCGGAAAAAAGATTTTGCTGGGAATTTCTGGCGGAATTGCTGCATATAAAACGGCTTCATTAGTTAGACTCTTCATAAAAGCAGGTGCACATGTCCAAGTGATAATGACACCTGCTTCTAAGGATTTTATAACCCCTCTTACTTTATCTACATTATCCAAGAATCCTGTTTTTTCTGAGTTTTACAATAAAGATGAAAAAAACGAGCAATGGAACAGTCATGTAGAATTAGGACTTTGGGCAGATTTAATAGTAATTGCGCCAGCTACTGCTAATACTTTGTCAAAAATGGCAAATGGATTGTGTGACAATCTGTTAATTGCCTGTTATTTGTCTGCTAAATGTCCAGTTTATTTTGCACCGGCGATGGATTTAGATATGTATATTCATCCATCTACTATTGAAAGTTTTATTGCATTGAAGGCTTTTGGTAATATAATGATACCCGCTGAAAATGGTGAATTGGCGAGTGGTTTATCTGGAGAAGGCCGAATGGCTGAGCCTGAAAATATTGTGTCTTTTTTAGAAGCCGATCTTGAAAGCAAATTACCTTTAAAGGGAAAAAAAATATTAATTACTGCAGGTCCTACATACGAAGCAATAGATCCTGTTCGTTTTATTGGAAATCATTCATCAGGAAAGATGGGGTTTGATATCGCTCAGAGTGCGGCAAATTTAGGTGCAGCAGTAACATTGGTTTCTGGGCCGACACATTGCAAAATAAATCATCCTTTGGTTCATGTTGTCCCTGTAATTTCTGCTCAGGAAATGTATGATGCTTGTCATCAGTATTATAAAGATGCAGATGTTGCAATCGCCGCGGCAGCTGTGGCTGATTATAGACCTAAAAATGTTGCAGATCAAAAAATAAAGAAAACTGCTGATGATTTTACTATTGAACTTGAAAAAACCAAGGATATTTTGGCGTCGTTTGGAGAATTCAAGAAAAATCAGTTTTTAATTGGCTTTGCTTTAGAAACTGAAAATGAAATTGAGAATGCTAAAGCGAAAATTCAGAAAAAAAACTTAGATTTGATAGTTCTAAATTCCTTACAGGATGAAGGAGCTGGTTTTGGAAAGGCTACTAATAAAGTTACCTTTATTGATAGTAAATTTAAAATTGAACCTTCGGATTTAAAATCTAAAGAAGCTGTTGCTGATGATATTTTGAACAAAGTAATAACACATTTTTATGGTTAGATTTGTCTTGTTTTTCTTTTTAGGATGTGGCTTAATACAAGCCCAGCAGTTAAATTGTACTGTGACTTTAAATACTCAAAAGATAAATAACACCAATCAGCAGGTTTTTAAAACTTTAGAAACTGCTATAAGCGAGTTTGTAAATAAAACCGACTGGACTGGGCAAATGCTTTCGCAGAAGGAAAGAATAAACTGCTCAATGTATATTACAATATCCAGTTACGGTTCAGATCAGTTTATTGCCAATATTCAAGTGCAGTCTTCACGAAATATTTATAATTCGACTTATTCCTCTCCAGTTCTGAATGTTAATGATAAAGATTTTACCTTTAATTATACAGAATTTGAGAATCTAACGTACATTCCAACCAGCTATGATTCAAATTTGATATCAGTTTTGGCTTTTTATTCTTATGTGATTTTAGGAATGGATGCCGATACTTTTGTTCCATTTGTTGGTGACCGTTATTTTAAGGAAGCGCTTAATATTGCAAATCTGGCACAGCAGGGAGGATATAAAGGTTGGAATCAGTCTGATGGAATAATGAGCAGATATTTTTTAATCAACGATTTAATGTCTCCTACTTATGCCGATATAAGACAGTCAAGTCATCAGTATTATTCAGGTCTTGATATAATGAATCAAGATCTTAAAAAGGCCAAAGAAACTATTAAAGGTTCTCTGATGAACTTAGCTAAACTGAATGAAACCAAACCCAATTCTTATTTATTGCGTCTTTTTATGGATTCAAAATCAGATGAAATTGTGTCTATATTTACTGGCGGACCAAGTATTTCTATAAATGATATGGTTGATAGTCTAAATAGAACTTCTCCGTCAAATTCAAGTAAATGGCAATCATTAAAATATTAGTTTTTAATAATTTCTTTTCAATTAATCCAATCTATACTTATAAATTTAATTAATGATAACTTCACTTGCTATAAAAAACTATGCATTAATTGAGAAATTGACAATCGATTTTTCGAAGGGTTTCTCGATAATTACTGGAGAAACGGGTGCTGGAAAATCGATAATTTTAGGAGCTTTGGGTCTGGCTTTGGGAAAAAGGGCTGACTTAACTTCACTTAAAAATAAAGAAGAAAAATGTGTTATTGAGGCGCATTTTGAAATTTCCAAATACAATCTGCGTCCTTTTTTTGAAGTAAATGATTTGGATTATGAAGATGAGACCATTATTCGCAGAGAAATTTTACCTTCTGGAAAATCAAGAGCTTTTATAAATGACAGTCCTGTGAATTTACAGGAACTGCAGGAACTTGGTTTATATTTAATAGATATTCATTCGCAGCAACAAACTCAAGAGTTGTCTGATGAAACGGTACAGTTTAAAATTATTGACGCCATTGCGAATAATTTAGAGATAATCAATTCCTATCAATCAGAATTAAAAAAGTATAAAGCAGATAAAAGCAAATTAAACGCTTTAATTAAAAGAAAAACTGAAGCATCTAAAGAACAGGAATACAATACTTTTCTTTTGGAAGAACTAGTTGGCGCTAAATTGAAATCTGGTGAACAGGAAGTTCTCGAAGAAAATTATGAGCAGCTAAATAATGTGGAGATTATCAAAGAAGCGCTTGACAAGTCTTTGGCTATTGCCAATGAAGAACAAATTGGTGTTCTACATAATTTGAATGAAATAAAAAATGCAATTCAGAAAATTGCTCTTTTTTCAGCTGATTATAGTTTGCTGTTTGAAAGAATAACAAGTTTGAAAATCGAATTTGAAGACATTTCAATTGAGCTAAACCGCTGTTCGGAAAAATTACTCAATGATCCGGAACAATTAAATCTGATTAATCAAAAACTTCAGTTGATTTACAATCTGCAAAAGAAACATCAAGTAAAAACAGTTGATGAGTTACTTGTAATTCAGAATGCTTTAGAAAATTCAGTATTAGAATTAGGAAATATTGACGAAGAGATTACCAAATTAACATCATTAGTTGATGCTAATGCAAAGCAGCTGGATCAAATTTGTGATACCATACATAATAATAGATTAGAGGCAATTCCTTTGCTTTCACAAAAATTGATTGCAATATTAGAAACTTTAGGAATGCCTAATGTTCGATTTAAAATGGAATTAAATGCATCTTCGACTTATCTTGAAAATGGAAAAGATGAACTGCAATTTTTAATTTCTGCGAATAAAGGAACTGATTTTGGGTTGTTAAAGAAAGTAGCTTCAGGTGGTGAAATGTCCCGAATTATGCTTGCCGTAAAAGCTATTTTGGCACAATATTCAAAACTGCCAACATTGATTTTTGATGAAATTGACACTGGAGTTTCTGGAGAAATTGCTAATAAAATGGGCGAGATTATGAAAGAAATGAGTATGCAGATGCAAATATTTGCTATAACACATTTACCTCAAATTGCTGCTAAAGGAAATGAGCATTTTAAAGTGTTTAAATCTACTGTTGGAGAAGATACCCAGTCAGAATTGAAGTTACTGACTAGCGAAGAAAGAGTTGTAGAAATTGCCCAAATGCTGTCAGGAACTGTAATTTCAGATTCTGCCTTAAATCATGCGAAAGCCTTGTTGAACTAAATATTTGGGCTATATTTGTCAATTAAATTTTTAAAAACTTAAGAAATTACAATATAAATTAACGTACAAAGGATTATGATTATAGAACCAAGAATGAGAGGATTTATTTGTTTGACTGCCCAGCCAAAAGGAAGCGAGCAAAGTGTCAAAAATCAAATTGAATATGTAAAATCAAAAGGAACTATAGCTGGTGCTAAGAAAGTATTGGTTATTGGAGCTTCGACTGGTTTTGGTTTGGCTTCTAGAATAACCAGCGCTTTTGGTTCTGACGCTGCAACAATCGGGGTGTTTTTTGAAAAAGAACCTGCAGAAGGGAAAACGGCTTCTCCAGGCTGGTACAATTCTGCTGCTTTTGAAAATGAAGCTCATAAAGCTGGTTTGTATGCAAAAAGTATCAACGGAGATGCTTTTTCGAATGAAGTAAAAAGACAAACATTAGATCTTATTAAAGCTGATTTAGGTCAGGTTGATTTAATTATTTACAGTCTTGCTTCACCAGTTCGTTTAAATCCTAATACAGGAGTTTTGCATCGTTCGGTTTTAAAGCCAATTGGAAGTACTTTTACAAATAAAACTGTAGATTTTCATACAGGAAAAGTTTCAGATGTCTCTATTGAGCCTTGTACTGAAGATGATATCACTAATACAGTTGCCGTAATGGGCGGTGAAGACTGGGCTATGTGGATTGATGCTTTGAAATCAGAAAATCTATTGGCTCCAGGAGTAACAACTGTTGCTTATTCTTATATCGGGCCATCATTAACGGAGGCTGTTTATAGAAAAGGAACAATCGGTCGTGCTAAAGATCACTTAGAAGCAACTGCATTTACTATTTCAGACAGTTTAGCGGACATTAACGGAAAAGCATATGTTTCTGTAAATAAAGCTTTGGTAACTCAGGCAAGTTCTGCAATTCCGGTAATTCCATTATATATTTCTTTGTTGTATAAAATAATGAAAGAAAAAGGAATTCACGAAGGGTGTATTGAGCAGATTCAAAGATTGTATCAGCAAAGGTTATATACAGGTGAGCCAATGATTACTGATGAAAAAGGTAGAATTCGTGTTGATGACTGGGAAATGCGTGAAGATGTTCAGTCACAAGTGGCAGCACTTTGGAGTCAGGCTACAACAGAAAATTTAGCTGAAATAGGAGATTTAGAAGGATACAGAAGTGATTTCTATAACTTATTTGGTTTTGGTTTTGATGGTGTAGATTACCAAGCTGATACAGACGAATTAGTTAAAGTTCCAAGTATCGCATAATTTAGATAATTAAATCATTTATAATTTTTAATACACCTTATTGCTTGATGGTTTAAAATCAAGAGAATAAGGTGTTTTTTTTATAACTTTATTTTAAAAAATATGTACAATTTATTGAAAGGAAAAAGAGGAATTATTTTTGGAGCTTTAGATGAAAATTCTATCGCTTGGAAAACTGCAGAACGCATTCATGAAGAAGGCGGAATTTTTGTACTGACTAATGCTCCAGCAGCAATGCGGTTGGGAACTATTGATGTTTTGGCTGATAAAATCGGATGCCAGATTATACCTGCCAATGCAACTTCTGTTACTGATTTGGAAGCGTTGGTTGATAAAGCGGTTGAGATTCTTGGCGGTAAAATCGATTTTGTACTGCATTCTATCGGCATGTCAGTTAATGTTCGAAAAGGAAATCATTATACGAATCAAAATTATGATTTTACCGAAAAAGGCTGGAATGTTTCAGCGGTTTCTTTTCATAAACTAATGCAAGTGTTATACAAAAAAGATGCAATGAATGAGTGGGGAAGTATCATTGCGTTATCTTATATGGCGGCACAACGAGTTTTTCCAGATTATAATGATATGGCCGATAATAAAGCATTTCTGGAGTCAATTGCGCGGAGTTTTGGGTATTTCTTTGGCAGAGATAAAAAAGTAAGGGTCAATACTATTTCACAATCGCCAACTCCCACTAGAGCTGGACAAGGAGTAAAAGGATTTGGTGGTTTTATTGCTTTTGCCGATAAAATGTCCCCGTTAGGCAACGCTACTGCTGCAGAATGTGCAGATTATATTGTTGTGATGTTCTCCGATTTGACTCGAAAAGTAACGCTTCAAAATCTATTGCATGATGGAGGCTTCTCTAATATGGGTGTGAGTCAAGAAGTCATGGAGATGTTCGAATAGTATTATTTAGGGACTTGTTGTATAAAACCATCATTGTTTATGATGGTTTTTTTGTTGATAAAGAAGTACCTTTGCCAAAATTTAAAAAAAAATATAACTTTTACTATTATGTTGTTTTCATTAATCATTCCTGTTTATAATCGTCCTGATGAAGTTGATGAATTATTAGAAAGTTTAGCAAAATCGACTTATGAGGAGATATTTGAAATTGTATTGATAGAGGATGGTTCTACAATCCGATGTCAGGATGTTGCCCGAAAGTATGGTGATCAACTCGATATTTCCTATTACTATAAAGAAAATTCTGGCCCTGGAGATTCCAGAAATTATGGTATGAGTAAAGCCAGAGGAGATTATTTTATAATTTTTGACTCCGATTGTATTATTCCGTCTGATTATCTGAACGAAGCTGAAAAAGCCTTGCAGGAAGATTACGTAGATTGTTTTGGAGGTCCAGATAAAGCATTAGACAGTTTTTCGGATATTCAGAAGGCTATAAATTTCACGATGACTTCTTTTTTGACCACAGGAGGAATCAGAGGAGGTTCTGAAAAAATTGGAAAGTTTCAGCCGAGAAGTTTTAATATGGGTTTGTCTAACAAAGCTTTCAAAGCTTCAGGCGGTTTCGGAAATATTCATCCTGGGGAAGATCCCGATTTATCTATACGTTTATGGGAAATGGGGTATGAAACCCGACTTTTTACCAAAGCATTTGTGTATCACAAAAGAAGAATTGATTGGGATAAATTTACTGTACAGGTAAGTAAATTTGGTAAAGTAAGACCTGTACTCAATAGCTGGTATCCGCAATACAGCAAATTAACTTTTTTCTTCCCAACGTTTTTTATAATAGGATTTTTTGTATCTTTAATATTATTGGTTTTTAGTCAAGATATTCTTCTTAAAATTTATTTTTGCTATTTCTTGGCACTGTTTTTGCTTTCTTCTATACAGAATAAGAGTATTAAAATTGGCTATTTGTCGTTAATTGCCGTTTGGAAACAGTTTTATGGCTACGGATTGGGATTTCTTAAATCATATATCAAAGTAATTTTATTAAAAGAAGACCCGAAAAAGGCTTTCCCCGAATTGTTTTTTAAAATATAGTATGACAAAGATAATTGGTTTAACAGGAGGAATTGGAAGCGGTAAAACTACTGTTGCCAATGAATTTGCAACTCATGGAATACCAGTTTATATTACAGATCAGGAAGCCAAAAAATTAATGCAGTCAGATACTGTTTTGAATCAGATTCGGGCAGAATTTGGAGAAGCAGTTTTTGATAAGGGAGAATTGATTAGAGAAAGATTATCTGAAATTGTTTTTAATGATTCTAATAGCTTAACCAAACTTAATAGTATTGTGCATCCAGCTGTGAAGCAGCATTTCAGGGATTGGCTGTTAGAACATCAAAAAGATCCCTACATTATTTATGAGAGTGCAATTTTATTTGAAAGCGGCAGTTATAAAGAATGTGATTTTATAATAAATGTTGTTGCTCCTCTTGAAATAAGGATTAAAAGAGTGATTGATAGAGATAAAACAACCCGTGAAAAAGTTTTGGAAAGAATAAAAAATCAGTGGAATGATGAGGAAAAATCATCAAAAAGTGATTTTATTATTGAAAACACTACTAAGGAGGCTTTAAAATTAGGAATTGTTAAAATTCTTAATTTTTTAAGAATTAAACAAATGAACTCTTAAATGTTAATCTTTGGTTAATGTATTGTTTATTATATTGTTAAAATATTAATTTTGCTTGAATGAATAAATTATTTTTTAGATTGCTTGTGATGTTAATGAGTTTGTCCCTGATCGGGATAATTCTGGTACAAGTATATTGGTTTAATACCTCATTTAGGAATAATGACGAACAATTTAAATATCATGTTAAGCAGGTTTTAGGAAATGTTGCGCAAAAATTAGAACAGCATGAACTCTATAGTTTTTATAATAAAATTAATAAAAAAATAGATAGTAGTGGAATTGCACCGAAAGAGGAGGATTTAATGGAGTTTTATTATGTCCAAAAAAATCCAAAAACAAATCAAACTATTGTTTATTCTAATAATGTTAAATCAAAACAATATAATATTTCTTTACCCTCATTTGATAAAAAATTTGATAATAACAATAAATTTAAAAGCTTTAGCTCTAGTCGATTAACAGAAGTTTATAATAATAATTCAATTGATAATTCTGCTGTTAATCAGAGTTTGGTTCCAGATGTTAAATTTGAAAAAATAGGAAATTTAGGCATTCTGGATAAGTTTATTTTTGAGATTTCAAATAAAGATATTTTGTCGGCAATGCCTCTTGAGGAAAGAGTTACTAATGAGGCACTGCAAAAATTAATAAAAAAAGAATTAGAAGAGTATGGTGTAAAAACCAAATTTGAGTTTGCAATATACGGCAATGGGCTAGAGACCAAAGTGAATTCGGATAATTTTGTTTACAATAAAGACGAAGCTTATTCTATTCCGGTTTTTACGGATAATGAAGGAAATGAGAAGTATAAATTGTTTGTTGCTTTTCCGCATAAAAAGAAGTTCTTATTATCACAATTAGTAAGTATTACAATATTATCTATCATTTTTACTCTAATCATTATAATTGCTTATACATCAGCGTTAAATCAGTTAATACGTCAAAGACAGATTTCTGAAATCAAAAATGATTTTATCAATAATATGACGCATGAATTTAAAACACCTATTGCGACGATAAATTTAGCCTTGGATGCTATTCGAAATCCTAAGATTATCGATGATAAGGAGAAAGTCTTTAAGTACCTGGAAATGATTAGGGACGAGAATAAACGAATGCATGCTCAAGTCGAAAACGTATTAAGAATTTCAAAATTAGAGAAGAAAGAACTAAATATTATAAAGGAATCCAGCGACATCGAAGAAGTTATCAATGATGCTATCGAACATGTAAGTCTGATTCTTGAAGATAGAGACGGAAGTGTTTCAACTCATTTTGGAGCTGTCAGAAAAATTGTTTTGCTGAATGATGTCCATTTTACTAATGTGATAGTTAATATTTTGGAAAACGCAATAAAATATACTCCTGAAATTCCAAAGATTGATATTTATACTGAGAACATTAAGGATATGGTTCTCATTAAAATAAAAGACAATGGAGTTGGTATGAGTAAAATTGCTCAAAAAAGAATCTTTGAGAAGTTTTACAGAGAACATACCGGCGATATACATAACGTAAAAGGCCACGGTTTAGGTTTAGCGTATGTAAAAAGAATTGTAGACGATCATAATGGTCAAATATATGTAGAAAGTGAAAAGGGAAAGGGAAGTACCTTCATTATAAAATTACCTTTAATAAATTAGAGTATGGAAAATACAAATAAAAAAATACTATTAGTAGAAGATGACCTTAATTTTGGTGCGGTTCTAAAAGATTATTTAATGCTAAATGATTTTGAAGTTGTTTTGGCTAAAAATGGGATGGAAGGATTTGAAAAATTCAAAAAGGATACCTATGATTTATGTATCCTGGATGTAATGATGCCATACAAAGACGGTTATACTTTGGCCAAAGAAATAAGAGAAAAAAATAATGAAGTGCCAATTATTTTCCTTACAGCAAAATCTATGAAAGAAGATGTTTTAAAAGGATATAAAGCTGGAGCTGATGATTATTTGAATAAGCCTTTTGATTCTGAAGTTTTATTGATGAAAATCAAAGCTATCATTCAAAGAAAGGCATCTGATGTGAAAACAGAAGTTGTTCAGTTTGAATTTAATGTTGGTAAATTTCATTTAAATTCAAAACTTCGTTTCTTGACATTTAACAATGAAGAGCCTATTAAGTTATCTCCAAAAGAGAATGAATTGCTTAAAATGTTAATTTTACATGAAAATGATTTAATGCCGAGAGAGTTGGCTTTAACAAAAATTTGGAGAGATGATAACTATTTTACTTCTAGAAGTATGGATGTTTATATCGCCAAACTAAGAAAGTATTTGAAACAGGACGAGGATGTTGAAATTTTAAACATTCACGGTGAAGGATTCAGATTAGTTGTGAAAGCAAAATAATCAATGTATTTATTATAAAAATAAAAAGCTTCGATTTAATTTTCGAAGCTTTTTTTATTTCAAGACAACAATGGTGAATAAATTTTTATTCCTCCATGGTATGATATACGTTCATCACGTCATCATCTTCTTCCATTTTCTCAATTAATTTTTCTACATCTGCCATTTCAGCTTCAGTCAATTTTTTTGTGATTTGCGGGATTCGTTCAAAACCAGAAGATAATATTTCTAATTTTCTAGTTTCTAATTCTTTTTGGATAGTTCCAAAACTGCCGAAAGGAGCATAAATTAAGATGCCGTCTTCATCTTCAAAGACTTCTTCAGCACCAAAATCAATTAGTTCTAATTCTAATTCTTCAGGATCGATTCCTTCTTTAGGAATTCTAAAGTTGCAGGTATGATCAAACATAAACTCCACAGAACCTTGAGTTCCTAAAGTTCCATTGCATTTGTTAAAATAACTTCTAACGTTAGCAACTGTTCTATTGTTGTTATCTGTCGCAGTTTCTATTAAAAGCGCAATACCATGAGGAGCGTAGCCTTCAAATAATACTTCTTTGTAATTAGCTGTGTCTTTATCGGTTGCTTTTTTTATAGCTCTTTCAACATTGTCTTTTGGCATGTTAGCCGCCTTAGCATTTTGAATGACAGCTCTTAATCTTGAATTGGCTTCAGGATTTGGACCGCCTTCTTTAACTGCCATTACAATATCTTTACCAATTCTGGTAAATGCTTTGGCCATTGCTGACCAGCGTTTCATTTTTCTACCTTTTCGGAATTCAAATGCTCTTCCCATTGCTTATTTTTATTTTGAATTGCAAAAATACAGCTATTCCTTATTTTACCAAAAGCTAAGGAAAATTCTTTTTGCAAAATATGTTAATTAGTTTTTCGTATTGTCTTATAATCGGATATAATAGCTATTGATTCATTAAGATAGTGGTTGGATTTTAAGCTCTCAAGCTGCATTTTATTATATTCAATTAATGTTGGATAAATTTCAAGCAAAGATTTGTTGTATTCTGAATTGAAAACGTTCAAATTCAAATCATTTGTTCCAAAAGTATTTATTTTCTCAGATAAGCTGTTAATATTGGCTTGGTTTTCGAAAACAGCCTCTAAAGTCATTGGTATTTCAAACTTTGATTTCATAATTACTTCATCAATATTTGCATTAAGTGCAGTGATGGAGTTGAAATAAGTGTCTTGTGCTACTCTGTCTCTGCTTTTTTGAGCAAGCGATTCAATTAAATCATTGCCGACATAAGGAGTAAAGCGTATTCTTGAATTTAAGTTTTCATTCTTTAAAGCTGTTGGAAAATCACTTTCTTTTTGAAAAACATCCTGATAGATAGTAGGGATTTGCACGTCAGGAATAACGCCAATTGCCTGGTGGCTTTTTCCGGTAATTCGATAGAACTTGCTGATAGTCAGTTTTACAAAATGCTGGTCGTCATTTTTTTCTAAAGGCAGTATAGTCTGCATACTTGCTTTTCCTAGAGAAGTGCTTCCTATAAGTATTGCTCTATTATAATCCTGCATGATATCGGCAAAAAATTCGCTTGCAGAGGCCGAATTTCCGTTAATAATAATAACAATAGGGCCTTTGTAAATTACGCCTTTATAAGGGTCGTTTATTATAGATAATTGCTTTTTGTTATCTGCCACTATCGAAATAGGTCCGCGGTCAATGAACAATCCTGCTAATTTTACAGCTTCTTCCATAGAGCCACCGCCATTATCAGTCAAATCAAGAATTATTCCTTTGATGTCGTCCTGCATTAATTTGACAGTTTCTTTGGCGACATCTTGTGCGCATCCTTTGCCGTTTCTTTCTTCAAAATCAGAGTAAAAACTTGGTATTTTTATATAACCTACTTTGATGTTTTTATCCGCAATAAAACTGTAAACTGTATTTTCTTCATCTTTTAAAACCTGTTTTTGAATAGTCACTTTAAAAGGTTTTCCCGAATTTCGCTTAAGGGTTAGCGTAAGGATTGTATTTAATTCCGAAGACATCATTGTTGCAATCGATTTTAGCGAAGTGCATAAAACTTCCAAGGTTTCTTTTTGATTCGAAATAGCCAATACTTGATCTCCTTTTTTTATTCTTCCTGTCTTAAAAGCTGGTCCGTTTGGATCAATTTCAATTATATTGATTTCGTTTTTCTCATTTAAGCTAACGTCTAATCCGAGTGAAAGTTTTTCCTTGGATAGAGTGGATACAAAACTGGATTTGGTATCATTACTGAAATAATTGGTATGCGGGTCAAAATAGCTGCAAAAAATAGTATAAAAATCATCTTCAAATGGTTTCTCATTTGTAAGCGACACATTGATTTTACAAAGCTCGTTTTCAATGATGCTTTTTTGAGATCTGAGACTCATTGTGCTGAAATTGAGCTTCAGTGAATCTAGATTCTTGCTTTTTTCGGAAATATCGTTAAATACTTCGTATCTGATTTTCTTGTTCCAGGCTTTCTCTATTTCATTTGTTTTTAGATAGAAATTGGAATCCTGTTTTTTGTATCTGACAGTATCTTTTGTATTGTAATCAATAGTTTCTTTATTGAGTTTTTCTAATATTGTCTTATTTCTTAAAAGGGATTTTTTATACACTTTTTTAATATCGTCTAAAAAAGCACAATCATTATTCAAAATAAGATCGTCTATTTTTAAGCTATAGATACTGGAAAGTGAATCAGCTTGTGATTTTAAAAAAATGTTTTTTGAAGGGTCTAAATCGTTCAGCAGTTCATCTAAAACATAAGCCGATAAACTGTCGTTCATCGGCTTTGGATTATAATGTTCTTTTTGAAGCAATTTGTTTATTTTGAGTAAAATATCACAATTAGTACTGCTATTTTGAGCAAATAGTGAAAATGTAGAAAAGAGCAGTGCTAGTGTAATTTTTTTCATAAACTGTTTATTTTTTGTAAAAAGGAAGTTTTACCACTTTGGCAGGCACATCATTTTTTCTGATTCTGATAAAGATATCGCTATCAACAGCGCTGTTTTCTGTAGTAACATAACCTAACCCGATTCCTTTGTTCATTGAAGGGGACATCGTTCCAGAAGTTACAATTCCGATTACAGCTCCCGAAGCATCAACAATTTCATAATCGTGTCTTGGAACAGAACGTTCCTGCATTTCAAAAGCTACTAATTTTTTTGTTACACCTTCTTCTTTTTGTTTTTTTAGATTATCCGAATTAGTAAACTCTTTAGTGAATTTGGTAATCCAGCCTAAACCAGCTTCAAGCGGTGAAGTAGTGTCATTGATATCATTACCATATAAACAGAATCCCATTTCCAAACGCAACGTATCTCTGGCAGCCAAACCAATTGGCTTAATTCCATAAGAAGCTCCTGCTTCAAAAACTTTGTTCCAAATTGTTTCTACTTCGTCATTTTTACAATAAATTTCAAATCCGCCTGAACCTGTATAACCCGTTGCCGAGATAATTACACTTGGGAAACCCGCAAAATCAGCCACTTCAAAATGGTAGTAAGCAATTGCAGATAAGTCAATAGACGATAAAGACTGCATAGCTTCAACCGCTTTCGGTCCTTGAATCGCAAGCAAAGAATAATCATCAGACAGATTTTTCATTTCAACACCTAAATCATTGTGCGACGTAATCCAATCCCAGTCTTTTTCAATATTAGAAGCATTTACAACCAGTAAATACTGTTCTTCCTTCATTTTATAGACAATTAAATCATCTACAATTCCGCCTTCATTATTTGGTAAGCAGGAATATTGTGCTCTCCCAATTGTTAAAGTCGATGCGTCATTCGAAGTTACTTTTTGAATCAAAGCCAAAGCATTTGGACCCGAAAGTATAAATTCTCCCATGTGAGACACATCAAAAACACCTACTGCATTTCGAACCGTTTCGTGTTCTGCATTTACCCCTTCATAAAGAATTGGCATATTGTAACCGGCAAACGGCAGCATTTTCGCTCCCAAACCCTCATGTATGTGCGTTAAAGCAGTATTTTTCATTTGTTTGTTATATAAAAATTAAAGTGCTAATTTATAGCTTTTATTTCGCTTGGCAAAGGTTATAAATGTTGAAATATATTTAAAATAAAAGCATTTTTTGGGCGTAACTCCATTGTTTAAAATTGCAGTCGTGCCTCCTTTATTTTAAACAATGGAGTCGGGCTTTCGGCTTTATCTTTATTTTTTTTATGAAAAAAAATAAAGGATATCGCCTCTATCCCTTACGCGGGGCATCACGGTCAAAAAGATGAAATATGATTTAAAAAAGATTGTTAATCAGATTAATAATCAGAAGTATAAAGTTAATTATTTCTAGTAATTATTTATTTTAAAAATCAATTGAATCAAAAATGTCTTATTAAAGAAAAATTTTTATAGTTCACTTCAATTTTTTACTTTCGGTAATCTCTTTTATAATATTCAAATGGTGCTGTGTATGCAGTTTTATAAAACGGATTGTTGATTTTAATTTCAAATGTCCCATAAATGGATGATCAAAATAGGTATCAGGATTCAAGCTGTTCAGTTTTTCTAAATTAAGTCTGCTGTTCTCAAGATGCATTTTCAAAGAATCTGGAGTAAAATCCTCTTTGGGCTGAACTGCTTTTGGCGCTCGAACTTTTCCTCTTGGAATTTTATTCATTGTAAATACAAGAAAGCGGTTAAAGTTAAAAGCTTTTCTGTAATTCTCAGGATTTGATTTTTGTATGGAATCAATAGTCAAATTCATTACTAATAATGCATGTTCAATATGCCAGCCTACAGATGATTTAGAAACCAATGGATTGAGCATCTCTTGATTTTGGATTTTGTTTTCTAACTCTGTCAGCAACGTTTTTAGTTCTTCCATGATAATTGGTGAATGGGTTTTGTTATTCAAATGATTTTAGCAATATTGAATTTTATTACTTTTTAGAAAATAAATTTTCAACCACCCATGCTGGGCCAATTAATAAAAATTGAATATCTTTTAGGAATGACGGTTTTTTGCCTTCGATATTATGACCATAAAATTGACCAATCCAAGCCACAGCAAAAACACCAATAGAGAATGCCCAAAGCGGAACAAATTGCCCGATATAATAATTAAGAATTAAACACAAAACTGAAAAAACTGCTATTTTGAGAGCCATCGAAACCGATAATCTGATATAGAAAATCAATACAAAAATCAAAACCGCTGTAGCCCAATTTTCTATAATAGGCTGGTTCAAGTGTAATGAATTATTGAGAAAACCGCTGGGAATACTCATCAATAATCCCACAATAGAAAAGAAAATGGCAGGAACACAGATATAATGTATCGCTTTGTTTTTTTGGTTTTGATGACTTACTGCATATTCTTCAAACCATTGATCCAGTGTTTTCATATTTATTTTTTTGTTCTAATTTATGAAATAGTCAGTAATGAATGATAATTAAGCAATTTTTTTTTCCAACACTATAAATTCCAAGGGTTCTGAAATAACTGCATCCGTTCCATTAAGAGGGAAAGGTTCTCTAACGCCAGTGTCCATAAACCCATGACGATTGTACCAGGCAATTAATTCTTCCCGAATTGATATAACCGTCATCACAATTTTAGGTAAATTCAAAGACAAAGCATGTTCTTCCGCTTTTTGTAATAATTTTTTTCCAATGCCGCTATTTTGTAATTCGGGTGAAACGGTAAGCATTCCTAGATAGAGTTTGTTCCCTTTATCTGCAAGCAATACACAGCCAATAATAGTGTCGCTCTCTATGAATTTTAGAATTGTATTTTCTTTATTATTAATAGTTTCATATAGTTCATCTGCAGTAATTCTTTGATCTTGCAGTAAATTCGCTTCAGTCGTCCATCCCTGTTTAGATGTTTCCCCGCGATAGGCAGAATTAATTAGTTTTTCTAAGGCAATTACATTTTCTAGAGTTGCAGTCGTAATCATGTAGCAGTATTTTAATTGGGTATTTTGAATTTTTATTTTACCATTCAAAGGTAAAAAAAACTACAATAAAATTTCTTTCGCTGTAGTTCTTAAAGTATGTGATTTGGATTTATGTGAGCTATGAAATTTATTACTAATGGAATTTAAATTTCAATTTTAGCCCCCATGATTTTTAAAAATTCCCTAATGAAACTAGGATGAGCTGGCCATGCAGGCGATGTAACCAGATTTCCATCAACAAATGCGCCGTCAACAGGAATGGATTGGAATTCACCGCCTGCCATTGTTACTTCTGGACCTACTGCTGGATAAGCGGTTAATTTTCGTCCTTTGACAACATTTGCTGCTGTTAATATTTGGATACCATGGCAGATAGCAGCTACAGGTTTATTGGTAGCAAAAAAATGCTGCACTATTTCGATTATTTTTTCGTGTAATCGTAAATATTCAGGAGCTCTTCCTCCAGCTATTACTAATCCATCATAATCATTCACTTTTATGTCATCGAAAGTGTAATTCAACGCGAAATTATGCCCAGGCTTTTCGGTATAGGTTTGATCGCCTTCAAAATCATGAATGGCAGTTTTTATGGTGTCTCCCTTTTTCTTGTTAGGGCAAACGGTATGAACGGTATAGCCAACCATTTCCAGCATTTGAAACGGAACCATAGTTTCATAATCTTCGGTGAAGTCACCGGTAAGGAACAATACTTTTTTCATTCTATCTCAATTTTAAAATTATTATAAGTCGAATCTTATTTTTTTTGATTTATAAAGTTAATGAAAAGAGATTATTCGTTTGATTTTTAGAGTATTAAATTTTTGTATTTCTTTTGATTATTAAATGATCGCAAACTTGTCATCCTGACGGAGGAAGGATCGCACACGGAACTCAATAAAGATTGGAAATTTACTTTGCGGAATTTCTAATGCGATCCTTCCTCCGTCAGGATGACAATAATAGGGGTAGGTGTTGCATAATAGAGATAAAGAAAATAAAAAAAGCTGCAAAGTAAAGTTTCCTTCATCTTTGCAGCTTTTGATAAATATTTATAAAATCTGATAATTAATCCTCTTCAATTTCAAATTCGGCATCTTTTTCCCAAATTTCCATTTCGCAAGGTTTGCAATTGAATTTCAGTTTGTATTCCAATTCTCCTTGTTTCAATACCAAAGGTTCTTTTAGTTTGGTTTCCATCGTGTCTTTGTGGTATTTTGGACATTTGGCCAACTCATACTTGATGCAATATTTGGTGGTCATTACCCTTGATTTTCCGGGATCCCATTGCAATTCAAATGCTTTTTCGATTTCGGTTACACCATGACGCTCATAAAACTTGCGCGCCAATTTATTGGAAACATTGTACATGAAATCCAATTTTTCTTCAGGGTAAGGGTGAGACGTTTTTTCGATTTTACGTTCCTCTCGTTTGTAATTTTTCAAACGAGTTTCGGTTAATTGTTCGTAAACGGTTCTGCGCATTTCATTGATTTTTGAAATCGGTAAAAACCAATTGTCTGAAAACTGAATCGTTATTTCATCGGCTGTATAAGGCGTAAAACCTGTTTTGGCCAACTGCGTTTTAATATTTTCTTCGATTGACTGATTGTTTTTGGTTTGTTCTTTTGGATGAACCAATTGAACAGTGCTCACATTACCATCTTCATCGGTAGCAAGTAACTCAAAACCAGTTTCGATTTCGAATAATAATAATGAAGTGCTTATTTTTCGAACAGCACTATCCTCGCGTTCCACTATTTTGATAAAAGCGGCGTCATTATTTCGGTAAATGAAAGTGCCATCTTTGATTTCTTTCAGAACATTTGGATAAGCCAAACCATTTTCTGCTTTATTGACATAGATTCCTTCAGCTTCATTGTTGTCATTGATGTAGCACAAACCATCACCATTGTTTAATACGTTTCCGTTTTCAATTTCATAAGCATTTCCGATGGTTTTGATTAATTTACCGATGTATTGCCCTTTGGATTTTGGACTTTCCCAAGAACCAATTGTATCATGACGTTCGTTGACAAAATAATCGGTATACCCGCGATTAAAGGTACGGTTCAAAGCGGAGTCAAACGTAAAAGTACATTTTCCAGAAGAAGCTTTGGTGTATTTATCATTATCTTCCAAGAAAGCATCTAGTTTTTGTCTAAGGTACGAAACGTTGTTTTTTACATAAACGATATCTTTCAAACGACCTTCAATCTTAAACGAACAAACACCAGCTTCAACTAAATTTGGAATTTCGTTTGATACATCAAAATCTTTGATAGAAAGCAAGTGAGTACTTTTGATTAAAGTTTCACCATGACCATCGATCAAGTTGTAGGGTAAACGGCAGTTTTGAGCGCAAGAACCTCGATTGGCGCTACGTTCTCCATTAGCAACACTCATATAACAGTTTCCGCTGAAAGAGACGCACAACGCGCCAGTTACAAAGAATTCCAATTCCACATCGGTTGCAGTACTGATTTCTTTGATTTGATGCAAGTTCAATTCACGAGCCAAAACTACACGTTTGATTCCGGCATCGGCCAAGAATTTCATTTTGTCGGCATCTCTATTGTTCGCTTGTGTGCTGGCGTGTAGGATGATAGGAGGTAGGTCCATTTCCATTATGGCCATATCCTGAATAATCAGCGCATCGACACCAATGTCATATAATTTCCAAATTAACTGGCGACAGGTTTCCAATTCGTTATCGTAAAGAATGGTATTCAAAACTACAAAAACGGGAACATTGTACAAATGGGCATATTGCACCAATGCGGCTACATCTTCAATTGAGTTTGTGGCATTGGAACGGGCACCAAATTGTGGAGCACCAACATAAACGGCATCTGCACCACTATTTATGGCCGCTATACCGTGAATTAAATCTTTTGCAGGTGCTAATATTTCTACTTTCTTCTTCATCAGTTGATGATCAATTTATTATTTCTAAAATGCAGTTTACTTGAGTATTCTCAAAAAGCCTGCAAAGTTCTTATAATTAATCCAAGATTTCTAACCCAAAATGATTTTTTTTGAGTTGTGGTTGAAAAAGTAGGATTTATGATAAAGAAAAGTGGGGAGTTTAGAAGAGTTGTTTTTCTATTGTTAAAATTATGAGTTTGTTTATGACAGGAATTAGTGATCATTATTCCGTCAACTTCAATTTTTTATAAGATTATTAGGTTGCATTCATTATAATTTTTGGAAATTCATCTGGTGTAGCATTTTTCATTTCGACATTTGTTGCAAAGAAGTAAATTTTATTTGGGTTTCCAAGTAGCATACAAACCAACCATTTTTCATTTCATTGTGCATTCCCCAACCTGTTTTTCCACTTCAAGTATACATTTTTATACTTTAAAGTAAAAATAATATATTCTTTTACTCTCTAATTCATGAATTTAAATCAAATTAAAGTTCCTATTGTTGATGCTGGAAAAAGTTTTTTTATATAAAAAAATGGTTTAAAACTTATAGCTCGAGCTTTACCTCATTATGCTTATTTTGCATACGATGATAGCGAAAGTAGTTTTTCAATACATCAAGTGACTTAATTGCAAAACGGAGAAGGAATTTGAATGTACTTTGAACTAAATATTATCGATAAAAAGCCGAATTGCAACAATTAGCTTTAATTTTTGTAGAACTTCCAAAAAGAGCAGTATTGGTTTTGGCGTAAAGATCGATTAAAAGATTTTGTCAGAAATCAAATCATATTGAATTTTAGTGGTGAAAACCTACTCAATCCAGCTTGAAAAATTTATAAATGATAATAACAATTTTTTAAATTCGATTTTTTCTGAAGGTTGAATGTTAATTTCACTTTATTATATTAGGAACGTAGAATTAATATAAGTATTTGCATTGTAAATGATTATATAATTATTTTTTTATTAAATTTGATAAAATCTTAAATTAATTATTATGTCTAGAAAAATTATTTATCTTTTAGGTATAGCCATTACAATTATTTTGGGTACGTTTTTGTACCTGAAATTTTGTTGTAATTGTTGTGAAGGTTATTCCAAAAGTAATCCGAAAATTGGGACTGAAACCACTCCAAGTGTAAGTGTAACCGCTGTTGATACACTATCAGGTAAAATTAGGGCTTCAGTTGATAGTCTGAGCGTGATTTCAAAAACAGATTGGATTTCAACAAAAGAAAAGTTTAATGCGAATCCATTAATACTTTATTTTGAAACATCTAAGTCAAATGAGGATTTAACTACTGAGGAACTTCAAAAAGTAGCCGATTTAGTTAATTATTCTAAAAATGTCGCCGATGCAACATTCTTGATTGTTGGTTATTCTGACAATGTTGGGAGTCGTAAATCAAACATAATTTTAGGAAAAAATCGTGCGGAATTTGCCAAAAGCTATCTTGTGCAAAAAGGAATTGATGGAAATAAAATTATCACCCAATCTAAAGGTCCTGATGAACCCATAGCCGATAATACAACGGATGTTGGAAGAGCAAAAAATAGACGTACAGTTATTACAATTCAATAAAAAAAATTAAAAAAATAAAATTATGAGCAATATACCTTGTATCTTAATACCAGCAATCGTTGGTTTAATCTGTGGAGTTTTAGGTTATTTAATTGGAAAAATGCTATCCAAGGGAGGTGATGATTCTGGATTAATAGCTATTCAATCTGAATTGGATGTTTGTCGTTCTAACTCCAAAAGCTTAACTGCTAAAATTACTGCTTTGGAAGGTGAATTGGCAAATTCAAAATTAAAAATGGCTCAATCATTTGTAGCAACTGCTCCAGTTATGCTTTTTGATGCAGATTTGTATACCTCTATTTTTGGTAAAAAAATCAAACAAGATGATTTGAAAATTGTTGAGGGAATTGGACCAAAAATAGAAGAGCTTTTTCATGTTGCAGGAATAAAAACATGGTTGGCTTTATCTGAAACTTCAACTTCGAAAATGCAATCAATTTTGGACGCAGCGGGTGATAATTATGCAATTCATAACCCTGGGACTTGGGCAAAACAGGCTGCCTTAGCATATCAAGGAAAATGGAAAGAACTTAAAGAATGGCAAGACACTTTGGATGGTGGAAAAGAATAATTTTTTAATTCTATTTAACCCAAAAAAAAAGACTAGCAATCGCTGGTCTTTTTTTTTGGTTAAATAATGTATTTTTTTTATTGTCTTGCTTCAGAAATAGTTTTGTAAGCTTGTGTTTTCATTTCTATAAAATTGTCCAAATAGGCAGTTTGGTAAACTACAAAATCGGATTCGTATTTTTTCTTATCTAGTGAAGAAAACAAATTCAACCGTATTTTCTCAATTTGTTTGTTGAATGCTATTTCGTCCAATTGTATTAAGGATTCATAATCGAATTCCTCCTCGTTTTTGGCAAATGTATTTACAAATTGGTTTTGAATAGCTCCTTTATAAGTAAATCCTTGTGTTTTTCAAGCTTGTTGGGCATCGACAGTTATCTTTAAATCGTAACCATTATTGAGATAGATACCATTAGGAAGAAGATTTGTAAGATTCTTTACGTTATATTTGTTGCTTTTTATGTTCAATGTGTCTTTCAAAATACCTTCATGGTCAACTTTAATGATTTTTTTGAAATTTGGATTTTTGTATGATACAATTACTAGTGAATCGATGGCCTTATAGGTGATTTTTATTTTAAGAGTTGCATAGTCTTTGTTTTGGCTGTTTGCGTAAAAAGAAAATAGCAGGATAGCAACATTGGTAATAGTTTTTTTATTTAATGTTTTTGGTTTTATTAGTTTTTTGCAAAACTATTTGAAATTACTATTTGCAATGTTAATCTAGTATTAAGTTACTATTAAGCAGTGTTTTGTTTATAAGGGTTTTGAAAGCTATTATTTAAACAAGTTGACTAAAGTTGTATCATGACCGCCCTCTTTAAGGATTAATTGTTTTTTACCACAAATTCGCTATTTTTTATAATAGGAACTTTATATAAATAAAATTTAGAACAATTCAATTCGTGACCCGAGGGTTATCAAAACTTCATTTTAGAATTACTCTTCAAAGAAGCTCCATTGGAAGAAGTATATACAATGAACTAGATTTTTTTCTCCAAAATACAACTCCAATTGGGCTAAACTAGAGCAACAAAACTGAAATAGGTAAATGCCATAAACGAATAAGACCTTTAGTGCTCGAAAACCAAAAAAATGCATTATGAAAATTCCTTAACAGAATGACATTGAGCTCGATCACAGTAGGGGAAGGGGCTGTATAAGCGGTATCAAACTTTAGCATTTTTTCTACTGGGGAGCACTCCCAGAAGATTGAAGAATTAAGATTGAAGAATTATAGAATTTTTTGCCCTTTATTCTTAATTTTTTATATTTTAAAATTTTAGTTTAAGAATTTCGTACTTTTAATGGAAATCCAATCTTATGAATGCTCCAATTCTCATTGACCAGAATGAAATTTTAAAACGGTACAAACCAATTGCCAATCAAACCCACAAAGGCCTGCAGGGACACGCATTGCTCATTGGCGGGAGCTATGGTAAGATAGGGGCGATGTGTTTGTCCAGTAAAGCTGCGCTGAAAACAGGCTGCGGACTGGTAACTGCTTTTGTGCCGCAATGCGGTTACCAAATAGTGCAGATTGCCAATCCCGAAGTGATGGTAATGACGGATGTTGAGGAAAAATACCTTTCGGATATTCGTTTTGATTTGGAACCAAATGCCGTTGGAATTGGCTCCGGAATGGGACAGAAAACTGCAACCCAAAAAGCGTTTCATGATTTTTTATCGAATACGAGTATTCCGATGGTCATAGATGCCGATGCGTTAAATATTTTAGCACTTAATCCGTCTTGGATGGCGTTGGTTTCGCCTGGAACCGTTTTGACTCCGCATCGAAAAGAATTGGAAAGATTGATTGGCAAATGGCAGTCGGAGGCAGAAATGTTTCAAAAAACGATTGCTTTTTCGTTAGTGAACCAAGTGATTATTGTAATGAAAGGAGCGCCAACTCACATCATTGACGGCGAAACTGTTTATCTCAATACTACAGGAAATGCTGCGCTGGCAACGGCCGGAAGCGGTGATGTGCTGACGGGAATGATTACCAGTCTTCTGGCACAATCGTATAAGCCTTGCGATGCGGCTATACTTGGCGTATATCTGCACGGATTGACCGCTGATATCGCTTTGCCCGAAACGGGGTATCAGTCTTTTATAGCTTCATCAATTATTGAGTATCTTGGGAAAGCGTATTTGAGTTTGGAGGTTTGAAGAAAGGTTTAAACCTGAACTCGATTAATAAAAAACGGCTAATTGGCTAGTCTTAACCGTTTCGTATTTCAACGAAGGTTTTTTTGGCAGAAAGTTATAAGCAATTATTCCAGCAATAAGATTTGACAAAAAGTTAGTAAATGAACGATG
>CAUPJC010000024.1:0-88109 GCA_963511475.1 uncultured Flavobacterium sp.
ATGTATATGGCTGGCGTAAACTCTTATATCTGCCTGTTGCTTGGAGCAGGCGGTGCTTCGCTGATTGTATGGCAGACCTTTTCATTGAACAAAAAGTATGGGGAACACGGCCTGATGAAAATTGGGGCAAGAAAAAGACACCCACGATACATCATCTGTCGCAAGCCGTTACACCGCTATTTAAAGTTCACTTCTAAATCGAATGCCTTATGAGAAATGTAGCCAAGACCACTACGCTGGAAAATAAGTTTCCATTACTGGCGGTAGAAAATAATTGTATACTGTCAAAGGATGCAGACATTACCGCTTGTTTTGAAGTGCGCTTGCCGGAACTGTTCACGGTGGCTTCTGCTGAATATGAAGCTATTCATTCCGCTTGGCACAAAGCAATCAAGACGTTGCCCGATTATATAGTTGTCCATAAACAGGACTGGTACATCAAGGAAAACTATGCGCCCGACATTGCGGATGATAGTTTGAGTTTTTTGGGTAAATCTTATCAGCAGCATTTTAATGAACGTCCTTTTCTTAATCATTACTGCTACCTGTTCCTAACCAAGACCACTAAGGAAAGAATGCGAATGCAGAGCAATTTTTCATCGCTTTGCAAAGGTGCTCTTATACCAAAAGAAATCAGGGACAAGGAAGTGATCCATCGTTTCATGGAAGCCGTTGGACAATTTGAACGTATTGCAAATGACAGCGGATTTATCGGTTTGCGACGTCTTACAGAAGAGGACATCATTGGTACGGATGAAAAACAGGGGTTATTGGAACAGTATCTAACGCTGTCGAGGGAGATCGGGACACCAATGCAGGACATCGGATTGGGAGCTGAGGAAGTACGTGTTGGCAACAAAAGATTGTGCCTGCATACCTTATCCGATACAGACGACCTACCTTCGGCAGTATCAGCAGATACTCGTTACGAAAAACTATCTACCGACCGGAGCGACTGCCGTTTGTCGTTTGCTGCTCCAGTGGGCTTGTTGCTAAACTGCAATCACATCTACAACCAATATCTGTTTTTGGATAACAGCGAAGACAACCTGCAAAAGTTTGAGAAGTCTGCAAGGAATATGCATTCACTGGCTCGTTACAGCCGTGCCAATCAAATCAATAAAGAATGGATAGAGCGATACTTGAACGAAGCACACAGTTTTGGGCTATCCTCCATCAGGGCACACTTCAACATCATGGCTTGGTCGGATGACCCGAGTGAATTTAAACAGTTAAAGAACGACTGCGGTAGTGCTTTGGCACTTATGGAATGCAAGCCCCGTCATAATACCACCGATGTAGCTACGCTCTACTGGGCAGGAATGCCGGGAAATGCTGGCGATTTTCCAAGTGAAGAAAGCTTTTATACGTTCATTGAGCCTGCTTTATGCTTATTCACTGAAGAAACCAACTATCACAATTCACCATCGCCATTTGGGATCAAGATGGCAGACCGTCTGACCGGAAATCCAATCCATCTGGATATTTCCGATTTGCCAATGAAGCGTGGTATTATCACGAACCGGAACAAGTTTATATTGGGACCTTCGGGAAGCGGTAAATCTTTCTTTACCAACCACATGGTCAGGCAATACTATGAGCAAGGCGCGCATGTCCTGCTTGTTGATACCGGTAACTCGTATCAAGGGTTGTGCGAACTTATAAAAGGAAAAACCAAAGGCGAAGACGGGGTTTACTTCACTTACACAGAAGACAATCCCATTGCCTTCAATCCTTTCTATACAGATGATGGCGTGTTCGACATAGAGAAAAGGGAGAGCATCAAAACATTAATCGTGACCTTGTGGAAACGTGATGACGAACCGCCGACCCGTTCTGAAGAAGTGGCACTTTCCAATGCAGTAAGCGGTTATATAGAGCGCATTAAACAGGATGATTTATATCCATCTTTCAACGGTTTTTATGAATATGTGCAGGACGATTACCGTAAGGTATTGGAAGAAAAACAGGTTCGGGAAAAAGACTTTGATATTGCCAACTTCCTCAACGTACTGGAACCCTATTTTAAAGGGGGCGAGTACGATTATCTGCTCAATTCGGATAAGCAGTTAGACCTGCTTTCCAAACGTTTCATAGTGTTTGAGATTGATGCAATCAAGGATCATAAAATTTTATTCCCTATAGTGACCATTATCATCATGGAGGTGTTCATTAACAAGATGAGAAGATTGAAAGGAATCCGCAAACTCATACTGATTGAAGAGGCTTGGAAAGCCATTGCCAAAGAAGGGATGGCAGAATATATAAAATATCTCTTTAAAACGGTCAGGAAATTTTTTGGTGAAGCTATCGTGGTAACACAGGAAGTCGATGATATCATCCAGTCGCCCATCGTCAAGGAAAGTATTATTAATAACTCTGATTGTAAAATTCTGCTCGACCAGCGCAAGTACATGAACAAGTTTGATGACATACAGGCTATGCTCGGACTTACGGACAAGGAGAAGGGACAGGTACTTTCCATTAACATGAACAATGACCCGTCACGGCTTTACAAGGAAGTGTGGATTGGTTTGGGGGGAACCCATTCGGCAGTATATGCCACAGAAGTATCCGTAGAAGAATATCTCGCCTATACCACCGAAGAAACGGAAAAAATGGAAGTGATGCGGCTTGCCGGTGAACTGGATGGAAATGTAGAGCAGGCCATCAAGCGTATAGCCCTGCAAAGAAGAGAAAAGTAAAACAAATTATTAATCATTAAAAAGAAAAGAGAAATGAAAAAAATATTATTCATGGTGTTGACAGCACTAATGTTGGCTGTAGCACCGTACGCAAAAGCCCAATGGGTGGTTACCGATCCTGCAAATCTGGCTTCAGGCATTCTTAACAGTGCCAATGAAATTGTACAGACTTCAAACACGGTATCCAATGTTGTTAAAAATTTCAAGGAAGTGGAAAAAGTGTATAATCAAGGCAAAGAATACTATGATAAGTTGCAAGCCGTCAACAATCTAGTAAAAGATGCCCGTAAGGTACAGCAGACTGTACTGCTGGTTGGTGATGTTTCAGAAATGTATGTTCAGAATTTTGGCAAAATGATGAATGATCCCAATTTTTCTGCTCAGGAATTGATGGCTATTGCCAATGGTTATGCGGCACTACTTAACGAAAGTACCGAACTGCTGAAAGAACTCAAACAGATTGTAAGTTCTTCCAGTTTGTCATTGAATGATAAAGAGCGTATGGATATTATTGACCGTGTGTACAAAGAAATTAAGGAATACCACAGCCTTGTACGCTATTATACGAACAAAAATATATCAGTAAGCTTTCTAAGGGCAAAAAAACAGAATAATAGTAAAAGAGTACTCGAACTCTACGGGACTGCTAACCAAAAATACTGGTAAACTATGGAATTTAATAATCTTCACGAGGTTCTGCGTTCCTTGTATGATGAGATGCTGCCACTGTCCGCCGATATGGCGGCAGTGGCGAAAGGAGTGGCTGGTTTGGGGGCCTTATTCTATGTAGCTACTAAGGTGTGGCAGGCACTAAGCCGGGCAGAGCCGATTGATGTGTATCCTTTACTGCGTCCTTTTGCTTTAGGTCTTTGCATCATGTTTTTCCCAACCATGGTACTTGGAACAATCAATGCAATCCTTAGTCCGATAGTGCAAGGGACGCATGCCATCCTCGAAAATCAGGTGCTTGACCTGAACGACCTACAGACAAAAAAGGATCTGTTGGAACGGGAAGCCATGCTTCGAAATCCTGAAAATGCCTATTTGGTATCGAACGAAGAGTTCGATAAAAAGCTGGAAGAACTGGGTTGGTCACCATCTGATCTGGTCACGATGTCGGGGATGTATATGGAAAAAGAGATGTACAGGATTGAGCAGTCTGTAAAAAACTGGTTCAGGGAATTGCTGGAAATCCTATTTCAAGCAGCTGCTCTGGTGATTGACACCATACGTACTTTCTTTTTGATTGTATTATCAATACTCGGTCCAATTGCCTTTGCAATATCGGTCTGGGATGGCTTTCAATCCACACTTACGCAATGGCTTACCCGATATGTCAGTGTGTATTTATGGTTACCTGTAGCCGACCTCTTCAGCTCTATGCTTGCCAAGATACAATCCCTGATTATAGAAAGGGATATCGAAATGCTTGCTGACCCGACTTTTATTCCCGATACCTCAAATACCGTGTATGTGATTTTTATGATCATTGGTATTGTGGGATATTTTACCATTCCGACCGTGACAGGCTGGATTATTCAGGCTGGTGGCGCAGGAAATTTTACCCGTAACGTGAATCAAGCCGCAATGAAAGCTGGAAATATTGCTGGAGCTGGGGCAGGTTCGGCAGCAGGAAATATCGGCGGACAGTTACTCAAATAATGTAAAACTATTAATCAGTAAAAAATGGAATTTAAAACGCTAAGAAATATCGAAAACAGCTTTCGTCAAATAAGACTTTACGCCCTTGTATTTGCCGTTCTCTGCATAAGTGTTGCAGGATATGCCGTATGGCAATCCTACCGCTTTGCAGAAGAACAACGCCAAAAAATCTATGTACTGGACAATGGGAAATCACTAATGCTGGCTCTTGCACAGGATGCATCCATCAACCGTCCGGTCGAAGGGAGGGAACACGTAAGGCACTTTCATGAATTGTTCTTTACGCTGGCTCCCGATAAGAATGCTATCGAAAATAATATGAGACGTGCGTTTAATCTTGCCGATAAAAGTGCCTTTGATTATTACAAAGACCTTTCGGAAAAGGGATATTACAACCGTATTATATCAGGTAATGTGCAGCAGCGTATCGAAGTGGATAGTGTGGTCTGCAATTTTGACACCTATCCCTATGCGGTCCGCACCTATGCGAAACAGTTCATCATCCGTTCCAGCAATGTGACCAAACGTAATCTGATTACTTCCTGCTATCTGGTCAATTCCGTCCGTTCGGACAATAACCCGCAGGGCTTCAATATAGAAAAATTTTCAGTGGTCGAAAACAAGGACATTGAAGTTATCGAACGCTAAAAATAATCGTATGGAAACATTTTCAGATTTAAACACCTTCGCTATAACCCTTGCCGAAAAAGGATATAACGGTTATTTCCACACTCAGGGCGCGTATCCCGGAAACCTAAAAGACAGTATCTGTGAATACCTCGAAAGTTGCCAAAAGGATGCCGACAATTTGCCTAAACAGGAATTGTTGCTGACAAGCTATCTGCAATGGTCGGGAGAAGATAAGCCTCGTGTAGAATGCAATATGTGGGTAAAATACCTGAACGGCAAATTCTCTCTCAACAGAATGGAGGTAGCAAAAAAAGATGGCTTCGGACAACTGATGAAAAAATCAGCTCTGACAGACCTTTCTATACTATCCGTACCCAAAGCGATTGCTTCAATCTCTTTGGTTAGTGAAGAACCGAAGCAAGAGGCAGAAAAAAGTCCAAAGCGTTTCAAGCTATAACAAAAGAAATTAGAAGGCTATGAAAAAATTAAGAGCAAATATGGAAAGGTACTTTGACAAGCTGGATGAACGTTGGCGGGTATTGCCAATACAAAAACAGCATCAATGTATGCTGTACTTCTTTGTGGGTTATCTGCTACTTACTGCGGGGGTCATTGGCAAAGTATGGTATGAAACTTCAAAGTCCCGTAACGATATAGGCATTGAGCATATTGAGAACCCCATCCACAATAAAAATGAAAGTCCTACAAAATTGCAGGATACATTAACAACAATTTATAAAAATAAGATTTATGAAAGTAAATGAGAACAAAAAAACGGTTGTTCGGGTAACGGAAGGTAACCCTGCAGCAACCGATGATGTATTGCAAGAAAGTACCATAAACAAAGTCAAAAAGCTTAAAAAGCCGGTCATCTTCGGTTTGATGGGTATTGTGTTCCTCGGCTGTATGTACCTGATTTTTAAACCGTCTTCCGAGAAAATAGAAATTCAGAAAATCGGACTGAACGATGTAGTGCCTCAGGCTACGGATGCAGGAATGCCTGACGATAAGGGCAAGGCATACGAAGAGGAAATGCTGGAACGTAAGAATCAGGAAAAACGGAACGATCTCACATCTCTTTCTGATTACTGGAATGCAGACGAAAAAGGAGAACCAGGAGAGGAGTTGTCTGAAGAGGAAGAAAGCTATAGTAATGCCAACGGATCTGGAAAACACAGTAATCCAGCTTTGAACAGTTACCGCAACGTGCAAAGCACATTGGGCTCTTTTTATAAGGACGATAATTCTGAAACAAAGGAACTCCGTAAGCAACTGGAAGAATTAAAGGAAAAACTGGCTGAGAAAGACATTCCAGCCAGAGTAACGGTAGATGACCAATTGGCATTGATGGAGAAATCTTATCAGATGGCTGCAAAATATCTTCCTTCTGGTACAAATACGGGAGAAGCTGTACCAGCCAATAGTGCTGTTTCTAAGTCTTCTTCCTCTACACAAAAAGAGCAGTTTGTGGCATTCAGTTCTACAAGAAAGAACACCG
Organism: uncultured Flavobacterium sp.; assembly: GCA_963511475.1. Taxonomy (GTDB): domain Bacteria; phylum Bacteroidota; class Bacteroidia; order Flavobacteriales; family Flavobacteriaceae; genus Flavobacterium. The sequence continues at coordinate 6,496 of CAUPJC010000024.1, forward strand.
TATCTGCCTTGTGCCGTGAGCCTAGCGATAGTGTCTTTTTAGCTGATTGGAGTCAAAACAAGAACAGCCGTTTTTATACTGCAGGTGCTTTAGAGCAAGTGGTACAACCCAAAAACAGTATCAAAGCCTGTGTACAGGAAACGCAGACCATTATCGGTGAAAGCGGTGTACGCCTCCGCTTATTGGAACCTGCCCAAACGCCTAATCGTACCATTCCCAAAGGAACAATTTTAACGGCTAATGCAAAACTTGAGGGAGGACGTTTACAGATGAAGGTTACTTCCATAGAACTGGACGGAAACATCATCCAAGTTGATATTACGATTTATGATCTGGACGGTCAGCAGGGTTTGTACGTGCCGTATTCGCCCGAAATGAATGCCCTTAGCGAAATGGCAGGCAATATGAGCCAGCAATCCGGTACAAGCCTGATGCTTACCCAATCAGCAGGACAACAGGTTGCCGCTGATTTGAGCCGTGGCGTAGTTCAGGGCATTTCGGGTTATTTCTCCAAAAAAGTGAAGACACCGAAAGTTACTCTAAAGGCAGGGCATCAACTGTTTCTTGTTTCCAAAAAATAATGTTAAACGAAAATAGAATTAAACAATGAAAAATTACTTTAAAACCTTTTGGGCATTTGCCCTAATCATCGGCTTTGCCGTATCTTCTTTTGCACAGGACAGTGCAAAAACTTCTCTTACTTTAGGTAAGATAGAACCGTTCTGTATGGAAGTTACTTATGACAAGACTTCGCATCTGATTTTTCCAACCGCTATCCGCTATGTGGATCTGGGCAGTGAATACCTGATTGCAGGAAAAGCTGAAGATGCAGAAAATGTACTTCGTGTAAAAGCATCGGTAAAAGAGTTTGGGACCGAAACCAATTTTTCTGTGATTACCGATGACGGCCGCTTTTACAGTTTCAATGTGCATTACAGCTCATTCCCGGAGGTGTTGAATTATGACCTGCTGACGATGCAAAAGGCAGTGGATAAAGCGGGTGGAAACGATGTGCTTTTTGAAGAATTGGGAAACAACTCACCATCTCTGGTAGGTCTGTTACTGGAAACAATTTACAAAAACGATAAGCGCATTGTAAAGCATATCGGGTCGAAAAGTTTCGGCATACAGTTTATCCTGAAAGGAATTTACATCCATAAAGGTAAATACTATTTCCATATGGAACTCGCAAACCGTACCAATGTTCCTTTCCAGATTGATTTTATCAATTTCAAGATAGTGGACAAAAGAATAGCCAAGCGTACCGTGGTACAGGAAAGACTAATGATACCACTACGCACTTACAAGCCAGTGGGTGAAATTGGAGGTATAACAACAGAACAAAATGTGTTTCTGTTAGACCAATTTACCATTTCCGATGACAAAGTGTTATTGATTGAGATTTTCGAGAAGAACGGGGGCAGACATCAAACACTTCAGGTAGAAAATTCCGATTTGATTAAGGCTCGTTTGATTAATGATATGCACCTCAAATTTTAGTAATCCATTAAAATAAAGATAGAAAAATGAAAAAGTATATTTATACGATGATGTTTGCCCTTATAGGCATCACTGTCTCACAGGCACAACGAATGCTTCCTAAACAGAAAGGACTGGAAGTAAACACAGGAACGTTATCCAATGACCATCCTGGCAGGAACTACTACTTCAATATAGGTATGACCGTAAACGGTAAAAATGGCAATTATCAGCTTTGGGCTTTGGAATACACGCACCAATATGATGAGTATAAAGACCTCCGTTTACCACAGGAAACCTACACAGCTGAAGGTGGTTGCAGTTTCTTTCTGCTAGGGGATGTCCATAAGAACATTACCCTGAATGCAGCGATAACTGGTGTACTGGGTTATGAAAGCATTAACCGTGGCGAAGCTTTGTTGTATGATGGGGCAAAAATACTGACTGAGGACAATTTTATCTATGGTACAGGCGGACGGCTGTCTTTTGAAACATACCTTTCTGACCATTTTGTACTGATTCTTCAAGCACGTACAAAAGTTTTGTGGGGTACGGATCTGGAACAGTTTCGACCTTCAGTGGGTCTGGGATTAAGGATTAACTTTTAAAATATAAAACTATGACAGCATTTTTTAATAGATTCAGAATAGGTTTACTGCCAATGTATGTATTGCTGACAATCCTAATAAGCTTCGTTACATCCTGTAGCAAAGACGAACTGGAAATACAAAATGATTTCTCTTTTGAGGTTAAGGTGATGCCAATACCCAAAGAAATTGCTAATGACAATACCGTTGAGATCCGGCTAGAGATACAACCAACCGGCAATTATAGTAACGCACAATACTATCTTCGATACTTTCAGTTTGATGGGCAAGGAACTTTGCAGTATTACGATGAACCGCCGTATCTGCCCAACGATTTGTATCCGTTACAGGCGAAGCAATTTAGGCTCTATTATACTTCAAATTCCACGGTTTCCCAATCCTTTAATGTATGGATTTCGGACAATTTTGGAAACGAAAAGCAGTTGAGCTTTGAGTTTAACAGCAGTAATTAGCATTCAGATATGGGTGTTTCTGTTCTCGCCATAAAATTTGCATTTAATTACAACCCGAAGAACATCTTCGGGTTGTTTTATTTGCTATAAGCTCATTGTATAACTGAATAAACATTATTATATTGGTGCTAATTTGTAGCATACAACTACTATTTTTAATAATGAGACTTTAACAACATTCTTATGAAAAATGTTATAGAACGTACCAATAGATTTTATATTGAAATGTCCAGAAAAGTACTTTCTGAGAAGGAATATGATGTATTGCAGAAGCTCTTGATTGAAAAAAAGACGCTTCAGGAAGTGGCGGGCATTTATGGGGTCACGGGTGAAAGCGTTCGCCAAATTTACGAGAAAACATATAAAAAAGTAAAGAGCGTAACACAGTTACTTGCTGAAATTGATAACTATAAACACAAATTGGAGCAATTAAAATACGACTTAAAATGCGAGACGCAACAAATTAAAAAAGGTGGAAATCAACAAATTAAAAAAAGAAAAAATAAAATCGAAACTGACCTGCAAAAAAAGCTTTATGAAAGCCATTTTCCTTTTAGTAAGAGAATGAATAGTATGATGGAGGTTTTAGATATTCATACCATAGGTCAGCTTTGCGAGATACCCTTGACAGATTTTCATCGTTTCAAGGGATTCCAAAAACAGTGCAAAAAAGAACTAATCGCATTTATAGAGTTTGAAAGCATTGAAAATCTTTTTGATGGATTTTCTGTGTGGAAAACACAGCCAATAGAGTAATTAGAAAGGGCAGAAAATCCAGTTATAATATTGCGGTCTTCTTTTGCTTCTTTTCTTTGACCGCTGTTGTGGAAAGAAAAGAAGTCCCCAAAACAACGAAAGGGATAATGAATATCCCTTATCAATGAGAACACAACCTGTTTGGTAAAATGTGAAGCAAGGAAGAGTGAAGGGTGCATTTTAGCAAAGTGGTTGCACCGATTTGATGCAAAAAGACTGTCCAGACCATAGGAGGGAGTGTCTTTTTGCGCCCGATTCCGGCTTCTAGGCGACTTTTATGGGGTGGGTACGAAAGTTCTTCAGATTGTGGAAAAAGCCCCTGTACGGTGTCATACCATATCGAAACAAGCTCCATAAAAGAGAACAGCCCATCTGGGTTAAAGAGGAATTGATAAACAAATCCTGTTTCTCCAATGCTTCCGCTAGACTGCAGCTCGGCGTGTCGTCCTCTTGTTCGGACTGCTTCAATAATTCTCCAAATTCTTCCGTAATCATTGGCAGGCTTGCCACCGTTTCGTATTTCTCCGAATCGGGCTGACGAATGTTTCCTATGGTAGATAATAGCACTTGTCCTGTATGCTGGCTGTTGCCAAAATCAAGCCAATATTTTGGTTCGTCCCTGTGGTGTCTGAGGCTGCTTACTTCTTTCAGTATTTCGGCAACTCCAAATCTCGCCTGTACATTGTCCACGCAGGTAATGTAAATAGTTGCCTGTGCTTCTTCGGGTATTCTGCCCAAACTGTCCTTTTCAAATCTTGCGGTTTCGGCTTTCCAATTTGTCCCTGAAAAGCGGTTTGCACGGTTGATGAGTGCAACGGATTTGTACAATCCTGTTTCACTTTCAGCAAAACGCTGTCTTCCTAAATTGGCATTGGTCACAATATCATCATCCCATAGACGGACACGTAGCCCTGCGTGTCCCAATTCGATTAAGCTGTGGTTCATTTCCATTAAAGCGGTCAAAACCTTTGAGCCTGTCCCGCCTGCACCGATTAGGTTTACCGCAATAGGATTGGTCGGGCTTATCAGATAGTTATCTGTAAAATGTACTTTTAGTTTCTCGGTATTCATCACAAAAGATTTTTAAGGGTTTTGTTGTTCTTTTTTAATACATCTTTAGGAAAGGCTTCGTTTGTTTCAATCAGCTTTTTCCAAAGGCTTACGCTATTCCCCTTTATGGGATTTTGTTTTCCTAATAAATGGCTGAAATAGCTGTTAAAAAAGTAGTCTTCCCAAGCAGTTGTAAATTCCTCCACAGAAGCGGAATTTTTAATATCTATGCTTACAGTTCCCATACATACTTTACCATCTTCATAAATGTTGAAGAAAGGAGCATAATACAATAATGTATTTTCTGTTGGTCTTCTGTCGGTTGCAAGAGCAAATACCGCAAGGCTGTTTTTACTGGCATGCCAAAGCATTGGCGGTAGATACGCTTTGCCGTTGGGTATTTCCAAACCGCTGACAAAATACAATTGCTGTTCCTGTGCTTTGGTGTACCAAAGCACCGTGCCTTTTTCATTCGGATTGATATGCAGTATATTGGTTGGCAAAATTCCTTTTGGTTTTAGAAAGGCTTTGTCCTTTTCTTTGTCGGTGTGTAACGCCTTTGCCAACACTTTAGCTTCATTTACGGTCAATGGATGGGCATTGATAGGATTTCCGTTTTTGTCAATATCAAAATGCTCCACATACATATCGGAATTCGTTCCTTTGGTTTGGTAAAAAACCAATGCGGATTTTGGATGGTAAAGCGTTCCAAAATTCTCGGTTATGTCGTTAACATTGTTCATTTTCTTGTCGTTTTATAATCATACAGTAGTGTGCATAGTTCATCCAAAAGGGCAAATAGGCGGTTCTCAAAATCAAGATTGGTTTGCGTTATATTGCTTCCGTCAAAGCGTTTAAAAATGGTCGGTTCTTCCATTGCTCCATACTCGTTAAACTCATTGTTAATACTGTCGGCAAGTCTCTCATACAGCCAGCCTGTGGTATCTGCTATAAAGGAGATGTACTTTTCCATTCCAACGGTTTCGGAGTCGTTTTCATCATTATAGGGGTCTTCTTCGAGTCTTGGTGCGTTTCGGAAAATGCTCTCGTGTGGATATTGCATGTAGAGGGCAAAGGCATTGTAAGCCACTTTTTGGCATTCCAAGTCGAATGTGTCACGGGTTTTGAAGTTGTTTAAACGCTGTTCAAATACATGTAAATTGATGCGATTGAATAGTTTCTGTTCTATTCGTTCGCCTATCCATTCTGCTTTTACAATCTCAGCAATGCAACTATCCGTTTCTTCTCTATAATCATCTTGTTCGACCCAATCGTTCATCATTTTGTACAGCCAATATAAATAGCTGTTCTCTTGTCTGTAATAGGGTATATCGACTATATGGTACAGATAACTGCAAACCGAAACGAGTAATTGAGCTGTTTTTTTGCGCTTTGGGTCATTGAGCATTTGAAAGAGTGGAACAATTGGAATATAGTACAGTGTTGTGCCTGTGCTGTATCGTTCTTCGCTCGTGAAAAATGTTTTCTGACTATCCTGTACCAAACGTAAATTATCCCAATTGATATTGTTTTGTTTTAGCTTGGTTTCAGCGTCCCACATAGCCAAAGCCATATTGTAGGGATAGCCGTATTCCTGCGTTTGTAACGGTTCAATGCCATAATGTTCGGCAAGTTGGGAAAGGGACTTGTAAAAATCCCTCTCCGTTTTTGCAGTTCTCTTACAAGCCTGTACGGATTGCCCTGTTTTCAGTTTAGGCAGAAACGCACACTTTAGAAAACCATTGGTAGCATGGCTATCGGTACGGATTTCTGTTTGTCTTTCCGTACTTCGTTTGTGTCTTTGGCTCTCTGCATCCAATTTGCGAACTCGCCCAATTGTCGGTGCAGTTGCCGTTGTGTTTTCTGTTCGGGTATGTTGATAGTTCCCGATAGGATATTGCGTTGCATAGTTCATCATTTTTGATTTTTGGTTTAACCTTTCGTTCCCATTACGCTTTCGAATTTGTATTCTATCCTATCATCACGGATAATTGGGGCAGATACTTTTGCCGTGGTTAGTATCGGATAAGTGTTGGCGTAAAAATTCAATACCGCTTCTACACTCCAAAGTGGTTCGGGGTCGGTCAGTCTGATGTCCTGTACTTTATCTTTAAGTATAAATACTCGTTCTAACTGTGTTGCTAATAACATAACTATTGGATTTTGTGTTAAACGGTAGTTTGTTCAGTCGCAAACAGTCCTGTTGAAGAAAATTTGTCTGATAGTTCGGATTTGCGTTTGCGTATCTCGTCCGCTTTTTCGGGGTAATCGGTAATTTCGGGTACTTTCATCCACGCTTCACGGAACTTTTCCTCTTTCTCCAATTCGTCTGCCTTTGCCATGCCGTCTTTAAACTTCTTGTCTTTGGCTTCCTGTTCGTTTTTTTCTTTTTCGGTTTTTTCTTTTTCCATTGCCGATTGCTTTTTAGCTTCTTCCAATTGCTTCATAAAGGCTTCCATATTTACCATTAAACCCGAAGCAGTTTGCAAAGGAGCTGTTATCTGCTGAAAAAATCCCTCGTCCAATTCTTCTGCCGTTCCTCTAAGATTAAGCGGTGGTATCAGTTGTTTTGCGTTATCTCCGCATTGTTCGTTTTGAAGTATTATAGAAACAATAAGGTTGTTTTCTATGCCCTTTGAAATAGTGAGTTGTAAATCTCCTGTAATGCCCATTTGCGCTATCTGATTGAAAAAATTTGTGTTCATTGTTCTAAAATTTAATTGTTTTTACATGGCTCTTTTTTAAGACTATCTACGGTCAACGAACGACTCAATTTTCAAAGTTGCTCTTCTGTTTGCCCAATAAACATACTCAAGGGCTCCTTTCTTCGTTCTGAACCTTCTACCATTTACGTTCCAACGTACTTTTATCCTGCGGATAGTTGATGGTGTTCTGAATGCATCAGAGGTTATCCCAGTAATTTTTTTTTCTTTTTCTATCTTTGCAACCTTGATATATATTACCTTTTGTTCTACATGCGGATAATGTGTTGTCAGTAATAGGTTATTGTTTCTATCAAAGATTTCAAAACGGACAAAATCTTTGTTATTCAACATAATGTGGAGCAGTTCTGATAAATTGAAATTCCAATTAAGCCCTATGTTTTTTACCTCGTATTCCTTATATGTTATAATTCCGATATTCATAGCTGTAGTTCTTAAAGACTACCACCATTTAAGGCAGTAGCCTGTGGTTATTTAATTAAGGTTTAAGATTATCGCTCCATCCGTTGCAAAAGAGGTGCATAGTTCAAAAGCCTTTTGAGACTTTATCTGTGCCGTTCCACCCATTACAATACTCTGTAACTTGGCTTCATCATCCTTGTAACTGCGTACATTTTGGTAGTAGCCTGTCACAGCATTATACGCCCCAAACAATGTGCCTTTGGTTGTGTCCATCTGTTGGGTGTCGCTTGTCATAGCGTATGCAAAGGCGTCTTGCACCACATTTTTGAACACGGTGGAAACTTCATCTTCCGCACCCTTTTTTAGCAAATCCAACGTTTCTTTGTTTGGGCAAAGTGCCAATTGGATTAGCTTTCTTACTTCACGGTCTGTAACTCTTACCTTAGTCCATTCATTGAATATGCCCTCTAATTGTGTGCTTAGGGTATTCGCCAATCCCATAATCTTGTGTGCGTTCTCAATACGTTGTTTTGCTCCCGAAGTATGTTTGATGCGCACTACGTTGGTCATACTGCGAAGCGAAGCATTAAGGGTATTTTGGCAAACAATACGGATAGGGGTGAAGGCTGCTGTTATACTTCCGCTTCCATCGTGCGAAGTGGTTAGGAAAATATACTTTTCTGTCACGTCATCGCCATTGCCTACACGTATATAATCGGGAAGCTTGGCTGTGATAAATATGCGCTCTCCCTGTCCCAATGCTCCTGCGGTTTCATACATTATACCCTCAGTACCTCCTACAATAGCATCAAAGAAATTGAACGCTTCACGGTTTTGTACAATGTGGTAATCTTTACCCACCACACCCAATACGGCATTGTTATCGGTACGAATATTGCCGTAATAGTTGGGTACTTCCAGTTCACTACTGCCTATTTCGATACCGTTTGCCGTTTCAATAATGCCCGAGCCTTTGGTATATAAAGGTGTTTTAATGACTTCATAGTCTAACCCTGCGTGTTTTATGGCTTCCGAACTTGTTGGGTAGTCTTCTACAATTTGACCTAAATTGTGCCACGCTTTTTGCTGAACGCTGAAAAATGAATAACGCCCTGTACTCTCGTTAAAATTGATATTATGTGCCATGATAAAATGATTTAAAAAGTTTAAAAATTGTTTGAAAAACCTGTAGTTAAAATGGGAGGTCGTTCTCTGTTTTGTTACTATTGATTCCCATGGCAGTTTGTGCCGTTTCCGATTTTTTACTGCTTCCGTGCAGTTTGATTTGCGAGGTGTTGAAGTTCAGACCTGCGTGTGCTTCTCCATTATTGCCTGTCCACGCTCTTGCGCTTACTCTGCCTGTGAGTTCCACAAGAGAACCTTTAGTTAGTATTGTCGCCACTTTTGCGCTAAGCCAGTAAGCACAGTCGAAGTAGGTTGTCTGCTCTACTCGTTCGCCCGCTTTATTTCGGTAGCTGTCGTTGATGGCAACTGAAAAATTTACTACTTGTTTGCTGTTTGACAATGTGCGTACCTGTGCATCTTTTGTCACTCGTCCGATAATGTTCATGATTTCTGCTTTTTTAGTGGATTAATTTTTTTTGAAATTTTATTCGGTAATGAGAGGAGGTGCTGTTTTGTTTCATCAAATCCATTTTTAATATTTTACTTTTCATTGCTGACATTTTTTTTATTCGTCTAAAGAGCCGGAGTATGCTATGTTTCGTTTCGGGAGCATAAAAAGGTTAGTGTTTAGCAATAGCAAGGTTTTGACAAAAAATACAACCCGGATGGGTGGAGATTTTTTGTCAAACCTGAAGGGCCTGGCCTTGCTATTGCGTTAAGGACACGGAAATACCTTTGCTGCTGAAATGAGACAAAAGCATACTGGTTATTGAATTTAAAAATGAACGGGAAGTAATGAAATTGTAGTAGATAAATGCAAATGAGATTAAAGATGCACCTGTAGTGGCGGAATTAGCAACTCCCCTAAGTTGTTAAAGATTGTTTTTAAGCACTCCCCAGATAGGATGTTTTGATTTAACCTAAGTTTTTGCTGTTAGGAGACCGGAAGATATTCAGCATTTCGTTTAGTGTCTTCTTTGTTGGATATTTCTTTCGTAAATTTTGAGAGATCATCTCTAATTATCTCAATGTTCTGGTTAATTGATTTTTTAAAATGGAGTATAGCGTTTGCTGCTAAAAGTCAGCACGGTATAAGGAGTACAATTCTTTAGGAGAACGTTAACGAAGTTAAAAGTAAAAGAAGATTCTTTTCACCGAATATTAGTTTTGAAAATTACTTACTGCTATCTGCAGTATTATTTTTTAGAATTTTTTTTATATCGCTAAATTTAATATGGATGTTTGTAATTGCCTTGTTTATCTGTTCAGTTGTCAAAATGGATTTTGAATTAAATCCAGAAAGACGTGTTCTGTGGAATTCGTATTCAGAACAAATAAAATATCTGTCAATATTTGTTCCTTTTGATTTGAATAATGAAGCAACTTGCCTTAATTTGTTTCTAGAAGCGATTGTAATTTTTGCAACCAATAGATCCTTTTTGCTATTTAAGTCTATGTTTAGTGGCATACAAGTAGCATTGCTATACTGGACGAACTTTAAATTCTCTTTGTATAAGACGTAATCATTATTGAATTTGATTTGAATTACAAGAACATTGTCCTCATATATGTCATTTCTAGTCATCCAATAGGAATAAAGACCATTGATTTGAGAATCATCAATGAAAATGCCTTTTTCCCCCGATAGTGAGTCAATAATGGGTTTCGTAATATTATCTATATCTCCAATTTTATCCGTTTCCTGACGCTCAACAGCATTTAAATACCAAGTCAAATCAACTAAAATGCTGCCAACAATTATCCATTTGAATTGCGAAAGTTCGGACTTAATTAGAGCAGATAATTGATCTATACTAGCTTTTCTAGATTGTCTACTTATTATTTTATCGAACCTTAAAGTTATTTTAATCTGGCTATCTGCAAATTCTTCAATATCGTAGTATTTATGAAGAGTGCAGTTTACTGTTTCAACTTGAATTTTCATGTGATTTATTTAAATATTCTAACTAACGTTTTGCAACAAGGTAAAATTTGTTGATAATGGAGTCCTAGTTATCTCCCGGAAGATAGAGAAAAACCGTAAAGAAAAACTAACGCGAGTTAAGTGATACCATCAAAATATCAATTAGCTATTTCAAATTCTCAGGTGGATGTTTCAAGTTTTTTACTTGGATGTGCACCTTTTTACATCCTTTGTTGCTTAAATTATAGTTTGCACTAACAATTATATTTTGGCTTCATATTATTTTAAAATACTATCATAAACAAGATGTTTTAAGAATAAGGCACTGGTTTTCGCTGCAAATTTCTTAGCTTGGTCATCTTTATTAGTCATATTGTCCATCACTGATTTAAAAATGATCCATTTGGTATTTCCAAAATTTGCAAACTTGCAGGCCCTTGCAATACCATAGCTTTCCATTTCAACTGCTACGATTTTTCGATCAACTGTTTTAATACTCTCTTCGAAATAACCTTTATTGTTTATCACCATTGTACTACATGCAATTTTATCAAAATGCACTTTGACTTCATCCTTCTTGAACTTATTCTCAATTTCAGAATCTGCTTTAACACTGATATTAATTTGATCTATAATTCTATTTAATTCAGGCTGGACCGAATCTTGTAATTCAAATTCAATGATTGTATCATGCTCAACTTCAAAATTTTCTACGGTAATTTTAATTTGATTACCATTTTCATCATATACGTGATTATAGTCGACAGGTTTATTATTCCGATCGAATAAAGTGATCGGAGATTTATCTGCATTACCCATATTCGAAACCTTGCCCTTTTGAAAAGTAAGTATACTTTTTGCTAAAACGATATCTCCAAAATTTGTCCCCTTTTTTCCACCGCATACACCAGACATTATCAAGAATTTAGGCTTAAATACTTCTAACATTTGTGTTGCCATAATCGCAGAATCAACCATTCCAGTGGCATAAGGTATAGTTGCAACAATTTTTCTGTCCGGAAACCCAATTAGATGTCCTATCCAATACCTTTTGCTTCCCAGATATATATCTTCGTGATTATCCCAAGTAAAATATTTTTTCACCTCTTCAAATTCATCGTCATATAGTGCAGTTATAATTCCAAATTCATATTCAATATTTTTTGATTGCATAATATTATTTTTTGTATACGTTGTAATTTTGTCATTTTTAATTCCTTCTAAAATGCCACTGTAGCCATAAATTACCCTATTCTCCATTTCATCTTGTAACATTGATTTATAAACATCAGCATTATCACCTGAAGAAACAAATATTGCTTTGATTTCATATTCATCTTCAATACCATCACCTCTAAATTTTAAATAACCGGAATGTCTTACACCATTGATTTCTTGATGAAATACATGGCAAATCAGAACAAATTTCTGTGCTTCATTTAATTTTTCAAGCTCTTTTTTAAAATCCTCAATGCTTTCAATTAGGAGCACACTTTTAAAAACTTTATTTCCTAGTCTTAACTGATTTGTTTCATTTCTAAAATTTTCATCAGTATCATATATAAACAAAACAACGTCGTTTGGCTTCATGCTATATTATTTTAATTCTTAATTGTTGAGTGAAAATAAAATTATTTTCTTCATGGATATAATTAACTATTTGGTCTGGATATGAATTTAAATTTTTAAGAAGATTTAATCCCATTCCTCCTCCAATCTCTATACTCTCTTTTGTTTTTTTACTGTTTTTTATAGTTAGCACGACGCTATCTTCCTCATTTAAAACATCTAGCATAATAGGTTCTAAGACATTTGCATGTCTTAAATTGCTTTCAATCTGTTCAAAAAAAATATTCTTAAGCATATACAAAGGAATAGCCAGAATAATATTAGTCGGGCAATTCATATTTTCCTTAATTTCAACTCCATATTTTCCAGTTATATTTTCTTTAAAGATTTCATATTCGTCAAAAAATCTATTTGTTGAAATATTGCAGAAGATTTGGTGGTAGATAGATTCACTTTTTATAAATTTATTCAACACGTAACTTAAGTCATTTTGAATTTCTTCAAAATTCGATGATGTATTTAATTTAAGAATTTTGTCTGATAATTTTCCATGAATAATTCTCAAAGATTTTTCTTGTCCTTCCACTAAGTCATATGTTGATTGTCCAAATGACAGTAGAAAATGCGGGTAACTTATTGTAAATGAAAGTAGATCTGCTAAAAACATATCTATTTCATTCCAAGCAGTAGTTACTGCTTTTTCGGAATCAGCATTATACTGAGCATTTAAACTTTCAATCTGCATTATTGAAATTTCGAATTGAGTTGATACAGATTCAGTATGATATCTATCGTCAGTAATCTTATCGTAATTATATTTTACACGAGCGATTTTTGACTTAAAGCTCTCACTTTTATCTCTTAGAGTAGAGATAAAACCTCTAAACCTCTTAAGTTTAATTAGTTTCCAATCGTGAATCAAATTGTTCTCAATGACAGTATTAATAATAGTCTTCACCTCAGTTTGGCTAATTGATTTATCTTTTATTCTATTTTCGTCGTTAATATCGAGATAATAGCACAACTTAAACAATATATAATCCAGGTCGGTTTGAGATTCGACAAATGAATTAATTAGTATTGAAAGGTTTGTGGTCGTTAGGTTATCAAACAAATTATCTTCTTTAAAAACTATAAATATTAGATGAAACAAATTTTTCTTATCCCATTTGTAATATAGGTCATCCCATTCTATAGTTTCTTCAGTCCAAAATATTTTAATTACAAATTCTTGAATTTTTTCAACTATATCAGGTACGACGGTTTTTATCTTATCAAATAAATACGGTTCATGAAGTATTATTCCGCAGTAAACTTCTATCAATCTATATGGATACTTTCCTCTCACTTCTCGACTTTTAGATTCGTATATTGAAATAAAATCATCGAAGTGCTGGAAATACTCTTTATAAAAGCGAAAATCTGTAATTTTTCCGAAATGATCCCTAGCAATTATAAGATCTCCAAACGTGCTACTGCCATCCTTGTTTTGTATGAGGTGTACATTATTATTTTCATTGATACCTTTTGCTTTTAGTTCAAATGAAACTCTTTTTGCAATTCCTTTAACTGTCTCAGGAGTGTTGGGAAACTCATTTAATTTTTTTAGCCAATATCTTTCTGCCACAACAGGGCTTTTAGCTAAATAGTAGGTTGGAACATGCCATTGCGAGCCAAAAAATATTTTTATCTCAACATTTCTAATGCCTTTAGTGTTTATTGAATTAATTCTAGAAAAAAACTCCCTCTTATGTTCGTTTACTCTTCCTATGATTGATAAGACAGATATTCTTCTCACGTCTAAAAATGCAACTTCATCAATCATTTGTAAAATTGATTCCCCTGAACATGACCCGTCATCTAATATTAGCACACATTTATCCTTGCTTTTATTTATGAGGAATTCTGGGGGGTGGGAAAACCTCCAACCTTCATTTGTTGCGAACCTTTCTAGTTCATATATTTTAACTTTATGATTTTTCAATACATTATTTTTCAAAAAATCGAAATCAATATGTTGTATTGCTGAGTTTTTGGGGTAAAAAATTATTTCAATTTCATCGGTTGAAATTTGCTGTCCTAAATTTTCAAATAATTTTTTCAGCAACTCTTTAGAATTAGACCCATCGATCAAAATTTTCTGCATATCAAAAAAGTAGGGGTGTATCAAATTATTAAAATTAAAGTATCCTACTTTTATGTTTTTTGGATCGATAAAATTTAAGAAATCTTTGTTATCGATTAGAACAGACCTCTTATAATTTGTGTGATCAATTGATTGACTAATGGGAGTGTTACTTAGTGGATTTATCCTTATAACATTTAACTGTTTATCTTGTAATAATTTAGAAATATCAGAACGCTCAAATTTTTTCATCACGAACGGATAGATTGTTGTCAGCTTGTCCTTAATGTTTTTATAATCTAAATTTTTGAATTTAATATCGATGGCATCTACTAAAACTCCAATATGCGCTAAATTTGCTCCATGTCTTTTTAATTGGATTTCTAACTTATTAACCATGTAACCGGTCGAAATCACATCACATATCAAAATGACTTGATCTCCTTTTTTAAAATAATCAACAAATCTTTGTTCCTTCTCAAAGGAAAAATAATTGTTCAATAGCATACATTTTTCTGGATCTACGTCTTCATTATCTATAAAAGATTGGATAATTTTTTGACTACTGGCCGTTATTCCAACAAAAAAAAAGTTGTGAATGTCTATAACCTTAGTTTTCAATTCCTGAAACAGTTCACTGGTAAGATATTTTAAGCTTTCAAAATCGCTTAACAAGTCAAACAGTTGAAGATACTCATACTGGTAATAATTTCCATTACAAAGAAATATTGATCCTGGTTCTTTTTTAATATTTGGTCGTATTAAAGTATCGATCTCCTTATTTCTTGATTGTAAAACCTTGTCTTTGTAAAATTCTAAAATATGAGTGGAATTTATCACCGAAACTAAATTTCCACTTTTATCATATTTATTAATGTGGCTAATCAAATCGTCTGGATTTTCAAAGTCTGTATAGCTTAAATCATGAGTGTCGTATAATAATTTGTTTAACTTATCTATATCACTTTCTGAATATACCCCTAGCCAAAATAATTCTAAATTGTCTTTAAACCTATCTATATAAACAAATACAGAGGGATGGATTTTAAAGTTTTTTTCAACAGTACTTAAATTTAAGATTTCATCTCTTATGGATTCTAAAAATGTTATTGGTGGAGGATTAATTACTATAATGTTTTTTGAAGAATTGATTCCATAATCCGAGGTTAAATAGAAAATAATCTTTTTGGTTATTCGCTCATCGATTTCGTATCCTTTAAAATCTACATAAATTAAATTTCCATCAATACTTTCAACTTCATTAATTAGTTGCTTAAATACCTCATTATAAATATGCTCTTTATCTTCCTTAGAACGAATTAGATTGTTTTGTAATTCAAATAGGTTAATGTAATTTGCTTTTGTGCTTACAAAGTTAAATTTGATATTTTCTGCTGGTAATTTAATTGATGAATTATCAAACCTTTTCTCCAAATTTCGTTCAGGTATAAAAATAGTAATTAATGTCCCGGGAAAAAAACTACTATGCCCATCAAAATGACGAACTGCCAATGAAAAATCATTGTTATTAGAAAAATCAAAAGCAACTTTACCGTTATTGCTTCTTGCAACAACTAATCCTTCAAAACGTTTAACAATAGAAAGTAAATCAAAAAGTCCACGCGGAGAAATAAAGGAATTAACATACCTGTCATGTAATCTATGCTGAGATGAAGTCGGCATAAAGGAATATTCTAAAATATTCGAATCAATATTGCTGCCTACGGATTTTGAAAAAACACTTTTATTACTTGCCTCATAGGAATTTAAAAGCGACTTAGGAATTCCCTCGCCAAAGTCCAAAAAAGAGATTTGAAGTAATGATTCGTTTTTAAACATTTTATTTTTACTGTCGAAAAAAAAATCCTTAATCTCTGGCATAGATTCCTCTTCAAAGTTTCGTTGAAGAATATGTTGTATATTCGATTTTTCTCCAAAAGTTGAAATTTTTCTCTTCAGAGCTATACTCATAAATGCATAGTCATTTTTAGCTAAAAAAATTGAAGTCTTAAAATGATCTAAAAAATTTTCGTAAAGTTCTTTGGTTATAATAGAACTAATAGTTTCGTTTTCGAAGGGAAGAAAACAATGATTATCCTTTAAAATCTCATTAGTTGCTTCGTTTAATGTATAAATTTTGGAAATCATTTCACCGATTTTCCTGTCTTCATATTTTTCAATTTTGTCTAAAGTCAAAAATGGAGTAATACCATGCCTATCATAAATTTCCTGATTGTTAATTTTAATAGCATATCTTTTTTTTAAGCGATCTATAGTATTCCCATCTATATCAAAAAAGTCCATATACTTTTGATCAGATACAATTTCGTGAATTTTCCAAACTTCCCAAATTTCAATAAATTGTTTGGCTATCCTCTTATCTGTTTCTATACTTGAACCATTTTTTAAAAAATGAAACTTAAATGGGATATTTGTGTCTACCAAATATTTTAATAATGCTGTCACAACCAACATTCCTTGGTTATCAATCCACTCAACATTTGAAAAATCAAATACATATTTATTTGAGGAACTCGAATCTTTAATAAAAGAAACGTAAAAATTATTTATGATTGAATCAATTTGATTATCGCCGATCTTATTGGGAAACTTGATGGTTTTGGTATTTTCCATTTACTAAACTTTTATTTGCAATTTTGGCAGATTACCGTTAACTTACTTTGTATTTCTCACAAATTTTGCCAATTCAACTAAATAGGCTTATAAGTTATGAGACTTATCTTAGTTGTAAATATACTTTTTTATAAATTATTATAAAAGTTTTCATGCTTGCAGGATTTTCATCATTCTTTTAAAGAAAGCCATAATAAAATTATCGGCTTTGGATTTGAAAATGACTGAGGAGGCCACCTTATAAATGAACAGCCAGAATTCACCTTCCTGCAACATTACTAAAAACTGCACTTTACTTAAATGTTATTTTGTTTGTTGTTTCCCTTTTTTTCTCGTCGATGATTTTCGTATATATCTGAGTGGTCTTTATATTTTTGTGCCCAAGCATCTTCGATACTGTAAAGATATCCGTCCCAGCCGCCATTTGCAATGTTGCATACGAATGGCGAAAGCAGTGAAATGTAATGTGTTTTTCAATTGATGCGTCTCTAACCCAAATAGGCAGCAAACGGTCTACGTCCCATTTTTTTAAATCATAAAAGACTCTCTTGTATTGTTCCACTTTTTCTCCTAAACACTCGAACGCTTCCTGAGAAATAGGAAGAGTTACCGGTCTGTCAGTTTTTTGCTGCTTAAATCTAATGTAATATCCTTCACTTTTACTATACTGCACTTCTTCCCATGTAAGTTTTGCAATGTCGGAATAGCGTATTCCTGTTAGCAGAGAAAACATGGAGATGCGTTTGACAATTTCTTTTTTGCAAGGTGTTCTAAACAGCCTTGAAGCTTCTTCCATAGTAAGGAAATTCCTTTGGGACTCTTGTTCCTTGATGCTTTCAACCGCAGCATTAACATCAGTTGGCAGTAATCCTTTTTTGTAAGCTTTTCGTAGGGTGGCCTTGATCTTGTTAAAATAGGATAGGGCAGTATTTTGAGCCAAAAACTGGTCTTTTTTCTTTAAACATTTTGCTTTCAAAATGAATTCCCTAAAGTCCTCAATAATTGTTACATTAATTTCCTTCATTAATATGTCTTCGTTTTTAAGAAACTTTTCAAAGTGGATAATTGCATATTTCCAAATTTCAGCATTAATGCCGATCCTGCTTTCTGCTGTATCTTTTAAATATTGCAGAAATGATTTTTCTTCTATTTCCTGTAGACGAAGCCGCTCTCGCTCAAATGGTGTATAGATTTGCAGTTTGTTTAATTCATTAAGCCTATTTGCGCAAATCATCTCGGCTTTCTGCAAGTTTTCTGAATTCATTGCTTTATCAATATTATTTGTTGGTTTTGAAACCAGATATAGACCTAAATACTCTCTGCGCGAAAATTCACGAGTTTTAGTGTTATAGATTGGAGGGAAAAAATCAAGATATAGTGTAATCTTTCCACTTGGCAGCGTCCTTTTTCTTAGCGTAACATTTATATTTTTCATCTTCCCGCACCATTAAAAATTATATCAATATCCTGTTTGGCTACACAGGTAAATTTTCCAATGGAATATTTTACTATGCCCTGCCGTTGAATCAGTAGATAGAGTGCCCCTGAAGAAATATTGTATTTCTGCTGAATTTCCGTTATTGTATAGCAATTGTCAAAACCAGGAAATTGCTGTCCAGTTTTCAAGGTTACATCCTGCACAGGAATTGCAAAAAAAGCTTCAAGATCGCATCGTCGGATAACGGTTCGTTTGCCAAACTTTGCAATGTCTAGCTGTCCATTGTTAACTAACCTGTAAATAGTACTTCTGCTGATTCCAAAAAGCAGGATTGCCTGTGTAATTTTTAAAAACTCCAACGGTTTTATTTTTTCCAAATCTGTATTTAAAAGCTGAACGATCTCGTTATTGCTTTTTTCTACTTTTCCTTTGCGTACAAGTGATTTATAACCTCTACTGTTGCAAATGGGTGAACAATACCGCGTTCGCGTTGTTCTGGCTGTGAACTGTTTTTTACAGTGCTCACAAATTCTGATAACCTCAATGTTAGAACTCATAATGTGACTAATTTTTTGTCCCATTGTGTCTATGTGTCTCTCTGTGTGTCATCATTTCGCCAAAAAAAGTTCCGATGAGGAAAATTATTTTCGTGGTACAATAATGGTACAAAAAGGAACAAACTATCTGTAAATAAAGCTAAATAAACAGAAAGAAGAATCCCAGTTAAAATGCCGTTTTATGACATTTTAACTGGGATTCCTTGTTTTATTTTGTGATGTTTTGTGAAGTCTATTTTCCGATGCAGAAATTAGCAAAAATATTCCCCAGCAGTTCATCATTAGAAACCTGGCCAGTGATAGTGCCAAATTGATACAACGCTTCTTTGATATCAAGAGCCATAAGGTCGCTGGAAAGATTGGTTTCCAGACCATATTTAACTTTTTGGATTTCGTCCAGTGCTTTAAGCAGAGAATCATAGTGTCTGGTGTTGGTAACAATGGTTTCGTTATTGCGTAAAGCGCCAGTGTTGACAAAAGAAAGAAGTTGGTTTTTAAGTTCGTCAACTCCCAGTTTTTCTTTGGCTGAAATCAGTAAAATTTCAGGAATTTCAGCTTTGATATTTTGTATTTCAGCTTCGGTTAGTTTATCAGCTTTGTTTCCAATAATAACCAACGGTTTCAACGGAAACTGATTTTTTATTTTTTCTAACTCTACTTTTAGTTTTAATCCAGAAATTTTGAACTCAGAGCTGTCAAAAAGGAAAACGACAACTTGAGCCTGTTCAATTTTCTCAAAGGTCTTTTTAATTCCAATACTTTCAACCACATCAGCCGTTTCACGAATTCCCGCTGTATCAATAAATCTAAAGCCAATACCGCCAATTACCAATTCATCCTCAATAGTATCACGAGTTGTTCCAGCAATTTCCGAAACAATAGCGCGTTCTTCGTTTAACAAAGCATTCAATAAAGTCGACTTCCCCACATTTGGTTCACCAACAATAGCAACTGGAATTCCGTTTTTAATAACATTTCCAACAGCAAACGAATCAATTAAGCGTTTCAATACAAATTCAATTCGGTTCAATAATTCATGAAATTGGGTTCTATCGGCAAATTCAACATCTTCTTCGGCGAAATCTAATTCCAGTTCGATTAATGAAGCAAAATTCAGCAGTTCCTCGCGCAGTTTGGCAATTTCATTCGAAAAGCCGCCACGCATCTGTTGCATCGCAATTTGGTGCGAAGCTTCATTGTCTGACGAAATCAAATCGGCTACTGCTTCGGCTTGTGACAAATCGAGTTTACCGTTCAGGAAAGCTCTTAACGTAAATTCTCCTGCATCGGCCATTCGGCAGCCTTTTCGAAGCAATAACTGGATAATTTGCTGCTGAATATAAGTTGAGCCGTGACAAGAAATCTCGATAGTATTTTCACCGGTATAGGAATTTGGGTTTTTGAAAATGGAAACCAAAACCTGATCCAATGTTTTTTCGCCATCCATAATATGACCCAAATGCAGTGTATGTGTTTTTTGAGTGGTTAAATCCTTGTTTTTTATAGATTTAAAAACTGAATTTGCAATAGTAATGGCATCTTCTCCAGAAACCCGAATGATAGCAATCGCTCCTGCTCCCGAAGCAGTGGCCAAAGCAACTATAGAATCGTTTTTAATCATAACTAAAAATTTATGCAAAAGTAAACATTTTTTTTGGCTGACAGCTGTTTACCTTTCAGATCGCGATTCACCATTTACAATTGACGCCCATAAAAGCGGTAAATGACAATTATCATGCTTTGTTACCGTTAAGTTTTGTAACTTTATACTTATTATGGATTTATACTTAAATAAATGATTATGAAAAAGATACTGTTTCCAACTGATTTTTCAGACGTTTCAAAAAACGCTTTTATTTATGCTTTAAAGCTGGCTGATGCCGTAAATGCCGAGATTATAACGCTGCATGTTTACCAATTAGATTCGCCCGCATATTTAGACGTTTCCATTTATTTACAGGAAATTTATGAGTATGAAGAATTGGATGAATTCGAAAATTATAAAGACGAAATACCCTTACTGCGAAATATTGCCCAAGCTAATGATTTAGGAAATATACCTATCAGTAACGTTCTTATTGAGGGCAGTTTGGTGGCCGAAATTCTTAAACTTTCGGAAGAAGAAAATATCGATTTTATTGTTATGGGAACCAATGGAGCAACTCACCTTAGACAAATATTTTTAGGAACTAGGCTGACCAATATAATGGACGAATCCAAAATAACCGTTTTGGGTGTTCCTGAAAATTGCGAATACAAACCTATCAATAAAATACTGTTTACAACAAAATATCATTTTGACGATATTGAAGCATTGCAAAAAGTGCATAATTTAGCCAAAGTATTGAACGCCCACATCGACTGCTTGAATGTAAAGCCGCCTCACAAAACACATAATGATGATTTTGCTGCCGATTTCAAGAACGTTTTTAATAATTCGTATATAGCTTTTCATTCTATTTTGAGTGATGATGTCGAAGGGACAATTTTAGATTTCATTCAGCAAAACAGCATAAATATGATGGCACTTCATATAAAGCATAAAGGATTTTTTGAAAAACTTTTTCAAGTTAGCCTTTCCAAAAAACTGGCTGTTAACATCAATATTCCGCTTTTATCCATTAAGTAGTTATATAAAGATTTTTACAATTTGGACATACAATCGCTCAATAACAAAATTAGTGCTGTAAAAAACTAATTTATCAAGGAACAAAATATGTAACAGAACAATTCAGTATTAATTAAACTTTTAATTCACATAAAAATGAAAAAGATTTTATTTCCAACCGATTTTTCTGAAGTCGCCAATAATGCTTTTATTCACGCTTTAGAATTTGCAAAGATTGTCAAAGGAGAACTGTTGTTATTGCATACTTTCGAATTGCCCATTGTTGACAATCAATTTATTCCAGAGAATTATTATACTATTTTTGATTCTTTACAGTTGGCAGAATTTGACATGTTCAAAGAAGAAATTCCGAAACTTAGAGAATTAGCCAAGGAAAAACATTTGGATCATATTAAATTAAGCCACAGACTTATGGATGGTGATCTGATTTTTGCTATTAAAAAAGTCGTAAAAGAAGAAAATATAGATTTCATCGTGATGGGTACTTCTGGTTCGACAGGCTGGGAATCCTTTTTTATTGGTTCCAATACTGGTTCAGTTGTAATAGCTGTAGATGTTCCTGTCCTTAGTGTACCTGTGGAGGCTCAATTTGAAAAAATTAAAACCATTGGTTTCACTACCCGATTTAGAGACAAAGACAAGAAGTCATTGAGACAGGTTATCAAAATTGCAAAAAAAACATTTGCTGTCGTGAAATGTCTGTATGTAAAAACCAGTAAATCCGATGTTTCTGAGACAACGATAAATGAATGGAAAGCAGAATTTGAAAACGAACCGGTTATGTTTTCAATTATTAACAGCGATCAAGTCAAAGAAACCATTTTGGATTTTGTATCGCATAAAAACATCGATATTCTGGCAATGATAACCCATAAACGAAATTTCTTCTCTGAGTTGTTTAATCCAAGCCTAACCCAAAAAATGTCCAATATTTCAATTGTTCCAATATTAGCAATGCACGAAGAATAGATTTCAGATAGCAGAAGGCAGATAGCAGACTTCAGATTTTCAGCCTTCTGTCTTCTGCCTTCTGTCTTCTGCCTTCTGCTACCTGATAACTGCATCCTGCTTTCTTGCCATTGAAATTCTGATTCCCTACATTTGTATATCATTAAATTAAAAGATGGAAATATACAAAAGCAATAGTCATAGCTATTCTCAGGAGTTAAAAGCAATCAATACTAAATACAATACTATTAGCTTTTTTAGGTTTATTAGTGTTTTGCTTCTTTTAGGGAGCTTGTTTTATTACATAAAAACCAGCGAATCAGTATTTGTCATTTCGGCAATAATACTGTTTGCTGGTTTTGTTATTTTGATGCGAATCCATTCTAAATTGTCTTTTCAAAAAAAGATGAAAAGCGCTTTGGTCAAAATCAATGAAAATGAAATCACCTATTTGGAACGAAAAGCAATTCCGTTTGAAAATGGCGCCGAATTCAATGATTTTCATCATCCGTATGCCTATGATTTAGATATTTTTGGAGAGCATTCTTTGTTTCAAAATCTAAACAGAACTGCCACTTTTATTGGCAAAAAGACTTTAGCAAAGCAATTATTGACGCTTTTGCCAAATGTTGAAATACTAAAAAATCACAAAGCGGTACAGGAATTAAAAGACAAATTAAATTGGAGACAAGAGTTTTTGGCTCTTGCCAAAGTGGGGCAGGACAGTGAAATATTTTATAAAACCTTGTTGCAATGGAGGATTTATAATAGTAAACCTTTGTCTAAAGGAGCTGTTGTAATTTCGTATTTATTTCCAGCACTTTTTGCAAGCAGTCTTATTGCATATTTGGTAACTTCAAACATGGTTTTCCTGACGTATACCTCTTTTTTGTTTGTGATTAATTTAGGTGTTTTGGGGAGTTTCACAAAGCGGATTCAAATGGAAATTGCACAATCCGAAAATATCAACACAATAATCAGTCAATACAGTTTATTGGTTCAAAAAATTGAAAACGAAAGTTTTAATTCGGAGAAACTGAAAGATTTACAGCAAAAATTAAATTTTAAAAACCAAAAGGCAAGCGCACATCTTCAAAAACTAGCTGAGTTGTTTTCTAATATGGAAACTATTGGGAATTTTGTTACGGCTTTATTATTTAACGGAACATTTCTTTTTAACCTTCATGTTTTAAAAGCGATGATTGTTTGGAAAAAAGAACATGCTGAAGTTTTAGAAGATTGGTTAGAAGTTATTGGAGAGTTTGAAATGCTTAATAGCTTGGCGAATTTTGCTTATAATAACCCAGATTTTGTGTATCCTGAATTGAATTCTGATTATAAAATTTCTTTTTCTAATCTCAGCCATCCATTATTAAATCCAGCGACTAGAGTAGGGAATGAGGTACACTTTCAGCCACAATATTTTATGATTTTGACAGGATCCAATATGTCAGGCAAAAGTACTTTTCTGCGTAGTTTAGGAATTAATATGGTGCTTTCAGGAATGGGTTCTCCGGTTTGTGCGAGTCAGGCAAATATACATCCTTTGCCCGTTTTAGTCTCCATGCGTCTTTCGGATTCGTTATCCGACAGTGAATCATATTTCTTTGCCGAAATCAAGCGTTTGAAGCAAATCATGGATGAATTGGAAGCGAATCCTGCTTTTGTTCTTTTGGACGAAATTTTGAGAGGTACCAACTCCGATGATAAACGAAACGGAACTATTGAAGTAGTGAAAAAAGTAATTGCAAAAAAAGCAATCGGAGCCATTGCCACACACGACATAGAAGTTTGTCTAACCACTAATGATTTTCCTGATATTCTTACCAATAAATGCTTCGAAGTTGAAATCAGTAATAACGAATTACATTTTGATTATAAGCTTCGTGATGGCATTTGTAAAAATAAAAGCGCCACTTTCTTAATGAAAAAGATGGGGGTTATTTAGCAAAACGCATATGGAGTCTTTGCGAGGAACGAAGCAATCTCACTATCAAAAGCAAGCAAAGTGAAGTAATTGGCAAAGCAATTTCACTAGCAGAAGCGGTCTCGGTAGTAGGAAGTTCAAGCATTTTTTGATAACTTAATAACACAAAATAATCCCGCTAATAAAAGTATGAAACCAGGATTTGTTTACATCATTACAAATAAGTATCAAACGGTGGTTTATGTCGGAGTTACTTCAAATCTTCCTCAAAGGATTATGGAACACAGAGAAAAAAGATATCCAAATTCATTTTCTGCCCGTTATAATTTGAATATATTAGTTTACTATGAGCAATTTCAGTGGATTGAAGATGCAATAACTCGTGAAAAGCAAATAAAAGCGGGTTCTAGAGATGCTAAAAATGATTTAATTCGTTCAATGAATCCAACTTGGAAAGATTTATTTGATGAAGTCAAAGATATAATGACTGAGTAATAAATAGAATATATTCAAAGTCTTTGCGAGGAACGAAGCAATCGCACTAACCTGAGCAAACAAAGTAACTTCACTATTAGAGGCAAGCAATGTAAATCAATTGGAATCGATATCCGATATGAGATTGCTTCGTTCCTCGCAATGACTCAGTATCGTCCAAAAAAAAACCAAAACTCTGGTTAGGAATTTTGGTCTTTTCAAATATAAAAATGGTTTTGGTTAGTTTCGTATTTTAAAGTGACTAGCTGTTAAGCATTACTGGCATTACAAGCATAGTTACGGTTTCGCCTTCTTCTAGTCCATCAATTGGAGTTAGAATTCCGGCTCTGTTTGGTAATGACATTTCAAGCATAATCATGTCTGATTGCAGGTTGTTCAGCATTTCAGTCAAGAAACGAGAGTTGAAACCAATTTGCATATCATCTCCTTGGTAATCACAAGTAAGCCTTTCTTCGGCTTTGTTAGAGTAGTCGATATCTTCGGCAGAAATGTTCAATTCAGCTCCGGCAACTTTCAAACGAATTTGGTGTGTAGTTTTGTTTGAGAAAATCGCAACACGACGAACTGAACTCAATAATTGAGAACGATCCATCAACAATTTATTTGGATTTTCTTTTGGAATAACAGCTTCGTAATTTGGGTATTTTCCATCGATTAAACGACATAATAAAATATAGTTGTCAAAAGAGAAAGTAGCATTCGAATCGTTGTATTCAATTTTCACTTCAGCATCAGATGTGCTAAGGATACTTTTTAAAATATTCAAAGGTTTCTTTGGCATAATAAATTCAGCAACTTGCGATGCTTTTACATCGGTGCGGGCGTATTTTACCAATTTATGTGCATCTGTTGCCACAAAAATTAAACCTTCTGGAGAAAACTGGAAGAAAACCCCTGACATTACTGGACGTAAATCGTCGTTTCCTGCAGCAAAAATTGTTTTGCTTACTGCAGTTGCCAAAACATCAGCAGGAACAAGCGTTACAGACGGCTCTTCTAAGTTTACTGATTTTGGAAATTCTTCTCCCGGTGCATACGCCAAAGCATATTTTCCTGAGTTTGAACTGATTTCTATAGTACTGTTTTCTTCAACTGTGAAAGTTAGGGGTTGTTCTGGAAAGGTTTTAAGGATTTCCAATAATAACTTTGCTGGTACTGCAACACTTCCTTTGCTTTTGGAGTCGATTGCTAATGTTGCAGACATAGTAGTCTCCAAATCGGATGCCGAAACAGTTAATTCGTTATTATTTAATTCAAATAAGAAGTTGTCCAAGATTGGCAAAGTATTGTTACTGTTGATAACGCTACCTAAAACTTGTAATTGTTTTAATAAGTACGAACTCGATACTATAAATTTCATCTGTATTGTTTTGTTTTTAATGGTGTGCTTTTCTGAATTAAAATTTGTAATACACTTTACAAATATATTGTAAACTATTCGAGTATTGCAAATTTTTTATTAACATCTATTTACTGTATTTTCTTTTTCGGAGGAATGTAAATCCGAAACCAAATAATAACAAAATTAGAATTGGAAGCCCGATAGTTAGGAACTGCGTAAAGGTATAGTTTTCATACACTTTTTCTTTATCCAATAACGGTAAATCAAGATCTTTACTTCGAATGTTAATAAGTCCGGTGTCATCCAGCAGATAATTAACACAATTCATCATAAAATCCTTATTGTCGTATAAGTTGCCCGAACGCTGGTCGTAGCCCAATTCTACAGGTTGTCCTGTTTTATCCGATTGGTTTTTTATTATATCTCCATCAGCAATCACAATCATTTTGCTTTCTTTTCCATTAACAGCAAATGATTTTTCTTCAAAAGGCAAAACACGGTTTTCGAACATCGAATGAAAAGAACCTTCCAATAAAACTGCCATCGGAATGTTTCCTTTGTTAAGATAATCAGCTGGGGAAGTTTGTTCAGCAACCATGTTTAAGCTGATTTGAACTGGAGTTCCTATTTTTTTCGAATAAGGAGAAGACTGCAATAAAACCGTTTTTTTGATTCCGTTTTTCAAAGTATCCATTGCATTGACAAAATCGAATCTGATTCCGCCCAGATTTTTTACAATTGGATGTTTGCTGATAGGATAGACTTGAGGCGCAAATTTCCAGTTGAAATCCTGATATTGCGTGCTACTTCCTTGCTCTCCGCTGGCGAGTTTTATTGGACTTCCTTGTTCGTCTTTGACCAAATCAGGATTGATGCGTACCCCGTATTTGAAGAACATATCATTTAGGTTTAAATCTTTTGGAAAAGCCAAAGTTGCTCCAGTTGGGTTGTACAGACTGTCCATTTCGGCATTAACCTGATCAATGAGCCAAAGTGTTTTCCCCCCGTTGATGATGAATTGATCCAGAACAAGTTTTTCTTCATCGCTAAAAGCTTCGGTTGGTTTGGCAATAACGGCCAAATCATAATTTTGCAATGATTTTAAAGCGACCTCAGGATTTTTGGCAACCGAATCTAAAGTAAATGGACCAATGAAATAACTTTCGCGCACCTGCATCAAAAATTTAGCAATGTGCCTTTCTTCCAGTTCTCCGTTCCCTTTTATGATCGCAACTTTCTTTTGTTTGCCTTTAGAAACTTTATTGATCCCATCTGAAATTGAATATTCAAGATGCTGCACAGAACCGATTACTTTTTGAGTAGTATTGGTTCCCATAATGTTTTTCAACAGTGGAATATTTACTTCTTTGTTATTGTAAACTGCAATTGCCCAAGGAAAAACCATTGATTGTGATTGTTTTCCTTTGTCATCAACGGTTATGTTTATTGGCGTTAAGCCTTTTCGGTACAACTCTTTAATATTCTCCATACTATCGTCTTTATTCTCCAATGGATCTACAAATTCGATGATAATATTAGAATTATAAGCTTGAAATTCTTCTAAAAGCTGTTTGGATTCCAGCTGTAACCGCTTGAATTCAGCGGGTAATTCCCCTTGTAGATATACTTTTATGGACAAAGGAGCTTTTACCTCTTTGATTATTTTTAAAGTAGTTGGCGAAAGGGTATAGCGATGATCCTGCGTTAAATCAAAACGATGAAAAATGAAATTGCTAATTATATTCAAAAGTAAAACTGCCGCAACAGTAATCAATAATGATTTGGCGTTTTTTATGTTAAATGCTCTCATTACGATTTGATAGATTTTAAATTAAAGACTGTGAAAGAAAGGAATAGAATAGTAACACTAATAAAATAGATTACGTCTCGTGTGTCTATAACGCCTCGGCTCATACTCTTGTAATGATCCTGCATTCCAAAATACGAAATGAAAGAAGAAAAATTAGGTAATATTGAAGCTAATCCCTGAAATCCAAAATAGAAAAAGAAACATAGAAAAACTGCAATAA
The DNA here is from genome assembly GCA_963511475.1 of uncultured Flavobacterium sp. Classification (GTDB taxonomy): domain Bacteria; phylum Bacteroidota; class Bacteroidia; order Flavobacteriales; family Flavobacteriaceae; genus Flavobacterium. The sequence goes on from CAUPJC010000024.1 coordinate 34,709, forward strand.
TAAACGATACAATCTGATTCTCGGAAACTGATGAAGTGAAAATTCCAATAGCAGAATAAGCCCCGATTAAAAACAATAATCCAAAATAAGAACCAAGAGTACTTCCTAAATCCAGATTTCCTTCAGGTGAACCCAAACTCCAAATCACTTCTACATAAATAAAAGTCGGGATGATAGCCATTATGATTAATAAAAAAGCGCCCAAGAATTTACCGTTTACAATTTCCCAAAGACTGATAGGTTTGGTAAGTAATAATTCAAGTGTTCCTTGTTTTTTTTCATCCGAAAAACTGCGCATTGTTACTGCAGGAATCAGGAATATCAAGATCCAAGGTGCTAAGGTGAAAAATGGTGTTAAATCGGCAAAACCCGTGTTTAAAATATTATAATCTCCTTCAAAAACCCAAAGGAATAATCCGTTTCCAATTAAGAAAAGTACGATTACCAAATATCCAATAGGTGAACCAAAAAAAGACTTTATTTCCCTTAATACGATTGACTTCATTTATTTCTTCTTAAAAATTATTATATCTTGATGTTCGTTTAATTCAGTGTTCTTAATTCCAGACCAATTTCCTTTTATAAAGTTTGTCATTTCTAAATTATTCTTTTTCAATAGATCAATTATATAACTTTTCTTGAAAGCAACATTGGCTTCTTTAACATTTTTATCCATCAAATAATAATTACCAAAATTATATGGAAAATTTTTACCTTCAACATTATTTGTGGAAGTTTGAACTTGCTCATCAATGATAAAAAAAGTAGCAAAACATTTTTTATCGGTTTTCAAAACCCGTTGAATTTCACTGACGTAATTTTCAACATCCAAAGGTAACATATGCGTAAAAACGGAAGTTAAAAATACCAAATCAAAACTATTGTCTTCATAGGGAAATTCTAGTTCGGATGCTTTTTCATTAGTATCCAATCGATATAAATCGTTTTTTAAAGGGATTAGTTTAAATGTGAAATTAGGAAAACGACTACTAATGTTTTTTGTACACCAATCAATTCCAATTTTAACAATGTCAAAACCCTCGTATCTCCCTTTTGGGGAAAGATAATCTGTAAAAGGAATTGCCATTCTGCCAATTCCAGAACCTATATCAAGAATTGAGCTATCGGGTGTTATGTTGCAATATTTATTAAAATGTCCAAAAAAATGTTTTCCTATTTTTGAATAATCGCCACTTCCAGTAAATATAAGACCTTTGGGGGGTATAAGTGAATTTGTTTTTGCAAATAAATCTTCGGGTAAATAAATTATTCTTCTTATTTTATAACGTAAAGAAACAGGAAGAGCATAATAAATCTTTCGGATCAGTGTATTCATATTTTTGGGAGCTACTAAGGCGTTAACTTTTGTTATTGTTTTGTGCTATAGAGGCGCAAAGATACTAAGTTTTTAGTCTAATAAGTATTACCGCAAACTTACTAATTTATCAACGCTCCAAGCCTCTGGTTTTGCATTGAATAACTGTTTGGTAAAAGTCCAAACGGTATTAAAAAGTTCCGAATTTCGGTAGTTTTCCAAATCTACTTCGGTTTCCCAATAACTATAGGTAAAGAAAATACTTTTGTTGTCTTTGTCCTGATACAGTTCCAAGAAACGATTTCCTGGCGCATTTCGTATTTTGTCTTTCATTAATTCAAAGTTTTCAAGAAAGGCAGGAATATTTTCCTCATGAAAACTCAGTTTTACTATTCGTACAAACATGTTTATATTATTTAATGCAAAAACAATTATAATTTCAATGGCAATATCAATTTCAAAAGTCTATTTTCTTTTCTCTTTGTTCTTTATTCTTTAATTCTAAAAATATTTAATCATCAAGTTTTAAACCGTATCGAAACGACATCTCTATAATTTAAACCAAGTAGCGTACTCGCTGAACCAACTGTTAATGGATTGCTTCTGAAAATAGCAATTTCGAGAAAACCGGCTTCATTGAAAATGGCCAATTTTTGACCTTCATAATATTTTACAGGATATTTATCCGAACTGGCAATAGCCGAATAATAAGGTAAAATGGTTTTGATGGTTTGGTTTCGGTATACAATTTCATAATCTCTTCCTTTGGCAGACTCTAAAAATTGTTTCTTGGAAATATTAGTCACCACATTTCCAAAGTGGTCTATATAAATTACGTTTCCTTTTAATAAGTTTCCATCTTCTGATAAAATAACCTGCAAATCAGTTACTTGTTTCAGGCTGTTAATTTCTTTACCGATAACATTAAGAACGCCACCTTTTGCTATGTGACAGGCGACTGTAACAAAAACATCCAAATCAGTAGCTTCGCTTTGGAGTCTGTCGTGAATGGTTATTTCAACTATTTTTTGCGGAATTATCTTTTGCGAAAGCATACTCAAAATGCCATTGTCCGATGCAATAAAGAAATGGTCATTCCATTCCATAGCAATATGTTTATTTTCTTTATTGGCTTCCAAATCAACTCCAATGATATGAACAGTCCCTTTTGGAAAACTGCTATAGGAAGCCGATATAATGTAACTGGCTTCTGCTGTGTTGAATGGGTCGATGTAATGTGAAATATCAACAATTGAAGCGTCAGAATACTCAGATAATATTTTCCCTTTCAGCGCACCGACAAAGTGGTCTTTCAAGCCATAATCGGTAGTAAGGGTAATTATTGACATAAAATTGTTTATAACTATTGAGTTTTGTAGTAACCGAAACTTATTTTTTCTTAAATTTGAGAAATGCAAAGCTAAAGTATTTTATACTTTATTTGAACAGAATTTAATTAGAATTAAAAACAAAAATTTATGCCTAAGTTTATTGTTATTTTATTTCTTTTCTTTAGCAGCCTGCATTGTTTTAGCCAGAAGGGTTTATCAAATACCATAACAGATAAATCGGATTTTTCAGGTAAATCAGGTGAAATTGAAAAAGAAAAAATAGAATCTGTTATTGTCAAAGACATAAACGGAACAGGGATTGAATTGCTTTTAAAAGACAATCTCTGTGAGATTTTATCAATTAAGCCTTCTGATTTGCTGAATGAGGAAATGTTAAAAAAATTAAGAGCTAACGTATAATTAGAACTGGAATTACTCAAATTCCGGAAAAGATGTTTTTAGTGTTATTTACCGATTTAGAAATTAAAAAACTGTGATATAATAAATCGCAGCGTAAATGTTAAAATTGATTCAAACTCAATTAGCTAACTTAAAAACTTCTTATTTTGAACGAAAGAATCATCGAGCTCATCGACATTGCTCCAAAAGATTTTTGGGGTACACACGACTCCCATTTAGAGTCAATTAAAAAATATTATCCAAAACTAAAAATTGTTGCAAGAGGCACAACGCTGAAAGCATTTGGCGATAAAGACGTTTTAGACGAATTTGAAAAGCGGTTTCAGCGTTTGATGTTACATTTTACGCGTTATAATACGATTGATGACAATGTGATTGAACGTGTAATCCAAAGTGATGATCGGGAAGATAAAAAAACTTTTGGTCATGACAAAATTTTGGTTCATGGCGTAGGCGGAAAAATTATTAAACCGATGACTCCTAATCAGCAGTTGCTGGTGGATACTATGGAGAAAAATGATATGGTCTTTGCTGTAGGTCCTGCTGGAACCGGAAAAACCTATACAGGGGTTGCCATGGCAGTAAAAGCTCTGAAGGAAAAACAAGTCAAACGTATCATTCTTACCAGACCTGCAGTAGAAGCTGGAGAAAATCTTGGTTTTCTTCCTGGAGATATGAAAGAAAAACTGGATCCATACATGCAGCCTTTATATGATGCATTGCGTGATATGTTACCCAATGAAAAACTGGAAGATTATATTCTGAAAGGAATTATTCAAATTGCTCCTTTAGCTTTTATGAGAGGACGAACTTTAGATCATGCTTTTGTAATTTTGGACGAAGCACAAAATACGACACATTCGCAAATGAAAATGTTTTTGACCCGTATGGGAAAAAGTGCCAAGTTCATGATAACCGGAGATCCCGGTCAAGTTGATTTACCGCGAAGAACAATATCAGGACTAAAAGAAGCTTTGTTGGTTTTAAAGGATGTAGAAGGTATTGGTATTATTTATCTTGATGATAAGGATATTGTTCGCCATCGATTAGTGAAAAAAGTAATTGATGCTTACAAACAAATCGAGAACAATGATTATTAAAATTAAAAGACGAAAAAATTAAAAATAGAGGAGAAGCTCGTAATTGAGGTTCTCCTTTTTGTATATAATAAATAGAAGTTTCTGTTTGTTTTGCTAATTAAAGTTAACAGATCTATATAATTAAGTTAAATGCATTTCATATGAAATTGATTTTTTGGGTATGTTATTGAAAAGCAATAAATTTGCAGTGATTAAAATGAAAATGAAATTAGAAAATGCCGAAACAAAAAATTAAAGTAGTAATAAGCGATTTAGACGGAACATTACTCAACTCAGACCACACAATATCAGCCTATACCAAATCTGTTTTTCAAGAACTGCACAAACAAAATTATTTGATTATTGTTGCCACTGGACGTCATCACTTGGATGCCATGGCAATTGTTAATAATTTAGGTTTTCCTGTTTATCTGGTAACGTCAAATGGAGCCCGAATTCATTCCCCGCAAAGAGAACTGCTGTATTCTTTTGATATGAATGGAGAATCGGTGAAATCGGTTTTAGCATTGGATATTGATCCAGAGATTACAACTGTTTTATTTAAGGAGACTGTTTGGCAGACTTCCAAAATAAATATGAAGCTCAATGCTTTCCAGAAGGATTTAGTCTATCCGCCTCAAGTTGTAAATTTTGCTGAGCTCGATGATTTCAATGCCATAAAAATATTTTTCACTCATGATGATCATCAAAAACTGGTTGATTTAAAAGATAAAATTCTTGAAAAACACTTAGATGTTTTTAGTCATGCATTTAGTTTGCCTATTTGTTTGGAGTTTATGGATAAGTCTGTTGATAAAAGTGCTGCTATTGCTAAAATTCTGGAAAAAGAAGGGTATTCTTTTGAAGATGCTATTACGTTTGGCGATGGCTTTAATGATGAAAAAATGCTGAATGCAGCTGGAATTGGTTTAATTATGGGGAATGCTCCAGAGAATTTAAAACAAAAACTGCCTCATCTGGAAGTGATTTTAAGTAATAATGAAGACGGCGTTGCGAGATATTTGTCTTTGAATTTAGACGGAATTGATACTAAACTAAAGAAAATAAAAGCATAGAAAAATGATAAAAAGTAATACGGAAAAGGTTTTTAGCTTTTAAATAGAACTTTTGGTTTTCCTTGCGTTCTCTATTAATTAGTTTTAAATTTGCATTCATAAAAATAACAACAACACACTACTAATGAGCAATACAATTACTACTACCAATTTTAATTTTCCGAATCAAAAATCAGTGTATCGAGGAAAAGTAAGAGAAGTTTATAATATTAATGACGATTTACTTGTAATGATAGCTACCGACAGGCTTTCGGCATTTGATGTGGTTTTACCAAAGGGAATTCCGTACAAAGGTCAGATTCTAAATCAGATTGCTACAAAATTCATGGAATTGACTCAGGATATTGTGCCAAATTGGTTAATTGCAACTCCAGATCCAAGTGTGGCTGTTGGTCATTTATGTGAGCCTTTCAAAGTTGAAATGGTGATCCGCGGTTATGTTTCCGGGCATGCAGCACGTGAATATGCTCTTGGCAAAAGGCAAATCTGCGGTGTTACAATGGCTGAAGGTTTGAAAGAAAACGATAAATTCCCTGAGCCGATTATTACTCCAACAACTAAAGCTGATAATGGTTCTCATGATGAAGATATTTCTCGTGAAGACATTTTAGCTAAAGGTATAGTTACTGAAGAAGATTATTTAGTTTTAGAAAAATATACTCGTGCTTTATTTCAAAGAGGAACGGAAATTGCGGCTAGCCGTGGTTTGATATTAGTAGATACCAAATATGAATTTGGAAAAACCAAAGATGGCGTTATTGTTTTGATTGATGAAATTCATACGCCGGATTCTTCCCGTTATTTCTATTCTGAAGGTTATCAGGAAAGACAAGATAGTGGTGAAGAACAAAAACAATTATCAAAAGAGTTTGTAAGACGCTGGCTGATTCAGAATGGTTTTCAAGGTCTAGAAGGGCAAAGCATTCCTGATATGACTGATGAATATATTGAAACGGTTTCAGACAGATATATAGAATTATACGAAAATATTCTTGGAGAAAAGTTTGTGAAAGCTGACATTTCTAACATTAATGAGCGCATTGAGAAGAATGTATTGGCTTATTTAACAAATCTTTAATATGGATCCTAAAAATAAAATGGGATGCAAAATCATGCTTGTTTTTTTTACACTATTTTGGATAGTTGTTTTTGTTGTTATATATTTTACTGTAAATACTACAATTGGTTTATTAGAGGAGCAATCGAAAGATAATGAATTAGCTGAAGCTGAAAAAAAAAGATTTGAAAATCTTCCAGTAATAAAAGGGGTAGTTTTGGAAAAAAATACTATACTAACGCCTTTTTCTAAAGTAAAAGTTAATGTTTGTTTTATAAATTTTGGGTTGACCAACTCGCATCCTACACATATGGGGGGGTATAAAGATAATAGGCGAAGTTCAACTAGAGTATATGAGACTGAGTTTTCAAAAAGCAGTTCGATATATGAGAAAAAACACATAAAATTACTTATTGATAAAAAAATATATATTCTAAACTCACACGAAATTATTCTTACGAACATTTACAGCGACCAAATGGAGAAGGTTAATAAAATTGGTATATGGGGTGAAACTTTTAGCACAAATGAGAACTACGACAAACTTCTTTTTTTGAATAATTATGAATTTTATAAGCAATATTCCAAAACAACATTACAGCAAGAAAAAGATTACCTGAATAAGATTAAGATATTTTGTTCATTTAGAAATGAAAATGATCATATAAATTGTTACTACTTAACTAGATTTCATAAAAAGGATATTCCTGAGAAATGCAGTTTTGCAACTGCAGATCGATACCATTTAAGAGAATATATATATAATGATGGGGATACTATTTCTTTTAAAGGGAAAATAGTAAATAATAAGATTGTTCCATTATATTGACACTAAGAAAGGTTTAGCTTATTTATAATGCATAAAATAATGCCATAATTCATTAATTTGGTTATGGTTTTTTTATGAAATATTGTTCGGTTTTTTAAATCTATTGTATTCAATGGTTGAAACCGTTGGCTATAGTAAATTGTTGTAGTTTTTTATTTCCAAAAAAGAAATTTTGCTGGCTCTTTAGCCTCGATAGCAGTAAAAATCCTTGTAAGCCGGGGTTCAGCTTACAAGATTGTAACGGATAGCGGGAGCCATCTTTCCTCAAAAAACCTTTTGTTTTTGCTCCCAAAAAAAGAAACAAAAAAAAAAACTCTTCACGGGGAAGAGTTTAGTAGGATTATTTCTTGATGATGTCTTCAAGAACTGCTTTGTCTGAATAGTTAATCACTTTGATTATGATTTCCTGATTTTTTTTTGTTTTACCTTCAATAACGTACAGTTTTCCTTTTTTGAAAGGGATATTACTTTTATCAAAATCAACATCTCCAAGTTTTAGAGTGTTTTTGATATCGGTGGTGTCAATCCATTTTTGGGATAAAATAAGGGAAGCTTTATCGGAATAGTGAAAAGGTTTTGTGCTTAAATCTTTCAAAACCCTTGCATTTGGGAAATAATTGCAACGGGTATCTTTTCCGCTGAATATAGCTGCTACCACAAATGCTCCCATTATTAAACCTATTAAATAGTAGGCAAAACGCTGTATAAAATTCATATTTATTTTTTCGGCAAAGGTATGAGAAAGTTTAGTTAAAAAACAATTAAATTGATGTCGTTATCCGGTAAATCAAACCAGTCACCAATGGCTTTGTTGGTAAGTATGCCGTGATAGAGATAAACACCATTTTTTAATCCTGCGTCACAGCGAATGGCGCTCTCGAGACCTCCATCTTCGGCAATCTGCAATAAATAGGGAGTGATAATGTTGCTTATGGAAAGAGAAGCTGTTTTGGAATAACGTGACGGAATATTGGGAACGCAATAGTGTAAAACGTTATTTTTTATAAAAGTCGGTTTTTCGTGGGTCGTGACTTCGGATGTTTCGAAACAGCCACCAGTGTCAATGCTGATGTCAACAATCACTGCACCTTTTTTCATGTGTTCGACCATCGTTTCGCTCACTACAACTGGACATCGTTCGGCTCCTCTCATGGCTCCAATGGCAACATCACAGCGTCTTAATGCTTTTAGTAATGCTTTTTGTTGAATGGTCGAGGTAAAAATCCTCTGGTTTAAATTGTTTTGCAGACGGCGCAGTTTGGTAATTGAATTATCAAAAACTTTTACGCTGGCTCCAAGTCCAATTGCAGTTTTTGCAGCAAATTCTCCGGCAGTTCCCGCTCCAATAATTACAACTTCGGTAGGTGCCACACCTGTAATATTGCCAAACAAAAGCCCTTTTCCAAACTCATTTGTAATCATCAATTCGGCGGCAATTAATATAGAAGCGGTTCCCGCAATTTCGCTCAATGATTTTACGGCAGGGTATGATCCGTCCGTATCTTTCAGATATTCAAAAGCGAGTGCGGTTATTTTTTTTCGGGATAAAGCTTCGAAATATGATTTTTTTCTGGTTTTTAACTGAATGGCTGATAAAACAATTGTTTTTTGGGCCATCATTTCAATTTCGGCAATTGTCGGCGGTTCGACTTTTAAAATCATCGGACAGCCGAAAACCTTTTTGGTGTCTTGTGTAATTTCGGCTCCTGCTTCACTGTATTCTTTGTCGCTGTAACTGGAACTTACACCAGCACCAGCTTCAATCATGACTCTATGTCCTTGATAGGTAAGGGAATTCACGGCATCAGGTGTGAGACAAATGCGTCTTTCTTGGTAACTGTTCTCTTTCGGGATTCCTATAAAAAGTTGGCTTTTGTGTCTAGCGATTTCTAGTTTCTCTTCTTGAGGCAGTAATTGTTCTTTTGTGAATGGACTTATAGACATTGATTTCATGTAATTAGTGGTACAATTTACAAAAAAGATTCAAAGTATTTTATTTAATTGTATCTAATCAGGATAAATGTATGAGTATTTTTACCGCAGATTTGCAGATTTTAATTTTAAAATATAATAAAAAATCAGCGACCCGAGCGAAGCGAATAGGCGAAGTAATCAGCGGTTATCTTTTTAATTTATGTGCTTGCTCTGGCATATCTATAAGATTACCAATAAATATTCTAGCTAGAGCAGTATTTTCTCCATTTTGATATCGGCTCTTTCGTAAACGCCGGCTTCGACAGGGATTTCTATAAAACCAAAATTTTCATATAAATGGATGGCAGGAAGTAATTTTCGGTTGGAATATAAAATTAATTTTTGAATTCCTTTTGTTTTAGCTTCAATCAAACAATGTTCCATTAGTTTTTTACCGATGCCTAATCCTTGATTTCCATCTGATACGGCCATTTTTGTTAATTCAAATGTGATGTCGTCGATTTTTAATAAAGAAACAGTGCCAACAATTTGACTGTTGTATTGGGCATAGAAAATCATTCCGCCTTTATCTATTATTTCACCTTGCGGATCCGATAATACTTTTTCATCTTTGGGTTCTACCTTAAAATATTTATTAAGCCATTCCAAATTTAAGGTTTTGATTGGCTCTTTTAATTCAGTTGAAAAAGGGATGATTTTAACTTGATTGCTATCTAAACTCATTATTCAATTACTTTAATTCTAATAAACGTTCTCCATTTGGGAGTAATTCGATTGTGATTACCGTATGTTGTTGCGGAATCAAATTCTCAATTTTCTCAGACCATTCGATAAAACACCAATTTCCGGAATACAAATAATCATCTACGCCCATATCCAAAGCTTCGGTTTCTTTGTTTAGTCTGTAAAAATCAAAATGATAAACTATTTGTTTTGTGTCAGTTTGGTATTCATTCACTAATGAAAATGTTGGACTGCTGGTTGCGTCTTGTACGCCCAATGTTTTACAAAGCTGTTTGATTAAAGTAGTTTTGCCAACACCCATTTCTCCATTGAATAGGATTACTTTATTTGGGTTTTGGTCTATGATTTGTTGAGCAACTTCTGCAAGCTGTTCTATAGAAAATGTAATTGTCATTTTTTTAAATATTCTGTTATGCGTTTTGTTTATCGACTTGGGACCTAACAGGTTTTTTTAAAACCTGTTAGGTCTCTTTAAATTACAATATTAATGCGGTCTGATGTTTATTCATCAGTATAAAAACTGCCAACTAAAATCTGAAAACTGCCAACTTTTTCACTCTACTTGGGATTAAAAACCAAAAATGGAATAATCATTTCCTCTAATGAAATTCCGCCATGCTGATAAGTATTTTTGTAATAACTCACATAATGATTGTAGTTGTTTACATAAGCCAAGAACAAATCATTTTTGGCAAAAATATAAGAACTGCTCATGTTTATCGTTGGCAAACCAATATTTTTAGGTTCTTTTACAGCATAAACATCTTTTTGTTCATATGTCAAACTACGCCCTGTTTTGTAACGTAAATTCAAACTGGTGTTTTTATCTCCTACCACTTTCGATGGGTTTTTTACATTAATCGTTCCGTGATCGGTAGTCAAGATTAATTTGAATCCTAGTTTTTGGGCTTGTTGAATAATCTCCAATAATGGCGAATTTTTGAACCAGCTCAAAGTAAGGGATCGATACGCTTTATCATCAGAAGCGAGTTCTTTTACCACGTCCATTTCAGTTTTGGCATGCGAAAGCATATCGACAAAATTATAAACCACGGTTACAAGATCATTGTCTTTTAATGATTTAAAGCTTTCGGCAAGTTTTTTTCCTCCGGCCAAATTGGTAATTTTAAAATAATCTTCTTTTAAGTCGAGTCTTAAACGCTTAATCTGCGCTGTTAAAAATTCGGCTTCATGTAAGTTTTTACCTCCTTCTTCTGGATCGTTTTTCCAATATTGTGGGAACTGTTTTTCCATTTCAAGTGGCGTTAATCCAGAGAAAATGGCATTTCTTGCGTATTGAGTTGCTGTAGGAAGTATAGAGAAATAAGGAACTTCTTTTTCCAGTTTGTAGTAATTACCAACAACGCTTTCAAAAGCTTTCCATTGATCGTAACGCAAATTATCGATTACAACAAAAAGTATGGGTTTGTCTTTTTTTAGAATTTCTGGAACGACCAATTCTTTAAACAAAGTATGGGATTGAATCGGTTTATCAGCTTTTGGTTCGAACCAGTCTTCATAATTGCGTTCTATGAATTTACCAAATTGTGAATTGGCTTCTCCTTTTTGGGATTCAAGGATTTCAATCATTCCCTGGTCATCGATATTTTCCAGTTCCAATTCCCAAAAAATGAGTTTTTTGTACAATTCAACCCAGTCTTCATAGGAATTGACCATCGCCATTTCCATCGTGATTTTACGAAACTCTTTTTGGTAATCCAAAGTGGTTTTCTGCGAAATCAGTCTAGAATGGTCTAAATTTTTCTTCAAACTCAATAAAATCTGATTTGGATTTACTGGCTTGATAAGATAATCGGCGATTTTGGAACCAATAGCCTCTTCCATAATATATTCTTCTTCGCTTTTGGTAATCATTATCATCGGAATCGAAGATTTTTTCTCTTTCATCTCCGATAATGTTTCCAAACCACTCATTCCTGGCATATTTTCGTCAAGAAAAACAATATCAAAATTGTTTTCGTCAAAAATATCTATAGCATCCCGGCCATTATTGCAAGTAGTTACGCTGTAATTTTTTTTCTCCAGAAATAATATGTGTGGTTTGAGCAAATCGATTTCATCATCGACCCAAAGTATTTTTATGTTCTCCATTTTCAATTTATTTTAGTGCAATTTAGTTTTATAGAACTTAAATAATATTAAAAATAGTATAAAATTGATTAAAAATAAATAGAGATAAGGGCATTTGTAATTCTTGTGTGCATAAAATAATGAGGTTTCTAGGTTTAAATACTATTTTTGCAGGAATAAAAATGAAACTATGTTATTTCTTATTCTGAGTGTTATTTGTAGTGTGACAGTTGGTGTTGTTTTTAAAATTGCTCGCCAGTATCAAGTGTCTGCTAAGCAAATTGTGGGGTATAATTATATATTCGCTTTAGCGTTGTGCTATTTGTTCTTTAGTCCTGATTTAACGGTTTTGGATGCTTCTTCGCCTTGGGAAATACTTATTCCATTAGGTGTTTTACTGCCTGTTGTGTTTCTTTTTCTGGCCACTTCGATAAAACACATGGGAATCGTAAAAACCGATGCTGCGCAGCGGTTATCACTGATTATCTCCATTTTAGGAGCGTGGCTGTTTTTTGGCGAGCAATTTAGCGGACTTAAACTGATTGCTCTCTTATTTGGATTCCCTGCTTTACTGCTGATACTGAACAAGCCAACCGAAAACAAAGAAAACAAATGGATTTACCCAGCTCTTGTGCTACTTGGTTTTGGAGTGATAGATCTTCTTTTTAAGCAGATTGCGATAACTTCAAGTTTGCCTTTTACTACTTCTTTGTTCGTGCTTTTTTCAATAGCATTTGTGATAATGATACTTTTCAATGGTTATGAAATACTTTTTAGAAAGACTAAAATGGATTTTAAAAGCATCATTTTCGGAGGTTTGGTTGGGATATTTAACTTTGGAAATATATTATTTTACCTCAAAGCGCATCAAGCATTCGCGAAAAATCCTTCTACCATTTTTGCAGGAATGAATATGGGAGTTATAGTTATTGGAACTCTTGTTGGTGTTTTTGTTTTCAAAGAAAAAGTAACCAAACTGAACATTGCAGGTCTGTTTTTGGCATTGCTTGCAATTGTTTTTATTTTTGTTTCGCAGTTGAATTAAGTTATTTAGCAAAATTTTATAAATTATTCTTTGTGTAACTTTATGTTTTTTTCTTTGTGCATCTCTGCGAAATCAAATTTTATAATTGAAATTGTAATTTTTTCCTATCCGTATTTTATTATTATATTTGACCTTTGTAAACTAGCCCCGATAGAAGAGGAAATCCTTTTGTGTTTTTTTTCAAACACAAAAGATTGCAGCGAATAGCGGGAATAGCTCCTAATAAAAAATAAACATTAACTGAATATGAAATTACTAGAAGGAAAAGTAGCCATTATTACTGGCGCAAGTCGTGGAATTGGAAAAGGAATTGCTGAAGTTTTTGCAAAAAACGGAGCAAATGTTGCCTTTACTTATAGCTCATCTGCAGAGTCTGCGCAGGCTTTGGAAAATGAATTGAATGCTTTGGGAATTAAAGCCAAAGGATACAAATCCAATGCGGCAGATTTTAATGAAGCGCAAACTTTTGTAGATGCTGTTTTGGCCGAATTTGGAACAGTTGATATCTTAATAAACAACGCAGGAATTACTAAAGATAATTTATTAATGCGTATGTCTGAAGCTGATTTTGATCAAGTTATTGATGTTAACTTGAAGTCAGTTTTTAATATGACTAAAGCGATTCAGAAAACATTTCTAAAACAGCGTTCAGGTTCAATTATAAATATTAGTTCTGTAGTTGGTGTTTCTGGTAATGCTGGTCAAACGAATTATGCTGCTTCCAAAGCTGGTGCAATTGGTTTTACAAAATCGGTAGCTTTAGAATTAGGTTCGCGTAACATTCGCTGCAACGCTATTGCTCCTGGTTTTATTGAAACTGAAATGACAGCCAAATTGAGTGAAGATATTGTAAAAGGATGGAGAGAGGGAATTCCTTTAAAACGCGGCGGTTCTACTGAAGATGTTGCAAATGCCTGTTTGTTTTTGGCATCTGATATGAGTGCCTATATCACAGGACAAGTGTTGAATGTTTGCGGAGGAATGCTTACTTAAAATAATTATGAATTATGAATTTTAAATGTACAAATAATTCAAAATTTATAATTTAAAATAAAAAAATATGACAGCAAGCACGATTCTATTACTACTACTTTCTTTATTAATAGCGGGTGGTTTGTCGTTTTTTCAATATTTATACAAAGTCAAAAACAAATCGAAAGTCGGTTTGTTTTTGGCTTTTTTACGTTTTCTTACGATTTTTTCAATAGTATTGCTTCTGATAAACCCAATTATCACGACCAATAAACTGGAAATTATCAAAACGCCATTACCTATAGTTGTTGATAATTCCAGCTCTATTTCTTTTTTGAAAGCCAACGAAAAAGCTGCAGAACTGATGAAAAAATTGACTTCCAATAGTGCCATTCAGGAAAAATTCGAAGTGCAGTCCTATCTTATTGATTCCGATTTTCGGCAATCAGACAGTCTTACTTTTAAGGGAACTCAAACCAATCTGGATTTGGTTGCCAAGAATTTGAAAAGCATCTACAAAAATGCATTTTATCCAACTGTAATGATCACCGACGGGAACCAAACTTCGGGAAATGATTATGTCTATAGCTTTAATGAAAACAATAAAGTGTATCCATTGGTCTTGGGCGATACCACTAAAGTTTTGGATTTAAAAATCAATCAGCTGAATGTAAACAGATATGCATTCTTAAAGAATAAATTTCCTGTTGAAGTGTTTTTGCAGTATTCAGGAGATAAAAGCATAACTGCCAGTTTTAGCATCACTCAAGGAAATGAAGTGTTGAGCAAGCAGAATGTTTCTTTTTCGGCATCCAAACGAACTGCAACGGTGAATGTGCTTTTGCCTGCGAATAAAGTGGGACTGCAGGTTTATAAAGCAAAAATTGAATCCAGTGTAAGCGAAAAAAACACGTTTAATAATATCAAGAATTTTGCTGTTGAAGTTATTGATCAAAAAACTACGGTTGCTATTGTTTCAGCAATCAGCCATCCTGATATTGCTGTTTTTAAAAGAGCAATTGAATCCAATTTACAGCATAAGGCTGTATTGGTAAAACCAAATGAAGTAAAGTCTTTGCAGGATTATAATGTCCTTGTTTTGTATCAGCCAACTACGGCTTTCAAATCGGTTTTTGAAGCGAATGAAAAAGCTAATCTAAATACATTTATCATAACGGGAACTGCTACCGATTTTTCTTTTTTGAATCAAGTGCAGCATAATTTTGTTTTTAAAATGAGCGGTCAGGAAGAAGATTATTTGGCTCATTTTGATTCTCAATTCAATCTTTTTGCAGTGGATAATTTAGGTTTTGAAAATTTCCCGCCTTTACAGAATAATTTTGGGTCGATTACTGCCAATGGAGAAGTGAATGTATTACTTTCTGCCAAAATCAGAAATATAGACACCAAAGCGCCTTTGCTGTCTTTTGCGGAGAATCAGGGAAAGAGATCGGCTTATTTATTTGGTGAAAACAGCTGGAAATGGAGTATGCAGAGTCATATCGATACACAGTCTTTTGAGAAATATGATGTTTTCATCAATAAAATTATACAATATTTGGCCTCTAATAACGCTAAGAAATCATTGGTTGTTAATCACGAAAGTTTTTACAATTCAGGTGAAACTATCGAAATTACTGCTCAATATTTCAACAAGAATTATGATTTTGACGAAAAAGCACGTTTAACCATTGCGGTAACCAATATTAAAACCAAGCAAACTAAAAATTTTGACCTTTTAAAAGGAAACAATGTCTATAAAGTAAATCTTGACGGACTTGTAGCTGGAAGTTATAATTTCTCGGTAAAAGAATTGAATTCTAATAACACGTATTCAAGTCATTTTGAGATTCTGGATTTTGATATTGAAAAGCAGTTTGTAAATCCAGATGTTCAAAAATTGAAACAATTGGCTGAACAAACTAAAGGAACTGCCTTTTATCCAAATCAAGTTGATGCGTTGATTAAAACACTTTTGGAAAACGAGCAATACAAAGCCATTCAGAAAGATGTTGTGACCAAATCACCGTTGATTGACTGGAAATGGCTGTTGGTTTTGATTGCTGTTTTCCTTTCTACAGAATGGTTTGTTAGGAAGTATAATGGGATGTTGTAGGTTTTAGTAAATAATTAGTAGCAATGAGTAAAAAAAATGCAAAGTATGAGTTTGTTGAAAGTTATTCAAAATGAAAGCTATCTTTATTTTGTAAAAAGAATTTTAAAAACTTTTTTTACTGACTCAGCTAACCTAATTTATGTTGCTTTTACATCTCTTGGAATTGCAGTTTATTGGTATGAAGATGGATTTGAAAGTATGCTTAGAGTTATTATAATGCTGATAAACGCTTTTGTAATTATGTTGTTTTTTGTTGAATTTTTATCAACTGTAATTTCAAAGGAAATAGATAAAAACAACATTATTAGTGAATTGGTTGCTATTTGTATTTTGACACTAATAAGTTTTGTTTTCTATGATGAAAAATTCAGATATTGGTCATTTGTATTAAGTTTAATGTTGTTCATTCCAATAATTATAAATATTATTTTTAGTAAAATCAGATTTTGGCTTAACTTATAAAAAAATGTTACTAATAAGTTGTTAATTCTACTCATTATGTGCTAAATAATCAAATATACAAATAATGGATTTTAGACTAAAAGTATTTTTCACTGTTGCAGCACGATTGAGCTTTACCAAAGCGGCTTCAGAATTATTCATTACACAGCCCGCAATTTCTAAGCATATTCAAGAATTGGAAGAAGAATACAAAATCAAACTTTTTGAAAGAAATGGTTCTAAAATAGCACTTACCAAAGCTGGAGAAGTACTATTGAAGCATACCAAAAACATCTTTGAAATTTACAGGGAAATTGACTTTGATATGAGCACGTTTATCAATGAACGTAAAGGATTGCTGCGGTTGGGAGCGAGTACTACGATTTCACAATATATTATTCCGCCGTTATTGGCTCGTTTTCATCAAAAGCTGGAATCGGTGAAAGTAAATTTATTAAACGGAAACACAGAGCAAATCGAAAATGCGCTGCTGAACAAAGAAATTGAAATTGGAATCGTAGAAGGACAATCCAAAAATCAATCGATAAAATACACGCAGTTCATTAGAGATGAACTGGTTTTGGTCTGCAGTTCTAATAATCCTTTTGTTGGAAAAAAAGAAATCACTCCTGATGATCTTAAAGGATTACGGTTTCTTGTACGGGAACAAGGTTCTGGAACACTTGAAGTTATTGAATATGCTTTAAAGCCTTTCAATATCAAAATCGATCATTTACAGATTGAAATGCAGTTGGGAAGTACCGAAAGTATAAAATCCTATTTGATGAATTCGAATTGCGTTGCTTTTATGTCGATACATGCTATCGAAAAAGAGCTGAAAAATAAGGAATTGCAAATTATTGATGTCGATAATTTGACGATTGAACGTTATTTTTATATTATTACTTTACAGGGGAAATCTGAATCTCTTACAGAGTTATTTATAAAAAATATTTCGAGTTATTATAACTTAAAGTTATAGTAGATTATTTTTAACAATTAGCCTTTCTAGGCTTTTCAAGCGATATTTGCTGTGTTAAAAATGACAAAGAAATGAAAACGCATAGTGTGAATGCTCCAATTTTTTTTAGACTCAATACGACGGTGCAGCAAATTATTTTTGTTTTGCTGTTGCTTCTGTGTTTGTTTCCTATTATTTCTCCACCCATAGCGTTATTGTTGGGTTTGGTTGTAGCCAATCTTTCGGGGAATCCTTTTTTGCATTTGAATCATAAAGCGACTAATATATTATTGCAGGTTTCGGTTGTTGGACTGGGTTTTGGAATGAATGTGCATAGTGCAGTAGTTGCGGGGAAAGAAGGTTTTCTCTTTACTGTAGTTTCAATAATTTTGACAATTGTTTTGGGAACTTTATTGGGAAAATGGTTTAAAATTCAGAAGAAAACGTCTCATTTAATTTCCTGTGGAACTGCTATTTGTGGCGGAAGCGCAATTGCTGCAATTGCTCCCGTAATTCAGTCGGATGAAAAGCAGACTTCGGTGGCTTTGGGAGTGATTTTTATACTGAATTCAATCGCTTTGTTTGCATTCCCTCTCGTTGGACATTGGCTGAATATGTCTCAAAATGATTTTGGTATGTGGTGTGCGATTGCGATTCATGATACAAGTTCGGTAGTGGGAGCAGCAAATAAATATGGTGCAGAAGCCCTGCAGGTAGCTACAACGGTAAAATTAGCGAGAGCTTTATGGATTATCCCTGTAGCTTTGATTACGGCAGTCGTTTTTAAAAATAAAGCGAGCAAAGTGAAGATTCCTTACTTTATCGGATTGTTTATTTTGGCAATGATCTGCAATACTTATTTTTCTCGTGTTGCGATTGTGGCTCCTCATCTGGTTTCTATCGCCAAAACAGGTCTTACCGTTACTTTATTTTTGATAGGTGCGGGGCTGAACCGTTCTGTTTTGAAATCGGTGGGATTGCTGCCTTTGGTACAAGGCGTTGTGCTTTGGATAAGTATTGCTGTTGCAGCTTTATTGGCAATCTTGTATTTCTAAAATGTTTTTTTCTTTCGCTTAATCGCAATGAAATGCAATCGGATGTAATCATAATAAAGTGCTATCAAAAGAAAAGCGGCAGCGATTAACAGTGTTTTTAGAGCCAAATATCCGTATATAAATCCACCAGTAAAACAGCCTAGAAAGAAAAATGAAATAATAGACAGTCTTAAATAAATACTGATTCTTAAGGCTTTTCGTTCTTCTGGTTTTTTATAGAAAAATAATTGGGATAATTCAATTCCTAAATCAGTAAAAAGTCCCGTTAAGTGGGTTGTTCTAACAGTTGACTGCGAAATTTTAGTTACCAATGCATTTTGGATTCCCATGGCGAAAAGCAGTCCAAAAGCAATCCATTTTCCATCCGCTAAATTCAAATCGGACTGCGGACCTAGAAGACCCAAAGTGACTAAAATAAGGAATTCGATGGCTATTGCGGGCAAATGAGAGAGTTCTTGTTTTTTTTCGGAAACAAATTCTGCTAAAAAATTGGAAGTAAATGCACCCGCCAAAAAGAATAATGTATAAATCAAAAATACAATAGCCGCTTGGTACTCGTGTTTGGTTATTTCTTCAGCAAAAAAGGCAAAATGACCAGTAACATTTGTTGTCAGTGTTTTTACCGCCAAAACTCCTGTTACATTGACAATACCAGCTACGAACGACAATAATGCAGCAAGCCGTAAATTATGTTTAGAAGTTCTGCTTTTGCCTTGATGTCGAAACATTTTTAATTTGATTTCTTTGGATTAACATAAATTTAAACTCAAATCCTTTAAATTATCTTTAAAAAAAATACTTTTGTATTTCAATTAAATAAATATAATGAAAAATTTTAAATTAAAACGAACGGTTCTTACTTTTTCTGCAATTGGTGTGGCTTTTATTACATTATCATGGGGGATTTTTGGTCACGAACATATTAATAATGCTGCAGTTATGGCTCTGCCAAAGCCAATGCAGACTTTTTTTTACAATCATTTAGATTTTATTACTCAGGAATCGACTGTTCCAGACTTACGCAAATACACATTACGTGATAAAGCAGAAGGACCGCGTCATTATATGGATTTGGAGAATTTTGGACCTATAGAGTCTATTCCGCTTCCTTTTGATGAAGTGAAGAAAAAGTATGATGATAAGTTTTTAGCCGATAATGGTGTTTTACCTTGGTATATTCAGGAAGTAATGACCAAGTTAACGAAAGCCATGAAAGACAAAAGAAAGACTGAAATTTTGTTTTTAGCTGCTGATTTAGCTCATTATATTGGTGATGCTAATATGCCTTTGCATACATCTGCAAATCATGATGGACAGCTTACAAACCAAAAAGGAATTCATTCCATGTGGGAATCCCGTATTCCGGAAATGTTTGGTAAAGATTATAATTTCTATACTGGAGAAGCCAAGTACATTGATAATGTTGAGAAAGCGACTTGGGATATGGTAAAAGACTCTCATAGTCAAGCAGCAGTTCTTTTGCAAGTTGACAAAAAGCTGCGTGAAAGCTTTGCACCGGGAAATATATTTGAAAAAGATGAAAAAGGCAATGTCGCTAAAAATAAGTTTAATGACATGATTTATTCTAAAGAATATGTGACTCAATTTCATACCGCTTTGAATGGTATGGTGGAAAAACAAATGAGAAAAGCAATTGTGTCTACTGCTAATTTTTGGTACACAGCTTGGGTTAATGCAGGGAAACCAAATCTTGAAGAATTAGATTCAAAAGAAATGACGAATCGTAATAAAAAGAATTTGAAAAATGATTTGAAACTTTGGAAAACTGGAAAACTTTTTGGATTGGAGAGTGAGAATGATTTTTAATTTCTAAATTTATTTAAAAGCGAAAAAGCCTGTAGATATTAAATTTACAGGCTTTTTTGTGTTTCTAAATTTATAATTACTTTAATTTTTGATAGCTCTTTTTCTTCAATATATCCGATGCTGTTTGATAATAGGATATTGTTTCATTAACAAGATCTGTTCTTTTGGTTTTCAAAGGAATCTGATCGTAATAAATCTGAAATTCCGGTGCTGTTTTTTGATCTGGTTTTAAAGTCAATTGAAACTGTTTTATGGCTTGTTTTGGAGAAATAATCGTCAAAATATTGTCTTTTATTAAGCCTAAATCCTGATAAGTGGCAATTAATGCTCTTGGCTTGTAATCGGGTTTCAGAACATCCTGACCGTAAAATTTACTTTGGTAATTGAAATGTAACAAACCAAAAAGCGTTGGCATAATGTCTATTTGAGACATTACATTCGTATATTTTTGAGGCTGAATAAATCCTGGACTGTAAATCATCGCCGGAATTCTGTATTTGTCTACCGGAAGTTCTGTTTTTCCTGCACTAGAAGCACAATGATCGGCAAGAATTACGAATACGGTATTTTTAAACCAAGCTTGTTTGCTCGCCATATCAAAGAATTTTCTCAAGGCATAATCCGTATATTTTACACCTCCATCACGAGACTTGGCATCGCCAGGAATATCAATTTTATCATTAGGATAAGTAAAAGGACGGTGGTTACTAACGGTCATCCAATGATTGAAGAAGGGTTTGCCAGTTTTCGCTTCGGCATTCATTGTTTTTATAGCTTTATTGGCCATATCTTCGTCACAAACGCCCCAAATATTTGCAAAAGTGATTTCTTCGGGTGCGAATGTTTTTTTGTCAACAATGTCATAGCCATTTCCTGTGAAAAAATCTTCCATATTGTCAAAGAAAGCATCTCCTCCGTAAAGGTATTTCACGTTGTAACCTTTTTGTTTAAAAATAGATCCTGTAGAAAACTTATCTTTATTGTCTTTTCGTTTCACGACACTTTCGCCGGCAGTTGGAGGAAAACACAAAGTTACTGCTTCAAGACCACGAACAGTTCTGTTTCCAACGGCATACAAATTGGTAAACAATAAACTTTTTTGAGCTAAATCGTCCAAGAAAGGAGTAATATTCTGCTCGTTGCCGTACATTTTCATAAAATCGGCACTATAGCTTTCTATTGTGATTAAAACAACATTTTTTGGAGTTTCAGTACTATCGCTTTTGATTTGTCTTAAAGTTGATACACCAGAAATAGACGGAATCTGTTTCCCGAGTAAAGCAAAAGCTTCATTTTCAGGCAGGGTTTTATAGAATTTAAAATAATCCAATTCGCTGTTCATAAAAGCCAAATAGAAACGATACATTCCGTTTGCTTGTAGTTCATTGGTGAAAACATTTTGAGAGTTTTCTTTTTTTGCTAATGAAGGAACAGCATATAAAGCGGCAGCAAATAAGGTAAGATAAATAACTGATATTTTTAATTTCTCTGGAAATGTTGGAATCGCATCAATGTAATTTCTTGATCTTTTGACAATAAAATAAGTTACAATTCCAGCAATTAGAAACAATGCCGAAAACAAAGGAATCACTGGATAAGATTCCATAATGTTTCCAATAACTTCATTAGTGTAAACCAAATAATTTACAGCTATAAAGTTGTATTTAACTCCAAATTCATTCCAAAAGAAGTATTCACTAATTCCGTTTTGAAGGATAAGGACAACGTATAAAAACATCACAAAAGTGAATAACCAAAATCTGATTTTGTCTCTGTGTTTTGGTAAAAACAAAAGAAGTCCAAACAAGAGTGTTTTGAGACCAACGAAAATCAAACCGATTTTTGGCAAAGCTCCACCGTACTCATTCAGAATAGTTTTTCCAGAAGCAATATAAAGCAATAATGCCACAAAGAGCCCGAAAATAATATAACCATAAGGCTTGTAGTATTTGGAATTGGATATAAAAATAAGATACAGCCATAAAAAAGCTGATGCAATAACAAATACAAAAAGATCTGAAATAAGACCTATAGAGAAGATTTTTAAGCTATCGATAAAAACAAATGAAGCTTGTGTGATAGGGTGAAACATCAGTACAATCCGCAAAACGAAACTGACAATGATATAGAAAAGCGCAAGATTATAAAAAGGAGAAAACTTCTTCAAAAGAGTCATAAAGTGTTGTTTTTTTAGCAAAAATACACAAATAGAGCTTAGAATGATGTTTATAGGATAATGTTTGATTCTTAAATTTCACTTAAGACCCTTTGGTGTATGTAATTTAAGGATTTTTTTTGAGTTAAATTTGTTGACATATTTAATTGATTTATTTAAAAATGCAATTGTACTTTGGTAGGAATGTTTTTATAAATCAGAATATTTAATTTAATAGCAAAGAAACTTATGAAATTATTCATTTCTGCATTTTTTTTAATTACTGGTGTATTGGGATATTCTCAGAATTGGAATACTAATTTTGAAGAGGCAAAAGTAAAAGCAATTACTGAAAACAAAAATATACTGCTTGTATTCTCAGGTTCGGACTGGTGCGGACCATGTATGAAATTAGATAAAGTAGTTTGGAAATCTTCAGAATTTCAGGTAGAAGCTGATAAAAATTGGATTATTTATAAAGCCGATTTTCCAAAGAAAAAAGCGAATCAGCTTTCGCCAGATTTAACCGAAAGCAATAATAAGTTAGCCGAAAAATACAATAAAAGCGGTAGCTTCCCATTGGTGGTACTTTTGGACAAAAAAGGAAAAGTTATTGGAATAACTGGTTTCAAAAACGTTTCGGCACCAGATTATATTAAACTCATTCATTCGTTCGAAAAATAATGAAAAAGCTACTATTGTTTGGTTTTCTGACTGTTGCATTCTCATCATTTGCACAGATAATACATAAGCGAAAATTATTCATGCTGGGTAGCCCATTTGAGATTATGGTTGTTGCTAAAGATACTGTTCAGGGCAATGTCTACATTAATATGGCGGTTGGTGAAGTAAGGAGAATTGAAAATGAAATCTCAGATTGGATTCCAACAACACCAATATCTGAAGTGAGCAGAAATGCTGGAATAAAACCAGTAAAAGTGCCTGTTGAAGTCTTTGAGTTGGTAGAAAGAGCAATTAAAGTTTCGCAAATTACCTCTGGGGCATTTGATATTTCGTATGCTTCGATGGACAGAATATGGAAGTTTGACGGTTCAATGAAAGAGATGCCAACACCGGAAGCCATAAAAAAATCAGTAGAGAAAATAGGTTACAAAAATATTATTCTGGACAAAAAAGAGCAAACCATTTTCCTTAAAACAGAAGGGATGAAATTGGGGCTTGGCGGAATTGGACAAGGCTATATCGCGGATAAAATTAAAGCTTTATTATTATCAAAAGGATGTAGTTCAGGCTTGGTAAATGTTTCGGGTGATATTTTTGCCTGGGGCAGACAACCGGACGGGAAACCTTGGACTGTGGGAATTGTAAATCCAATGAACAAGAATAAAATTATTGCCACTTTTCCGTTGGAAAACAGTGCAGTGGAAACGTCTGGCAGCTATGAGAAATTTGTGGTTTTTGACGGGAAAAGGTATTCGCATATTATTGACCCAAGAACGGGTTATCCAGCTATGGGAGTGGTAAGTGTTTCGGTATTTGCCAAACAAACCGAGATTGCTGATGCACTTGCAACAGGAATTTTTGTTTTAGGGGTAGATGTTGGTTTGGATTTAGTTAATCAGCTCAAAGGAATTGAATGTATTATTGTTGATGATAAAGGGAAAGTCTTCGCATCAAAAGGGATAGATATAAAGAAATACAGTAAATAGTAACAGTATGAAAAGAGTAGTATTAGTAGTAATCATCATTGTTTTACAGTCCTGCAATTCGGTAAAAGAATATCAAAAAGTGAATATTAATGATCCCGAAATGAAGTTGGGTTCCAAAACTGCGGAGCGCTATGAAACTACTTTTCAAGTATACAGAGAAGGTGCGGCTGGAGCCAATGGCGGTAAATCTGGCGGTGGTTGCGGTTGTAATTGATTTTTTATTATTAGTAGCTAAGAATCTAAGGAACTCAGAATCTTAGTAGCTGTTTCATCAAACAAAAATTTCCAAAAATGAAAATTATCAAAACAATATTTCTTTTTTTTCTGATTCTAATTAGTACACTTTCCTATGCACAAGAGAAAGATACAGCTGTTGTATTTAAAAAGAGAGTTTTAGAAAGTACCGAAGTTGATTTTTTAGTGAGTTATTATGATCAGGACGGAACACATTCTGCCGTTTCAGGAGGAATAGGTTCTGAGAAGCTGAATGATTTGGCCACAAATATAGTTGTTGCAATGCCATTGAATGATGATGATGTTTTGACAGTAGATTTAGGACTTTCGGCTTACTCTTCAGCTTCATCCAGTAATATAAACCCATTCGACTCTCAGGCTCCAACTCCTTGGCAGGCATCGTCAGGAGCTTCTGAAAGCGACCAATTGGTTTCAGCAACTGTTAATTATGCTCATAACAGCGACGACAGAAACTTTATTTGGAACGCAGATGTTTCTTTTTCTAATGAATATGATTATACTTCAGTGGGTTTTGGAGGGGGAGTTACAAAACTTTTTAATGAAAAAAACACAGAAGTTAGTTTAAAAGCGAATGCATATATTGATCAATGGAGACCAATTTATCCAAAAGAGCTTGAGCAATATGCTACTTTTGGGGCTAATTTTCAAAACCAAGGTATTTTTTATGGAGAGACTATTTGGGATCAAAATGGCCAGCCTTCAAAAAATTATACCCCATCAAAATTTTCGCCAGTTAGTGCTGTAAATAGAAACTCATATTCGGTTTCTTTTTCTTTTTCTCAGGTTTTAACAAAGAATTTTCAATTTTCAGTGTTTTTTGATGTTTTACAACAGCAAGGATTATTATCATCGCCTTATCACAGGACTTATTTTGCAGATAAAGAACATTTCTATTTAGGTCAGCCCCAGTATATAAATGATTATACAAGTTCCACAAATATTGGTGTTTACGAACTGGCCGATGATATTGAAAGACTTCCAGATACTCGTTTTAAATTACCTATAGGTGCCCGCTTGAATTATTATATCAATGAGCATTTTATTGTTAGAACATATTATAGGTATTATACTGATGATTGGGATTTAAAAGCTCATACATTCAATATAGAAGTTCCAGTAAAGATTTCGGAAAAATTCACTGCTTACCCTATATACCGCTATTATACGCAAACTCAAGCCAAGTATTTTGCTCCATATCAGACGCATTTGTCAACAGAGAAATATTACACTTCAGATTTTGATTTATCAACATTTTCGGCTAATCAGTACGGTTTTGGAGTATCTTACACCGATCTTTTTGCAAAAGCCAGAATATTTTCTTTTGGGATGAAAAATATAGATTTCAGATTTAATCATTATATTAGGAGTGATGGATTGACTGCGAATATTGGTACTATAGGTTTTAAATTTGTTTTACAATAATATATGAAAATTTTAATTGTTGAAGATGAAATAGGTATTGCCAATTTTCTAAAGCAGGGCTTGGAAGAGGAAGGCTATGAGGTTGTGGTTGCCAATGATGGTAAATCAGGACTCGAAAAGGCAAAGAGTCAAAAAATGGATATTATTTTACTGGATTGGATTTTACCTCAGATGTTAGGGATTGATGTCTGTAGAGAAATCCGAAAAGAAGATTCTAAGACCCCCATTTTATTTTTAACAGCCAAAGATACCATTCAGGAAACAATTGAAGGATTGAAGGCAGGAGCTAATGATTATATAAAAAAACCGTTTAGCTTTGATGAACTGGTAGAACGTATCAAAATTCATTTCAGAAATGAAAATCAAAATGATGTTCTTTCACTTGGGAAAATTAAAATTATCCCTTCAAAACACCAAGTAATTTCAAATAGTCAAGAAGTTTCGCTTACGCAAAGAGAATACGAATTGTTGGCTTATTTAATAAAAAACAAAGGAAGAGTTTGTACTAGGAATGAAATTATCAATGATGTTTGGGATATTCATTTTGAGTACGATACGGGTGTAATTGATGTTTTTATGAATGCTATTCGTAAAAAACTAAACTTGAATAAAGATGAAGATCTTATAAAAACCATCCGTGGTGTAGGCTATATTGCAAATGATATAAATTAATTAGATGTTTTCATTCTCATATAGAAACAGAATTGCCTTCAATTATATTCTCAGCACCGCACTATTGATTTCGGTAGTATTTTTCACTATATATGGAATCACGGAGTACAGTATTCACAAACATATCAATGATGATATTTTGGAGGAATCAATAGAGTATCAGGAAGAAATTGAAATTGACAGCAATAACGCCTATTTGATTCAAGTAAATCAATGGAGAGAACGAGATAATAATAGGGTAGATGTGAATCCTGTTTTTGTACAGTTTTTGGACAATCAAAATAAATTAATTGATAAATCCCCCAATCTTAAAGGATTCCAGCTTCAATTGAATACAGTTAATAAGGACAACCAATTTGTTGATACTTTTTTGAATAAAAAACCAATCAGGCAGATTCAAATTCCGCTTTTTGATAAAAAGAAAAAAGTAGGTTATCTTTTTGTGGCGATGTCCTTAGATGAAGCGACATTAATCTTGACCAATCTTAGAAATACACTTTTTATAAGCTTCCCATTAATTTTATTGCTGCTGTTTTTTATAGCTAGGTTAATTGCTGGACGAAGTATTAAACCAGTAGCTCTAATTACCGAAACCTCGAGCAGAATTACTACTGATAATTTAAAAGACAGAATAATTTTGCCTCAAAATAAAGATGAATTATTCGTGCTTTCTAAAACAATAAATGATTTACTGGATCGAATTGAAAATGCAGTCGAACGCGAAAAACAATTCACCTCCGATGCTTCTCACGAATTGAGAACTCCGTTGACTGTTTTGAAAGGAACGTTGGAAGTTTTGGTGAGAAAACCAAGAAGTCAGTTCGAATATGAGGAGAAAATTAATTTCAGTATTTCGGAAGTGAACCGTTTGAATAATTTAGTAGATCAATTGCTTTTGTTGGCAAGATTTGAAAATCAAAAACAAAGTTTACGAATTGAGAAAATTTATTTGAATGCCATAATTCTCGACGTAATAACTTTATATTCGAATAAAATAAATGATAAAAAACTTGAGATTTTACATGATTTTTCGAAAGATTATTTTGTTAAATCCGATAACTATTTGGTATCCATAATTATTAGTAATGTAATTTCAAATGCGATAAAATATTCCAGCCAAAATGGCAAAGTTTTGATTAATATTTCCAAAAAAGATTCGAAGACTATTTGTTCTATATCTGATAATGGAATTGGAATTGCCATAGAAGATTTAGACAAAATTTTTAATCCTTTTTATCGATCAGATGCAACAAATCATCCCGATATAAAAGGATCTGGTCTAGGATTGTCAATAGTGAAAAGAATTTCTCAGTTGCTTCATGTTGCTATTGAGGTCAATAGTATTGTTAATCAAGGAACAACAATAGTTTTGACTTTTAATTAAAGCTATTAATAATAATAAACTTAACTCTAGTTAAAGCACTATTATTAAGTTATTTATAAGCTTATTTTAATTTGTTCCTAAGTTTTTCCTTATCGTTTTAACTTATTTTTGTGTTAATAAATAAGGTTAAAATGCTAGAAAAAATTATAGCTTTCAGTTTAAAAAATAAAGCAGTCGTTTTGCTTTTTACTGCCTCTGTATTGGGATTTGGATTATTTTCGATTTTCCAGATTTCTATTGGAGCAGTTCCAGATGTTACCAATAATCAGGTTCAGGTAATCACAACTTCACGAAATCTTTCTACACAAGATATTGAGCAGTTTATTACCTATCCAGTTGAAATTGAGATGGCTAATTTGCCGGGTGTTGAAGAGATTCGTTCAATATCAAAATTTGGATTGTCAGTCGTAACCATTGTTTTTAATGATGATATCGGAACCTATCTTCCTAGACAATTAATTGCCGAAAAAATCAAATCCGCTTCCGAAAAGATTCCGCAAGGATTTGGAGTTCCCGAGATGGGACCCATTACTACAGGTTTGGGAGAGATTTATCAATACACATTGGAGGTAAAACCAGAATACAAAAATCAATATTCAGTAACAGATTTAAGAATACTTCAAGATTGGGTTGTAAAAAGACAGCTTTCAGGAATAAAAGGTGTTGTAGAGATTAATACATGGGGTGGTTTTTTAAAACAATATGAAGTAGCTATTGTTCCTTCCAGTTTGAAGGCTATGAATATCACTATGAATGATGTTTTTACCGCATTGGAAAAAAATAATAGCATAGCAGGCGGTGCCTACATCGAAAAAGTAAATCAAAGTTATTTTATACGTGGTGAAGGAAAGGTAAATTCAATTGCTGATATAGAAAATATCGTAGTAAACAATGTCAATGGTATTCCTATTTATGTCAAGAATGTGGCTCAGGTACACTTTAGTCATGCCAATCGTTTTGGGGCTATTACTGGTAACGGAGAAGGTGAAAAAGTTCTCGGTCAGGTTATGATGTTAAAGGATGCCAATTCAAAACAGGTGATAAACGCTGTAAAAGAAAGAGTAGCCCAAATTCAAAAAACATTACCGAAAGGAGTTTATATTAATGGTTTTCTGGAACGAAGTGAATTGGTAGGCAAAACTACTTTTACAGTTGCCGAAAATTTGATTTTGGGGTGTCTTATCGTAATTTTTGTTGTGGTTCTTTTATTGGGTAATTGGCGTTCAGGTTTGGTAGTTGCTTCGGTAATTCCCTTATGTCTGCTATTTGCGATTTCATTTATGAATGTTTTTGGGATTGATGCGAACTTGATGAGTTTGGGAGCTATTGATTTCGGAATTATTATTGACGGAGCTGTAATTATAGTAGAATTTATTGCTTTTCAAATCGCTGGTAAATCCGAAAATTTGGTTGGTTTGACAAAAGAAGACCGACAATTGGAAATTGACCAAATTACGTTTAAGAGTGCTTCCAAGATGATGAATTCTGCAATTTTCGGTCAGCTTATTATTTTAATTGTATTTATCCCGATTTTATCTTTAACAGGAATTGAAGGAAAAATGTTTAAACCAATGGCAATGACTTTCAGCTTTGCATTGTTGGGTGCTATGATTTTTTGTTTTACTTATGTTCCAGTGATTTCTTCTTTGTTTTTGAAACCTACAAAAGATAATCCAAATTCAATATCGTCAAAATTGATTCAAATATTAAATTCTTGGTATGTACCTGTAATCACTTGGGCATTACATAATACCAAAAAAGTACTTTATGGCTCTGTAGCGCTTTTGGTTTTTGCAATAGCATTATTTTCTACAATGGGAGCTGAGTTTATTCCGACGCTTGATGAAGGAGATTTTGTGATACAGCCCGTTTTGAAAACTGGAACATCTTTGTCTAAAACTATTGCCACAACAACTAAAATAGAAAAAATTATCTTGAAAAACTTCCCCGAAGTCGATCAGGTAGTAAGCAGGATAGGAGCAGCCGAAGTTCCAACAGACCCAATGTCGATGGAGGAAAGCGATATTATTGTAAAATTGAAGCCTAAATCGGAATGGGTTTCGGCTTCGAGTAAAGATGAATTGGCTGATAAAATGAAAGTGGCAATTACTGCCCAGATTCCAAATATGGAAGTCGAATTTACACAGCCTATCGAAATGCGGTTCAATGAATTGGTTTCCGGGACACGTTCGGATGTGGCCATTAAAGTTTTTGGTGAAGATTTGAATGTATTGGCTCAAAAAGCACACGAAATTGAGAGAGCTATCAAAAATGTAGCAGGAGCCTCGGATGTTATTATCGAAAAAACAGCAGGTTTACCCCAAATGTTTGTACAATATGACCGATCCAAAATTGCCCGATACGGACTTAATATTGCCGATTTGAATGATATGATTGCATTGAGTTTTGCAGGGAAAACCGTTGGTAATGTTTTTGAAGGGGAAAAACGATTTGATATGGTGGTTCGTTTGGCTGAGTCTAATCGTCATGATATTGAGGACTTGAGAAATTTATATGTTTCGACTCCAAATGGGCAGCAAATTCCATTGAGTGAATTGGCCAAAATTGAATATACTGAAGGGCCCGCCAAAATTTC
Organism: uncultured Flavobacterium sp.; assembly: GCA_963511475.1. Classification (GTDB taxonomy): domain Bacteria; phylum Bacteroidota; class Bacteroidia; order Flavobacteriales; family Flavobacteriaceae; genus Flavobacterium. The sequence continues at coordinate 65,157 of CAUPJC010000024.1, forward strand.
AAGAGACAATACTAATAGAAGAATTGTAGTGGGAGTAAATGTTAGAAATCGTGATTTGCAAAGTGTAGTAACCGATATCCAGAAAATCGTTGACACAAAAATTAAACTGTCGCCAGGATATTATGTGGAGTATGGAGGGCAATTTAAAAACCTAAATAGTGCTAAAGCCCGTTTGGCAATTGCTGTTCCTATTGCATTAGTTTTGATATTTATCCTCTTGCATTTTGCTTTTGGCTCAGTTAAAGAAGCTATGATGGTTTATTCAGCAATTCCGCTTTCGGCCGTTGGAGGGATATTGTTTTTATGGATTCGAGATTTACCTTTTAGTATTTCTGCAGGAGTTGGATTTATTGCACTTTTTGGAATTGCAGTATTGAATGGGATTGTGCTTATTGAACATTTTAAAGAACTCAAACATAAAGGAATGACAAATTTGGATGAATTGATTTTAAAAGGGACTACCGACAGATTGCGCCCAGTTTTGTTAACAGCAGCAGCAGCAGCTTTGGGTTTCTTACCGATGGCTATTTCTTCTTCTGCTGGAGCTGAGGTTCAAAAACCATTAGCTACGGTTGTTATTGGCGGACTATTCACAGCAACAATATTAACGATGATTGTTTTACCAATTTTGTATAAGGTTTTGGATGAAAAAGAGGGTAAAAAACCAAAGTTTAAATTACACCATAAATCAACTCTTATCATTTTATTGCTGTTGAGTACTTCAATGTCTTTTTCTCAAAACAAAAATTCCGAATCGGATAGTTTGGTAGCAAAAGCTTTGAAAAATAATAAGGAAATTAAAGCCGCTCAGTTACATGTAAAGCGCATGGAGGAGAATACAAAAACAGCCTATTCTTTTGATAAAACCAATTTATATTATAGTTATGACCAAAATAATTTAGCGCTTAATAATATCCCGTTAAAAGTATTTGGAGTACAGCAAAAATTTGAATTCCCGACCGTTTATGGTGCCCAAAAAAAGGTTTATAATTCAGAATATGAAAAGGAAAAAGCCAGTTATGATATTCAAAAGATGAAACTTTCCTTGGAGGTTTCAAAAGTGTATCAGCATATTGTTTTTCTACAGAATAAGGCAAAAATGTATGTGTATTTGGATAGTTTGTACCAAAATTTTTCGAATGCAAGCGGAAGAAAGTTTGAATTGGGAGAAACTAATTATCTTGAAAAAATTACAGCCGAATCAAAATTCAGGTATATTCGATCAAAGCTTTCCCAAATTGAGAGTGATAAAAGAGCGCAGTATGAAATTTTGTATTCATTGATACAGAATGATGAAAAAATTGAGATAAAGAGTACGAAAATTGAATTGCTTAAAAAAGAAACAAACGATGCTGTCAAAAGCTATTACAATACTTATTTTAATAGTGTTACCAGTGTTTATGAAAATCAAGTGAAACTAAGAAAACAAAATTGGTTACCAGACATCAATATTGATTATTTTCAAGGAAAAAATAGTGGATTGACCAAGTCTTTGTCTGGGTTTCAGGTAGGATTGGCTGTTCCGATTTTATTTTCTGGCACGGTTTCTAAAACCAAGGTTGCCCAGCTTGAATTGCAAAGCTGGGAACAAAAGAAACAAAGTGAAGAACGGAAAATGGACACTTATATGTCACAAAAAAATGATGAACTATCAAAATACCAAGAAGCAGTCAATTACTATAATCAATACGGAAAAAAGCTGTCTGAAGAGATTCTTAAAGTAGCCAACAGAAGCTATAAACAAGGAGAAATTGATTTTTTTCAATACATTCAAAGTTTAGAAAACGCAACGGCCATTCAGATTGAGAATCTTGATACCGTTTTACAATACAATATTGTCCAATTAGATTTACAATATCTTAATTTTTAAAAGTATTCTAATGAAATGAACATTCCCTAGAAACACGAATGTAGTCAGGCGAATTACATATTCCTTAAAAAAATAAATATTATCTCACTATGAAACGAATCCTATACGCCTTTGTCATTGCATCATTACTTTTTTCTTGTAAGGATGTGAAAAAAGAAGAAGAAACACCAAAAGAAGATGGATTGATAACTGTAACCAAGCAGCAATTTCAATCGTCTGGCATGCAAATCGCCTCGCCCGTCGAGCAGGACTTCAATGTAGTTGTTAAATGTTCCGGAAATATTGATGTTCCTCCACAAAACCGAGCTCAAATCACTTCGTTTGTTGGAGGTTATGTTAAGGCAACCCATCTTTTAGTAGGAGATAAAGTAAGCAAAGGTCAAGCTTTATTGACTTTACAGAACACTGAGTTTTTGGATATTCAAAAAGAGTATTTAGAAGTTGCGGAACAAATTAATTATTTAAAATCTGAATACGAGCGTCAGAAAACATTGTTTGATGAGAAAATTTCCTCTCAAAAAAACTATTTGAAAGCAGAGAGTGATTACCGCAAAACTAAAGCGATGTATCAAAGCTTGCGCGAAAAATTACTGATGCTTAACATTAATCCTGTTCAAGTCGAAAAAGGAAAATTAACTTCGGTAATCACCATTTATTCACCAATTTCAGGAGATATTGTCATTATGAATGCAAATGTCGGAATGCCAATTGCACCTTCTGATGTAATATTGGAAATTGTAGATACTCAGCATTTACATTTGGAATTAGCAGTTTTTGAAAAAGATATTTTAAAGATAAAAGAAGGTCAGAAAATAGAGTTTACTGTGCCTGAAGCAACAAAAGAAGTGTTTAATGCTGAGGTTCATTTGGTTGGAAAATCAATAGAAGGCAAAGACAGAACTATAAATGTACACGGACACTTGGAAGACAAAATTAAGCAAAAGTTATTGACAGGAATGTTTGTAGAGGCAGGAATATTAGTCGACACAAAGAAAGGTCTGGCAATTCCTATTGAATCTTTAATAACGGAAAGTAATAAAAATTACGTACTTTTATTGGATAGCTCAAAAAAGGACTATTCTTTCAAAAAAATCAAGGTTTTAATTGGTGAAAAATCCGAGAAATATGTAGAAATAATTCCAGATACTGAAATTAATGTTTCTTCAAAAATTTTAACCAAAGGGGTATTTGACATTGTAAATTAATATTGCCGCAGTTTTTAAAATATGACAGAAATATATTCTGTATTATTCCACACATTCATTTAAATTTTTTTAACTAGTAAATCAAAATATATTATGAACGATGCACATTTACACATGGTAGTAAACCATTTTCCAATTATCGGAACCATTTTTGGTTTTGGTATCTTAATTATTGGCTTGGTTTTGAAAAATAAAGTACTGATAAATACATCTTATGTGTTATTTATAGTTTCAGGTATTTTTGGAGCAATTAGTATGGCAACGGGCGAAGGAGCAGAGGAGTTGGTAGAAGATATGCCAAATATTGGTAAGCAGATTATTCACGAACACGAAGAGTTGGCCGAAAAATTTGCTATTTTGCTCTATGTTTTAAGCGGTTTGTCTCTTGCTGGTTTATTTCTGAATTTTAAAAATCATTCAAAAGCAAAGTTGCTTTCCTTTTTGACATTAATAATCGCAACGGCGGGATTATTTTTGGCACAACAAGTTGGTACTTCAGGAGGAGAAATTCGCCATACCGAAATTAGACCCAATGCCAATGCAACAGTTAATGGTTCTGAGAAACAATCGGAAGAGCATGAAGATTAAATATCCAATTTAAAAACTATAAAAGAAAAGCGATTCAAAACGAATCGCTTTTTTCTTTTTGAAGGTATTGAAAAGTTAACGGTTAATCAGTTTTGCTTTTTCCTTAATAATATCGCTTATTTTTCGATTCTCAATTTTACTTTCTAGCCAAGAAATAATATCAAGATATAAAAAGGCTCTTTTTTCATAAGTGTTTTTTTCTAACTCAATGAAGCGTTCTCTCATTTTGATAAACTCTTTCTTGATGTCACTCGGATATAAGTTGCTTAAGTTTTTTAGAAAACGAATAATCTCTTTTTGCACCTCGTGTAAGTCATTCATTTTGATCAAAAATTTATAGGTACTCAACAGCTGACTTTCTAAATTAAAATCTTTACCCGATTCATAATGAGCAATTAAACACAATAATCGTGCAAAACAGGCCAAATCTTCTCGAACATAAAGGTTTTTGTTATTGATGATTTTTTCTAAATAAACGATACATTCCTGATACTTTTCATTTCCAAAATAAATGCTGGCAATTTTATAATAGAACATCATTTCGTGGTGTTCGTCCAAATGCTCATTGTGTATTTTTATTTTGTTTAAAATCTCAGGAATTAAGTATTCGCTTTCAGCAAAAGTGCCTTCCAGAATATGATAGTTTAATTTGTTGTTATAAATATACAGAAATGACAGGGAAGCTATGTTGTCATTGACGGGGAATCTCGGGTCACTGATGGTTTCTTCTAAAAGATTTAAATATTTTTTAAAATTGGTTTTATATTTCAGCATGAACAGTGATTCCAATAAATAATGATTCCCTTTCAGAAAAAAAACAGGATTCAGGAAAATCATATTCTTATTGTCATAAAATAAAGTTACCCATTTAGTCGCAAACTTATAGCAGGAAAGAAAGTCTTGTACCAAAAAACTTCTCCAAAGGTTAGCATTGTAGAACCAATATTTTTCTCGGAAACCAAATTTTGACTGATCTAAACGCGCAATATGCTTAACAAAATAATCATCGATGTATTTATATTCGGCATCGCTTTTTACATATCCTGTTTTGAGCATGGTACCATATAGTTGAAGCGATAAATTGGATAATTTGCTCGAAATAGTATTGCGGTAGTTCAGTTCTTTGGCTTGTATAACCAGCTCATCTGCACGTCCTTGAATACTTCTGGTAATGTATTGGGATTCAATTAGTTTTTCAAATTCAACAATTTCAAAAGCCATATATTTTTCATCGTTTTCAATGGCTTGCTGTTTTGTTTTGTCTAATATTTTTAGGCTTTGCTTGTAAAGCCCTTTGTTATATAGTATTGCAGCAAAGTCAATTTGTTCCCTAAGTTGGTAACGAATGTTTTGACTGGGAATATTCAAACGAATGCTTACTAATATTTGCTTGTAGAGATATGATTTTAAATTAGACAATTGGACTTTTTTAATCAAGCCATTCTTAAGTATCAGTTTTTCATCATATACTTCGGATTTATCTAAGATATTAAATAACTCAATAAATTTCGTATTTGAACTAGTTTCTAAGCGACTCGCAAAAATTTTAAATTGCCTTTTTTCAGATTTGGAAAGTGATTTTATTAATACAAATAAAAAATCTTTTTGATGGTTAGCCATTGTATTATAAAAGTATTTAACTTGCTGTTTTGCAGTGTTTTAATTTGTTATTTTTTATGTTATAAATAGTATATTTAATCAAAAGCAGGTTTAGTTTTGAGTAAATGAAAACTATTTTTGTTTTAAGATGTGAAATTACATTAAATAAATTAAAATGAATAGAGAGAAAGTTCAAATTTTTGATACCACTTTAAGAGACGGTGAGCAGGTCCCAGGATGTAAATTAGATACCAATCAAAAACTCGTTATAGCCAACCGCCTTGACGAAATGGGAGTAGACATCATTGAAGCTGGTTTTCCTGTTTCTAGTCCAGGTGATTTTTTATCTGTTTCAGAAATATGTAAAATTGTAAAAAATGCAACTGTCTGCGGTCTTACCAGAGCAGTAAAAAATGATATTGATGTAGCGGCGCAAGCATTGAAGCATGCAGTTAGACCTAGGATTCATACTGGAATTGGAACTTCTGATTCACATATTATCCATAAACTGCAGACAACTCCTGAGGATGTGATAGCAAGAGCGAAATATGCTGTTGCTCATGCTAAATCTTATGTTGAAGACGTAGAATTTTATGCAGAAGATGCCGGTAGAACAGATAATGCTTTTTTGGCTAAAGTTTGTGAAGAAGTAATAAAATCTGGAGCTACAGTACTTAATATTCCAGATACTACAGGATATTGTCTGCCAGAAGAATATGGAGCAAAAATAAAATACCTTAGAGAAAATGTAAAAGGGATTGAGAATGTTATTCTTTCTTGTCATTGTCATAATGACCTAGGAATGGCAACTGCCAACTCAATTTCAGGAGCTGTAAACGGTGCACGTCAAATAGAATGCACAATTAACGGAATAGGAGAGAGAGCAGGAAATACGGCTCTTGAAGAAGTTGTTATGATTTTTAAACAGCATCCTTACTTAAATTTATATACAGATATTGACAGTAAGCAGTTGAATGAAATGAGCCGATTGGTTTCTGAAAGTATGGGAATGATGGTTCAGCCAAATAAAGCGATTGTTGGTGCCAATGCTTTTGCTCACAGTTCTGGAATTCATCAAGATGGTGTGATTAAAAATAGAGCGACTTATGAAATCATGGATCCTTTGGATGTAGGTGTTAATGAGTCATCTATTATTCTTACAGCGAGAAGCGGTAGAGCAGCATTGGCTTACAGAGCTAAGAAAGTAGGTTATGAGCTTACAAAAATGCAATTGGATATCGTGTATGTTGAGTTTTTAAAGTTTGCTGATATCAAAAAAGAAGTTCTTGATAATGATATTCATCAAATTATTGAAGCCAGTAATATATATGTCAACTAATTTTTAGCAGAAATAATATAAAAAATAAATGATATGAACTTAAAAATAGCAGTGCTTTCAGGTGATGGTGTAGGTCCAGAGGTTATCTTACAGGCTAAGAAAGCTTTGTATGCTATTAGCGTTGCCTATGATCATGAATTTATTTTCGAAGATGCTTTAATTGGTGCTGTCGCAATAGAGAAAACGAGAAATCCCTTACCGGAACAAACTTTAAATCTTTGTTTAAACACAGATGCCGTCTTGTTTGGAGCTATTGGAAATCCAAAATACGATAATAATCCTGAATCAAAAATTCGTCCTGAGCAGGGATTATTAAAGCTAAGACAAGAATTAGGACTGTTTGCTAACATCAGACCTATAAAACCGTTCAAAAACCTTTTGGATGCTTCTCCTATAAAAAGAGAAGTTATTGAAAATGTAGATTTTGTAATTTATAGAGAATTAACTGGTGGTTCATATTATGGCGATAAAGTCATAAACGAAGAGGGAACTTTTGCTTCGGATATATGCGAATATTCAGAAAATGAAATTAACCGCATTGCACATCAGGCTTTTAAAGCCGCTCAAGGCAGAAGAAAGAAAGTGACGTTAGTTGATAAGGCTAATGTGTTGGAAACATCCAGATTGTGGAGGAAATTAGTAAAAGGAATTGCCAAACAATATCCAGATGTAAAATTAGAATGTCAGTATATTGATAATGTTGCCATGCAGATAATTACTGATCCTAAGCAATATGATGTAATCTTAACTGAGAATTTATTTGGTGATATATTGTCAGATGAGGCTTGTGCGATTATGGGATCAATAGGATTGATGGCATCTGCTTCAGTTGGTGAGAATAAAGCGCTTTTCGAGCCTATTCATGGTTCTTACCCACAGGCAAAAGGGAAAAATATTGCTAACCCAATTGCTTCGATTTTATCAGCAGCTATGTTGTTAGAGCATTTTGGTCTGCAAAAAGAAGCTAAGAAAGTTTATGAAGCTGTAGAGAAAGCTATTGAATATAAAGTAGTTACTATTGATTTGAATCCAGGTTCAAGATTTGGAACTAATGACGTTGGGGATTTTATTTCAAATGTCATATTAAGTAAGGATGATTTATATTTTAAAAACGATAATGTTCAGATAGGACAGTCAACTATCGTTTAGTTAATAAAAATCATAAAATATTACGTTATATCACTAATTACTGTTAGTTTGTTGGTAAAAAGTTTTTTATTTTAGATTTGTTTTGTACTTTTGCAAAGTCAAAAAAAGCAAACAAATGAAACATATTATCAACGTCCTTTTAGTATTAAGTGTCATTGTGATTATCACATATGAAAAGGGATTGGTATAAATATAAGTGAAAACATATTTAAAACCTCCCATAATTTTGGGAGGTTTTTTTTTAAATAAAATTAAATACACATTAAAAGAGAATGGAATTAAATAAGTACAGCAAAACAATCACACAAGACGAAACACAGCCAGCTTCTCAAGCTATGTTCTACGGAATTGGTCTAACAGAAGAGGATCTTAAAAAAGCGCAGGTAGGAATTGTAAGTATGGGTTACGATGGAAATCCTTGTAACATGCACTTAAATGACTTGGCAAAAGATGTTAAGACTGGCGTCTGGAAAGAAGATTTAGTTGGTTTGATATTTAATACTATTGGTGTAAGTGATGGTATTTCTAACGGAAATGACGGGATGCGTTTTTCTTTGGTTTCCCGTGACGTAATTGCAGATTCTATCGAAACAGTTATGGGAGCGCAATGGTATGATGGTTTGATTGCCGTTCCAGGCTGTGATAAAAATATGCCGGGAGCTTTAATGGCTATGGGTAGAGTAAACCGCCCTTCTATTATGGTTTATGGAGGATCTATTCACCCAGGAAAATGGAAAGGGGAGGATTTGAATATCGTTTCGGCTTTTGAAGCTTTAGGTAAAAAAATTAAGAATACAATTACGCCTGAAGATTTCAAAGGTGTAATTCAAAATGCTTGCCCAGGTGCTGGTGCTTGTGGTGGAATGTACACTGCAAATACAATGTCGTCTGCAATTGAAGCATTAGGAATGAGTTTGCCATACAGTTCTTCTAACCCTGCTTTGAGTCCGGAAAAGAAACAAGAATGCGTTGATGCTGGTAAAGCAATTAAAATATTATTAGAAAAAGACATTAAGCCTAGAGACATTATGACTCGCAAAGCATTTGAAAATGCAATTACGATGGTAGCTGTTTTGGGAGGTTCTACTAATGCGGTGATGCACTTAATTGCAATGGCTCACTCGGTAGGTATTGAATTAACATTGAAAGATTTCCAGGATATCAGTGATAAAACACCATTATTAGCCGACTTGAAACCTAGCGGTAAATATTTAATGGAAGATTTACATAATGTAGGAGGTGTTCCAGCGGTAATGAAATATTTATTAAAAGAAGGTTTATTATACGGTGATTGTTTAACTGTAACAGGGAAAACAATTGCAGAGAATTTAGCTTCAGTACCTGATTTACATGATGGTCAAGAAGTGATTCATGAAATTCAAAAAGCATTAAAAGCGACTGGAAATATTCAAATTCTATACGGAAACTTAGCAACAGAAGGTTGTGTTGCTAAAATTAGCGGTAAAGAAGGAGAGTTTTTTGAAGGTACAGCTGTAGTTTTTGAAGGTGAAAAAGATGTAATCAGAGGAATACAAGCAGGTGAAGTTAAGCCTGGAAACGTAGTTATTATTCGTTACTGTGGTCCAAAAGGCGGTCCTGGAATGTCTGAGATGTTGAAACCAACATCAGCTATAATGGGTGCTGGTTTAGGAAATTCGGTTGCTTTGATTACTGACGGACGTTTTTCTGGAGGTTCACACGGTTTTGTCGTCGGGCACGTAACTCCTGAAGCTTATGAAGGTGGTGGAATTGCATTGATAGAAAACGGAGATGTTATTACAATTGATGCAGTAAATAACACCATTAACATGAAAATTTCTGACGAAGAATTGGCAAAACGTAAAGCCAATTGGAAAAGACCAGAATCATCAATCAAACAAGGTGTTTTACTTAAATATATGCGTTCGGTCTCCAGTGCCTCTGAAGGGTGTGTTACTGACAAATAATTTAAATAAACAACAAGCCTCTAAATTCTTAAATTAAAAGATTTATTGGTGAAAAATATAAAATAAAAATGAAAATATCAGGGGCAGAAGCCGTTATAAGATGTTTATTAGCAGAAGGTGTGGACTTGGTTTATGGCTATCCAGGTGGAGCTATCATGCCGGTTTATGACGAATTATATAAATTTCAAGATCAATTGCACCACGTTTTGGTGCGTCACGAACAGGGTGCGGCTCATGCAGCGCAAGGTTTTGCAAGAGCTACAGGTAAAGTAGGTGTGGCTATTGCAACTTCAGGACCGGGAGCCACAAATTTAGTTACTGGAATTGCCGATGCTCAAATTGATTCTACACCATTAGTGTGTATTACAGGTCAGGTTGGAAAACATTTATTGGGTTCTGATGCTTTTCAGGAAACAGATATTATTGGAATTTCAACTCCAGTGACCAAATGGAATTATCAAATTACAGAAGCTCACGAGATTCCTGAAATCATAGCAAGAGCTTTTTATATCGCCAGATCAGGCCGTCCAGGTCCAGTTTTGATTGATATTACTAAAAATGCTCAATTTGATGAATTGGATTTTAGTTATGAAAAATGTACAGGTATTAGAAGTTATCATCCAAGACCTGTTTTAGATCTTAAAAAAGTACAAGATGCTGCCGATATAATTAATAATGCCAAAAAGCCATACATTATTTTTGGTCAGGGTGTTATATTAAGTCAGGCAGAAGAACAACTGAAAAGATTGGTTGAAAAATCAGGAATTCCTGCTGCTTGGACTATTTTAGGACTTTCAGCTTTGCCAACAGATCATCCTTTAAATGTAGGTATGGTAGGGATGCACGGTAATTATGGTCCGAATCTTTTGACTAATGAATGTGATGTTCTGATTGCTTTAGGGATGCGTTTTGATGACCGTGTTACTGGAAATTTAGCTACTTATGCCAAGCAAGCTAAAGTAATTCATTTCGAAATTGATCCGGCAGAAGTTGATAAAAACGTTAAGACTGAAATTGCAGTTTTAGCCGATGTGAAAGAAGCATTGACAGCTTTGATTCCATTAATTGACAAGAAATCACATGAATCTTGGCATAATGAATTCAAAGAAATGTATAAAATTGAATTGGATGCGGTTATCAATGAAGAATTAGCTCCAACTAATGGAAAAGGAATTTCTATGGGTGAAACTATGGAAATGATCAATAAACATTCAAAAGGTGATGCAATTATTGTTTCGGATGTAGGACAGCATCAAATGTTTGCTTGCCGCTATGCTAAATTCAATTCAACTAAAAGTAATGTTACTTCTGGAGGTTTGGGAACAATGGGCTTTGCTTTGCCCGCTGCTATTGGTGCCAAAATGGGAAGACCGGATCGTGAAGTTGTAGCTATCATTGGAGACGGTGGTTTTCAAATGAATATTCAGGAGTTAGGAACTATTTTTCAATCAAAAGTTCCTGTAAAAATTGTGGTAATGAACAATGAATTTTTAGGAATGGTTCGCCAATGGCAGGAATTATTTTTTGATAATCGTTATGCTTCAACCAAAATGATTAATCCAAACTTTATTGCTATTGCAGAAGGATATCATATCAAATCTAAAAAAGTAATTAATAGAGAAGATTTGGATGCAGCTGTTGCAGAAATGATGGCTTCAAAAGATTCTTATTTTTTAGAAGTTATGGTAGAGAAAGAAAATAATGTATTCCCAATGATTCCAACAGGAGCTTCGGTTTCTGAAATGAGGTTAAGCTAAAAATTATGGAAAATAAAATGTTCACCATTTCTGTTTATTCAGAAAATAACGTTGGCTTATTAAATAGGATATCGGGTATATTCTTAAAACGCCATATAAACATATTAAGCCTGAATGTTTCCGAATCTGAAATTGAAAATGTTTCTAGATTTGTAATTGTTGTAAACACCACTGAAAAATGGGTGCAGAACATTGTAGGACAAATAGAAAAACAAATTGAAGTCATCAAAGCTTTTTATCATGTTGATGAAGAGACTATCTTTTTGGAAAGCGCAATTTTCAAAATAGCATCTAGTTTACTTTTTGACGAAAGACAGATTCAGAACATCATTAAAGACAGTAAATCTGAAATTGTTACAGTATCAAGAGAATTTTTTGTGATTTCAAAATCCGGAAAGCGTTCAGAAATTGAAGAATTATACGCAAGACTGAAACCTTTTGGAATCATGCAGTTTGTGCGTTCGGGTAGAATATCGATTTCAAAAGAGAAAATGGAAATTTCAGCAATACTGGAAGCATTTGAATAAATTAAAAATAAAACCAAATCTGCAATAGAATAGTAAGAAATGCAGATCACAATTTTCAATTATTAAATTTTACATTCATTAAATATTAAAAAAAAATGGCAAATTATTTCAATTCATTACCACTTAGATTACAATTAGAACAATTAGGAGTTTGCGAATTCATGGATCAATCCGAATTTGCAAATGGAATAGATGCATTAGCAGGAAAAAAAGTAGTCATTGTTGGTTGTGGAGCTCAAGGTTTAAACCAAGGTTTAAACATGAGAGATTCTGGTTTAGATATTTCTTATGCGCTACGTGCTGATGCTATTGCAGAGAAAAGAGCTTCTTTTAAAAATGCTACTGATAATGGTTTCAAAGTGGGAACTTATGAGGAATTAATCCCAACTGCTGATTTAGTTTGTAACCTTACACCAGATAAACAGCATACGGCTGTAGTTACTGCAATCATGCCATTAATGAAACAAGGAGCTACTTTGGCTTACTCTCATGGATTTAATATTGTTGAAGAAGGAATGCAGATCCGTAAAGACTTAACTGTTATTATGTGTGCTCCTAAATGCCCAGGATCTGAAGTTCGTGAAGAATATAAAAGAGGTTTCGGCGTACCAACTCTTATCGCAGTTCACCCAGAAAATGACCCTAATGGTTTTGGTTTAGATCAAGCAAAAGCGTATGCTGTTGCTACTGGAGGTAATAGAGCAGGTGTTTTGAGATCTTCTTTCGTTGCCGAAGTAAAATCGGATTTAATGGGTGAGCAAACTATTCTTTGTGGATTGTTGCAAACTGGTTCTATATTATGTTTTGACAAAATGGTTGCTGAAGGTATAGATGCAGGATATGCTTCCAAATTAATCCAATACGGATGGGAAACTATCACTGAAGGATTAAAATACGGCGGTATCACCAACATGATGGATAGATTGTCAAATCCAGCTAAAATTGCAGCATTCAATGCTGCTGAAGAATTAAAAGATATTATGCGTCCATTATTCCAAAAACACATGGACGATATCATATCTGGTCATTTTTCTAAAACAATGATGGAAGACTGGGCTAATGATGATAAAAACTTATTGGCTTGGAGAGCTGCTACAGGTGATACTAATTTCGAAAAAACGCCTGCTGGGAATGTTGAAATTTCTGAACAAGAATACTATGATAACGGAGTATTAATGGTTGCAATGGTAAAAGCTGGTGTTGAGTTAGCTTTCGAAGCAATGACAGATTCAGGAATTATTGAAGAATCTGCTTACTACGAATCATTACACGAAACGCCGCTAATTGCTAACACTATTGCTAGAAAGAAATTATTCGAAATGAACCGTGTAATTTCTGATACTGCTGAGTACGGATGTTATTTGTTTGATCACGCTTGTAAACCGTTAATTGCTGAGTACGTAAAAAATGCACCAAGCAATTTGGTAGGGCGTCCATTTAACGACGGAAGCAACGGAGTAGATAATAAAGAATTAATCGAAGTTAATTCAATTATCAGAAGCCATCCTGTTGAAGAAGTAGGAGCTTGGTTGAGAGAGTCTATGACTGCGATGAAAAAAATCGTATAATAAAATAAAAGATTAGAGATTACAACACATGAGGGTGTGCGGGGATTTGCATAATATCACAAAGGTTTAAATATTTTGAATTAGTAAGCACTTATTGGACAATTGAAAAGGATATTTATGCATAATTACATTCACTTAACTTCGTACGAGCTGTAAGTTAAGTGAAGTAATCCCTAGTTATTTTAATTTTTTTTTTTTTTTCGAAAGAAGGAAAACATTGTTGTTAAATATTGTTAATGAAAGGGCATTTTAGTTATCTATTATGTCCTTTTCTTGTTTTAAATTGGCTGAAAAATCTATAATATTATGAAAAAAGCATTAAATTTAAAAGAAGTACGATTTTTTATTAAAAATTTAGAACATTTTACAAATTAATAGTTTTGAAAACCGAAGAGATTTAATACTTTTATAAAAAATTAAAAAAGATGAGTTATTTTAAAATTGATAGTTTAGAACAATACTTTAAACATTATAATAAATCGATACGTGAACCTCGAAAATTTTGGGGAAAAATTGCTGAAGAGAACTTCACATGGTATCAATACTGGGACAAAGTTGTCGATTTTAATATGGCTGATGCCGAAGTGAAATGGTTTGTTGATGCAAAAGTTAACATCACTAAAAACTGTATTGACAGACACTTGGCTAAGAAAGGCGAAAAAACTGCAATAATTTTTGAACCAAATGATCCTTCTGAAGAAGCATTGCATATAAGCTATAATGAGCTTTATGAGCGTGTGTCTAAAATGGCCAATGTATTACGAGAAAAGGGAATTACTAAAGGTGACCGTGTTTGTATTTATTTGCCAATGATACCAGAATTGGCAGTTTCTGTTTTGGCTTGTGCCAGAATTGGTGCGATACATTCTGTTGTATTTGCAGGTTTTTCAGCATCGGCTGTTACTTCAAGAATAAATGACAGCCAGTGTAAAATGGTTATTACTTCAGACGGAGGTTACCGTGGTAATAAAACAATTGATTTAAAAGGAATAATTGATGAGGCTTTGCTAAATTGTCCAAGTGTTACTTCTGTTCTAGTTGCTAAAAGAACAAATGCTGACATTGAGATGAAAGCTGGTCGTGACCAATGGTTAGCACCGCTGCTAGAAAACGCAATTAACAATAGCGTTGCCGAAATTATGGATGCCGAAGATCCGTTATTTATTTTATATACATCAGGTTCTACAGGCAAACCTAAGGGAATGGTTCATACAACCGCCGGATATATGGTATATACAGCCTATACTTTTAAAAATGTTTTCAATTACGAAGAGAATGATATATTCTGGTGTACAGCTGATATTGGATGGATTACAGGTCATTCTTATATATTATATGGTCCATTGTTAAATGGCGCAACTACTGTAATCTACGAAGGAATTCCTTCTTATCCGGATTTTAGCCGTTTTTGGGAAATAATTGAGAAGCATAAAGTAACTCAATTTTATACAGCGCCAACAGCTATCCGTTCATTGGCAAAAGAGAATTTATCTTATGTTCAAAAATTTCCGTTAAAATCATTGAAAGTTATTGGTTCAGTAGGAGAACCAATTAATGAGGAAGCTTGGCACTGGTATAATGACCACGTAGGAGGGAAGCGTTGCCCTGTTGTTGATACTTGGTGGCAGACAGAAACAGGTGGTATTATGATTGCACCATTATCGTTTATAACACCAACAAAACCAACTTACGCTACATTACCGTTACCAGGAATTCAGCCGGTATTAATGGATGATAAACGCAATGAAATTGAAGGTAATCAAGTGGATGGAAGTTTATGTATTAAATTCCCGTGGCCTGGTATTGCTAGAACTATTTGGGGAGATCATCAAAGATACAAGGACACTTATTTCTCTGCTTTTCCAGGTAAATATTTCACAGGTGACGGTGCATTACGTGACGAAGTAGGTTATTACAGAATAACAGGCCGTGTTGATGATGTTGTAATTGTTTCTGGACATAATTTAGGTACGGCACCAATTGAGGATGCAATCAATGAACATCCGGCTGTTGCAGAGTCTGCAATTGTAGGTTTCCCTCATGATATTAAAGGAAATGCATTATATGGTTATGTTATCTTAAAAGAATCAGGTGAATATAGAGATAGAGATAACTTAATTAAAGAAATCAATCAGCATGTATCAGATCATATTGGACCAATTGCTAAATTAGATAAAATTCAGTTTGTGACTGGTTTGCCAAAAACGAGATCAGGAAAGATTATGCGTCGCATTTTGCGTAAGATAGCCGAAGGTGATTATTCAAATTTTGGAGACATTAGCACGCTGCTAAACCCTGAAGTTGTGGATGAAATTGTAAAAGGTAAAATAATGTAACACTATAAAAAGATTAGGGTTTTATATAAACTGCTTCAAAAATTTGAAGCAGTTTTTTTTTGTTCTATGTAAAGAAAATAATATTTTTCACAAATTCATGTAACTTTATGTTTTAAAATAAGTCTATTGATTGTCAGGTTTATATAAATGTTCTTGTATGATACTTCAATTAAATTATTTGTTTTTGTTTTCTTCGGAAAAAAATATAATAAAGTTAATTTAATGTTAAAATTAAGTACTATGTGATACATGATACCTTTTTAAAGATATATATTTGCATAGGATATTATTATATGATCCAAGTTTAATTAATCAATCATCAATCAAAAATCAATTATTATGAAAAAATCAATCGTTTATTTAGGAGTAGCTTTAGTAGTTTTTGCAAATGTATCTGCAGCTTCAAATGTGTATTCATTTTCAAATGTTTCTCAGGGAGTTGAATTTAGTGAAGCCGTAACACCATTAGGATTAGCTATAAGCAAAGGAGATTTAGAAACCGTTAAAAAATTTGTTGAATATGGTGCAGATATAAATGAATTATCAAATGGAATGACTCCGTTAATGATCGCTGCGCGTTACAATAAAGTAGAAATCATTAAATATTTATTGTCTAAAGGAGCCAATGTTAATAAAAAAGATGAAAATGGATTTACAGCATTAAAATATGCTGAATTATCTAATGCAAATGAAGCCATTCAGCTTTTGAAACAATAATATCAAAATTCCAAATGAGGCTTCATATAATATGGAGTCTCATTAAAAAAAATCAATCAAAAATCAATCAAAAAAATATAATCATGAAAAATTCAGTTTTAATCTTAGGTATTGCATTAGTTTTATTTTCAAATATTTGTAATGCAAAAAATACAGTTGTTTTACCATGCAGTTCGTTTCAAAGTACCATTTTTTCAAATGATACCGAAATACAAAACGATGGAACAGCAAATTTTACGAAACCTTCTTTAACAGAAGAAGCATTATTCAATCCTGAAGCTGTTATTGCTAGTAATTCACAAACAATGAAAGAGCTCATTGCTGAAGGCGATAAAATTGTTGAGACAATAGCTCCTAATGATTCAGAATTTATGGCTTATGAAGAAACAATGAAAGAAATAATAGCTCACTCTGAATTGTTTATTGAAAGTAATGTTTCGAATGAAAGCTATTCTCTTTTTTCTGAAAGAACTGCAGAAGATGAAATTGCAGAGTTGGAATTGATTATAGATAGCAATGAAACTAACAAGGTGAGTCCGCTGGATTTCAAAAAAATCAACAACAATTCTATTATTACAAATGCATTCAATTCTAAAAGATTTGTTGGAATGAATTAATGACTGTGTAATTTATAAGTATAAAGCTTAATAGGGGAACTGAAAAAGCACCATTATAAAGAGTATAATGATGCTTTTTTTTATGCGCTAAAATTTCAGTTATATTTTTTCTATAAGTTGTTTGTCTTGAACTTTTGAAAACAATAATAAAGCTGTAATGGCTCCAATAGTGGCAAACAGCATATCCGATTGAGTATCCCAAACATATCCTTGTGTTCCTAAAAACGCATCTCCGCCATCGCCAGTCATAATAGAAACGAACCATTCAACCCATTCATAAGCAGCACTAACTGCCAAACAGATGGATACAATTATGAAATTGAAAAAACGCTGGTTCGCAATTACTTTTTTCCGAATAAAGAGTTCACGAATAATCATTGCAGGGACAAAGCCTTGTGCAAAATGGCCAACTTTGTCATAATTATTTCGGCTTTGATGAAATACCTCTTTTATATAATCAAAAAAAGGAACTTCGGCATAAGTGTAATGTCCGCCAATAAAAAGAATAATACAGTGAATTAAAATTAGAGTATAAGTAAAATTGGTAAATCTGAATTTTTTGAAAGTCAAAGCCAAGATTATAATCCCAATTATAGCTGGAATAATTTCAAGAAAACAAGTAAAAATTTCTTTTGGATTTATAATTGACCAAATTAAGGTAAAAGTAAATAGTGTTAATAATGTATAGATGTATTTCATTTCTTGATTTGAGAGAATGGAGTTTTTTTAATAACTGGTATCATCTAGTTTTACCTTTCCATTGAAAGTTTTATACAAAAAGAAAAAATAAGCGGCCAAAAGAGGTGCGCCTATTGCAACTATTGTCAGCATTATCCCTAATGATTTTTGTGAAGAAGCAGCATTGTAAATAGTTACACTAAATTTTGGGTCAATTGTAGATATTAAAAGTGTTGGGTACAATTGCAATGCTACAAGTATAAGCAAAAATGCCATTGTTAAAGAAGAAAATATTAATGCCAGCATGTATTGCTTTTTTGAAACTAATCTTGGAACATTGGCTACAGCCAAAAAAGATATGACTGGTACAACAAAATAAAGCGGATTTTTTCTGAAATTTGCCGTAACTTCAGGAATAAAAATCAATGTATAAAGTGTAGTAATTCCGAAGCTGATAATAAAAAAGATCATTCCATTTTTTAGCAGAAAAGTTAATCGGGCATGTAATCTTCCTTCTGTTTTTAATAAAAGGTAAATAGCTCCTTGTGTCATGAATATGGATAATGTTGTAAAGCCAACCATTATAGCATACGGATTTAAGAATGAAAAAAACATGCCG
Source organism: uncultured Flavobacterium sp. (assembly GCA_963511475.1). Taxonomy (GTDB): domain Bacteria; phylum Bacteroidota; class Bacteroidia; order Flavobacteriales; family Flavobacteriaceae; genus Flavobacterium. The sequence continues at coordinate 83,672 of CAUPJC010000024.1, forward strand.
CCTTGATAACTAAAGTTTGGGCCTAAAGCAAAGCCCTGCAAAATATTAGCCAAAACTACACCAAGTAAAAAAGCAATTGAAATACTGGAAATACTATAAATAAAGTCCCAGCTTTTTCTCCACCACAGCATTTCTTCAACACTTCGAAATTTAATAGCTGCTGCCCGAAGTACATTTAGCATTAAAAACAGCATAAATGGAACATACATAGCTGATAACATAGTTGCATACATAACCGGAAATCCGGCAAATAAAGCGCCACCGCCAATTATTAGCCAAACCTGATTGGCATCCCAAACAGGAGCAATTGCGTTTATTGCAATTCTTCGGCTTAAATCTTTTCTTAAAAATAAATGCCAAGCGCCTGCGCCAAAATCAAATCCTTCTAAAATTGCATAACCCGAAAACAGCAACCCTATTACTAAATACCATAATGTAGGATAATCAATCCCTAAAAAAGTTTCCATACTATAAAGATTTATGTGGATTGAAATGTTACTGTTGTTGCTGCTTCGGCATATGGTCCGTGCTTTATTTTCTTGTTAACCGTGTACAAAAATAAAGCTAACAATAGCGAATAAACTACGGTAAACATAACTAACGAAAATACAATCTGATTAGCAGAGACTTCTTGGGAGAAAGCATGACTTGTTCTTAAATGACCATAAACAACCCAGGGCTGTCTTCCCATTTCGGCAGTAAACCAACCTACTTGATTCGCAATCTGCGGTAATATAACAGAAAATGAGAAAATCCATAAAAGCCATTTGTTTTCAAACAGTTTTCCACTCCACCATAAAAAACTGGCGTATAATGTAAGTCCTATTAGTGCCATTCCTATAGCGACCATAATATGGTAAAACTGAAAAACAGCATTTATTTGGCTTGGTCTGTCTTCGATAGGAAAATTATTTAAACCTTTTATGGGAGCATTAAAATCCTGATGTACCAAGAAAGAAAGTCCGCCTGGAATACCAATTCCCGTAACTTTTTGATTCTCTTTATCGACCCAGCCCAGAAGATATAAATCTGCGGGTTTGTCTTTCTCAAAATGTCCTTCCATTGTTGCCAGTTTCGCGGGCTGGTTTACCGCAACTCCATCAGCCGAACTGTGACCTGAAATTAATTGGGTAAGCGAAAAAACAGTGGCAACGACCAAAGAAATTTTAAATGCTTTTTTAGATATTTCAACATAACGTCCTTTTCTGATGTAATAGGCATGTACGCTTAAAACCAAAAAAGCTCCAGCTAAAATTGCGCCCTGCCAGGTATGAATGATTCTGTCTACACTAGAGGGATTGAAAACCATTGCCCAAAAATCGGTTACTTCGGCGCGGGCGTTTAATCCTGTACCAACGATGTGATATCCTGCTGGAGTTTGCTGCCATGAATTTGCAACAACAATCCAAACAGCAGAGAACATAGAGCCTAAAAACACACCTAACGTAGATACAAAATGTACCCAAGGTTTTACCCTGTTCCATCCAAAAAGTAATACTCCAAGAAAAGTACTTTCTAAACCAAAAGCAAATAAGCCTTCGGCAGCTAATGCACTTCCAAAAATGTCTCCTACATAACGCGAATACACAGCCCAATTGGTTCCGAACTCAAATTCCATTATAATTCCGGTGGCAACACCTATTCCAAAAGTCAAGGCAAATATTTTAATCCAAAAACGGGTCAAAATTTCGTAATCTTTGTTTCCTGTTTTAAGGTAAAGACCTTCCATAATAACCATTATTAAACCGATACCAATACTTAATGGAGGGTAGATATAATGAAAGGCAATTGTAAAAGCAAATTGTATGCGGGCTAGTATTTCAACATCCATGATGAAAATATTTTGATTAAGAATATGTGTAAATTTACGATAGAAACATGATTAATGAGGTATCAAAAAACAATTTCATTGAGACTTTTTGTAATGCTTTGATTGTTATTCGTTTTGAAACTAACGAATGGAATTTTAGTTCTATAAAAAAAGCACCATTATAAAATGATGCTTTTGTTTTTATTTGAAATAGGAAAAAGTTTCGTTATTCTCAATCCTTAATAACGTTTCATAAATCAATTTGATTACGTTTTCTACATCTTCGCGGTGTACCATTTCGACAGTAGTGTGCATGTATCGCAGTGGAAGCGAAATCAATGCCGAGGCTACACCACCATTACTGTAAGCAAAGGCATCAGTATCTGTTCCTGTAACACGAGAAGAAGCCAATCTTTGAAAAGGAATATTTTTTTCAATAGCTGTATCCAAAATTAGTTCTCTTAAATTATTTTGAACGGCTGGAGCATAAGTTACAACAGGCCCTTTTCCAATTTTTGTATCACCTTCAATTTTCTTGTCAATCATTGGAGTTGTAGAATCGTGACAAACATCTGTCACAATAGCCACATTTGGTTTTATGGTTTGAGTAATCATTTCGGCACCTCTTAAACCAACTTCTTCTTGAACTGCATTAGTGATATACAAACCAAAAGGAAGTTTGATGTTGTTTTCATGTAATAAACGAGCAACTTCGGCAATCATAAACCCGCCCATTCTATTATCAATGGCACGACAAACGAATTTATTCTCGTTCATAATCATAAACTCATCCGGATAAGTAATTACACAACCCACATGAACTCCCATTTTTTCTACCTGCTCTTTGGTCTCACAGCCCAAATCAATAAAGATATTGCTGATTTTTGGATTCTCTTCCTTATCTCTGTTTCTTGTATGTATAGCTGGCCAGCCAAAAACACCTTTGACAATTCCATTTTTAGTATGAATATTAACTCGTTTTGAAGGTGCAATTTGATGGTCAGAACCTCCATTACGTATCACATATACCATTCCGTCATCGGTTATATAATTTACATACCATGCAATTTCATCAGCATGTCCTTCTATAACAACTTTGTATGGAGCATCAGGATTAATAACTCCAACAGCAGTTCCATAAGTGTCAGTAATAAAAGTGTCTACATAAGGTTTTAAATAATCCATCCATATTTTTTGTCCTTCGCTTTCAAAGCCGGTAGGAGAGGCATTATTCAAATATTTCTCTAAAAAGGTTATCGATGTCGCATTCAATATTGATTCAGTACTCATATAAATTATTTTTTCGCTAAATTAGAAATTTGTCTTTATAGTTCTATATTTAATGTATAATTTTGTGTTAAAAATATTTCCCCATGAATCTTTATAGAATTTTATTTTTCTGTTTTTTAACATCACTATCTGCATATGCCCAGGATCCGAAAAATGATAACATTCCAATGGGTTATGTACTAACAGAAGCCGATAGTATATTTGGTGATACCATAGTGCTTCCTGAATTAGTAATCGAAACGCACAAAATGAGTGATGAGGATAAAAAGCAGTTTTTATTACTTCAAAAAAGAGTTTATGCAACCTATCCATATGCTAGAATTGCAGCCGAAAGATTGAAATCATTAAATAGAGGCATGGAAAAGTTTACTAACAAAAGAGACAAAAAGAGATATTTCAAGATAGTTGAGGATTATTTAAGCAATGAGTTTGAAGCTCGTTTAAAAAAGCTTTCCAAAAAACAAGGACAAATCCTTGTCAAATTAATTGACAGGCAAACAGGGACCACGACATATGAACTAATTCGTAATCTCAAAAGTGGCTTCAAGGCATTTATATCCAATACAACTGCCAGCATGTTCAATATAGATTTAAAAATGCAGTATAGACCTTTCGAAGTCAATGAGGATTATTTAATAGAAACAATATTAGTTAGGGGCTTTGAATCTGGCCGACTTAGAAAGCAGGATGCGGCAAAGCCAATAGATTATGATAAGCTAGACGAAGCTTGGATTAAAAAATAAAGTATATTGTTTAATATATAGGAGAGAAATGATTATTGAGATAATTGTTTCTCTTTTTTTATTCAATACTCTGGAGCTATTTCCTGCTATCCGCTTCAATCTTTCTTGTCCCGAAAAGGGGACAAGAAAGGATTTCCAATTCTATCAGGGCTATAGCATTTGTTTATATAAGATCTGATGTTTAAAATCATACCTTATATATGGTATAGAAGCACTAAAAGAAAAAATCTGTTAAATTTGGGGACAATGCCAGTGCTATACATGATACCTCCAATGATTAAACCTAAATAATAAAGGAAAAAATCTATTTAAATCCGTTTGATCCGTTAAATCTGTGTGCTATGTCAATGCAATGTAATACGTATTAAAGCTAAAAAAATAGTTTAAGTCTTAGTAAAACCGCAAAAAAGACAATAAATCAAGCTTTAAATTGCCAAACCCTCAAAAAACCGTATTGTAACCCGCAACAAACCAATACATTAAAAAATAAACAAAAAATAGTTAAGAAAAGCCATTGCAGAAACGAATAAAGAGACTACTTTTGCACCCGCAACAGCGAGTACGTTCTAAGAAATCCTGACAAGTTAATAAAATC
>CAUPJC010000025.1:0-83389 GCA_963511475.1 uncultured Flavobacterium sp.
TAGAAAAAATATCAGTAATTTTATCGAAACAAATCATAAGGTAGGATTTAGTTAAATATTTAATTGTCAGAGATTTAAATATACTAAATTTTACCTTTTTGTGCAATGTTTTCAGCCTAAATTATTAATCGAGTTCAGGTCCTTTAGAAAAAGAAAAGATACAGTGGACAAGCCCGACCTTGTTGCCAATAAAATGCATTTATGATATCCAAATACAGTGCAACGAGGTTATGCCTAAATTTGCAAAAAAGAGAATCTTAAACTATAATTTACAGCAGTTATATACAAAAAAAAGCTATCCTTTTGGGACAGCTCTTTAGTATAAACAAAACCTGATAATTTAAAAAGAACCGCAAGTGTTTCCTGTAAATGTTGCACCTGCTACTCCAGAAACATCTGCTTTAACTGCCGAAGCCGCTAGAGTTACTATGGAATAAGGAGGCGTAAAAGCGGTATTGCTTCCTGCGGTATTTCCTGTCGTATTGGTAAAAATATTTCCAACAGCAGTAACCGCTGTGTAACCAGTCATTAAATCGATAGGCTGTTTCACATTTTCGAATACATTGTTTTCTACACGAATATTAGCTTCGAATCCTGCGGCAACGCATTTATTGCTAACAGAACTGTTAAAATAGCTGTTGATGATATGTATTTTACCGAATCTAACTCTTGGCATTCTCTCTCTACAGCCACTAGCCCACCAACAACGAGCGAATGTAATTCTTAATTTTCCTCTATCTCCAGTTGCGCCATCACTAGAACCAATTAAATTGGAATACCTGTGATCGTCTGAACCTCCAGAACCTCCAGCTTTTGGTGGTTTTAGATAGGCAAACTTAGTATATGAAACGGTAATATAATCCGACATGTTTTTTATGTCAAAATTACCATCAACACCGTCTCTAAATTCACAATGATCCACCCATACGTTTTGGCAATTATCCAAAGTTGCGTTGTCCCAACCATCCGTATCATAAGCACCCGGCCCTTCGAAAATCAAATTTCTGATGATGATATTAGTACATCTCTTAATGTATATAATACCAGAATTTGCTTTGGTTTGATCTGTAGAAACAATTTTGGCGCCACTAGCACCATATATTGTTTTCCCAGATTGATCTTGAAAGGCTAATCTTCCGGTAGAAGTTGCTGGTATTGTAATCGTACCCGATACTTTGATGACTTTTACAGCACTATTTTCAATTGCTGCTTTTAATTGTGCATAGGTCGTTACTACCGTTTCGGCGGAGCTTCCCCCACCTGTTGTTCCTCCATTTTGTGATGCCCAACCTGGAACTGCTGCGCAATTTCCAACTTTTGCCGTAGAAAGTTTTTGGGTCACTGCCACTGTCGTGCCGGTTTCATTATTTTGGGCAGTTGTAACATCTTCATTATTGCAACTTGCAAAACTAAAAAAGACTGTAAGTAAAAACGCTGATAATTTAAATTTCATGATGGTTATTTTATGGTTAATATTAATTCTTTAACACTACAAAATTGTAAATAAATTATTTCAAAAAAGTTGAACAAGTTCAACTTTTTTGAAATAATTTATTTTTTTTATCATTATAATATTACAAATGATATAATTGTATATATTTGTGTAATCGATTACATCGTTTTCGTAGAATAGGTTACAAATTACTTAGAAAAATTTAAGCACGAAAAACCCCAAAGAAATGTACGAATTACTAAGGTTAAGTATTGAACGAAAAATTCCACTGACCAATTTAGAATGGAATGCTATAATTGAAAAAACAGAATTCATTAAATTGAAAAAAAATGAGTTCTTACAAATTCAGGATTCAAATAGTAAATATGAAGGTTTTATTCTAAAAGGATCTTTTAAAATTTATACATTAAAAGAAAATGGAAGCGAAAGTGTTCTGTTTTTTGCATTTGAAAGCGACTGGCTTTGTGATATCGAAAGTTTTTATCATCATAAACCAACAAAATACAATATAAAAGCACTGGAGGACAGTGAAATAGTAGTCACTAACAGAACAAATAAAAATATTTTATTTGAACAAGTACCTAAATTGATTCAATTTCATACCTTAATGGTAGAAAGAACAAATATTATTATGCAAGAAAGACTTTTGGATGTTTTGAACAAGACATCTAAGCAAAGGTATCTTGAGTTCTTAAAAAAATATCCTCACAAAGCACCCAAAATTAACAACAAAAATTTGTCATCCTACCTTGGAGTTTCTCATGAATTCTTGTCAAAAATTAAAAAAAACTTCACATGATACCATACTGCTAAGAGGATTATTTTTTTGTGTTCTATGAATTCCACCGTTGAGTCAAACCATTATTCAATACTTCCTCGCATTTGTTTTTGTCAAAACTATAAAGATTCTGGGTTTTGTGAGAGCTAAGTCGGTTTTCTTTTCATTAAGCTTGGTCAGAATACTTATGAATATTGTTATGCTATCACACTTAAAATCTGCTTTTTCTTTCACTAAACCCCAATTAATTATCAACCAGACAAATCACAAAAGTAGTTTTTCCACCATCATTTCTATACGCCAGATAACCGCCGTGAGCTTCGGCAATGTTTTTGGACAAAGTCAGTCCAATTCCCGCACCTTCTTTTCGAGTGGTGAAAAACGGCAGGAATATTTTACTTTCTATTTCTTTTTCGATGCCTTTACCATTATCAGTAATCATGATAAAGACTCTCTTTTCTTTGACTTCTGCCGAAATAATAATTTGTTTATGAAGCGTTTCTTTCAAAGTATAGATACAGTTTGTTAAAAGATTAATCAATACCTGCTCCATCTGATGTGGATCAACATTAAGCCTGCGGTCAAAAGCAATCGTATTTACAACTTCTATTCCCTCTTTCTTAAACAACGGTGTCATGATCTGCAAACTGTTTTCAATCCATTTTGACAGTTCAATTATTTCTTTTTTTGGCGAAGGCAGCATGGCTAGTTTTCGGTAACTTTCTACAAACTGCTGTAAATGATCGCTTCGTCTCAACATTGTGGTGACACTACTTTTCATATCATCTAAATCTTCTGCCGAAATAGTTTCCTGTTGTACCAAGTCTTGCAGATTCTGAGAAAGTGATCGAATCGGAGTTATTGAATTCAAAAGCTCGTGCGAAATCACTTTCATCAAATTGACCCAAGCTTCTTTCTCTTTTTTCTCTATTACATTTTGAATAGAATCCAACAAAACAATAAAATAATCCCGATTGTAAATTTCACTTCTCGAAGTCTGCATCACAAATGTCTGCGTATCCTGCTGATTAACCCGAATCTCTAATGAAGTCTTTATTTCCTGAAAATCCTGCTCTTCAATAATTTCGCATAACAAAGGCAGATGATTTTTCAAATACTTCCATTTGGAAACTTTTGGCACATCAAAATGTTTGGAGAAAAAATCATTCATTAAAAAAATATTCCAATCCGTCTCTTCCTTTTGCAGAATAATAATCCCAGTTTCAATGTTGTTTAAAATAGAACGATAGACAATATCTTTTGAAACCTCTTCATTTTCTTTACTTTTTAAAGTTTCATACAGCTTGAATAAGTTGGAATAGTTTTGATACGATTTATGTTTAGAAAAATCGGAGGTGAAATCATTTTGTAAAATCGAAGTAATCGTTCTGTCATAAAGCAGAAAAGCATTTTGGACGTAAAAATACATTTCAACAATGAGCAGTAAAATTATGATCAGACAAAATACTGACGTAAAAACTAATCCTTTTTGGAAAAAAAAGATCGAAATCCCTGTACTCGAAAGAATAATAATCAATCGAAGAAAAAGAAGCTGGTATATTTTTAACGATTTATGCATACTAAGTGGTGCTGATGTTATATTTTTCTAAACGTCGGTACAATGAAGCTCTTGACAATCCTAATTCTTCGGCAGTTTTGCTGATGTTGTTATTATTCTTAAACAGGATTTTTTCGATAGCCGTTTTTTCGATAGCCGACAGCTGGATATCGTCATGATTATCCTCGTAAGCTGTTATTTGTTCCAAATCTAAATCGGAAACGGTAATATGATTGTTCTCGCAAAGAATCACGGCGCGTTCTATTCGGTTTTCCATTTCCCGAATATTTCCGTTCCAAGCGTGTTTTGCTATTTGTTCCAATGCTTTTTCGTCAAAAGAAATTTCGCTTCGCCCATATTTATCAATCATTTTTTGCAGAAGATAATCCGCCAAAGGAATTTTATCTTCATTTCGTTCCCGCAATGGAGGCAGAACAATTTCCATTGTATTAATACGATAGTACAAATCTTCTCTAAAATTTTTATCCCCAACTTCCTGTTTCAAATTCAAGTTAGTAGCTGTAATAATTCGGACATTCAGTGGCCGCACTTTTGATTCGCCCAATCGGGTTACTGTTTTGGTTTGAATAACCTGCAGCAGTTTTGACTGTAAATGCAACGGAACATTTCCTATTTCATCCAAAAAAATAGTTCCGTCTTGAGCCATTTCAAAACGTCCTGCTGTATCCGTTTTAGCATCGGTAAAAGCACCTTGGACATAACCAAATAATTCACTTTCAAAAATATTAGAATTTAACGAACCCAAATCAACATGAATAAAAGGGCTGTTTTTTCGCTCCGATTGTTGATGAATATGATGTGACAAAACAAATTTACCAGTTCCGTTTTCGCCAAGAATTAAAACATTGGCATCTGTTTTGGCTACTTTATCAGCCAAAGAATAAGCCTTTTTTATAACTTCCGAATTGCCAACAAAAAAATCATCAGAACTTTCAATAACATTCGGTTTCTTTTGTTCCTTCCGGCTTTTATCAACAGCCTGTTTTACAACGCTGAGCAGTTTTTCGTTTTCCCAAGGCTTTAGAATATAATCAAATGCGCCCGCTTTCAAACCTTCAACAGCTGTTTCTACCTTACCAAAAGCAGTCATCAGAATAACGACAGTTTTTGGCGAAAGCGTTTTTATTTCTTTCAATAAATACAAACCTTCCCTTCCATCTTCGAATCCTATTCTGTAATTCATATCGAGCAAAACTACATCGATGGTATTTTTTGCTAATAATTCAACCACATTTTTAGGGTTATTAAGTGTGAAAATGTTTTCAAAATGTTTTTTAAGGAGCATTTTGGAAGCAAAAAGAATGTCTTCCTGATCGTCTATGACTAAAATTGAGACGTTGGTCTTCTTCATTCGAGGCTAATATTTGTTTTTTTTCTGAAAATGGAATCGTTTTTCATCATTTTGAATTTCAATTTAGAATCAAAACGATTTCATTACTGTTCGGTTTCGGTCAAAAGGTGTTCGATAATGAACACTTTAAAAATTTGATTAAAAATAAAATCTTAAAAATAAAGGGATTACAATGTTTTAATTTGTGGCACGATTATCACTTTAGGTTAATCAAATCATCAGAAATGGACACTATAATTACACGTAAAACTAACAAAAATAAGTATCTTTTAATCGTTTTGCCAATTATCTTACTCTTTGGGTATTTTGTTTTTACATCAGCTACCAAAAAAAGAAGTTTGAACGTAAAAAAAGTTGAAATTACGATTAAGACCGTTGAAAATAATTTTTTCGAAGATTTTATGTCTTTTCAGGCAAAAGTAGTTCCTTTAAATTCAATGTTAGTGAATATCATTGAAGGCGGAGCCATTCAGGAAATATTTGTCGAAAACGGCGACATGGTTATAAAAGGACAACCGTTGGCACGATTGTACAATCCCAATGCAGAACTGTCGTACATGCAACAGGAAACGGCCATTATCGAACAAATCAATAATTTAGATAAAGCCAAACTCGATTTGAGAAATCAGGAATTGAATTTAGAAAAAGACTTGATTGCCATTGAACACGATTATTTGGATGCCAAAAACTCATTTGAATTGAACCAAAAACTTTTTGAACAGGAAATACTTTCTAAAAATGAATGGGAAAAGACCCAAGAAAATTATCGATTTCAAAAAGAACGCATGAACATCATTAAAAAAAGTGTCAAAAAAGAAAAATTAGCAAATCAAGTTCAGATAGGACAATTAAATCAGTCCATTGGTTTCATGAATAAAAGTTTGGATATTTTGAGAATGAATAAAAAGAATTTCCTAATCACAGCGCCAATTTCTGGAAGACTTTCTTCCTTTGAACCTATTCTTGGTAAAACCTATGCGCAAAACACAAGTATTGGTTCTATTGATGATAGGAAAGGCTATAAATTGATAGCTGACATCGATGAATTTTATTTGGATAAAATTGCAGCGCAACAAAAAGGAGCAGTAGATTTTGAAAACAAATCCATTGAAGTGCAAATAACCAAAGTGATTCCGGAAATTAAAAACGGAAGGTTTCAAGTAGAATTGGATTTTGTTTCATCTGAAAAATTAGATTTAAAACAAGGATTGAGTTTTGGCGTAAAATTAAACCTATCAGAAAAAACTAAGACAGTAGTACTTTCTAAAGGAAGCTTTAATGAAGAAACGAGCGGGAAATGGATTTTTGTAGTCAATGGAAACAAAGCAGAGAGAAAAGCAATAAAACTGGGAAGAGAGAATCCATTATATTATGAAATACTCGGCGGATTGAAAGCAGGTGAAAAAGTAATTACCTCATCGTATAAAGACTATAAAGAAGTCGAAGTTTTGAATTTGGAATAAGAAAAAGAGTACAGAGGAAAGAGCATAGAATAAAGAGTAAAGAATAAAGAGTAAAGTATAAAGAGAAATAAATAACATCAATCAAAAAACGAATAGTATGATTACAATTAAAAATCTTTCAAGAGTATTTAGAACCGAAGAAGTGGAAACAATGGCATTAAGCGAAATTTCATTAACCATAAATCAAGGAGATTTTGTTTCGATTATGGGGCCATCGGGAAGCGGGAAGTCCACTTTATTGAATATTGTTGGGTTGCTAGACAGCGCTTCAAGCGGGAGTTATCAGTTACTTAATCAAGAAATGATTGGGCTGAAAGAGAAAGAAAAATCGAAAGCCAGAAAAGAAAATATTGGCTTTATTTTTCAGAATTTCAACCTGATAGACGAATTATCAGTTTATGACAATATTGAATTGCCGTTGATTTACAATAAAGTTCCTTCTTCTGACAGAAAGAAAAAAGTAGAAGCAATCGCTGATAAATTAGGAATTTCACATCGATTGAAACATTATCCGCAACAGCTTTCTGGAGGACAGCAACAACGTGTAGCGGTAGCAAGAGCGTTAATCAACGACCCAAAAATTATTCTTGCCGATGAGCCTACAGGAAATCTGGACAGTAAAAACGGAAACGAAGTAATGGAACTTCTAACTGATTTACATGCCAACGGTGCGACAATTTTGATGGTTACTCACTCTGATTATGACGCTTCTTTTTCCCAAAAAACCATTTTGATGAAAGATGGAGTTGTCATTTCTGAAAAAGCAAATCAAAGAAATGTTGATGTTTTTAAAGTTTAAAAATGATAACCATCCTCATAGCAATCGCCACAATCATTTTTGAGATGCTTTGCAAAATACTTTTGTAAACATCTTGAATTTTTCATCAATCAAATCAAAATTAAATCAATCAAAAAAGTTATGATACTCAACTGGATTAAAATATTTATTTACCACTTAAAGCAAAACAAATTGTTTTCTTTTCTCAACGTTTTGGGTTTGAGCATTGGTATTGCAGGAGTGATATTCGCCATTTTATATTGGAATGACGAACAAAGTTACGATGCTTGGAATCCTGAAAAAGAAAATGTGTTTTTGGTCGCTAATCAAATGAGCGAGAACACATTTTGGGCATCGAGTTCAGCTCCAATAGGTGCTGCGATACAAGAGAAAAATTCAGAAGTAGCATCGTATTGTTATTTAAGTGGAAATTATGAAAGCGATCTAATTCGGTTTAAAAATAAGAAAGTGCAATCGGGTAAAATCGTATTAGCTCAAAAGAATTTTTTTGAATTTTTCCCTTTTGAATTTGTTGAAGGAAACCAAAAATCAGCCTTGCCAGATGAAAATAGTATCAGTTTATCTCAAGATTTAGCTTTGCAGCTTTTTGGAAAAGAAACTGCTTTAGGAAAAGAAGTTCTGTTTCAGAATAAAAAACTCACTGTAAGAGGTGTTTACAAAATGGATAAAAAATCTTCTTATAATCCCTCCGCTGTCATTAATTTCATTGATTTAAGAATTAGAAAAACTATTGATCAATGGGGAAATTTTCACTTTGTATTATTTCTTAAAGTTAAAAATCCTAGTAAAGTTTCGCTTATCGAAAATGATTTGCAAAAACTTTATTATGATAACATGATTGTTCGTTATGCTAAAGAAAACGGAATTTCTCCTGAGCAGTATATTAAAAAATTTGGAGTCACCAAACCCTCTTTAGAACCTTTGTCTACTATTCGGTTGCATACTAAGACGAGTGGGCTAATTGAGGAAAATGGTAATTTTCAGTTTTTAATGATTATGGTCGGATTGTCTATTTTAATTCTGCTACTTTCAATTGTAAATTACATCAATTCTGCAACAGCAAATGCTATAAAACGTGCCAAAGAAGTTGGGGTAAGAAAAGTTATAGGTTCTTCAAAAATTAATATAATTCAGCAATTTGTTTTTGAAACAGCAATACTATCGTTGTTTTCAATTTTAATTGCTCTTGTACTTGTGGAACTGTCGTTACCTTATTATAATGATTTTTTAAGTAAAACCATCGTTGTGCAAGGCAGTCAATTTTTTTTACAACTTATTACAATATTTATAAATACGGTATGTCTGGCAGGAGTTTTTCCAGCAATATATGTTTCTAATTTTGAAACTTTAAAGGTACTGAAAGGCAATTTTGGAAGAAGTAAAAGTGGCGTTTGGTTACGCAACGGAATGTTGATTTTTCAATTTTCAATTGCGACTTTTTTTATCATCGGATCCTATATTGTTTATCAGCAAATTGACCATATCAATAAAAAGGATTTGGGTTTCAAGGCGAATCAAATTTTAAGTATTTCTTATCGCAATGTATACGGAGAAGAAATAACAGATAATTTTAGATTTGATCGCTACTTAACTATCAAAAATGAATTATTGCGCATACCAGGTGTAAAACAAGTGGCAGCGGGTGGCTTTGCTTTTGGAGGATCTGCAAAATCAACAATAACGCTTCAATATAAAGATTTAAGTGTGGATGGAGACAATATTCCAATTGATTTTGGAATGTTAGAAATGATGCAAATAAAACTTATAAAAGGAAGATACTTGAGTCCAAAATTTGCCCAAGATACTGTTAATACGATGCTAATAAATGAAACTGCCGCGCGACTATTAAAAGAGAAAAACCCAATTGGAAAAAAGGTAAATTGGAATGGTAAAGAGTTAATTATCGTTGGGGTTGTAAAAGATTTCAACATAGGTAATCCAGCCGAAGCTATTCCTCCAATGTCAATATTCCATTTTAAAACAAATTCGTGGTTGACATTTGCTTTAAACAATATTTACATCGATGCCGATGCAAAAACTATGGATAAAACTTTGGCTGATCTGGAAAATTTTTGGCTAAAAAAAGTAGATCCTGATTATCCGTTTGCATACGATTTTGTTGATAAAGATTACAAAAGATCGTATAGCAGTTATGTGAAGCAAAAAAACCTGTTCACAATACTCAATATTGTGGTGATCCTCATTGCACTTTTTGGTTTATTCTGCTTAGCCTCGTTTTCTGTCGAAAGACGCATGAAAGAAATTGCAGTCAGAAAAACACTCGGCGCAGAAACTAATGTTTTACTAAAAGAATTATCCCAACAATACATTGTTTATTGTGTTATAGGATTTTTGATTGCAGTCTTTCCAGCATATTATTTGTTAAATAAATGGTTAGAGAATTTCGCTTATCGAATTGACATTTCAATCTATCCATTTCTAATTGGCTTTATTGCCTTATTGTCATTGACTTTACTTGTCGTTCTTTTAAGAGCGTTTCAAGCTACAAGAGTAGACGTTTTACAATACTTAAAATACGAGTAATCATGTTAAAAAACTGGATTAAAATATTTATTTACCACTTAAAGCAAAACAAATTGTTTTCTTTTCTCAACGTTTTGGGTTTGAGTATTGGTATTGCAGGATTGATTTTCGCCATTTTATATTGGAATGACGAACATAGTTATGATAAATGGAATCCTGAAAAGGATAACGTTTACATGGTTATAAACACGTTGAACAATAATAAATGGCCTTATACAGTTGCTCCCATAGGACAATATCTAAAAAATGATCCTAATGTAGAAAGTTACAACTACTGCTATAATTGGTATGATTCAGATTTGTTTATTTACAACGGAAAAAAGCAAAAAATAGTGAAAGGATTTAATACCCAAAACAAGTTTTTCGATTATTTTCCCTTTCCTTTTATTTTCGGAAATGCTAAAAATGCTTTAAAAGATGATTCTTCAATTGCTATTTCTGAGAAAATTTATAATACTTTTTTTGACAAAGAAAACCCGATAGGTAAGCAAATAAAATTTGGAGAAAACTTTTATACCGTTAGTGGTGTTTATAAAAATGAAATGAAAAGTTCTGTTGCTCCAGATGTTGTGTTGACAGATAACTTTAAAAAAGTTATAACACAGAGTGTAGACCAATGGGAGTCTTTTAATTTTTGTTTGCTTATAAAACTTAAGGATAATTCTAAAAGAGAGTTAGTTGAGCGAAAAATTGAGCAACTTTTTATTGATAATGTTATTAAACCCGAAGCTAAAGAAGCCAATATTAGTTTAGAACAGCAAATAAATGAACATGGGATTGTTGCTATAAATTTAGAACCACTTAAAGATGCTAGGCTTAATTCCGTATTAGTAGGAGGTTGGGGATATCCAGAAGGAGCTGGGAATTATCAATATTTAGTCATAATGGCAGGATTGTCTATTTTAATAATGATTCTTTCCATTATTAATTATATCAATTTAGCTACTGCCAGTGCAATTAAGAGAGCGAAAGAGGTAGGAGTGCGCAAAGTACTGGGTGCAAGTAAAAGGAATATAACATTTCAATTTATCTCAGAAACAGTAGTAATTGTACTCCTTTCTATTCTTTTTGCATTAGTAATTGTCGAGATTTCATTGCCTTATTATAATGAACTTTTAGACAAGGATTTGAAAATTTATGGTAGTCAATTCTATTTACAATTGTTATTTATTTTCGGAATAGTGGTTGTATTAGGGGGATTTTTCCCAGCGCTATATATTTCAAGTTTTGAAGCACAAAAAGTCTTAAAAGGGAATTTTAATAGAAGTAGGACTGGAATTTGGTTGCGCAACAGTATGTTGGTTTTTCAATTTGCTATAGCTGTTTTTTTTATTATCGGTACAACGATTGTCCACCAACAAGTAAATTACTTAACCAACAAAAACCTTGGTTTTAAGGGTGATCAAGTTATAGAAATTGATTTTCTGAAAAAATTTGACAAACAGTCTGAAGCAAGTTATAAGAACGATTTTTTTAAGAATTATTTGACAGTAAAAGATAGATTGAGCAGAATGAAAGGTGTTAATCAAGTGGCTACTGGAAATTTCTCTTTTGGAAATGGCGCACGTTCTTCAAGCGATTATGTGTATCAAAATAATAATATTCAAGGGTTGAACATGGCTGTTGATTTTGGAATGATGGAAATGATGAATATCAAATTATTAGAAGGAAGGTATTTCAATTCTCAATACGCTTCGGATACCATTAATAATGTAATAGTTAATGAAACAGCTGTAAAAATATTAGGAATTAAACAGCCAGTAGGAAAAGAAATTGTTTCTCGTAATGATGAGAAATTCAAAATAATCAGCGTTGTAAAAGACTTTAATTTAAGAGGACCTCAAGAAAAAAACTCACCAATGGTGTTTACGCATTTAAAGACAATGCCATTGATGTTGCAAGGTGTAAATTCAATTTTTGTAAAAGTAAAGGGAGAAAATATTGAAGAGACGATGAGCGATATTGAACAATTTTGGAAAACTAAAGTGGATACCGAATATCCGTTCTCGTATGAGTTTGTAGATAAAAAATACGCACAATCTTTTAAGGAATATGTAAAACAAAAAAATCTGTTTTCAATCCTAAATGTGGTGGTTGTTCTTATTGCCATTTTTGGATTGTTTGCTTTAGCATCTTTCTCTATGGAGCGAAGATTACGAGAAATCGCTATTCGAAAAACATTGGGTGCCGAAACCAATGTTTTACTCAAAGAATTATCAAAACAATATGTTATTTTCTGCTTAATAGGTTTTGTAATCGGCGTAGTTCCAGCCTATTTATTATTAGAAAAATGGCTCGAAAATTTTGCGTACCGAATTACAATTCAAATTTTTCCTTTTGCAATTGCTTTCGTGTCTTTATCGTTTTTGACAATAGTGATTGTTTTAGCGAAAGCCTATCAAGTAACCAAAATTGACATTTTAAAATACTTAAAATACGAATAATCATGCTGAAAAATTGGACAAACATATTTTTATACCATATTAAAAACAACAAACTTTTTACAGCTCTGAATGTTTTGGGTTTGAGTATTGGAATCGCAGGATTGATTTTTGCCATTTTATATTGGAATGACGAACATAGTTATGATGAGTGGAATCCTGAAAAAGATTCCGTTTTTCAAGTTTTGGTCGACATTGGAGAGAACAGAGTTTGGACAAATACACCTGTTACATTTGAACCATTCCTAAAGAATGATACCAATATAGAAAAAATGATGTATTGCGAAAACTGGTACGAATCACCGCTGTACAAATACAAGGGCAAAAAACTAATTATTAAAAAATTATTTAATACTCAAAATAATTTCTTTGACTTTTTCCCTTTTGAATTTGTAAAGGGAAATCCAAAAACTGTCTTGCAAAATGAAAATAGCATTGCTATGAAACAAGAAACGGCAGTGCTTTTTTTCGGAACTGAAAATCCTATTGGAAAACAAATTCAATATGAAGATCAATTTCTAACGGTTACGGCAGTATATAAAATTACCGAAAACTCATCTATTGCTCCTGATGCCGTTGTAAATAATATGAAAAGAAGGATTGATCAAGATAAAAACGAGTGGGGAAATTTTAATAATGGCTGGTTCATCAAATTAAAAAATCCTTCTAAAGCAAATGAACTTTCGAAAAAACTGACTTCAATTTACTATCAAAACAAAATAATAAAAGATGCAAAAGCAGAAGGAATCAGTCCAGAAGAGTTTGAATCAAAATATGGAAAGTTTAAATTTATTTTAGAACCACTTTCTGCTACGAGATTACATTCGCAAGGTCAGGGCTCACCTGAAGGAAAAGGCAATTATCAATTTTTGCTGATAATGGCTGGATTGTCTATTCTAATTTTGATTTTGTCAATTGTCAACTATGTAAATCTTGCTACCGCAAATGCCATACGCCGTGCGAAAGAAGTTGGTGTCCGAAAAATTGTAGGAGCTTCGAAAACAGAAATAATCAAACAGTTTTTGTTTGAAACAATAATTATTGTTCTCTCTTCTATTTTACTAGCTCTAGTTATTGTTGAACTTTCATTGCCCTATTACAATGAATTTTTAGATAAAGAATTAATCATTTATGGAAATCAATTTTACCTGCAGATTATATTGATTTTTATAATTACTGTAATTTTTGCAGGCGTTTTTCCAGCAATATATGTATCCAATTTTGAAACTTTAAAAGTACTGAAAGGAAATTTTGGGAGAAATAAAAGCGGCGTTTGGCTTCGAAATGGAATGTTGATATTACAGTTTGCTATCGCCTCTTTTTTTATTATTGGTTCTTACATCGTTTACGATCAAGTACGTTATCTAAGTACTAAAAGCCTAGGTTTTTCTGGATCACAAGTTTTAGAAATTTTTTATTTCAAACCAGAATCCCTTCTGAATGCTACAAATTCGGAACAGCAAATTTTTGATCGTTATACAACTGCAAAAAATGAAATATCAAAAATTAAAGGGGTAGAGCAAGTTACAACAGGAGCATTTCGATTTGGTGGTGGCAACGACTCATCTTCTGGTTTTAGTTATAAAGGGATCAATATCCAAGCTCAAAATCTGTCTGTCGATTTTGGTATGCTCGAAATGATGAAAATCGGAATGGCCCAAGGACGCTATTTAAATCCAAAAATTGCTTCAGATACTATAAACTCGATGATGATCAATGAAGCAGCATTAAAAATTATGACCGAGAAAAACCCAATTGGGAAAATTGTCGATTGGAATGATAATAAGCTCAAAATTATTGGAGTTGTCAAAGATTTTAGTCTCTTTAGCCCACAAGGAAAAGTCCCTCCAATGGTGTTTTTTCACTTCAAAACTATGGATTGGACGATTAGAAATATAAATCACATTTATGTAAAACTGAAAGCTGAAAACACTGAGCAGACTATTGCAGATATTGAAAAGTTTTGGACAAAAAGCATGGAGTCCGATTATCCATTTCAATATAATTTTATTGATAAAAATTATTTGCGAACCTATAAAACATATGTAAAGCAAAAAAATCTTTTTTCATTATTAAATGTTATCGTTATCATGATTGCTCTCTTTGGGTTATTCGCTCTTGCGTCCTATTCTATTGAAAGACGCATGAAAGAAATTGCCATTAGAAAAACACTTGGAGCAGAAACAAAGACCTTACTTAAAGAACTCTCAAAACAATATATCATTTTCAGTTTAATTGGATTTATGACTGCAGTATTCCCCGTGTATTATTTGCTCAATAAATGGTTAGAGAATTTTGCTAATAGAATCGACATCTCGATTTATCCGTTTATAATTGGCTTCATTGCCTTACTGTCACTAACATTATTGGTAGTGCTTTCAAAAGCATATCAGGCAACAAGAGTTGATGTTTTAAAATATTTAAAATATGAATAAGAAACTAATTGTAACAATTCTCTTTTTTTCATTTTTTGCTTTAGTAAATGGTCAGGAAAACTCTTGGCCGCTTACTAAATGCATGGAAACTGCTTTGCAGAATAATATCGAAATTAAAATCAGACAGCTCGAAATCATGAGAACGCAGAAATCTCAAAATTCCGTTTTGAACAGAATGCTGCCTGTTGTTAATTTATACGGAGATCAAGGATATAATTTTGGTTCTACCATCGATCCTTCAACTAATGGAAGAGTAAGCTCTAACATTCAGAATAATAATTTTTATCTCAATGCAAAAGCGAATCTGATTGATTTTAATGCTTTTGCAAATGCTAAAAAAGACAAAATCCATATTGAGCTAGCCAAAGCGGAGAAGGAAGTTATAGAAAATGAATACAAACTGCAGATTCTAGAAAGCTATTATCAGGCTCTTTACACACAGGAATTATCGAAAATTCAAAAAGAGCAACTCAAGCAAGCTAAATTCAATCTGGACAGAGTAACACGAGAAGTATCCATTGGAAGTAAACCCCAAAGCGATTTGTATGATATGCAATTGAGTTTTTCGGAAGAGGAAAACCGAAATTTAGAAACCGAGCAATTGTACGAAATTAAAAAAACACAGTTATTCCAGCTGATGAATGTTACTGATATTGCTACGGACGGAATACTATTAGAACCTTATTTGAAAGAAAGAACAGCTACTCTCGAAAATGTGTCTTACAATCCCAAAATAAAGTTTGCTGAACTGAATTATCAAGGCAGTTTGAAATCGACCGGTATGGAAAGAGCCAACAATCTGCCGGTATTATCAGCTTATTATAGCTATTCGACTTTTTATTATAGAACGCTGAGTCAGACAAATGTAAATTCAGACAGTTTTAGTAATCAATTAAAAGACAACACCAATCAGCAGATTGGACTGCAGCTGAATGTTCCTGTTTTTAATGGATTTCGAAATAACAAAAAAATAGACGCATCGAAAATCGAAAGCGAAAAATCGAAGCTGGTTATAGAGCAGGAAAAACAGCAATTAGACAAACAGATTGTATTGGAGGAACAAAACAAAAAGAATTATTTACAGATTCAGAACAAATGGCTGGAGAAATTAAAATACGCCAAAGCCTCACTTGCCACTACACAGGCCAAATTTACAAGCGGAAAAGTAGAAGCTATTTTGTATTCCTCAGTAAAAAACCAATTGCTGTCAGCTGAATATGAGGTACTTAAAAATAATCTTCAGCTGCAATATATTGATCTGAAAATAAATCTGCTGAAAAGCGATAGTCTGTAATGTTAACAGATCATAGACGCCCATTGAGATTCACGCTCTGGCATTTGGATTAAAATGCTGTAGAATCTTTTTAGGGGTTACAATAACTTGGCTGCGAATATGATCAAACCATTCTACTTCTTTGGTAACTTCTGCACAGCATTCGTTTTTTGAGTTGAAAAAACAGCTTTTAATTTTGATTTTGTCATCTATGCAGCAATTTTCTATTTTGATAAAAAAAGGCTCGGTAAACATCAGATTTTTATAACAAACCAATTCATGATTCTCTACTTGCAGTCCAAGATGCAGCGCATTGAGTTTCACTTTTGAAAATCCGTTGTCAAACAAAAAACGATACAATAATCGGAGCGTATACGAAATGTATGCGGTGCTTTCCATTTCCATATCACCATTTACATCCTGTCCAGTAACAACATAATTTTTACACATCATTTAAATTCAGTTAAGGGTTATTAAAAAAAAGAGGTCAGTCTAATGCAAAACTGACCTCAAAAAGAAAATAATGTTTACTAATTTTCTAAATTCTATATGGCTGAAATCTTTAGGAAATTTTCATTTCACCAATATAAAATTGTAGACAATTTTTACTTTGTCAGCTATTTTTTTACTAACCACACCCGGAATATCAATATCAAAATCTTCGGGTTTTACTTCAAATGAACCAACAGCATTAACACCACTTGCGGTTTTTGAAACTTTAACAGTTACGGATACCGGTTTTGTTTTTCCGTGAATGGTAAGATCTCCTTTTAAAGTAAAATTTTTAGATGCATTTGTAATTTCAGAAATATCAAAATCTTCTATTTTACCTTTGAAAGATGCTTTCGAAAACTTTTCAGATTCCATGTAATTTTCGTTGAAATGTTCCTCCATTAAAGCAACCTTAAACCGAAAACCTTTTATGAGAACCAAAGTAGCAAAATCTCCGGTAGACTGCTCTAAAACTGCAGAAACACTTTTACTTTCAGCAGCAACTTCTTCATAAGAAGGCATAGAAGCCTGAAATTTTATACTGCCTGTTTTTGTTATCAGCTTTTGCGCGAATCCATTTGTATTTACAGCCATAATCAGGAGTAACACAAAGAAATTGATAAATGATTTTTTCATATGTTGCTATTTATTGTTTTTTATCGGTCTTATATAATTAATTCTCTTTAAGTCCGTCCGTATTCCATTTTACAATTAAATCAATATTTGTCTGAGACATTCTTCCTCCTTGAGGCATAAGTCCCTGCTGACCGCTCTGCAACTGAATTCGGTTCAATAAACTTGCACTTTCAACCGCTGCTTTAACCTCAGCATAAGTCGTTAAAGGTCTGAAAGCTGCAGATCTTCCGCTTGAATGACAGCTTACACAGTTACCATCAATAATTGATTTTACATTTTTTGTATAACTAATTGTCGTTGCTGGTGGAGTTCCAGTACCTGGAGTATCTGGCGGCGTTGTGACATCTTCATAGGTATCAGAATCACTGCAGCTCGTAAGCGCAACCAGTAAAATAGTAAGTGCAATTGCTTTTTTCATAAAATTTATTGTTTATAGTTATTAAAATACTCTGTATAAGTTAAATCCAAAAAAGAAATCACCTTTACCCCATTCACCTGCTGCATTTGTAAGATACCCGCTCTCACTCATGGATTGTGAATTGGTAAATATTAGCTGAAAAACATGTCCTCCGGTTTCAACATCCAGACCTACAGACAATGGGTTTTGATAAAAGTCAGGTTTATCAAAATTGTGCATGTACTCTAAATTGACCGATAATCTTTTGGTGATTTTATAGCGTCCACCGCCTCCAAAAGAAAACTGATTATCATTTTCTAAATCAGGATTGTAAAGGTTTTTATGTATGAATGACGGCACCAGTTCTAATGATAGTTTTTGACTAACTTTCCTTGATATCAACAGTTGCTGTACGTATGTCATACGATGCTTAGCTTCTAAACCGGGATATTGATCCTTTTCTAAAAATGTATTAATATCTGCAACACTGTACCCAACAATATCTAGAGGAAAACTATCGCTTTGTCTCATCATGCGGTATTTTGCTCCGGTCTCATACATTTTGTTTAGTGTATGCCTGGAAAGACTGACTGACAGCCAATCTGTAATTCCATAAATACCGCCGAGTTTTGTAGTAGCGTTATCAAGACCAAAAAAACTGTCTAAACCGTCTTTGACAGTACCAAAACGATGCGAGACTACAAAATAGAACTCTTTTTTGGCAGGCATTTTTGTGGTCTGTAACGTGACCAATTGCAGTGCTTTAAAAGTTGCTAAGGAATAGTTTTGATCTACTTGAGTCGAATCAAGACTGTTCAGTAAATCTTCCTGCGAATATGCCATGGATGCCAATAAAAGGCAGACGGCGGCTAAAAATTTCTTCATAAATTGATTAATTGTTTTGTTTATTAATAGTGCATTGGTCGATCTTAACTTCTTGAAAAAGTTCGTCATAACCAATACATTTGCCTTTAACAGTTACTTTACTATTTATAAGTCTGTCTTTTGTTTTTTGGGTAAAAAGACAAAAAACAGTATTTTCAAGTATGACTACCGAATCTGTTTCTTTTGTTACTTTACCAGTGATTTCAATAGTTTTATTGAGATATAATAAATCTGCTTTTTCGGGATTTGAGTTATAATCGTAGATTAATTTTGTTGCTGCTATACTAAAATCCGGCATTTCTGATTCTATATTGCGTGCTTCTTTAAAGACAACTCCGTAATAAAGATAAATGCCCGCCGAAACCGCTAACAACAAGCCGGCAATTACAATTGCTGTTTTTTTTCTTTTCATATTTATTCTTTTGGTAAGATTCAATAGTAAAACAGCTTTGATGCAGATTACCCTACCAAAGAATTGTTATTTTGTAAAAAAAAAAATAAAAAGGAGGACAAGATTATTCTTCAAACCTTGCATTGACAGCTTTAGAATGAAACTCTAAAACTCATGTTTGGAGTTCTTTGCAGTGAAAATGTTTCTACTTCCTCTATAGAATTTGTTAAAAAACTTATTCTATAATATTCGTTGATTTCATTTTTTCTGTTTAGGATATTTAAGATAGAAATCCCCAATTTGTATTGAATTCCACTTGCAGTTTCCCACTTGTAAGTAGAGGAAACATTAACTTGTGCAAAAATTCTTAAATTGGTATTGTTCGGTTTATTGTAAACCAGTACAGGATTAGAAGGATCGATTTGTGTACTGGCTGGAGAGGTTTTTGGTCTGCCGGAAGTCCATTTTGTTCCCAAAGCAATTTTGAAATTGTTTTTCTCATAAATTCCTGCCCACGATAAAGTATGAATTAACTCAAAGTTGTTTGGGAAAATTGGGGATTCATAATTAGAAAAATCATAACTATTGTCATTATAGGTATAACTCAACCAAGTCAGAAAATGATTCATTTTTTTTTGAATCAGAATTTCTGTTCCCAAAACTTCATAATCGCCAGTTGTTCGGATAAACTCTAATTGGTTCTGAAAACCTTGGCTGGAAGTTGTAATTCCGTTTACTTTTTTGTAAAAATTTTCTATATCCAAGAGCCAATCATTCTTTTTATAGAATAAATTCAAAGATATCTGTTTACTTTTTTGAATTGGAATTGTGGTATTATCTGACAAAACCCAACGCCTTTTTTCAATTCCAAAATAATCTTTCTGCAAATAAATAACCTGCTGTGAATTTTGGCTTTTTAGCTCGCCCAGCAGTTCTACATTTAGACTTTTACTGATACCGTAGCTAAACTGCATTCGGGGTTCTACACTATATTTATTAAATTTTTCAATATAATTGATTCGGATTCCTGTCTTAAAATATATTCTGGAAATGGTGTCATTGTATTTTCCTTCCGCAATTAAGGCATGAGTTCTCAGCACTTCTTTAACTTTTCGGTAGAAATCCGGATTAGTTACCCGCTCCAAATTAGTAATACCAATTTCATTAAACTGATACCCATCGTTAAAACTAAATTTAGAGTTAATGGTATGGTTATTCTCCAGATTAATTCCATTATTGTCAACTGTATTTTCCTGAATAACAATTTGATCCCCGAAAGTAGTTTTCTGGTTCGCCAAAAGATCATAGGAAGAATTGTAAACATTAATTTTAGTCGTATTGAAACTATTCCAGTTTCTTTTCCACGATAAATTTCCACCATAATTCTGCTGACGTAAAACATTGTCTTCCGATTTGTTTATGTCGTTTACAGCCGCACTTTGAAAAACTTCCAGATTGTCTTTTATAGTTATTAAATCGAGAACTACTTGGTCTTTAACTCCTATTTTTTGAGCATATTTAAAAGTAGCATCATAGAAATCAAATTCTTTGTCGCCTTGATAATTGACATTTTGGTTCTGCGAAAAATCAGCGATTGTTGTGTTTTGAAATACTTTATTGAAATATTCTTTATACGTGGGAGTTTCTACAAAATCAGTAATGGATTTACGTGCTGAAATTTCGATATAACTCTTTTTCGAAAGATTGTACTTCGCATAAATATCAGCATTAATCATGTTGATTCCTGCACTAAAAGTGTTTTTTTCTGCTGTTTCCGGGGTAGAAGAAATAGCCACTACACTGGAAACGCTTTCTCCATAAAAAGCAGAACTCCCGTTTTTATAAATAGAAATGGTGTGTGCCAAATTGGGATTAAAAACCGATATTAAACCAAAAAAATGTCCCGTTTGAAACATTCGTATTCCATTCCATAAAAATAAATTTTGGTCATGTGTACCACCGCGTACATTGATGCTCGACACGCTTTCGTCAATGCTGTTTACACCTGGAATCTGCTGCATTGTCTGCAAAGCATCAGGCTCGATAAGTCCTGGCAGAATACCAAATTTCTTGGGTTTAATTTCAAATGATCCGTCTTTATTTTTTGAAATTCCCGAAGCCAGAATAGCATTGGCTTTAATCTCTTCAAGCTCTGTGATTTCAGGTTCTAATACTATTTCGAGACAGTTTTTAGAGTCTTGATTACCAGCTGTAATTCTTTTGGTTATAAATCCGACGTGACTAATCAGAAAAATACTCTTGTCTTTTTTTTCAAATTCAAAATAACCGTTTGAATCAGTTGTAATCTGCATTTTGTCAACAAAACTGATATTTGCGTTTTCAATAGGTTTTTTATCGGCTGAAAAAACGTAACCGCATATTAGTTGGGATTCCCTATCTTTCTTATAAATATTAATGAATTTGTTTCCAATATTTTCAAAAGATAAATTGGTTTTTTTTTCAAGGTATTGCAGTTTTTGATCTAAAGAAAGTGACCTTTTTGGAGGATTTAGCTGCAGTCCTGCAATATTATCTTCGGTATAATTAAAACTAACCTGATGCTGCTGTTCAATATCAATT
Source organism: uncultured Flavobacterium sp. (assembly GCA_963511475.1). Taxonomy (GTDB): domain Bacteria; phylum Bacteroidota; class Bacteroidia; order Flavobacteriales; family Flavobacteriaceae; genus Flavobacterium. The sequence continues at coordinate 21,498 of CAUPJC010000025.1, forward strand.
ATGATTTTTTTAAAAGGCATAACTTTTTCCTTGTCCTGAGCAAAAAGATTCAGGACAAGGAAAAATGCAAAAAAAGAAAAATGAAATTGTTTGAGGCGCAACATTTATTTTTCGTCAAAAATTATTCTATTCTTTGAAACCTTTTTAGCCTCTAAATGATAAGTTGTACTAATAATCTGCAGGGCAACATCGAGATCTTTGGCAGGCAGTTTACCTGTAAATAAGGAAATCGTGTCTTTTGCATTCAACTCAATCGTAACTTTATATTGTCTCTGAACTTCGTCCAGCAGGGATTTAATGTTTTCTTTATAGAAAGATATTTGATTGTCCATCCATTCTGGCTTCAATGAATTTACCCTCATGTTCACTTGTTTTCCATTTTCAAAAGTAACGCTTTGTCCGTGAGTCAACAGAATTTCGGTATTGGCATAATTTACTTTTACACGGCCTTCATAACACACTACATCAAACCTGTTTTTTCGAGCTTTCACATTAAATTGAGTTCCCAAAACTGATACTTTTCCAAGGCTGGTCTGCACTTCAAAACGTCTGCCTTTGGATACTCTGAAATAAGCTTCTCCTTTTAGTTCAAGACGTCTGTTACTGTTCCAATTCCATTTTTTATAGTTTATTTCCGAACCGGAATTCAGCACCACTTCGGAATTATCAGGTAATAAAAAAGCTGTTTTTTCTCCAAAATCTGCTGTATGCGTCTGCGGTACAAAATTTTTGACCGTAAAAGTAATTCCTAGCGCTAAAATAAAAATAGCTGCTACTCGAAACATCCATTTTTTGTATAAAGGAACCACATTTGGAGTCGTTTTTTGCTGCTTAAGAATATTTGCCAGCATGGCGTTTTCATCCAAATCATCTATTTCTAAATGATTCGTATAATTTTTTATTTTTTGGTATTTTTCAAAATCGGGACTTGCTTCAAATGCAGCTAATTCATCCTCCGACAAATCATTGTTCAGCCATTTGGCTAATAAGCGATTTTCTTTCATTGTACTGTTATTATATCATTAAAACAATTGGAACTCAATTTACCCTACTTTTATAAATCAATTTCTTTACGTAAGCTTAACAAAGCCAAATGAATGCGTTTTTCTACTGCCTTTACGCTAATATTTAAATCCAAAGCAATTTTGCTGTACTTTTTTCCGTCAATACGATGCATCAAAAAGGCAACACGCTGTTTTTCGTTTAAATTCTCAATAGCTTTTAAAAGTTTGGCTTGAAATTGTTTTTCTTCCAAAAGATATTCTGGATTTTCATTGGTTTTATCTAAACCGGTGAAGTTTTTTTCATATCTCAAAATAACTTTTTGATGTGCAATTTCATTTAGACTGCTGTTATTTGCTATGGTATAAATATATGACTTTGCTTTTTCCAACGGAACCGAACCGCAGTTTTGCCAAAGTTTCACAAATGCTTCCTGTGCTAAATCTTCTGCTTGGTCTTTATTGCCAAATTTGTAAAAAAGAAAATTCCGAAGTGCTTTTATATGACTTTTAAAAAAAGACGAAAAAATTATTTCATCGCAAGTATTTGATTGGATTGTATTTGGCATTTAAATTTTCAATTTGTCCTATGCAAAAGTATTTGTTTTTAATTTAAGTAGGGTAAAAACAAGACTGATTGTTTTATAGATGTCTGAAATGTTTTTTATTTTCTTTAGATAATTAGGGATAAAAAACAAAGAACCGAAAACCTTGATGCAGAATTTGTTGAAAAACAGTTTCTTTAAATTTTATTACCTTTGTAAAAACATAATCATGTTCCCTATAAAAAAATATTTATCAATAACCGTTTTCCTTCTCTTATTATCCTGCCAAAGCGAAATAGAAGAACAAGATAATAATACACAAGGAACAGTTACAAATGTTTCTCCTCTTACAACCTATCTGCAAAGAGTCGCAATGGTCAAAACTGTGCAAGATAATATAATAGACAAGTCCAGTTATTGTACCATAAAACTCCCTTATAACGTTACTGTTAACAATGTAAATATTGCTGTAAATACTGTTGCCGATTATCAAAAAGTAACAGATAATATCAACGCTAATGCGAATGATAATGATATTGTAAAAATAGATTTTCCCGTAACGATGGTTTACTATAATTACTACGAAAAACTGATTCCGGATGAAACTGATTTTAATTCCCTAATCGATTATTGGAACCTTTACCCTGATCTTTTATCCAAAATCAATGGGCTGAACATCAATTATCCAATAACAATTAATATCTATAACAGCACGAATCAAATAGCAAGTTCGGTATCGATTATAAGTGATCAAACCTTTTTTTATTTTATAAAAAATTTAAACGACAGTCAGTATATTTCTTTAAAATATCCAATTTCCATAACGGATTACAATTATCAGACAAAATCAATTACGAATAATTCCGATTTTGAAAATGCCATTAAATATGCTATTGATTACTGCCCGGAAAATAACATTGTATCCCTTAATTTTACTGAAACAATAACAAACGGTTCTTGGGTTATCCCTTATTTTTTTGATGATTCAGAAAAGACTTCATCGTACAGCGGTTATTCATTTGTATTCAAAAGTGATAAATCAGTAGTTGCTACAAAAGGAGGCATTACTAAAACTGGACAATGGGAAAGTGAAATACTGAATGGCGTTAGAAAACTAAAAATAAATTTCAGTACAGAACTACTGAGTAAACTGAATACAAATTGGGAATTATTTGAGTTTAATAATTCCCAAATACGGTTACGCGATTTAAGTAACAGCACTAATTACCTTTATTTTGAAAAAAAATAAATTCTAAATATTCTTCTTTATCATATTATTTGTAACCAGAAGTTTTTAATCTATTTTTTGTCAATCTTGTAGAGTTTTCCTTCATCTGTAATGGCATATAAAGCGCCGTCATTTCCTTGAGTAATATCTCTAAATCGTTGATTTTCCTGCGCAAGAAGTCTTTCTTCACCCACAACACGATTGTCTTTTATAACAAGACTTACAATATGTTTGCCACTGAGCGCTCCAATGAAAAGATTATTTTCCCATTCTGGAACACGATTACCACTATAGAAAGTCATCCCGCTTGGCGAAACAACAGGATCCCAATAGTAAACAGGCTGTTCCATGCGGTCTTTCTGCTGGATTGATCCGCCTATTGCTTGCCCATTATATTCAATACCATAAGTGATAATCGGCCATCCATAATTAGAGCCAGCTTTTAGGCGGTTAATTTCGTCACCTCCGCGTGGTCCATGTTCGCTTAGCCAAATTTCGCCTGTCACTGGATGAAGTGCTAATCCCTGCGGATTTCTATGACCTATGGTAAACAATTCTGGTAATGCACCCGTTTGGCTAAAAATAGGGTTTCCAGCGACAGGCTGACCATCTTTGGTTATTCGGACAGTTTTTCCAAGACTAGCGGAAACCGATTGTGCCAAAGGTCTGGTTTCAATTACAGAACGTTCCCCTGTACTCACTACAAGATTTCCAATTTTGTCAAAAAGAATTCGTCCGCCGTAGTGAAGATTGCTGGAATTGGCTGGAGTAGTGCGGTAAATCACCGTTGCGCCTTCTATAGTTTTATCGTCATTTGAAAGTCTTCCTTTGGCAACAGCCGTAATATTACCGCCTGTAACTGCTTCGGAAAAAACCCAATAAATTATACGGTTTGAAGTAAACTCTGTATCAAGACATAAGCCTAATAAACCTCCCTGACCAGAAGCATTAACAGCTGGTATGCCCGAAATTGGATTACTTACAACTCCTGCTGCGGTAACAATACGTAGACTTCCTCCTTTTTCTGTAATTAAAAGTCTGCCGTCTGGAAGGCTTTTTATTCCCCAAGGATTTGTTAGTACCGCTGTAATGACCTTTGCTTCATAGCTTGTAATCGTTTGCACTCCATTTATACGGGTTTGACCGCTAAATGCAGGTTTATAAGCAGTATTAGCGGGATTGTTTTCTACAGGACTGGTAGTCGTTCCAGGATTAGTATCTGAATCTTTATCCTTTTTATCATTCGAACAGCTCAATAAACTAAAGAGCGCTATAGACAGAATAGCAATGGAATTTATATTTTTCATCTTTTTAAAATTAAAAGTTATGAGTTTACTTCATCATAACAAATTTGTCAAATTAAAATAACGAAAAATTATATTATTTAGTTTATATCTTACGCAATTAACTGGTATAGAACTCAATACATTTTATGAAATATTAACAGTTTGTCTTTAAAAAAACTGACAATACGTTCAAAGTTACTTGGCAATTAATTTAGTGTAGTATTTCTTTCTGAACCAAAAAGCAACGTTTACTAATGCAATAAGTGCAGGCACTTCAACTAGTGGTCCAATTACACCTGCAAAAGCCTGTCCGCTGTTGATTCCAAAAACTCCGATTGCAACTGCAATGGCCAACTCGAAATTGTTTCCTGTAGCTGTAAAAGCAATGGCTGTAGATTTTGAATAATCAGCACCAAAATACTTCCCGATAAAGAAACTAATGACAAACATTATTACAAAATAGATAACTAATGGAATGCCAATACGTACTACATCCATTGGTATCTGTATGATTAATTCTCCTTTTAGACTGAACATTAAAACAATGGTAAACAACAATGATATTAATGTTATTGGTGAAATAAATGGCACATATTTAGTTTCAAACCAATCAGCTCCTTTAAGAGCAATTAAAGCATAACGGCTAATGATTCCAAGTGCAAAAGGGATTCCCAAATAAATACCCACGCTTTCGACAATCTGTCCGATACTGATGTTGACTTCAAAACCTGTATATCCAAAATAAGGCGGTAAAATTGTGATGAAAACATAAGCATAAACGCTATACAGTAACACTTGAAAAATACTGTTCAGAGCAATTAAACCAGCAGCATATTCTCGGTTTCCATCGGCTAAATCATTCCAAACGACTACCATTGCGATGCAACGTGCCAACCCAATCAGGATAACGCCAATCATATACTCCGGATAACCGTTAAGAAATAATAATGCTAAAGCAAACATCAAAATTGGTCCCACAATCCAGTTCAAGAACAAGGAAGCTCCCAACACTTTTGTGTTTTTGAAAACTTCGCCCATCTGTTCGTATTTTACTTTTGCCAATGGCGGATACATCATCAGAATTAATCCTATTGCCAAAGGAATATTAGTTGTTCCGCTTGAAAAAGAATTGATAAAATTGCCGCTCGAAGGAATAAAATAGCCTATTGATACCCCTATTGCCATTGCTAAGAAAATCCAAAGGGTAAGGTAACTGTCGAGAAAACTTAATTTTTTTCTTTCTACTACTGGTGCACAATTATTTGCTGACATACTTATTTTTTAATTTGTGAAAAAACATAGAACATTTCGGCTGCTATCTGCAGACTTCTCTCCTCATATTTTTCTGCTTGCTGCGGTGTATTGTCAAATGCTTTTGGATCTTCAAAAGTTATTGAAATACGCTTTTCGGCTCCGGCAATAAAAGGACATCCTCCGTCGGCTTGTGAACAGGTCATAATGGCAGCAAATTCATCCTGAGGATTAAAACTGTCATCATACGTTTTAGAAAAACCAATAACCGGATGCCCATTGGCAGCATATTTTATACTATATACTGGATTACTTCCTTCAGCAATAGTTTTTATTTCAAAACCTTGCTTAGCAAGTGTTTTAGACACCATAGGAAACATTGCTGTTGCCTCTGTACCGCCAGAATAACAAAACACATTTTTTATATCATAATATGCAGCAGCTGTTTGTGCCCAGACTTGAGACAAATGGCTTCTTCTTGAATTATGAGTGCAGATTAAGTTTAGTCTTATTTCCTGCTGATTAGCCTCTTTACTTTGTATATAATCGACAAGCGGCCGCAGAATAATTTTACGCTCTGCAGTAATGCTTTCAAAATTAAAAGTATTGATTACAGTTGCAATCTCGGGAAAAATATTGGTTTTGGTTAAAGTCATTTTATAACAATTTTTATAGATTAAAATTAGCAGCAGCTTCCTCCAGGAGTACAGCAACTCGCTTCATTATTCAAATCAGACAATCTTACTTTTGGCTTTTCTGATGGAATGCCACATTGGTCTTGAGCCAAACAGGCAGTTTTTTTGTTTAATAAAACAAAATCGTTTCCATTGAAATCCAAATCATATTTACCAATGGTTTGTGCCTGATATTCCACTTCGATTTCAAAATCTTCTATTCCCAGCACTTTCTCTGATAATTCGATGATGTTGAGCAATTTTTGAGGTTTCAATCGATGTTCAAAATCGTTGGCATCCCATAACTGGAAATTAACCACTGTTTCTTTTCGAACTGTTCCTCCGCAGTCAATAAAGTTTTTGGTAATTAAACCCACTTCGGTTACATGAAAATGTTCCGGCACCAAAGTTCCGTCAGCCAAGATGAAGTTTACGGCTTCAACCGATTTCAAGATGTTTTTTACTTGTGCTAGTTTCATAGCGTTTTTATTTAAAAATTTAACAACAGTCATTTTTCCTTTTATCTAGATGTATTGTAATGTCTTGAAAAAAACTTTTTATTAATTCAAATCCCGGTTCATTGATACAATAGCAGATTGAATTTCCTTCAAAGTTTCCTTTTATTATTCCAGCATTTTTCAGCTCTTTTAAGTGTTGTGAAACCGTAGGCTGTGCCAATGGTAACTCATTTACAATATCACCACAGATGCAAGCATCCACTTTGAGTAAATATTCAATAATGGCTATACGCGCAGGATGCCCGAGTGCTTTAGCTAAAATGGCCAATTCATTCTGCTTATCTGTAAAGCTGTCTGTTTTTGTTGCTCCCATAGTTTTATTTATATATTGCAATATTACGATATATTTCATTATAAACCTAAAAATTAATACAGCACAAAACTTATTTACAAATAAATCATGTCAATTAATGTACCTGTAAGGTCTTCTACCATTAGTTTTTATACCTACGAGGTTGAAAAAACCTAGCAGGATATCCAATAAATAAAAATTACTGAATAATCAAACTGAGGTTTTTATATATTTGGTCATTTTATCATTTTCAAAAAAATATATCAGACGGATATAAGTATTAATTTCTTTTTAATGGATCAACTAATCAGCTTCTTTGTTGCGGGGACAACTTTATTACTGGCATTTTTAGTCTTTGCTAATATTAATCAAGTAAACAATAAAGTCAATAGATGGTTTGGTTCTTTTATTTTATGTGTTTTCCTGATTCAATTTAACGATCTGTTAGAAAAAACGGAGATTTTAAAAACGAGAATGCTCATAAATGATTTTCTGGGAATAACGGATTTTATAGTCGCCCCCGTCTTTTATTTTAGCGTAATTTATTTTATTCAACCTGATAGAAAATGGAAGGCAAGAGATAATTTTCATTTTGCATTTGCTTTTATAATCTTACTTTTAATTGTCCTTTCCCTCCTGATGGAGGTACCACCCCCTACTACTGCAGATAAAAAAAATGCAACCGTAATTATTACTGCTTTTAGCTTACTTTTTTGCCTTCAGGTTGTTTCATATTGTATTGTAGCTTATAGAAAAATTACTGACTATCAAAAACAACTGTTTCTGTATACTTCCAATACAGATACAATCAACTTAAAATGGTTACAGAAAGTTGTCATTTGCGTGCTGATCATAACTGCTCTTTGGTTAATTGACATTGTCTTTAAATTAGCAAAAACCTATGTGTTTTTTGACCGTTTTGCCAGTCTAATTTATCTAGGCGGGATTTTTTTTATTGCCTATTTTTCTTTAAAACAAAAAGAACGTTTTCAGCTCAATAAACAAGAAAAAGAAGAAATTGACGTCATTATAATAGAGACTGAAAATTTAGAAATAAACCAGAAAAAACTAATCTCTGATGCATCTCTAGAAGAACTGAAATACAGCTTAATTCAAATAATGGAAAATAAAAAACCTTTTTTGGATCCTGAATTAAGCTTATTCAAATTGGCCTCTGAATTAGATATTTCATCTCATATACTTTCTTACATCATTAATAAAGGCTGTAATGAAAATTTTTATCAATTTATCAATAGGTATCGCATCGAAGAAGCAAAAAAAATGATTCAAAATCCTAATATGAAACATTTAAGTTTAATGGGAATTGCTTTCGAAGTTGGCTTCAATTCTAAAACAGTCTTCAATACTACTTTTAAGAAAATGACCAATCAAACTCCATCTGAATTCAAAAAAGCAAATGTTGCTTTAGTATAAGTGATATATAATATTTCTGTTTTTAAAAAATTTATAGTTTATAGTTGTTTCAAAAATAGGTTCGGTTTCATAAATCAGAACTTTAGGATGCTAAATAATGCTAACATTTGTATCGAATTTACTTTAAAAGAAATTAAAACAGTACAGATGATCTTAAAAAACAAACTACAAAAATTAAATCCAAATAAAGCTGATACGATTAGACTATTATGTCTTTTGATAGCCACTATTTCTGCATTCAATTTTGCCTCCTGCTCAGATGATGATAAAAATCGCACTATAGAATATCCTGGAACCGAAGTGAACTTAGGCACGCATAAACTGATGGCATACACAGTATCTAAAAACTCAAAATATTTAGTTGTTTTTGAATCTGGTCTTGGGAATGATCATACGTCCTGGTATAGCACCGGAAAATTCTCAGAAATCTTATCCATAGCTAATTTTTTAGAATCTGATGTTTTATTATATGATAGAGCTGGTTATGGAAAATCAGAATCTGACACTGAACCTAGAAACATCAATAAATTAAGAAGTGAACTTGAAACAGTTATAGATAAATTTGCAAACGGTAGAAAAGTTCTACTTGTAGGGCATTCATTAGGAGGATTGATTATTAGAGATTTTGCAGTAAAAAATCCAAAAAAAGTTGCTGGCTTAGTATTTGTTGATGCTTCTCACGAAAAATACAACCATTATACGCAAAAGCAGATAGACACCTATTATAACACTTTTAAAACTGATAATGGTGCAAATTCGGGCATAGCATTAGAAACATTGCAATTAATCGAGGATTTTAAATATATGGAAGGACTATCTAATTTACCTGACGTTCCAGTTATCGCGATAACGAGTATGAAAATTGATGCCGAACATGATTCGGCCGATAGACAACTACGGTACGATTCTATGGAATCACTTAAGGCTGGTGTAACCGATTTTACACATATAACAACAATAAAGTCAGGGCATTTTATCCAACTTGATGAGCCTGAACTTGTTTTAGGAAATATCAAGCTATTGTTATCAAAACTCCCTTAAGGTGACTTGGGTTTATGAAAAATAAAAACTTAACCTCGTTTCTTCATAAATAACTATATGATAGTCTAAGGAGTTTTCAAAAATTTAATCTACAAATTAAAAATTTGAACCATAAAATAGATGAAAAAGGGCTTTACTGACTTTTCATTTTTTATTGTGAGCTATAAATAATGAAACCAAATTTGAAGCTGGAGCTATGGTCAATGCTATAAAAAGAAAAAATCTTTCTTGTCTGAAAACAATTTTTTCAGACAAGGAAGATTGTAAAATAAATAATTTTCATCAAAAATTATCGTTCCAGTTTAACCTTAGGTAAAATTTCAGGACGTTCCGTTTCATTTGAGAGCATCCAACCAGTACGGTAAATCCATTCGGTCATTTTATGTAATTTTACGTAATCAATATTTTCAGATTCATCCATTGGTGTATGGTATTGACTATGCAGAACACTAGTGAAAAACACAGCTGGTATTCCTTTCATAACGTAAGGAATATGATCTGAACGGAAGAAAAAATATTCTGGATGTTCTGGTTTATCCCACAATTTATCTAATTCAAATTTTGGCCCTTCATCATTTGCTCTTTTTGCCATAGCAACCAAATCGGATGAGTTTTCGTGAGGCGCACTTGAACCTAAAAGTGCAGCTTGATTGACATCATTTCTTCCTATCATATCACCATTTAAAACTGCAATAATATCCTTTTCGGGAACGGTAGGATGTGATGCATACCAGCTTGAGCCTAATAAACCACGTTCTTCTGAACCATGAAACACAAACAAAGCAGTTCTTTTTCCAGGCTGTTTTTTATATGCTCTTGCAATACCCAGCATCGCGACACACATACTCGCATTATCATCTGCCCCATTGTAAATGGAATCCTGACCGTATTTTTGTCTTACTCCATCATGATCCTGATGACCGCTAAATAAAACATATTCATTTTTTAATTTTGCATCAGTACCTTCGATTTTTCCAACAACATTAACCGATGGATATTTGTACGTTTCTGAAATAACTTCGGCTAATAAATGCTCTTTTGTATTTTTTAAAAACTCCAATTGATCATTATGTAACCAAAAAACCGGAATTCTAGAAGGAACTGGAATTTTATCACGAAAACCTTCAATTCCATAGACGCCTCTTGTCATTTGAGGTTCGACTTGAGACCAGCTTTTTTCACCTAATTCGTCTGCAACAATAATAAGTGCAACTGCTCCTTTTGATGCTAAAAGTTCATAATATTTTTGCTTAAAAAGCCCTGGGTAACGTCTGTCAAAGAGCGAAATGTCATCTGAAATTCCTTCTTTAGAGGCTAATAATACTACCGCTTTTCCTTTAACTTCTGCTTTTTCAACTGCATCTTTTGAAGTGTCAATAAATAATAATGGTGCTTCTACTCTAGTGTTTGTAGTTTCGGCAATCAAAACTTCGCTCCATAATTTATATTCTTTTTGTCCTATTTTAAATTTAGTATTGGAAGTAATCTGGTGTCGGTATAAATCAAAAAACTGAAAAAAAGTTCCGTCATCACCTGCTGGTGACATCCCTGCTTCTTTCGCTTTATTGGCTAACCACATTGACACTTTTAATTCGTCTAAAGTTCCAGCTTCTCGGCCATTAAAATGATCTCCAGCCATTTGATACAGGTCACTCTTAAGGTCTTTGACTGTAATTGCTGCAACCAAAGGTTTTTTGATTGTTTGCGAAAAAACAACGCTGCCAAAAGCAAAAAAAATTAGGATCAATTTATTTTTCATATATAAATATTAAAAGTTGTAATTAAAAACATACCAGCGGTAAATAAGTATTAAAGGGTATGATTAAAAAATTCAAATCTATAATTTTTATACATATTCCTCAAAAAAACTTTTATTATTTATTTAATCATACTATTATTCTTAGTAAAACCAGAAGCTAACCTACAATTGTTTAATTAAGCACTTAGCATATAAGGAAGATTTCTGCAAAATACAGACTTATATTTTAATGATTTTATATTATAAAGCCTGTTAATTATTAAAATAGCATTTTTGAATCATAATTTGAGATAAAATATACAGCATTAAAAAAAATTAAATAATATTGCTAATCTGAAAATACCACAAAAATCTATGTCTTTAAATTCCAGTTTTGACGAAAGCAAACTACTTCTTGAGCTGTCTCAGGGGAGCGAACTGGCATTTACAAACTTGTACAACCGCTATAAAAATCTTGTTTATTCGACAGCATTAAAAATTACAAAATCAAAAGTCTTATCAGAAGAAGTGGTTCAGGATGTTTTTTTAAAGATTTGGCAAAATCACAAAAATTTAGAAAATATCTCAAATTTAGAAAACTACCTTTTTATTATTTCCCGCAATCATATTTTTGATATGATAAAAAAAATAGCGAGAGAAACTACTTTAGCAACAAATATTGATTATAAAAATATTTCTTCAGAGGATACTGATACAGCTATAAAAGATGCTCAGTACAATGTTATTCTTAATAAAATAATAGAGCAATTGCCTCCTCAGCAAAAAAAAATATACAAAATGGCCAAAATGGGGGGCTTAAGCCACCAAAAAATTGGCGAAGACTTAGGCATCTCTACAGAAACCGTAAAAAAACACATGGCTCAGGCCTTAAAATTTGTTCGTCATAAAATTTCGCCTTACATGAATCTATTTATGACGCTTCTTTTGTTTTTCCAAATTTAAACTTTAGCCTCAAAACACATAAATAAGGCTATTTTACTTTTTGTTTTACTTTTTTTTACTTTTTTTTAACTTTAGACTACTCCCTCCCTATTTTTTAATCGTCTTTACAATAAAGAACCCTGTTTAGTTTAGGTTTACCCCCTATTTTTTACGGTTCTTATAAAAATAAAAAAATTAAGCTAAACTCCAAGTTTACCATAAAGCCTAAATTATTAACTGATAACTATAATACAAATGCAGCAAAAAGTATTTGAAGAATTATTTGAAAACTACTTGCAAAACAATCTGTCTAAAGTAGATGAAAAAAAACTGATGGAATATATCCAACAGGGAATTCATGACGATTACATAAAAGAAAAAATTCAGCTGTTATTGAACGAAAATCAGGATATTGAATTATTAGATAAGCAAAAAGGAGATGACATACTTCAACTTATCCTTTCACATTCTGAAGCTAAAGTGGTTGCAATTAATAATGAAAGAAGAAAATCAAGAAAAATTGTACGCGCTATACTTGCCATAGCGGCAACTATTACGCTTTTCTTTGCGTTCAAAAATGTTTTTGTTAATAACAAAACTGCTATACCTGTAATTACAAAAGAAACATCTATTGAAGAAGTAAATCCAATTATGGCTTATCATGGAAAACAACTTATTCATTTACCAGATGGAAGTACCATTCTTTTAAACGAAAACAGCAGTATTGAATACAATCAAAACAAGTTTGATGATAAAACAAGAGAGGTTACCCTTGTTGGTGAAGCCTATTTTGACATTAATAGAAATGAAAAAAAACCTTTTATCGTTCATACTGGTAAAGTTCAGACTAAAGTTTTGGGAACAGCATTTAATATAAATGCTTACAACAACTCTAACAAAATTGAAGTTACTGTAACCCGAGGTAAAGTACAGGTGGGAGATTTAGAAAAAGTATATGGTATCATTACACCAAATCAGCAAATTAAAGTAAATAAAGCAACTTTAGGGTATCAACAAAAAAATGTTAACGCAGAAACTGTTGTCGAATGGAAAAGTAAATACCTTATTCTTGATAACATAAATATGGAAGAAGCTATTGCACTTATTTCTCAAAAATATAAAGTAGCGATTACTTTATCAAATGATAAAATTAAAAATTGCAGGATAACAGCAAGCTTCCTTAATGATGAAGATCTTGATCATATTCTAAAAGTAATCTGCAGTGTAATTGAAACAGAATATCATTATACAACAAATGATGCAGTTACCCTTAGCGGAAATGGCTGTGAATAAAACCAAACTCTAAAATTTATTAACATTAACCTAAAAAACTACTAGCCTATTGTATTAAAACCAACAAAAAAAAGCCATCTAGCTCCTACACCAGATGGCCAAAATTCTTAATAATTAATTCCAGTAACCATTAAAAACAAGCAAATTTATGAAATTACGCTGTAAAACAACCATGCTTGATAAGGAAAAGAAGACTTCTTTCTTTCGTTTATCAAAAAAAACACTAATGATCATGCGAATCAGTTTATTCCACATTTTCTTATTGACCTGCGGAACCCACTTGGTTTTCGCAAATAAAATGAGCGGTCAAAGTCTAGAATCGATATCTGTTGACATTGAACTTCATAATCAAGATATTAAAACCCTGTTTAAAAGTATAGAAAATAAAACTGGATTACTGTTTGCATACCAGCCACAACTGATTAATAATTTTCCTAAAATTAACACATCAGGAGGAATGCGTTCAGTAAGTGATATTTTAAATTCTGTTTTTAAGGGCAGTAACTTAGTCTTTAAACAAGTCGATAAAAGTATAGTCATTTACAAAAAAGAAAATAAAAGTGTTCTTAATAAGACCGAAAATACAAATAGTGCATCGAAAGTAAATAGAATAATATCAGGAATAATAACTGATCAAGCCGGAATACCATTATCTGGAGTAACTCTTTCAATTGCGGGAACTAATTTTGTAGAAATAAGTGACTACGACGGACAATTCTCATTTGAAATTCCAGATGGGAAGGTCACATTAAAAGTGTCATACGTAGGATATAAAACCCGTGAAATTGCCATTGAAGACCAAACAAAGCTAACAATTAGAATGACATCCGATTTAGCCAAATTAGATGAAGTTGTAATTATAGGTTATGGCACTACAACAAAGAGAACTTCTACGGGATCGGTAACTAAAATAACTTCGGAGGATATTGAAAAACAACCGGTAACCAATATTCTGCAAACCTTGCAAGGAAGAACGCCTGGGGTTTTTGTTTCTCAAACTTCGGGTTACGCTGGAAGCGATATTAATATTAATATTAGAGGGACTAATTTTATGCAGTTGCCTGGTTCATCAATAAACAAAAATCTCCCTTTGTATATAGTAGACGGAATCCCTTTTATTGGTAATGATTTAAAGGAGCAAGCTCAACAAGATTTTATTATTAGAGGTGCACAAAAAGCGTCTAGTCCCTTAAATATTATCAATCCAAATGATATTGCTAGTATAGAAATTCTCAAAGATGCAGATGCTACAGCCATTTACGGTTCAAGAGGAGCCAATGGAGTAATACTTATTACAACCAAAAAAGGTGAAGCAGGAAAAACATTATTTACTGTAAATACTAGTTCGGGCATATCAGAAGTCGCAAACAGAGTAAAAACACTAAATACGGCAACTTATTTAAATATGTTGCGTACTGCGTTGAATAATGCTAACGATACCCCAAGTGATTTTAGTAATGGTATTGCCCTTACAGATTTTGACCAGAATGCTTACACGGATTGGCAGGAAAAATTAATTGGCGGATCGGCTAATTTCAATGACTTTTCAGCCAGTTTAAAAGGAGGAGATAAAGCTACCAATTTTTTATTAAGTGCTGCTTATCATAAAGAAACGACGGTTCTACCAGGGGATTTCGGATATAATAAGTTTGCTACTAACTTTAATATAAATCATACCACTTTAAATAAAAAATTAAAAATAGGAGGTTCAGTGGTATTTGCAACCGATCAAAATAAGCTACCTTATTATGATATGACCAATTATGCCTTACATACGGCTCCTAATCGACCTATTTACAATCCTGACGGAACCTTTTACTGGTCTCCTACCAATTTTAGTGATATCAATCCTATCGCAGCAATGGATAGAAGAGTGGAGGACAAAGGGAATAATCTGATGACTAGTTTGAGTCTTCAGTACCAAATTGCTAAAGGCCTATCATTTAAAACAGATCTTGGCTATGGAAGAGCCCAAATGATTACTAAGCAAATATTGCCTGCTTCGGGGATGAACTATGTTTATTATCAAAACTTTGATATTGATGTTAACGGTTCAAGAGCATACAATGTATCCACTAATTATACTAATAATTTTACTTTTGACCCTCAATTAAATTATACGGCATCAGTATGGAAAGGTAATTTAAGTGTGCTATTGGGTGGATCTTGGCAAAATAGAAAATCAGAAATGCCTTCTTATGTAACTAGTTCAGGATACAGTTCAGACAATCTAATTGGAATAACTGGAACCGCAGAAACGGTTAACTCTTATAATGGATCTTCAGAATATAAATATGTCTCAGTTTTTAGTAGAGTAAATTATAATATTTTGAATAAGTACATTCTCAATATCAATTTTAGGAGAGATGGTTCCTCTCGCTTTGGTGCCAATAATCGCTATGGAAACTTTGGTTCTATAGGAGCAGCTTGGGTGTTTACAGAGGAAGAATTTTTAAAAGACAACACTTGGTTGAGTTTTGGTAAACTGCGTTCAAGTTATGGTGAAGTCGGGAGTGATGCTATTGGAGATTATGGATATGCGGATACATTTACAGCGGGTTCTTATGGAGCAGGAAATGCTTCTTTGCAAGCTGCCAGAATTGCAAATCCAAATTATCAATGGGAAGTATCTAAAAAGTTTGAAGCGGCATTGGATTTGAATTTCTTTAAAGATCGTATTTCGTTTACTGCGGCGTATTATAGAAACGTTTCTGGAAATCAATTAGTGGGGTATCCATTAAGTCCACAAGCGGGTTTTACAACTTATCAAGCAAATCTAGATGCAGAGGTGGAGAACAAAGGATGGGAGTTTACTTTAACCACTAGTAATATTAATTCCGAAAAATTTAATTGGTCAACATCTCTTAATTTATCAACAAATTCAAACAAACTATTGTCTTTTCCAGGAATTGAAAACACTAGTTATTACACCACTTATGTGGTAGGCAATCCATTAAGTTCAAATTATTTGTACAATTTCACAGGGGTAAATGCTAATGGTATCCCTCAGTTTGAAGACATCAATGGAGATGGAAGAATTTCTTCTGGTTTAGCCCAAATAGGAAGAGGAGACAGGCAATATAATGGCGCTTCTTATCCTAAATATTATGGAGGTATTTCAAATACTTTAAGTTACAAATCATTTTCCCTTGATTTTTTATTCCAATTTGTAAAACAAGACGGAGAAACCTTAATGTCTTCTATCGGAACACAACCAGGGTATCCTTATGGACAAGCGAATTATCAAGTAGACGAATACAATGCCTATTTGGCTCAAGAAAATGTATTAAGTGCTGATTTTCAAAATAGTTTCTATAATTATATTGGTTCTACAGCAACATTAATTGATGCCTCGTATATTAAATTGAAAAACGTAAGCGCTTCTTATACAATTCCATTGAGTGAAAATACTCGGAAGTTTCTTCAAAATGTGCGTCTGACATTGCAAGGGCAAAATTTAGTGACTTTTACTAAATACAAAGGATTTGATCCAGAAACACCAGGGGTAGCTTTACCACCATTGCGCACGGTAACAATTGGGACTCAGTTTACATTTTAAATCTTAAAGACATGAAAAATAATTCAAGAAAATATACCTACCTAGTAGCATTCTTTTTGTTAGTAGGTCTAATTAGTTGTGATGATATGCTGGAGGTAGATCTTCCAAGTAATGAATTGTCTTCTTCAACAGTGTACGCTTCAGATGCTACTGCCGAAGCCGCGGTTAATGGAATTTATCAAAGTATGGTAACCGATACGTATTATAACTTTTTGCACTCCAACCTTGGGCAAGCATCTGATGAATTAATACCAAATTCTTTTATTTCTAATGTTTTTGTAACAAACGAAATTCCAGAAACTGATGGGACCATTGGGTCTATGTGGTCTCAGCTCTACAAAACCATCTATAATGCTAATAATGTAATAGAAGGGGTTTCCGCAAGTACTACCTTGAGTGCTGCCAAAAGCAAGCAATGGATCGCCGAGGCAAAATTTACAAGAGCCTTTTGTCATTTTTATTTGACTAATATATGGGGAGATGTGCCTTTGATTCTAACAACAAATATAGATAAATCTACATTAGCTCCTAGAACAGCTCAAAGTGAGGTGTATAACCAAATTCTTCTTGATTTAGAACAGGCTTCAGTAGATCTTCCAGTTAATTATGAGACGTATCGTTCTCAAAAAATTAGAGCCACCAAATGGGCAGCAGAAGCCTTATTGGCAAGAGTGAATTTATATTTAGGAAAATGGACCGAGGCCTCAACCCACGCAAGTAATGTTATTGATCAAGCTGGAATCTTCAAAATGATTTCGGGATTGACAGCCAATAACAGCCCTTTTATTGCAAACAATGAGGAAGCCATACTACAGCTACCATATTATAATTATTTGTTTTCATATGAAGGATCAGCTGTTTTTACTGATGCTGGTGGGTATTTGTTACGAAATAGAAATTCCTTTTTTGAACCTGGTGATGCTAGAGAAACAAATTGGACCATTAGTATTGTTGCTGAAGATGGAAATACCTATTTAGCTCCATTGAAATATAAAAATGCCTATGTTAGTTCTCCTGTAGAGCGTTCAACAGTACTCCGATTGGCTGAATTATATTTGATAAGAGCCGAAGCCAAAGCAAGATTAAATAATAGTGCTGGAGCACAAAGTGATCTTAATGTTATCCGAAATAGAGCGCTACTGTCTCCTACGACACAAACTGATCCTACTCAATTATTAGCATTAATCGCAGCAGAAAGACAACGCGAACTATTTGCAGAATTTGGACACAGATGGTTTGATTTGAAAAGAACAGGAACAATAAATCAAGTGCTTGGGGCAACCCAAGATAAAATCTGGGCTACTACAGACAGCCTTTTTCCAATCCCCGAAGAAGCAATTCGTTCCAATCCCTTTTTAACCCAAAATTCAGGATATTAAACAATAAAATTGATGCAAGAATGTGTTTTTAAGTAAAAATACATTCTTGCAATTTTAAAAAACACTATGGAAACAACAATTGTAAGAGTTGAGGATTTGTCGCATCAATACAGTAAGGATTGGGCAATACAAAATATAAGTTTTGAAATCAAAGAAAATAGAATTCTAGGGCTCTTAGGGTCTAATGGAGCCGGAAAATCGACCACGATGAATATTCTTTGCGGGGTATTAAACCAAACCAAGGGAAATATTTTTATTAATGGAATCAATTTAAAAGAAAACCCTGTGGAAGCTAAAAAACTAATTGGTTTTTTACCACAAACCCCACCTTTACATTTAGATTTAACAGTAAATGAATATTTAATTCACTGTGCAGAATTGCGCCATGTTAAAAAAGAAGATTTACAAAATGCGGTTGAAAAAGCCAAAGAAAAATGTGGTATTGCACATTTCAGCCACCGATTAATTAAAAACTTATCTGGTGGATACAGACAACGTGTGGGAATTGCACAAGCTATTATTCATGAACCCAAACTGGTAGTTTTAGATGAGCCAACAAATGGCTTGGATCCTAACCAGATTTTAGAAGTTAGAAACTTAATTAAAAAAATTGCCAAGGATAAAGCCGTGATTTTCTCCTCTCATATTCTTTCTGAAGTTCAGGCAACCTGTCAGGATATCAGAATGATTGAAAACGGACACATGGTTTTCGCTGATACGTTAGACGCTTTCAACAATTATATCGAAGCCGATAAATTAACGGCAAGTTTCGAAAATCCGCCAACAATCGAGGCCTTAACTGCAATAGATAAAGTAACAGCAGCAGTTTATCTTTCTCCTAAAAAAGTACAGATTACTTTTAAAGGAACACAGGAAGTTGCAGAAAAAATTGTAGCACTTAGCGTTTCTAATAATTGGAAATTGCGAGAGATTCAATTCGAAAAAGTGTCATTAGACGAAATTTTTGCCCAATTATCAAAAAAAGCACCTGCTAAAAATTCACCTACTTCTTAAAAAATAAATAAATGAAAACAATATATAGAATAGCTAAAACAGAACTCAATACCATGTTTTATTCGCCTGTGGCGTGGGTTGTTTTAGTAATTTTTTCCATTCAGTCGAGTTGGAAATTCTTTGATACACTGGAGCGATTTGAGAAAGCTCAAAAAATAGGAGAAGGTCTTGTTAACATAACTCAAACCGTTTTTTCTGGTTTTAGCGGTCTTTTTACCGAAATGCAAAATTATTTATACTTGTATGTGCCTTTATTGACTATGGGACTCATGAGCCGGGAAATTAATAGTGGTTCTATTAAGCTTTTACTATCTTCTCCTATAAAAATTAAAGATATTGTTTTAGGAAAATTTCTTGCTATTGCAAGTTACTGTATGTTATTTATGGCAATTTTAGGAATTCAAGGGGTAGTAGCCTATTTTTCGATAGAAAATTTAGACGCAACATTTATTTTATCAGGTCTTTTAGGACTTTATCTCTTAGTTTGTACGTATGCAGCAATTGGGCTTTTTATGTCCTGTCTCACCTCTTACCAAGTAGTAGCTGCAATTAGTACTCTAGTGGTATTGGCGGGTTTAAATTTTATTGGTACTTTATGGCAAAGTGTTGATTATGTTAAAGACATCACCTACTTCCTTTCGATTGCGGGTCGTGCTAAACAAATGATAGAAGGGCTTATTGTCAGTAAAGATGTCTTTTATTTTATTTTAGTAAGTGCTCTTTTTATTGGTTTGAGTGTGTTTAAGCTACAAACGGGTAGGGATGCACAAACCACCTCAAAGCGAGTGATGAAATATGCTGGCTTGGTGATCTTAGTTTTAGCACTTGGATATATTACCTCCATTGCTCCGCTTACTTTTTACAAAGACATGACATTCACCAAAAATAATACCTTGACCAAAGCCAGTCAGGATATTGTAAGCAAGATGGATGCCCCAATAACAATAACGACTTATGTCAATTTACTTGATATTAATTACTTTATGGTTATGCCATATTCTCAAAATCAAGATGTATCTAGTTTTTCACAATATTCTCGATTTCTCCCTCAGTTAAAAATGGATTATGTGTATTATTATGATACGTCTAACAATACAGAATTGTATGCTCAAAATCCAGGCTTAAATGACAAACAACTTGCTGAAAAGTTGATTGAAACGCAAGATATAGAGCTAAAAAAATTGTACTCACCAAATGAGATTGCCAAAATAATTGATTTGAAACCTGAGCAAAACAGAGTGGTAAGAACGGTTGAGTACAATGGTAAAAAAACATTTTTAAGAATGTTCGATGACTTATTCAAAGTTCCCTTCGAAAAAGAGATTTCCGCTAGTTTAAAACGTTTGATAACACCTCCTGTAAAAATTGTATTTACTACAGGCAATATGGAACGCAGTATTGATAGAAATGGAGATAAGAATTATAAAACAGGTTTCAACGAAATAACATTCAGAAATTCTCTAATAAATCAGGGATTTGATGTTGCTACAATAGATATTAATGCCCAAAATATTCCCGCACAAACTGAGATTTTAATTGTTGCAGATCCTAAATCACAATTAAGTCAAGGCGCAATCGATCGTATTAACAAATACATTGATCAAGGTAAAAATCTGATGCTTTTGACAGAACCTGAAACCAATACCGCATTGGATGCTATCACTGAAAAGTTAGGTGTAGGGTTCACAAAACAAGCATTAGTTCAGGAAAGCGGGGATAACTCTCCAGATTTTTTAGTAACTGAATTTCAAAAAGGTATAGATAGTACTGTAATTAAATTAAATAAAAGTATGAATCCGATCCCTTTATTAGGAAGTAGTGGAATTACAATTACTAAAAACACTGGATTCAAAGTCACACCTTTACTTAAAACTAATAATCAGCCTGTTTGGGAGTCTCCATTAGGGATCAATACAATAACTGAAGATTTAAAAAGAAAACCTTCAGCTAAATCAGTACCTCTTGTAGTGGCTTTGACAAGAAAAATAAATGGTAAATCCCAAAAAATAGTTGTTTCTGGTGATGCAGACTTAATGAGTAATTCCGGATTAAGCAGGTCTCAAACAGGCACTTTTCAGTTTGTAACCGATATTTTTACTTGGTTTAGTGATTATAAATTTCCAATTGATACAACACGACCTAAAAGTATTGACAACACCATTACTATAAGCACAAACCAACTTTATATTACTAAAATCATAATTATTGGGTTCTTCCCATTGCTGATTATGCTTAGTGGTGCTTTCTTATTGATTAGAAGAAACAGAAGATAAAAAATAAAAAAATGAGCAATAAAAAAAATATTATACTGGGATTGTTGATGCTATGCGTTCAAGGAAGTTATTCTCAATTCAAAACAACCATTCCGCTTGATAAAAAGGTGAGTACTGGTAAACTAAAAAATGGATTAACTTATTATATACTGCATAACGAGGAACCTAAAGACAGAGCGAGTTTCTATTTCGTGCAAAACGTTGGCGCCATATTAGAAGATGATAATCAAAACGGATTGGCGCATTTTCTGGAGCACATGGCATTTAATGGAACCGAGCATTTTAAGGGCAAAGGCATCATTAAAATGTTAGAAAAAAACGGGGTGAGTTTTGGCAAAGATATTAATGCATATACTGCTCAAGATGAAACAATTTATAATGTAAGTACCGTTCCTGTCAATAATGAAAAACTAATCGATTCAACTCTTTGGGTTTTACACGACTGGTCAGGATCCTTATCTTTAACTGATGCTGAAATCGATGCTGAAAGAGGTGTCATCCGCGAAGAGTGGAGAACTAGGCGTACAAGTGATTTTCGTTTAAAAATGCAGACCGATCCCGTTTTATATAAAGATTCTAAATACAGCAAAAGAGATGTTATTGGTAACTTGGATATCATCAATAATTTCAAATATGCAGAATTGCGCAATTACTATAAAAAATGGTACAGACCCGATTTACAAGCAGTGATTATCGTTGGAGATATCGATGTAAAGGCTATAGAGCAAAAGGTAAAAGCAATATTTTCTGATATTCCATTAGCAAAAAAAGCTGCGGCAAGAACATATGAAACAATTCCGAAACATGACGAATTGTATTTTGAAACCGCTTCAGATAAAGAAGCTTCTTCAACAGCTATTACTTTGCGGTATATCATAGACGAACCAGTTATAAAAGATAGTCTTGTAACACGTAAAAACGTCATTAACTCTTTTTATACCAGCATATTAAACAATCGTTTTAACGAACTACTCTTAAAAAATCAAGGTTCAAGCCTGAATTTAAAAACCTATTTTAGCGAAATTTCAAGATTAAATACCACTTATAATATTTTGGCTTTAGGTAAAAAAGGAAAAACGCTGGAGGCATTTGAAGAAGCCTACACAGAAGCAGAACGTTTAAAACGCTTTGGTGCGATACAAGCCGAATTAGACCGAGCTAAAAAACTTTTCATCAGTTCATATGATGATTTTATCAGTAATAAAGATAAAATTGACAATGAAACATGGGCAGATAAATTGACAAACTATTTCCTAAAAGCAAAACCATTCCTTTCCGCTGAAGATGATTATAAATTAATTGTTGGTATCATAAAAAGTATCACTTTAGAGGAGTTGAATACTTTTGCAAAAACTATTCAAAAACCAACCAATCAGGTAGTTTTAGTAACTGGTTCTGATCAGGATAAAAATGATTTCCCAAACAAAGAAGCCGTTGTTAATGTCATGAAAAAGGTTGAAAACACGAATTTAGAACCTTACACCAAAAAAGAAAACAATGCACCTTTAATAGAAAAAGAATTAAAACCTACTGCCATTAAAAAAACATTTGAAGTAGCCGGAATAAAAGATGCCAAAGGGTACATTTTAGAAAATGACGCTAAAATAATTGTACTTCCAACAACGTATTCACAAGACCAGATTGTATTTTCTGCCTTTTCAAAAGGCGGTAAATCTTTAGTAAAGACAGAAGATCTGGCTTCTGCAGAAATCGCAACTGTTATTGCAAGATCTTCCGGACTAGGAAACTTTGATAATTTAGCTTTAAAAGAAAAGCTCACCGGAAAAATGGCACAGTCATCTCCTTTTATTGGTGAAAATACGCAGGGATTCGAGGGAGGTTCAAATAAAGCCGATCTAGAAACGATGCTACAAATGCTTTATCTTTCTTTTGAGTCGCCGCGTTTTGATTCGAACATTTTTAATATTCTAAAAGAGCAATATAAAAACAATTTAGAGAATATTAAAAACGACAATGAAAATGCTTTTAAAGAAGCTGTTGACTTAGCAAACACTAACCAAAACCCGCGTACGTTTCTATTCAACGAAAAATTTCTGGAATCTATTGATTTGAAAAAAGCAGAAGATATCTACCGTGACCGATTTAAAAACGCGGCTGACTTCACGTTTATTTTTGTTGGAAACATTCCGGAATCAGGATTGGAATTGATTCAGAAATACATCGGAAATATAAAATCAAACCCAGCTTTGAAAGAGAATTATGTAGATCATAACATTGAACCTAAAAAAGGAAAAACAGTTGTGCATTTTAAACGCCCAATGGAAGTTCCTAAGACAACTGTTTATCTAAACTTAACAGGTAAAACCGAGTATAGTAAAGAAAACGCAATGAACATTTATGTAATCGGGCAATTATTATCAAAACGATACCTGCAGACTATCAGAGAAGAAGAAGGCGGAAGTTACGGGGTAAATGTAGGCGGAACCTTGGAACAGATTCCAACACCAACTTTTAGTCTTGCACTGAATTTTGACTGTAATCCTGATAAACAGGAGAAACTGATGCAGATTATATGGAAAGAATTAAATGATTTAAAAACGGTTCCGGTGAATGCAAATGATTTGGAGGATATTAAAAAAGCACTCCTGAAAAACAGAGAAGAATCACTTAAAACCAATTCATTTTGGAACAGTACCATTTATAACAACAGCTTAAATCAGATTCCGTTTTTACAGGATGAAGAGTATAAAAATTTAATTTCTAAAATTAATCAAAAAACTATTCAGCAGTTTAGTAAACTTGTTTTGGATAGTTCCAGCAGTGTTGAAGTAATTATGAATCCAGGAAGTTAGTCTGGAAAGTAAATACATTCGAATACTTTTTTTATATTTAATTAGTCATCAAAGGTTGTCTTTTCAGACAGCCTTTTTTGTTATCATAAAAAAACTCAGAATATATTTGGAGGTTTTATGAACATCTTGATACAAAATTAGAATTTTTTACTCAAAAATCTTCATGTTTTAAGAGAGCAGAGAGAGGTTACAAAAGAAAAGTATTTGATTTTCTAAGAGTAAGAGTATGTCTTGGAATCATATTTTATTGATAATAAATGATATAAAACCAATTTGCAGCATTGCTTCGGCTGAAAGTATAGTTTTTTCGACTTCTCGGAACAATCTTCGTCTAAAATTGAGCCATCCAAAGCTTCGTTCTACCTGCCAGCGATTCTTTTCAGGAATAAATCCTGTACTTGATTCGGGTCTTTGTGCTATTTCAACTTCCCATTTATAAATATCTTCCACATACTTGCAAAAGGTGTTTTTGTACCCATTGTCTGCTGCTATTTTTTTCAACCAGACCTTTACCTTTTAATAAATCAATGGCTAAAATGCCACTTTGATTATCTGAAACATTTGCCCCTTTAAGCTTGATTGCCAAATGTAATCCTAACTTGTCTACCTAAATAGTTCGCTTTCTTCCATTAATCTTTTTACCACCATCCAAACTAGGTGTTCTTCTCTATCTTGGCGTTTTCTCTCAAAAACTACTAGAGCATCTAGTAATTCTTCCCAAATTCCACGTAGTTTAAATTGCGTAAAATGATAAAATACGGTTTGCCAAGGGGGATATTTACTATCTAAATTACACCAATGACAACCTGTGGTATTGATCCAAAAAATGGCATTTACAATATCTTGTAAACTATGTTTTCGTTTCCTTTGGTCGTTAATTATTTTAGCTATAAATTGCCATTGAGAATCGGTTAATTCTCTAAAGTGGGTTTTCATTTATCTTTGTTTTTTCGCAATTACAAGATAAACCGATTCTTCTTCTTTTCTACAAATTTTTAATATTCCAAAACATACTCTAACATAAATCCTGAAGTCGTCAGGATTATTTAAACAATTAACAAGGGGTTAGAACCAAATAAAAATGGGACAAAGAAGGATATTTCTTCTTTGTCCCATCTGGTGACCACGGCAGGGTTCGAACCTGCAACCCTCAGAGTCGAAATCTGATATTCTATCCAGTTGAACTACGCAGTCATTATTTATTAAAATTCCAATATTTTAAAACCCAAATTTCAATTTTATAATTACACAAATTGAAATTTAGATTTTTTTTTGGAACTTAAAAATTAAGTCAATAATTTTTTTACGATGGTAGAAATGGTTTTTCCTTCGGCAGTTCCGCCCAGTTGAGCTGATGCTAATCCCATTACTTTACCCATAGAAGCGATTCCTGATGCTCCAGTCTCTTCAATAATTTTTGCAATTATCGCTTCCACTTCGGCTTCGCTTAATTGAGCCGGCAGGAATTTTTCGATTACTGCAATTTGCGCCAATTCTGGTTCTGCTAAATCCAAACGATTTTGCTCAGTAAATATCCTTGCACTTTCTTTACGGGTTTTAACCAATCTTTGAAGCAGTTTAATTTCATCATCTGCCGATATTTCTTCTTTAGATCCTGAAGCAGTCTGCGCTAATAAAAGTTCGGATTTTATGGCTCTTAATGCTTCTAATGCAACTGTATCTTTGGCTCTCATGGCGGTTTTTATTTCGTCCATGATTTGAATTGATAAACTCATAATATGTTTTAAATTTTAAATTCTTGATTTTCGGTTCAAACTGCTAACAGAATAAGCAGGCTGAATACTTTAAAAAAAAGCCCCAGATGGAAATGAAAAGCCTTTTTGAGAGAAACTCTATTTTTTCTTGAACTGGAAAAGCGACCGGAGGAAGCTCTTTCCTGTTCTTAGAAAAAAAGAGTTACGACAAAAAGCTTGAAATGTACAGCTGGATAAGGCTTGACAAATTTAGAAAATTTAACTGGCAATAACAACTACTTATCTGATGCTTTATATTCAAAAAAACAGCCCGAAAACTGAAATGAATTTTCGGGCTATTTTAAAAAAAATGGCATTTTTAATCTACGTTATCATGCAGATAAGAATTATTCGAACGCAGCTGCAGATCATTATTACTGTCTGTTCCTACTGATATTCTTGATGTTGAATTATTTGTCTGTGAATTATTAAGGTCGATACCAAATCTTTTGTAAGCTGGTTCTCTTTCTAATTCATCAACTCTTAACACACTATCATGAAATTTATAATTAAAATCTTTCAATTTTCTTCTTCTCTCTTCTGCTCTGAATCGTAACGTTTCTTCGATAGTCATATCAATCGGAGAATTGTTTTCCAAAGTTGGTAACACTTCAGCTACTGACTCAGCCACATGCTTCATAGTGATATTCATTTCAGCAGGTATCACTTCCTCTTCAAATTTTGCAACAGGTTTAGACCCTACAAAATCACTTTCCACTTCCATGAATTCTTCCAGCGAATATTTAATAACACCGTTATCCGATAATTCGGTTACAGGCACAAATTGAACTGGATCCACAACTTTAATATTGCGAGTTTCATTTGTCAATTCGAATAAGAAACTATTCGTTTCTTCCTGAATTTGAGCAGTTTGCGCCTTGCTCATTGGTAAATCAAATGAGAAAGCAGTCTGTTCTTGTTTTTCTTCGAAACGAACTGGCTCTGGCTTTACTTCTCTAATTGATTCAATAACTGGATTTGTAATAACAAAATCAATCTCTTTCATAGGAGAAACGATTTCGAAAGTCACATCCAAATTTCTGATAAACTCAGTCATTCCAATTAATTCTTCTTCATTGATAGAAGAAATTACTGGCTCTGGAGTTTTATCTTCAACTAAATCAAAAACTACTCTATCCTCAGGAACAGCAACTGTTGTTTCATTATTTAAGCTGAAACCTGCAACAGTCTTCGCTGACAAATCAAAAACTCCTCTTTGCTCCTCTCCAAGAGTATGAATTATTTTCTTAGGCTCAACATTTACAATTTCGTTCTGCTGTTCCACATTAAATCCTGTAGCAATAATTGTTACAGCAATGGAATCTCCAAGTGAATCGTCTTCACCAACACCCATAATAATATTGGCATTTGAACCTGCCTCATATTGAATATGCTCATTAATTTCGGCAATTTCGTCGATAGTAATTTCATTAGTTCCAGAAACGATAAGCAACAATACATTTTTGGCTCCAGTAATTTTGTTATCATTTAAAAGCGGAGAGTCTAAAGCGGCGATTATACCTTCTTTAGCTCTGTTTTCGCCAGAGGAAACAGAAGATCCCATAATAGCAGTACCGCTGTTATACAATACTGTTTTGGCATCTCGTAAATCGATATTTTGAGTATAGTGATGCGTAATTACTTCGGCAATACCTCTTGAGGCTGTTGCCAAAACTTCATCCGCTTTTGAAAATCCGGCTTTGAAACCAAGATTGCCATATACTTCTCTTAATTTATTATTATTGATAACGATTAATGAATCGACCTGCTTGCGCAATTTTTCGATACCAATAAGCGCTTGTTCCTGACGAACTTTCCCTTCAAATAAGAAAGGCAAAGTCACGATTCCAACTGTCAATATATCTCTTTCTTTGGCTAATTGAGCAATAACCGGGGCAGCTCCTGTCCCTGTTCCACCACCCATTCCAGCTGTGATAAATACCATTTTAGTATTTATGTCCAATACTTTTTCAATATCAGCGATACTTTCTATAGCCGATTGGTGCCCTACATCCGGGTTTGCACCAGCTCCCAGACCTTCGGTTAAATTTGCTCCTAACTGAATTTTATTAGGCACTCCACTATTCTCAAGTGCTTGAGAATCTGTATTACATACGATGAAATCAACGCCTTTAATACCTTGTTTAAACATATGGTTTATAGCGTTGCTGCCGCCTCCACCTACTCCAATTACTTTGATTACATTTGATTGATTTTTTGGTAAATCAAATGAAATACTTCCAAATTCTGTGCTGCTTGGCATCATATGGGGTTTTAATTTTTCTATTAACTTTATCACTAACTACTCTAGGCTTGGGGCAAAAAGGAATTCTGATAATTTATTTTATTCTTTTTTATTCTTAATTTACTACTCTGCGTTGTCTAAAAACTCTTTAATCTTATCCACATATTTATCAAAAAACGATCTTCTAATTTTGTTTTCTGTTGATTCTTCTTTTATCGGCGCAACTTGAAACACTTTTTCAGGCTCAACATAAACCTCTTCTTTTATTTCAACTACTGGCTCTCTATAATAACTTACTTTTTCCGGAACTATTGCTGCCTGCATTTTTACAGCACTGTGAGTTTTATTTTCAATACTGTTCATAACCAAACCAACTGCAGTAGCATATAACGGACTTGAAATCTCCTCATCTGAATTACCAGCTAAATGCTCGTTTGGATAACCAATTCGAGTGTCCATTCCAGTAATATATTCTACCAGCTGTTTGATATGCTTCAATTGTGCTCCGCCACCTGTAAGAACGATTCCGGCAATCAGTTTTTTGCGGGGATCTTCATGACCGTAAGCTCTTACTTCGGTAAAAACCTGCTCAATAATCTCAACAACTCTGGCATTTATTATTTTGGAAAGATTTTTTAACGAAATCTCTTTAGGTTCTCTACCTCTTAAACCCGGAATAGAAACAATCTCATTGTCTTTGTTTTCTCCCGGCCAAGCAGAACCAAATTTAACTTTCAATAATTCGGCTTGTTTCTCAATAATCGAACAGCCTTCTTTAATATCATCTGTAATTACATTTCCTCCAAAAGGTATAACTGCTGTATGACGAATAATTCCATCTTTGAAAATTGCCAAATCAGTTGTTCCTCCTCCTATGTCGATAAGTGCAACTCCTGCTTCTTTTTCTTCCTGACTCAAAACCGCATCTGATGAAGCTAATGGCTCCAATGTCAATCCTGATAATTCGATACCCGAACTTTGAATACATCTTCCAACATTTCTGATCGATGATGCCTGTCCAACTACAACATGGAAACTGCTTTCCAATCTTCCACCGTACATACCAATTGGTTCCTTAATATCCGATTGACCGTCAATTTTAAATTCCTGTGGCAATACATGAATAATCTCTTCTCCTGGCAGCATGGCCAATTTATGAACCTGATTGATCAATAAATCAATATCGTTTCCTCCGATTACTTCTTCTGGATTACTTCTACTGATGTAATCACTATGCTGAATACTTCTGATATGCTGTCCGGCAATACCTACTACCACATCTTTTATTTTATAGCCTGAATTATTTTCTGCATCAAGAATCGCTTGCTGAATCGATTGAATAGTCTGCGTAATATTATTTACGACACCTCTTGCCACACCCAAACTTTTAGATTTACCAACACCTAAAATTTCAAGTTTTCCATACTCGTTCTTTTTGCCTATCATGGCAACAATTTTCGTCGTCCCAATATCTAGACCTACTGCAATGTTCTCTTTTTCCATTTTCTATTATTTTGTGCAAACTACTTGTTCCGTAAATCTGAGATCTATTTTTTTATATTTATATAAAGAACTGTCCAAACTTACTTTTTGAAAAAAAGCTTTATAGTTTTGAAATTTACGTTCTGCATTTATCAAACTTCCAAAATCAATTTGATAATTATAATTTCTATTGAGCATTAATAAGCTACCATTAGGCATAATTTGTATGCCAATGATGTTTTTTCTCAAAAACGCATCATCATAAATTATCTTAAATAATTTAAATAAATCTTTGTTGTTTTTCTTGTTTATCTCCCCAGAAACAAGTGGAACTCGAGCTGTAAAATTCGCCGACAAAGGCATGGTATCACCCTCACTGTCAATATAGAAGGAACCCTCATCATTAAAGACTCTAGCAATAGGAGTCTTTTGTTTTACAACTGCTTTTAGAACACCATCGATACTCACATAAACATCTGCGTTCTCGATCATTTCCTGAGCATTCAATACCTGCTCCAATTTATTCAAATCTAGCCTATCTTTTCTTATAGTTTTGGCATTCGGATTATTTTCTATCAACAATTTATTAACCGTTTCACTTTTTAAATAAAGGGAGTTTTCACCTACAAAAACCACCTCCGCCTTAGTTAGTTTTCTTTTAGAATTCCGCTTTGATGTAAACGAAAAAAGAAAAATAACTAACCCAAACATTAGTAATAATCTTATATTATTCCAATTAAAGACTTTCATACAATGCTTTTTTTATTGAGGGAACCATTTCACCTAAATCACCCGCTCCAATTGTTACAATTACAGTGGCATCATTAGCTACAATTTCAGAAATTAAATCTTCTTTACTTACAATTTTTCTGTGCTCATTTGTCATTTTATCCATAAGCCATTGTGAAGTAATACCTTCCATTGGCAATTCGCGAGCTGGATAAATTTCCATTAAAAAAACTTCATCAAAAGCGGATAAACTCTTAGCAAAATTATCTGCAAAATCTCTTGTTCTGCTAAATAAATGCGGCTGAAAAACGGCTAACACTTTTTGGCCTGGATACAATTCTCTAACAGCCTGATGAACAGCATTTATTTCGGTAGGATGATGTGCATAATCATCAATATATACTAACTTTTCGTTTTTGATCTGATATGAAAAACGTCTTCTTATACCTTTGAATGAATCTAAAGCCTTTGCTATAACATCAGTCGGGGTGCCGTATGTTACAGCCATCGCCAATGCCATTAGAGCATTCATTAAATTATGCCTGCCTGGCAATCCGAAACGCAGATATTTAATAATTCCGTTTGGGGTTTTTACATCAAAAACATAACTGCCGTTTTCTATTCTTATATTAAAAGCTTCAAAAACAGCTTCTTCATTAACCGCACAAACAACACCTTCAATAGGTAATTCATTGGTTATAAAAAGATTTTTTTTATCTTCAACTTTATTAGCAAATTCAACAAACGACGCTTCTATAGCATCACTTGTGCCATAAATATCCAAATGATCGGCATCCATTGAGGTAACACACGCAATATTTGGGTGTAAATGCAGGAAGGAACGATCAAATTCATCGGCTTCAACAACTGTTACTGTTTTACCGTTTCCTATTAAATTAGAATCGTAATTCTCAACTATACCTCCTATAAAAGCAGTAACATCGGCACCGCTTTCATATAAAATATGTCCCAAAATACTGGAAGTAGTTGTTTTACCATGTGTTCCTGCTACGGCAAAACAAAAAGTGTCTTTGGTAATAATTCCAAGAACTTCAGCACGTTTTTTTAATTGATACCCGCGTTCCAAGAAATAGTTCCATTCGGAATGTGAAAAAGGCACAGCCGGAGTTATAACAACTAATGTATTTTCTGCGTAATAATCAGTTGGAATCTGACTGATATCATCTTCAAAATGAATATCAATACCGCTTTCAATCAGTTCATTAGTAAGCATTGAAGGCGTTTTATCATAACCTGAAACCTGCTTTCCGATAGCTTTGAAATAACGAGCCAAAGCACTCATCCCGATGCCACCGATTCCTATGAAATAGACGTTATGTATTTGATTTAAATTCATTTTGCTTTATTTTTTATTATCATTCTTTCTACATTCAACAGAATGTAAAATGACTAATTTCTTTATTTAATTAGTTTCAGAATTTCGTCAACGATTTGAACTGTTGCATTGGGTCTTGCCAATAACTTGATGTTTTGACTTAATTGTTCCTGCTTACCAAGATCTTTTATCAAAGATTCAAAAACCAAACCGAAGTCTTCTTCCAACTGCGGTTCTTTGAGTAAAATTGCTCCCTTCTTATCCACTATTGCCTGAGCATTTTTAGTCTGATGATCTTCGGCAACATTTGGAGACGGAATAAAAATCACTGGTTTTCCCACTATACAAAGTTCCGAAACCGATGAAGCTCCAGCTCTGGAAATCACAACATCGGCTGCTGCATAAACCAAATCCATTCTTTCAATAAAAGCCATTACCTGAACGTTATATTTATTGTATTTTTTATAATCTTCAAAATAAAATTTTCCGCATTGCCAGATAACTTGAACATTTAATGAAAGTAATTTATCCAGCTCCTTTTCGATTAACTGATTAATTCTTCTCGCACCAAGGCTCCCACCCAGAACTAATAATGTTTTTTTAGTTGCATCTAATTTGAAATGCGTTATTGCTTCATCTCTCTTTGACTGAATATCTAATAAATCCTGACGTACTGGATTACCGGTTAACACTATTTTATCTTTAGGAAAAAATCTTTCCAAATTATCGTATGCAACACAAATACTATTTGCTTTACTGCTCAATAATTTATTAGTAATCCCCGGATATGAATTTTGTTCCTGAATAACTGTTGGGATATTCATGCTATTGGCCATTTTCAACAATGGACCACTGGCAAAACCTCCAGTTCCAATTACCACATCAGGCTTGAATTCTTTAATTATTTTTCTTGATTTCCATAAACTGTCAAGAAGCTTAAAAGGAAACATTGCATTTTGAAACGTCAATTTTCTCTGCAGACCAGCAATCCACAGACCTTTAATTTCATAACCAGCTTGAGGCACTTTTTGCATCTCCATTTTGTCTTTGGCACCAACAAACAAAATCTCCGCGTCAGGGAAACGGAATTTCAATTCATTTGCGATTGCAATGGCAGGATAAATATGTCCTCCAGTACCGCCTCCGCTCAAGATAAATTTATGCTTTGTCATTGTGAAAATTTCTAAGTTGCTTCTTTCAATACTAAACTGTAACGAACTGCTTTATTCCATTATACTTTGATTAATCCAATTATTTTAACACCGCATTCATTGGGTTCTTGGAACTATCCGTAATTGAATAATCGCCTGTGTCAAAATTGTCATTTACATTTTTAGAATCTGTCTCTTCGAGATCTGCTTCCATTTCTCTGTCTATAAGCTTTTTAAGAATTTCTTCTCTTTTTTCTTTTTCTAATTTTTCTTTGGTAATTTCCTCTTCTTTTTTGGTCACGCTTAAAATGATTCCAAGTCCAAAACAAGTCATCCAAATGGAACTTCCCCCGCTGCTTATTAAAGGCAGTGTTTGTCCAGTTACCGGCAATAATTCCACCGCAACAGCCATATTAATCATGGCCTGAAAAATCATTGGAAAACCTAAACCTATTACCACTAATTTCCCAAAAAGAGTATTCGCTTTATGAGAGGCAACCACAAATCGGAATAATAAAAGTAAATACAGTAATAGAACTCCCAAACCACCTACAAGTCCATACTCTTCAACAATAATGGCATAAATAAAATCGGAAGAGGATTGTGGTAAGAAATTTTTCTGAACGCTTTTACCAGGCCCTAAACCATATATCTGTCCAGAAGCAATTGCTATTTTAGCCTTTTCAATTTGATAATTATCTTCGTCTGGTTTATTGGTGGTGAAATTTTCATACCTACTTTGCCAAGTGCTGACTCTGTTAAAAAATTTGGCCTCAGGAAAATTTTTACCGATTAGAACAAAGAGTGTCAAAAACACTACTCCTAAACCTATGATATAAAATATATATTTCATTGGGTATTTTCCAATAAATACGAGCATAACAACCATACAAAAAATCAGAGCCGTAGTAGAAAAATTTCCTGGTAGAATAAACATTAATGTTATAAAAACAGGGATCCAAAGCTGTACAAATGAAGTTTTGAATGTAATTGGTTCTTCTCTGCTTTTAGACAAGTAACGAGCTACGAAAACAAACAAAATAATAGAAGCCAAAGTAGATGTTTGAAAAGAAAGTCCTACAAATGGAATCTGAATCCACCTACTAGCATTTGCACCTGCAATTACTGTTCCTTTAATTAAAGTATAAGCTAATAAAACCCAAACTATAGGCAGTCCAACTTTCGAGATTCCTCTAAAATAATGATAAGGTACATTGTGTACCCAAAAAATGATTGCAAAACCAAAGCAAATATGTAAAAAATGTTTTACCAGATAACCCAAAGTATTACCAGTACCATGACCTAAATACGCCAAATTACTACTGGCACTAAAAACAGGCATAAAAGAAAACAGGCCTAATAAGGCCACAAATGACCAAATCCCTTTATCTCCTTTTAACTTGTTAATTAGCTCTTTCATCATATTATTTAGTTTAGCAGGTTTAGAAGGATTATTAGATTATTGAAATGAACTTACAATTACTATAATCTAAACATTCTAAACTCTTTCCTTTTTAAACTTATTTTATAAATTCTTCACCGCTTGCTTAAATTGTCTTCCTCTGTCTTCGTAGCTTTCAAACAAATCAAAACTTGCGCATGCTGGCGACAATAAAACAGTATCTCCTTTTTCAGATAAACGCTGTGCCATTTTAACAGCTTCACTCATACTGTTTACCTCAATCATGATATCTACTACATTTCCAAAAGCATCAATAATTTTTTTATTATCAACTCCTAGACAAATAATAGCTTTTACTTTCTCGCGAACAAGCGACATTAATTCATGATAATCATTCCCTTTATCAACACCACCAACAATCCAAACAGTAGGCGCATTCATACTCTCTAAAGCAAAAAATACGGAGTTTACGTTAGTCGCTTTGGAATCATTGATGTACTGTACATTTTGAATTTTAAGAACCTTTTCTAAGCGATGCTCAACACCTTGAAAATTAGACATACTTTCACGAATAGTACTTTTTCTAATTTTCAGAATATTAGCCACTGAACTTGCTGCCATAGCATTTTTCAAATTATGTTTTCCTTCTAATGAAATGTGCTCTGTGTCCATTGCAAACTCTTCTTGATTGATCTTAACTTCCATTGTGTTATTTTTTATATATGCTCCTTCGCTGCATTCATCGGTCAATGAAAAAGGAATTAATTTAGCTTTTACTGTATTATTTTTTAACCATTCTAAAATTGCTTCGTCATTAGCATCATAAATAAGGAAATCATCCTCGGTTTGATTCATTGTAATTCGAAACTTTGAATCAATATAATTTTGATACTTATAATCGTAACGATCCAAGTGATCTGGACTTATATTTGTTATTATGGCAACATGCGGTTTAAATTCTAAAATTCCATCGAGCTGAAAACTGCTTAACTCTATAACATAGAAATCATAATTATTATCTGCGATCTGCCAAGCAAAACTCTTACCTACATTTCCAGCCAGCCCAACATTTAATCCTGCCGCTTTCAGCACATGATAAGTTAGCATTGTAGTGGTCGTTTTACCATTGCTCCCCGTAATCCCGATGCAGACTGCATTTGTAAAAGGTGATGCAAATTCAATTTCTGAGATTACAGAAATGCCTTTGCTCTTCAATTTCTTTACTATGGGTGATTTATCAGGAATACCCGGGCTCTTCATCACTACATCAGCATTCAGAATCAATTCCTCAGTATGCTTTTCTTCTTCCCAAGGGATTTCATTAATAATCAATACCTCTTTATAACTGTCTTTTATCTTTCCAAAATCAGAAACAAAAACATCATAGCCTTGTTTCTTTCCCAGGATAGCAGTTCCTACACCGCTTTCTCCTCCTCCTAATATCACTAGCCTCATATACTATCTCAATTTCAGTGTAACAATAGACAAAATGGCCAGCATAATTGCAACTACCCAAAATCGCGTGACTATCTTACTTTCATGATATCCTTTCTTTTGATAGTGATGATGCAACGGAGACATTAAGAAAATCCTTCGACCTTCACCAAAGCGTTTTTTAGTATATTTAAAATAACTTACCTGCAGTACAACTGAAAAATTTTCGACCAAAAAAATTCCACAAAATAAAGGGATAAGCATCTCTTTGCGTACTGCAATAGCCAGTACAGCAATAATACCTCCAATAGTTAAACTTCCTGTATCTCCCATAAAGACCGAAGCCGGATAGGAGTTATACCAAAGAAACCCAATTAATGCTCCAAGAAAGGACGCTATAAATACGGTCATCTCCCCAGAGTTAGGTATATACATGATATTCAGGTAATTGGAAAAAATAATATTTCCTGATACAAACGTAAA
This sequence comes from uncultured Flavobacterium sp., assembly GCA_963511475.1. Lineage (GTDB taxonomy): Bacteria > Bacteroidota > Bacteroidia > Flavobacteriales > Flavobacteriaceae > Flavobacterium. The sequence goes on from CAUPJC010000025.1 coordinate 57,795, forward strand.
AATCATAAGGGCAAAAACGGACACTGCAGAAGTTCCCGCAGCCAAGCCATCAATTCCATCGGTTAGATTAGCTCCATTTGAAACTGCTGTAATAATAAAAATTACTACTGGAATAAAAATTAACCATGCCCATTTTTCATAACCTTCGCCTGTCCACGCTAATACTTCGGCATAATCAAATTCATTATTCTTAAAAAAAGGAATTGTAGTTGCTGTTGATTTTTCCTCCAATGAAACTGGATTAACAACGGTTTCGGTGGTTTGTTTAAAAACATCAACTTTTCCAGTATCTGTTCTAACAGTAACTGCTGGACTAAAATAAAGCACATAACCAACGATTACTCCTAAACCTACCTGACCAAAAACCTTAAAAATACCTTTAAGACCTTGTTTGTCTTTCTTGAATATTTTAATATAATCATCAATAAAACCAATAATTCCCATCCATAAGGTGGTAACAATTAATAAAACAATATAGATGTTATGCAGTTTTGCAAAAAGCACAACAGGTACAAGAGTTGCAAAAATGATAATGATACCTCCCATTGTAGGCGTACCCGCCTTCTCATTTTGTCCGGCCAATCCAAGCTCACGAACCGTTTCGCCAACTTGCTGCCTACTTAAAAACTTAATTATGCGTTTTCCATAAATAGTAGACAGTAACAATGATAACAATAATGCCAAAGAGGATCTAAAAGTTATATATTGAAAAACCCCTGCCCCAGGAACATCCATTACTTTGTCTAAATATTGAAATAAGTAGTATAGCATATCTCTTTGTTTATTTGGTTAATCGTTAATTTGTATAATTGTTTGGTCTTTTAATATCCGGTTAAACGAATAAACAAATAACCGATTAAACTATTATTTTCCTAATTGTTCTAAAATTTCTTTTACATTTTTCATGTCATCAAAATCATGACGCACCCCTTTGATTTCCTGATAAGTTTCGTGTCCTTTACCCGCAATCAATATAATATCGTTTGGCAGTGCCAATTGACAAGCTGTTTTAATAGCCTGCAGTCTGTCTGTAATTGACAGCACTTTTTTGAAATTTTGAGCCTGAACTCCTTTTTCCATTTCTTGTATAATCACTTCTGGTTCCTCATTTCTTGGATTATCAGAAGTCAAGATTACTTTATCACTCAATTCTGTAGCAATATTCGCCATCACTGGGCGTTTTGCAGTATCTCTATTGCCACCGCATCCCACTACAGTTATCAATTGCTCATTATTTGTACGTACATCGTTGATGGTATTCAAAACATTTTCGAGTGCATCTGGCGTGTGGGCATAATCCACTATAGCCGTTACATTAGTATTGGAAACAATATATTGGAATCGGCCAGAAACACTTTCTAATTCCGACATCAGTCTAAGAACTTCAAAACTGTCTAAACCAAGCTCAACAGCTGTTCCGTAAATTGCCAAAAGATTATAAGCATTAAAAGTCCCGATCAATTTCACCCAAACTTCATTGCCGTTTACTTTTAAAAGTAGACCAGACAACTGATTTTCCAGAATCTGTGCTTTATAATCAGCATACGTTTTTAAAGCGTATGTCAATTTTCGGGCAGAAGTATTTTGAAGCATTACCGTTCCATTTTTGTCATCGCTGTTGGTCAAAGCAAAAGCAGTATTGGGCAAGTGGTCGAAAAAATATTTTTTTACATCTCTATATTCAGCAAACGTTGGATGATAATCCAAATGATCATGAGACAGATTCGTAAATATTCCGGCTCTAAAATGCAATGCTTCAGTACGTTTTTGATGAATACCGTGAGAACTCACTTCCATAAAACAATATTCAACCCCTACTTCAATCATTTCATTAAGAAAATAATTAATCGTAATTGAATCCGGTGTTGTATGAGTGGCTTTGTATTCTTCATTATCCACTAATATTTTTACTGTAGAAAGCAATCCTACTTTAAAACCTGCTTTTTTAAACAACTGATACAGCAACGAGGCAATAGTAGTTTTACCATTTGTCCCTGTAATACCAATTAAATTCAATTTATTAGAAGGATTATCATAAAAATTAGCAGCCATAAAAGCCAAAGCTGCATTAGTATCTTTTACGCAAACATAGGTCACCCCATTTGTCAGATTTTCTGGAAGCGTATCACAGATAACTGCTATTGCTCCAAGTCCGATAGCTTTTTCAATAAAATCATGCCCATCTGAAATAGTACCGCGTATTGCTACAAAAGCATCATTTGCTTCAATTTTTCTTGAATCAAAATGCAGTTGGTTTACAGCAATTTCAGTAGAACCAGTTACTGATTCTATGGCCACTTTATATAATATGTCTTTTAATATACTCATGATAATTCCAATAGAATTGATGAATTTTTTACAATATTCTGACCCGCTTGAAGGGATTGTTTTTTAACTTTCCCAACTCCGACAACTTTAACTTTCAAACCCAAATTCCCTAATAAAGCAACTGCATCCATCCCAGCCATACCTCTTACGTTTGGAATCACATTTTGCTTTTTTTGTACTTTTGCATAGTAAGCGTTGTAATTACTTTCTTGTTTTGGATTAGGACGATCCAATTTCTTGATAATATTAGTTGAAGGCGTATCTGTAAATATTTTTTGAGCTATCCTTTTAAAAACCGGTCCTGCAACATCAGCTCCATAATAATTATTGTTTGCCGTATTTGGTTCATGAACTACAACAATACAGGAATACTTAGGATTATCAGCAGGAAAATAGCCAACAAATGAAGATGCGTAATACTTATCCATTCCTCCATTTTGAGCATAATTCACTGCCGCAGTACCCGTTTTGCCTGCCATAGAAAAATCCTTTGAGTATAATTTAGAACCTGTACCTCTTTTTACCACATTTGCAAGAACAGCCTGAACTTTATTTAATGTTTCATCCGAACAAATCTTCGGATTCATCACCTCAGTATTGTATTTTTTTATGGTTTTGTCCCATGCCTTTATCTCAGTTACTAACATTGGTTTTACCATCACTCCGTTATTGGCAACTGCATTATAAAACGTCAATGTTTGCAATGGCGTAACCGAAACTCCGTATCCAAATGCCATCCACGGAAGTGAAATATTAGACCAGTCTTTATCACCCGGTTGTGGAATCTTTGGTCTTCCTTCACCTTTAAAAGCCAATCCTAATTTTTTATTTAATCCAAATGAATTTATATGATTTACAAATCTTGTCGGATCGTTTTTATAATTATTATATACCGCCTGTACCATCACTGTATTCGAAGAAAGCTCAAAACCTCTAGCCAAAGATAGTTTCCCATAACCTCCCTCATGAGAATCTTTCACCTTTCGTCCTGAATAGGTAATTATACCGCCGTGACTGTCATAAACAGTACTTGTATCTGCTACTTTATCTTCTAATATTGCAATTAAATCAACCAATTTAAAAGTCGAACCTGGCTCGTGTGACTCTGCGTAAGCATAATTTGTAGTTTCATAATACGTACTATCATTTGCTTTTCCTAGATTTGAAATAGCTTTGATGTGTCCCGTTTTAGTCTCCATCACTACAACACAACCGTGATCTGCCTTATATTCTTGTAATTGTTTCAATAAAGCATGGTGTGCAATATCCTGTATATAAACATCGATAGTCGTAATTACATCATAACCGTCCTGCGGCTCCACTTCATTTACATCACGAATAGGTTTCCATTGTCCTTTTGCAATTTTTTGCTTTAGTATCTTACCGTCTTTACCGTTAATAAAATCACGGTAAGCCCATTCTATTCCTTTACCATCTGAATAGCCTGTTAATTTTCTTTCATAACCAATACTCCGCTTGGCTATCTTCCCAATTGGATATTCTCTGACCGTCTTTTGCTCAACAATAATACCGCCTTTGTAAGCTCCTAAATTAAATAATGGGAATCCCTTTATTTTCATATATTGAGTAAAACTCAAACCTTGGGCTATCAAATAATATCTGTTTTTGTGTTCTCTGGCTTTTCTTAATTCATTTTGAATTGTACTGCTTGATTTTTTAAGCATAAATCCCAACGAATCCGACAATAATTTTATATTTGCCTCAAATGCTTCTTTTTTTGGTGCAACAGCATCAAAACGAATTGTGTAATTCGGAATTGATGTGGCCAAAAGACTTCCGTCTGCCGAATAGATATTTCCTTTATTTGCAGGAATAACAAAATTCTTTACCGTTCTTTCTTTAGCCAATTCTCTGTAATGATCACCATCAACCCATTGAATATTAGTTAATTTCACAGCAATAGCAATTGCCATCACAAAAATGAAAAAGGCAACCAGATAGGTTCTATAGGATATATATTTATCTTCTACTGCCATAACTTTTCTAAGAAATTTTTCTCTTCAGGTTCTTTAACTTCAATTTTTACAGGAGGTACAGTTGACGGAAAAATTTGTCTTTCTTCCATTTTGGCAGAAACTGTAGATTCCATCTTAAGCTTCATCAGCTCCGAACGTCTGTCTACAAATTCAGAGCGCAATTCTTTTACCTTATTCGACAATTCGACAATCTTAAACACTTTTTGCTCGTAACGCTGTGTATTGGCAATCATTATTATAGCAAGTAAAATCACAAAGACAATAAAACGCCAGTTTTTAACAGCATTATCATCTATAAGAAACTGTGCTTTTAATATGTTATAAATTCCACCTTTCATTAGTAAATTATGAATTATGAATTATGAATTACAAACTCTAGAATTCACATCCTCTTTAAACTTTTAAACGATTAAACCATTTTAAACAATTAAACTTTCTTACCCTTTTTCTCTGCAATTCTCAATTTGGCACTTCTTGCTCTATTATTCAATTTGATCTCGTCATTATCCGGAACTATCAATTTTCCAACTGTATTAAAAGGAACAGAGAAATTTCCATAAAAATCACGCTCTGGTTCTCCTTCAAACATGCCGTTTTTTATGAATCTTTTTACTAATCTGTCTTCCAATGAATGATACGAAATCACGCTTAATCTTCCGCCGGGCTTCAAAATTTCTAGAGACTGTTCCAAAAATTCTTTTAAAACATCCATTTCCTGATTCACTTCAATCCGAATCGCTTGATAGATTTGAGCCAATATTTTATTACGGACTCTTTCAGGTAAATATTTCGCCAAGACTTCTTTCAGTTCATCAGTAGTTTTAATTGATTTTTGTTCTCTAGCCTCGACAATTGTTCTTGCCAAAGCTGGTGCGCTTTTCAATTCTCCATAATCCAAAAACACTCTTTTCAAGTTGGCATCATCATATTCATTGACCACCCTGTAAGCATTCAAATCATTTTTCTGACTCATTCTCATGTCCAGTCCAGCATCAAAACGGGTTGAAAAACCTCTTTCGGCTACATCAAACTGATGGGAAGAAACTCCCAAATCGCCTAAAATCCCATCTACTTCTTTAACGCCATGAAAACGTAAAAACCTTTTTATGAATCTAAAATTCTCGTTTATCAACGTAAATCTTTCGTCTGGCAAAGCATTAGCCAAAGCATCTTCATCTTGGTCAAAAGCAAATAATTTCCCGTTTGGCCCCAGCCTTCTCAATATTTCTTTGGAATGACCGCCTCCGCCAAAGGTTACATCCACATATATTCCGTCTGGTTTTATGTCCAAAGCATCCACTGTAGGATGAAGCAATACTGGATTATGATATTCCATTGTCGTCGTCATTTAAATTACCCATTACTTCTTCGGCTAAATCTGCAAAATCAACATCTGCACCATCAATTGATTTTTCATACAAATCTTTGTCCCATATCTCTACAATATTCACTGCAGAAGAAAAAACTACATCTTTATCAATATTTGCAAAAACCACTAAATCTTTAGGAACCAGCAATCTGCCCAACGCGTCCATCTCTACCACCTTTACACCAGCAGTAAAACGGCGGATAAAGTCATTGTTTTTCTTTACAAATCGGTTAAGTTTGTTGATTTTTTTCATCATCAAATCCCACTCTTCCATAGGATACAATTCCAAACAGGGCTGAAATACAGAACGCTTCAAAACAAAACCGTTTTGAAGCGAGGAAGCCAATTGCTTTTTTAAGGGAGCTGGCAATAAAACCCGTCCTTTTGCATCGACTTTACACTCATATGTCCCTATAATTGTGTCCAAGTGAATTGTATTAATTGTATTAAGCAAAAATATATAAAATATTACCACAATTTACCACTATCTACCACTTTGTTAATAAGTTTAACCGCTTTTAACCAAAAACGCTTAGTTTATAGACTATCAGAACATTAGCTGCTGAATCGTTTATTTGTAAGAAAGCTTATAATTTAACAAAAGGCATCTATTTTTGATTGCTAAAACATATTCTTAAAAGCTTAAAAAAAACATTTCTAAATAGTTAAAAAAGCAATAAAAAGAGGCTCAAAAAACATATTTTACACCGATAAGAATAAAAGGTTAAAAAATAGCTCCCAAAATTCTTTTTAATTTTTTAAACCCTATATTTGTGAAAAATTGAAATTGTTATTTTAAAACATGGAAAAATATTACAAAAAAGAAGGCAAGTACGGATATTACGAAGCAGGCGAAGGAATACCGATTGTCATCTTACATGGTTTAATGGGAGGACTTAGTAATTTTGATGCTGTAGCCAGTTATTTTTCTAATAAAGGATACAGAATTATCATTCCCGATTTACCTATTTACACTCAGAATATATTAAAAACGAACGTAAAAAGTTTTGCCGTTTATGTAAAGAACTTCATTACTTTCAAAAAATTAGACCGAGTAATTCTTTTAGGAAATTCACTTGGAGGCCATATCGCATTATATCATACCAAAATGTTTCCTGAAAAAGTTTCCGGACTTGTAATCACCGGAAGTTCAGGACTTTACGAAAGCGCTATGGGAGACAGTTACCCAAAAAGAGGTGATTATGAATACATTAAGAAAAAAGCTGAAGATGTATTTTATGATCCAAAAATTGCCACTCCAGAACTTATTGATGAAGTATACGCCACAGTAAATGACCGTATAAAATTAATCAAAACCCTGACAATTGCAAAAAGTGCAATTCGTCACAATATGGCCAAAGATTTACCAAAAATGCACGTGCAGACTTGTATTATTTGGGGAAAAAATGATAAGGTTACACCGCCGGATGTCGCTGAAGAATTCCATAAATTACTGCCTAATTCGACATTATACTGGATTGACCAATGCGGACATGCTGCCATGATGGAACAGCCGGAAGAGTTCAATAGACATCTTGAAGACTGGCTTACCCACACACATTTAAGGGAACATTAATCGACCGGAGAATTTTATACTCAAAAAACATGAAAATTAATACTGCCGAATTCGTAATAAGTAACTCAGATGTAAGCAAATGTCCAAAGGATTTTTTGCCCGAGTATGCTTTTATTGGCCGTTCCAATGTTGGAAAGTCGTCATTAATCAATATGCTGACAAACCACAAAAAACTAGCAAAAACATCTGGAAGACCCGGAAAAACACAGCTTATCAATCACTTTTTGATTAATAATAATTGGTTTCTTGTCGATTTGCCAGGTTATGGTTATGCCAAAGTTTCTAAAAAGACAAAATCAGTTTTTCAAGAATTCATCACCGATTATTTCGAAAGCAGAGAACAGTTGGTTTGTGCTTTTGTTCTAATTGACATTCGCCATGAAGCGCAGACAATCGACATAGAATTCATGTCGTACATGGGCGAAAGTGAAATTCCATTTTGCATTATTTTTACCAAAGCTGATAAAATCAGTAAAGTAAAAATTGACTCTCAAATTGCAGCTTACAAAAAACAAATGTTTGCCAACAACTGGGCCGAAATGCCACATTACTTTGTAACTTCGGCAACAGAATCTACAGGAAAAGAAGAACTTTTAGGTTATATAGACGAAGTAAATCAAGAGGTAAACAAAAACAATTCTGAGTTTTAAATGAAAAAAAATAAACTCTTTTTATTTATTGGAATTATTTCAGTTATAGCGACCTCTTGTAAAACTTCCATGTATGTTGCAGATCCAAATCCACAAATTGGCGTTGATTTCACAGAAGGAAAATGGCTTCTAAACGAATTAGACTCCCCAAAAAACAACAATGACAAAATAACATCCGAAGCAATAACTTTTTTCAAAAACAACCTTCAAGAGCGTTTTTTTTACATTAATGATGTTAGAAACTTGTTAATCACAAAAAAAACACCTTTAAATCCTAACAAAATCAAACTAAAAGAATTAAAAGAAGGTACTGGTTTTGACTATTTCATAAATATTGTAGTTAAAAAAAATAGAAGTGACCTAAACGCAATTGGTCTTTATGACACTAAATATCCAGAGAATGGAAAAAATGAAAGTGAAGCCTTTTTAGAAATTTATGATTTGAATTTACTCCAAATAATTTATACAGCACACGTTATTGGCACTGACAAAGAAGACCAGCCTTCTGCCTTTGACACTAAAAAGTCGGACAAACTTATTGACAATATTTCGTTTTATAAAAGTTCAAATAAACTAATGTTTGGAAGCTTAAAGAAAATCCTAAAAGACTTAAAAAAGAAGTCTATAAAGAATTGAACCAAATATTATAATTTTCATTTCTAATTGAAAAAAAAAAAGCTAAAAATCCCAAAACTGAAATAAATTCAATTTTGGGATTTTTAATTACAACCAACTTTTCAAAAACTAATTCACTTCATTAAAAGCTACTAATTTTTGAAAATCATTTATTTTTAAATTGCCTTGAACCTTTACAAGCACAACTTGAGAATCATTTTCAATTTCAACTAAAACTTCTTTCAACTGTTCGCCTTTTTCAAAAGAAAAAATACGGACTTTTTCATCTCCTTTAGCTGTATATACAATTTCTTCATAATTATTTTGCTTTAAGAAAGCATCAAAGTTGGATTTTATAAAAGTAGCATTTGACTTAGAAACTAGAACATTGTACTTTTTAATTCCCGAAATCTGTTTTCTAAAATCTCTAAAATCTTTGTCCCAAACAAGAGAATTAACAACAAAACTAGAAACTCCAAATGATATGGAAATTTCCTCTTTGTTTTCTTTTCTAAAAGTTTCATAGGGTGTGTTGGCACCACAAGACACCAAAACTAACACTAACGATATTACAATTAAATTCTTCATAATTACTGTTTTAATGAAAGACGAATAAACGATTCGTTTGTAACAGTAAATTATACGGAAAAGAATAATTATTTTTTTAATTCCAGCTTTTCGGCAAAATAATCACAAAAGTCTAACATCGTATCCGACATTTTTTCATCATTTGTGGCTCTTTTAAAAGTATCGGCCATAGCTACTAAAGTTTGGTGAAAGAAAATTTTCATTTCATCAACAGGCATATCTTTAGTCCACAAATCGATGCGCATGCTTTCTTTAGTTTTATGATCCCAAACATTAAGCATAATAGCTTTGGATTCTGAGAGTTCTATTCCACCGTCTTGTGCTGTCCAAAAAAGTTTTTCCGGAACACGGTTTTCGTCTAATTCGACTAAAAATTTAATTTCTGAGGTATTTTTATCTGACATTATTTCTTGGGTTTGTATTTTGATTGTTCGAAAATTTCTTTGGCATCCATTTTTAACATCTGATCCAGCTTAGTATCATTATTTTCCATAAAAGACCTAACGATCTGCCAGCCTATCCAACAGCCAACTTGTCCTGGGGAATCATTATCTATTTCCAGATAAAATTTTGAAAACGGCGATGGTTCAATAAAACGGGAAGCTAACTTTTGATCATCACTATAAAGCATTTCTTTTTCTATAAAATAACGCCAAATATAACTCTCATTTTCCTGACACCAAACAATCTGCTCTGGAGTGTAGCCCATTTTTTCGGCATCGCTGTATTGCGGTAGCAAAATATCTTTTAAGTAGAGTTCTTTTCCAAAATAAATCATTTGGGACAACAAATTTTTATCTGTAGATGGAGCAATTTTTCCTTGAGAAAAACTTGTTACTACATCTGGCATCATCTGTGTTTCTTCAAAATTTTGCTTCAGGTATTTCGGAAAAGTATAAAACTTATGATCTTTTCCTAAGTACAGTTCTAACGAAATTATAATTAACGAATCGGCATAAATTGCTTTATTATTATAATCCATATCCGAAATCAGTGTAATAACTTTAGGCGTTTTGGTTTTTGGAAAATAATATTTCATGTGCTGTACCAAAGTCTCCACACTATTCTGAATTTCTTCAGATGAAGGATATTTTTTTTCAACTTCGGCATATACCTCTCTCCAGATAGGAGCAGTCATTTTGTTTGTCCAAACGGTATCATGAATATTTGGAGCGAAAAAATAAGGATATTGCTTCTTTAATTTAGCTAAATCCTCAGGCTGTGTTTCAAAAAACTGCTTATCAAAACGCTCAACCTTAACAACCACAGGAGTTTCTTCAATAGCTTTTTCGACTTTACTTTTTTGATCACAAGACACAAACAGCAAGCAAAAAACAACTTGCAATAGAAAAAATTTCATATATAATTATTTATTTATCAATTTTTAGAAATGATTTGAACAAAATTCGCAAATCTTCATAGGGATTTTGATCCTATATAAAACATATCCTATTATTTTATTTAAATTTGTTTTCAATGGAATTCTGAAAACTTTGTATTCATTTTTTTTGCAAATATACATTCCTGCTTTTTAAAACTTAAACTATTATGACTAAAAAAAGAACCCTAGAAATCGAAAAAGTAAATACACATATTGTCGAGTGGCTAAAAAGTTATGCTGAAAATTCAAAAGTCAATGGTTTTGTAATAGGAATATCAGGCGGTGTAGATTCGGCAGTTACCTCAACACTCTGTGCACAGACAGGCTTGAAAGTAGTGTGCGTAGAAATGCCAATCCATCAGGCACCAAGCCAAGTTTCAAGAGCTCAGGAACATATTGAGCAATTAAAAAACAGGTTTCCAAATGTAACTAACGCTGTTGCAGACTTAACTTCGGTTTTTGAAACATTCAAAAAAGAAGTTCCAGCAACTAGTAATGAAGCCACTGTAAATTTATCTCTTGCTAATACCCGTGCCCGTTTACGCATGACCACTTTGTACTATTTTGCAGGTATTCATGGCTTACTAGTCGCAGGAACAGGAAATAAAGTAGAAGATTTTGGGGTAGGTTTTTATACTAAATATGGAGATGGTGGCGTAGATTTGAGTCCAATAGCCGATTTAATGAAATCGGAAGTATATCAATTGGGAACCTATTTAAAAATTCCTGAATCCATATTAACAGCTTCTCCTACAGACGGATTATTTGGTGACGACCGAACAGATGAAGATCAACTAGGAGCAAGTTATGACGAATTAGAATGGGCAATGGACGCAAATGACTCAAAAACAGACCCTAATACTTTCACGGATCGTCAAAAAACTGTTTATGAAATTTACAAAAAACTCAACAAAAACAACCAGCATAAAATGAATCCAATACCAGTTTGCATAATAAACTGTTAAAAAAAAATAATTTGTCCGAAAAATTAGACTTATATCAAAATATTTTTTTTAAATTTGTTCATTCAAAAACAATCCTAAAACTAAATACCATGATTAAAGTTTGTTTAGCAGATAACTATCCTGTAGTACATTTTGGAATAAAATCGTACTTCAAAGACCATTCGGACATTTCTATTGTTGCCAATGTTGGTAACTTCGCAATGGTAAAAGACATCCTTCTTACAAAAGAAATAGATGTACTTGTATTGGACTTGGAGCTTGAAGGGCTTTCAAGCATTTTCGAAATCAAATCGGTTTTGAAAAATTTTCCTAAAACAAAAATTGTTTTTTACAGCGGACTGTCAGAACAGATCTACGCTCCAAATGCTATTAAAGCAGGAGTTTCTGGATTTGTTCACAAAACTGAAAAGCTGGAAACTTTGGGTCAGTCGATCATCAAAGTAAACCAAGGCAAAATCATCATGAATGAGGCTGTTATGAAAAACATTGCTTTGATTGCAAAACAAAGCAAAAGCGAGCGTTTGTACAGAAAACTTTCCAATCGTGAAGTTGAAGTACTGCGTTATTTAAGCGACGGTAAGAAAAACCACGAAATCGCTGAAATCTTATCACTTAACGAGAAAACAATCAGTACTTACAAACTACGATTGTTGACTAAATTAAACGTTACGAATCTAGTAGATTTAGTAAATAAAGCTAAAACTTTAGAGATCGTTTAACTGTAGCGGGACATTACTCTTCCTAATTTTTTTGAAAAAGAATTAATTAACTTGTAGTAATCCATCGCCATTGACATAGACTCTGTATTATCTGAACCTGGTTCATTTGATACAGAGTTTTTTAATTCATCTATAATTTTATCTACCAAATACCATCGCATCGTCAAAATAGTTTCCGATACATATTGACTAATAGTTTCATTTTTGGTTTTAGGAATAATATTTTGACCTTCCCAATTATGCAGTACCAATCGCTCGTCTTCCATCAATATATCGGTCACTTCCTGAGCAAAATCGGAATTCAAATGCATTAAATATTTTTCAAATTCCAAATTCTCATTCTGCAGAAAATATTGGATCAAGTCATTAAAAATATCACGGAATAAAGGATTCGCTAATTCTACCTCATCTTCTTGCAAACTCAGATAAATCCTTTGGTAAACCTTATACTCTTTCTTTTCAGTTACCGTTTCAATTTCACCGGATTCATTTGTTTTCATGTAATCATCTTCAAACTCCTCCGTTTTATTGCCATATAATAAAAGAATTTCAATTATTTTACGCTCCAAACGATACAATACATCAACTTTTGCAGCTTGAACAGGATTTTCATTTTTTACAATTTCAAAAGCTTTTTGCTCTTGTTTTGCTTTTTTACCTACTTCGCTAACATCTTTTTGAACTAACTGCGCCAAAGTGCTTGTCAAAACCTGCTCGGAAATATCCATTATTCTGGAACATTCCTGAATGTAAATTTCACGCTGGATTCTATCTGGAATTTTCGAAATACTTGCAACCATATCCCGAATCAAATCGGCTTTCTTAACGGGATCATTTTTAGCATCATTCATCAAAAGCGATGCTTTGAACTGAATAAAATCCTTGGCATTATTATCTAAATAAGCTACTAGATCTTCATACGATGTTTTTCTGGCAAAACTATCTGGGTCTTCTCCATCTGGAAAAGCACAGACTTTTACGTTCATTCCTTCTTCAAGAATTAAATCAATTCCACGGACAGAAGCGCGAAGTCCTGCTGCATCACCATCAAACAAAACGGTAATGTTTTTCGTCAGCCTATTGATTAACCGAATTTGATCTGGCGTAAGAGCCGTTCCCGAAGAGGCCACGACATTCTCAATACCCGCTTGATTAAACTGAATAACATCGGTATAACCCTCAACCAAAAAACAATTATTTAGTTTGGCAATTGATTGTTTGGCTTGAAATATACCATACAGCACTTTACTTTTATGGTAAATTTCACTCTCTGGCGAGTTTAGATATTTAGCAGCTTTTTTGTCATTCGTCAAAATTCGCCCTCCAAAACCAAGTATCCTTCCAGACATGCTTTGAATAGGAAACATCACCCTGCTTTTGAATCGGTCAAAAGGACGGTCTTCTCTGGCAATAGTCAATCCAGTGCTTTCCAAGAATTCCATTTTATAGCCTTTGCCTAATGCATCTTTTGTAAACGCATCCCAAGTTTCGGGTGAATATCCCAAAGCAAATTTCTTGATGGTTTCATTAGTAAAACCGCGCTCTTTAAAATAAGAAAGCCCAATAGCCTTCCCTTCTTCAGTGTTTAAAAGTGTCGTGTGAAAATAGGTTTTGGCAAATTCAGAAACCAAATACATACTTTCCCGAACATCAGTATTTGCTTTTTCTTCATCTGACTGTTCCGTTTCTTCAATCTCAATATTATATTTTTTGGCCAAATACCGAATGGCTTCCGGGTACGTAAAATGCGAATGTTCCATCAAAAAAGCAACGGAGTTCCCACCTTTTCCAGAACTAAAATCTTTCCAAATCCCTTTTGCAGGCGAAACCATGAAAGATGGAGAACGCTCATCCGAAAACGGACTCAGCCCCTTAAAATTACTTCCTGCTCTTTTCAATTGTACAAAATCTCCAATAACCTCCTCTACTCGAGCGGTTTCAAAAACAGTATCTATGGTTGCTTGTGAAATCAATTTTTTTATAGTTCATGTTGGAAAAGTTCAAAGATACAAAGTATTTCAATATTATAACTTTTATGCGTATTGTACCAAACAAAAAGATAAAACAGGTTGTTCTTATTTATCCTATTCTCAGCCCTCTCCAAAAGAGAAAGTAAAGATTGAATTATATTTTATTTAGTATTAATTGCTGTTAGAAATAACAAGTATGCGTAATAAATAATAATTGATTGTATTAAAATTCTTGATACTTGAAATCTCAGCAAACCCTTTAAAAACGAATCATCAACTAATAATACAATAATATTTTGTGATTAAAAATATGAGTATAGTGAAAATTTACTATAATTTTTAATTTTTATTTAAATTTTTAATTATATTTGTTAAACAATCGGTTGTGTAAGATCTTATTATTTAACTTAATGAAAAAACTAAAAAATGAAAAAAAACCAATTTTCAAAAAAAGGAATTTGCCTATTGGCATCTTTAATGCTTGTATTAGCAAGCTGCACATCTGATGACACAAATACTAGCAATCCAGAAAAAATTGCAGGTGTGCGTACAGGTGGGTACACAACTAATTTAACTGGAAAAAGCGGTACTGGTACCGCCAATGGCTTTTACTGGACTTTATATCAAGAAGGCGGTACAGCCAATTTGACAAACGGATCAAACGGTAATTATTCAATATCATATAGTGGATGTAATGATGTTGTTGGAGGAAAAGGATGGAATCCTGGGTCAAATAAAACAATAGGCTATAATATTGGGTCGTTAACTGGAGGTTATGATTTTGTAGGTATTTACGGCTGGACGACGAGTCCGTTAATTGAATATTATGTTTGTGAAAAAGGGAATAATATAAATGGCTCTTCTGTAAATAATGTAAGCAGTGATGGACACACTTATAATTTTGTAAGAAACCAAAGAGTTAATGCTCCTTCAATCATAGGAACTGCTACATTTTGGCAATATATCGACAAATGGGGAGGTTCTTCTACAGGATCTAACAAAACTGTTAATATGGCAAACCATATTAATAATTGGAAAAGCAATGGCGGACATGGTTTTGGATCTTTTAACTATCAAGTTTTTGCTATTGAAGCTTTTGGAGGAAAAACAGGTTCTATTAACGCTACTGTTTGGTAAACCTATTATAATACAACATTGTTTTAAAATGCTGGAAGTAAAAAATCCAGCATTTTTTAATATAAATTCTCATCTGCAAATTATTTATATTTATACACGTAATTATCGCACACTATATCAATGAAAAAAATAGCACTACTTATTATTAACTTATTTGTTTTACTAATTATCAGCTCTTGTACTAAAGAAACTCCAAACAATTTTATATTGGTCAAAGGAGGTCAATTCAAAAACATCTATTCTCAATTTTATGCTAAAAATGAAAATTTAAACGATTTTTATATGGGTATAAATGAAATTACTCAAAAAGAATGGAAAATTACTATGAGCAAAAATCCCTCTATTTTTTTAGGTGAAAACTTACCTGTTGAAAACATTAGCTGGTACGATTGTATTGAATATTGTAACAATAGAAGTGAAAAAGAAGGCTTGGAAAAATATTATATCATTGACAAAACAAAACAAAATATTAATAACAATAACGAAAATGACGATGTAAAATGGGTAATTACCACCATTCCAGAAGCAAATGGATACCGATTACCAACAGAAAAAGAATGGGAATATGCAGCCAGCGGTGGACAACTTTCCAAACATTATAAATACAGTGGCAGTAACGATTGTAATTCAGTTGCATGGACGTGGAAAAATTCAGGTGACAAACCATTAAGCGGTAATTGGAATTGGTCAACTATAGAAGCTAATCACTGTCAAACAAAAACTGTTGGAGTAAAGTCCGAAAACGAACTAGGACTCCATGATATGTCCGGAAATGTTAGAGAATGGTGTTTTGATTCTAATAATAACAACACCAACAACGAACCTTTTGGAAGAGCCTGGAAAGGTGGCGGTTGGATTGGAGCTGATTTTTGTTGCGAAAACTCATTTCGTGCCAATTACCAAGCAAATGGCAAAGGAGCAGATCAGGGCTTTAGAATATGTAGAAATTTATAAAAAAATGACTAATTAAAATCGAAACGAAGTCCTAACGAAATATTGTTTTGATCAACTGGATTATTTTCGAATAAAGGCTGTAAATCGTATTTCAAGTACAAACTTGTTGATTTGTACCCCACATACGTACTTAGACCGTAATTATAATCATTTACATTATAATTCCCTTTGGTTTTTTGTTTCACATCATTTCCGCTGGCATCATCGAAATGTAGAATTTGTTTTGATTTCACTCTAAAACCAGCATATCCGCCTATACCAAATCTCGCACTTTTATGCGTTCTAAAATAATTAACACCATCCCGTATTTCTTTCTTTGTAATATCAAACTCCAAATGAAGAGGCACCATGATATAGACATTTCTAAATCTGGATTCTTCTAAATGCAATGTACTGTTAACTAAATCAGTTTGCGCACCATTTTTAACAAAATAACGATCATCTGTAGCCCGAAGATTATTATACATTAATGACAGACCATATTTAAAATGCAGTAGATTATCTTCTTTCAAAATTCTAGTGTTGTAGGTCAATCCCCATTCGTAAAAATGAGAATCCAAATACTTAAAATTTGAATTTGCAACTTGCTTATCTGTCACCAAATTATTTGCTCCAAATGCAAACACAAATTGACTTGTGGTGCGTTTAGACTGACGGTTTTGTTTCTCCTCTTGACCATTATAAAATTTCATTGCAGTAATATTAAATTCTCTACTATACTTGCCAATAGAATCAGTATTTGTTCCTACAATTATAGAAGTTCTGCCACTCGAAATTGCATTTTCTTCTTCTAATTTCCCATCAACTTTATCCTGTACCAATTGATTTAACTTTGTTTGCTCAACAGCAACATTTGTTTCAATATTAGCAGCGCGGACTTCAGCTTTTTTTAATTTAAGTTCTTCTGCCTTTTCTTTAGGGATTATTCCATTTGTAACTTCCTTATCCAATAAATCTATTTCAGTTTTTAAAGCGCTTTTTTCATGATCAGTTATTTTTTTAATTTGATCAGCAATTGCTTTTGCTCTTCTTTCAAATGAGATTGTTTTATGTTCTCGCCCTTTATTTGAGCCCGTTTCTGGAACAGAATCATCAACTACTTCAAGAATTACATCTTTAAACCAAATTTGGCCAGTTTCATCTAATAAAACTCCATAAGAAATAGATGTTGCTTCAGCAGGAACAAACAAAACAACTTCGTACTTTTTCCATTCCTTTGTTCCTTTTATAGCTCTTTTTTCCATGTTATCAAAAGCAAGCACGCCAGCGTTATAATAATCAACACGCATCCACAATCCTGCCCAAGATTTCACATTTTCACTTTTTACATAACCAGACATTTTTACGGTTTTTCCTTTATATAAATCAGATTTGATGGTTTTCATAATAGTTCCAAAACCATTGATTTTACTTTCAATCGATTTAATTTTTAAAACAGTTTGGTTGCTAAATTCAGTGTTTTTCTCAGGTCCCATTTCATAACTAGCAGGTAAAGAACCTTTATAATACCATTCCGAAGTTTTTTTGATAGAATCTAATTCTTGAGCGTTTAATTTAGTTGCCAAAGCAACTATCATTATTATTGTAAACAACATAATTTTTTGCATGATTTTCATTTTTTGATTGATGATTGATGATTTTATTTATTCTTCGTAATTCCTATTAACTAAAACAGTTTTTACAGCATTAAACTTTTTATTAAATCTGTCTAATGCAGATTCTCTAAAAGATTGATTTAATTCGGTTTCAGCATTTAACAATAAGTCGTTTGGATTTACTGAAATAGCAGTTTTCGTTTTTTTAATTGTTTCGTCAGTAACTTTTGTATCAAACTTAGCATTACTGACTTCAGCTAATAATTTTTCTGCGGAAATGTATTTATTTGTAGCCGTTGATTGGTGATTTTTGCTTTCGAAAGAATTAACTATTACATTATCCTCTTCTGAATGATTGATGATTGAAAGCTCCTCTTTATGTATGAGTTGGCACAACTGCTTTTTTGGGTCGTTATTGTATGCTACAACTGTTTGTGCCTTCGTTACTTTTTTTTGAATTTCTTCATGTAAAACGCCTCTTCTGATTGTTTTTCGTTCGTTAAAATTATTTACATCTTTTTTTTGTTCTAAGACTATTGGTGCATCCTTATTTATTTTTGCAGTTTCAAAACGACTAAAATAAGCCGTACCAATTAATAAAAAACCAAAAATACTTGCAGCAACATAAAACCACTTAAAATTGCGTTTTGGTTTCTTTTCAACAACAGTAAGCATTGCTTCTAATTTATCCCATGCCATTTCTGAAGGTTTTATCTCCCGAAGATTTAATTGCTCTTTAAATTGCTTGTCCATTTTATTCGGTTCCATAACAATAATTTTTTAACTTATTAATCTGATCTTGTAACATCTTTCTGGCATGTGATAACTGTGACTTTGACGTCCCTTCATTTATGCCCAACAAACTTGCAATTTCCTGATGTTTGTATCCTTCGATAGCATATAAATTGAAAACCATCCTATAACCATCAGGTAAGGTGTCAATCAAAAATTGAATATCTTCTACCGAAAAATGGCTATCGATATTATTAAAACTTTCTTCAAAAAAAATTTCATCCTCAACAAAGCTTATTTTTTTTTCAACTCTAACAAAGGAAATACATTCATTAATCATCGTTCGCCTAATCCAGCCTTCAAAACTTCCTTTGTTTTCAAACCGCCCTAAGTTGACAAACACTTTCATGAAAGCGGTAATCATAACATCTTCGGCCAAATGCAGATCTTTTATATACTGCCGGCAAACGCTTAACATCTTTGGCGAATATTTGGAATAAATACATTGTTGCGCCTGCCGGTTGTTTTTGACAGCCAATGCAATTATTTCATTTTCTTCCTGATGTAGATTAATTACTTTCAAAATTTTTAAAAAGTGTTTCTATAAGTATAGACGAGAATTAAACTAAAAAGGTTGCATGGATTTTAAAAAAAGTTAAAATAAAAGTGCAATTTATCAAGACAAATACATAAAATTGCTATTTATCAAATACTTAGAATTAAAAGAAGTAATTTTATAAACTTAAAATTTACTTCTTTCTTTCGATAACGTAGTTTACCATTAAAATAAGTGCTGCTTTATAGTCGGATTCGGGATAATCATTCAGCAACTGTAGCGCTTCCTGCTGAAATTCTACCATTTTATTTTCGGCATAAGTCAAACCATGATTGCCTTTTACAAAAGCAATCACCTCTTTGACTCTTTTTTTATCCTTATTGTGGTTTTTTATCGAGTTGATAAGCCAGCTTTTTTCTTTTGGGGTGCAATTATTAAGAACATGAATTAGCGGTAAAGTCATTTTTTGTTCTTTGATATCGATTCCTGTTGGCTTACCAATGGCTTCCTCAGAGTAATCGAATAAATCGTCTTTTATCTGAAATGCCATTCCGATGAGTTCACCAAATTTCCTCATGTTCTCTACCTGTACATCATCTTCTATAACCGATCTAGCACCAAGAGCACAACAGGCGGCAATAAGAGTTGCCGTTTTTTTTCGGATGATTTCGTAATAAATAGCTTCGGTTATATCAAGTCTTCTCGCTTTTTCAATTTGAAGTAATTCCCCTTCGCTCATTTCTCTAACAGCGACCGAAATGATTTTCAATAAATCAAAATCACTATGATCAATGGAAAGCAATAATCCTTTGGATAACAAATAATCACCAACTAATACAGCAATTTTGTTTTTCCAAAGAGCATTGATAGAGAAAAAACCTCTGCGCCGGTTACTATCATCAACCACATCGTCATGAACTAAGGTTGCTGTGTGAATTAACTCTATTACACAAGCACCTCTATAAGTCCTCTCATTCACGGAACCTTTTGACACCATTTTTGCCATCAGAAAAACAAACATAGGTCTCATTTGTTTTCCTTTTCTATTGACAATATAGTAAGTGATACGATTTAAAAGTGCTACATTGGATGCCATCGATTCGTAGAACTTTTTCTCAAAAAGTTCCATTTCGTTAACTATTGGCTGTTTTATTTGTGTAGTGATATTCATTTGAATGCCAAATATACTATTTTAAATAAAAAAAGATCGATCATTTATACTAAGTGTAATTAAATTATTGCTATTTTTTTCGCTTTATCACCATTTGTCAATTTGACCTTAAGCTTCTTTATTGGCTAATTGTCCGCAGGCTGCATCAATATCCTTACCGCGGCTTCTTCTTACTTTCACAACAATTCCTGTTGCTTCTAACGCTTTAATATAGGCATTTATAGATTCCTCGGAAGCTTGCTGAAATTCTCCGTCGTCTATTGGATTGTATTCGATCAAATTAACTTTACAGGGGACATACTTGCAGAATTTTACCAATGCATCAATCGAAGCTTTATCGTCATTGATTCCTTTCCAAACTACATATTCATACGATATTTTGCTTTTTGTTTTTCGATACCAATATTCTAAAGCTTCGCGCAAATCAGCCAAAGGGAAATTTTCACTGAACGGCATAATTCGGGAACGAATGCTGTCTATTGCAGAATGCAGGGAAACTGCTAATTTGAATTTCACTTCATCATCCGCCAATTTTTTTATCATTTTAGGAATTCCCGAGGTAGAAAGCATAATACGTTTTGGTGACATCCCTAACCCTTCCGGAGAAGTAATCATTTCAATTGCTTTCAAAACATTATTGTAGTTCATAAGCGGTTCGCCCATTCCCATAAAAACAATATTTGACAAAGGATGATTATGATAGAGTCGGCTTTCTTTATCAATAGCAATAACTTGGTCGTAAATTTCGGCAGGTTCCAAGTTACGCATACGCTTTAATCTTGCAGTAGCACAAAAATTGCAGTCCAAACTGCAACCCACTTGACTCGATACACAAGCAGTAGTTCTGGTTTGAGTTGGAATCAAAACACTTTCAACCACCAATCCGTCATGTAAACGAACAGCATTTTTAACCGTTCCGTCTTCACTGCGCTGCATTGTATCCACTTTGATATGATTAATGATAAAATGGTTTTCCAGCATAGCACGTGTACTTTTGGCAACATTTGTCATGTCCTCAAAACTATGTGCACCTTTACTCCATAGCCACTCATATACCTGATTCCCACGGAAAGCTTTATCCCCATTGGTTACAAAAAAATCTCTCAGCTGGTCTTTGGATAATGACCGTATGTCTTTTTTCTCAATTTGCATGGTGCAAATTTAGTGACTATTTGTTGAATTGTTGTTTTGATAACAAAATTTTAAATAAGTGCCATCAAATACTGTTTCTATCCTTTGTAAACTCCATTTATTCATTAGCTGATCTATTAATAAAATCATACTTATAAATTCCATTTGAATCTTATTCAAAAAAATCACACAAACAATTTAAAATGTTAAAAGTACTCACCCTTTATTCATCATAAAAATATTTGAAGGAAATACAATACGATTTAAATTAAAACCAAAAAAAAATCAAAAAAGATCCTGACAAAACCTACCAATATAAAAGAGAATCTCATCCTTTATTCAAGCCACACAAAAAGACCTTAAAATCCCTTATATACAACATGTTAAGTGTTTTTACATCATTTAAAAATCGGCGCAAGAAAAAAAAGAAACCGATATAGTTAACAATAATACCATATCACTAAGAAAAATATAATTTTTATACTTTGATTAACATGATTTTTATCATATTGATAGTTTTGATTCCATAATACATTTGCACTATAAAAGATAAAAGAGGTTCTAATACGAATCTCACCACTAGCAGAAATATTTTTATTACAATTATTTTAAAAAAAAGTTATGAAATCAACACTTAAAACAATTATTGCTTCTATAGCATTGTTTATAATGGTCTTATCAGCAAATGCTCAAAAAAGCTACACTTTGGACGTAAAAACAAATTTTTCAGTACTTGGAACATCAACACTTCATGATTGGGAAATGAAATCGCCTTCAAGAACAGGAACAGCTAGTTTTACCGTAACTGATTCAAAAATAACAGATATTAACAGCATCGATATCACTCTTCCGGCTGAAAGCATTAAAAGCGAAAAAAAGAGCATGGATAAAGTAGCTTATGAAACTTTAAAAACTGACAAATTCAAAAACATTAAATATGTTTTAAAATCTGCTGAAAAAGTAAACGAGACCACTTGGAATCTTACCGGTACTTATACCATTGCTGGAGTTTCTAAAATATTGAAAACACAGGTAAAAACAACTGTTACAAACGGAACGATAAACCTACTGGGATCAAACAAAATAAAATTCACCGAATTTGGCATGAAATCTCCAACGGCCATGTTTGGAGCAATAAAAACAGGAGAAGACTTAACAATAAAATTCAACTTAAATTTTAATTAAATACCATAACCATGAGAAAAATTTATTTCTTAGCAGCTGGCTTATTATCGTTAACCGCTGCAAACGCCCAAGTAACCTTTGGCGATATGCAAAATCAAATTTCAAGAAGCAAAGATGGAATCAATATTTTTGATGTACAAAAAGACGACAAAGAATTTAAAGGACTCAGTATTGATCTAGGAGGTGCATTCAATATGGATTTCCAAGCTACAAATTCGTTCAATGACCAACCTGTAAATAATGGAGACGTCACTGGATATCGATTACTCAATAATCAAAACAATTTTAGTCTTCCTGGAGCAGATATGACTATTGCAGCTCAATTGTTTGATGGTGTAAGAGTAAATCTAGATGTTTATTTAGCTTCAAGACACCACAATGAAGCTTATGCGAAAGGCGGGTACTTGCAAATTGACAAGTTAGATTTCATCAAAAGAGACTTCTTAGCTGACGTAATGAAATATGCTACTATTAAAATTGGTCAAATGGAGAACAACTACGGTGATGCTCACTTCAAAAGCTCTGACAATGGTAGTACTCTTAAAAACACGTTCGTTGGAAACAATATCATGAATGCATTTTCTACTCAAATGGGTATCGAAGTATACTACAATAGAAACGGATGGGTAAGCATGCTGGGTGCTACAAATGGAAATTTAAATCAAAGTAATACTGAATTGGCTTCAGGTTACAATACAGTTGTAAGCCCTACTGTTTTAGCTAAATTTGGGTATGATAAACAACTTGACAAAGATTTGAGAGTAAGACTTACAGGTTCTTATATTCATAGTGCAAACATGGGTAACGCAAACATTTATGCAAGTTCTAGATCAGGATTTGGTTACTGGAGTGTATTGAACAATGCCTCATATAATACTGTTGCTTATGTTAAAAATAAGGCAACTGGTATTGTTACTCCTACTCCAACTACAGTTGCATCTAATTATAGTTCAACTTCTACACCAGAAGGAACATTCAACCCTAATTTCAAAAACTGGTATACTTCATACATGATTAACCCATTTGTAAAATACAAAGGTCTTGAATTCTTTGGAACAATTGAATTAGCTTCAGGGGGAGATAATACTATAACTGATGACAAACGTACTGCTGACCAATATGCAGCAGAGCTTGTCTACAGATTTGGAAAATCAGAACAATTCTATGTTGGCGGAAAATATAATACTGTATCTGGAAAATTATCTAATGCTGATGCCGATAAAGTTAGCGTAAACAAAGTTGAAGCAAGTGTTGGCTGGTTTATGACTAAAAACATCTTGGCAAAATTAGAGTATGTCAATCAAAACTATAATGATTACGCACAAACTACAACTGCTACTACTTCTAATGCTACTAGTATTACTACTACTACGAGTGCAAACAACTTCTATGGTGGTAAATTTAATGGCTTAGTATTTGAAGCTGTGATTTCATTCTAACAAGGCAATTTCATTCTAATAAAATGAGACAATTAGTAATTACAATAATGGGTTTGGCACTTTTCCTTTCACTAGGAAGTGCTAAACCCATTTCTTTATTAATTGACCCAAACAACATCATCGTCATTGGCAAACTGGAAATAGAAATTCTTGGGAATTCTACTGTTGGTAAATACAATTGTTCCAACACACTTCCTTATCTCGACACCATCTATTTAAACTCAAACATAAAAAACAGTTTAAAATCAGAAATTTCAATGAGTAATTTTGATTGTGGAAACAGAATCATGAACAAGGATCTTAAAACTACCGTTAAAGCAACCAAGTTTCCAAAAAGTACAGTTACCATTACGAATATAAAACCATTTGGAACCAATTACAAATGCAGTTTAAATTTTCGGATAACAGATAAAACTCTTTCGTATCAAAACTTAGTTCTAAAAAACAATAAAGAATTTTTGGAAGGAAGCGTAGCTGTAAATTTTTCAGACATTGCCCTTGAACCTCCTACTAAAATGGGTGGCATTATCAAAGTAAAGAATGAATTTGTAATTCATTTTGTCCTCTACAAATCATAAAATCAATAAATGCACAATTATAAATCCCAAAGACAGCTGGTCTATTGGGATTTTTTGATTTGAAATGGGTTTGAATAAAAAATCCTTTCCAAATCTAATTTCTTCTTCAAAATCAAATACAACTCCTTTTTTATAAATGGTAAATTAATACCTTTACGGCAAATTTCAACTACGCAAAAAATGCATTTCATTTCCCAAGATTTAGAAGATTATATTGAGCAGCATTCCGAAAAAGAACCAGCATTATTAGCCACTTTAAACAAAGAAACTTATCAGAAAATATTGTTACCGCGAATGCTGAGCGGACATTTTCAAGGCCGTGTTTTGAGCATGCTGTCCAAATTAATCCGTCCTGTTATTATTCTTGAAATTGGAACTTATACAGGCTATTCCGCTTTGTGTTTATGTGAAGGAATGCAGGAAAACGGACAATTACACACAATTGACATCAAGGAAGAATTAGTTGATTTTCAGCGCAAACATTTTGACAAATCACCTTGGGGAAAACAAATTGTACAGCATCTTGGCGAAGCCATTGACATTATTCCTAATCTGGATTTAAAATTTGATTTGGTTTTTATCGATGCCGACAAAGAAAATTACCTCAACTATTTTGAAATGATTTTACCAAAAATGAATAAAGGCGGTATCATTTTATCCGATAATGTGTTGTGGAGCGGTAAAGTACTGGATCCCATACATCCAAACGACATCAGCACGAAAATATTGGTTGAATACAATCAATTGCTTAAAGATGACCCTAGAGTAGAAACTGTTTTATTGCCTATCCGTGATGGATTGACGGTAAGTAGAGTGCTTTAAGGCAGATTGCAGATTGCAGATTGCAGATTGCAGATTGCAGATTGCAGATTGCAGATTGCAGATTGCAGATTGCAGATTGCAGATTGCAGATTGCAGATTGCAGATTGCAGATTGCAGATTGCAGATTGCAGATTGCA